>CALFMO010000006.1 GCA_937879855.1 uncultured Acidobacteriaceae bacterium | reverse complement strand
ACGTGAGCCTAGTGATCGAGTTGATCACTCCGGTGGCGATGGAGAAGGGCTTGCGCTTCGCGATTCGTGAAGGCGGGCATACGGTGGGAGCCGGGACGATCGCGGAGATTATTCAGTAGCAGATTGTGTGGAGCGGGCACTTTTGCCCGCTAAGGTTTTCGGCGCTGTTAGCAAGCGGGCAAGAGTGCCCGCTCCACACGAAAGAAGTGCAGGGATCCTTCGGCGACAAAAGACGTCGCCTCAGGATGACAAAGCTAAAAGCTAATAGCCAAAGGCTAAAAGCTTAAACGCGGCTTGCGGCTTGCCGCTGGTTCTTTCCTTCCGGAGACGCCGGGAGGGGTTAGAGAGATGACACTGTGATTGGAAAAGAAAGAATTCGCATCCGGTTGAAGGCTTACGACTACCGCATCCTGGACCAGTCGACGGGCGAGATCGTGGAGACCGCGCGGCGCACTGGGGCACAGATTGCGGGGCCGATTCCGCTGCCCACGATGAAGAACAAGTACTGCGTGCTGCGTTCGCCGCACGTGGACAAGAAGTCGCGGGAGCAGTTTGAGATCCGGACGCACAAGCGGCTGCTCGACATTCTGGAACCGACGCAGCAGACGGTCGATGCGTTGATGAAGCTCGATCTGCCGGCGGGCGTGGATGTGGAGATTAAGGCGTTCGGAAAAGAGCACAAGTAAACGCGCGCTGACGCGCGCGGAACGGCCGAGGCGGCCGTTCCCACATGAGCGGAAAAGCTCACGAGCAATAGCTCACCAGCCAATAGCTGCATGACAGGCCATGCTGGGGACGGAGAAGGAAATGGCAACGAAGGTCGCGGGAATTCTGGGCAAGAAGGTCGGCATGACGCAACTGTTTGACTCGAAGGGCGACGTTCGCCCGGTCACGGTTCTGCAGGCTGGTCCTTGCGTGGTGACGCAGCACAAGTCAGCCACGAGAGACGGTTACGAGGCGGCCCAGATCGGACTGGTGGAGTTTGTGAAGCAGTCGCGGCTGACCAAGCCGGCGCAGGGACACCTGGCGAAGAACAATCTTCCCCCGGTGAAGTTTATGCGCGAAGTGCCGCTGGAGATTGAGGGCGCACCGGACGGAGACGGCTCGGTGAAAGTTGGCGACCGCGTGCTGGTCGAAATTTTCGAGGGCGAGCGCTTTGTCGATATCGTGGGCATTAGCAAAGGGCGCGGCTTTCAGGGCGTGGTGAAGCGGCATCATTTCGGCGGCGGTCCGAAGTCGCACGGGTCCATGTTTCAAATAACAGGTTCGATCGGTAGTTCGGCGTTCCCGTCGCGCGTGTTCAAGGGGATGAGAATGTCGGGACACATGGGGAATGCCCGCGTGACCCAGCGGAATTTGCGCGTGCTGGGCGTGGACAAGGACGAAAATCTGCTGGTCGTGGAAGGCAGCGTGCCCGGACCTGAGGGCGGCTACATCGTAATCACGAAGGCGAAGAAGCCGCCGCGAGAACGGCGTGGATTCGCAGGATCGGCGACGGTGGATCCGTTGAAGGCCGCGAAGAGAGCTGCGAAGAAGGCGTAAGGAAACGCGGGCGGACGAATGCGTCCGCCGCTACGTGAGACATATGGCGACGATAGACATACACAATTTGAGCGGCGAGAAGGTTGGGACTTTGGACCTTGCCGACGAGATTTTCGGCGCGGTCAATGAAGACCTGCTGTGGGAAGCGGTGAAACATTACCGCGCCTCGCAGCGCGCCGGAACGCATAAGACCAAGGCGCGCTGGGAAGTTTCCGGCTCCGGCAAGAAGCTCTGGAAGCAGAAGGGCACGGGCCGGGCCCGCATCGGATCGATCCGGTCGCCATTGTGGCGGCACGGCGCGACGGTGCATGGTCCACAACCCCGATCTTACGACTACACCTTTCCGCGCAAGAAGTTGCTGGGCGCGTTGCGTTCGGCGCTGGCCTCGAAGCTGGCGGATGGCAAGCTGATCGTAGTGAATGCCTTCGATGTGAAAGAACCGAAGACCAAGGAATTCCGCAAGGCGCTGGACTCGCTGAAGGTGGATGCGACAGTGCTGATCGTGGAAGAGGCGAAGCACGAGAATCGCAACTTGGGGTTAAGCGCGCGCAACATTGACGGGCTCGAACTGGTGCGCAGCAATGAGGTGCATCCCTATCACCTGCTGCGTTACGACCGCGTGATTTTTTCGCAGCCGGCGATCGAGAAGCTGCAGGTTTCGCTGAACTCTTCGGCGTCGAAACGACAGCACAAGCCGAAAGCCAAAGAAGACGATGGCACGAAGAAGGCGCACAGCGAGCGTCGCCGGCGTCCCCGGCATGACAAAGCGGCGGAGGTAGCCTGATGAAATCCGCATACCAGATCATTCGCCGCCCGGTGATTACGGAAAAGGGCCTGGCCATCAAGGAAAACCAGAACACGCTGGTGTTTCAGGTGGCGCCCAAGGCGACCAAGACGGAAATCAAGGAAGCAGTTCAGTCGATTTTCAAAGTGAAAGTGCATTCGGTGCGCACGGCTACCTACCCGGGAAAAGAGCGGCGGCGTGGGAAGTTCGCGGGCTACCGTCCGGATTGGAAGAAGGCGTACGTGCGGTTGCGTTCCGGGGAAAAGATGCCGGAGTACGCGCAGAATCTATAAACCGTCGCTGGCCATTCGTCGCTAGTCGTTCGCCGATTTTGCCAACGACAAACGACCAACGACAAACGAAGGCAGTAAAGAGCTGATTATGCCAATCAAGACATACAGACCGACAACCCAGACGCTGCGGTACCGGACGACGATCGTCAATGACGACATCACCAGCAAGCATCCGCATAAGCCGCTGGTCGAGCCCAAGCAGCGCACCGGTGGACGCCGCAACTCGGGGGATATTACGATCTGGCACCGCGGCGGCGGACACAAGCGCAAGCTGCGCATCATCGATTTCAAGCGCGACAAGACTGGGATTCCGGCGACGGTCGCGACCATCGAGTACGATCCCAACCGCTCTTCGCGCATCGCGCTGCTGGCGTATGCCGATGGCGAGAAGCGCTACATCATTCAGCCAGAAGGGTTGAAGGTGGGACAGAAAGTTGTGAGCGGGCCTGAGGCTGACATTCTTGTGGGCAACGCGCTGCCGCTGCGCAATATTCCACCTGGCACGCAGATTCACAATCTGGAACTCAAGCCGGGCAAGGGCGGGCAGATGGTGCGGTCGGCGGGCGGTTCGGCGCAACTGGTAGCGAAGGAAGCGGAGTACGCACTGGTGAAATTGCCTTCGGGCGAGACGCGCAAGATTTCGCAAGACTGCATGGCGACGATCGGCCAGGTCGGCAACATCGATCACGAGAACATCACCATCGGCAAAGCGGGACGCACGCGGTGGCTGGGACGGCGTCCGGTGAACCGCGGGGTTTCGATGAACCCAGTGGATCATCCACACGGCGGCGGTGAAGGCAAGACCTCGGGCGGTCGGCATCCGGTGACGCCATGGGGACAGCCGACGCGCGGGTACAAGACGCGGAACAACAAGCGTACGGATAAGTTTATTGTGAGCCGGCGGTCGAAATAAGTTTCCGGTGAAGGTAGGGATTCCTGGACTTCGCTCGGAATGACAAGAATCTGAAGTTTAGCTAAGAGCTAAAAGCTAGGAGCTAACAGCTAGAGGCTGAATTTATGGCACGGTCAACCAAGAAAGGCGCGTTCGTAGATGCTTACCTTCAGACGAGGGTAGAGGGCATGAATGCGCGCAATGAAAAGAAAGTGCTGCGCACCTGGTCGCGACGTTCGACGGTGGTGCCCGAGATGGTGGGGCACACGATCGCGGTGCACAATGGAAAAAAGTTCATCCCGGTGTACGTCACCGAAAACATGGTAGGCCACAAGCTGGGCGAGTTCAGCTTTACTCGCAACTTCAAAGGACACTCCATGCGAGCGGCTACGGAAACAGCGGCTAAGCCAGCCGGAGTTCCGGGTGGTCCGGGAGCGATTACTCCGTCGGCGCCGGCGGCAGCGCCAGCGGCTCCGCCGAAAGCGTAAACAGCTTTTAGCTAGAAACAGCAGGACAGAGATACGACTATGGAATTTCGAGCGGAAATGCGGTACCTGCGAGTCTCGCCCCAGAAGGCGCGGCTGGTGCTGGATTTGATCAAGGGGCGGCGCGTGGAAGAAGCGCGCAACACCCTGGCGTTTACCAAGAAGCGGGTTGCAGCGCACGTGGGCAAACTGCTGCAGTCGGCCCTGGACAATGCGAATTTTCTTAGCGCCGAGAAGAATCTCGATGTCGAGATTGACAACCTGTATGTGAAGAGTGCGATCGCCAATGACGGGCCGCGCATGAAGCGAATCCGTCCGGCGCCGCAGGGACGCGCGTATCGCTACCAGCGGCGCATTTCGCACATCGAGTTGATCCTGGCGGAACGTGGGAAGAGCGGTGATGCAGGTGCGCGGCACGCTGGTGATGCCCGGACGGTTGCGGCGGCTCCGGCTAAAGGCAAGCGGCGGGCGCCGGCGGCGAAGGCGGGGCACAGTAAGAAGAAGGCGGCCGCGAAGTAGTTTGCCGCGGGCGAGGGCGTCCGCGCCACAGAGTTCGAATTAGGAGATGCAATGGGACAAAAAGTCCATCCTTATGGTTTTCGCCTCGGCTTTACCAAGCCGTGGAAGTCGCGCTGGTTTGCCGAGCGGGATTACGACAAGCAGTTGCATGAAGACGTCAAGCTGAAGGCCGAATTGAAGGACAAGCTCAAGTCGGCGGGCGTGAGCGCCATCGAGATCGAGCGCCCGGGAAACAAGCTGCGCATCATCATTAAGACGGCGCGACCCGGGATCATCATCGGGCGCAAGGGCGCGGAAATCGACAAGCTGAAGGCCGAACTGCAGAAGCGCACGGCGGGGAAGGATATTTTTGTCGATATCCAGGAAGTGCACAAGCCCGAACTCGACGCGCAACTGGTTTCGGAATCAATCGCGCTGCAGTTGGAAAAGCGCGTGGGCTTTCGGCGGGCGATGCGCAAGGCGGTGGATTCGGCGCTGCGCTTCGGGTGCAAGGGTATCAAAGTGCGGGTGAGCGGGCGGCTGAATGGCAACGAGATCGCGCGCTCGGAGTGGTATCTGCAGGGACGCTTGCCGCTGCACACGCTGCGCGCCGATATCGACTACGGCTTCACCGAGGCGCGGACGACTTACGGCGTGATCGGCGTGAAGTGCTGGGTGTACAAGGGCGAGATTCTGCCGCAGAAGAAGCGCGAGGCAACGACGGCGGCGGGCGGATTCTAGGCAAGGCAGAAGTTAGAAGTCAGAATGCAGAAGTAAAGTAAGTTTTGCTGAAAGCTAAGAGCTGATTTTATGTTGATGCCAAAGAAAGTGAAGTATCGCAAGCAGCAGCGCGGGCGCATGACCGGCAAGGCATGGCGCGGGTCGACGCTGGCGTTCGGCGACTTTGGGTTGAAAGTGCTGGAGCCCGGATGGATCACCGATCGGCAGATTGAAGCCAGCCGTGTCGCTATGACGCGCTTTGTGAAGCGCGGCGGAAAGATTTGGATCCGCGTGTTTCCCGACAAGCCGGTCACCAAGAAGCCGGCTGAAACGCGTATGGGCAAGGGCAAGGGAGCTCCAGATCACTGGGTTGCGGTGGTACGTCCAGGAAAGATTTTGTTTGAAATGGAAGGCGTGTCGCTGCAGGAGGCGAGCGAGGCGATGCGGCTGGCATCGCACAAACTGGCGCTGCGGACGACCTTGGTGAAGCGCGAAGGCAGCGGGCATTAAGAAGCTGTCAGCCGTCAGCTATCAGCTATCAGCCAAGACGGAAAAACGCTTTAGCTGACAGCTGAGAGCTTATTTAAGGAATTTTTATGAAGGTTGAAAAAATTCGAAACTTTACCGACGAAGAGCTCAATCATCAGGAGCGTGAGCTGGCTGATCAACTCTTCAAGCTGAAATTTCAGTTGAACATGGGGCAGACGGAGAGCCTGAAGAAAATTCGCGGACTGCGCAAGGACATTGCGCGGGTTAAGACGATCATGGGTGAGCGAACGGGCGGGCGCGAGCGCTCGGCCGCAACGGAGAAGAAATAATGGCGGGAACAACAGCCACAGAAAAAGTTCAGGGCCGCCGCAAGGAAGTGGTGGGCGAAGTCGTCTCCAACCGCATGCAGAAGACGATTGTGGTGAAGGTGACGCGCAAGAAGGCGCATCCGTTCTACGGCCGGGTGGTGGCGCGGAACAAGAAGTTTTATGCGCACGACGAGAAGAATGAGGCGCATGTGGGCGACGTGGTGCGGATTGAGGAGACGCGTCCGCTGTCGAAGCTGAAGCGCTGGAAGCTGAAGGACATTGTGCGCAAGGCGCCGCTGGTACCGGAAGCGGCGGTCGAAGTTCCGGGCGTGTAGCCGCGAGCCAGTAGAGAGAGGGAGATTGACGCCATGGCTGTGATGATGAGATCGATGCTGGAGGTCGCCGACAATTCCGGCGCGCGCAAGCTGCAGATGATCCTGCCGCTGGGCGGATCGACGGGATTGAATGCCGGGCTGGGCGACATAATCACGGCCGCCGTGAAAGAGTCGGCGCCCGAAGGCCAGGTGCAGAAGGGCAAAGTGGTGAAGGCGGTCATCGTGCGCACGCGCAAGGAGCATCGACGGCGCGATGGCACTTACATCCGCTTCGACCAGAATGCGGCGGTGCTGATCAACGATGCGGGTGAGCCGGTAGGGACGCGCGTGTTCGGCCCGGTGGCGCGCGAACTGCGCGAGAAGAAGTTTTTGAAGATTGTTTCGCTGGCACCAGAAGTGATTTAGAAGATTTAGTAATTGGGTAATTTTGTAATTTGGTAATTGAAAACCAAAGTCGACGGTTTTGATTTTCAATTACTAAACAACCCGATTACTCAATAAGGTTTTAGATTATGAGAACTGTGAGCACTGAAAACAAGCGAGTGGATCTGCGGCGGAATGACACCGTGAAGGTGATCACCGGGCGCGACAAGGGCAAGGAAGGGCGCGTGCTGCGCGTGTTTCCGAATGATGCCAAGTTGCTGGTGGAGCACGTGATGATGGTGAAAAAGCACGTGCGTCCGAATCCGCAGCGCAACATCAAGGGCGGAATCGCCGAGCAGGAGAGCCGGATTGCAATCTCCAACGTGCAGTTGGTGTGCGCGACCTGCGGGCCGGTACGCATCGGGCACGAAGTGCGCGGCGACCGGAAGGTGCGCGTGTGCAAGAAGTGCGGAACGACGTTGGACAAATAGCTATCAGCCATCAGCTTTCAGCTTGTGGCGGCGGTGAAAGCAGCGAAGATAAATTTAGATCTCACGAACCGGTACACGTTTGGCTAGAAGCTAGCAGCTGACAATCCGAAACCGTGAGAGGAAGTTGAACAGACATGGCGAAAGAGAAAAAAGGACAGAAGGAATCGACGCAGGAGCAGAAGGCGCCCGAGCAGGCGCGGCATAGCGCCAAGGAGCGTCCGCGGCTGCGCTCGAAGTTCGAGAAGGAAGTGGCGCCGGCGCTGTTGAAGGAACTGGAACTGAAGAACGTGATGGCGGTTCCGCGGCTGCACAAAATTGTCGTGAACATGGGCGTGGGCGAAGCCACACAGAACGCGAAGGTGCTCGATCCGGCGGTGAACGAATTGGGCCAGATCACGGGGCAGCGGCCGGTGGTGACGCGGGCGAAGAAGTCGATTGCGGCGTTCAAAGTGCGCCAGGGACAGTCGATTGGCGCGATGGTGACGCTGCGCGGCGACCGCATGTACGAATTTTTTGACCGGCTGGTGAACATCGTGCTGCCGCGCGTGCGCGACTTCAAAGGAGTGTCAACCAAATCGTTCGACGGGCGCGGGAACTTCACGCTAGGCCTCCACGACCAGTTGATCTTTCCGGAGATTTCGTACGAGAAGGTTGACAAGCAGAAGGGCATGAACGTCACGATCGTTACCACGGCTGCGAGCGACAATCAGGCGCGGACGTTGTTGAAGCATCTGGGAATGCCTTTCCGGGCATAGGTAAGTTTAGGGCGGTGGGCGGGGACGCCCACCGGACAGCCGGCGGGTCGCCGGCGCTACAGGTTAGGAGCTAATTTGGCTACTACGGCAAAACGAGTGAAAGACGGCGTTGGGTTGCACCAGGACAAGCCCAGGAAACCCAAGTTTTCCACGCGCAAGCACAACCGCTGCAAGTTTTGTGGACGGCCGCGCGGTTTCCTGCGCAAGTTCGGCATTTGCCGGCTGTGCTTCCGGCAGCTGGCGCTGCGCGGGGAGATTCCAGGGGTTTCGAAGTCGTCGTGGTAGGCGAGTCCTCGCAGCACGCGAGGTGCTTGCTGAGGGTAGGGGTCCTTCGCGGCAAACAACGCCGCTCAGGATGACAGCCCGAGAGAGTAGCAAGACGAAGGAACAAGCTGCTGCAGGTTCTCCGCTGGACGCGGAGCGAACGGGTGGCTAGAGGAGAAGCAAAACGATGAGGTTGACCGATCCGGTCGCAGATATGTTGACGCGAGTGCGAAATGCACTCCAGGCCCGGCACCAGAAGGTGGATATTCCGGCTTCGCGGTTGAAGCTGGAGATTGCCCGCATTCTGAAAGAGGAAGGTTACATTTCCAACTTCAAGCCGACGGATGATGAAGAAGGCCATAAAGTCATCCGGATTTACCTGAAGTACGGGGCCAACAACGAAGCGGCGATCTCGAAGGTGGAGCGCGTGTCGCGCCCCGGGTGCCGCGTCTATGTGCGGCGCAGCGAGATTCCGCGCGTGCTGGGCGGCATGGGGATCAACATTCTCACCACCCCGCGCGGCGTGATGACCGGGCGCCAGGCGCGCAAAGAGGGCGTGGGCGGCGAGTTGCTGTGCCAGATTTACTAGGGAACAAGCTATCAGCTGTCAGCCGTCAGCTATCAGTAAAGCGACGGGGATGAAGCTGAGAGCTGAAAGCTGAGAGCTGAAAGCTTATGTCACGAATTGGAAGAAAGCCGATCCCGATCCCCAAAGGGGTGACGGTAAAAATCGAAGGCAACACCGTTGCGGTGCAGGGGCCGAAGGGCAAACTGGACACCGAACTGCCGGCGGGCATCTCTGTCCAGCAGAAGGATGGAATCATTGTCGCGGTGCGCCAGGACGATTCGCAGGCGGCGCTGCACGGGCTGGCGCGGGCTTTGGTCAACAACGCGGTTGAGGGCGTGACCAAAGGGTGGACTCGCGAACTGGAAATCGTCGGCATTGGCTACCGCGCCGAGATGAAGGGCAAGACGATGGTCGTGTTCAACCTGGGCTACTCGCATCCCATCGAGTATCCGCTGCCGACCGGCGTGGATGCGACGGTGGATCCAAAGCAGACGAAGATTGCGCTCACGGGGATCGATCGCCAGAAGGTAGGACAGGTGGCGGCGGAAATGCGGTCGCTGCGTCCGCCGGATCCGTACAAGAACAAGGGCGTGCGCTATGCGGGCGAACGGTTGAAGAAGAAAGTTGGAAAGACGGGAGCGAAGTAAACCGTCGTTAGTCGCTGGTCGTTCGTCGTTGACCAGCGGAAGATAGGAATGATGGGGCAGAGGTCTTGGGCTAACGACCAAAGACCAACGACCGAGGACAAGTTTCATGCTGACAAAAGTTACGAAAAATCAAAAGCGCGGACATGTGCATGACCGCATTCGGAAGAAGATGCAGGGGACGGCGGAGCGGCCGCGGCTGAATGTGTACCGTTCGCTGAACCACATTTATGTGCAGGTGATTGACGATCTGCACGGGAAGACGCTGGTCTCCGCCAGCACGGCGGAAGGCAAAAAGGAAGACCGCCGCAGTGGAGGAAACGTGGCTTCGGCGAAGGCGATCGGTAAGGCGATTGCCGACCGGGCCAAGGCCAAGGGAGTGACCAAGGTCGTGTTTGACCGGGGCGGCTATATTTACCACGGGCGCGTGAAGGCTTTGGCCGACGCGGCGCGCGAAGCTGGATTGAAGTTCTAAAGGCAGCTGTCAGCTGTCAGCTCTCAGCTGTTAGCTGGAGCGGAAGGCTGATAGCTGAAAGCTGATAGCTGAAAGCTGAAAGCTGGGTTTAAAGAATGCCAACAGTAATTAAGAAGCTTGATGCAGGTTCGTTCCAACTGAAGGACCAGGTGGTCGCCATTAACCGCGTGACAAAGGTCGTGAAGGGTGGCAAGAATCTTTCATTCGCCGCGCTGGTGGTGGTGGGCGATCCATCGGCGGGAGTGGTCGGCTACGGTTCGGGCAAGGCCAAGGAAGTGCCGCAGGCCATTCGCAAGGGGATCGAATCGGCGAAGAAAAATCTGGTCAAGGTGAACCTGACGCAGACCAGCATTGCTCACCTCGTCCTCGGACGTTACGGGTCGGGCAAAGTGCTGCTGAAGCCGGCTCCGGAAGGCACGGGAGTGATTGCCGGCGGAGCGGTGCGCGCGGTAATGACTTCGGCGGGCGTGCAGAACGTGCTGACGAAATCGATTGGCACCACCAACCCGCACAACGTGATCAAAGCGACTTTCGACGCGCTAAAGCAGTTGAAGAGCCGCGAGAGCGTGGCGACCATGCGCGGGAAGACGGCGCAGGAGCTGTAGGAACAGTGACCAGTGGCTAGTGGCCAGTGGTCAGTTGCATCGACAAAGATGTCTAATTTGGGTATTGGCCACTGATCACTGGCCACTGAGGTTCTGAAATGACAGCGAAGAAGACGAATTCGGGCAGCGCGAAGATTCACCTGAAGTGGGTGCGTTCCGCCATTTGTGCCCCGGTAAAACAGAAGAAAGTCATCAAAGGGCTGGGATTCACGCGGCTGAACCAGGTGATTGAGCGACCGGACACGAATGCCATTCGCGGCATGGTGGCTAAGGTTCCACATCTGGTGGAGTTTGTGGAATAAAGCTATCAGCTATCAGCTTTCAGCCGTCAGCGCAAACCGCTGCTGGCTGAAAGCTGACGGCTGACAGCTGAGAGCTGACTTATGAATTTATCCAATATTCGAGCACCGAAGAAGGCGACCGAAAAGCGCAAGCGCGTGGGGCGTGGTATGGGCTCCGGCATGGGCAAGACTTCGACCCGTGGACACAAGGGGCAGCGTTCGCGCACGGGCTCGCGCATGATTCGCGGTTTTGAAGGCGGACAGATGCCGCTGCACCGCCGCATGCCGAAGCGCGGATTCACCAACATTTTCCGCAAGGAATTTAACATCGTCAGTTTGGAGCGGCTGGTGGAGATGGGCGAAGAGTTTCACGGCGAACCCATCACTCCTGAGGTGCTGCGCAAAGCCGGAGTAATCAAGACCAAGCATCCGGTAAAGATTCTTGGCGACGGCGAGTTGAAGGTCGCGATCACGGTGCACGCGCACAAGTTTTCGAAATCTGCACAGGATAAGATCACCAAGGCAGGCGGCAAGGTTGAGGTCATATCAGTGAAAGCGGAGCAGTAATGTTCGACAAACTGGCTAACATCTTCCGGATTCCGGACCTGCGCAAACGCATCCTGTTTACTTTGGCGATGCTGTTTGTGTACCGGTTAGGCGGCCACCTTCCGACGCCGGGAATCGATACGGCTAAGCTGGAAAGTTTCTTCACGCAGAGTGGCACGAGCGGATCGTTGCTGGGATTTGTCGATCTTTTCTCCGGCGGCCAGTTGCGGCGCATGACGATTTTTGCCCTGGGAATCATGCCGTACATTACGGCATCGATCATTCTGCAGTTGCTGACCGTGGTCTATGAGCCGCTGGCCAAGCTGCAGAAGGAAGGCGAACTCGGGCGCAAGAAAATTACGCAGTGGACGCGGTACATCACGGTCATTCTGAGCGCGGTGCAGTCGTTCGGGATTGCGGTGGGCCTGGAAAAGGGCGGCTTCGCGCTGGATCCGGGCTGGAAGTTCCGGTTCATGACCATGCTGACCTTGACCACGGGCAGCGCGTTCATCATGTGGCTGGGCGAGCAGATTACGGATCGCGGCGTTGGTAACGGGATGTCGCTGCTGATCTTCGCCGGCATTGTGGTGGGCTTACCGCGCGGCGTGGTGGATCTGATCGATAAGGCGAAAAATGCGGCGTGGGGCGCGGCGACATTCCCGCTGATGGTGTTCCTGCTTATCTTCATGGTGGCGGTGGTGGGATTCATCGTCTACGTGGAGCGAAGCGAGCGGCGAATCCCGGTGCAATACGCCAAGCGCGTGGTCGGGCGCAAGGTGATGGGTGGGCAGTCGACGCATTTGCCGCTGCGGGTGAACGCAGGCGGCGTAATGCCCGTGATTTTTGCGTCTTCGATTCTGACGTTGCCGCAGACTATCGGATATGGTTTGCGCAACAACCGGTATTTTGGCGATCTGTTCCGGTGGCTGGGTTGGGGCGAACCGCTCTACACGGTGCTGTACGCGGTCGGAATTATTTTCTTCGCGTATTTTTACGTTTCCATCGTATTCAATCCCAGCGAAGTCGCCGACAACATGCGGAAGTATGGCGGATTCATTCCCGGCATTCGTCCGGGGAAACGTACGGCCGACTTTATCAATGAAGTCCTGACGCGGATCACGCTGGTGGGCGCGCTGTACCTGATTATCATTTCGTTTATTCCGGAGTGGATGATCACCGGCATTCACCTCAACCATCTTTACGGGCCTCTCGGGAGATTTTTTGAAGGCCTTCCGAACTGGGTGACAAACGGGTTGGGGGTTACGTTTTACTTTGGTGGAACGTCGCTGCTGATCGTTGTGGGCGTGGCGATGGATACAGTCCAGCAAATTGAGGCGCAATTGATCATGCGCCACTACGACGGATTTACGCCGCGCAGCGGACGCATTCGCGGGCGTCGGACCTGGTAGAAATCTTTTTGCTTGCTCCCGTCGCCGGTGCGCAAGCACAGAGGTTGCGAGCAGAGATAAGGTCGCAACGATATAGGTTGCTGCACCTCGGCGGGGCGCCGGGGAGACTGAGCTCGGGAGGCTTTGGTCAAGCCGATGGTGCAGGAAACCTCGCGGGATGTAGGACCTGTGGTGCTGCTCGGACCGCCGGGAGCGGGAAAAGGCACTCAGGCCAAGCGCATCATGGAACGCTATGGGATTCCCCAGGTTTCGACTGGGGACCTGTTGCGGGAGAATGTGGCGCAGGGAACGGAACTCGGGCTGGCTGCCAAGGCAGTGATGGCGCGGGGAGAATTAGTTTCCGACGACCTGGTTTGCAACATGGTCCGCGAACGGCTGATGAAGCCAGACAGCAAGCGGGGCTACATTCTGGACGGATTTCCCCGCACCGCGGCTCAGGCCGGATGGCTCGATGCGCTACTCGAGCATGAGCTCTTTGATAACTCGCGACCTACCCGGGCTTGGCCAATTGTGATCCGCCTGGATGTCGACTATAATTTGTTATTGCTCCGGATCACTGGACGCCGTTCTTGTCCCTCCTGTGGACGGATTTATAACGTCCACTTCCAGCCGCCCCGCATAGATGAAGTGTGCGATGTAACGGGGGAGAAGCTGGTGACCCGCAATGACGACCGGTTGGAAGTAATTCAGCCCAGACTCAAGGCATACCAAGAGCAGACGCGTCCGGTAGCGGATTACTACCAGCGTACGGGCAGATTGATTTCGGTGAACGGAGATCTGCCGGTGGACGCCGTCACGGAACAGATTTTCCGGATATTGGAAGATCATCACGCGTAAGAAAATGGCGATCGTGTGTAAATCGTCGGCGGAAATAGAGCGCATGCGGCAAAGCGGCCGCATCGTGCGGCAAGTGCTTGACCATGTGAAAGCGCTGGTGACGCCCGGCGTAACGACCATGGATCTGGAGCGAGCCGCTGAGAAGAAGATTAAAGAACTGGGCGCGAAACCGGCGTTCAAGGGATACTACGATTATCCCTGTGTTTTGTGCACCTCGGTGAATGAAGAGATTGTGCACGGCATTCCGTCGGAAAAACGGGTGCTGCAGGAAGGCGACATTGTTTCGATTGACTGCGGCGTGGTGCTCGACGGCTATTATGGCGACGCCGCGGTTACGGTTCCAGTGGGCAAGGCGTTGAAACCGGAGTTGCAGAAGTTGTTGGAAGTGACCGAAGCGTCGCTGTATCGCGGGATTGAGCAGGCGCGCATCGGGAACTCGATTGGCGATGTGGGCGCGGCGGTGCAAGAGCATGTGGAGGCCGCGGGATTCAGCGTGGTGCGCGAATTTGTTGGGCACGGAATCGGGACCAGGCTGCACGAGGAGCCGCAAGTACCGAACTTCGGAGCGCGCGGGCACGGTGCGAAATTGCGTGAGGGAATGGTCATCGCGATTGAGCCGATGGTGAACTACGGTAAGCCCGAGACGCGAGTGCTGGGCGATAAGTGGACGGCAGTGACGGCGGACGGCAGCTGCAGCGCGCACTTTGAGCATTGTGTGGCTGTGACGCGAGATGGTCCGGTAATTTTGACGCAATAGAACAGCTTCTAGCTGCTGGCTCCTAGCTTCTAGCTAGTCGGGCTCGCGGTTGGCTAGGAGCTAATAGCTAGAAGCTAGGAGCGAATGAGCAAAGAAGACGCGATTGAAGTGATGGCGGTGGTGCTGGAACCCCTGCCCAATGCCATGTTCCGGGTGGAACTGGAGAATAAACACCAGGTGCTGGCGCATGTTTCGGGGAAGATGCGCAAGAATTTCATTCGCATTTTGCCCGGGGACAAGGTTGCGGTTGAGCTTTCGCCTTACGACCTGAATCGCGGACGGATTGTGTATCGCTATAAATAATCACGTAGGGACAGCCGCCTCGGCTGTCCAGCCAGGGCGAAGCCCGGCTGAAGTGGGAACTGAGAACTGTTATGAAAGTACGAGCATCGGTAAAGAAAATTTGCGATAAGTGCAAGGTCATCCACCGCAAGGGTGTAGTGCGGGTGATTTGCGTTAACTCGAAACATAAACAGCGCCAGGGGTAAAAGCAGCCTTTGGCTTTTAGCTCTTGGCCTTTAGCTAAGAGCCAAAAGCTAATAGCCAAAAGCCAGGAGAAAACATGGCACGTATTGCAGGCGTCGATCTTCCGCGCCAGAAGCACATCAACATCGCACTGACGTATATCTACGGCATCGGTCATCCGCGCGCTAGTCGCCTTTGCGACGAGGCCAAGGTCGATCCGATGAAGAAAGTGCAAGACCTCAGCGAAGAAGAGGTCAACCGTATCCGTACGGTCATTGAGTCGGAAGGCTTGGTCGAAGGCGATCTGCGCAAGGAAGTTTCGATGAACATCAAGCGTCTCATCGAAATTGGCTCCTATCGCGGGTTCCGCCACCGCCGCAACCTTCCGGTGCGCGGCCAGCGCACACATACGAATGCCCGTACCCGCAAGGGTCCGCGCAAGGGAACGGTCGCGCAGAAGAAGAAGGCGACGGCAAAGACTTAAGATCGGTGATCAGTGGCTAGTGGTCAGTGGGCAGTAAACCACAGACCAAGCTGACCACTGGCCACTGACCACTGGACACTAACTATGGCTAAACCAGCAGCAGCAGCGGGCGGCGCAGCGGCCGCACCGGATAAAAAAGGCAAGAAGAAAACCTTCAAGAAGAAGGAGCGCAAGCACGTGCCGCATGGTCTGTGCTACGTGCAGGCGTCCTTTAACAACACGATCGTGACCATTTCCGACATGAACGGCAACGTTCTATCGTGGAAGAGTTCGGGATCGCTTGGCTTCCGGGGATCGCGAAAGGGCACGCCCTTCGCCGCCCAACAGGCCGCGTCAAACGCAGCGAATATGGCGCGGGATCACGGGGTGCGCAGCGTGGATGTGCGCGTCAGCGGTCCGGGCTCGGGACGTGAATCGGCCGTGCGTGCGCTGGCGGCTTCCGGAATTGAAGTGCGATCGATTCGTGATGTGACGCCGATTCCGCACAACGGATGCCGGCCGCCGAAAAGGCGTAGAGTCTAAAAGCAAGTGGCCAGTGGTCAGTGAGTAGTGGCCAGAACATCAAAACCGATTTGACTGGCCACTGATCACCAATCACTGGCCACTGGTTTTCGTCCGGGATGAAGGGTGAAGCCAAACCTGTAAACCGGTCATCTAAAGGAGAAGAAACTTGGCACGTTATACCGATGCAGTCTGCCGTCTATGCCGCCGCGAGGGCATGAAGCTGTTCCTCAAAGGCGCTAAGTGTTTCAGCGATAAGTGCCCCATCGAGAAGCGCAACTTCGCTCCCGGACAACATGGGAAAGACCGGAAGGCCAAGATTGTAGGCTACGGCCTGCAGTTGCGCGAGAAGCAGAAAGCGAAGCGCATCTACTTCACGCAGGAAGGCCAGTTCCGCAATTATTTCGAGAAGGCGGCGCGCTCGAAGGGCGTTACCGGCGAGAAGCTTTTGCAGCAACTCGAACGCCGTCTCGACAACGTAGTGTACCGGCTGGGATTTGCCCAGTCGCGGCGCCAGGCGCGGCAGTTGGTGCGTCACGGACACGTTGCCGTGGACAATCGCAAGGTCAACATTCCTTCGTATGAAGTGAGCGCGGGGGAAGAGATTGCGATCCGCGAAAACAGCAAGAAGCTCACCGTGCTGGAACTGGCGAAGGAATTTGCCAGCCACGGTACGATGCCGAGTTGGCTGGAAGTTGATCGCGACAACTACAAGGCGAAGGTACTTTCGCTGCCGAAGCGCGAAGATATTCAGCTGCCGGTGAATGAGCAGCTGATTGTTGAGTTGTATAGCAAGTAAGTCGGTAGTCGTAGGTCGTTAGTCGTTAGCCCGTTTGGCCAACGATCATCGACAAATGACCAACGACAGTTTTTCTGGTCCATTTTTCGAGCCAGATCAGCCTTTGCTGGCGCAAAGTCCCACGTCTCGCAAACGATGCGAGACATGGGGCACCCAACTGAATCGGGACCGATTCAGGGAGCCGGCACTGAGCCAAACGGCCGAAGGAGAAACACATGCTTTGGAAGGGTTTTCAGAAACCGAAACGTCTCGCAACCGATACCTCCACTCTCACCGACAAGTACGGCATGTTCTGGGCGCAGCCGTTCGAACGCGGCTTTGGCACGACTGTGGGCAACGCCTTGCGGCGCGTGCTGCTGAGCTCGATTGAAGGCGCGGCCGTCACGGCGGTGAAGATGGAGGGAGTTCTGCACGAATTCCAGTCGATCCCGGGAGTGGTTGAGGACGCGACCGACATCATCCTTAACCTGAAACAGATTCCATTCAAGCTTGCGGGCGATGCCCCCAAGGCGATCTACCTGCGCGCGGATCAGCCGGGAGTGGTCACCAGCGGCATGATCGAGGCTGACGGAGATGTCGAGGTCCTGGATAAAGACGTCTACATCGCGACCGTGAGCGAGGGCGGCAAGCTCGATATGGAAATGCGGCTGAAGCGCGGCCGAGGGTATACCTCTGCCGACAAGAATTTTGACGAGGACCTGGGCATCGGATTTATTCCGATCGATTCTGTTCACTCGCCGGTGCGCAAGTGCAACTACACGGTGGAAGCCGCGCGTCTGGGGCAGATCACCGACTATGACAAGCTGACTTTGGAAGTGTGGACTAACGGCTCCATCACGCCTGCTGATTCGCTCGGGCTGGCGGCGAAGCTGCTGAAGGATCACATGAACATCTTCATCAACTTCGAGGAAGAGATTGAAACCGGCACGTCCTCTTCAGACGATCGCAAGCCTGAGATTCACAACGAGAACCTGAACCGTTCCGTGGAAGAACTCGAGCTTTCGGTGCGCAGTTACAACTGCCTGAAGAATGCCAACATCCAGACCATCGGAGAGCTGGTACAGAAGACTGAATCGGAAATGCTCAAGACCAAGAATTTCGGACGCAAGTCGCTGAACGAGATCAAGGAGATTTTGTCGTCGATGGGACTGAGCCTGGGCATGAAGATCGACGAGCACGGCAATGCGGTTCCTGGACCCACGTCGAACCAGGTACTTCCGGCTTCGGCTTACGGACCGGACGACCAGCTGTAAGAATCAGTGGTCAGTGGCTAGTGGTCAGTGGTCAGGAAAACGAAAGACCGCTAGCCTCCGACCTGATTGCGGAAGAACTGAATACTGGCCACCGACCACTGGCCACTGAGGGTTATCCCATGCGTCACAAAGTTGCAGGATACAAACTCGGACGGAATACGGCGCACCGGCGTTCGCTGCTGCGCAATCTGGTCACTTCGGTGATCGTGGAAGAGCGCATCGAGACGACCGTCCCGAAGGCAAAAGCTGCTCGGCCCATCGTCGAGAAGATGATCACGCTGGGCAAGCGTGGGGACCTTGCCGCGCGGCGCCTGGCTACGGCGTATCTCATGACCGACGAAGCCGTAGTGAAGTTGTTCGACACCGTTGGCCCACGTTTCGGCGATCGCGAGGGTGGTTACACGCGCATCATCCGCACGCACTGGAATAAGGGTGACGGCGCCGACAAGGCTTTTCTCGAACTGCTGGGCAGCGAAAAAATCCTCGACGAGAAGAAGGAAAAGCGTGCCGAGGCTCGCGCCAAGAAGGCGGCCGAGGCCAAGAAAGCCATGGAAGAGGCCGAAGCGCAGGCCGCTCAGGATGGCGGCGTTGAACCGGCTAAGGACGAAGACAAGAAGGAATAGTCCTTTCTTTCTTTCGGCATTCGGAGGCACGGCGCATGCCGTGCCTTTTTCTTATGCTGCTAAGGGATCGAGGCCCCGTCGCACGCTGTGCGGGCTATTGTCCCAGCGGCCCGCTGACGGTTCCAATGTAGCCTGTCTTGTTGTCGAGAACTGCCAGGCGAAGCTCACTTCCGCCTGACGGAACGTCAAGGTCGATCGGCACCATCATGCCTTTATCCAGAATCTGCTGGTAAGTTCCGGCGTCAAACGAGCGGTCAACCTTGATGCTGCGCGTCGCCAGGCTTTTGCCGTCTGCGGCAAAGATGCAGGCGTAGAGGCTCACGTTCACTTTCTTGTTTCCGCCCGAGTCTTCCGCAGTGACGGTCCGGGCATTCACCAGGAACACGACGCGAACTTTGCCAGGGTCGGTGGGCTTCGCTTGCGCCATGAAGGAGATCTGCGTGGCGGGCGCATTAAACTGCAGAGCCGCGGCCACATCCTGATCGTAGTTAGCGTTCTTGGGTGAAGTGTTATCGACGGCGAAATAGCCTTTGCGATAACGAATCTGGGTATCGCCGTGAGCAAGTTTAATTTTGATATTGCGGTACTTGCCGTCCCATTTTTTGTTCTCCGGATAATAACCGATCTCGTAGGAGGCAGTGTCATCAGCGGCAGCAAGCGCAACGCCGTTCTTGATTTCATTCTGGTTGATGTAAGGTTTGCCGCCGGTCTCGGCAGCCACTTCCTCCATCGTGCCCTGGCTGGCCTGAAGGCTTCCGCCTTCCGCGATGGCTTGATTCGCCAATCCGGCGCCGTGGATATCGATGTCATGAGCGCCCGAGTAAGTCGTGTTCATGCCGCCTAACAGCCCGTGGAGGTCCACGGGATAGATTGCGATGTTGCTGCCGGCCAGTTGAGACTCTGCGGCGCGGATCGCGTCGCCGTGAAGCTCCCGCCCGGCGCCTGCGTAAACAGCGGCGGAGCGGAGTTGCACCGACTTGCTCTGGGACCCCGGGAGATCCGCCAGCATTTCAGCGTCAGTCACGTTGCGGTTTTCGGGAATCAGATCGAAGGGTAACTCTGCGGTGAGCCATATTACGTTCTTGCGGCCCTGCAGACCACCCAGCATGCGTGAAAGAGAACGCATGGCATCAATCGTGATCAAAGTTCGACGCTCGAGGTTATAGGCAATAGGAGCGGTGGCGAAATCGGAGACTGCTTGTTGGGTCGAAACCAACACCGGTCCGGGTCCCCGCGTGGCCCCTTCCATGCCCGGCGGCACCGCCGTGGGAGCCGGTGTCAGGTTGTTCGACAGAATTTGCGATTCCGGTTTGAAATTCTTGATCGCGGTCAGTAAAACTTGCGGGTCGCTGGTGAACTGCTGCAGGACATGCAAGCGGTCGGTTAAGGCCAGGACGGCCATGGGACGTCGAGACTGGCCCTGTTCAGCTACGTATTTCAGCATCTCTGTCCGGGCGTAGGCCTGTTGTTCGAAGGGAGAGTTTGCGGCGTCCAGAACAAGGACGATGGGAACGCCCGCGGGCCCCACATTCTCTGGGCGATTGGAAAGGATCCCCGGCGGAGTCGAGGCAGGGGGCATGCGGTTGCCAGAGGCGGGCGGAAGGAAGACGCTGACCTTCTGCTTCTTCCCATTTTCCTCCACCGTAAAATCATCAGCCGTCAGGCCGGTTACCGCCTGCCCCCTCTTGTCGGTCACCACCACATCGAGCACCACGAGCCGTGTAGTGGCGCGAAGGGTAAGAGACGGAACATCGGTGCCAGATTGCTGAGCCAGGAGAGGGGTGGCGGGGACGGCGATGAGATTACTGATCAGGAGCGCTGCCAATAGCTTGTGGCACGCGGAGTTGGGCATATCAGGCCTCGGATGCTTAGCAGATTTCAGGACGCCTGAAATTTACTCTGTTTCGGCTGCCTTTGGCAAAGGAAACCAGTCGTACATGTCCCCTTGCATGTCCCGCTGGTAATCTTTCCTCCCTACCGCCATCTCCTTAAACTCTATGGAATGGCCTTCACTCGCACACAAATCGGGATCGCCGTTGGTGGTGCCGTACTGCTGGTGATGGTGTTTGTCGGCTACCTATGGTGGCTGAGCAATCAGGGGCCGGTGCTGGCGCGCTCGGAGGATCACGATCCGCTGACCGGGCTGCCGGTCAGCATCAAGATGAATCCACTGCGCGACCGTTCGACTGAAAGGACGGCGAATAAATTTCTTCGCGAACTGCGCGACGGGCACTGCGACGATGTGCTGGCCAAATGGGAACACGATTACCACAAGAGATACGCGAAGTACATTTGCGAGTCCGAAGCGCAGCACCCGCTGCTCTCCTGGGAGCTAGTCGAGTGGGAAGAGGCGCCGCCGCTGATCATCCTGCACTACCGCGGGACCCGTAAGAGCAATGCACAGGCGGGCACCGATCAGGAACTCTTCACCGTCACCACCGAGAATAAAGGTGGAGAGTGGGTGGTTACGAAGTACGACGCGATGTACTGAGGAGCGGCTGTCAGCTTTCAGTTTTCAGCTCTCGAGGCTGTGTGGCTGTTCATCTGTCCGAAGGTCCTTCCAGTAATTCTTGCGCCGTCTCCTTAGTGTCTCGATGACTGCATGGTAAAACTTTCCCATGCCTGTTTCTTCCGTTGACTCTCCGCCTTCTGCGGCTCGCAATATCTACGCTTTCGGAATCACTTCCTTTCTGAACGATACTGCCTCGGAGATGGCGTATTGGGTGCTGCCGGCATTTCTGATTTCGCTGGGTGCGGGTCCGGCGCAGTTGGGGCTCATCGAGGGAATTGCCGAGAGCGTTGCGTCGTTCGCCAAACTCTTCTCGGGATATCTGACCGACCGCATTGAGCGACGCAAGCCTGTCGTGGTGGCGGGATATTTTGTGGCGAATGCGGTGAAACCATTGCTCGCCTTGGCCACTGCGTGGTGGCACATTCTGCTGATTCGATTCAGCGACCGGCTGGCCAAGGGAGTGCGCGGCGCGCCGCGCGACGTGATGGTTGCCGAATCGGCGCCCAGGGAGCGGCTGGGATCGGCGTACGGCCTGCTTCAGTCTATGGACTCGGCGGGGGCGATAGCCGGGCCTCTCACTGCGCTGCTGCTGGTGGCGCGTTATGGAATTCGCGGCGTATTTTGGGCCGCGGCGGTTCCCGGCGCGCTGTGCGTTTTGGTGGCGCTGTTCGGGATTCGCGAGACGAAAAGATCCCACTTCTCGCAAAAGACGCGAGAAACGGGCCCCCCGGCAATTGTGTCCGTTACATCCACTGGAACGTTGCCGGTGCCGTTCTACACGGTCTTGATTGCGGTCACTCTGTTCTCGCTGGGGAATTCGAGCGACATGTTTCTGGTGATGCGAGCGCAGAACGTGGGCATCCCGGTAAAGCTGGCCCCGTTGCTGGGGCTGGTGTTCAATCTTACGTACACGCTGGGATCGTGGCCTGCTGGGTGGTTCAGCGATCACTTCTCACGGCACCGGATCGCAGCCGCCGGGTATCTCATTTTCGCTGGCGTCTATTACGTCTTCGGACGGGCTCCCTCTACGCTCGCCATTTGGATCACGATGGCGGTCTACGGGTTGTACTACGCGTTGACGCAACCAGTGCTGAAGGCCCTGGTAGTGGAGACTGTGGAGCAGGAAGTGCGTGGGCGGGCGTTGGGCGTCTATTTCTTCTCGACCAGCGTCGCGACCCTGGCGGCCAGCCTGATTACCGGGGAACTTTGGAAGCAGTACGGCGCGAGTGTTCCATTCTATTTTTCTGCCGCACTGGCCGCGGTGTCGGCGGTGCTGCTGGCAGCTAAGCGTGGCGGTGGAAAGGCCAGCCAGCAACCCATTCGATAGGTTGGAGCATCGAAGGTGCGCCTCGGCTTGTTCTCGCCCGAGCGGGAGCGCCCTTCGTGATTTTCGCCAAAGCTTCATGGAAGCTGACGGAGACTATTGCCGTTAATAGGTCTGCCTTTGGTAAGACAGGCCTTTCCGGCAAGGGAGAAAAGCCATCCGCACCCGCCTGGCGGTTCCTATGGTTGGTTGCGGGCACCCTCGTTGCCATTTCGACTCTTACCTCTTGCGGTGGCAGCGCGGCCATGCCGACGCCCACGCCCGCTCCGCAAGCCCCCAGGGTCGCGATCGCGGCCAATCCCACGACAATCGCGCAGGGTAGTTCGTCCATGCTTACGGTGACCGCGAGCAACGCGACCCAGGTCGTGATCTCGGACAACCTGGATAACAGCGCAATGGCGCTGGCCGCAACCGGTGGAACGCAAAGAGTAAGTCCGGCCTCGACGACAACTTATACGGCGACTGCAACTGGCCCCGGGGGCACGACGACAGCTCAAGCCGTCGTTACTGTGACGCCCAGCGCAGTGGCTCCCACCGTCACGATCACGGCGAATCCAACCAGCATCACGCAGGGTGGTTCGTCCACGCTTACGGTGACCGCAAGCAACGCTACACAGGTAGTAATCTCCGACAACATCGACAACACCAAGTACACGCTGGCTGGAACCGGCGGGACACAAGTCGTTACGCCCGGAGCGACGCTAACCTACAGGGCAACAGCCACCGGTGCAGGCGGAACGGCCGCGGCTCAAGTCAGCATCACTGTGAATCCCAGCCCGACTGCTCCTACAGTCACCATTACGGCGAATCCGACCACAATCGTGCAAGGAAGTTCGTCGACGCTGACGGTAAGCGCGACGAATGCGACACAGGTGGTGATCTCCGACAACGTGGACAGCACGAAGTACACGCTGGCTGGGACCGGCGGGACGCAAAAGGTCAACCCAGGCACAACGACAACTTATACGGCGACGGCGACTGGCGCAGGAGGGTCGGCGACGGCAACCGCTGTGGTCACCGTTACAGCGCCGCCTCCCACGGTCGCGATCGCGGCGAGTCCGACAACTATCACTAAGGGTAGTTCGTCCACGTTGACTGTAACGGCCAGCAACGCAAGTCAGGTAGTGATCACTGACAATGTGGATGGCAACACCTACACACTGAGCAGCACAGGTGGAACCCAAACGGTGGCTCCGACGATTACGACAACTTATACGGCGACTGCCACGGGCCCCGGCGGTACGGCGAAGGCCACGGCCAGCGTCACCGTGAATTCTGCGGGCTCGTCGAATCCGATCAATCACGTCATCTTCATGCTGCAGGAGAATCGCAGCTTCGACACCTATTTCGGAATGTTGAATCCCTATCGCAAAGCCCACGGGTGGAACGTGGGCGATGATGGGAACGTCTACAACGTCGACGGTATCGACGACAAACTGAGTACTCTGTCAAACGAGGACGACGAAGGAACATCTTTCTCGCTGTTCCATACTGCCAGTAGTTGCCTGGACGACATGAGTTCGGCGTGGCTGGAAAGTTATGGCGACGTTAGCCGCTACGACTTCAGCACGACGCGGGGCATTTACATGGATGGCTTCGTGCACACGGCGGAGAATTTCGGCAAGTCCGGCGCCGGAAGCGGAAGCTTCACCGATCTGACGGGTCGACGTGCAATGGCGTACTACACCGATACTAGTGGGTCGGGGACGCCGCAGCTGAACTACTACTACTACATGGCTTCGCAGTTTGCATTGTCAGATCGGTGGTTTTCCCCGATTTCGGCGAAGAGCACGCCGAACCGCCTGGCAACTTTGACTGGGGGAACGACACAAGGCTTGGTGCACGATCCGTTCGTCGATGACAAGCTGCGGTCGCTCGACACCAAGACCATATTTCAGGAACTGGACTTGGCCAGCCCGGCGGTCACATGGAAGATCTACTATTCGCTGACGCAGGGTGGTTGCGACGAGACGGATGGAGATTGCGGCAATCAGAGCAATGGGAGCCTGCTTCCGGCCATCAGCTTTTCAGACTTTAATTATTCCGGTAAATATCTTTACGTCAACTCTTCGGGAGCAACTTGCGTTCCGCCAACGGTCGGGTCGAGCGCTGTGGGAGATACATCAAACTCGTTCTGCATCGACCCGACGCACATCGCGCCGCTGAACCAGTTCTTCAAAGACGCCGCGAACGGAACGCTGGCCAGCTTCTCTTACATTGATCCCGGCTTTAGCCATAACGATGAGCACCCGGGGTCGGGACAGTCAATATTCGCGGGCCAGGCGCAAATCGCAAATATTCTGAACCAGTTCATGAGCAGCAAGTCTTGGGCGGATTCCGTCTTTTTCTTGAGTTATGACGAAGGCGGCGGGCCCTACGACCACGTGCCCCCGGTTCCCCAGCATTCGAACGACAACACCATTACGGGTGACATGGGATTTCTGCCTGGCGGCGCCATTCCGGACATAAGCACAATCGCGGTGAACCCAGATATCTACAAACCTTGCCTGGCCAATGGGCCGCCCGACAGCAATGGGAATCCGACGCCGACGGCGCATTGCGACCTGCAATCGACTGATCCGGGAGCAAAGTCAACGGACGCGCCGGCGGTGCAGGGATTCGCAGCTCAGTTGGGCTTCCGTCTGCCCAACCTGGTGATCTCGCCATTCACGCGGAAGCATTACGTTTCGCACGTGCCGATGGACCATACGGCGATCATCAAATTTGTCGAGAGCCGATTCATCGGACCGTCTTCGCATCTCACCAATCGGGATGCGGCGCAGCCGGACTTGTTGGACTTCTTCGATTTCACCAATGTGCCATGGAAGATTCCGCCGGCGGCTTCCAGCATTCCAGTTCCTCCCGCGGTAGGATCGACGTGCACACCGGCCAGCATGTAGGCTCTTTTTTACGTGCGAGTCTAGAGGCTTGACGGACGGGACATCTCACGTCGTTGAGCCCGGCAGCTTGCCGGCGATCATCACATAATCGGTGAACACGACTTCTTCGCCGACCATTTCGGGCGTGTAAATCGATTCGAAATGCCTGACCGCTTCAGACTGTCCGTGACGAACCTGAGCGGTTTCGTCCTCGAAGATGAATAGATGTAAGAAGCGCGTCGGGTCGTCGGTCTGTTGCCAAGCGAGATACATGTGGGTGCCGGGCTCGTTTTTTTGCACATACGCAACGAACTCTTTGATCGCTTGTTTGACTTTGTTCACTCCCGACGGCCTAACCTGATATCCGCCCGTCTGATAAATCGGCATTTGCAAAATCTCCTTTCGAATGATCTGAACAAACAGGGTGCTAGGCGGCTTGCGCCGGCTGCGGCAGGGCATTGATCTGCTGTAACAGTTCCATCATGGCCATCTCGACCCAGTGTTCGCGGATCTTGCCCTCTTGCAGGCGGTAAATATGAATCTCGGTCCAGTGGATACGTTTGTTGGTTGGCGGCTCCCCCATCAGGGATCCCCGATGGGTCGCGACGGCCGAGCTTCTCTCAACAACTTTGTCGTCACCTGCGATGAGATCTTCTTCCGTTACCACCACGTCCGGGAAAGCTCCGTTCATCATTCGCCCAACTTGTTGAAACCCCTCCAGACCGGCGGGCAGGGGCATGCGGAAGTGGTGCGTGAAATCGTTGTCGAAGAGATGAGCAATCCCGTCAACGTTGTGTTCGTTCTTGAAGATTCGAGTAAATTCCCTCACTACCTTCTTATTCCGTTCATCTTGCATGAATCATCCTTTCTGGTCGTATAGACCGGTGCAGCGGCATAGGATGCAGCTGCCGGAATTATTTGGAATCTCTTTGACTATGCGCGTTGCCGTACTCGTTCCGTATTGCGGTGAAACGCAAGATAGTTGGCAAATTTCTTTGCGATTGTCCCCCAACCGTTTTCGTATCGCCGAGCCAAGTCTGGATTTGTGAAACGCTCGTGGGTGATTACCAGTTCGCTTTCGTCACCATGAGCGATAAATTCCACAGTGACCAGAGTGATCTCGCCGGGACTCTCAACTGCCGACCATGTAAAGGCGAGCTTCGCGGGCGGTTCTACGATCTGGTAAATCCCGGTATGCTCATGCACCTGGCTTTTGCTTTTCATGGCGATGCGGAACGAGCCACCTACGCGCACATCCAGCGTTGCCTCAGCCGACACCACATCGCCGGGACACATCCACTCGCGCATGCCCTCAGGATCGATCCAGGCTTGGTAGACGATTTCGCGTGGGGCCGGCATTCTGCGACGAGCTACGATTCGGTGCGTGCCATCAGCGGAAGTTTCCATGGGCTTTTCCTTTCTTTGCGGCTTTGAATTTCTTGTCGACGTAGACTGCCAACGCATCCAACCGCTCGTCCCAGAACTGGCGATAGTGCGCCATCCAAGCATCAGCTTGGCGCAGGGGACGTGGCTCGATCCGGCAGTGGTGCTGGCGGCCCTTGATTTCGCGGCGCAACAGACCGGCCCTTTCGAGCACCATCAAGTGCTTGGAAATTGCGTTCAATGAGACGGGGAAG
Organism: uncultured Acidobacteriaceae bacterium; assembly: GCA_937879855.1. Classification (GTDB taxonomy): domain Bacteria; phylum Acidobacteriota; class Terriglobia; order Terriglobales; family Acidobacteriaceae; genus Sulfotelmatobacter. The sequence continues at coordinate 576,099 of CALFMO010000006.1, read as the reverse complement.
GGCTTAGCAATCTCGTTGATGGTGGCAGGACGGCGCGTAAGCGAACGCAAGATTGCGCGCCGCGTGGGATCCGCCAGTGCGGAAAAGATGCGGTCGAGTTCTGCGGAATTTGAATGCTCAACCATGCGGTTGAATATTATTCGCGGTATTGTCCGCTGTCAAATCTTCTTTGTCAACAAAATGTCAAAAAAGGGGAAGGTGGGTCGACAAAGTGACGGGCCCTGCGCTCTAGGGTGTCGGCTTCGTCGTTTCTGCGTGGGGAGCCTGAAGACTGACCTGGGGTTGCCTTTTCGAGAGGTTTCCAAAAGACCAATAGCAGAGCAGGAGCAGCAACTGCGCGGCGATTGCGGCACAGGTGTCGAGAAGAACGTCCCACGGCGTGCCGGTACGCGAGGGCAGATAGCTCTGGTGCCATTCGTCGAGACTGGCCACGATGGCGGTTCCCGCAACCGCCATGCTCGCCCAGCGCAAGGTCCACCTCGAGTTTTCGATCGAAGGAAAAGTTTCGCGCCAGGAACGAAATAGCAGAATGCTCAACAGTCCGTAGCCGAAGACATGTCCACCCTTGCGGATAAAGAAGTGCCAGTGCTGGAAGTGCGCATGGTCCATCCCGAACAAGAAATGGAACAGAGGATAAAGGATGCGGCTGGTGCTGCTCGCGGAACCTAGATTCGATGACTCAAGAAAAATTACGATCAGCCACAGGATTGCGGCGATCCATGTTTTCAGGACGCGGTGACGATCGGTGCTCAACGGAGTGCGGCACCTGCAGTGAGAACACCCCCACTTCTCGCGAAAGGCGCGAGAAATGGGGCACCCGGATTCGATGGCGGTGTTCCCAAATTCCTATTCGATAGCATAGTTCGGGGCCTCGCGGGTGATCATGACGTCGTGGACGTGGCTTTCGCGCAGGCCGGCGCCGCTGATGCGAACGAAGCGCGTCTTCTGCAGAAGTTCGGCAATGGTGGCGCAGCCGCAGTAGCCCATGCCGGACTTCAATCCCCCGACCATCTGGTGGACGATCATCGCGACCGAGCCGCGATAGGGAACGCGTCCCTCGATGCCTTCAGGAACCAGTTTCCCCAGGCGATTCGATTCGCCATCGGGAGCCGAAACCGATGCCGAAGAATCACCTTCCGTGCTCTGAAAATAACGCTCGCTCGAACCCTGCGCCATCGCGCCGATTGAGCCCATGCCGCGGTACGACTTGAAGGAGCGGCCCTGATAGAGAATCAGTTCGCCGGGACTTTCGTCGGTGCCGGCGAAGAGCGATCCGATCATGACGGCACTCGCGCCCGCAGCCAGCGCCTTGGTGACGTCGCCGGAATATTTGATGCCGCCGTCGGCGATGATCGGAACGCCCGTGTCTTTCATGGCCCGGTAGGCTTCGGCAATAGCGGTAATCTGCGGTACGCCAGCGCCGGTCACGATGCGCGTGGTGCAAATCGATCCAGGCCCAATGCCGACTTTGATGCCGTCGGCTCCGGCGCGCGCCAATTCGCAGGCTCCGTCAAAAGTTGCTACGTTTCCGGCGAGCAGTTCGACTCCCGGCAACTTCGATTTCACCTGCTTCACCGCGTCGAGCACTTTGGTCTGATGGCCGTGCGCGCTGTCGATAGCGATGACGTCGACCTTCGCTTCGGCCAGTTCCTGTGCGCGTTCCAGAAAATCTCCGGTGGCGCCGATCGCCGCGCCGACGCGCAGGCGGCCTTGCGGGTCCTTGGCGGCGTTCGGATATTTAAGTTTCTTCTGGATGTCCTTGACCGTGATCAGGCCCTTCAGGTTGTACTTGTCATCGACCACCAGAAGCTTTTCGACGCGGTGCTGATGGAGAATTTTTTCGGCTTCTTCGAGCGTGGTTCCCACGGGCACGGTGATGAGATTTTTCTTGGTCATCACTTTGTCGATGGGAATGTCGAAGCGGCTTTCAAAGCGCAGGTCGCGGTTGGTGAGGATGCCGACCAGTTTGCCGTGATCGGTAATGGGCACCCCGGAAATCTTGTACTTCCGCATGACTTCGAGCGCGTCGCTGACCCGGTCGGTGGCCGACATGGTTACAGGATCGACGATCATGCCGCTTTCTGAACGCTTCACCTTGTCGACTTCGTTGGCCTGCTGCTCGATGGTCAGGTTGCGATGAACGATGCCGAGGCCGCCCTGCTGCGCCAGCGCGATGGCCATATGGGATTCGGTGACGGTGTCCATGGCGGCGCTCACCACGGGAATGTTCAAGCTGATCTTGCGGGTGAGTTGCGTCTGGGTACTGACGTCGGATGGAATCACATCGGAACGAGCGGGCAGCAGAAGGACGTCATCGAAAGTAAGAGCCTCAGGAACGGGAAAATGAATCATAAATTTTCGGGATCACCCAGCGTGTGGGTAAACATTCATTCTAGAGACGGTAGGGGATTGAAGCAAATCGGTACGGGTAGGTCATAACTGTGTGATGTTACGCGAACTGACTCGTTTTCTAGCTGGGTGGTGGGCTGATTCTTCGTCCGTCGCAGGCCGCGGGAAGACGGTAGACAGACAGCTTCGTGCCCTCAATAATCGCAACAAACTCGCCAGACGGGGAAATCGAAGCGGACCTTACTCGCGTCCACGTCATCGGGAAACTACGCCGCCACTGAAAGCAAGCCTTCTTAGAAGAGGTATCGACAACTTGTACCACCTCCCCATTCACATCCTCAGGGCCGCTCATTCCCAAAGTTAAAACGGTTTGAGCGCTCTCTAGGAGATGTTGCCCGAAAGGTACTTGTCGATCATTGAAGTCGAATAACGTTCGTTTTCCATCTGCCGATGCCCTTGCGCTCTGTGGCGTAACGTGTGCTGTCTCGGCCGTCTCTTTCAAGGTGCCGTTCTCCCAGCGAACCACGGGTAAGGAACATTGAGCATAACCGGCTGAAGGGCACGGTCCCACAGCAATCGAGTTGTTCGACGAGAACAGTGCTGTTGTGGGAATTGAATCTTTCTGAGCCCCGCTCAAGCGGCCCAACATGCCGCATTCGCAAACCCAGGCGCTTTCACGCATCGGTTTGGCGACATCGAGAGTGGCCACCGCCTGAGGAGTCGGTGCGTCTGCGGCAAAGGCGAGCAGCGCAAAGGCGAGCAGCGCAAAGGCGAATAGAGCGGAGAACCCAACAGTCAGTGGTTTTCCACGTTGGTAAGCCATAAGGTGAGCTTAAGCGACGATCCACTCGATGGTCACACTTTTCGGGGTCGCAGGCACGTAACATCGGTAACTGTTGCCATCACCGATAGCGCTCAACCCCCTTTCTTCACGGCTTCGAGCGGTTTGTCTTTTAATCACTAGGGGCGTATATTAGGAATTCGAGAACTGCTGTGTACCGGCTTTTGGCGAAGCACACCAGTGGGCGCAAGCCCACTTTTTCGTTGGAGCCCTTCGGTGTGCTGCCATCCGCCAGTAAGTCATTGGATTCATGGCGCTTGACGTTGAACGTGTGCGGGAAATCGCGGAGCGGGTAGCGGCCTCCAGCGGGCTCGAGATCGTGGAAATCGAGTTTCTCGGCGGTGGCAAGGCGCGCATGTTGCGGGTATTTCTCGACAAGCCTGCGGCGGGGACCGATCCGCTAGCAGGGGTTACGCACGAGGACTGTGCGAACTTCAGCCGCGAGTTTGGCACGATCTTGGATGTGGAAGATGTGATGCCGGGGTCGTACACGCTGGAAGTTTCGTCCCCGGGGCTGGATCGGAAATTGATCAAGGCGGCGGACTTCACCCGGTTCACCGGAAGCCGCATGAAGTTGACGACCCGGCAGCCGGTGAACAATAACCGCCATTTCGAAGGACGGTTGGAAAGTTTTCAGGACGGCCGGCTGAAACTCGATCTAAGCGTAGCCAGCCACAAGTCGCGAAAGAAAATGGGCACGGCAGCCGGCGAGAAGATTGAGATTGATTTCGCCAACGTGGAGAAGGCAAATCTGGTACCGGAGATTTAAGAAAGTGGCCAGTGGTCAGTGATTAGTGGTCAGCAACAGCCTCTAAGGTTCCGCTGAGACCAGACACTGGCAACTGGCAACTGGACACTGACTTTTATGGCTAGCGAGCTTTACAACACGATCGACGCACTGAGCCGGGAAAAAGGCATTGATCCGCAGATTGTGGTCAGCGCGGTGGAAGACGCCATTGTTATGGCCACGCGCAAGTACTACAAGTCGCAGGAAAATCTGCGCGCCAAGCTCGATAAGGAAACCGGCAAGATCAATGCTTTTGCGGTGAAGACCGTGGTGGAGACGCCGGAGCAGGTGGAAGATCCGAACCTGCAGATCACGCTGGAAGATGCGCGCAAGGTCGATCCGGCGCTCGAGGTCGGCGGGGAACTGCAGATTCCGAAAGTGACTGAAGGCATTCTGGGACGCATTGCCGCGCAACTGGCGAAGCAGGTGATTTTCCAGAAGGTGCGCGAAGCCGAGCGCGACACTGTTTACAACGAATACATCGGGCGCGTGGGAGAAATCGTCAATGCCACGGTGAAGCGCGTCGAAGGCCCCGATGTGATTTTCGATATCGGCAAGGCGGAAGCTCGAATGCCGCGCAAGGAACAGTCGCGGCTGGAATCGTTTGCTATCGGCGAACGGGTGCGGGTGGTGATTGCGCGAGTGGAGCGGGCTTCGAAAGGCCCGGGCGTCGTGGCTTCGCGCGCCGCGCCGGAGCTGGTGCAGCATTTGTTCCAGACAGAAGTTCCGGAAATTTACGATGGCACAGTTGTGATCCGGGCAATTGCGCGGGAGGCCGGCGAGCGCACGAAGATCGCGGTCATGTCCAAGGACAAAGACGTGGACGCGGTGGGAGCTTGCGTCGGCATGAAGGGGATGCGCGTGCAGTCGATCATCCGCGAATTGCGCGGGGAGAAGATCGACATCATCGAGTATCACGAAGATGCGGTGACCTTCGCTGAAAAAGCGCTGCAGCCCGCGAAGGTGAGCCGCGTGACAGTAGTCGACAGCGCGGATAAGCATCTGGAAGTGGTGGTCGACGACAGCCAGCTCTCGCTTGCCATTGGCAAGAAGGGGCAGAACGTTCGGCTGGCGGCGAAGTTGCTCGGCTGGAAGATCGACATCAAGAGTGAGGAAGAGAAGCGCCAGGAAGTCGAGTTGCAGATGGCCGCGATGGCTCCGCAAGCCTCGACTCCGCTGGAAAATGTGACTGGGTTGGGCGAGGGGTTGGTGGAAAAACTTAGCGCCGCGGGCGTGACCACTGTGGAAGCGCTCGCCGATATGACGCCGGAACAACTGGAAGCCATCGAGGGCATTGGCCCTAAAACGGTGGAAAAAATCAGTCTCGCGGTGAATAATTACTTTGCGAGCCTGGAGGCGGGCGCCGCCGAAGGGGAAGTAGCGGCGGAGGGCGTGAGCGCGCAAGAGGAAGTTGTCGGCGAGGAAGTTGCGCCGGAAGCGGCCGCTGAAGCGGCGTCTGGCGAAGTTGCCGCGGAAGAAGAGGCGGCGGCTCCTGAGGCGACGGCGGAAGCCGAAGCCGCCTCGGAAGAACAAGAAGAGCGCGGGCCAGAAGACGGCTCCGCTTCGGAAAAAACTGAATAGCATTACTTGAGAACAATGGCACTCGCGGCCATCTTGCGATGGCGTGCGAGTGCAATACGCTGACTCCGTGAGGATGCAATGAAGACTTAAGCGCAACGCGGGGCACAAGAAAGGCCGGATGAGCAAGGTTCGAATCAACGATCTCGCCAGGGAGCTGGAAGTCAAAAGTAAAGCCATTCTCGACGCTCTACCGATCGTCGGGGTGACGGAGAAGAAGACCCATTCCAGTTCGCTCGAGGAACATGAAGCGGAAAAAGTCCGGGCCCACATCCGCGGCTCGTCCGAAGCGCAGTCGGCGTCTGCCCGGTCCGCGCGCCCGTTGCGCGGCGAAGAAGAAATCAAGACCAAGATCGATTTGTCTCACATCTCCCGCCCGGGCGATGTGCTGAAAGCCATCACGCAGAAGAAGGAAGCCGCCGCGGCGCCAGTTCGGCCTCCAGCGCCTCCTGTCGCTGCAAAGCCCGTGGCAGCGCCGCCCGTGGCCAGACCAACGCCACCTCCGGCTGCGCCTCCGACTCCTGCAGCGCCAACTCCGGCTGCGCGACCCGAAGTGGTTGCACCCGTTGCAGAGAAGCCGCCAGCGCCTCCGGCTGCGGTACAAGTTCCTCCAGCCCCGCCGCGTCCCGTAGCGCCGCCTCCCGTTGCTGCGGCACCGCCAGCGCCTCCGGTTACAGCGTCTGCCTCACCTCAGCCTCCGGCAGCTGCGCCGCGTCCGCCTGCGCCTCCGGCTAATGCGGCATCTGCGCAGCCTCCGGCTCCGCGAATGATTGTTCCGCAGACTGGACCGCGTCCGGTGTACAAAGCTCCGCCGCCCAGGCCAGCCGCTCCGGTTGCACAGGCCGGCGCGCCTGCAGGGACGATGCGTCCCGCGCCCGGGCGTCCCGTGCCAGGCCAGCCAATCTTTCAACGTCCGCGACCGACGGTTCCCGGCGGAGGTCCGCCGCGTCCGTTGCGTCCCGGTGAGCGCCGTCCCATGCACCCTACGCGGTCCGCACCTGCGGGTGCGCGTCCCCTGGGTGTTGGACCTGGGCTGCCGCCTCCCGGACCGGTTCGTCCTGGAAGCCGTCCAGGCGCTCCTGCGCGCCGGCCGGGCCAGCGCTATGTTCCACGTGGTGTAAAAGAAGGCCCGATGAAGGGCTACACACCACCGCCGCGTTTGGTGGTGTCGAACGAGCCGATGCCCATTACGCGCAACATCACCATCACAGAAGGCATCAGCGTCAAGGATCTGGCGGAGAAGCTCGACATTCGCGCCAAAGATTTGATCTCGCGCCTGCTCGGTCGCGGTGTATTCGCAACTATTAATCAGACACTCGATGCCGAACTGGCGAGCGAAATGGCTCGCTTCTTCGGCGCTGAGACGAACGTGATCACGTTCGAAGAGCAGGCTTCCAAAGATATCGACGCAGCTTCAGCCGCAAGCGGAGAAGAGTCCGCCGTGGAAGTTACGCCGCGCCCGCCAGTGGTCACGATCATGGGTCACGTCGACCACGGGAAGACAACGCTGCTGGATTCGATTCGCGAGACCAGCGTGGCGGAAGGCGAAGCTGGAGGCATTACGCAGCACATCGGCGCCTACAAAGTTCGAATTACCGATAAGGAATCTCCGGCGTACGGGCGCGAAATCGTATTCCTCGACACACCTGGTCACGAAGCGTTTACCCGCATGCGGTCGCGCGGCGCGAAGGCCACCGATATCGTTGTGCTCGTAGTGGCGGCCGATGATGGCGTGATGCCGCAGACTGTGGAAGCGATCGATCACGCCCACGCCGCCGAAGTTCCAATCATCGTCGCGGTAAACAAAATCGACAAGCCGGACGCGATGCCCGATCGCGTGAAGAAGCAACTTGCCGATCGCGGGCTGGTACCGGAAGAGTGGGGCGGTAAGATCGTATTCGTTGACGTTTCGGCGAAAAAGAAAACGAACCTGAACTTGCTGATGGAAATGATTTGCCTGGTTGCCGACTTGGCGGAGTTGAAGGCGACTCCCGAACGCGCTGCGACTGGTGTGGTATTGGAAGCGAAGCTCGATCGCGGACGTGGACCGGTGGCCACGGTGCTGGTGCAGAACGGCACGCTGGTTGCTGGAGATAACTTCGTGGTGGGCAACGTGTACGGAAAAATCCGCGCGATGTTCGACGATCGCGGGGCGGCGCTACAGTCCGCGCCGCCGTCAACGCCAGTTGAAATTCTGGGCATGGAAGGTTTACCGCAGGCTGGAGATCAATTCGTGGTGGTTGCGGACCGCGATAAGGCGCGGGGCATCTCCGAATATCGCGAGCAGAAGGCGCGCGAGGCCGCGCTGGCCAAGAGTTCGCGCGTGTCGCTGGAAGGACTGGCCGAGCAGATCAAGACCGCCGGGACTAAGGAACTGAACATCATTCTGAAGGGCGATGTGCAGGGCTCGGTGGAAGTACTCAGCGATCTGCTTACTAAACTTTCGAACGAGAAGGTGCGGCTGAAACTGCTGCGCTCGGGCGTGGGCGCGATTACCGAAACCGATGTGCTGCTCGCCTCGGCGTCGAATGCCATCATCATCGGCTTCAACGTGCGGCCGGAGCGCAAGGCGCAGGAACTGGCGGAGCAAGAAGAAGTCGACATCCGTCTGCACTCGATCATTTATGAACTGCAGGACGAGATCAAGCGCGCCATGACCGGCCTGCTCGAACCGACCATCAAGGAAACGTATCAGGGTCGCGCCGAAGTGCTCGAAACCTTCCGCATCCCGAAGGTTGGAACCGTTGCGGGTTGCCGCGTGATCGATGGGCTGATCAAACGTGACTCCGAAGTTCGGCTGCTACGCGACAACGTGGTCGTGTTCAAAGGCAAGGTTGGATCGTTGCGCCGCTTCAAGGACGATGCCAAGGAAGTCACCAACGGCATGGAGTGCGGCATTTCGATCGCGAACTATGGCGACATCAAAGCGCACGACGTGATCGAAGCCTTTGCCACCGAGCGGATCGCAGCGGAAGCAATGGCGTAAGAACCGTCGTTAGTCGTGTGTCGCTGGTCGTTCGCCAGGAACCGTGAGTCGAATGGGTTTGCCAGCGACTAACGACCGGCGACCGACTGCATGATCGCTTTTCTCACCCTCGAACTCCACATCGAAGCTGCGCAATCGATTAAAGATCGGCGGCAAGTTGTGCGCAGTTTGAAAGACCGGCTGCGGACCAGCTTCAACGTTTCGGTGGCCGAGCTCGATGCCGGGGAACTCTGGAACCGCGCCACCATTGGCGTGGTCAGCATTTCCAATTCGCGCGACTACCTTGACGGGCTGATCAAGAACGTGGAGCGTGCTGCCACTCGCATCGCCAATAACCACGGGGCGGAAATCGCGGATTCGTTCGTGGAATATTTCTAGAACTGTCGTTGGTCGCTTGTCGTTCGTCGTTGGAAGAGCGTCCGGCGAAGTTTTTTTCAACGACCAACGACCGACGACGCGTCACCTCTAACATATTGTTACCTCCGTACTTATCTTGCGGTCGCCAGGTCGCGAGACAATAGCGATTCCAGATCACACACTTGAGCCCGATTTTCTGATATTCTCATGCGTTTTACCTGAGAGGTGTTTGGCCGTGGAGAAGCGTGGGCTGAAATACCATCGCGGGCGGGTCGGCGAGGCTCTGCGCGAGGAAATCGAAACGCTGGTCGAAGGGGAACTGGCCGATCCGCGCATTGGACTGGTGAGCGTGACGGCTGTGCATATCGCCGACGACGGCCGGTCGGCGCAGGTCTGGGTCAACGTGGAAGGCGACGACGAGGATGCGGACCAGAGCTTGGAAGGGTTGGAGGCGGCGCGCGAATACATCCGGCATGAACTGGTGGAGCGCTTGCACCTGAGGCGCGCGCCCGAGTTGTATTTCCGACTGGATCGCGCGGAACAGGAAAAGGCGCGAGTGGAAGAACTATTGGCACGGGCCAAGAAGAGAACGAAGGCGCAGAAGGACAGCGGTGGAAAAACGGCATAGTGACGTGCTCGGGGACGTGCTCCGGCAGATCGGACAGCACGAACGATTCGTGCTGACGTCGCACGCCCGCCCCGATGGCGACGCCGTCGGGTCCGCGCTGGCCTGCTGCCAGATTCTCCGCGCCATGGGCAAGCATGCGGACGTGGTGCTGCACGATGGCGTTCCGCGCGTCTACCGGTCGCTTCCATTCGCCGACCAGGTGGTGCAATCCAGTCAGGTGATGGGCAGTTACGATTCGGCCATCATTCTGGAATGTGACAGCATTCACCGGACGCGGCTCGAAGGATTGGAGAATCGGTTCCTGATCAGCATCGATCATCACGTCAGCGGGCGTCCCTTCGCCCATGTAAATTGGATCGATCCCCACGCCGTAGCTACGGCGGAAATGGTGTTTCGCCTGGCGCGGGAAGCGGGTGTGAAATTTTCCGCCGAGGTTGCGACCTGCCTTTACACGGCGCTGATGACCGACACCGGTTCGTTCATGTTTCAAGGCACCAACGAGAATACGTTCGCGCTGGCGCGTGAGTTGGTATTGGCGGGAGCGGATCCGGCGCACTGCGCGCGCGGAATTTATTTCGCACATTCCGTCGCCAAAATCCGCCTGCTAGGCGAAGCGCTTCGCAGCCTGGCTGCGGAAGGTCACCTGGCATATGCGTGGGTAACGCAGAAGCAGATGGAGCGTTGCGGCGCCATTGAAGAAGATTGTGAGGGACTAGTGAACTACGTTCTCTCCATCGGTGGCGTTGAGGTCGCGGCATTTTTCCGCGAGTTAGCGGATGGGCGATTCCGCGTGAGCCTGCGCAGCAAAGGAAAACTAGACGTCGCCCACATTGCCGAAAGCTTCGGTGGCGGAGGCCACGAATGCGCCAGCGGTTGCTCGGTCGATGGGCCACTCGCCGAAGCCGTGCGCCAAGTGCTTTCCCAGATTCGACGCGGACCTTCCGTACAATAGAGAAACATTTTTGATTCTTGATTTTTGATTGCTGATTAAAGAGCTTGCCGGATTGCTAGCTTTTTTCAATCAACAATCAGCAATCATCAATTTCCCGATGACCAATCGCACGCGCACGGATGCTTTGCTGATCGCGGGCTTCTGTGCGTTTTTGTTTTTCTACGGCTTGGGGCAGTTCGGGCTGATCGGGGCTGACGAGCCACGCTATGCGCAGGTGGCACGCGAGATGCTCGATCATCGCGACTGGATTACCCCGACTCTCGGCGGCAATCCCTGGCTCGAGAAGCCTCCACTGTATTACTGGCAGGCGATGCTGGCTTATTCGCTGCTGGGTGTGAACGACGCGGCGGCGCGCATTCCGGCAGGGATTGATGGCACGCTGCTCGTGATCGCGGTTTATGTTTTCTTCCGCAGGTTCCGCCGTGGCGTGGAAGTGGATGCCGCACTGATTACGGCTTCGTGTGCTGGAGTAGTCGGCTACGCTCGCGCCGCGTCGATGGATATGGCGCTGGCCGCGAGTTTTGCGATTGGGATGCTCTCGTGGTGGGCCTGGCGGGAGAGTGGCAAGCGAATCTATCTGGCGCTGTTTTATATCTGCATGGCGCTCGGAATGCTTGCCAAGGGGCCAGTGGCGCCTTTTCTGGCGGCAGCGGTTATTGTGCTGTTCGCGCTGGCAGCGCGCGAATCTCGAATTGTCTTAAGAACCTTCTGGCTACCTGGCATACTGCTGTTTTGCGCGATTGCGTTGCCATGGTACGTCGCGGTGCAGATGCGGAATCCGCAATTCTTTCACGAATTTATTCTCGAACACAATCTCGCCCGCTTCTCCACTGATCTGTATCACCACCGCCAGCCGTTCTGGTATTACGTGCCAGTCACACTTCTCGCGCTGGTGCCGTGGACGGTGTTCGTGATCGTCTCGCTCGTTGAGACGCTGCGAATCTGGTGGAAGGAGCGCAAGACCGTTTCTCCCGAACCCGATCTCGAATGGCAATTCAGCATGTTTGCCTGCTGTTGGTTCCTCGTGCCCATTGTGTTCTTCTCGTTTTCGCAATCGAAGCTCCCCGGCTACATCTTGCCGTCGATTCCCGCGGGAGCGGCGCTGCTGGCGGATTATCTGCACCGGCAACGTTCGTATGAACAATATGTCCCGAGGGCTCTCGCGGTGCTGCATGCGCTGGTGGCCGCTGTGCCGATCATTCCATCTTTGCTGATCGCTTATATCGTCACCGAGCATCGGCTACCGCCGGGGCGGCCCACGCTTGTCGCGCTCATTATTGCGTTTGCGTTGTGTGCGGCCATTGCGCTGACGCTAGTAAGCCGCTTGCGCCTGCGCATGCTGCGATTCGTCACGCTGATTCCAGTGGTGTTGTCTATAGCGGCCGTCCTGAAGCTTGGGGCTGCCTCGATCGATCAGAAACTGTCCGTGCGCCCGCTGGCGGTGGAGATCAGCGGGGTGGAAACGCATCCCCTGCCGCTTGCAGTCTACGGAGTTTCCCGCGAGATGGAATACGGCCTCGAGTTTTATCGGAACCGGGCGATTATCCGTTACGAGCGGGGAAGTGTGCCGGCAGAGGAGCATCTACTGGTCGCACCGGCGACCTGGAAGGTAAATGTCGCGAAGCGGACAACGGGCCGGCGCGTGACGTTTCTCGGTCACTACGAGCCGCAGAATGTGGATTACTACTGGGTCGCGGCGGCGGCTACCGGCGATCATTCCTGAGCCGACAACTCTACTTCAGCGTTACCAACCTCTCGACCAACTCCGAATAATCTTTCTTCTCGATGCCGTGGACCTGCTTGTTGTATTCGTCCACTTTCGAGGAATAATTCATCGAGCAGAATTTGGGGCCGCACATGGAGCAGAAGGCGGCTTCCTTGTAGTAATCGTCCGGTAAAGTTTCGTCGTGCATGGAGCGTGCGGTTTCGGGGTCGAGAGAGAGGGCAAACTGTTTTTCCCAGTCGAACTTGTAGCGGGCGTAGCTGAGTGCGTCATCGCGGTCGCGGGCGCCGGGACGTCCGCGGGCGATATCGGCCGCATGAGCCGAGATCTTGTAGGCGATGATGCCGTCTTTCACATCTTTTTCGTTGGGCAAACCCAGATGCTCCTTGGGCGTAACGTAGCAGAGCATCGCAGCGCCATACCAGCCAATCATGGCTGCGCCGATGGCCGAGGTGATGTGGTCATAGCCAGGCGCGATGTCGGTGACCAGCGGGCCGAGCGTGTAGAACGGGGCCTCGTAGCAGAGCTCAACTTCTTTGTCGACCTGTTCTTTGATCTTGTCCATGGAGACGTGGCCGGGCCCTTCGATCATGACCTGCACGTCTTCTGCCCACGCTTTCTTCGTGAGCTCGCCTAGAGTTTTGAGTTCCGCGAACTGGGCTTCGTCGCTGGCATCGGCGACGCAGCCGGGGCGCAGGCCATCGCCGAGCGAGAAACTGACGTCGTACTTCTTGAAAATCTTGACGATGTCGTCGAAGCGATCATAGAGAAAATTCTGTTTGCGGTTGTAGGCCATCCACTGGGCGAGGATGGCGCCGCCGCGGCTGACGATGCCGGTGATGCGCTTGGAAATCAGCGGCAAATATTGGATCAGGACGCCGGCGTGGATGGTCATGTAGTCGACGCCTTGCGCGGCTTGTTCTTCGATGACTTCGAGCATCACTTCGGCGTTCAGATCCTCCACGCGTTTCACGCGTGCGATGGCTTCGTAGATGGGAACCGTGCCGATAGGGACCGGCGAGTGGCGAAGAATGGCTTCGCGAATCTCGTGGATGTTGCCGCCAGTGGAAAGATCCATGACCGTGTCGGCGCCGTAGTGGACGGCGGTGTGAAGTTTTTTAAGTTCTTCATTTATTTCTGACGTGACGGCGGAGTTGCCGATGTTGGCGTTGATCTTGCAAAGGGAAGCGACACCAATCGCCATCGGTTCGAGTTCCGGATGGTTGATGTTGGCGGGAATGATCATGCGTCCGCGAGCCACTTCGTCGCGTACGAGTTCGGGCGTCAGCTTTTCTTTGTGGGCGATGAACGACATTTCTTCCGTAATGACGCCCCGGCGCGCGTAGTGCATTTGCGAGAAATTGCCGGTGGTGTTTTCTTTTTTTCGACGGGCCAGCCACTCTGCGCGCGGTTGAGGAACGGTGTAGCCGTTGCTGCCATTTCCATTTGTGGAAGTCATGATCGGAACCAGCCTTATGGGAATCTGTGTGTGTCTTGATTATAACCGTGGCGAGCGCGGGAAGGAGCAACGCGAAAACCTTTAACCACAGAGGGCACAGAGGAGCACAGAGGTCGATGGAGCTGAACTACCCGGTTGCTCTCGGCGAATCGTCGGGCATAGAATTCTTCCCGCATCATTTACAAGGAGAAGATTCTTATGCGCGTGTTTCGATTCCTGCTGGCTTTTTTGCTGCTGGTGACTGCGGCCAGTTTTTCTCAGTCTGCCTCTTCTACCAAGCCTGGTCCGGGTTTCAGCATTGACAACATTGATAAGACGGTCGATCCCTGCGTGGACTTTTACCAATATGCTTGCGGAAACTGGATCAAGAACTCGGAGATTCCCGCTGACCAGTCGCAATGGGGAAGCTTTACGGAGTTACATGAACGCAATCTGGAAATCGAGCGCGGCATTCTGGAAAAGGCTGCAGCCGGCGGGGCTAGCCGCAACGCGATCGACCAGAAAATTGGCGACCTCTACGGCTCTTGCATGGATGAGAAGAAGGTAAACAGCGAAGGAATTGCGCCGGTTAAGCCGGAACTGGAGCGGGTCGCTGCGGTGAAAGACAAGAGCGCGCTGATCGACGAAATCGCGCACATTCATTTGATCGGCCCGAACCCACTGTTCAATTTTTATGCCACGTCAGACATGCACAATGCCGATCAAGTGATTGCTTACATCGACCAGGGCGGGCTGACCCTTCCCGACCGCGACTATTACATCAAGGAAGATAATCCGAGGATGAAGGAAATGCGGCAGCACCTGGTGGATTACGCCACTGAGGTGTTCGCGCTGGCGGGGCAAACGCAGCAGCAGGCGGGCGAATCGGCTCAGACGGTATTGCGTATCGAGACGACACTGGCTCAGGCGGCGATGGACCGCACCGAACGCCGCAAGCCTGAGAACCGAGATCACAAGATGAGCCGCGACCAGGCGGTTGCCCTGGGGCCGGATTTCTATCTCAACCGGTACTTTGCCGCTGTCGGCGCACCGCCATTTACGCAGCTCAACGTCTCCAATCCTGAATTTTTCAAGAAGGTGAATGGGGCGATCGAGTCGGAGTCGCTCGATAATTTGAAGACCTACGTAAGCTGGCACGTCCTCAATGCGGCAGCTCCCTGGCTGTCGCAGCCGTTTGTCGAGGCGAATTTCAAGTACCAACAGGCACTCACCGGGCAAAAAGAAATTCAGGCGCGGTGGAAGCGGTGCGTGAATCTTACCGATCGGGAACTGGGCGAGGCTCTTGGACAGCGCTATGTGGAGACGACGTTCGGTCCCGAATCCAAGGCGCGCATGCTGAAGATGGTGGACGCGCTGGAAAAGTCTTTGGACGAAGATATTCACGATTTATCGTGGATGAGCGACGACACTAAGAAGCAGGCGAAGGTGAAACTCGAGGCGATTCGGAACAAGATTGGCTATCCCTCGATATGGCGGGACTACAGTTCGGTCGTGATCAGGCCGGGCGATCTGACGGGCAACGTCCTCCGCGCGAATGAATTCGAGGCCAAGCGGCAGATTGCGAAAATCGATAAGCCGCTGGATCGCAAGGAATGGGGCATGACGCCACCGACAGTGAACGCCTATTACAGCCCATCGTTCAATGAGATCGTTTTCCCCGCGGGGATTCTGCAGCCGCCATTTTTCGACAAGACGATGGACGATGGTGTGAACTTCGGTGGAATTGGGCTGGTGATTGGACACGAACTGACGCACGGGTTCGATGACCAGGGGCGCAAGTACGATCCTCAGGGAAACCTCCACGATTGGTGGAGCCAGCAGGATGGAAAAGAATTTGAGAAGCGCGTGAGTTGCGTGGCCGACGAGTATTCGAATTTTATCGCTGTGGATGATGTCAAGCTGAATGGCAGACTTACGCTCGGGGAGAACACGGCGGACAACGGCGGTGCACGGGTTGCACTAGCGGCGCTCGAACACATGATCGCCGAGGATAAGACTGGGAAAGAAGGGCAGAAAATTGACGGCTACACGCCGGAGCAACGCTTCTTCCTCGGATTCGGTCGGGTATGGTGCGAGAAACGGCGTCCGGAAGTTGCACGCATGCGAGCGGTGACGGACCCGCATTCGCCAGGGAAGTATCGCGTGGACGGAGTGGTGCAGAACATGCCGGAGTTTCAGAAGGCATGGGGCTGTAAAGCGGGACAGCCGATGGTGGCGGAGAACGCCTGCCATGTTTGGTGACGGGAGGCGGAAGAGTTAAAAGTTAAAATTCAAAAGTCAAAATTCAAAATTCAAAATCTAGATTCGAAGTCAAGGCCTGAAGTCAAAATCCCCGCCTTGTCTCTCCAAAAATCGGAGAGTCAAGGACGGGGCACCCCGATTTATTCTGTAAGTAAGACAACTTTTGCTTTGACCGAAGTGCAGGCGTCAATCACTTGAGCGACTTGGGCGAAGGGCAACGAGCCTTCCGCTTTAATCTCAACAACTCTGTCTGTCCGATTCTGTAGAGATTGGTTTAGCGCGGCTTGCAGGTTGGACGCGGCGATTTCACGATGGTTGACTTTCAGCGAGGGGCGCGACTGGGCGGAGTTGTGCACTTCGACGACGACAGCGTCGGAAGGCGCGGAGGTGAGAAGTACCTCTAAGCCTTTCGGCGCGACCAATTTTCCTAGGGCCGAAGTTTCGTTCTGATTGGTCAGGAGCACTGCCGATTCAAAGAGATCGGGCTTCGCTACGTTCAAAACTTTCTCGACGTCGCCAAAGCTAGCCCGAGCGTCGGCTTTGATGTAGAGCTTCGCATCGCGATTGCGGGGACGGGCTTTCATCTCGTCCACCAAACTCGCGGGCGTGACCGGCTCAGTTCCGAAGTAGATCTTGCCATCGGCGGCAACCGCCACGATCCAGGCATCTTCGCTGTCCGCTTCCGGCATAGGTGTGGCATTGCTGGTGGGGGCTAATTGCACGCTGACGCCTTGACGCATCGCCGGAGTTTGCGCGGACGCGGCGGGCATGGCGCTTGAAGCGATAGTTAAAGTGGTCAAACATACTGACAGTAAGTAGTTCATACGACCTCCTTCTCTCGAACTGCACTGTATTTACGGTTTTGCTCCGCCGAGTGACGCGGTTGCGAGGGTTCCGCCCAGGCCCATGGTTTCTACTGCAGACGAAGGCACGATGACCATGGAACCCTTCTCTTTGATTGCTTCGTAGAGCATGTTCATGGCGCGCAGATGCAAGGCCACGGGATTCTCGGTGTAGGAGGTTGCGGCCTGCACAAAGCTGTCGGCGATTTCTTTTTCGGCCTGGCCCAGAATGATTCTGGCCTGGCGCTCGCGCTCCGCTTGCGCCTGCCGCGACATGGCATCTTCCAGGCCTTGCGGAATTTTCACATCACGAATTTCGACCGATTGCACGGTGATGCCCCAGGGATTCGTCTTTTCGTCGAGGATGCGTTGCAACTCGCGGCCGAGAGTTTCGCGTTCGGTAATCATTTGCGCCAGTTCGTGGCGGCCGATCGACTCGCGCAGCGCGGTTTGCGCGCTGAGCATGATGGCCTCAATGAAGTTCTCGACTTCGAGAATGGATTTCTCTGCATTCCACACCATCCAGAAGACGATGGCATCGACGTTCACGGGAACGGTGTCGCGAGTGAGCGTCGATTCCGCGGAGACGCTGGCCACGCGGACGCGCTGGTCCACGTAGGGGCTGAGCGTCTCGACGACCGGGATGATGTGGCAGAGACCGGGGCCGCGCAGGCCGACGTAGCGGCCCATACGCAGGACCGCGACCTTCTCCCACTGGCGCACGACTTTGATCGCGAACAGGAAGTAAAGGCCGACCAGAGCTCCGAAGATAGCCGGGGCCGGATGGTGCACGGCCTGCGAGACTGCAATGCCGATCACGATGCTGATGACGAACAGCAAGAGTGCGATGCCGCTGACTTCGTTCATTCGAATTTTCGCCATGATGCCTATCTCCTTTTCGGCAACAAATCGCGCAGACGATCGATCACATCTTCCAAGGCGAACCCTGCGGCGCCCGCACGCGCCGCGAATTCTCCGGCCATTTGGCCGAGGTGACGTTCTCGTTCCGGTGAATTTCTTTCCAGTTTCTTCTTGGTGATGAAGGTCCCAGTGCCTTGATGAGTTTCCAGCAGGCCGCCAAGTTCCAGTTCACGATAGGCGCGCATTACGGTATTGGGATTGATGGCCAGGTCGACGGCGAGCTGGCGCACCGTCGGGAGCTGGTCTCCTGCGGTCAGCGAGCCGGAGGCAATTCCGCTTCGCACCTGATCGATCAGCTGGCGGTAGACTGGGACACCGCTCTGCAGATCGATCGCGAACCGGAGTGCGCTGCCATTTCTTCCCATGCGTGTTAGTGTACCACACTATTAGTACAATAAGTCAAGCACTATTTTGCTGTATTTTCCACTGCGAACCGAACCGCTCGCCCACAAATAGACGGCACTCTAAGCTAAGGGCGCTGTACTTTGATGTTGGCTCGTTGCAGGGATAGACCCACCGATTACTTCGCGACCTTGAAACCTTTGCGGCGTTGTTCGCTGTAGCGGTGAAGCGCGTCGAGGATGATGGGATAGGCTTCCGCGGGCGGGCGTATCTCATCGACTTCGACGGCCTTGCCTTCGAGTTGCTTATAGTCCTGAAAAAAGCGGCGCAGCATCAACAGCCGGTGGGGCGGCATCTCTGAAGCGTTGCGATAAGAGTTGAACTCAGGATCCTCGGTGGCCACGGCGATAATTTTGTGATCTTGCTTGCCGGCGTCGATCATCGTCATCAGGCCGATGGCGCGCGCGTGGATGATGGTCAATGGAACGACCGGCTCCTGGCAGAGAACCAGCACGTCGAGCGGATCGTCGTCTTCGGCGAGCGTTTGCGGAATGAAGCCGTAGTTCGCGGGATAGTAGACGGCTGAATAGAGAATGCGGTCGAGGCGGATCAGGCCGCTCGATTTGTCCAGTTCGTATTTCACGCTGGAGCCGAAGGGGATTTCGATGACGCAATCGAACTCGTGAGGAAGCTTGTCGCCGGGAGTGACGTCGTGCCAGGGATGGATCATAAGATGAAGGGTGTTAACAGATTTTTATTCTAGCGGACGCAGGCGGGATTCGGCGGGGCGATCAGCAGTGCGTGGCTTGCGGTAGAGATCAGAATTGACTGCGAGATGGTTTCAGAAGCCGCGGCAGATGTTGCCGCACCGCGTCGTGCAAGCGGCGGTTTTGTGCTCGCATGGTAAACCGCTCGCGCCGCGGGACTTTGTAGAGGCGCATAGAAACTTCGATCAGCATGCGATCCAAGGCCAGCAGTTGGTCCAGCATTTCAGCGGGATCGCACGGGCTAAGAGCCTCACTGTGGAGTTTGCGACCTTCTCTTTTGTTCTGGCTGGTCATAGCGGTTCCTTCTTGAATTCCTGTTCTCCTACAGATACTCGATCGAATGCCGGAAGGGAAATTGAAACATTTGATTGGCGCTATCGGTGCGAATGGGGCTTCTGTAAACTCTTGAAAATAAAATCAGGTGAGGTTAGCGGCATGCGTTTCCCCGATGCAGACGATCAGTTCTTTGCGTGCAGCGGCGCGACGCCGGGCCCGGAATCTTGCTTCTCGGGTCAGTGACGCGTAGAGTTTTAACAGTGGGCGGAATTCACGCGGGGAATTTATGTCGAATCAAGCCAAGACCTATCTTAAGTTCGGCGGAGCGACGGCGGTAATTCTGCTGCTGCTTGGCTATCTGGCCTATACAGGCGTGCAGGACAGCAAGAGCTACTACGTCACGATTAAAGAACTGCACAAGATGGGCGATGGCGCTTACTCCAAGCGCTTGCGGGTTGCCGGGAACGTACAGCCCGGCTCGATCAAACGCACAGGAACGCACGTGCAATTTGTGTTGATGGAAGAAGATCAGACACTTCGCGTGGACTATACCGGGACGGAGGCGCCGCCCGACACCTTCAAAGATGATTCACAGGCGCTGGCGGATGGGCGTTTCGATCGCGATGGCGTGTTTCATGCGAAGCAACTGCAGGCCAAGTGCGCCTCGAAGTATGCCCCGCAGCCCGGAACGCCGGGCGGGAAGCCATCTGCCGAGACAACCAAAAGCGTGACACAAGTGCAACCTTCGGCGAGCGGCATTTCGAACTGAACTTTTCCAATTGCCGTATTCTTGTCGTCCTTCGCAAGGCACCGAAGGCTGTGCAGTCTCGTAGGTTATGCATGGATTCCCCGCCTCCGGTAGACTCGTGGCTGCGCTGAGATAATAGCTTTTGCGACGCCTGTGAACGATCCCTCAACTTCCATCATCATCGTCAACAACGTCATCAAGCAGTTTGGGCGCTTTGCCGCGCTGCGCGGCGTGACCGCGGAGTTTGATGCGGGGCAATTTCACGCAATACTGGGAGAAAACGGGGCAGGGAAGACCACGTTGTTGCGAGCGCTAGCCGGGTTGGCGCAGCCGACGCGTGGCGAGATCTCGATTTTTGGAAAGAGTCCGCGGGAGGCATGCCGCGAAGTTGGGTATATGGCGCATCCGTCGCTGCTTTATGACGAGATGAGCGGGATGGAAAACCTGCGCTACTTTGCGCGGCTCTATGGCATTGCTGGCGACGCTCGCTGCGAAGAGGTGATTCGGGCGGTCGGGCTCGATCCGGAGTTGACGCGCGCGGTAGGGCAGTATTCGCAGGGGATGCGGCAGCGAATGTCGCTGGCGCGGGCGATTCTGCATGATCCGAGGGTCCTGCTCCTGGATGAGCCGTTCTCTAGTGTGGACGTGCAGTCGGCGCGCGCGATGGCCGCCCTGCTGAAGGGCATGCGCGATGCGGGGAAAACTGTTTTCGTCATCACGCACCAGGCGCTGCTGCTGGAAGGCGTGGCTGACGAATTTGTCTGGATGCACGCGGGACAAATTGTGGATCGCACCGCCAGTCTGGCTCGTAGCGGGAGTTCTGCCGGGGACGTCCAATGAATTCGCTCTGGTCGGTGATCCTGGCGACGATGGTCAAGGACATCCGCCTGGAGTGGCGTTCGAAAGATGCGCTCAACTCCATGTTGTTTTTCTC
This sequence comes from uncultured Acidobacteriaceae bacterium, assembly GCA_937879855.1. GTDB lineage: Bacteria > Acidobacteriota > Terriglobia > Terriglobales > Acidobacteriaceae > Sulfotelmatobacter. The sequence goes on along the minus strand of CALFMO010000006.1, from coordinate 555,368 downwards.
CTTGCTTGTGGTGGTGATCTTTATGTTTTCCTTCGACCCGCTGGCGGAGGAGTCGCGGCACATTGTCGGGGGTTTAGTGTGGGTGGGTTTTTTGTTTGCGTCGGTGACGTCTCTCAACCAGACCTGGGCGCGCGAGTTGAGAAATCAGGTGCTCGATGCGTACCGAGTCTCTCCCGCCCCGGCGAATGCGTTGTTTCTGGCGAAGGCGCTGGGAAATTTCATTTTTGTGGCTGTGCTGGAAGCGCTGATGACGCCGCTGTTCGTGATTTTTTATAATGTGCGGGTCGTCGGTCCGGCGTGGCAGTTGCTGCCGATCGCGATTCTGGGAACCTGGGCGCTGGTGGTGAACGGAACCTTTTTTGCGGCCATGTCGCTGCGCACGCGCAGCCGCGAGATCATGCTGCCGCTGCTGCTCTTTCCCATTTCCATTCCGGCTGTGGTCAGCATGGTGGCTGGCACGACCGCGATTCTTACCGGTGAAGAGTCTGCACACTTCTACACCGTGTTGCTTCTCACCTACGATGTGGTGTTTACTACAGCTTGTCTGGCATTGTTCGGAATGATTTTGCACGCCGAATGAAGCGAATCTTCCCCATCCTGTCGATCTTCACGGTGATTCTGCTGGCTTATGCCCTCTACGAGGCGCTGGTGGTTGCCCCTACAGATGCGCAGCAGGGCGATGTCTACCGGATTATTTATTACCACGTGCCGTCGGCGTGGACGGCGTTTCTTTTGTTCTTCATTAATTTCATCGCGTCCATTCAATATCTGGCGAACGCAAAACCTGCGACGAAGGCTGCAGTGAAATGGATTGTGATTGCGATTGGCGTCGGGGGAGTCGTTGCGTGTTTTCTTCCGCCTGTACAGCGAATGCTGCCAACAGGGATGCGTCCGAGCGCTGTGGCGACGACGGTGCTGCTGATTCCGATATTTTATTTTCTGATTGGAAAGTTTTTTCCCGGAGAGCGGCTTGACATGCTCGCGGTGACGAGCGCGGAAGTAGGCGTAGTTTTTTGCACGATCGTACTCGTGACCGGGCCGATCTGGGCGCGCCCAGTGTGGGGGATCTGGTGGGCGCCGGGTGACATTCGACTGACTTCCACGCTGGTCCTGTGGCTGATTTATGTGAGTTATCTGATGTTGCGGCGTTTTTCCAGCAGCGCGCAGACGCAGATGCTGGCGGCTGCGCTAGCGGTCTTTGGTGCTCTCGATGTGCCGCTGGTTTATTTTTCCATCTGGTTTTTCCGCACGCAGCATCCGCAGCCGGTAATCGGCGGTGGCGGATCGATGGATCCGCGCATGCTTCACGTGCTCTTAATCAGCTGGATGGCATTTCTTTGTTTTGCATTTCTGGTGTGCTGGTCACGCTTCCGGCTGGAAGTGCTGCAGCGCGAAATCGAAGAATCGCACGCAATGGAATCGCTCGGGTCGGGGTCGGCGAAGGCCAGCCTTCCTCTCAGTCGGAGTTCGCGATGAATGCGATTAAGTTTCTCTTCGCCGCATATATCGCTACGTGGGTGATCCACGGTGCTTATCTGGCCAGCCTGGTTCGGAGATCCAGCCGACTGCGAAAGCAGAGGAAAGAGGCTTCCGGTTTTCGGCGCTCCTCTTCCGGATTTCCGCCGCAGGATTAAGAACTTGGATCGGCGGATATTCTTGCGCCCCTGCCGGGGCTTGCCGCTTTCTCCGCTTTGTCCACCCACGGCTTGCGCCGTGGGCTGCATTCTTTCGCCGCTGCGCGGCTGATGGAGCGTCTCTTGAAAGCCACAATCCAGAAGATGAAATCTAAAAGCCAAGAGCCGGACGCGGAAAGCGGAAAACCGACAGCCGAAAGCAAAAGCTGAAAGCTGAAAGCTGAAAGCTGAAAGCTGAAAGCTGAAAGCTTGCGCTTCTAGTTCGAGGCCTTCCATTCTTTTTGCAGGGCGGAGAGGAAATCGGGGCTGCCGTTGGTTCGGAGGAATTCGTAGTCCTCGATCATGGCGGCGGTGCCGATGCGGGCCGAGGGAAGAGGATTTTCGACGCGGATGACGCGGGCACTGAAACGGACCCGTACCGCGTCGGTCAGAGTGACATGAGGAGGAAACGTCAAAGTGACGTCGAGCCTTGTGCCGGCTGCAACTGCCCGGTCGAGATAGAAGAAAACGCCGCGGGCACTCACGTTCTGAGTTTCCGTCTTGATCTCGCCGCTGTCTTCGAGGCGCACGACAGCGGGCAGGCGCATGTCGAAGCGCCGCATCGTCCGCCGGTCCGGTGAATTCAGTTCCATGCTAAAGCGCCCTCGCCGGGAGCGCATACTGCAAAGAGAAGCAAGCACAGCAGACGGCAAGTTCCACAGACTTTGAAGGCTTGAGCTTTGACTGATTCGGGACTTTGTAGCCCTCAATGTATAGAAACGCATGCAGTTTGCAACAGCAAAATGCCGCCTCGAACACATTCGGTAATCTGTCCGGAAATCGGAACAGAACCCGTTGGGGAGCCGTGGGAGGACGCAAATTAAGCGCAGGGCTTGGCGAATTACGGAGCAATCCTTCTGCCATCGCGGCCGGAAGCAGACCTCAGGTTTTGGCGCAGAATGAGCCCTTTTGCGAGATGGCTGGAGACGCACGCCGGGAACTCATGCAAGGCATTGCAGAGATAAATCAAATCTTTCCACTTTTGCGCACAGGCCAGAGGCGTTCTGCATTTTCTTTCGTGGCACTTTTGTGGAGGGTGCGGCATCTTTCCGCGCACTCGGCCGCATCTGACGAGTCCGGGAGCCTTGGCAGGGCTGGGGGCCGCTTGACTTGTCTATCCGTCAGATGTTTAAGTAGTTATTTAATTTTTTCCGCCAGTTCCAGTGACAAGCAAGCCGCGGTCAGGTTCGCCGGCGCGAGGCTCAGTTGACCCCTGCGCCGTCTCTAATCTCTCCACTGATCTGAGCGAAACGATCGAAGAACGCCAGTTTGACTGCATCGGAGGAATGAGTGAACGTTGAGCGCCGTTGGTTGGGTACGTCCGTGGGACGAATTCGTGTTCTGGTCGCTGGTCTAGCGCTGCTTGGGGCAGGATGCGCCGTTCTGGGATGGGGTACCGGGTCGCGCAAAACTGCGACGAACGTCGCGTTTGAGCTGTCAGCGATCGCAAAGTCCGCGGAGGTGCCAAACCTCCTGTCGACGGGCCACGCGGGCGATGTCGTCGGTGAGGCGGGGGCGCGCTCTCTTCTCGCCGGGCTGCCCATGATCTTCGAGCCGAACCAAGGACAGGCGAACCTCGATGCTGCCGATCCGCGGGCGAAGTTCGTGACACACGGTTCGGGCTACAGCCTGTTTTTGGGTTCTGAGGGCGCGATTCTGAGCCTTGTGTCTCGGGAATCCAGACCGTCGCGGGGTTCGGCGAAGTCACATGCGCCGATGAACCGCGGAGAAGCCCTGCAGATGAAGCTGGCAGGGGCGAATCCCAAGGCGAGCTTGACGGGCGCCGACCTCTTGCCGGGGAAGAGCAACTACTTTCTGGGGAATGATCCGGCGAAGTGGCGGCAGGGTATTCCGCAATTCTCCCGCGTCCGGTACGAGAATATTTATCCCGGCATCAATCTGCTCTTCTACGGAAATCAGGGACGGCTGGAATATGACTTCCAGGTAGCGCCAGGATCCGATCCAGGGCAGGCCGAACTCGAATTCAATGGAGCCAAGCGACTGGAGTTGAGAGATGGAGCGCTGATTATCCACTGCGAGGAAAACAGTGTCCAACTCCAGGCGCCGCGCGTCTATCAGGAGATCGCAGGGAAGCAGCAGCCTGTGGAAGGCAGCTTCGTTCTGCGGGGTGCCAATCGCGCGGGATTTGCGATCGGGCCCTATGACCACGCGCGCGAACTCGTAATTGATCCCATCCTGACTTTCTCGACGTTTTTCGGCGGGAGCGGAGACGAGCATTCGACCTCCGTTGCGGTGGATGGCAGCTTCAATATTTATCTGACCGGTTCAACAACATCTCCCAATCTTCCTGCGGTGACAGGCCTTTTTCAGAGGACGCTCAACGGCGCGCAGAACGTTTATGTGGCGAAGATTACGCCACCGCTGGGATCGCTCGGTTCGACGCTGGATTACGTGACGTACCTGGGAGGCAGCGGAACCGACAGCCCGGTCGGAATCAGCGTGGATGGACGCGGCGCTCCGTTTCTGGCGGGCACGACGTCTTCCCCGAACTTCCCCACTACGTTGTTTACCGCCTATCAGGCAGTTCCTGAGGCCGGCAGCACTGGGACTTCACACGTCTTCGTGACCGAATTGAAAAATGACGGCACCGGGTTGCTGTATTCATCGTACCTTTCCGGCAACGGCACCGACGTGGCCAGCGGGATGACCATCGATGCTGCCGACTACATCTATGTCACCGGCACCACCACCTCCACCGATACAGCAAGCACCAACGTGCAATTCCCGGCGAGCACGCTTCCCCAAGCCCTGCCGTATCAAATTGTTCCGCGAGCGCCGATTCAGTTTTTCGTGACCAAGGTGAATACGGGCTCGGCCCGAACCGGCAGCATCGCCTACTCAACCTACTTTGGTGGGGCGAACTTCGACACGCCCACGCCGGTCGCGGTGGGCGGCCGCATCGCGGTCGATCCGAACGGCATTATTTACTTCACGGGCACCACGAATTTCATCTTTAGCGGATGTTCGGGATGCAGCAGCACCGACTTTCCGATTCTCAATCCGTACCAGCCCTGTCTGGACCAGCCACCGCCGACGACGATTGTGAACCCTCCGTCATGCTCCAGCACTACGAATACCACGGCGCCCGATGCCTTCGTCGCGAAACTCAATCCCAACGCCAATCAGGGCAGCCAATTGGTCTGGTCGACTTACCTGGGCGGAACTGGGACTGATTCGGGGCTGGGCATAGCCCTCGATCCGGGAGCAGCTAACGTCTATGTCACGGGAACCACGAATTCCATCGACATTGGGTCGAACGTGACGACACTGGCCACTTCTGGATCATTTCAACCGTGCCTGGACAATCTTGTCGATCCCACAACCAAAAAGTGCACAGCGACCAACGGCGCTCCCACGGACGCCTTTGTGGGGCGCTTTACGAATCCAACTACGAGCACGACCACGGCGCTGAACAACGTGGCCCTCAACTATTTCTCCTATCTCGGAGGAAGCAACAGCGAAGCCGGACAGGGAATCACGGTGGATTCCGGCAGCGGTGCGCTGGTAACCGGTTGGACCCAGTCGGCGGATTTCCCGGTTCTCCCGAAATCCAATTCCATTCAGAGCGCGCTGAGCGGTCCGCAGGACGCATTCGTGGCCCGACTGAACACGGCCGCCGTGGTCGGACAGACGACCGCAGGTTCGTGGGCGAGTTACTTCGGCGGAAGTGGAACGGATCAGGGCAATTCCATTGTTCTGGATATCAATCAGAACGCATACTTCGCGGGTGACACGAACTCGACAGACCTGCAGGTCTCGAAGCCTTTGCAGGCGACGAATGGCGGCGGGTTCGACGCATTCGTGACTCAATTAGGAACAGCAGTGAGCTTATCGCTCACCGGCACACTGACGCTGGGCACGAACCAGTCCTTCATCAGCGCTGGGAACCAGGCTACATTCACTTATACGGTGACGAACAATGGCCCTGACCTGGCGAACAATATCACGGTTTTGGATAATCTGAGCACTTCCGTTACAGGCGTGCCGCTGACCTTTGTCTCGGCCAGCAGTACCGCCGGAACTTGCGGCGGCGGTTCTACGAATGCCGTTGTAAGCTGCAGCCTTCCATCTCTGCAGTCAGGTTCGACAGCCACTGTCACGATCGTGGTGGCGCCTACTCCGAACAGCAACGGAACGGAAGCTTTTTTCAATGGCGGTTCGGTGCAGGTAACAGGTCCGGGCAACATTGTGCTCGCGCAAACCTCGGTTCCGGCGCAGATGTCGGACTTCAGCATGACCGTCACTCCCACCAGCGGGAGCGTACCGGTGGCGGGGGCTACGGCCACGTATCAAGTGCAACTCACCCCGCATCCCGTCTACGGAACGAACATTTCACTGGCGTGTACCGGCTTGCCCGCAGGGACTTCGTGCGCCTTCACGAACAACCCGGTGAGTCTGCAAGGCCCAGGGTCATCCACACTGAACATTCCCACCACAGTTCGGCCGCCGACTACACCTGTGGGAAGTTTGCTGACTCGACATTTCTATGCTTTCTGGTTGATGGTTCCGGGATTAGGCCTGCTGGTAGTTGGTGGCGGACGGAGCCGCAAACGGATGGCGGGAATGCTGTTCCTCTGTGTGACGTTTGGGCTGCTGTTGTTGTTGCCCGCCTGCGGCAGTCGACCCGCGCAAGCGCCGGTGAGCGGAACTCCGCCGGGCAATTACACCATCACGGTTACAGCCACATCGGGCAGCGATACCAAGAGCCAGACCATTACATTGTCAGTACCGTAACTTCAGGTATGCCCCGCAATATGACTGCAATAGAAAGGCCCACGGCGCGCCGTGGGCCTATAGTTTGATTGCTGCTTCTTCGATAAGAGCCTACGCCCCCGCCGAGAGTTTGTGGTGACCTTTTGCTTCGGCAATTCCATACTGCCGGATCTTGTAGAGCAGAGCTTTGTAGCTGATCTGCAAAATCCCGGCGGCCTGCTTACGGTTCCAGTTGGTTTGCTCCAGGGCTTTGGTGATGGCCTGCGCTTCCGCTTCATCTTTGGCCGTGCGCGCCAGGGACTTCAAGCCGCCCGCTTCCGTGCTGCGGACCGAGCCGTCGCCCGACGCGCCGACCGTACTATCGTTCCGCGGCAGCAGTTCTGCGACGGCCAGTTTCTCGTCGCCCAGAATTAAATAGCGCTTGAGAAAGTTATTCAACTCGCGAAGATTACCAGGCCAGGAATGATTCTGGCACGCTTGCAGCAACGCCGGAGAGAGCGGCAACGGCGCACGCGCGTAACGTTCGGCCATGCGCGACATGGAGTGCTTGAGCAGGATGGGAATCTCTTCCTTGCGCTCGCGCAGCGGTGGAATCTGCATGGTGAAAGCGTTCAGTCGGTAGTAAAGATCTTCGCGCAGGCGCTTGGTGGCGAGTGCTTCGGGAATGTTGATGTTGGTCGCTGCCAGAATTCGCACATCGACTTTGATGACTGAGCGGCTGCCCAGGCGCGAGAATTGCTGATCCTGTAACACGTGCAGGAGCTTGGCCTGCAACAGTGGCGGCATCTCGCCAATTTCGTCGAGCAGAATGGTTCCGCGGTTGCACAGTTCGAATTTCCCGGGCTTCGAGTGGTTCGCACCGGTGAAGGCACCCTGCTCATAGCCGAACAATTCGCTCTCGAGCAAGTCAGCAGGAACCGCGGCGCAGTTTACCTTGAGGAAGGTTCTATGGGCGCGCTTGGAAAGCTTGTGAATCAGGCGCCCGAGGACTTCCTTGCCGGTTCCGCTCTCGCCCAGCAATAGCACAGGAATGTCGACATTCGCGACTAACGCGGCTTGCGAGCGAATCTTGCGCATGGCCGGGCTGGCCGCGATGAAGAAAACGTCGTCAGAAAGTTCTTCCACTTCGCCGCTATAGGTCTGCTTTCCGTGTCCAAGGCTGAGATCGATGACCGCATCGAGTTCCGCTTTTTGAAATGGCTTGGTGAGATAGTCCTGAGCGCCCAACTTCATGGCGTGTACAACCTTGCGCGTGTCATTCACGCAGGACAGCATGACGACCTTGACGCCGGGCTGAATCTGCCGCAGTTGCTCGAGCGTCTGCAGGCCGTCGATGCCGGGCATGAGCACGTCGAGCAGCACCAGATCGGGCTGCAGCCCTTTTTCGACGCGCTGCAACGCCTCCTCTCCGGTGGTCGCGGTTTCCACTTTGTAGTCATCCACTTCCAGCAGCGTCTTGATGTAACGCAGCATGCCGGGTTCATCGTCCACCAGCAAAATTTTGGCGGTTTGCTTCATCGATTCTTCCCCTTGCTGGCGGCCGCAACGGCCGGTTTGTAAGGTATCAGGAAGGAAAACTTGCAGCCGGCGCCGGCATCACTTTCCACCCATATCTTGCCTCCCATACCTTGCACCAGACGGCGCGCGATGGCAAGCCCCAAACCCATGCCCTCCTGATTTTCGTTGCTGGGGAGGCGGAAGAAGTCGTCAAAGACTTCCAGGTGAAACTCCGCGGGAATTCCCGGGCCAGTATCGGACACGCTGACCTTCACGGAGTTGGGCTGAGTCACGTTTTGACGCCGCCGCTCGTCGGTGGAAGGCTGAGAAGCGGCGCGGCGTTCCCACATGTGCGGCTCGGCATGCAACCACACCGTTCCGCCAGTAGGCGTGAACTTGAACGAATTCTCCAGAAGGTTCGAGATGACGCGCTCCAGTTTCGGCGAATCGAAGGGAAAAACCGGTAACTTATCATTCGCCAGAAAGTAGAGCGCCAGTCCCTTCTGCTGAAAACGATTCGACCACAAGCGAGAAACTTCCGACAAACACTCGTTGATGTTGCCGGACTCGAACTGCATGCGCAGGCCGCCGGTTTCGAGAGCGCTGAAGGTGAGGAAATCCTGAATAAACTGTTGCAGACGTTTTCCGCTCGCTTGCATATCGTGCAGCACTTCGCGCTGGCGATCGTTGAGCGGACCCAACTTCTCGCTGTGGAGAACCTCTACGTAGCCATTCAAAATGGATAGAGGAGTCTTAAGATCGTGGGCGGCGGAGGCGAGCGCGTTTGTGGTGCGCTGGGAACGCTCTCGCAACTCCTTGTACTCCTGCAGCAAGTTCTCCGGAGTAGGCAAATCGGCGTCAGAAGAGAGCGCAGCAACAGACATAGTTTCCGAGGGTCCTCCGGCGTCAGAGACCAGCGTGTTCTTTTGAACAGAAGCCATGAAGAAAAACCACAGGAGTCACGGGGAGAGGAGACCGTACGCGTCGTCAAAGACGAATGCCGGTTACAAAATCGTATGTCAGGTGCAAATTGTTGTCAACGGAAAATGCAACGGAATTACCCAAGTGTAGCAAAAGGTTGCACTTTCGCGGCGCCAGAACTGGACCCGACGTCAAGGTCGAGCACGAATATAAGGCGAACATAACAACGGCGAACCGCCGTTTCTTTACGGGTTTCGCGGTCGCAGTTGCCGAGGCTACAGGCTTTGACCCGCGTTTGCTAGGTTTTTTGCAGGAGATTTGGCCCGTCAGATGCTCCCGACGGAGAGTTTAAGACTTCAAGGAGTCTGCATGAATGGAACAAGAGCGGGCACTGAGCGGCGAAAATGGGCCCGACTGCCGCTCGCGATACCTGTTTTTGTTCGCAGCCGGGACGCGAAGGGTAAGGAATTCCTCGAGTTTGCCACCGCCCTGAACGTTAGCGCGGGTGGCATGCTGGTGGCGATCCGGCGAGTCTTGCCCGCTATTGCTCAGATCCGGCTCGAAATCCCGAGTGCGCCGGTCGCATCCTTGGCACTGTTGCCGAAGGCGTCGCGAGCCTTGCGCGCCAAAGCCCTCCGCACCACGCCTGCCCAAGGCTATTATCTGCTCGGACTCAAGTTTGCACGTCCCCTCCTACTATCGGGCAACTCCCATGTCCGGCGGCGGAAGATGGCTTCCGCGGTGTGAAAAATTTTGCGCACTGGTCGGTTAGGGATGTTACTCTTGGGATCAAGCTTTGATTACTAGGGCCTTCTGCGCTGGCTCTTTGGTAAGTTGATGGTCTTCAATCACATAAGTTAGATTTAGATATTCACCAAGGGCGATTCGCCTTTTGGCTCTCCGGATGCTGGTATCAAGTCTCTCCCCCTGCGCGGTAGAAAAACCATGACAATCGGCAGTCTGAATACGCTTGTCCAACCTCTGGGAGAGATGCCGCCCGAAGCGATCGTTTTCGGGCACAGCGAGGCGATGCAGTCCGTGCGTGATCGCCTGACAAAACTGGCGGGAGCCAATGTTCCCGTGCTCATCCAGGGAGAGAGTGGGACGGGCAAAGACATTATCGCGCGCATGATTCATGCGGCTTCACCGTGGCGAAGTGGGCCCTGGGTGAAAGTGAATTGTCCGGCAATTCCGGGAACACTGCTGGAAAGCGAGTTGTTTGGCTACGAAAAAGGGGCGTTTACAGGCGCCTACGGAGCCAAACCAGGGCGCGTAGAAATGGCGCACCGGGGCACACTGTTCCTGGATGAGATCTCCGAGTTGGATATGCCGCTGCAGTCGAAGCTGCTGCAGTTGTTGCAGGACGGCCAGTTCTGCCGCATCGGGGCGCAGGCCGATAAGAAAGTGGAAGTGCGCGTAGTATGCGCGACCAACCGTAAACTCGAACAGGAAATTGAAAACGGCACGTTCCGATCGGATTTGTTCTACCGCATCAACGTGGTCAACCTGCATTTGCTTCCGCTGCGCGAGCGGGCCGGCGACATTCCCGAATTGGTGGATTATTTCCTTGAGTATCACAACCGGAAATACAACTGCCGTGCGCATGCGTTATCGAACGAACTAATGACCGACTTGCGAAAGTACCACTGGCCAGGAAACATCCGGGAACTGGAAAATCTGATCAAGCGCTACGTGATTCTAGGAAACGAAGACGTGATCGCAACCGACTTGGCGCCGCGGGATACGCATTTTTTCAATGCGGAAATTCCTGTAGACGGACAGATTTCGCTCAAAAAGCTGACTCGCCAAGCCGTCCGCGAGTTGGAGCGAAAGGTGATCCTCAAAGTACTGCAAAACTGTCATTGGAACCGAAAACAGGCGGCGCGCGCTTTGAGCATCAGCTATCGCGCCCTGCTTTATAAGATTCGCGACGCCGGCCTACCTTCGAATCGCGTCGCGAAACGACGCGAAGCCAACAATCCCAAGCAAGAAGTCGCCGCCGACTAAGGTGCTTCCTCCCCATGCCTACTGTAACCCGTGTAGATTCCGCATGCAGGTTTGCGTCGTTGCGCAGATGTTTTCACTTTTCGGTATTTCCAAACCGTGGAAATTAATGATAAGTAGTTATTTTACTGTGACTTACAAGAGGCCGAACTTTGGTACTCAAGGTGCATTGGACTCCCTGCACTTCAGTCTCGTTCTTCGCTCCTGAAGTGTAGCCACGCGTCGTTCGACAATAAGACTCGGGCGCAGTAACTCCTAGGAGACAGTAAAATGAAGAAAATCCTCTTACTCGCTGCCTTGGCACTGGCCCTGCCGATGGCGGTCTTTGCGGACAGCAGCACCGATTATGCAAACGTTGGGGGAACCCTGACTGCCTCGTCGGGGTCGAGCCCAACGCTGATGTTGAGTGGATCACAGTTGATTGCGATCACCGGGATCCCCTCAATGACATCAATCACAGGTTCCAACTTGGGCAGCGTTAGCTTCACAACCGGAGCGCTCATGTCCGGTTCTTTGTCAGGCACGTGTTCGGGACCTATGGGCAACATTCCTCCGTGCGTGGTTGCAACGTTCGCAGCTGGCGGAACGTTCATGATCACCGGCAATGGCTCTAACGGAGCTCCAAACGGCGTCATATTCACAGGAACTTTTTCGTCACCGGTGAATTTGACGCTCACGACTAACAATGCCGATGGCACGCACAGCTACAGCCTTAATGGTGCCCTGTCGGGGATGACCGCTTCGGGATTTAAGACAACTGGTTCAACCGTGCAGTTGACCATCAACACCGGACTCGGTTTCTTCAACGGCTCGGTCGGAGTGAGCAGCGGAGACACGAACATTGTTGTTCCTGAACCGGGCTCCTTGGTCCTTTTGGGAACAGGGTTGATTGGTCTGGCCGGAGTGGTCCGTCGCAAGCTGAAGGCCTGAGTCTTCTTTGCGCTTGACCGAAAACAGAACCCCGCCGCAAAGGCGGGGTTTTTATTTGGGCACAAGGGCTCGGAGTTTTCAAACGCTGCTAACCGTGAAGCTCTGACAAGGCCTTGCGGGCATCGGCATTGTTGGGGCTCAGCTTGATGGCTTTCTCCAATTGCTGGCGTGCGAGGGCGGGTTGGTTGGTTTTCTGATAGGCGAGGCCGAGATGGTAGTGGAGGTCCGCGTCATCCGGCGCGCCATGCTTCTCACCGAGCCGCAACGCTTCTTGAAACTGGCTGAGGGCGGACTGATAGATGCCTTTCTGATAGTAGGCCCAGCCAAGAGTATCAGCTGCATTGGGCGAGTCGGGCATGCCACGGCGTGCGGTTTGCGCCAGGCCCATTGCAACGTCGACGTTCCCGCCTTGTTGGAGAATCACGTACGCCAGATTGTTGGAAGCAAGCGGCTGATCGGGAACAATACTGAGAGCTTGCTGGTACATGGCCTTGGCCAGATCCCAGTCCTTCTTCTTCTCGTAGAGTTCTCCAGAGAGAACATAGAAAGAAATTTCGCGGGGATTATCTTTGATCGACTTTTGGAAAGTCGCAAGGGCTTGGTCGACGTCACCCTGCTCGGCCAGCAACTTACCTAATTTCAGCAGAGCCTCACTGTTGTTTTTATCTAGCTCAATGGCCTTGCGGAGCGCGGCCTCAGCGTCCTTGAAATCTTTCTTGCCGTCGTAAAGAACCGTCCCGAGCTGCTCATAGAAGCTGCTGTTGTTAGGAGATTTGGCGATCTGTGCGTTGGCCGCCGCAATTGCCCTGTCATATTCTTTTTGCGCTGAATAGGTGTATATGACGCCTTTGAGGGCATCAGATGAGGACGGCGATTTGTCGAGTGCCTGCTGGTAGAACTTCAAGGCTTCAGCATAGTGTTTCTGATTGAGCTGAATGTCGCCCATGAGAACGTAAGGCGCAGGATTCTCTGGCAATCTCTTCACCGCCTGATCAGCGTCCTGCTGCGCATCGCTGTAACGCTTGCGGGCCATGTCCGCGACTCCCTTCCACAGGAAGCCGTCGGCAGAAGAAGGGTCCGAAGTAATGATTTGTTGCGCGGTTTGCATAACCGCGTCCACATCGCCGCGGCGCAATTCCAGGGCAGCGAGCGACCGTTGAGCCTCGGTCAGGTTCGGACGGATGTGGACTGCAGCCCGCCATTCCGCCTCTGCCCGGCTTTCATTGTGTTGCAGCGCGAAGGCATTTCCCAACTGGTAGTGAGCCACCGGATTTTCAGCATCATTGCGGAGAGCGTTCTGGAGCGCGTCAATGGCGCCGCCCGCATCGTTGCGGCGGATTTGTATCTGGCCCTTGTAGACGAGAGCGTCCACATCCTTGGAATTAGCCTTGAGGATCTGGTCATTCAATTTCGCTGCTTCGTCGAGGCTATTTTTCAAAATCAGAAGCTGGATGTAGTTCTTCTTGACCTGCAGATCCCGGGGGTGATCTTTGTAGAGCGAAGCGTACTCGGCGGTGGCTTTGTCGAGATCGCCGGAAGCGAAATAAAAGTCGCCCAGCATGCGGTAGCCTTCGCGGTTATCGGAAAGATCCTTTTTGGTTTGGAGCAGGAAAGGCTCGACCTCGGCTTTCTTGCCTTCCTGCATCAATAGGCGAACATAGGCGGCGCGTGGGGCGGGACTCTTCGGGTCGACGTCGATGGCGTGTTTGAACTGCGTTTCGGCCTCGGAGAACCGATTGCGCGTCTGATAAAAGCCGCCCAGCGCCAGTTGGGCGTTCATAGCCTTGGGATTGACTTCGGTTGCCTTCTTGAAATTGGCCTCGGCTTGATCAGGCAGATCGGCGCGCAGTTGGAAAAGCGCGAGCAGGAGATACGAATCGGAACGGTTCGGGTCGACCGCGATGGCCTGTTGCATCTCTTGCATGGCGGCGGCGATGTTGTTTTGGGCCGAATCGTAGCTGGCCCATGCCTCATGCGTTTCCGCCGTATTGGGCTGTTTTTCCCGCAGAATGTCGAGGTGAATCTTGGCCTGCTTGAGCATGTCCGGCACCGAGCTGCCGTCAGGGTTCCTTACCGAGTCCAGGAGATTGGCGAGGTCGGTATGGGCGCGATAGTTATCGGGAGCGAGTTCCACCGTGCGCGATAACTCCTGGAAGGCGTGATTCGTATCGCCCAGCTTGAGATATGCCTGACTGAGATCGTAGTGCGCCTGCGCGAATCGAGAATCGATCTGAATGGCATTCAAGTACTGGATCGAGGCCTCCCGATATCTGCCCTCGGCGGTGTATTTTTCACCGCTGTCCAAATACTTTTGTTTGCGCACGTTGGGATCTCGCGAGCAACCGGTAACCATTGCGGTGAGAACAGAGCAAGCCAGCAAGAAACCTGCGGAAACAGAGCGACTCATAGAAAGCATTCTCCAAAGACCCATCGGGGAAGCGCACAAAAGCCAGCCTCCACGCAAGGCCTAATCATACTGCAGGGCAGTTGGCGAAAGTAGTTACTCGAGTCATACCTTGACGGGAGTTAGGGCGGAGAAATCTGATCAGCGTGGAATGTAGTTGTCGAGTAAAGGCATCACCTCGCTGGCAAAAGGAAAAACCCGCTGCTGCGCCGCGTCCGCTGTCTCGCCGGGGTACATGGGACTCGTAATTCTGACCAGGGCGCCGTCGCTGCGATTCATCTTGATAGAATCCGCGACCAGATAGAACTTGGCCCAGTATTCGCTGGCGACGCCGCGGTCGTGCGCCCAGAACCAGTAAAGAACGAACTGGCGGGCGTCTCCTTTCGCGATGAGATACCGGTTGGCAGGAAACGGTTCGTGCCCCGGCATGGTGAGGGTGATGCGCTTGTTCTCGACCGGCGCCCAACCGGATCCGGGCAGGCAGTGCTGCGGCGAGTGGATGGTGTCGCCGGCGCGCTGGCTGCGGAAGTATGCGATGAACAAATCGATATATGGCGTCTTCTGTTGGCTCTGATAGATGCGCACCAGAAAGTCCCCGGGCCCCAGGACTTCGAGTACATCCTTGTCGATCGCAACATCGGTACCGGTCCAGTCGCCTAGCTGCGCGGGAAACTGTTTCAAGGGAAGCCGTGGTGGAAAGATCTCGCTGCGGGCGCGGGCTTGCAGAAGCAGGGCGGCGCCAAGAATCAGCAAGGTTGCAACGACGAAACGCGGAGTGGAACTGCTCATGACCGGGCGCCTTCTCTCTCAGGAAATAAGATGCGGATTAGCGCGTGCAAAGCATAAAGCATGATTAGCGAGACCACGAAGATAATCCATCCCCAGGAAGCGTGGAAATATCCCTCAGCCTTGTCGGCATCCCAGTACTGCACGAGCAGTCCGGTGCCGATGATGCGGATACTGTTGGCGGCGACGGCGATCGGCACCGACGCTATAGCGAGCAGCCAGCGCACCCAGATACGCTTTTCCATCAGATATCCATAGATGATGGCGAGCGTCACCAGCGACATCAGAGAGCGAATGCCGCTGCACGCCTCGGCGACCTCAAGAGCCATCGACGGCAGGTTGATCACGTTACCTTCGCGCAGAATGGGAACTCCCAGCACCGGCAGCACCGCGGCAGCCACCTTTGAGGCAAGCAACTGCAACGGGAATGTAATCTGGTTGAAAACAATCTGTGGGATGGGAATCATCAGCAGCAGGAATGCCCACGGAAACAGCACGGCGCGAAACAGATTCCATCCCAGAAAAAGGATGACGACTCCAGCGATGACCAGCAGCAGCGAAGAGCGGTCGAGGAAGAGTTCCGCTCCCAATCGGCCGACGACGAGCACTCCCAAGCCAGCCAACAGCACGATTAGGCCAGTCCACGAGGGCTGTGGCGTGATGCGGGCAAGGCGATGACGCTCCTGCCAGATGACGAAGGCGGAGAAGAGAGGAACAAAAAATCCGTGAGAGAAATTCGGATCCGTCCACCACTGCCAGAGGAGATGCGCCAGTGTGTGCCAGTAAAGCCAGACAGAAGCGGCTGCCAGAATACCGAGCTGCCATAACGGCACCGCACTTGGCGCCGGGGATGCCGTGCGCAAGGTCGAGGGCTCGGTTTGCACCTGTGGATTCAAGCGGAATGTTGGAGAAATACCGAGAATAAGCGAAACCGCGCACCCGTGCAACGCAAACTCCTATCTATGAAGCCGTCCTGTTAACTGGAAGCTGCCGTCGCACCGAAATGGCATTCCGGTTTGGTCAGGGCGTGCGAACCTGGTTCAGAGTTCTTTTAGCTGACTGCTCGATATTCGGTGCAAAAGGGGAAGCCGCCAATAGTGTGAAAATGTTTTCCCACAAACCCAACACGCTTCGGCACTCGGCACCCTCCTTAACTTGCATTATCTCCCTCCGACTTGATTTTTTGGTCTCTAAGTTATTGAAAATATAGAGTACAATGGTCGATCCAGTTTGGTTGGTACGATCGCCGCAGTGGCCATTCTCGTGCAGTTAACGGGATGGGGATCAGCGACAGTTCGGGTAACAGTGAAGAATCAGGGGAAAGGTAAAAATGGGTAAGTTCTTACCCAATAGTGCTAGTCGGAGTGAAGATAGCGCGCCGGCTGAACCGGCCGAGCTCGCCTTTGTAGAAGGCGTGAGTGCGAGCATGCGTCCGGTGGAAGCAGTGATCCGAGAGCTTGCGCAAAGAGATGTGCCGGTTCTGGTGCTGGCCGAAGCCGGCGCAGGCAAACACGCCACCGCGCGACGAATTCATCAGATGTCGAAACGAAGCCAGCAACCCTTTCGCTGGTTTCAATGTTTAGGCTTGACGCCTGACGTTCTTGATGCCTTACGACAACGCGAGACGGCGGAGCTGGGCACGACTTATCTGGAAGAATTGGCCGATTTAAATTCCGAGTGCCAGGCACGACTCCTGGAAGCGCTGCCGGAGTTTCCGGGGAACGGTGAGGTTGGCGGTGAGCGCGCCCGGCTGATTTGCGGCAGTGCGCGCGATCTGGAAGTGGAAGTCAAACGTGGACGGCTGCGAGAGGATCTTTACTACCGCATCAGCGGCGTGTGTTTGCGGTTGCCTCCGTTGCGGCAGAGACGGGAAGACATTCCGTTCTTAATTGGCTATTTCCTACGGAAATACGCGCGCGATTTCCGCCGCGGCGTTCCCGACTTAAGCGCGCAGACCCTGCGTTTATTTCTGGATTATTCGTGGCCGGGAAACTTGCGAGAACTCGAAGATGCCGCCCGAGTGTTGGTCGCGCTGGGAGACGAAGATGTCGCCCTTGGCGGTTTGCGCGCGGTCATGCGCAAGCCGGATGCCGGAAGCAATGGCGGTGGAGTTTCTCTGAAAGCGGTGTCCCGGGCGGCTTCGCGCGAGGCGGAAAAAGAATTGATCCTCAACACTTTGACGCGCACCCGCTGGAACCGGCGGCGGGCAGCGGAAGAGTTGAAGATCAGCTACAAGGCCTTGCTCTACAAGTTGAAGCAAATCGGATTTGAAGGATACGGAGCGTCCTAGGCTCCGCGGAGAACGTATGAAGAACGTGATGAAGCTGGTGGTGCTGTTGGGATTGGGGTTGCTCGCGGGTGGGATGCTGGCGCAGTCCGCCGCTGCCAACGGCGACCCAGCTAAGAGTGACAAGCCAGAGGCCAACATACCGGAGCAGGATTCGCGCTCCGATTATGTGATTGGAGCCGATGACGTGCTGCGCATTTCGGTTTGGAAAGAGCCTGATCTTTCCGAAACCCTGCCCGTTCGTCCCGACGGGAAAATTTCGATGCCGCTGCTAAATGATATTCCAGCCGCTGGGTTGACCCCGTTGCAGCTGAAGGATTCAATCACCGAGAAGCTGAAAAAATTCATCGCCGACCCGCGCGTGACGGTAGTCGTGACCGCTATGAACAGCCAGCGAATTTTTGTGTCGGGAGAGGTGCTGCACAGCGGCCCCATCCAGTTGCTGCCGCACATGACGATTTTGCAGGCCCTATCGCAGGCGGGATTCAATCAATTCGCCAATCTGAAGGGAATCTACCTGTTGCGAACAGAGAACGGCAAGCAGGGACGAATCCCGTTCAACTACAAAGACGTGATCAAAGGCAATCATCCTGAACAAAACATTCAGTTGAAACCGGGCGACACAGTGGTGGTGCCGTAAGGCAACGCAATGAGCAAACTTCAAACCATCTGTCTGCTGGGCATATTGGCTCTCGCCGTGAGGGGCGCATGGGCGCAAGATAATTCCGCGCCTCCCTCCACAGGAGATACTCCGCAGGACACTCGTCAGGAGCCAGTGCCGGCATACGGCCAGGACAACACAGCAGCCCCGGTCAGCGAGAATCCTCCGCTTTCGGGATTGGACCTGCCATCGCTGGAGCCGCAGGCGGCGCCGTTGAGCTATCTGCAACCCGGGGCGACGGTCAGCGAGTCAGCGCTGTCGAATGCGGGCGCCACCTTGGGTGGTGGGGGAGTCAGTTCTCTCACCACTGCTGTGGGAAGCCTGACGATGAAGAAACTTTGGAGCCACTATGACTTGGCTCTCGATTACATCGGTGGCGTCGGTTACTACAGTTTGGCGGGGCAGGGCCTCGAGTCGCTGCAACAGATGGATTTCGACCAGAAGATTAACTGGAAACGGGGTCAATTATCGCTTCGCGACAGCTTCAGCTATCTGCCAGAAGGCAACTTTGGCGGCTCCTACGGGTCCGTCGGCTCGCAAGGAATCGCGACCTTGGGCAATACCGCTTTTGGAGGGTTTTGGGGTGGCAGCAGCTTGGGAAACCTGGGGTTAGCTCCTCGGGTTCTGAACGTCAGCCTGGCAGATGTTACCCAAAACTTTTCGTCCAGGTCGGCAATCACGCTGAGCGGTGGCTACGCCTTCACGCATTTTTACGGGAAGGACGTGACCGGCGCTTCGTTTATCGGCAGTTCGCAGATCACGGCTCAGTTTGGATACAACCGAACTTTAACTTCCCACACCCAAGTTGCGCTCACGTACGGGTATCAGGGCTTCGATTTCTCGGTTCTTGGATCGGCATTTCACAGCCACGTAATCCAGGGAATGTACGGACATCGGATTTCAGGTCGGTTGGATTTACTGATCGGAGGAGGCCCGCAGATCACTCTGATCGACACACAAAGCGCGGTCTGCAGCCAAGCCATCGTTGCCCCTTTCTATTGCGAGGTTTTCGGGGGAACGCTGATCTCCAAGAATGTCAAGCAAACAAACCTCGGGATCGCGGCGCAGGGGCGTTTGCGGTACCGATTTCCGAAAACGTCGCTGGATCTAGAATTTCAGCGCTTCGAGACCGGGGGATCAGGACTGTTTGCCGGGGCCCAGAGCAACATTCTGAGCCTCAACGCGAGCCGGCCGCTGTCGCGGACTGTGAGTGGATTTGTCAACGCGGGATATTCGACCAACAGCATGGTGCAACCCTTATCGTTCGAGCAGTTGATTGCTTGCGGCCGTCCAGCTTCTTCGCAAGGGGCGTGTCCGGCTAATAACGCGAATTCCTACAATTACTTTTTTTTCGGAGGCGGCCTGCAGCGGCCGTTTGGCCGGAACATTCACACGTATCTCAGCTACCAGTTCAACCGTTTGACTTTTGGCGATTCGTTTTGCGGAGCTGGCGCCTGCAATCGCACTTCGAACCAGAACCTGGTGACGTTTGGATTGGATTGGACCCCCCGGCCGATCCGAATTGATTGACTTTCGCTGATTGACTAGCGGCCGCCGAATTTTTGCGGCCTTGCTGAAAGCAAGGCGCGCGCGGCCAGAAGGAACATGAGCATGATTCAGAATCGCGATTTAACCATGGATGACTATCTGGCAATGTTGCGCCGGCGGGCGAAGGTGATCCTGATTCCCGCGTTGCTGGCGCCGATCGCTGGGTTTCTAATCTCCTACGTCTTTACCCCGAAATATACCTCGCAGTCCACCATTCTTGTGGAAGGGCAGAAGGTGCCGGACACAATGGTGCAGCCGGTGGCTACAGAAGATCTGGCGGCGCGCATCAACACGTTGATCCCGCAGGTCACGAGCCAGGCCACGCTTAAGCCCATGCTGCAGAAAATCTACGGCCCTGATAAGAGCGAACAGAGCATTGGGCAAGTGATCGACGATATCAACACCAACCAGACATTTGCGGTGGAGGCTGTGACCGCAGAACTTCCAAGCAACGGAAACGTGAGATCCGCCAGCCACGAGCCGGCCTTCAAGTTGAGCTATACCGCTTCCAATCCGCATGAGGCGCAGGAAATCTGCAGTGGTCTCACCTCGCTGGTGCTCGAGAAGAACCTCACCTACATGCAGGATCGTGCCACAGGAACGACGAACGTTTTGAGCAAGGGCATCGCCGACGCCAAGCGCAATCTGGATGACCTCGATGACAAACTTGCCGCTTTCAAGAAGCAGTATGTAGGGCAGCTTCCAGGAGACGAAGAGAACAACCTGAAAATGCTAATGGGTCTCAGTTCCCAGCTCGACGCTAATACCCAGAGGCTGAATATTGCTCAACAAGATAAGTCCTATGCCGAATCGGTGCTGGCGCAGCAGTTGGCAACGTGGAAAATGTCGCAATCCTCGACTAATCCTGACACGCTGCAAAAGCAGTTGTCCGACTTGCAGGCGCAATTACTAAACTTGCGGGCCCGCTATACCGACGACCATCCGGATGTGATCAAAACCAAAGCCGACATTGCGGAAGTGAAAAAGAAATTGGCGGAGATCAACAAAGGTACACCCGAGGCCGATGCGGTCACTGAAAAAGCATCGGCAACGGAGCCGGCCGAGATTCGGCAACTGCGGATGCAGATCCACCAGAACCAGGAGCAGATCGCCGAGTACTCGCGCGAGGAGAAGAGAATTCAGCAGCAGATCGCAGTGTTCCAGGGACGCGTGTCGCTGAGCCCGACCGTCGAAGAACAATATAAGAGCCTGACGCGTGACTACGAAAACGCCCAGAAGAACTATCAGGATCTGCTTGCCCACAAGAATAAGGCGGATTTGACGGTCAATATGACCAACCAGTCCGAGGGCGAGATGATGATTATTCTGAATCCCGCAAACCTGCCGGAGTCCCCAAGTTTTCCGAACCGCGTGATGTTTGCCGGAGGCGGTCTGGCCGCCGGCCTGGTGCTGGGAATCGGTTTGGCACTGTGGCTGGAAATGCGCGATCAATCGATTCGTACCGAAGCCGATGCCGAGGCAGCCCTGGAATTGCCGTTGCTGGCAACGGTCCCGTGGGTGGGAGCGGAGCCCGTGGTAGCCGGCAATCACAAATTAAAGTTCTGGGATCGGAATAAGAGTCCGGACGAACACAAGGAAAAAGAAACGGTTGCGCTTTAAGCCAAGCGGACTCCAGGAACGACTATGTATAAAGAGTTTTTCGGACTACGAGCGAATCCGTTCAACGTGAATCCGGACCCGCGTTATCTGTTCTTGACGCGGCACACGGAAGAAGCCCTGGCCTGCCTGACCTACGGTATCCAAAGCCGCAAGGGTTTTGTGTTGCTCACGGGAGAAGTGGGCACGGGCAAAACCACGCTGATCAACAAACTGCTGGAGTGGCTGCGTCTGCAGCAGGTGGCGACAGCATTCATCTTCAACTCCCGGTTGAACGTGCCGCAATTTCTCGATTACATGATGGCGGATTTTGGAATCCCTTCCGAATCGAAGTTGAAGAGCCAGATACTTCTGAGGCTTTACAACTGGCTGCTCGATCGCTATCGGGCGGGCGAGACCGCGGTGCTGATCGTCGACGAGGCACAAAACCTCAGCGACGAAGTTTTGGAAGAGATCCGCATGCTCACCAACCTGGAGACTTTCACCGAGAAACTCCTGCAGATTGTTTTGGTGGGACAGCCAGAACTGGAACAAAAACTGAAGCAGCCGCAGTTGCGTCAATTGCGGCAGAGGTTGACGCTACGTGCCAAGACTCACCCCCTCACGCTCGAAGAGACGAAGGCCTATGTGCAGCAGCGGCTGCGCATTGCGGGCTCCAACGGACAACTGATTTTCGAACCTGAGGCTCTGACCGCCATCCACCGCTATGCTTCCGGGATTCCACGTGTGATCAATCTCCTGTGCGAGCACTGCCTGGTAAGTTCATTCGTGGACCAGCAGAAGGTGATCGGACCGGCGGTGGTGGATGCGGTGGCGCGGGATTTCGATTTAGGCGACAACATAGCGCTTGGCGTACAAACGCCGCCGCCAGCGCCTGCTCCAGCCGCGCCGAACGGCAATGGGGAAAAATTTGATCTGGTAGACGCCCTGCGATCTCTGGCCACATTGGCCGATCGTTTGCGCGAAGAAGACAAAGCCGTACCCGAGGAGAAGAAGCTATGAGCCGAATTCATGAAGCACTAAAGAAAGCCGAACAGGAGCGGGCAGCCAACCAGGGTGGCTCGATCTCGCCCGGTTTCGTGACGACTCCGGTGGACGATCCTCAAGTCTTCGCTCACATACCCCCATCGGGCGTGACTCCGGCGGATGTTCCGAACATTGCCACCTTCGGCAGTTCGTTCAACGTCGATACACTTCTGGCCCGCAGTGCGCAGCTGGAATGGAAGCCTGATCCCTCGACCATGCTCTTCCTGAATGGCGATGACGGGGTTCGCGGCACGGAAGAGTTCCGCACTCTGCGGTCGCGCCTGTATCACTTGCGGGAGAAGATGCCGTTGAAAAAGATTCTGGTCACCAGCGCGCTGCCCAAGGAAGGCAAATCTTTTACCTCGTCGAACCTGGCGCAGGTCGTGGTGCGGCAGCACGGGCGACGGGCGCTGCTCATAGACGCCGACCTGCGCGCGCCGCGCCTGCACCTGATGCTGGGGACAAAGTCCGATCCGGGACTCTCCGACTACCTGCTGGGGAAAGCTGACGAATTTTCGATCATGCAACGGGGAGCGCTGGAGAATCTGTTCTTCATTCCCAGCGGCACCGGCGCCCCGAATCCAGCGGAATTGATCGGCAACGGGCGGCTGAAGATGTTGCTGCAACGAGTGGAACCGCTGTTCGACTGGATCATCATCGACTCTCCACCCGCCGTTCCGGTATCCGATGCGAGTGTGCTGGCTAAAGATTGCGATGGGGTGGTGCTGGTGGTGAGGTCGAACTCGACGCCAGTGGATTTAGCCCGAAAAGCTCGCCAGGAATTTCCGGATGAGACGCTGATTGGCGTGGTACTCAACGGGACGAGCGACGATGCGATGCCTTACGCCCACTACTATTACGACTCGTACAACAGTAAGGCCGCCACAACCAAGGCCTAGGAGAGTCAGCAGTGATCCGGCTTTTCAACGTCTATTACCCGGTACGAACGTTGGTGCTTCTGATCGTCGAGGCCCTGGTCGTGGGCCTTTCGTTTCTGCTGACGGTCTGGTGGCAGAACCAGGAGACGAGTTGGATCCTGTTTAACGTCCAGGGCGGGTATGTGAAGATCGTTTGTGTCACAGCGATCGTCTTGCTGCTCTCCCACGGATTAGACCTGTACGACTCCTCCAGCACAGGCGAGAAATGGGACCAGATTTTCCGCCTGTTCACGGTGTTGGGCCTGGTCGCCTTTGCTTTGGCCGCAGTCGATCTGATTTATCGCTATTTTCTGCCGGGCCGCGTTTTTCTTCCCGGAGCCAAATGGGGGCTGCTGGTTTTGACGGTCATGCTTCTGGGCTGGCGAGGGGCTTATTCCTGGATCGTGCAGCAGCCCTATTTTCGCGAGAGAGTGTACGTTCTCGGCACCGGGGATCGAGCGTTGCGCCTGTTGAACGGGCTGCGGCAACGCTCCGAACTCGGCATCGAGGTCGTGGGATGGACGGGAAATATCCAAGGCGCCTTGACGCGGGAAACCGCGGCCAGCCATCTCCTGGGCCTGGCGCGCGAGAAGGGCGTGCATCGCGTGATTGTCGCGATGCCGGACCGGCGAGGTACGCTCCCCGTCGAGGAGTTGCTGGAATTGCGGTTGAGCGGAGTAAAGGTGGAGGAGGCGACCTCCTGGCTGGAGAAAATGTCAGGACGAATCGAAGTGGAACAACTCTATGCCAGCTGGATGATTTTTGCCGAAGGATTCCGTTTCAGCACGTTCTTCCGGCTGGTACGCCGAGGATTGAATTTTTCGCTCGCCCTACTTGGCCTGCTTCTCTCGCTTCCGCTGCTTCCTTTCATTTGGCTGGCGGTTAAGCTGGGCTCTCCGGGTCCGGCCCTTTACCGTCAAAAACGTGTTGGCAAGCGCGGCGTGACTTTTTATTGCTACAAATTCCGCACTATGCGTCAGGATGCGGAGGCAGATACCGGCGCGACCTGGGCTTCAGATGACGATCCTCGCATTACCGGGGTGGGGAAAATTCTGCGCGTGACCCGGCTCGACGAGATTCCCCAGTTGTGGTGCGTGCTGAAGGGGGACATGCATTTCGTGGGGCCGCGTCCGGAACGGCCAGAATTCGTGGAATGGCTTACCAAGGAGATTCCGTATTACGGTGTGCGCCACGTGGTGCGCCCCGGAATCACAGGCTGGGCACAGGTGCAGTACAAGTACGGCAACACTTTGGAAGATGCGCGGGAAAAGCTTCAGTATGACCTGTTCTACATCAAGAACGCTTCGGTGGGACTCGATCTCTTGATTCTCTTCCAGACCATTAAGACGGTCCTGCTGGGTCGGGGGGCAAAATGACGTGGGGGTTCTGGCTGGCGGCGGCTGTGATTGCCTACGCCTACGTCGGCTATGCGGGCTGGTTATGGCTGCGAGCAATGTGGCGTCCCTGGCCAGTGAGGCGCGGTCCAATCGAACCCTCGGCGTCAGTAGTGATGGTGGTGCGCAACGAAGAAGCTGTGCTGGCGCAGAAGCTGCGCAACTTATTGGAGCTGGATTATCCGGAAAATAAACTTCAGATTGTCGTAGTTTCGGATGGCTCAACCGATGGTACGGAATCGATTCTGCGCGAACACGCCAGGAATCCGCGAGTGCATGTGATGCTCAACCAGTTGCCCGGTGGCAAGGCGACGGGACTGAACGCAGGTGTAGGCATTAGGCAAGGCGACATTATCGTCTTCACCGACGCTCGGCAGGAGATCGAACGCGGCGCCATTCGCTTGCTGATGGAGAATTTTGCGGATCCTGAGGTTGGCGCAGTGAGTGGCGAACTCATGTTGGGCGACCCCGGCGCAGGTGAGTCGGGCCGCGGAATGGGCCTGTACTGGCAAATCGAAAAACGAGTGCGTGAACAGGAAGCGGCCTCGGGGTCCGTGGTGGGCGCGACCGGCGCGCTCTACGCCGTGAGGCGGGAGTTGGTGGTTGATGTCCCGCCCGAGACGATTCTGGACGACGTATTCATTCCGATGAATGTAGCCCGACAACGCTTTCGAGTGGTATTCGATGAGCGAGCCCGAGCCTGGGATCATCCCAACTTGGGCACGCAGCGCGAGTTCCGCCGAAAGGTGCGCACCTTGACCGGAAACTACCAACTGCTCCAGTTGGCGCCCTGGTTGTTGCGGAAGGAAAATCCGCTGCGCTTCGAGTTCATCAGCCACAAGTTGATCCGGCTTGTAGTTCCATTTGCCTTGTTGGTCACGATAGCCGCGTCGGCGTTTCTCTCCGGGCCGTTCTACCGCGCCGCCTTCTGGATGCAAGTGGGTTTCTATGGGCTGAGCTTGCTGGGATGGACTAGATGGAACCTTGGTGCAGTCTCGCGACTGAGCGACGCCGCCTTCACATTTGTGGCGCTGAACGCCGCTGCGGTGGTGGCATTTGCGAATTTCGTCACCGGACGCAAGACGATCTGGATGCGTCCGATTGTGCAACGCGAGATTAAGGCCTGATGCGTTTAGGAGAGAGAAGTTAATGGCGGTTCTTGAAAAACATCTTCCTGCAGCCAGGCTCCCTCAGCGGTTTGCGCTGAAGAAGGAGCCCCTGGCAGGTGCGTTTTTCTGGCTCAGCGCCTTTTACGTGGCGTATTGCGCCCGTCCCACCGACTGGATTCCCGGGCTCGGGAATGTTCCTGTTGTGAAGATTTCGGGGGTCTTCGCTCTGATCGCGCTGTTGATGAGCGCGGGAAGATCCCGACGCCGCTTGCGCGACTTGCCCAGGGAGGCGATTTATTTTCTCGCCATCATCTGTTTGCTCTTCGTTTCCGCCCTCGTGAACCCGATTTGGAAGGGCGGTGCTTTTTTCGGGACCTTGGATTTTTCCAAGGCTTTGGTGGCGTGGGTGCTGATTTACCTGGTGATCACCAGCTTCGCGCGATTGCGACGACTTATTTTCATTCAGTCGGCGTCGGTCGCGATGATCACCTTGGTCTCCGTTGTCAAAGGACGAAACTATCCCCGGCTGGAGGGTGTGATTGGAGGCATGTACTCCAACCCCAATGATCTGGCATTCGCAATCGTACTTTCCCTGCCGTTTTGCTTCGCGTTTCTCTTGGGTACACGCAGCATTCCGCGAAAAATCGCATGGGCAGCGGCGATGCTAGTGATGTGTGCGGCCCTGTTTATGACTGCGTCGAGGGGCGGATTCATCGACCTGGCGGTCACGGGCGCGGTTTGCCTATGGATCTTTGGCATCAAAGGAAAACGAATTCACCTGATTGTGGCTGCCGCCGTGGTCTTGTTGGTGCTTGGCGTGGTTGGCGGGGGAAAGCTGAAAGAACGCTTCTACGCGATCTCGGCCAACAATGTGAACAACGATCTTGATGAGAGCGCATGGGGTTCTTACCAAGAACGACGGCAGTTGATGACCGATAGCCTCAAGGGGGCGGTGCGCTATCCCATCGGAATGGGGCTGGGCAATTTTACTGTCTATTCGGGAACGTGGCGAGAAGTTCACGTCGCCTATCTTCAAATTTTAGTGGAAGGCGGATTTGCCAGCCTTGTGCTTTACTTGCTTTTCTTTGCTCGCGGCTTCAGCAATCTCAAAAAGTTGCGGCAATTGCCGGTCCACGATCCTCAGGTCGATCTGCTTGCGGGAGCCTTGTATGCGACTCTAGTCGGATTCATTGTGGGAGCCTGCTTTGCGCCCGAGGCATATCAGTACTTCCCGTATTTTGCTGTAGCCTACACCTCTGTGTTGTTGGCGATCGTTAAAGAAAAAGAAACAGCAGAAGGTTCTGAGGCCGCCTTACAGGATCAACCTCAACCAAAGTGGCGATCGCGGCCGCGATTAGACGGTGGCGTTCCGCTCCGCGGTGGCGCAGTCCCGCGAATACCTGCATTGCTCCGAAACCGGCGGTGACAAAGACGATGCCAAGATCGGTTTCGCGGCGTGGAGAACCTTCATGTGCGGCATAGCGGGAGTCGTCCACACTCACGCTGGCCATGTGGCGGATGACGCCACTGTTCACCGGATGTGCGAAGCCATCGTGCATCGCGGTCCCGACGACGAAGGAATATTTGTCAAAGACGGCGTTGGACTGGGAATGCGCCGGCTCAGCATTATCGACCTGTCTGGTGGACATCAGCCGGTTTTCAACGAAGACAAAACCATCTGGATTGTCTTCAACGGAGAAATCTACAATTTTCCCGAACTGCGCGGCGAGCTCGAAGAGCGCGGACACCGCTTCTATACCCACACCGATACCGAAGTAATCGTTCATCTATACGAGGATATTGGAGCAGATTGCGTCGAGAAGCTCCGGGGTATGTTTGCCTTTGCGTTGTATGACGAGCGCCAGGGCAAGCTCTTGATGGCGCGCGATCGTCTGGGAAAAAAGCCATTGCATTACGCGCTCACGCGCGGCCGCCTGTTTTTCGGTTCGGAGATTAAGTCGATCCTGGCGGTGGCTCCTGAACTCGCCGACGTAAATCATGAGGCGCTTCTCCAATACATGTATTTCGGATATGTCCTCGATCCGGATACCTCTTTTCTTCCGATTCAAAAGCTGTCGGCCGGGCACTTGCTTGAGTTCCAAGCAGGCGAGATCAAGATTCGGCAGTATTGGGATTTGCCCGAGTACGGCACCCACCAGCCGCGCAGCGAACAGGAATGTTTGGAGGAACTTGAATCGCGCCTGGCTGAGGCGGTGCGGATCCGCTTGATTGCCGACGTTCCCTTGGGCGCGCTGCTCAGCGGAGGCACCGACTCCTCCACCGTGGTCGCGCTGATGGCGCGGGCGACTTCCAAACCGGTGAAAACTTTTTCGATCGGTTTCAGTCACGACGATTTCAACGAAGCCCGCTATGCCCGAATCGTCGCCCAGCACTTCGGTACCGAACACCACGAGATGATCGTGGAGCCCGACGTTCTGGAAACAGTCGAGACGCTGACCAGTTCCCTCGAGGAACCCTTTGGCGATTCCTCGATGTTGCCCACGTATTACGTTTCCAAGATGGCGCGCAAGCACGTGACCGTGGCGTTATCGGGTGACGGGGGCGACGAGATATTTGCGGGATACGAGCGTTACGGAATCAATCTTCGACGCAGGATCTTCGAGCGTGTTCCGCTCTGGGCGCGGAGTTTATTCAGGAAGCAAGTCTTTCCGCATCTGCCGCCAAATATGCGCGGCCGAAGATACTCCTACAACATCACCCTGCCCTGGCGGGAACGATACGTGGACAGCATTTCGTTCATTCCGTCATTTGAAAGGGATCTGCCGCTCTTGTCGGACGAATTTCGGGAGATGCTTGCCACCAGCGCGAATCCGGAAAACCTGATGTATCAATATTTCGATCAGGCCCCGACGAAAGATCCTGTCAGTCAGATGTTGTACGTCGATACTAAAACTTACCTGGTGAGCGACATTTTGACCAAAGTTGATCGAATGAGTATGGCAACATCTCTGGAAGTGCGCGTTCCTCTGCTCGATCATTTATTTGTGGAATGGGTCACAGGGCTGCCCATCGAATGGAAGCTGCGCGGAGGACAACAAAAATATATTCTCCGCAAGCTGGCCGCACGAGTTGGAGTTCCGGCGGAGGTTCTGGACCGTCCAAAGCAGGGCTTCGCCCTGCCGTTGGTTCACTGGATTCGCAATGAACTGAAGGAGTTGATCCTTTCGGTTCTGCTCGAGCCGCGAACTCTTCAACGAGGATACTTCAATGCGGGGGGCGTGAAGCGGTTACTCGACGAACACTTTCGCGGTCGTCGCGACCATTCCGGCGAAATCTGGCGATTGCTCATCTTCGAACTGTGGCACCGAAACTTCCTGGAAAAAATCCGGACGGCGGACGGGGACGCTGAACCCTACCGCGTCACCAGCGTCGCCGGGAACCTCGGATGAAATCGGTAGAGCAGCACGAATCTATCGCGGCAGCGCCGCAGAATGTTTCCGCGAAACAGCCGAATCCCACTTTCTCTTCGTCTTTCCCCAGCCCCATTTTTCTCATGATTAATAGCCTGGAAACGGGGGGCACCGAGCGCCAGTTTGTGGAGGTTGCGCGCGCGTTTAGGAGCGGCGGCAGTTCTGTGGATTTGGGTTGCATCCTGAAGAAGGGATCTTTTCTCGATGCCGCAGGCCTCGAAGGCTTTGCCGAGTTGCATCACTTTGGAGTCGGGCGCAGTCTTTATGGACTCCAATCCATCCGCAGTCGCTGGCGATTGATGCGGCATCTGCAGAAGTCAGAGTTCGCAGTCGCACACGCCTTCGATTTCTACGCGAATTTGATGCTGATTCCAGCTGCAAAGCTGGCGCGAGTGCCGGTTGTAATTGGCAGCCACCGGCAACTCGGCGACCTTCTTACTCCTGCAAAGTTCAAAGCGCAGTTAGCGGCGTTTCGCTGGTGTGACCGGGTGGTATGTAACTCGCAGGCGGCCGCAGATCGTCTGTCGCAAGCCGGCCTGCCGGAGCACAAGTTGGCGGTGATCGGCAATGGACTGCCGGCGGATGCGTTCGCGAAAACTGTACCAGCTTTGGAGCGCCGTGAAGGAGTTCTCCGCGTCGGAATGATTGCCCGGATGAATGCGGTTTACAAAAACCAAGGCGGGTTTCTGCGCGCCGTCGCGCGAGTGGCAGAAAGATTTCCCAGCGCGGAATTCCTGCTCATCGGCGACGGCCCGTTGCGTCCGGAACTAGAAGCCCTGGCAGCCAGCCTCGGCCTTCAGAGCCGAGTTCGCTTCCTTGGAGACTGCCGCAATATAACCGCGATTCTCGCCAGCCTGGATGTTTCCGTGGTGCCGTCGATTTCGGAAAGCTTATCCAACGTCATGCTGGAGTCTATGGCCGCGGGCGTGCCGGTCGTGGCGACCTCGGTGGGTGGGAATGTTGAACTGGGCGGGGACGGGCGGGCGTTGCTGGTTTCGCCCAACGATGAAGAAGCTCTCGCCGCTGGAATGGAGCGCGTGCTGGGCGACGATGCGCTGAGGCAGGAGATATCTTACCGGGCGCGGCAATTCGCGCTGGCCAATTTCAGTGTTGAGCGAATCCGTGAGCAGTACAACGAACTTTATTCCGACGTTCTCGCGAGCCGCCGCCAGCGCAGAGGCACGCGCTCCTTCCCCCGCGCCCCCATCGCTCGTTCTCGCGTTCGCGTGGCTTTTGTAGCACCTAGTTTGCGTTACGTGGGCGGTCAGTCCGTGCAGGCGGACCTGCTTATGCGAAATTGGAAGGACGATCCGGACGTGGAGGCTAGTTTCGTCCCCGTCGACCCGCCCTTTCCATTCAGGCTGCGCTGGGCCGAGCGCGTGCCATTCTTACGCACGATCGTTCGCGAACCGCTGTATGCACTATCTCTGTGGAAGAGCTTGAAGGACGTTGATGTTGCTCACATATTCTCGGCTTCCTATTCTTCTTTTCTGTTGGCGCCGCTGCCTGCGTGGCTGGCCGCACGTCGACGCGGTAAGAGAACGCTCATCAACTATCACAGCGGAGAATGCCGCGACCATTTGCAGCGCTCTTCCACGGCGCGCCGCGTGCTGAGAAAGACTGACCAACTGGTCGTGCCTTCTGGATACCTCGTTGATGTTCTCGCAGAATTCGGTCTGTCGGCCCAGGCGATTCCCAACGTCGTGGACCTGACGCAATTTTCGTTTCGGCAACGACGGCCACTCCGCCCTCACCTCGTCTGCACGCGTGGCTTTCATCCCTACTACTGCGTCGACGTTGTAATGCGGGCATTCGTCGAAGTGCAGCGCATCTTCCCGGATGCGCAGCTCGATCTGGTCGGCGGGGGGGCGCAGGAGGCAGAAGTTCGCGCTCTCGTAAGTAGCACGAAGCTGGCAGGTGTCAACTTCAAGGGTGTTGCCCCGCACCGTGAGATTGGCCGCTTCTACGACGAGGCTGACATTTTCATAAACGCGTCCCGCGTCGACAACATGCCAATCTCGGTTCTGGAAGCATTTGCTGCAGGAACGCCGGTGGTCAGCACCACTGCTGGGGGAATTCCGTACATGGTCGAGCACGGACGCACCGGATTGCTTTCACCCGTGGGAGACGCGGCCGCACTGGCGCAAAATGTAATCCGGGTTTTACACGATTCCGAATTGGCCGAGCGGTTGGTTACGAATGCTCGGCAGGAGGTGCAGCGCTATTGCTGGCCAGTGGTTCGGAAACAGTGGCTGAAAGTATATCGAGCCTTAGCCTCTGGTGAAATCAAAGAGGGCACGGCCCTCAGTGCTGAGCCGGAGCAGGTTGCCCAACCTTAATGCGACACAGCCGAAACCGGCTCATGTTCTTCCTTTTCCAAACATACCCGGTGCCACAACTCCAGGTTCAGCAAGCGCCAGATGCGGTCGTAATGGTCGCGATAGCCAGATCGATGTTCCTCAAATAACTTCTCGACCGCCGAACGCTGGAACAGCTCGCGCTCCGTGCTCCGCGGTTCGAGAAGCAAGTTGCGAATCCAATCCAGCCGAGGCCCGGCCAGCCAGCGGCTCCACGGCGTGGGGAAGCCCAGTTTTTGCCGATACAGAATGGAGTGCGGCAGCAGATCCTCGACAGCTTTTTTCAGAATGCGCTTTCCTGCGAAACCTCCGAGCTGCAGATTCTGTGGAATGTTCGTGGCAAATTCCACCAGCCCATGGTCGAGGAAGGGAACCCGGCTCTCGATTGATGCAGCCATGCTCATGTTGTCCTGCTTCATTAGCAGTTCCACCAGGTAAGTCTTAATGTCGGTGTAGAGGAGACGATGCAGCATCTCACCGGAGGAATGTTCCCAGTTGTCCAGAACATGCTCATAGGCCGCCCCGGCTGCGATCTCCCTGCGCACCTCGTTGGTAAGTAATCCGGCTTGATCGTTCTCGCTGAACGCGGAAAAGAAATTATCAAAATAAAAAGAAGCCCATGAGTTGCCGTTGCGGGCAAGAAAGGTGTGCGACAATTTGCGGCGGACGGAAGCACTGATCCAAGTTGAATCTGCGATCGCGCCGCGAACTGCCCCGCGAACCACATCGGGTGTCACTCGCCGGTAGATGCGATCCCAGGCCGCATTCTTGAGAGTAAAAGCATATCTGGAGTAGCCGGCCAACGTTTCGTCCGCTCCCTCGCCGGTCAGCACTACCTTCACTCGTTCCTGTGCGAGTTTCGCCACAAAATAAAGAGCAACGCTGGAAGGCCAGACGATGGGCTCGTCCTCGTGCCAGATAAGATGCGGCAGGCGGTCGAAGAAATCCTGCTCGCTAACCAGAACTTCGTGGTGCAGCGAGTTCAGATGATTGGCGACAACGCGAGCGTAGGGCAGTTCGCTATAGGCGTCTTCCGTGTAGCCCACCGAGAAAGTCTCGACCGGAGCGCGGCGGATTTTTGTCATCAACGCGGCCACGGCGCTGGAGTCGACGCCGCCGCTGAGAAAAACGCCGAGCGGCACATCGCTCATCAGGTGGCTGTTCACCGCTTGTTCCAACATTTCCCGGTAAGTCTCAATGTAGTAACTCTCCGGGCGCGATTC
Organism: uncultured Acidobacteriaceae bacterium; assembly: GCA_937879855.1. Lineage (GTDB taxonomy): Bacteria > Acidobacteriota > Terriglobia > Terriglobales > Acidobacteriaceae > Sulfotelmatobacter. The sequence goes on along the minus strand of CALFMO010000006.1, from coordinate 522,849 downwards.
ATTTTGTGTCGCGGCCAAATCCCAGTAACGCTCGATCTTGACCTGCCCGCTCGCTTCAACCTGCATCCAGTGACCCGGCATCAGTTTGCGAATGCCGCCATAGAACGTTTGTTCGCTGGAAAGATATCCGAAGGCCAGATACTCAGGCAGAATCGTCCGATCAAACTGCACAGTGGTTCCCGGGAACGCGAGGAGTACTTTGATCTCAGAGCCGAAGATGATTCGCTCAGGCGTCAGTTGGTAATAGAGCGGTTTTATGCCCAGCCGGTCGCGCGCGATGAAAAGGCGTTGCGTGCGCGCGTCCCAGATGGCGAAGGCGAACATGCCACGCAGGTGCTGCACACAATCCGGCCCATATTCTTCGTAGAGATGAACGATGGTTTCCGTGTCGCTGTGGGTGCTGTATTGGTGGCCGAGCGACTGCAACTTTTCGCGCAGTGCGGCGTGGTTATAGATTTCACCGTTGAAAACAATCCAGACCGTGCCGTCTTCGTTGCTGAGCGGCTGATGTCCGGTCGCGAGATCGACAATGCTGAGGCGCCGCATGCCGATTCCCGCGGGCCCGGAAGTATAGATTCCCTCGTCGTCCGGGCCGCGATGGACCATGGCGGCGCACATCCGCCGCAGAGTTTCTGGCTCAACTCTCGCGCCTCCGAATTGCATGACCCCAGTAATGCCGCACATTTGCTTATTCTTTAAATCACAATTTCTGAATCGAGCAGGCTCGCGGTAAAAGATCGAGCAGCAGCCTCATCGGAGCAGGACAATTGACGTTGGCCACTTCGGTTCGTCCATTCCAGGGATTGTAGAGTCGAATCATGCGAGATCAGTTCCTCACCTCGGAACTGCGCGAAACTTCCCCCGCAAAATACCAGATGCTCCACTCGCTGGTTCCTCACACAAAAATATAGGAACCTCGCATTACTCGTCCACGGACCAAAGTGCCATGTACCTCGCTGCCCTTGATCAAAAATCATCCAGTGCCTCGCACCGTCGTCCTCATAACGGTAGGCTGCTCCCGGCGCTGCGGCGGCCTCGGGCTGGCGTTGTTCGCGCGTAAATGATCCGGCTTCTTTCGGCGCTCCAACCGTGGGGGCGAGCAGAACTGCATGCTCTGCTGGAAGTCCAACCCGCGCCCGGTAGCGCACCACAGGCGCACTCAGCTTCGCGCCATAAGCCGGCGAGACATGCTCCGAGAATAACTCTGATTTCCATTGCGCATCGCCGACCGGAACAAGCGCGAGACGCTTTGATGCTCCCGGACTGTCCGACGTTGAAGCGGCAATAAAATTGTTGGCGTCCGGTACGACCTCGACCTCCGGAGCAAAATGCCAGAAGATTTCGAGGAGATGCGAGCCTTTTCCCTCAGCCACATCGCGCACAAGCCAGAAGTTGCCGTTCAAATGAAATACGAACCGCCGGTGGCGCACCGGTTCCGGCAGCCGCTCATAGCCGGAATGAGATCCCGCAAATAAGGTGAACGTGCGTCCAACAGTCCACAAGTCCGCCTGAGTATCTGGAACCGCGCTCCAGGCAAAAGGGCCGGCGGCTTCTGCCTGATCGATGCCATCAACCACCAGAGTGTTATGCGCGCGTGTTCCGCGAAACGCGTTCCGCTCATTGCCGCTGCCGATGTAGCAATATGTTCCCGGATCGACGAGCCAGCGGCGGCCGCCGAAAGCCAATTTGATGCTCAACGCATCCGCGTGGCCGTGGCCGCTGCGTCCGGCGCCCTGTGGCCCAGCGTCAATGACCATCTGCTGCGGAAATGGCTCTGAACTTCCCGCGACGAAAAGCCCTCCGTCCTGGAAAGACTGAGATGTGCAAGAACGCGATTCCGCTTGTTGTGCGGTGGAAACTAGCGCCTGTTCTCCGAACAGCCAAATCGCCTCTTCGGTTAGGGGCGCCCTGGCCCGAAGGCTATCGTCGTGAAAAAGCGCAGCTCCAATCGCTAGTGGATCCGTCATATGTTCAGCGCGATTGCGTCGCGGATTGAAAACTCTCCCGCCATCATCGTCGCCAAAGCCGTCTGGAGGCGCGGCTTGTGCAAGCGCCTCGATCACCGCCAGCATCTTGTGAAGAGTAGGATCGAAGCCCTGAGGGCTGTCAATCCCATTTCGCATGGCCAATAAGCGGGCGTGCAGGAAAAAATCAAGCGCATAGACGTGATAGTACAGCGATTGCTCAAAGTAAACGCCGTCCGGTCGCACCTGCCGGATAATCTCTTCCTGAACAATTTTCCAGCCCTTCTTTTTCCAGTCGTCGGCAGCCGAAATTTGCGGACAAAGCGTTCCGATAAAAAACAGCGCCACCGCCTCTCCCAGCAGATGCGTGTTCGGAGAAAAATAAGTGGAGAGGTATCGCTCAATATGGCGGCCGTTCAATGCCAAGGCATGAACAAGGTCATTCTGGAAACTGTCCGTCGCCGCAGGACACTCCGCCAGCAGATGCAGCAGCCAAATCCAGGACAGGCTGCGGAATGCTACCTCAAGGCTGCTTGCCCAATTCACTCCAAGCGGATAGTGATTGGCACGCTGCCACGAATACCACTGCGCGAGACTTTCCTGCGCGTATGCCTCTTGTCCGGTAAGCAGCCAGGCCTTCGCCAATGTGACCAAATGCTGGTGTCGACTCAACTCCCAGGTGATCTTATGATCGCCGACCTGGGCAAAATCGAGAAAGTTGATTTTGAACCAGGGTATGAGCGGTGAGCGCATTCCATGCACCGCATCGAGATGCCAGTCGATTTCGGCGCCATAGTCGACGTCTCGGTACCCCAACAGCCGGAAACGATGGCGGCAAATTTCCTTTGCTTCCGCCACAATCTCCTCCGCCTCGTCCGGCAAGTGTTCTCTCAGCAGGACAACGCGCTGTGAAAGTTCGTTCGCGGAAAAGAAAAAGTTCCCGGGAAGGCCGGAAGTGCTATTGAGTCCGTTTCGTCCCGGTTGGACGCCGATTTTCGACAACGTGACATCCAACCGCTTGGAGACTTCCTGGCGCACACGAGTCTCGAGTTCGTTCCAACTCATGTTCGACAAAGCTGACCAGATTCTTCTTCCGCTGACGGCCACATCCAGAGTTTATCCTCAAGTTCCCGGTATACTCCAATCGAGATAAGGAACATTTGTGGGGAAGAAAACCTTGGTCACCCTCGAATCGGCCAAAAAACTGGCATACTAGAAACTCGCGTTTGACGCGGCATTGATGCCTTGGAGGAACTAAAGCTTGGGGTTATCGATCAGCGTGTTTGGTATGGGTTACGTGGGTTCGGTGAGCGCGGCATGCTTTGCTCACGTGGGGCATCGGGTGATAGGGGTCGACGTTAACCCCGCCAAAATCGAGATGATGGCCGCAGGCCGGAGTCCCATCATTGAAGCGCGCATGAGCGAATTGGTGGCGGAGGGGCATCGGGCTGGGCTGCTGCATGCCACTACTGACTCCGTTGAGGCAATCCGTAATTCTGAAATTTCTTTTGTCTGCGTCGGCACTCCCAGTTTGCGCAGCGGCAAGCTCGATCTGGGCTATGTTGAACGAGTGGTGCATGAGATCGGCGCCGCCCTGAAACAGAAAAATTCCTACCACGTAATCGTGCTGCGCAGCACGGTCCTGCCCGGTACCACTGAATCGCTGGTCATTCCGACGGTCGAGAAGGCCAGCGGTCTCCGCGCAGGCAAGGATTTCGCTGTTTGCTATCACCCCGAATTCATGCGCGAAGGCAGCGCGGTCGCTGATTTTCTTCAACCTCCTTACACTGTGCTCGGCGCGCAGGATCCGGCGCATCTCGCCTTGGCGCGTCAACTCTATAAAACCATCTCCAGCCCGGTCTACGAGACCAGCATTCCGGTGGCTGAGATGGTGAAGTACGTGTGCAACGCATTCCATGCGGTGAAAATTGGATTTGCGAACGAGGTTGGTACGCTGTGTAAGAGCCTGGGAGTCGATACTGAGACGGTCACGAAAATCTACACCTCCGATACTAAGTTGAATATTTCACCAGCTTATCTCTCGCCGGGATTCGCTTTTGGCGGATCATGTCTCCCCAAGGATTTGCGTGCCCTGTCGCATCGCGCCAAAGAACTCGACTTGGGGCTGCCTCTTCTGGAGTCGGTTCTGCCAAGCAACACGCTGCACATCGATCGAGCTGTGGATGCGGTATTGCGGACCAATAAGAGAAAAATTTCGTTTCTCGGGCTAAGTTTCAAGTCCGGGACCGATGACCTTCGAGAGAGTCCCCAGGTGCAGATGATCAAACGACTGCTAGGCGAGGGCATTCAGGTCCGGGTTTGGGATCGAGACGTGTCCCTGGGGCGCTTGGCCGGATCGAATCGCCAGTATATTGAGGAAGTCATTCCCCACATTGGTTCTTTGCTTTCCGCCGATCTTGAAGAAGTAGTACGAGGTGGTGAGGTTGTGGTCATCGCCACCAAGGTTGACAAAGACCAGTTGGCCGGCTGCCTGGGTCGTGATCAGATCGTGATCGATCTCATCAATTTGGCGGTGGCGGGCCGACCCACGACAGGCGCCTCTTATCAGGGGATTTGCTGGTAGGGATTCTCCCGCGCCGGTTCTAAACGATCTTCCCAGGCCTCATTTCAGCTCGACCACGAAAACATCCGTCCGATATTCGCCATTCGGTGTTTTTCCAAGTTCGTCTTCCCAGTCGGATGTGAACATGAAGAAGCGTCCATCCTGCGAGACATTTCCCCGCGGAGTTGACCAGAAGCCGTTGCGGGCCGTGCTGTAGGTATGCGCAAAACGCCAAACCGTCGACGCCTTCCCATCCGTCCGCGCGCAATCGATTTCATTTTCCCAGGGACCGGCCACCACCAAAGCAGCCCCGGGCTTGTCCGGGTTGGTCGGTTGGTAAGTCGAAAAGCACACCGGGGCGGAATCATCCGGATTCACATTGTTCCATGTGAGATGAGAATCGTACCAAGGTCCCTTGTCAGGTTGCAGGCCGCTGATTAGCGGAGTTGTGCTCGCCAAATTATTTAGCGGCCTCGACCACAGGTCCATGGGATGGCCCATAGCAGGTGCAGCCAGAACGTGCGAGTAGCCCAGCACCTGGTGTCCGCCGCAAGCCCGGGGGCAGGCTTGCACATTCAGAGTGTCCACTTCCCAAAGCACCCAGTCATGGCCGACCAGACTGCGGCCTGGTCTCATGTCCACGAACTTTCCAGATTTTGACATGCGGGCGTTATGCAACAAGAGGCGGTCGGGAGCCGAAATCGTACCCGTGGGTCCCCACTGCCCGCCGACTTCGCCAGTGCGCGTGTTCAGCCAGCGGCATCCCTTGGTTCGGTCGTAAATATAGACCATGTAATATTCGTCCTGTTGCGGTCCCAAGGTTTCCATGAAGCGATTGTCATCAGCGCTGACCGTGATCGAGCTTCCATAGTCGCTCGATGTAAGTTTCACGCACTTGGAAGGGTTATTAATCTTTGTTGTCCGGCCACTGCGTGCGTCGTACTGTTCAAAGACGCGCTCATTCAATCCATAGAGTATGTTCGGCTGCTGGAAGCTGAATTGGGGTTCGCCGCCCCAACTCAAATTCGGGTTCCTCGCTGGACGTGCTTTCATCATTGCGGGGTCGAAGTCGTAGAGCAGAAACGAGCCCCCCGATGTGGTTACGTAGAACATTGTCGAGTCTTTGTTCCAGGAAACCTGTTCCGCGGAAGAAGGGGTGTAAACCGAGCGTCCAGCCTCTACTGGATCCGATCTCCCGTCCGTTACGCGCAGGATGCGTGATCCGAAAGTTGGATCGCTGATAATGGATCCGGCCGATCCAATTGCTGGAGGCTTGTCAGGATAGGGCTGAACTCGCCGGTCGGTAGCTGCGCAATATTCCGGCGGCCCACACTTGCCATTGTTGGATTGGGCGCGTACGTTCGCTGGGACTTGCGCCACGGCAGCAACGCTCAGAGTCAGTATCGTGAACCAGCGAAGGAAATGTTTCATACAAGCGGCTGATAACCCTGGGTTACCCCTTTCGCAGAAGCCATCGGCGAGCCGCCAGGTAAGGCCGCCCTGCCGATCGCTTGGCGATTTTCTTTAAGTTCCAAAAGAGCCATTGCTTCGTTCGCGCTCCCGCTCGAACTGAAACCAGTTCGCCTGAAATGTTAGGGGGCATACCGCGGAAGATGTTAAAACGGCCAACCACCGTGCAGCCCATAACATTATGCACCGCAGTTGTGGGTTCCGAATTAAAGAGCACGTGCACGCCTGCTGCGGCAGCCGTTTCGGCGACTCGACTTGAATAATAGCCTCCCGGGACGGAAGCCGTATCCACAGGTTCTCCCAGAATGTCTGACAGCGTCTGGACGCTCCGCGTCCACTCCTCGGTTAATTCCTTCTGGCTGCAGTGTGACATCCTCTGCGGGTGCGAAAACGAGTGGCTGCCAATCACATGCCCCCTTTTCCTCAGGCCGCGAATCTGTTCGGTGTTTAAAAATCCCCGATTGCCAATTTGCCCTGCGGTAACAAAAAAGTGCCCACGCCACCCGTGTGCGTCGAGCAGTTCAGCGATGCAGGTGGCAGCACTCTCCCCACCGTCATCAAAGGTCAGAAGAAAAGGAAATTCTTCTTTCATGTCGGCGAGCTCATGCGCGGTGCGGGCAGGGAGATTGCGAACCTTCGCGACTGCCGCCAGATGGGCTTCGAACTCAGCGCGGCTCAATTTGTATTTCGCCGTTCCCGGACCGACGAATCCGCTGGAGTCCCAGTCTCCATTCTCGATGACATCGTGATAGAGCAAACAAGCAGCTCTCAATGGAGACTCCTTTTCGCTGCACGTTTCCATTGAAGGTATTTCGTCAGCCAGGGTTGCCCCCAGGTAGCCGACGGTCGTCCGGAAATTTCCAGCGGAATGGCAGTCCCTTTATAGATCTCAAGAAGCTTGTCGCGGAGAGCGTCGAGATTCTCCAGAACAACCCGGTGCTGAATCACAATATGGGATTCATGCACTTCGTCGAAAGGATAGGTGTAGTAGCCGAATTGCGGCCCGGTATCGACTCCCTTGTCAATTCTGAGCAGCGTCATGCCAACTTTATCCATATCGCGATTGGCAAGTGCCCAGAAACACCCGTGAGAATTCCGGTACTCAGGGCAAATTCCCGGATGCATCACCAATGTGCCCTTGGAAGCAATCGAAAAAATGCTTTCTTTCAGCAACATTTTGCAGCGCGCCACCATGACATCCGGCTTCAGGCTCTTGATGAAGGCTTCAGTTTCCGGTGTATTTGGGCTTGGCGTTCTAAATATCGGGATAGCTGAAGGAACGTCCCCATAGATCAGGCACTTCTGACGGACCTCTTGGCTCTCCCATCGCTGGTCTTTGCCGAAAAGAAATAGACGGTAATACAGCCGAAATGCCAATGCATCGAGGAAACGCAAAAAACCAATTCGCTTGATTTGGCGCCGTAAGCGGCGCCAAATTTGGCCCGGCCTTTCCCGAATGACTACGATTCCCACCAGCTCGGAGAACGAATTCAGCCAACGCGCCAGCACCACCTGATCCAACGCAGCACCGTCGTGACAAATCAGAAGTGTTTTCATCCCTCAGTTGCCTGAACCTCGCGGGATTTCAGAGCCGGCCTGGCAGCGACCACGTCGTGCAGAGTGCGGGCAAAGTTCTCGGCGACTTTGGGCCAGCTGTATTTTTCCTGGACCATGACTCTCGCGGAGGTGCCCATTCGCTTCCGCTGCCCGGGATCACGCTGCAGGGAAATTACGGAATCGGCAAAATCTCTGGGTGTGTCCGCCAGCAGAATGTTCTCCCCGGCCTGTACCGGCAGTCCCTCAGCACCCACCGATGTGGAGACGACCGCCTTGCCCATTGCCATGGCTTCAAAAATTTTTAGCCGGGTGCCGCCGCCGATGCGGAGGGGCACGATGCAAACCGAGCCCCGTGCCACGAACGGCCTTATGTCTTCCACCCATCCCGTAAGGCGGACGCTTTTTTCTCGATCGGCTAGCGCCTGTAGCTTGCGGGAAGGACTTCGCCCCACGACTTCCAGGGACACCTCCGGACATTGTTGCCTGATTAACGGAAGGATATCGTCGACGAAATAAAAAATTCCGTCCTCGTTCGGAAGCCAATCCATAGAACCAGTGAATACCAGCGAGGTCGAGGTTTCCTCCACAGGCATAGGTTGAAAATAATCAACGTCCACGCCGGTGGGGATCACGGTTATTTTCCCGGGGTCAAGAAAGCCTGCGAAGGTGTCACGATCCGTCTCAGAAACTGCGAGGACGCGATCGGCAAGATGCAAATACCTGCGCTCGGTGGCTTCCATCTTCCGCCATTCCCGCCACGAAATCGCTTTCCAGATTGGATTGCTGGCCACTTCGTAGTGGCGTCGCCAAATCGCAGCCTCCACGTTGTGGGTGAATAGAACCTTGGCAACCGGCCAATCCCACGGGATAACTCCGGCTGCGAATATAAAATCACAGAGGATCACGTCATAACTTTCCCGCTCGAGCAGCGCTCGTAAACTTCGGCGCACTTCGGGGCGACAATACTTTGTGATGCTGTATGGTTGTGCCGAGAGCAACCGAATGCCGTAGTCGCGCATCTCCGCCACGCTTTTAGGTGCGGGAAGCTGGAGCGGCACGCACACAACCTGATCAAATACGTCCTTCAATTCCGGATGAACGTCGTGGTCGTGCGCGGCGTAGAAGGAAAAGAACGTAATGGAATGCCGGCGTGCAAGCTCGCGCAGGATGTTGTAGCTCCGGATTTTTCCACCAGTATCGGGCGGCACCAGGCCGCCAGCTTTTACCCAGAGAATCTTCATGACAGGATGGGCTAAGACATGACCATTGACCGCTGTGTACTGGGCTCGGATTGTTTCCAGACCCCTTGCAGCCGCTCAAATTCTGTGACACACAACTCGAGCAAGCGGGCATGCAGGCGGTGCTGTACGCGTGACCGCGGCCGGTAGTAGTTAGATCGAATGATCAAGGATTCCAGCAAAAGTGCAGGAACTTCTTGCGGTGAGACATTCAATCGTTCACAGGCACGCAGGAGGAACCGTTGCGTCACACGCCCAAACTCTGAATCTGAAAGGAATACCGCCTGGAAAGTGGCGATCCACCGGTCCTCTTCCGAGGCAAACCTCACGGTTTCATCCGCACGGGTAAGGTACCCAGTGGAATTGAAAAACTGAAAGAAATCATATAAAGGCGGCAGACCGCCGGCCAAATCGCACCAGTCGAACACTTCAACCGCTCCCGTTTCTCGATTGAAATGCGCATTCTCCACCGAAAGATCACCATGCTGAATCCATGTCGAAAGAGAACCCTGAAATTCTTTTTGAAAGTATCTTCGCTCTGCAATCGCGCGAGTCAAGTCGGGACGGCCGCGAAGAGTTTCCGGAATCTCGCGCCACGCTGTCGGAATCGTCCGCACGCCCGATACCTTCTGCAAGGCCGAAGTGAGTTCGATGATGCGATCGCAGATCTGAGAAAAATCGCGCTCGACTTGTTCCGCATCCTCAAAATAACCCAACTTGCGCACGATGGCGCCTAACTGAGTGCCGCGGGAGGCTGCTTCCAGGTGATAAGTCGCAATTCCAATCTGCCGTGTGCCGTAGGACGCCGGAACCCGAACGAGCGAGCTTCCGGAAATCTTCAAGCTTTCCTGCACTTTGGTTCGGTTCGCGATCTCTGCTTCATAAAAAGCCCTGCTTTCCTCATCTCCGGTGAAAATTTTGAGATAGGCAAGGTCGGAACCTGTTTTCTCGTCCCCAAGCCTGACAATGGATTTCTCGTCGAAAGCTCGCGTACGCAATGCCCACATCGTCGAAGGAGCGCTCGCCGCAGATGCGGAATCAGCGGACTCCGCCAAGCGCTCGGCGATCCACGTTTGCAGTTGATTTCTACGGCCAGGGTGCTTCGAAGCCAACAACACGAAATCGGGCACAAGCCAAGAGAACAGGGGCGTGACCATCCGTTTCATCTGGTTACGCCAGCTTCGCCGGGGCGCTGGGCTGGGATGATCAAGTAGCTCGACAGAGTTTTGCCGGACCCAAGCGTTCATAGCAAGCGGAATCAGGTGGTAGGGCTGGTTATACCCCGGATCAGCCCAATATGCCGATGTCGCCGCAAATCCTGCGTCCCCGAGCAGTTTGCGGTATCCGCGCTCCGAATACGTATAGGTTCGATATTGCCTGCGAGGATTTAATTCTGTGCGGAAGTGAGGTTTGGAATTGAGCCTTAACATCCAGTTCGCCACGGTCCGCGGAACCAGCGTGGTATAGGGCATTCCCGAGTGGTCCTGCTCTCCCAGGATAAAGCTCCAACCGATGCGGTTTTCAATCCCCACCAACAAGACGCCGTCATCCTTGAGCAGGCGAAAAATTTTCTTTAGAAAGTTGATCTGAACCGTTCGGGGATCGACGCTAAGATCCCATTCTCCAACCCATTCGAGGACCCCGTTTACGACGACCAAATCAAAACTGTTGTCCGCCAGCGGCAGGTCCGTGGCCGACGCTTGAACCAGGCGGACATTGGTTACCCCCTCCTGCCGCAACCTTTCCCGCGTGAAATCGATACGCTCGGTTACCGCCTCCACCGAATAAAGTTCTCCCACAAAACGAGAAAGCGATTGGGTAATGCAGCCGTATCCCGAGCCAATATCAACCGCCGTCGACTTCTCGTCGAGTCCCAGCATCGGCGCCCACGATGCGCGTTGCGGATCGAGAAATCCAAAGATCATGTTGTCATTCTCGGGAAAACGCGCCCGCACCGCTTCCACCCATGATCCCAGGCGTGCCGCCTCGATCAGTTCCAGAGCCTGGTTACGGTCCACCTCGCCCCAGTAGTGGTCCGGCATTTGAAAGAAGCGTGGAATGCCGTTACGCACTGGCCACGCGGTCCTACACTGCGGGCACACACATTGCTCCGGCCCACAATCAAGTTTCGAACTGCATTTCGGGCATTGCAGCAAGGTCATGGTTTTCTCTCGTGTGCTTCGCCGCCGTCCTCAAGAGGCGTATGAAGGAAATCCGTCAAGACGCAGCGCCAATTCTCCGCGGTTCCGCATCGCCAAAAATGCATCCCTCATTTTGTCATGGCTCGGGCGCTCCCGCCTGTCCCAGATAACGCAACATCCGGATTCGAAGCTCGATTCCAGCAGGTTCCCGAGTCAGGACAAACCAGAGAAGGCCTACTCCATAGACTGCGAGGCCCACCAACAGATTCAGAATGAGTTGCGGATAACGGTGAGCATAAAAAGATCGCTGCATCAGCATCAAGGCGAAGATCATGGGGAGGCAAAGAATCACAGGAAAAAAATAGGCCTCGACGAGAAATTTTCGGATCGGTATATCAAGCTGCCGGCACATATGCCGCGGCAGAAAAAATAGCGCCGTGCAGAGCAGCGGGATCGCTGTGCCCAGGGCATCGCCAACAATTCCCAGCGGTTGAACTAATACGATGCTGAGAATCACGTTGGCAATACCCTCGATAAGAACGACGTACGCCAGCGACCGGTGCAAACTCATCCCGAATAGAAGCCGGTTCGATGTCGACTGCGCTTCGTAGAACGTAGTCGGAATCAAAACAATCAGAAGAATGACATAACTCGACAGATAGCGTGGACCTACCCAGGACTCGATTAAGGACTTGCCCATCACGACAAAGGCCACTGTCATGGGGAACATAATCAGGGCACAGGCACGGTTTCCGGCAACGAAGATTCTGCGGAGTTGGGCGTAGTTTCCGGTCGCGTGAAAGTGGCTCGACATCGGGGTGAAAATTTGTGCCATGCTGCTCACGACTTCCGAGGCGTAATCCACCAGGCGTGCTCCGATCGTGAAGTGCGTGATGGCCGCCGCCGAAAGGAAGCTTCCAATAATGATTGCGTCCGTCTTAAATCGAAGGCGGGCGGCCACAATAATCATAAAAGTGACCGAGCCGTAGCTGCCTACCTGCCGCAAAGAGTCCCAGCCTACGTACTTCCATCCATATGAAATTGCCAGCAGCCGGTGGGCGAACGCCGAAAGCATTACCGACGAGACCAACGGCAGCGCCATGGTGATCAGGGCTACTGTGAGTAGTCCAAGTCCGTGTTGCAGAACATAGATGATCAGGCCCGCCCGCACTAGCGTGGTAGTAATGTTGCTCCAGTTAATCAGGTCGAACCGTTGCAGTCCCTCGAGAATTCCGCCTGAGATGCCGAGGGGGAAACCCAGGGCCGTGGCGTATCCCACCATCAGGAACAAAACTCGCGCGTCGTAAGAAAAACTGGCGGGAATCTGGAAGAGCCGGTTTACATAAAAAACCCCTACCGTAGTCGGTATCATCAAGAACAGGCCCACACACGTGTAGGTGAAAAGGCTGGTATTGATCAGCCGCGTCAGTTCCTCCTTGTCTCCCGTTGCGCGGAACTTCGACACGTAGCGGACCAGGGAAGACCGGATGCCGAAGTCGAAGATGCCATAGTAGCCCGTGAAGGAGTAGATCAGTGTCCATAGTCCTGAGGCTTCGTCCCCGAGGTGATGCAGGATGAACGGATAGACAAAGAAGCCGACGGCGATGTTTACTCCTAGGCCACCCCAACTGGAGACCACATTGACCAGGGCCCGGGTTTTTAAGTTCATTTCACTCCGGTCCGATCTGTGGCACTTTGGCCCCAACCGCCGTCCGCGTTGCCGAAATGTCTTTGTTGCCCGCGCACGGGCTTCAGGTTGGCATAAAGCGCAGTCGATGTCCAGATAACCGCTGATGCGCGTGCTAGAATCGGGGCGCTTCCGGAAATACCAGTGGCGCCCGGCCGGCCGGCCGGATCGAGTTCATGGCCCGCTTCCTCACAGCTTTATTTCGCACGCTACAGTGGCTGTTCGCCGCCGCAATTGTGGTTGTCCTCTGCCTGCTGCTGTGGGGCAAGGACCTCTTAATCGCCAGCGACCCGCTGCCGGAGCATTTCGATGCGGCCATCGTGCTCCAGGGTTCGATTGCCGCCGAAAAAGTCCGCATCGCCGGAGCCATGGGTTTGCTGCAGAGCGGCCGCGCCATCCGCGCCATGGTTAGCGTTCCCCGGGAGTCATATTGGGGCCAGTCCATCCCGCCGGTCGCCCGTTCCTATCTGGCGCGAACCTACGGCGACAATTTGGCCGTGCTGACCGATTTTTGCGAGCTTGGCGGCGAGGTAGATTCCACTTTGCAGGAGGCTCAGGCTCTCAGCCCATGCATCCGGGAGCATGGTTGGAGGTCGATCGTGATCGTGACCTCGAGCTATCACACCCGTCGAGCGCGAATCGTATGGCGAAGGATTGTCCGCAGTGAGCCGAGCATCCACGTCTGGATCGATGGCGTGACCGACCCCGAGTTCCAGCAGCCCTGGTGGCGCCACCGCCAGTCTGCGAAGATCTGGGTTCTGGAGACGACGAAACTAATCTGGACTGTCTTCGGAGGATCGTGAGGGCTGCCCGCCATCGGCTAGACGTGCTCGGCCGCCTTCCGCCGCACAGCCAGCAGATCGCCCACGCCCGCGATCCAGCTCTCGAACTCGAGTTGGGTGCGATCCTGATGGTCGATGTAGCGCGGCAGCAGCAGGCTCTCGCTCCGGCGATCAGCCAGGCCCACGTCGCAGGTCGTTGCCGACACCACGTTCTCCTTCTGTAGCCAGGGGAGGAACGCCGGATAATAAACCCCGCTGGGATAGCAAAAATGAACCGGCTCCGTGCCCGTCGCCTTATGAATGGTCGAGCGGTTTTCCTGGATTTCCTTGCGGAATAGGGCTTCGTCCTGCGGTGTGCGGTGCCGATGCGTGTGCAGTTGGACGTCCACTCCGTTTCGAGATATTTCCAGCAGTTCGCGCTGGTTCATCAGCTGCAGAATCCGCTTTGCGCGAAGACTGTCATAGTCAATTTTCAGCAGTCTCGCTAGCTTCGCCGCGATCTCCTCCTTCTCCAGTCCGCTCTTGTGCTCCCGCTCCGAGATCTGAATCAGCTCGTATACCGCAGCAGTGCGGCTCGATTCAGTGCGCAGGTCCAATGGCTTCTGTAAGCCCAAGGTCTCACCGTCCGCAATGACCTTGCCTCGCCGCGTCCACAGCATATAAGAACAGATCAGGTTAAAGACCGGCCGCTCGACCGAAGCATAGTAGGTCGTCTGATAGACAGTTGCCGGGAAGCCGTAGTGCTTCAATAACGGATAAGCCTGCCGAAAGAAGTCGTACATCCCGTCATCAAAGGTCAGAGCGACGCTCCGCGGAGGCAGGGTCCCGGCTCGAAGCCGCTGCAAGCCGTCCCCCAGAGGCAGGATGGGGAACTGTCCACGCTTCAGGGACTCAAGGCGTTGCTCCAATTTTTGCGGTTGAATGTAAAGATGGGGCCGCCACAGATGCTCATCTTCGAGCGATACACCGTGGTAGCAGAGGATTAAAAGCCGCTCCTGTCGCCATCGACTGTTCGTTACCCACCGGAAAACCCCACTCGCTCGCAGTACGCCCAAAGTTGCCAGTTTGACCGGTCTCAACATTCAATGTGTTCAGGATTCTCGAAGGCTGAACTGCGTCCTCGCCCTGCCAGCCCCGATTCTATTACAGTTTCCTGCACGCCCCGCGTTCTCTGGGAGAGCACACCGATCCGTATCGACATCCCGACTTCGGGTTCTGTATGATCAGGCTGCTCTGTATGCTTGCTGCGCTTCAGTACCACCTCCTGCGCCTGATTGCCCCCCAACTTCCCTCCACAATGACCGGAGAAGCCTACGAGGGCAAAAGCAAACTGCGGATTCTGTTGCCCGGAATCGAAAACGAAATTGAGGACAAGACAGTCCTGGATTTTGGCTGCGGGCCCGGACAGGAAGTCATGGAGTTGGCCCTGCTCGGGGCCAGGCGCGTGATCGGTCTCGACATCGGGGAGAAGTGGCTGCAGATTGGTCGGGATCAGGCTGAGAAGGCCGGAGTTTCCGCAAAGTGCGAGTTCGTCACGTCCGTTGCCAATCCAGTGGAGGTCATTGTTTCTCTCGACTCTTTCGAGCACTTTGCTGACCCCGCTGCCGTTCTCCAAACCATGTATTCGCTGCTCGAACCCGGCGGCTGCGTCTTCGTCAGCTTTGGTCCGACCTGGTATCACCCGTTGGGCGGCCACCTGTTTTCGGTATTTCCATGGGCCCACATCGTGCTTAAAGAAGGGGCGCTCATTCGTTGGCGCGCTCAGTTCAAGACCGACGGCGCCAGAAAGTTCGGTGAAGTCGAGGGCGGTTTAAATCAGATGACCATTCGGCGGTTCGAAGAACTTCTCCGAAGCAGCCCGTTCATCGTCGAGGAATTGGAACTCGTTCCCATCCGGCGTTTGAAGCCGCTGCACAACCGGGCAACCCGCGAGTTCCTGACGGCAATTGTCCGCTGCAAGCTGAGGAAGCCGCGAGACTCGGCCGGGGCGGCCTGAGCGGGCAATTGCCTTGTGCGACAGGGCGACGCGGGCCGGATTGCTGGGACTTTAGCCGGCCCGCGCCGAGCTACTTCAACTCGAGAACAAACACATCGCCCCGGCAGTCACTGCCAAGAGTACAGCTAGCAGTCCCGGACTCAGACCCAAGTTGGCCCATCCAGTCGGAAGAGAAGAGGAAGAACTTCCCATCTTGCGAGACCGTGCCAATGCCCCAGGCGGTGCTGAAATTTTGAGACCGGGTGGAAATGAAGTTGTGAGCGAATCGCCATGTCTTGCCGCTGCCGTCCGCCGCAATACCGATCACTTCGTTGGCCCACGGCGCTACGAACGGAGTCGTAATGGTGGCCGTGGTTGAAAACAAGGGAAGTGTATCCCCAGGCTGAACGTTGTTCCACGACTGGTGCTGGTCCATCTTCCAGTCCGAGGTTGACGGGTAGTTCTGGCTAACGGCGCTGACCACAGTTGGATCGCTGAAACTGCGAATCTGCTGGCTGGCCCACGGCGAGCCGTAGTTATTAACCCAATGCGTGTAGCCTTCAGTAAAGTGGCCGCCGCAGGATCCGCCTTGACCACAGTTCTCAAGGTTGGTCGTCCCGATTTGCCAGAAGTACGGATTGGCCGCACAAGTACCTGAAGTGCACACGTTGCTCGTAATGATGAGCCAATTGCCATCCCGGGACATTTTGAGATTGTGGATGGTAAAACGATCGGGACTATTGACGGTACCCGACGCCCCCCAATCTCCCGTTACCTGTCCGGTTGCCGTATTCAGGGCTGAGCATCCGCTTCCGGCCTTGTACGCAACCACATTGACGCCCGTCTCCTGGCTTCCTGTATTGGAATAAGCCATCGATATGACGCTGTCATCACCGCTCACACCTCCCATTGTTGTCCAAATTGGGGTGTAGCCAGCGGGCAGACAGTGCGTGCCAGTCGTGAAGTCGAACACGGTTTGCATCGACGGTGGCGTACTACGGTCGGTGAAGTCATACTTGACTATGGCAGTGTTGGGGAACATATAAAGCACCTGGGAGTTCACGCGGCTCCAGATGCCGGCTCCCGGCAGTTTCATTCCGTTCGTGGCAGGAAAACTCGAGGTATACAGCCGGCCCGCCTGGAACGTGCTCGGATTGAAGGTGAAGGGAACCCCGGCCGCCCCAGTATCCTGGACTATGAAAAGAGTCGAATCCGTGTTCCAAAGATTGTCATCCGCGCTTCCGCTGGCAGCAGTCTCGTACGTACGGTTTTTATAGACCGAACTGGGATCGGTATTGCCATCCGTAATCCGAACAATACGATTGCTGAAGTCGGGATCAGCGACAATCGTGTTGGCGCCCAAAAGATTACCCACGTTGGGCAGCGTAGCCGGCACCTGAACCACTTGCAGATCGGTGCGAGAACAGTTATAGGACGGCGGTCCGCAATTGCTCGCTGGCGCCGCCGCCGACACCGACAGAGAAAAGCTTCGCTGCGCGGTATGCGCGGCCGCATCCCTACCTTCCACGGTGAAGGTATAAGTCCCGGCCTGGCCCGTGGACCCATACAGCGCTCCAGTACTTGCATTCAATTGGAAGCCGGCAGGCAGCGAACCCGATGCGATGCTCCACTGATACGGCAGTTGGCCGCCGCTCGCCGCCAGCGATGCCGTATAAGGTATGAGTACCACTGCAGCGGGCACACTCGAAGTCGTAATTACAAATGGGGAACTCGTGCCCGAGGCTGTAATCGTGACGGCCGTGCTGGCTTTCGCCGTGCTCTGCGCTGCACTTGAGGCCGTGACCACGATCGGGCTTGCCGCGCCGGTCGCGGGCGCGGTGAATAATCCGCTCGAAGAGATCGTGCCTGCACTCGTCGACCAGGTAACTGCTGTGCTGCTGGTGTTGGTCACCGAGGCGGCGAATTGAATCTTCCCGCCAGCCGCAATCGTCGGATTTGTCGGCGAAATCTGAACCGTGACGGCGCTGCCGCTGGTACCGGAATTAACCGTCATCCGATATGTCTGCAGCACCGTAGCGGCAAGCTCGCGCGTTCCACCCCGGGTGCTAATGGGAGCGGTTGGTTCCGACATCGAAATCGTGAATGTAAAAGTGCCCGTTTGGGTAAGAATTCCGGCAATGCTGCCGATCACCGAATTCAGAACCAGTCCCGGCGGCAACTCGCCCTGACTCAGTACAAAAATATGAGGAGCTTGCTCCCCGCTGATTGGCAGCATCTGATGATAGCTACTCCCGACCGTTGCGCTGGGCAGCACGGTTTGATTGGAAACTGGCTGCGGAGATGGATGAGAAGAGGTTTGAGAAGACGGCATCGAATTCGTCGAGAATCCGCTGCAGCCTGCAAGGAAGGAACAATAGCCTATCAACACCAGCGCCGGTACGAGCTTGGGCCTTCTTTTCGGTTCGCCAATCCCGTGCAAAGCCGGGTTCACAAGCAACATGAATTTTCCCTCGGGTAATGAGAATGGGGGACCAAGGGGTTAAGTCCGCAAACCAACTCTACGAAGAGAACACGCTGCGTAACAGATATCCGAAGGACACGACCTTAAAGAACACACAGGTGCACACTGCCGCGAAACCGGCCAGCGTCAAAAATTGTCAGCAAAGGCACAGCAGAAAGTTAGAATGAGCTTGCGAAACCCCGATAGCCCCGGACGAGAGGATTGTGTCGAGACCTATGTATGACCAGAATGAGCTTCTAACCGCGGCGCATGCTCAGGAAGTTGATTCGGCGCAAAGATTTCAATTTGGCCGCAATTGGAGCTTGTTCTTACAATCGCTCAATGACGAGCAGATTGGCCGGGCGGAAGAATCTTTAAAGGAAATGCTCAATGTCCAATCCCTCCGCGGCAGGTCGTTTATTGACGTTGGTTCCGGAAGCGGTCTCTTCAGTCTCGCCGCCCGGCGGTTAGGGGCGCGCGTTTATTCTTTCGATTACGATCCCTATTCGTTCGCCTGCACGACTGAATTGCGGCGGCGCTATTTCCCCGAAGATGGAGAATGGCAGGTAGCGCAAGGATCGGCGCTCGACAAAGACTACTTAGAAAGCCTTGGCCAGTTCGATATCGTCTATTCTTGGGGCGTCCTGCACCATACCGGGTCGATGTGGCAGGCTCTGGAAAATGTGGCGCCGATTGTCAAACCTGGGGGCATCCTTTTCATCGCAATCTACAACGACCAGGGGAAACGTAGCCGCCGCTGGCGAGCGGTCAAGAAGGCCTACAACAAGCTTCCTTCCAAGCTCCGCTTCCTGGTTCTTTGGCCTGCATTCTTCCAAATGTGGTGGAAGCGCCTGTTAAAGGATGCGCTCCGGGGCCGGCCACTCCATTCCTTTCGGAGTTACAAAGCCGGTCGCGGAATGTCACTGTGGCGCGACGTGGTCGATTGGGTTGGCGGGTATCCCTTCGAAGTGGCCAAACCGGAAGAAATCTTCGATTTCTACTACAAGCGCGGATTCGAGTTGACGCGCATGACGACACAGGCGGGCGATCTCGGCTGTAACGAGTTCGTTTTCGTTAAGCGTTGAATACGTGCGTTCTCTTCAGCAGCGAACCGATCGCGCGACCCGGATGTGGGGCTCTACCAGGGCAAGCAGTTGATCTTTCAGAAAAGGCCCGCCCGCCAGCAAGCCAGTCAACAGGGGATCGCGGCGATTGACGGTAAGGTCCTTCCGATCGAGAGTGCTGACAAACCCGCCAGCGCTTCGCACCAAGGCCGCTCCCGCCACTACGTCCCATTCATTCTTTGGCGTCAAAGTAAAAGTCGCATCCGCCAGCCCCGCCGCCACCCGCGCCAGCTTATAAGCTACCGAACCCATTGCATGAATTTTGAAGGGACCGTTCTCAAACTGCTTCCACTGGCCCCGCCCGGCCTCGGTTCTGCTGGCAAGTACAAGTGCTCCTTCGAGCGCAGTCCGTTGGCTGGAACGCACGGGCCTCCCGTTGTAAAGCACGCCAGCATCCAGGGCTCCGACAAACGTCTCCTGCGTGGCAGGGTTGCAAATTCCTCCTGCTACCGGAATGCCCTTTTCCACGAAGCCGATGGAAACACAAAACTCGGGTACTCCACTCACAAACTCCTGCGTGCCATCGAGAGGATCCACGATCCAAATGCGCTCTTTGTCGAGGCGCGAAGGATGATCCGCCGTTTCCTCCGAGAGCCAGCCCTCACCGTCGCGCAACAAGCTCTGGCGCAGCACCGCATCCACAGCGCGGTCGGCTTCCGTCACCGGATCGTGCCCGATCTTGTATTCGGTCGCAATCGCGCCCGGCGTAAAGCGCGCAAAAACGTCGCGGGCCGCGTCCAAAGCGGCCTCGATGCGCTGCAGGATGTCGGCATAGCGGGAAGAAGAGGTCATTTTCGACGAATCGCATTCACGCCCACAGCATGCGGGCCCCCGTGATCAACAACAACGCGCAGAGCAACCGCCGCAGCCAAAGCATGGGCACACGCGTGGACAAATGCGATCCCACCAACCCGCCCGGGATCGAGCCAATGAGCAGCGTCACCACCAGCCCCGGATCGACGTTGCCCAGCCGGAAGTGGAGCAACCCCGTGACTCCCGTCAGCACGACGGCATGCACAATGTCGGTTCCCACATTCACCTTTGGCGGGAACCTATAGAACAGCAGCAGCAACATCATGATGATGCTGCCCGAACCCACCGAGGTCATGCCCACCAGGCAACCAGCAACCAGCCCGATCACCACCATCCCCAAGAAGCCCTTGGCGGTCGGCGGCCGATTCGCCACTCGTTCTTCGATTCGCTTTTGCAACAGCAGCAGAATCGGAATGACGATCAGCAGAACGCCTACCGTAGTTTTGATAAAGCTGTTCACTCCGTCCCCGTAGAGGTGCCGGATGTGCATCAACAGCTTGACTCCAGCGATCGAGCCGGGAATGCTCCCCACCGCAAGCGCGATCACCACCTTACGGCGCACCGTATCCTTCTTAAGGTGCAACAGTCCAGCCGGAATTTTCGTGAAGAAATTAAATAGCGCGTCGGAGCCGACGGCCACGATCGCGGGTACCTGCAAGCCAAAAATCAGTACCGGCAGCAGCAGAACGCCGCCGCCCACGCCCGTCATGCCAATGAGCAGGCCTACCACAAAGCCAACCAGAATTTTGAGCGCCAGCAGTGGCATGATCATCGCTGCACTTTATTCTCCCGCTTGACTGACCCCGATGAAGCCCTCGCGCTCCAGGTGCAAAATGATTTCCTGGGCCGCTTCCCCGGGCGACAGTTCTGCAGTGTTGATGACGACCTCGGCATCCGTCGGAGCTTCATAGGGATCGGAGATCCCTGTAAATTCCTTCAGAATGCCCGCGCGCGCCTTGGCATAAAGTCCCTTGCGGTCGCGCTGCTCGCACACTTCCACCGAAGTGGCAATGTGCACCAGAATGAACCCGCCATACGGCTCGATCAGTTGGCGCACGTGTTTTCGCGTCGCGTCGTAAGGCGCGATGGGCGCGCAAATCGCGATACCGCCGTTCTTTGTGATTTCCGAGGCCACGTACCCAATGCGGCGAATGTTGATGTCGCGATGCTCCTTCGAGAATCCCAGCTCCGACGAAAGGTGTTTGCGCACCAGATCGCCGTCGAGCAGCGTCACCGGACGGCCGCCGACTTCCAGAAACTTCGTCATCAGCACATTTGCAATGGTCGACTTGCCCGAACCCGATAGTCCCGTAAAAAAGATGGTCACCCCCTGCTGAGCGCGCGGAGGGAAGCTACGCCGCAACTCGTGAACCACTTCCGGATACGTGAACCACGTAGGAATATCGCGTCCTTCGTTCAGTCGGCTTCGCAGTTCGGTACCGGAAATATTCAGCACCTTGTCGCCCTTCTTAACTTCGTCGTCGGGAACGTAACGGTCCTCATCTTCCAGGTAGACCATCATGCTGAAAGGCACCATCGTGACGCCGACGTCGGCTTCATGCTTCTTGAAAACTTCCTGCGCCTCGTAGGGGCCATAAAAGGGCTTGCTGTCCGTGTCTTTGCCCGGCCCCGCGTGATCGCGGCCAACGATGAAATGAGTGCAGCCGTGATTCTTGCGAATGAGCGCGTGCCAGATCGCTTCGCGCGGCCCACCCATGCGCATCGCTAACGGCAGCAGCGCCAGCTTCTGTGTTCCCGCGGGATACTTCGAACTCAACAGTTGGTAGCAGCGCACGCGCGTGAAGTAATCCACGTCACCCGGCTTGGTCATGCCGACGCTCGGATGGATCAGCAGGTTGGCTTCAACCTGCTTCGCCGCGCGGAAGGTTAGTTCCACGTGCGCCCGGTGCATGGGATTGCGCGTCTGAAAGGCCACCACGCGTCGCCATCCCAGCCGAACGAACTCAGCCCGCAGTTCCGCGGGAGTGTAGCGCAGCGTGCGAAAATCGTAATGCGAAGGCGCCTGCACACCCTCCACGCGTCCGCCTACATACCACGGATTCGATTTGTTGATGGTGTAGTCGGCGCCGGGATGAGCCGGGCTGGTGCTGCCAAACACCGCTTTCGCTTCCGCCTTGCGATCCGGTTGCCACACTTCTTCCACGTGCAGGACGGCGAGCATTACGCCCTCGGCGTCGCGCAGCGCCACTTTGCTGCTGCCGGGCGTGAGCTTCTTGGAAAACTCCTCGCTCACGTCGAGCGTGATCGGCATGGGCCAAAGGATCCCGCTGCCCAGCCGCATTTTGTGACAAACCCCTTCGTAGTCCGTTTTGTTCAAAAAGCCGCGCAGAGGTGAGAAGCCTCCGCTCATCAGCAGTTCGAGATCGCAGATTTGGCGTGCTGTAAGATCCCACGACGGCCACTCGCGTGAGTGGGCTTTCAGTTCGGCAGCTTCTTCTGGCGACGCCAGCAGATCTACAAGTTCGCCGCCGTGCGCGGCGATCACATGACTAGTCGGGGCAGACAATCGCGGAATCCTCCAAGGTTCGTTGTTTCCAATTTGAAAGTATGTAGATTCAGCGGCTCGTAGAAGGAATCAATCTTTCTTACTCGTAAAAAACTGATGCCCGCGCTTCGCTTCGGAATTGTACACTAAACTAATAAGGATAGATGTAAAACCTTCGTTAACGGAGCGTTAAATTGTTAGCGCTGCCACCTCACCCAGCCTCTCAGGTAAAATAATCGTACTTACGCCATCTCAGCAAAATGATTAACGGCAAGCGCATCGCGGTCGTCATGCCCGCCTACAACGCGGAAAAGACTTTGGAGGCCACCGTCGGCGAGTTGCCGGCACTGGTCGACATCCGCATTCTTGTCGACGACCGCAGTTCCGACCAGACCGTAGACCTCGCCCGCCGTCTCGGCTTGTACGTCTTCCAGCACGATCGCAACTACGGCTACGGACGCAACCAGCAAACCTGCTATCGCGAAGCTTTGGCCTCGGGCGCCGACGTTGTCATCATGCTTCATCCTGACTATCAATACACGCCCTTGTTGATCACGGCAATGGCCAGCATGGTGGCGTACGATGTGTATGACGTTGTACTCGGATCCCGCATCATTGGCGGCCGCGCCCTGCTCGGCGGCATGCCCATTTACAAATACGTTGCCAACCGGTTCCTCACCGCCTTCGAGAATCTTTTTCTGCGAGTGAAGCTCTCCGAGTATCACACCGGATATCGCGCCTTCAGCCGCGAAGTGCTCACCCAGTTGCCGCTGCTGGAAAACTCCGATGACTTCATCTTCGACAATCAGATGCTGGCGCAGTGCGTGTACTTCGGCTTCCGCATCGGGGAAGTGTCGTGTCCAACGAAGTATTTTGAAGAGGCCTCGTCCATTAATTTTCGCCGCAGCGTGAAATACGGTTTCGGCGTGCTCTCCACGACCTTGCAATTTGCGTTTCAGAGACTTGGTCTGGCACATCTGCCGCGCTTCAGCGAGCAAGGGCGCAGACTCGAAGCCGGCCACGAACCCTACTACGCCTCCCACTCCCAACCCGCACGTCCCATCTAGTGCTTCCGGCGAATAAATTGTCGGCGGATGTTTGTGTGGTCGAAGCCGCCGCTCCAGTTGCCATGCGGCACCCCCTTTCTTCTGCTACAACTCTGGCGCTGCTGGCAGCACTTACCGTGTGGGCCGAGCTGCTGTTGGGCTATCATCCCGGCCTTGAGGATGATGCGTTTTATTTAGCAGCGATCAAGCGGAATCTGAATCCCGCGCTGTTTCCCCACGATGCCGATTTCTTCCGCTTGCAGTTTCAGGCCACCATCTTCGATAAACTCATTGCATTTTCTGTTCGCTTCACCCACCTGCCACTGGCGTGGGTGGTTTTGCTGTGGCAGGTCGCAGCCATCTTTCTTGTTCTCCATGGCTGCTGGGGGATCAGTCGACGCTGCTTCGCGCACCCTGCGGCGCGCTGGTCTGCCGTAACCACCATCGCCGTCCTGCTGACGCTTCCTCTGCCGGGCATTGGCCTGGCGCTTGCCGATCAGTACCTTCATCCTCGTACTTTAGCCACTGCTGCGATTCTCGGCGCGATCGGCGCGGTTATCGATCGCCGCCCATGGTTCGCGGGAGTGCTGCTCGCCATCGCATTCTCCATCCACGCCATCATGGCCATCCCCGGAATTTGTTTCTGTGCGTTTCTATTCTTCAACCAGCGTGGCTTCTCGCCACAGCGTTCCACCTTCGCGCCTCGGGCGATTGCCCTTCTCCTCCCGCTAGGATGGCTTTTCGCCCCGACCTCCGGGGCTTGGCGGCAGGCGGCTGCGACACGCAGCTTTTACTTCCCGCTACGCTGGCACTGGTATGAGTGGCTGGGACTATTCGCTCCACTGATTTTGCTCTACATGCTTAAGGTGTTTTTGCCGCGCACTGAAACATCCAGAGAAAACAAAACGGCGCTGCCGGCGCTCGTCTCCGCTCTCTTTTACTATGGTGTCTTCTACACTGCTGCGGGGCTCGCGATCATGTTTCCTCCCAGCCTCGAACGCCTGCGGCCATTTGAGCCCATGCGCTACCTGCACCTGCTTTATTCGTTGTTCTTTCTAATCATCGGCGGATTGCTTGGCCGCTACGTACTCGATCGCCATCTCTATCGTTGGTTGCTGCTTTTTGTTCCACTCAGCGCTGGAATGTTCTATGCCCAACTCCAGATGTATCCTGCATCCGCGCATCTCGAACTGCCCGGCGCCGCGTCCCAGAACACATGGCTGCAGGCCTTCGCCTGGATCCGGCAAAACACTCCGGTCGACGCACTGTTCGCGCTCGATCCCCATTACATGACATTGCCCGGCGAGGATTATCACGGCTTCCGCGCGCTCGCCGAACGCAGCACCCTCGCCGATGTCGAAAAAGATGGCGGCATGGCTGCCCGCGTCCCGCCGCTGGCGCCGCGCTGGCTCGAGGAAGTGAATGCACAAAGCGGATGGCAAAATTTTCAAGCCGCAGATTTCGAGCGCCTCAAAAAACAATTCGGCGTAGGTTGGATTATCCTCTCGCGCCCGCCGGATCAGGACTCCGCAGCCACAATGGCAGCAATGACGTGCCCCTATCACCAAGGCCAACTCCAAGTCTGCCGTCTATACTAAGAACGCAGCGAAAAAAGAGCCGCGAACGAGGCACGGAAAAGTAGCGCCGGCGCCCCGCCGGTTGTCGCGGGGGCGTCCCGCCCGCGCATGCCAGCACCAACAACAATGCCCTCAGAATCCCAAACCTCAAGCCGAATTCCACCCTATGTTGTAATGGTTGTAGTCGCGCTCGCGGTTCGCCTGGCCGTCATCCCCTTCGTGTACCACGATTGGATGGACCCGTTCGTCCTCGAGCATTGGGCCTTCGGTAGAATCGCGCGCTCCATCGCCTCTGGCCACGGCTTCGGCAGCCCGTTCGCCGACACCGGATTGTCCGCGCTTCTTCCCCCGGTGTATTCCTACCTGCTCGCAGGAATCTTCAAGATTTTTGGCATCGAAACCAAAGCCTCAGTGCTCGCCGCGCTTTCGCTTAACAGCCTCTTTTCCGCGCTCACCTGCATCCCAGTTTTTCTGCTGGCGCGGCAAGCCTTCGGCGAGCGCGTGGCCAAATGGGCGGGCCGGGGCTGGGCCTTTTCTCCGTACGGCGTTTATTACGGCGCGGACTGGGCATGGTCGACATGCCTGGTGACGCTCGAACTCAGCTGGCTGTTTTTGTTTGCCTGGCGGCTGGAGAATTCTTCGCGCAAGCGCGACTGGTTGCTCTTCGGCGCTCTCTGCGGCTTTTCCGCCCTCACCGAACCGGTGGTGATGGCTGTTCTTCCTCTGCTCGGGATCTATAGCCTCTACCGTCGCTACCGGCTCGGATGCGCGTGGAAGGCTCAGATGATGGCCGTCGCATCCGCCGGAATCGTCGTCTTGTCACCGTGGCTAGTGCGAAACTACATGCTCTTCCACCGATTTATTCCCGTCCGCAGCGGCTACGGCCTTGAACTCTACATCGGCAACAACGGTTATTCCCAACGCTGGGTCAACAGCGGCCTGCATCCGAATCACAGCGACGCCGAACTCTCCGAGTATGAACGCGTAGGTGAAATCGCCTACATGGATCACAAATTGCAGCAGGCAAAAGATTACATTCGCGGCCATCCCGCCTGGTATGTGTGGATGACACTTCGCCGCACCCTCTACATGTGGACCGGATACTGGAGTTTCGATCGTGCTTATCTGAAGGACGAACCGCTCGATCCGCCGAATATTTTCGTGAACACGACCATGACGGTCCTGGGTCTGTGGGGCTTGCGGCGAGTGTGGCAACGCGATCCGGCGTTAGGCGTGCGCTTTGCGATGGTTCTCTTGTTCTTTCCTCTTACTTACTATTTTTCGCATCCGGAGACCTATTATTTTCGTCCGGTTGATCCGCTGATCGTCGTGTTGGCCGCCCTGGCTGTAGCTGGCCGTCCGAGACACATGGCGCCAGTGGTCGCTTCCACGACGGCCGCAGCCGCGACTTGATTCTGGTTATCGTAGTTGGCAGACGCGCACTGCGGCGTTCTGGTAAGCACAGTCAAGACCGGACACGCCCGGTTGTTGGAGTACCACCCAACTCACGCCGTATTTCTCCTGCAGCCGCGCAAAATCCGTCGCGTGAAAAGTCTTCCACGGGGTTTGAGCCTGCACCTGTTCCCACCACGTGTCGGCCACGGGAGGAAACATACTGACCACGCCGCCGTCTTTGACCACGTCGGCGAGGCGACTCCGCTGCGCCATGCAGCGAAATCCGATGACATCCTCTTCTGCCAGATGCATGTAGTCAGGGTCGAGCGCAAAAAGTGCATCTCTGGGAGTATTCTCACGGATCCAAACGAATGCCTGAGCCCACGGATTTTTCGGCTCCCGGCCAGGCCACTCGACGTGCGCGCTGGCCGGAAAAAGAGATCGCTGCGCCAGAAACATCCCAATGCTCAACGGCAAGAACAGCGCTACCCAACGCCACGCGCGGTTCTTGAGTATGTACTCACCCAGAAAGCCGCCCATACATACAAACAGGAATATGTAGAGAAGATGCAGATTGCGCATGGGCTGGAGCCGAGCCAGACTTTCAAATCGGGCGGGAAGGTCCATGGCGAGAGCGACTAAGAAATAAATCGCTCCGTAAATTGCGAAGGTACGACAGGCGCGCGCCAGCACGGTCCTGTTCTGCTCTCGCGCCATCCTTCCAAAACACCAGAGGATGACAAGCGGAGCAAGAACGCCCAACCACTCATACCACTCCCAATCCTGAATGTAAAAATAGGAATGCATCCTTGCAACTTCGTGGTACGCGGGTGATGCTGGGCGCCCGAAGAACATGCCGCCAAGAACGAAGCATCCCGCCACCGCAACCGCCTTACTCATTTCCCTCACGCGTTCAGGGCGGCCTTCGAATTGTTCCAGCACGATCCATAACACGCCGAACGAAAATGGGAAGACCCACATGAGAGGATGAACGCACGCGGCAAATGCAACCCAGGCCAGCGCCCGCAGATATTTCCGCTCCAGGATTCTCGCCACGACGAAAGCCGAAGCGAACGCCGCCAAAGTGCGGGCGCTCACATACTGGTCCATGATGTAGAGCGCGGTCCCGGCAACGGGAATCGTCAGCAGCCCGGCAACCAAACATACCGATCCCCAGCGCGCCTTCGCCGACGCGAACAGGATGCCGCCGAGTTGCCAGCAGGCCAGAAGCAACAAAAAAATCGAAGCCAAGTGCCAGGCAAACAATCCCGCTTCGAGCGGGAGATGCGTTACGCGGAGAGAAAATGCCACCAGGTTCGGGAACAGCGTCAGACGGGCATGCGAATGGAAGAACTCTTGCCCCACTGGAAACAGCGCCGGGTTGAGGATTCGTTCGATGCCGGGAAGGTAGATCTCCGCGTCTTCTGCGAACGGATGGTAGCCGTGCGTCAGCAGAGCCGCCGCCGTCAACAGACACAGAAAAATTCCCGTCTTGTATTTGGCGAGAGAAATGTTGCTCACTGAATTAGGAAAAACACGCCCAAGAGTCGATGCGCTAAGGATACAACAATCAGGCCCGCATTTGCCGTGTCTTTGTGACGGGGTTTAACATCTAACCACTCAGATGGCCAGTACCATAACTTCACCGGTTACGGCTCAGCGCCGCCGGTTCACGATTGGCTTGGGCGAGATCCTGAACTTCGCCTATGACGCGTTTTGCAGCAACAAGCTTCAATTCACGCTCACCGCGCTCGCGATGGCGGTCGGCACCGCTTCGGTAATCCTTGTCGCTACGATAGGCCTTACCGGAAAGCAATACATCCTGCGCCAGCTGCAATCGATCGGCACCAACATGATCTATGCCGACTATCAGGGAGGCGGGCAGCGCATCGATTCCACTCCCGATCCAATGACGGTGGAGGATATTCAGGCGGTTCGAGCGCAGGTTCCCAGTATCGTGGCTGCCTCGCCCACCGTGGCGTTGGAAGACCACATCAGTATTGGCGGGGGAAAACAGAGCGACATTCTTATGCTCGGCGTGGACCCAGCCTATCTTCAGGTGCGCAATCTGAAAGTTCTGGCCGGCCGTTTCTTCGACAAGGAAGATTCCTCTGGCCGGAACAAGGTCGCCGTGATTACGGAGAAGCTGGCGCAGAAACTCTACGGCTCTTCTCCTGCGGCGGTCGGCCAGATCATCAAGTTGAGCGGCGGCCTTCCGTTCACGATCGTTGGAGTGTTCAAGGAAAGCGTGGACACTTTCGGACAGTCCGAAATCCAGGAAGACACCATGCTGATTCCATACACGGTCAGCCTGTTCTTCACGCCCACGGCGACCGTTCATGAAATCTACTTTTCCGCCGCCACTCCGCAGGACGTCATCCCCGCGACCGCCGCGATTAAGCGCGTGCTGCAGTCGCGGCATCGTCCAGAATCGGTTTACAGCGTGCAAAACCTGACGCAGTTTCTGACCGTGGCGGGACGCATTGCCGATGCGATGACGCTGATCCTGATGCTGGTCGCCTTCGTCACTTTGCTGGTGAGTGGCATCGGCATCATGAACATCATGCTGGCAACGGTGACCTCGCGCATCCGCGAGATTGGGATTCGCAAGGCGATTGGCGCCACTAACCGCGCCATTCGCTTCCAGTTTCTGGCGGAAGCCATTCTCATCTCGCTGACCGGAGGCGTAGCGGGCATCGTTGCCGGACTCGCCATTCCGTACTCGATCCGTTTCCTTACCGACTACCGCATGCCCGTCTCTGGCCTCTCGGCGATCATCGCCATCGTGGTCTCGTCGATTGTGGGCATCATCTTCGGCACCGTCCCGGCCACGCGCGCGTCGCAACTCGATCCGGTCGAGAGTCTGCGGTACGAGTAAAAGCACGCAGTTGCATTGGTGCCACGCATGATCTCGCATCGATTCTGGCGGAAACGAGAACCGCCGCCAAGTGCGCTAACAGGATTGCGATAGGAGGGAGACGTCCTCAATCATGCTAATCGCGAACGTGATCGTGGCCGCGTTGACGTTGTCCGCGGCAACTGCTGTGGCAGGGCAGGTGAAAGCTTCGGCCGAACCTGCAACCGCTCCGCCGAAATTGCTTGTCTTGGTGTATCAGAAATTTTCATTCGATAAAGCAGCTGACCGCGACCAATGGGAAACTGCCATGGCGCGCGCCTGCCAAAAGCTGGATGTTCCGAATTCGTGGATCGTAATGGAATCAGTTACCGGCGAGCCGGAGGTGTTGTCGTTCGACCCGTTCGATTCGTTTGCGCAAATGGAAAAACCTGTGGCCGAGTGGGGCCCGATCTACGCGGCGCACCCGGAACTGGGGCGACTGCAAGCTCAAATCAACGCTGCTTTGGTGAGCCAGCGAACGGTGATCGCCGTTCGCCGGGACGACCTGGGCTACCGCGCGAATAGGATCGATCTCTCGAAGGCCCGGTCCATGCGCGTGCTGGAAGTGCGGCTGCATCCCGGCCGCGAGAATGACTTCGCCGAGGCGTTTAAGAAGCTCAGCGCGGCTTACGAAAAAATCGAGTCGGACTTGCCCTGGGTCGTGTATCAGGTGAACCTGGGAATGCCGTCGCCCACTTTCCTGGCATTCGTTCCCATGAAAACCGTGGGACAAAACGACGATCTGCTGAAGATACGCGAACGCCTGCACGCTGCGGAAGGCGATGCTGCCGAGCGCCTGCAACAAATCGCCCGCGAAGCCTACGCCAGCACGGAAAGCAATCTGTATTCCGTCAGGCCCGAAAAGTCACGCGTATCCAAAGAGTTCGCGGCGGGCGATCCGGAATTCTGGACACCAGCGAAGTAGTAAGCAGTGGAGGAATCGCTAAACACCCGAAGGAGCCCGTGGCATTGATTTCCTTAGTGAACCTTCGTGTCCTTGGTGGTTAAAGATTTGCGCCTGCAACTCATCTTGAGTGCGCCGAATCACGTTCTGCGCCCCACCGCATCTGTTATCCTAATCGGCTGTGCGGATGATTTGGTGGTTTCTGATTCTGGGTGGGAGCACACTGCTGGTCGTGTGCGTGGCCATCGCCATCTATGTACACTTGCGCCATCACCTGCAAAAAGCGCACGCCTCGCACGAAGGAGCTTTGACTGACGCCAATCCCCCGCATCAGCCCGACAGCATCGAACGCTGATCGGATGCATTCACGGAGATGCAATCATGTCTAAATCTGCGATTCAAACTCTAACTACTCCGCAGGAACGGGCCCTTGAAGCCTCGCGGCAGGTGGCTCTGGTCGTGGGCGCTAGCCTGGTGGTAGCGCTATGCGCACGCATCACCATTCCTCTAATGCCCCTTACGCCCGTCCCGCTCACCGTGCAAAATCTCGGCGTGCTGCTGGTCGGGCTGCTTCTGGGCAGCCGTCGCGGCTTCGCGGCGCTTGCACTCTATTTAATAGAAGGCGCGGTCGGACTCCCTGTCTTCAATCCCACGGGGCCAGGCGGGATTGCTCAATTGCTAGGCCCCACCGGCGGATTCCTGATGGTCTACCCCTTCGTCGCGTTTCTTACCGGCTACATTTTCGAGCGCGGGACGAAGACCTTCCTGCGCGCCGCCACCGCTGGCCTCCTCGCAGAGATCGTGCTCTTCGCCGGAGGCCTCGCCTGGCTTTATGCATTCACGCATTCGCTGGCGAAGGCAGCCTATCTCGGCCTGTACTGGTTCCTGGCCGCCGAGATCATTAAGATAATGGTGGCCGCCGCTATTGCCACTCGCGTTCGCCGCAGCGCGGTCAAGCAGTAGATTCCGGGAGTTCAAAATGACAGTCGTATCCGAAACATCAAAAACACCCGGCAGCAGTGTCGCAGGGGACGTCCGCGAGATCACCGTTGCTCACAGTCCCGACTCCGACGACGCGTTCATGTTCTACGGCTTGGCCACGAACAAAGTCCGCGCTGTCGGCCTGCGCTTCACCCATACGCTCTGCGACATTGAGACGCTGAACCAGAAAGCCCGCGAAGGCGTATACGACGTCAGCGCCATCTCGTTCCATGCCTATCCTTACGTCCAGGACAAATACGCGCTCATGTCCTGCGGAGGCAGCGTGGGCGAGGGTTATGGTCCGATGATCGTTTCGCCGCGAGCCTTCACCCCGAGCGAAATCAAGACCAAGCGCATCGCTGTCCCCGGAACGCTCACCACGGCCTACCTGGCTCTCCAACTATTTGCTCCCGGCGTCGAGACCGATGTTGTGCCGTTCGACCAGATCATCCCGCAGGTGCTGGAAGGAAAATACGAAGCCGGCCTGATCATCCACGAAGGACAGTTGACCTACGACAAGTCGGGCCTGCACCGCATCGTCGATCTCGGCCGCTGGTGGCAGAAAGTCACCGGCCTGCCTCTACCGTTGGGAGGCAATGCCATTCGCCGTGCCCTCGGCCCCGAATTGATATTCGCGGTCTCGGCTGCCCTGCGCGATAGCATTCAGTACGCCCTCGATCATCGGGAAGAAGCATTGTCCTACGCCATGCAGTTCGCCCGCGATCTCGACACGCAATCGGCCGACAAGTTCATCGGGATGTACGTGAACGAGCGCACCCTCGACTACGGCCCCGACGGCCGCGAAGCCGTCCGCCGCCTGCTCGACATGGGGCACAAGGCAGGCATCATCGCGCCGGAAGCCAAAGTGGATTGGGTGTGAGGGAAGCTGCTAACTGCTAGCTTTTAGCTTCTAGCCTTTAGCTCTTAGCTTGTAGTCCTTGGTTGCTTCGATTCCGCTGGATTTTCTTAAGGACCTTCGCAAACAAATCTCTAACGGGCCCCAATCTGCCGGAAGATCGGGACTTGAGCTAA
The DNA here is from genome assembly GCA_937879855.1 of uncultured Acidobacteriaceae bacterium. Lineage (GTDB taxonomy): Bacteria > Acidobacteriota > Terriglobia > Terriglobales > Acidobacteriaceae > Sulfotelmatobacter. The sequence goes on along the minus strand of CALFMO010000006.1, from coordinate 490,737 downwards.
AGCTAAGAGCTAAGAGCTAAGAGCTAAGAGCCAAACGCTTGCCCCCGCAGAACCTCCTCATCGACGCCGACGACACTCTCTGGGAGAACAACATTTATTTCGAGCGGGCCATTGCCCGCTTCATCTCGTTTCTGAATCATCATGAATTCTCTCCCGAGCAAGTTCGCGAAGTGCTCAACGACGTGGAGCGCGAATGCATCGTGAAGCACGGCTACGGCCTGCACAGCTTTGCCCATGCGCTGGTCGACACATTCGAGCGCCTGAGCGTTGAGCCGGTCACACCGGAGTTGCATGCCCAGATTCACAGCTTCGCTCACACCATCGCCGAGCAGCCGCATGAAAATCTGCCTGAAGTTCCGGAGACGCTGCAGTACCTGAAGGAGCGGCATCACCTGATCCTGATGACCAAGGGCGCATTTGCCGAGCAGACAGGCAAAGTCGAGCGCTCCGGCCTGAAAGATTATTTCGCCGCAGTCGAAGTCGTGGCCGAGAAGGATCCCGCAGCTTACGCGCGCGTCGTAGAAAAATACGAACTGGACCACGACGCGACATGGATGGTCGGTAACAGCCCGAAGTCCGACATCAATCCCGCCCTCGCCGCCGGCCTGAATGCGGTCTTCGTGCCCCACGGCAACACCTGGATTCTCGAACACGAGGAAGTCAATCCCGCGCCTCCGAAACAAAAGTTGCTGATAGTAGGCAGCTTCGCCGAACTCCGAGACCACTTCTGACTTGTGTGGCGCGGGCGCTCCCGCCCGCGTGCCTAAAGCATAAAAACATCAAAGGCGGACGAAGGGCGCCCGCGCCACGAAATCACGATCCCCCCGCCGCTCTCCGCAACTGCTCAAAAATAGGCATCACCTGAAATCCAAACTCCTCCCGCAACCGACTCCAATCCAACTGCCGCGGATTTCCCGAAGCATAACTCTCGCCCAACCCGACGTTGACACAAGGATTTAGCCTCTCGACTTCACGCTTCAAGTCAGCGACGACTACCGACTCGCAAGCCGCGTTATAAACGGAATGCACAGGCTTGGCCGCCCGCAGCAACTTCACCAGCATCCTCGCCACATCATCGACGTGCACCAGCAGAATTCTTTCCGATCCAACGTAAGGCAAAATAACCTCAGCTGCATCCGAGTTCGCCAGGCACTCGAAGATCTGACTTCTCCACGCCGACGAGGCTGACCGCGCCCCGCTCCCCACAACTCGCCCAATTCGCAGGCTAACGAACTCCAACCCATGCTGCCGGTAGGCCGCGCCCAGTTGTTCAACATAAAGTTTCGCCGCCCCATACAAATCCTCCGGCGCTGCCCGCTCCGCCTCCGACACGACCTGATCGGGAGGGCACGTGCCATACACACTGAATGAACTCCCAAAAACAAAACGCCGCACGCCGAACCGCCGCGCCATCTCCAGCAGATGCATGCTGCCCTGAACGTTCACCTCGGTCGCCAGCGCCGGCTGGCGCTGCGCCGCCGTCGGCAGAATCGCTGCCAGATGAATGATTCCGCCGATCAGTTCAATCTCAAACACGCGCTGCAATTGCCTGGCATCGGTAATATCGCACTCCACTTCATGTCGCCCGGCCGACGAACTCACGCCCGGCGCCACGTCCAGCGAAACAACTTCGCAGCCTGAATCCTGCAAGAGCTTCACCACAGCCCGCCCAAAAAACCCGCGCCCGCCCGTCACCAGCACGCTGCTGCCCTGATCGTCCATAGCTCTCCGGTGGCCGGAATCAGCTCCGTCACCATGGTTTCCTCTTCGTTACTACCGCATCAAACTAACCAACACGTTACCGCGCGCCGGTTATTCCCGCATGGTACGCTGATCTTGCTCTGCGATCTGGCTCCCACTTCGTCTGTGGCGATTCAGACCAACAATTTGCGGCGGCTGTTGCACACAGTTGAGGCGCTTTCCGAACTCGGGCCCGCGCTCACGGCGGAGCGCGACTTCTCGGAAACGTCGCGCTTAATGCTGTCTGCCATCATGGAAGCGGCGGGCGCGCGCGAAGGCGTGCTGCTTCTCTTCCATGACAAGCCCGCCATGTTGTCCTCCGCTGCGTCGCTGGGATTCGCCCTCATGCCCGATCCCGCCTTCATTCCTCTCCTCCCCAAACATGTGCATGCGCTCTCTGCGGCGCGCGGCCCCATCGTTCTGAACTCTTCCACCTATTCGGTATTTCTCAGTTCCAACGGCAACGTCGCACCGGAACTCTTCAAATGCCTGGCGCCCCTGAAAGCCGCAGGAAAGTTGGCGGGAGCAGTCGCTCTAGGCCGCCGCCCCGGCGATGCTCTCTACGAAGACGACGAACTCGACGCCCTCGAACTGCTGTGCAACTACGTCGCGCTCGCGGTTCAGAATCACGCGCTCACCCAAAGCATTACCCAGCGCGTCTCGGAAAATCTGCGGCTCACGGCTTCGCTGCATGGTTTCTACGACAATGCACTCGAAGCCTTCGCCACCGCCATAGACGTCAAGCACGTCAACATTCATGGACACTCTCTGCGCGTGGGCCGCTACGCCGCCGCGATTGGCGAGGCCATGGGCATGGAACCGAGCGAAGTGGCAGCCCTGCGCAGCTCGGGATATCTGCACGATATTGGAAAGGTTGCCGTTGATCGCCGCCTCTTCGGCAAGGCCGCGGCGCTCGATCCCGAGGAGTTTCGTGAGATGGCCGATCACACGGTCGTTGGCCACCAGATCGTCAGTAGCGTGCAATTCCCCTGGCCAAAGATTCCCGAGATTGTGCGCTGGCATCACGAGCGCAGCGACGGTTCCGGCTATCCCGACCGGCTCATGCAAGATGATTTGCCAATGCCGGTGCGCATCGTCGGCCTCGCCGATTCCTTCGATGCCATGACCAGCGCCCGACCCTATCGCGCGCCGCTCTCTGTGGGCAGCGCCCTCAGCGATCTGGTGCGAATGACCCCGGAAAAATACGATCCCAACGTCGTCCAGGCCCTGCTCATCCAGGTGCGCCGCGACGTGGTAGGCAGCAGCCGAACTCCCTTGCTTGACACCATGTCGGTGAACATCGCAGCCACCGACATCGACCACCTGGCCGCCACCCTGCAACACAAAGTCTCGCGCGGGAAAACGTACTTAACCAAAGAAATCGGCTCGTAGCGCTTGCAACCGCAAAGTGCCAGTGATCGCGGTCACTGACACCGCCGAGATTCAAACCGAAAATGCTTGCGTAATTCTCTCGCCCCGCCGAGCATTTCCCACCTCGTGGGACGCACACCCCGGAGGCGAGCAATGGCGCAATCAGGCATCCCTCGCCGCAGGCCGGACCGGCCTTGAGCTTGGCCATTGCCGTAAGGTTGAAAAATTCGGTTGGGGACAACGCACGAGGAGGAAAGGGGTGACGAAATGCGCCAGGCGCTCGCGATACTCATCTTGATTGGAATGACCTCTCTCGGTGTTAAGCCGACCCATGCGCAAATAGATCAAAATCTCCGGGCGTGGTGGGCCGGAGGCGAAATTGGGGAGGGGCAGCTCAGCCTTTCGTCCGATCAAATTCATCGCGACCGGACGCCAACCTTCGCACTTGGCTTTTTCGGCGGTCACAGATTGGGTGACCAAGCCCGCGTTGGGCTGGAGATGAATGGCTGGCTGCTCCAAGCGTCCAATCTCAACGACCCGACCGTCGGCGAAAGTGTGAGCAACGTGTTGGGCGTGATTGACGTCTTCCCAACACGTAAAATTCCCCTGTTCATCCGCGGCGGGGGCGGTCTCGCGATGTATCAAAACAATCGCCCCGGAGAATCGGGCGGCACAGGATGGTCCTGGACAGGTGGGGCGGGATATGAGTTTCGTTTCAGCGAGAGACTGGGGCTTGCTCCGATTGTCGAGTATGCGTACGGCAGTTTTGACGATGTTCGCAACCCGATCACGGTCGAGACGGGCCGCCACTATTCGGTAGTCGAATTCAAGATCGCGGCGATCTGGCACTTTGGAAAGAGAGCCAGAGAGTAAGCGTCATTTTGCCATGGCTTTCGCACAGAGGCCAAAGCAGCCCCTTAATCCGTGTAACTCATGTTGAAATCGGAGTTTGCGCTAATAGACACCTGCCGGGCTCTTTAGCGGCCGTTGTCCTCCAATCACTTACAAGCCCACACCGGAACCATCTCCGGCAGCAACTTTTCCCGCGGGAAGGGTTCATAATCAGGAGACCCGCTCGGCCGGAGAGTCTTCATGCGATCCAAACTGGGGAAGCCAGCGCTGTTCCTGTTGTGCCTAAGCCTCGCCTGCGCAGCCCCGCAACTGATAGCCAAGAAAAAAGAAAAAGCCGCCGATCCCCGGTCGAATGAACAAAGCCCGAACGACCAGAAGCACGCCGTGCAGGCGCTCAATCGCCTGACCTTCGGCCCACGTCCCGGCGACGTCCAGCAGGTCATGGCAATGGGCGTCGACCCCTGGATCGATCTGCAACTGCATCCCGAAAAAATTCCCGACAACGCAATCGGAACTCGGCTCGCCGCCTTTCGCACCCTGCACATGAGTGGGAAGGAAATCGCCGAAGAATTTCCCGACAACCAGATGATCAAGCAGGTCATGGACGGCAAACGCCCCATGCCTTCAGATCCCGCCAAGCGCGCCGTGTATCAGGTGCAGATGGCGCGCCTGCAAGAAAAGCAACAAGAGAAGCAAGCGCAGAAGCTGCTAAGAAAAGAAAACCAGCAGCAAGCCATTGCTCCCGTCGCCGCGTCGACGCAAGCGTCCGACACCGCGAAAACTGCGGAAGAACTCGCCGCTGCCGCAGCAGCGTCCAGCGGAGATGCGAACGGTCGCGCGCCCAGTAATCTTGCCGACAGCAACTCGATGAGCGTGGACCCGACGAGCGCCTCGGACGGCAAAGCACCGCCCAACGCCATGAATGACTCCGTCACAACTCTGCCGACACAGGCCAAAGCCATACCGATAGACGACGCTGAAGCCCGCCGCCGCGAAGATCGCCTCTATGCCGATTTGAAAATTCAAAGTCTCATCGATCTTCCCCCCGACCAGCGCTACAAGAAAGTGATATCGATGTCGCCCGACGAGCAAGTCGCGTTTGCCGATTCGCTGCGCGGGGGCAAAGGCCAGGACTTTCTCGAGGGCATGAACCCGAAGGAAAGAGAAACGCTGCTGGCGATGAACAACCCGCAGGGTCTGGTCGCAGAAGAACTCGTCCAAGCCAAGCTGCTGCGCGCAATCTACAGCGATCGCCAGCTCGAAGAAGTCATGACCGATTTCTGGTTTAATCACTTCAACGTTTTCGCCGGCAAAGGCCCCGAGCGCCTCTTCCTCACCAACTATGAGCAGGACGTCATCCGCCCGCACGCGCTGGGAAAATTCGAAGACTTGCTCGTCGCGACGGCCAAGAGTCCAGCCATGTTGTTCTACCTCGACAACTGGCTCAGCGTGGGACCGAACTCCATGCGAGCCCTCGGAATTCCTGATCGGCCCCCGATGCGGCCCTATGGCCCCTACGGCCGCCCGCGCCGCTTTCCGCCGCCGAATCCGAACGCGAAACGCAAGTCGAACAGCGGCCTCAACGAGAACTACGGCCGCGAGTTGCTGGAACTGCACACGCTCAGCGTGAATGGCGGCTACTCGCAGCGCGACGTGACCGAGGTCGCGAAGGTCTTCACCGGCTGGACCATCGAGAAGCCCAACGACGGCGGCGGCTTCAAGTACGAGCCGCGCATGCACGAGCCCGGACCCAAGTTTGTCTTGGGACATCGCATCAAGCCCAAAGGCGAAGGCGAGGGCAGGGAAGTGCTGCACATGCTGGCCACGAGCCCGCAGACCGCGCATTTCATTTCGTTGAAGCTGGCGCAACGTTTTGTGTCCGACGATCCACCGCCCGCGCTGGTCGACCGAATGGCGAAGGCATTCGAGAAAAAGAAGGGCGACATTCGCGAAGTTCTCACAACGCTTTTTCATTCACCGGAATTCTGGTCCGATAACACCTACCGCGCGAAAGTGAAAACGCCGCTCGAGTTTGTAGCCTCAGCCGTTCGCGCCACCGGCGCCGACGTTGAAGATGCCATGCCGCTCGCCCGTCAGATCGCGAATATGGGCATGCCTCTCTACGGAGCGCAGCCGCCCACGGGCTATTCCATGAAGGCCGAGACCTGGGTGAGTTCGTCCGCGCTGCTCAACCGCATGAACTTTGCGCTGGGTCTGACCGCCGGAAAGGTTCGCGGAGTGAAAGTCGATATGGCACAGCTGGCAGGAACTTCGCCAGGGCCGATGGACGCCGCGTTGTCTCTTTCCACGCTGGAAGCGAAACTGCTTGCCGACGACGTATCACAGCAGACGCACGACTCGATCATGGCGCAGATGCAAGCTCCAGCAAAAGATACATCGCCCGAGCCGCAAGATAAATCGCAAGACAGGCCGCAGCGCAAGCCGGCCGACGTTCCGCGTCCACCAGACGCAAGCACGATCGCAGGCCTGCTGCTAGGATCACCGGAGTTTCAGAGGAGATAGCTGCTAGCTACTAGCCTCTAGCCAAGCGGACTTCGCGATTTTCGCGGACGAAAAGCGGGACCGAAAAGGGCGCTTGAGAGCTGTGAAGAGAAACTATGAGTCAGGAGCGAAAGCAAGAAGCTAAAAGCTAAAAGCTAGGAGCTAAAAGCTAGGAGCTAGGAACTGGAAGCTAGGAGCTGTCACCCATGTCCCTCACCCGTCGTATCTTTCTTCGCAACAGCGCGCTCGCTGTCGTCGGCACGGCGGCGGTGCCGACCTTTCTCACCCGGGCAGCCTTCGGCGCGGCCGACGCCGGCACGCGCAACAAACGCCTCGTCGTCATCTTCCAGCGCGGCGCGGCGGATGGACTGAACATCGTCGTCCCTCACGGCGAGCCGCAATACTATGCCATGCGTCCCAACATCAACATCCCGCGCAACGCAGTGATCGATCTCAACGGCTTCTTCGGGCTGCATCCGTCGCTGTCGGCGTTTCAGCCGCTCTGGCAGCAAGGACACCTCGCCATCGTGCACGCTGCGGGATCGCCCGACACGACGCGCTCTCACTTCGACGCGCAGGATTTTATGGAGACTGGCACTCCAGGCGTGAAAGTAACCGAGGATGGATGGCTGAACCGCTCCCTGCGCGACCTTCCGCCTGCGGAACAGAAATCCGCATTTCGCGCAATTGCGCTCGGCCCCTCACTGCCGCGCATCCTGAGCGGCTCGGAGCCCGCGGTTGCGATGAATAACATCAACGACTTTTCGGTTGGCGGAAGAAATCCCAGGCCCTCGCCGGCCGCGCTCGCGTTTCAGGCAATGTACGACCAATCGTCCGACAGCATGTTGCACGGCACCGGCGAAGAAACTTTCGACGCTGTGAAGATGCTGAAGGTCGCAGATCCCGGAAAATACACGCCCGCTGCCGGCGCCAATTATCCCAGAGGCCGCTTCGCCGATGGCCTGCGGCAACTGGCGCAACTCATCAAAGCAAATCTCGGCGTCCAGGTCGCGTTTGCCGACATCGGCGGCTGGGACCATCACGTCAACGAAGGTTCGACGGAAGGTCAGCTTGCCAACGTGCTCACCGATTTCTCGCAATCGCTGGCCGCATTCTGGACCGACCTCGGTGACCTCGCCGAAGACACGGTCGTCATTACCATGTCGGAGTTCGGGCGAACGGCTCGCGAAAACGGCAATCGCGGTACCGACCACGGCCATGCCAACGTGATGTTCGTGCTGGGCGGACCGGTCAAGGGTGGCAGGGTGTACGGCCGCTGGCCTGGCCTTGACCAGTCGCAACTCTACGAGGGACGCGATCTCGCCCTGACTACAGATTTCCGGCAGGTGATTGGAGAAGCCATCGCACGCCACATGGGAAACAGGAATCTGGCCGCGGTTTTCCCCGGCTTCGACAACCAGCCAGCAAAATATCTGCGCTATCTCGGCTGAACATAACTGCTGAACGATCGCGCGTCAGGCGACCAACGATCGTGCGCTTTCGGTCTGATCCGCAACCACTCGTCGCTGCCGCGTGTAGTCAACCCATGCCTCAGCGGCAAGAAACGTAATCGTGAATCCCAGCCAAAATGCAATCCCAAAGAACTCATGCGGCGTGAGCCGCCGAAACGCGAAGAACACCCCCACAATCGGCCGCGTCGTAGCCACGCCCAAGCCCACGCCATATGCGCGAATCATCCACTCGCGATGACGCTCCACTTCTTTCCGCCGGATGTGCCGGTAACCCTTAATCAGGCAAATCAGAAACACGATGGCGAAGAGTGTGGTCGCCGCGGTTTCATTCGGTCCGCCGATATTCATCGTGTAGCTCATCACCAGCGCCGACACTCCGATGATCAGCCCGCACACTACCAGGAACCTTCCCATCCAGCGATGAACCTGCAAATGCTTTTGCCGGATGCTCGGCACAAACTGCAAAGATGCCAGTGTGAGAAATAACCCGCCGGGCAGGATGTGGATCAGCGTCAGCACCATATGCCGCGCGAATCCGGTGTCGAGGGCCGCAGCTGGCGAAGCGGGCGCGCCGAAGCGTCCCGGCCAGAACAGAACCAGCGTACGGCGGGTCACCGCCGCGACACCGATCACGATCAAAAAGATGACAGCGCTCCAGAGAAGACGACTTGCCCGCTTGGAAACCGGCATAGAGTTCCCGCACCTCAATTTCCCTCCAAGGCGATCGAGTCTTGCTCAGCGAACTCGGCGGTTAAGAGCTTTTGACCGCAGAGTTCACGAAGAAGGGCCGCTGGGAGCGCCGAGAAAAGCTAATCGTTATTGCTTAAATATTATACATACTGTATGATTAATAATAAACGCGCAAGACCCACTTTCTTTTGAGCCCGAGACCTTATCAGATGGGGCAGCGCCAAGCGGCCCGCGACAAGACGCGAGTGCGGATTCTCTCGGCTGCCCGCAAGCTCCTGCTGGCAAAAAATTTCTCTGAATTCACCATGGAGGCGGTTGCCCGCGCCGCTGACGTCTCACGCCTGACCGTCTACTACCAGTTCGATTCGAAGACGGGACTGCTCGAGGCGCTGTACGACTTCATCGCGCGCCGCGGAAACATGCAGCAACTGGCCGAAGTGTTTGACAAGGGAAATGATCCGGTAAGGATGCTGCACGACTTCATCCTCGTCTTTGCTCAATTTTGGGCGTCTGATCGTCAGGTGATCCGCCGTCTGCACGCCCTGGGCGCCATCGACGATGAAATCGGGGAGGGTCTTCGCGCCCGCAACGAGCGCCGGCGCCGGGGTCTACTCGTGATCCTGGAACGCTACAGCGCTGTGTATCATCCGCTCATCCCGCCACAACTGGCGAATGCCATTGACACGCTGCACATGCTGACAAGCTTCGAAACGTTCGATGCCCTGACCGGAATGGGCAGGCCCTTCGAAGAGGTCGTCGAGATTATCCGCAAGCAAGCGCATCACGCAATCGGCTTCACGCCGCCATTCGTTCCGCGCTAGATCCGCTGTCTTGCAGGAAAACGATGGCGAAGCGTTGCCACCAGCGCTGCATCGGCTTTGGTCGAGATCATTTCCAGCGGCGAGAATCCTCGCCACCACGCCAGCCAGAGAGTCACCAGCAGCAGCGCAATCGTGAGCGCCACATTGGGCCACGCGTTCAGAGCCCACTCTCCGCGCCAGGCGAATTGCAGCGAAGAGGAGAATGGCTCCAGATAGGCGATCGGCCACTGATAGCCGTCCGGGCCACGCGAACCGAGCACGTCCTCGAAGAGATGCAGGTGAAAGCTGAGGAGAGCGAGCAGTCCGGTCGTCCACTTCCGAGTTGCCATCGCAAATGCCAGCGCAGCGACCCCCAAGGCGAACGCTAGATTGTGCAGGGAGTGATGATAAAGCGTAAACCACAACAGCGGATGCGCCGAGTTTCGAGTCAGTACTTCAGGTATGATGCCCAGCCCATCGATGTCTGGGATGACGCACGCGAGCGTGACCAGAGCGCGTTCTCTGCGATCCAGGCGTGCGCAGTTCGCGAGCACCCATCCACTCAAGAAATGCGTGACCGGGCTCATAAGCTTCGCCGAGCAGACTAGACTTCAATCAGAACATCGCCGTTTTCGATTTTCAGAGGATACACAGCGACCTTCGCGCGTGCATTGTGTGTGGCTTCGCCGGTTTTGGGATCATACGCCCAGCCGTGCCAGGGGCAGACGACTTTGCCGTTCTCAATCGTCCCCTCACCGAGTGGGCCGCCCTGGTGCAGGCAGACATTGTCCATCGCGCTGTAAGCGCCGTTCACATTGGCGATGCAGATGGTCTTGTCGCCGCAGGCAAATTCTTTGGCTTCGTCAGCGGTAGGGAGTTCGGATTGGGTGGTAAGTTTGACGAAGTTAGGCATAGAGTTCGTGCTCGTGGCGAGAAGCCGAGCTCTGCTCGGCCGGGCAGCCCCTTCGACGTCGCTCAGGGCAGGCTAGGGCGGCTGTCCCCACATGTTTGCTGACAGCTGACGGCTGATAGCTACTTCGGCTGTAACGTCTGCGCGATCATCACCTGGCGCTTGAAGTTCTCAACCATGTTGGGATCGAGGCGGACTTCGGTGGGCTTCTTGGCCAGCGTCATGGTGTCGATCTTGTCCTGCAGTTTGAGCAGCGCGTAGAAAAGATTTTCAGGTCGCGGCGGGCATCCCGTGACATAAACATCGACCGGAACGATTTTGTCGACCCCCTGCAACACGGCGTAAGTATTGAACGGGCCGCCTACCGACGAGCAAGCGCCCATCGAGATCACCCACTTCGGATCGGGCATCTGGTCATAGATGCGCTTCACCACGGGCGCCATCTTCAGCGTAACGGTGCCGGCGACAATCATCAGATCGCTCTGCCGCGGGCTGGGGCGGAACACCTCCGAACCGAAGCGCGCGATGTCGAAGCGCGCGGTAGACGAGGCGATCATCTCGATGGCGCAGCAGGCCAGACCAAAGGTCATCGGCCACACCGCCGACTTGCGCGCCCAGTTGAAAACGTAATCCACCGTGGTGATCAGAAAGTTCTTCTCGAACTTGTTTTGCAGCCAGCCCATGAATGGTCCTCGCGAAACCCTACTCGCAGTCTAGGTAAGCCGTCTTGCGGTGTCAAACGAATGTGGAGGCGTGTCTGCCTTTGCGGGATGTTAATCCGCCGAAAACCTCGACGGACGGGCAATCCATCGGCGGCGGAAACGTGGGCCAGAGCCCAATTAGGATATTACATTGCGGTCGGCCCGGTATGGACGTATAGTTCGTACCGTTTCGGTTCAAGGAGGGGCATATGAACAAGATTACGTGGTTGGTGCTGTTTTCACTCGGTTTGCTGGTTGCCACTACTGCTAGCGCGCAGGACAAATGCTCGTTCCAAACGATCCACGCTCGCTACGGGGCCACCTGCCAAGGATCGGTATCCCCTGGCCCGGGTGCGCCGTTGGTGCCGTTCGCGCTGCTAGGAACATGCACAGGCAGTGCGACTGGATATTTCACTTGCGACGGAACGGAGAGCTTTGGAGGTGTTGTCGTGCCTGCGCCTGCTAAAGGACAGTCGATCGTCAACTCCGACTGCACGGGGCAGATCACTTACAACAAGGGAACACCACAGGAACTCGACATTAACTTCCTGATTCTCCATGAAGGGAAGGAACTTCGCGGCATGCTGCAAAATCCCGGTACAGCCGTACAGTGCGACTTAGTGAGTATGGGAAAGAATGAAGAGGACTAAGAACCGGGGAGACGTTTCCCGGTGGGTGGCAAATCCCTAATGTCTGGGTTAGTGGTCCCCATCCGTCGAAACCCACGACGGATGGGGCAGCCCTTTGTCGTGGAAACAGAGGTATGCAAATTGACGTTTGCGTACTGTCTTGTCGGAGACGTTTGCGTGAACATGCTGTCTTTTTCTCCTCTGCATCGTCAATCCGAAGTGCGTCTTCGTTTGCGAAGGGGCGTCGATGAAATCCAAGCTGATTCGCAGTTTCGCCGGGGCGTTGGTCTTGATTAGTCCGGCTATGCTTTTTGCCGGTCATCCGCGTCCGGATGCCGCGACGCTGGAGCGGCCTGCTACTCAGACGTTCGCCCTCGCGGACGTCTCGGGCCTGATCCCGAAGAACGTGAATCTCAAGGCGGTGGAATATAAGGGCCGCAAGGCAGTGCAAATTACGAGCCCCTCCGCAGAGGACGGCTTTGCTGTGCTGCCTGGCACCGATTTTCAGGACGGCACCATCGAAGCTGACATCGCTTTGAAAGTCACAACGCCGCCGGGAGTGCGGATGCCGGGCTTCGTCGGGATCGCGTTTCGCGCACGGCCGGATGCATCGCATTACGATCTTTTTTATCTCCGGCCAGGAAATTCTCACGCCGACGATCAGGCCATGCGCAACCACTCTGTCCAGTATGTTGCGTTGCCCGATTTTGATTGGAACAAGCTGCGTCGCCAATGGCCCTACGTTTACGAGAGCTACGCGAATCTTCAGTTTGAGACCTGGACGCACCTCAAAATCGAAGTGCAGGGCCGCACGGCCAAACTCTTCCTGAATGGATCGGAGAACCCCAACCTTGTCGTCAACGGACTCAAGGGCGAAGACCTGCACGGAGCAGTGGCACTGTGGGGTTACCAGGGCGAGGAGGCTTACTTTTCCAACGTGCGCATCACGAACGCGACACCCGCGCCGATAAAAAATGGGTCCGAGGCAGCCGGAATGTGGCAGATAAAGTTCGCGGGAGATGCTGGAGGCGCGACCGGTTCAATGAAGTTGGTCCGTGATGGAAATAAAGTCACTGGCACATGGTCCGGCGAAATGGGCAATGATTTGCCGGTTCAGGGAATGTGGCGCGATGGTTATGTCGATCTCACCTTCCCGTGCACTTGGGAAAAGGATACCTCGCGGGTGACGGCTCATTTGGCTGGCTGGATCGATGGCGACTCTGGCCAGGGGCGCATGCAAGTTGCGGGGCGCGCCGACGGGGTTTGGACTGGCTCTCGACAATAGGACCGGCTCACTCCAATGCGCTCGGTTCGATGACAAATATCTAGTGTCGTTGTCCCGTGATACCCATCCGTCGAAAACCGCGACGGATGGGGCAGCCTCAGTCGTGGTGGCTCACGCGCGCTTTTCTTGCCTCTTAGCCAACACGAAAATCGGTAGCGCCATGATTTGCAAAGCCATCGAGAATGCGACCAGAGCCGGAATGGATTTTTCGTACAGCAAGCCCATGATCGCGCTGCCCGCAAACCATGCAACACCGAAGCCCGTGTCAAAAACTCCAAAGGCAGTGCTTCGCTTCTCGGAAGGAACGACCGCGGCCAGCACTGCCTTGAGACAGGAGTCCTGCGCTCCCATTCCCAGTCCCCACAGAATCATGCCAATGAGTTCCAGCCTGGTTCCGTACAAAAATACCAACGGCGCAAAAAACGCTGGCACACCAAAAGCAACCACAAGAACGGGCAGGCCGAGTTTATCCAACAGTTTTCCCAAGATGAGCGAGGCAATAGCGCCCGTCGCCATCGCGACGGCATAGAAGACCGGCACCAGTCCCTGCGCAACTGTCTCACTTTTCTGGAAATGAAAAGCGATGAGGGAAAAGTCGGCAAATCCCGCGGCAATTAAGGCTCCCGCTGTCAGATAAAACCAATAGGCTCTCGAGAAGCCTTTGCTGCTCAATGGTTGAGCGGATCTCCCCTGCAAATCCTCGGGTTGGTGATGGAGCGACCACGCTACAAAGAGCACGGTTAGACACAGCAACGCTGAGATCAGCAAAACGGCAAAGGCGTGATGATAGCCTCCACGCCGATACAAGACCCACGCTGTAATCAATGGTCCCAGCGTCGCGCCAGTTTGATCCATCGCTTCGTTGAGACCAAACACCCAACCCTGACCGATGGATTGGCCCGCATGCGAGAGCATGGACTCGACTGCAGGCTTGCGAATGGCGCGTCCAGTTCGTTCTGCAATAACCAGTGCGGCGGCCAAAGGCCAATTGCCGGCCAGAGCCAACGCCGGTACCGCCAGCATATTGATCGCATATCCGATAAATGTTACGGCCCAGTATCTGTGCGTCTTGTCGGCGAAATATCCGGAGACAGAGCGGAGGCCGTAGCCGACCATCTCCCCGAATCCGGCAACGAAACCAACGATCGTGGCGCTTGCTCCGAGAGAGCCGAGGAAAGGGCCGACGATGCTGCGCGCCCCTTCGTAGGTCATGTCGGCGAAGAAGTTCACCACGCCGATGATCAACACAAATCGCAAGGCTAGTTTTGCCAGGCTCTCGTCGACTGCTCGGTCAGCATTCATGGACATCGAATTGCGTCTTTCGCGAGATGGGAAGCCACGAAAGAGGCTGCCCCATCGTTGCGTCTTTTGCAAGGGCGGGTATTGCTAACCTATTACTCCGAATTATGTGCGGCGTTTAAAAAGCAAATCGTTATCGCCCGCGTTCATGGTGCCTCCCTGTCAGGATGCGAATTCCCAATTGTCGACTGCGTGCGATTTGAGTTGGATTTTCCGACACACCATCAGGGCTTCCACCACGATGCAGGTCTTAAGACCGACGCGGCTCGCAGAGTGTATTGCGCATAAATGGAACTTTCTTGCACACATTGTAAAAACTGTCAAAATTTCCAATTTGCATTTACAACACTCTGTTTACCAGCGTATGGTTCTCGTGTCTTTCCGCTACTGATGCGGCATTTGACTAATCTTGATGGTTTTGTGGAGGCAGTATGGCAGGCATAGATGACTCGAAGTTTTTCCGGCAAGTTGTAATGCCTTTTGTTGCAGTCGGCGTGGTTTTGGGATTGATGGGTTCGGCGAGTGCGCAAAACTATGTGATCCATGGCAACACGCCCGGATTTATCCAGAAAGCCAACGACCTGGGCGCAATTGATCCCGCAACCGTGATCGACGTTACTGCCTGGTTGAAGATTCACAATCAAAACAAATTGGACCAGCTTGTACAGCAACAGACCCAAAAGGGCTCTCCCAACTACCACAAGTGGATCAGCCAGGCGCAGTTCAATGCCGCCTATAGTCCGACGTCGCAGGAAGTGGGAGCCGTACAGAATTTTCTGTTGGCACATGGACTCACTGTGTTAGCCGTCGGAGACAACAACATGTACGTGAAAGTGGAGGGGACCGCTGACGCCATCGAGAAGACCTTCCACGTACAAATCGACAGCTACGACCTCAATGGAGTGACTTACCGCTCGAACAAGGCCGACCCGTCGGTCACCGATAATGCCGGAGGGCTGATCGACGTTGTAACTGGGCTCGACGACTATGGCTTTCAACCAACGTCCATGAGACCCATGGGGCCCGACGGAGCACCGATTGCTCCGATTCCACTCACTTCCAGCTCGAATGGTTTGTTCTTCGAAAGCCAGTGCTTCCGCGGAGTTCAGACAGTGACCTTTACTGGAAACGGAAACACCGCCACTTACACTGGCCTACGCTACGGTGCCGATATCACCAATACTGCTTTAGGACACTTGGCGTCCTGCGGTTATCAGCCCAGCGAAGTCCGGACCGCCTACAATTTCAATCCGCTGTACCAAGCCGGCTTTGATGGCACAGGCCAGACGGTCGTAATCACGGACGCGTTCGGTGCACCTACGATTCAGCAAGACGCAGAGCTGTTCTCGCAAATCTATGGACTGCCGGATTTGACACCGTCCAATTTCCAAATTCTGAGAGCGCCGGGCGCGGTCAATCATCCGGCGACCAGGCATTTCGGCAACCCGGCCGGATGGGCCGACGAGATCACCCTCGATGTCGAATGGGTGCATGCGATGGCGCCAGGCGCCAACATTGTTCTGGTGATCGGGCCGAACAATGGTTCGGATCTGGATGAAGCGGTGAATTATGCCGTTGCCCGCCATTTAGGCAACGTCATTTCCAACAGCTGGTCGTCCCTCGAAGGCTTTGGAAATCCCGCTCAGTTCAACCGCATCAACCGTACTCTTGAGGCAGCCGCCGCTCAGGGCATCGACGTGAACTACTCGTCCGGCGACTTCGGCGATAACACCATCCTTGTCGGTTTCAAAACCGTCGGGTTCCCGGGCAGCTCGCCCTTCGCTACTTCGATTGGCGGCACCAGCCTCGCCCTGAATCCCGACGACACAATGGCTTTCCAGACAGGTTGGGGGCTGAACTTCACCCGCATCGCAAATCCCGTCAGCGCGGGTAGTACGCCAGTTGTTCCGCCGCTTCACTTTGGTTTTCAGGACGGAGCCGGCGGCGGTACGAGCCTAACCTTCCCGAAGCCTGCGTTCCAGAGCACACTTCCGGGCACCATGCGCATGGTCCCTGACATCTCTTTCCTTGCCGATCCGCAAACTGGCGTGGAGATCATTGAGACGTTTAATGGCCAACCAAGCGTTTTCGTGATCGGTGGCACCAGCCTTGCTTGCCCCATGTTCTCAGCGCTGATGGGAATTGCCTCCGAAAAGGCAGGGAGTGGGCTGGGCCAGGCAGCGCAACTTGTTTATAGCTTGCCGGCCGGAGCGGTTACCGACGTCGTTCCGGTAAGTTCACCAAACAATGTGACCGGCGTCATCAATGGCACGCCTCATTCGGCCGACGATCTCGCTGGCCCTCTGGATGGGACCACAATCTACCTGAGCACGTTATTTCAGAGTCCCGCATCCACTCGCTGGGACGTCTTCACCTTCGGGACAGATTCGTCCTTGGCCACTGCGGTAGGCTGGGATAACGTTACGGGTGTGGGCACGCCCGATGCCTGGAACTTCGTGAATGCTGTCGCACCTTAAGACACAAGAGCAAAAAAAAACTGCGCGCTGCAATCTCTAACGCAGCGCGCAGTTATCTTTTAGCTGCCTCGCGGTGCGTGACTCGGTTCTTCCGGCGGCAACTGGGTCGGTAATCAGGTTTCCCACGCTTGCGGCTGGCCATGTTGGGGCCGGATGCTAGGCAGAATTGGGACGCCTGTATTGACTGGCACGACGGGTCTCGTAGGGCCATCGAGCAGATCGGGATCGAAGAGTTCGGCGTCGATCAGCCACTCAAGGTCCGTACGTCGGTCGGTCAAATCGCAGATGAAGCCGTTATATTCCTTGAGCGGTCCGGACTTCATCGTGCTCCACTTCAAGCCGCCGCAAGCCGAGACCTTCTGGGAGCCGCCCAGGCCGTGACCGGCTCCGGTATGCGGATTGGAACCCTTGCCATGCTGGGCATTTTCGCAGCCGACCAGCATTCCTCCAACGCTATTGTCATCGGGAGGCATGTAGTTAATGTAGACATGGCCATTCAGTCCGTCGGCCTTGACGGGCTTGTACGTCAATGCTTCGTCGTTGTTGGTGGGGCTGAACGGGTTGCGGTTTCCATTTCCACCGAGCGCCACATTGAAAGCGAAATGCCTTCCCAGCAGCCGCCCTGAAACTGACTGGCCCCAACCAGTCACACCTCCGCCTTTTTCCACTACGTACTGGCGATGCCCCTTGATGAGATTAACCGGCTTGGACAGGCACGACTGTCCGTGTGTAGCGTAAGGGCGGCTGGGTATTTGGTTTGGCTGGTTGAGCCAAGTCCAGAGCTCGTCGCCTCCTTTTTGGCGAGTCGGAATCTGTACCAGGACGCGTTGCCCATGCGACAGAAGCGAGGCGACATTCCCGGAAGAATCGGTGGACCAATCCTTCCAGCCCTGGTCATTCCGGTTGTACATAACCCCTGCGTGATAGAAGATGTGGAACAGTTTCGTCAGAAGCCATTTATAAGGGCCGGTTCGAATGGCGCCGTACCACATCGCCGCGTCCAGTTCGAACTGCTGAGTTCCCAGGAGGCGAATCTCGGTGCTCTGCAATTTCTGCTCGGGGAGATATCCGGTTAATTTCATAATCGGGCTACGGCGCCTTGCGATGTTCTTTGTCGGGTTTTCAATGAATAACTGGTAGAGCTGAGATGCGGCCATCAAGATCCTCCCCCGCTGGACACTAGTAAACAACAGGCTAGGCTGCGGCGATCCGCAGGCCCGGCGCGGAACACACGAATGCTACTGGGCAGCACGAATGCGACTTTTCAGGGGAGATCCACGAAGAGTAAGGCTGGATTGTCCGAAGTGTGGCCCGGGGCGAAGTGGCATGCGCGTGGGGATTATCTGCTGGGAGTGCTGGGCTGTCAAGGGCCACTCGCGTCAGCACTAAAACTTACTCCGCTGCCAATGTAGTGCAAGAATCTGCACAGAAACCATGCCCGCTCGAAGCCTATGGCAACTGACCTGTTGGACGTTGCATCAAGAGTATGCCGAGAATTCTGGCGGGTGCGAGGTTTTAATGGTGACAATCAAAAAAACCAATTTGTGGCCCGGAGTCGCCATGTGCCTAATCGCTTCTCTCGCGTCCGCTAACAGCGCCAGCATTCCCATCACGGGCACCGCCTCAAAGGGATTCGCCATCACCGCCGGCGACTTTAATATCACCGGCCCGGAACTCTCTCTATTTCAGGGCCTGCCGGACGGCCCCAACAATATTGGAGCTTGCAACGTGGGAGCTGTATGCAACTTCTCCTTCACCATCAACGCTTCGGGTTCTGGTTTTTGTCGATATTGTTTGTTCTATGATTCGGGCTCATTCGGAAGCCAGAAGGCTCAACTTCTGGTGCCGAACTTGACATTCACGGGGTCTGCGCTCTACGCGGGAGGTTCGAGCATAAGTGTCCCCATGACGGTTAGCGGTACCATCGCCGGGTACCAGCTCATCAACTGCGACGGCGAAATCAACTGCAGTCTCGGACCACTTGCATTTGAGCTCAATATTGCGGGTCAAGGCACGGGACAGTTCACCATGCAACCAGAAACTGGATCGCTGAGCCTGATTGTCGGAGTGAAGAGCAGTTATACGGGCACTGCAACAGTAGTTGCGGAACCGGTCTCCGCAATGCTGGCTGGAACCGGTCTGCTAGCAATCTTGATCGGAAAGAAAATAGCGCGAAAAGAGAAAGTTCAAGCCTAGGCGTTCGTTATTGCAGATTTCAGATTAAGGTGCGCGCTAACAATCATGGTTTCCAATCTGCAATCAAAAATCTGCAATCCACCCAATCATTCCTGACTCCGAATTGTTGCGTCTTGGTGAGTTTCCGCCTTCTCGGCTAAAATAAAATTCTGTGGATCTCTTATGTCCCTTACCAAACAGCAAGCCCTGGAGATGTTCGAGTCGGATGATTTGATCGGCATCGGGATGGAAGCCGATGCGGTGCGGCGGAAGCTTCATCCGGAGGGCGTGGTCACCTACATCATCGACCGCAACATTAATTACACCAACTTCTGCACCGAGTACTGCACCTTCTGCGCCTTCTACCGGCCGCTGAAGGGGCCGGCGGCGAAGGAAGGATACATTCTCGACTTCGACACGATTTACGAGAAGATCCGCGAGACCGTGGAACTGGGCGGCACGGGCGTGCTGATGCAGGGTGGGCTGCATCCTGACTTAAAAATTGACTGGCACGAGAGAATGCTGCGCGGCATCAAGGAGCGCTTTCCGAAGATTCATTTGCACTGCTATTCGGCGTCGGAGATTATTGCGATCGCAGAGTATAGCGGGCTATCGATTCGCGACACGATTTTGCGGCTGCGCGATGCAGGGCTCGACTCGATTCCCGGCGGCGGTGCGGAAGTGCTCGACGACGAAGTCCGCTACAAGATTGCGCGGCTGAAGTGCCTGACCGACGACTGGCTCAACGTGCATCGCACCGCGCATCAGATCGGAATGCGCACCACTGCGACCATGATGTTTGGCGTCGGCGAAAAATACGAACATCTGGTCAACCACTTCCAGCGGCTGTTTGACCTGCAGGAAGAGACCGGCGGGTTCACGGCGTTTATCCCATGGAGCTTTCAGCCGCAGAACACCGCTCTCGGCGGGCGTCATTGGGACGAGGCCACCGCGGTTGACTATTTGAAAGTGCTGGCCATCTCGCGCATCTATCTTTCCAACTTCCTCAACGTTCAATCCAGTTGGGTGACGCAGGGCCTGAAGGTCTGCCAGATGGGCCTGCGCTTTGGCGGCAACGACGTGGGGTCGGTGATGCTTGAGGAGAACGTCGTGCGCGCCGCGGGCGTGACCAATTGCACGACCGAAGAAGAATTGCGGCGGATTATTCGCGATGCCGGCTTCCGTCCGGCCCAACGCGACACGCTCTACCGACAGTATTTCCTGAACTAAGCAAGAATAACGGGGTGCCCCACTTCTCGCGTATTTTGCGAGAAGTAGGTCTGGGCCTTTGCCACCGACAGCGGAATACGACCTTATGAATCGACGTGACTTTGTATCAGGTGTGTTGGGCGCAGCGGTAGCTGGCTCGCTTACCTCCAGAGCAGCGGCGCTAACACAGTCGGCGACCAAATCAGTCGCCGGCTCTCCGCCCGTACCTGCCGGCCTGGCACTGGACCGGCACCGCTTTGGCGTGAACTATACGCCGTCGAAGAATTGGTGGTTTTGCTGGAACGAATGGGATGCCACCCCGATCCAGCGCGACCTGGATGCGGTTGCCTCGCTTGGCGCCGACCATCTGCGCATTTTATTGATCTGGCCATATTTTCAACCCAATCCAAAGTGGGTGAGCCCGCTTCACCTGGAACGACTGGATCAACTGCTCACGCTCATGGGAGAGCGGCATCTCGACGCAGTTGTCACCGTATTCACCGGCCAATTAAGCGGCTTGTACTTTCTGCCGCCCTTCAATAAGCCGGGCGCGGGCTTCTTTTCCGACGAAGGCATTTGGAAAGCGCAGCAGCTGTTCGTCCGCGAACTGGCGCGCGTCATGAGTGCGAAAGACAACATCATTGGCTTCGACTTCGGAAACGAGATCAATACTTGTTGGAGCACCGAGCCGGCAGTGGGCGACGCCTGGATGGCAAAGATGTTCGCGCTGATGCAGCAGGTCCTTCCCCATGGCCTTCACGTGAATGGCGTCGACCATGTGCCGTGGTTTGAACCGAACACCTTCTCGGCGCAAGCGATGGCTGCCCGGCCGATGCCGATCATTCACTGCTATCCCTACTGGACGGGCGCCCTGAAGTATGGCGGGCCGATGGACCCGCCCAGCACGAAGTTGCTGGCCGCGATGGCCACCCTGGTCCGATCATATGCCGGCGATTCGCGGAAGCCGGTGTGGGCCGAGGAGTTCAATACCTGCATCGAGGCGCTGAATGAAAAACAGCAGGCCGAGTGGCTAGAGAAGGCCGTACTCGCGGCGATTGAATCTGGCGTGAGTTGGTTCAGTTATTGGGACACCCACGATGTTGACCGGAAGTTTGAATTCAACCCGCTGGAATATAGCCTGGGCTTGCTCACCAACGACGGGAGGGTCAAAGAACAGGGTAGGGTATTCAAGCAACTCGCCGAGGCGTATCGCGGAAAGCCTGTAGTGTTTCCTGCAAAGCCGGTTCCGTCGCCTCCGGCGCAGCGCACCATGGAAACGACGTGGCGGTGGCTGCTGGACTGGATGGATTGGCAGCCGAAGGCGGGATGAGCGGGGAATTGGCCCCGTTACTTGTCATCCTGAGAGAAGCGAAGGACCTATGTACTTTGACGCCGGCGATGCAGAGGTCTCGCTTCGCTCAAGGCGACAACACGCCGCTGCTTTAAAGACGCGCTGTGCACGGGGGACAGCCGAGGCGGCTGTCCCCACACAAACTCTAGTGCGCTTCTTCTGGCACGATCTTCAACTCAAGTTTCTCAGTCCAGCGCAGCACCGTCAGCGAAGAACTCACGCCTAGGCGCACGTCGGTGAGCACGCGATGCAAATCGTCGACGCCGGCCACCGGATGCCCATCCAGCGCGATGATGATATCTCCTTCGCGCAGGCCGGCGCGCTTGGCGGGGCTGTTCTCTTCCACGCCTAACACCACCACGCCCATTTCTTTCGGCAGATCGTAGAAGCGCACCACGCGGCGATGTACCGGCACCGTCTGCGCCGAGACTCCAATGTAGCTGCGGCGGATGCGGCCATCGCGCAGCAGGCGGCTGGCGACAAACTTGGCCGTGTTGATGCCGATGGCGAAGCAGATGCCTTGTGCCGGCAGAATGGTCGCCGTGTTCACGCCAACGACGCGGCCGGCGGAATCGACCAGCGGGCCGCCCGAGTTGCCGGGATTCAACGAGGCGTCGGTCTGAATCACATCATCAATCAGCCGTCCGGAATACGAACGCAGAGACCGTCCCAGCGCGCTGACCACGCCCGCGGTTACAGTCGATTGAAAGCCGTAAGGCGCGCCAATCGCAATCACGATCTGGCCCACGCGCAAGCGCTGCGAGTCGCCCAGTGCGGCCGCAACGAGGCCGGGCTCATTCACGCGAATCACGGCGAGGTCGCTCGCAGGGTCGTCGCCGATTACAGTCGCGGGCATGCGCCGCCCATCAGTCAGAGTCACTACGATGCGCACCGCGTCATGCACAACGTGGCTGTTAGTGAGGATCAAGCCATCGGGGGTGAAGACGAATCCCGAGCCACCGCCCTGGCGCTCGCGCGGCTCGCCAGAGCGCGTGCGGCCTGCGCTCTGATGAACTTCAATATTCACCACCGACGGACTCATGCGCTCGACCGCGCCGGTCACCGCCGTGGAATAGGCGTCGAGCAGGGAATCGTCCGAAACTTCCGGCTTCGCCGTATTTGTTTTCGGTCCCGATTCCGCCCAGCCGGACGATTCGGCGAATGGACTCGCCGCAGGACTGGGGATTACTTCAGAAAATTCAGTTCCAACTCCATCCAGATTCATGCTGGATAGATGTTCTTCGATCTACTTCGGATTCAACCACGGCTACGCGGACCGCGCTGACCTAGGCGCCCGAGACTCCTTGGGCCCAGTCTCGCGCCGTTCTGAAGTTCCCAACATGCGGTGCAGGATGCCGTCCATCACCCTTTCCGGCAAGATTTTCGGCAAGGTCGCAAGCAGCTTGGCGTGTTTGCCAACCCGGTATCGGATTCGCGGACGGCTCGAGGTGAGCGCATGATGCACGGCCGCGGCGACTACGTCCGGCGAGCTTCCATCCTTTTCCATCGCGTAGCCGCGCCTGCCCATTTTTCGGATGCTCGCTCCGTATAACGCCTGTGCCTCAGCGGGCAGGGCGCGGATGACCTGCTCCAAATCGCCCAACGTTTTGTCGACAGCCGGAGTCGAAATCGAGCCAGGTTCGATCGCGATCACGCGCACGCCAAATGGATTCATCTCCAATCGCAGCGTGTCGCTCACTTTGGCAAACGCGCTCTTGCTGCCATTCAACAGACCACCGAACGGGATCGCAAGATTTACGCCGACTGTAGTGATATTCACAATTCGACCACGTTGTTTCCGCAGCAGACGCGAAAAAGCCTGGATGATGGCGACTTGGCCAAAGAAGTTGACGTCGAATATTTTTCGCAAATCTTGCATGGTCGCGTATTCCATCGGGCGAACCATGCCGATTCCGGCGACGTTCACTAATCCATCCAAGCCGCGTCCAGAAAGTTGCCGCTCGATCTCGGCAGCAGCCGCAGCGATCGACGCTTCGTCCTCCACGTCCATCAACACGGGGTATACATTCGCGGCAAAAGTTTGCCTGAGATTTTCCCGATCTGTCTGCTTGCGCACTCCGGCAAACACCTGCCACCCCGCTCGGCTCATGCGCGCCACGCAAGACAGCCCAATTCCACTCGAAGCTCCAGTGATCACGGCACTTTTCTGCGATGTAGGCATAGATCTTCCTTGTCAGATAAATCTTGATAAAAGAAATCTCAAGGTTGAGATGCCGATTAATGGTGGGGAGATTCTGAGACTGCCCTATGATAAAACGGAAAAAAGCCGGAACCAAAAATCGGTCCCGGCTAGCGTTGGCTGGTTGCCCGGATAAACTTGTTGATGTGCCGAACCCTAAATCATCGACACGGGCCGCTCGAAACTTTAACTACGCCAGCTACGCGCTCCTCCGCGGACGCACCGTCAAGTCCCGCACCTGCGTCAGGATGCTCGACATCTGCATTCCATTTAGTTGCGAAACGAAGGGCAGGAGTTCGGCGATAAATTGATCTTTCATCAACTCGCTGACTTCTTCCTGGCGGCTGCGTTCGCCGCCGCTGAGCAAATCGGGCACAGTGACCTCCAGTGCGCGCGCCAGCCGTTCCAGGGACGACAGCGTAGGCGTGGCTTTCTCGTTTTCGATTTTGGAAACGTAGGTGCGCGGCACCGCCATGCGTCCGGCGAGTTGGCGCTGGCTGAGCCCGTTGCGCAGGCGCAGAGAGCGGATGGAGGTCGCCAGGTTCAAATGTCCGCGGCCGTTGCCGGGCACGGGCATCATCATCGGTGGCGCTACCAGGATCGGTTCAGGTTCCGGCTCCTCGTCCAGGGAAGCGTGACAGCGTCGGCAATTGTTGTTGGAAGTACGGAACTGAACCAGCAAGCAGTGGTCACATCTTACGACTTCCCTAGAATCTACAGGGGCAAGAGTCGTGGCCATCGGGTTGTGGGAGTGCCAGAGCGGGCTACTCCGCGCAGCCTAACTACAAGGAACTAGTGGGGGAGAAGTTCCGACTGCAGGGTCAATCTGCGGCATCCGCCCTGTGGAAGTCAAGGTTAAAATACGATGAGCCCGCGAATTTTGCGGGCAAAAACAAGAACAGCACCTCAAATACCCGGAGAAAACAGGCAAAGACCATGATTGATCGCGAGTCCGCGTGGGGGTTACTAACTGAGTTCACCCAATCAGAAAGTTTGCGCAAGCACGCGCTGGCCGTCGAGGCTTGCATGCGCGCCTGCGCCCGCAAGTGGGGAAACGGCTCTGCCGAAGACGAAAACCTGTGGGGCGTCGTCGGCCTGGTTCACGACTTCGACTACGAGCGCTGGCCCAGCCTTCAAGACCATCCTTACAAAGGCAACGAGATCTTGAAGGAACGCGGCTGGCCCGAGGTCATCACGCGCGCCATCATGTCGCACGCCGAATATAGCGGCGTGACCCGCGACACGCCCATGGAAAAGGCTCTCTTCGCCTGCGACGAACTGGCCGGATTTATCACGGCGGTCGCATTGATCAAGCCGGGAAAGTCGCTGGCGGAAGTCGACGCCAAGTCGGTGCGAAAAAGGATGAAAGACAAAGCCTTCGCGCGCAAAGTGAATCGCGATGACATCGTCAACGGCGCCGCCGACCTCGGGGTCGACCTGGACGAGCACATCGCTTTCTGCATTGAAGCGATGAAGCCGATCGCCAAGGAACTGGGGCTGGACGGGAGCGCCGCGAAGACTGCTTAGGTTTGGCTGAAACGAAACGTTACCACCGATACTCCCCCGAAAATTGGGCTTCTGCTAGTCTGTGCCGCAGATGCGCTTTACCGGCACAATTCTGTTTCTACTCGGCTGCTCCAGCGTATTCGCGCAGGACAAATCGATCTCCGTGCCGCTCATGCAGTCATCCGGCGTCCAAGACTCCATCGCGGATTTCAAGAGCAAGCCTCCCGACATCACACTGATTCCGCATGGCAACGGCGCTCGCAACGGACATCTCTGGATTCGCAATCTGGGCTCTGCCCTCATGATCGCTGGCGAACTGGATGGTTCGGCTCCCGACTTCCCCAAGGACCAGAATTCGATACTCTCCAAGGATCATGTTGAAGTGTGGCTCGCGGCCGCCATCGATATGCCCCTGCCAGTGATCGGATGGGGCAATCAGTTCGATGAGAATGAATTTCCTAAAGGACAAGACTCCTGCGCCGATTTTGGGAAACAGCCAGGAGCACCCGATCCAACGGAGGCAGAACAGAAGAAGTGCCGCGATTGGGTCGCTAAGCAGCAAAGCTATCGGCCAGTGTTCAAGCGCCTTTTCCTGCGACAGTGGCTGCTCACGGATTCCTATTCCGTCGAGTCGTATGCCACGCCGGCGTTGGAAGCCATTACACGCGACTTCGCCAGCGCTCCACCGTCGTACCCCGAAGAAGTGCCAGCCATGCTCAAGCCAGACGGCCACATTCAGATGTGGGTAGGCCACGATCAGCCTGGCTATAAATTCCGGATCGAGATACCTTTCACTTCCTTCCCACCGCTGCCTACGCTGGAATTGCGCGATCTGAGACTGATGGTCGATGTGTTCAGTGCCGCGCCTGCGGGAAAAAAGATGGGAGCGTATTCGACTTCGTCGTCGATTCGCGCGTACGGCAAGCCAGAAACGTTCAACCGAATTCGCCTGGATCCCGCTCGCAAATTTCAAATGACACCTTGCGATATCGGACTGACGGGGACGGATAAGTACGGCCATGATCACTCCGCGTGGTTCATTCCGCACGGCAGCGAATCGACCGGTTGGCAATCCGACGCTTTTATTGTGGTCAACGAAGCACGCGGATACGCATATGGTCCCGAGGGCTTGTCGCCGGTGGCGCGTCCGATTCACAACTTCTGGCACGGTGTCGGAGCAGGAGAATGGGTTTGTGGACCCGTACTGGCATACCGCAACGGAGCAACGTTCAAACCATTCAGTGAAATCGTGGGCGAAGAGGGATTCGATGCGAAACGATCCTCTGACGGAACGCTGCTGGTCAAGTCCGGACCGCGAGTGTACTACTCCGAGTTTGGTTCGGGTCAGTGTGGCGCGTGCCCGCGCGTGGATATGCGTCTTTTTGCCGTGGATAAAACTTTCAAAGTCAGTAAAGCTCTCGACTTGAGCAGCGTCGTCGACAACGCTGACGCACGTTCCGAGGACTTCTCTCTGTCAGATGATTGGTCGAAAGTGACACGGTTCGAACAGGAACCGGCAAACGATAAGGGCGAGCCCGGCGCGTGGTCCTCGACTACCTGGTGCCTGAAAAGTTCCACATATGAAAAATGTGAGGAAAAGCAGAACGTGCAGCCTCCGGAACCGCCGATGCTCAAGGAATTACGGAATCCCGAGTGAACCGAAGTTTGCGAGCGTTGGAAAAATAGCGTGCAAGGCTCGAAGGTTTCGCCGATAATGCGTAGCTCTCCACATGGAAACGTCTAACAGCGATCTGCAAGTCATTCGGCAGATGCTTGCCGATCTCACCGCCCGGGTCTATCGCATCGAGCGCCGGTTGCAGATGGATGTGCCGGTGCAGCAACAGCCGTCCGTTGCTGTCGAATCCGCCGTGCCCGTTATTCCCGCGGAAGCGTCGCCTGCGCCACCCAAGCCGTCGGTCGCAGGCTCGCCGCCGCAGATTCCACCGCGAGTTCCATACGTAGTCAGCGCGCCAGCCAACATTTCACCACGGGTGCCCTACACGAAATCCGACTCCGACCTGGAATCCCGCATCGGTTCGCACTGGTTGAACCGCATTGGGATCGCTGCGCTTCTGATCGGCGTTTCTTATTTTCTGAAATTCGCCTTCGACAATAACTGGATCGGCCCAGCCGGACGCGTCACCATCGGACTGCTCGCTGGAATCGCGATGGTCGTGTGGAGCGAACGCTTTCGCAGCAAAGGTTACAAGGCGTTTTCCTATTCGCTCAAAGCGGTGGGCATCGGCGCGATGTATCTGTCGCTGTGGGCTGCGTTTCAGGTCTACAGCCTAGTTCCCAGTGGCGTCGCCTTCATCATGATGCTGGCGGTTACCGCAGCTACTGCGGCTATGGCGCTGGCGCAAGACGCCCAAATCCTCGCCGCCTTCGCGCTGACTGGCGGCTTCAGCACGCCGTTGCTACTCTCGACGGGGCAGAACCGCGAGATTGCGTTGTTCTCCTACGTGGCGATTCTCGATCTCGCCACGCTCGCACTGGTGCGGTTCAAGCCCTGGCGGCGACTGCTCGTCATGAGTTATGCGGGCACACTCTTGCTTTACATCGGTTGGTATTCAAGTTTCTACACGCGCAACCAGCTCAATCTCACGCTCGGTTTTGCGACGCTGTTCTTCGCCATCTTCGCGATCGCGCCTCTGATCACTTTGCAACCAGACAGCGAGATGGCGCTGCTGGCTTCGATTCCGGCGGTCCTCGCGTTCGTCAATGCGGGAGTGTATTTCCTGCAGGCCTACGCCATGATCGAGGAAGTCGACAAGACCTACATGGCATGGTTCGCGCTGGGCCTGGCTGCGGTCTATATCTTTCTCAGCTGCCAGGTTCACGCGCGCGCGCTCACTCCAGGTGCGTCGGAGATCTTGCATTTTCTCCACCTCGCCGTCGCTATCGGCTTCATCACCGTCGCAATTCCCATTCGCCTGGATGCGCACTGGATTACCATCGGCTGGTTTATTGAAGCCGGAGTGCTGTTGTGGGTCGCCAATCGTATCAAATCCGATTTCCTCAATGTGTTCGCGCTGGGCGCGCTGGTTCTGGGCGTCGTGCGCTTGCTCGCGATCGACAATTTCCATACCACGCAACTCATCTTCAACCTGCGCATGGCCACCTACGCCGTGGCGGTGGCCGTGCTGGGAGCCGTTGCCTGGTACGCCTCCAAGCGCGACGATGATTCTGCGCGCGTGGTGGCGAACGTTGCGACGGTTGCGCTGAACGCGCTTGCCATGGTTGCTTTGACCCGCGAAGTGGCCGACGCTTTTTCCCGACAAATCATTGCGGTTCAGCCAAGAAGCGCGGGCTTCTACCTGGACTACCGTCGCATCGAAATTGAACGCGACTTCACTTATTCCGCCCTGTGGATGGCCTACGGCGCCATGCTGATGATCGTCGGATTCCTGCGGCGCTCGGCGTTTGTGCGATGGCAGGCTCTGCTGCTCATCGCGCTCACGGTAGGGAAGGTGTTCATATACGACGTCTCTGAGCTCGATCGCGGCTATCGCATCGTCAGCTTCATCGTGCTCGGGGTTTTGCTCCTGGCAATTTCGTTTGTCTACCAGCGGGATTGGCTGCAGCTTTCCAGCCGCAACCGGGCGACAGAGGGAGCAGAAGGGAAGTCCACGCTCGCATGAAGGTTGCCGCGTCATTGTTTTTCATTTTTCTGCTCGCGGATCCTGCCGGCCCGCCGGAGCCCGCGATCCCGTATTTCAGCAATGTTCGCGACATCCACATCAGCCAGCCAGACCGCCAGAATGTTTTCATCGTCGACCTGGAACTCTGGGCCCACTCGCGTCCCGATCTTGGGGACCTGCGACTGTATGACGGCGACTCTGCCGTGCAGTACGCGCTTTCGGAGCAGCGGGCCGGGACGTCCTCCGAAGAAGTGGCGGCCAAGATTTTAAATCTCGGCAGCGTCGCGGGGCACACCGAATTCGATCTCGATACTCAAGGCCTCGCCGAATACGATCGCATTCGCCTGCGTCTCGACGCGCACGATTTTGTGGCCAAGGCTGCGGTGTTCGGCGGCAGCGCACCAGGAAAGGCGACCGAGGTCGAACTCACGCCGTCCACGCTTTACGACTTCACTAAAGAGCAACTGGGCTCGAACTCGTTTCTGAAGCTGCCGCCCTCGAGTTTTCGTTATCTTCACGTCCGGCTGTCGCCGGGAATTCTTCCCCAGCAGGTGAAAGGCGCGACGGTCGCCAACCTGCGTGAGCAGCAAGCTTCCTGGACCAAGGCCGGATCGTGCGCCGCCCCGCAAACCAAACAACGCAAAACTGAAATTGCCTGCGAGATTCCGCCGCGAGTTCCACTCAATCGCATCTTGTTTCGCATAGAACCTGCGCAAGTGAACTTCCGCCGCACGGTCAGCGTTGAAGATGCCAAGGGCGCACAGTTCGGCAGCGGAGAGATCAGCCGGGTGCGAGTGAATCGCGCGGGAAGGCTGGTCACGAACGAAGAATTAGCCGTAAACGTGTTTGGATCGAACAGTGATGCCGGTTCTGGCCAGCTGATCATCACCATCGACAACGGGGACAATCCACCGCTGAACATCCTGGCCACTGAACCGCTGACGCTCGAACGCCGCGTCTATTTCGATCCCCAGGCCAAGACCGCGCTCCGCCTGTATTACGGAGATGAGAAGCTGAACAGCCCGGTTTACGACTACGCGCGCTTCTTTCATCTCGAGGCCTCGCCGGCGGAAGCGCAGTTAGGACCGGGCGCCCACAATGCGCAATATACGGGCCGTCCTGACGACCGGCCGTGGTCGGAGCGGCATATGGCGATTCTGTGGGCGGCCATGATTCTGGCAGTGTTGGCGCTAGGGGCTCTGGCGCTTCGCGGCTTGCGCACGGAACCATCACCGTAAATGCATCGCGCCGAGAATATGCTCGTTCGTTCCAAAGCTGTGATAATATCTGCTGGCATTTCTGCTTTCAAATGACTCCCCTCCTGCAGAATGTGTGCCATTAATCTCCCTGATCGTTCGCATTTCTTTCTTAGCATGAGAGCTTGAGTATGTCGTCAAACAGCACTACCCCACCCGAAGCCAAGGTCCTGCTGGGATGCGCCAAGTGCGGCGCCACCTTGCCCGACGAGGCGCAGTACTGCCTGAAATGCGGGAAGCCGATCAGCATACCCCCAAAGACTCCGGTCGTCGTTGAGAAACTATCGCCTCCGCTTCGGCAGCCCCGGCGCACGCGACCGATGATCGTGGGGATTCTGCTCGCCGTGTTGGGCGGAGCCATTCTCTGGGCGGGGATGAGCGACAGCGAAACGGCGCAGTTAGTGCAAGAATTTGTCGGATGGAAGCACGACCGCATCATTCTCGACGCTCCGTTTTCCGTCGGCCCGCATACGTTCCGCTATTACAAATTTGCTTTGCCCGAAGGGTCGGTGAATGTAGCCGTCATCGGGCAGTTCACCTCGGCTGCCGACAATGCGCGTGCCGGCATACGCAGAAGCACCACGCAGGCCAGGAAGGAAGACGTCGACAACAACATTGAAGTGTATGTCCTTACCGACTCCGCGTTCACCGTTTGGCAGAACGGATACGCGACCAGCGCGCTCTATGAGAGCGGTAGAGTGGCCGAAGGCAATGTGCAGGCCGACGTGCCGGCAGGGGCGGGAATTTATTATCTGATCTTCAGCAACAAGTCCGCGCCTAAGACGGCCAAGAGCATTCATGCCACCGTGGTGCTGCGCTACAAGAGTTGGCTGCCCGAATGGTTTCGCCATATGAAATCCCGCGTATTCGACTGGATTGGCGCCTGAACAGCCCTGTTCTCCCGTAACGTCGAGGTTACTATCGGACAGTGCTGTGAGTTACTTGCTAGGCACTCCTCAATAAATTTCAATAGTCACGAACGATTCCTTTCCGCCTAAGAACGGTGCCACTTCGACTCCGGCAAGCCGGATTCCTGTGAGCCGGAAGGAAAAAATCACACTCACTCTGAGGAGGAAACGTGCGTAAAGTTCTTGGTCTTGGAATTCTTTTAGCTCTTTGTTCGCTGCCTGCGTTGGCGGCGGAGCCCGATTACCCGAAAGGAGAGCTCTTCGGCGGCTATCAATACAGCCACCTCGAGGGCGGCGTCAATGCCAATGGCTTTGACTTCGCGGTGAACGGGAACTTCAATAGCACCTTCGGCATCACCGCTGATCTGGGATCGTCTTTCACCACCCAGAACGGGGTCAGCCTTCACAACTACACCTACACCTTCGGGCCGCAGTTGTCACTGCGCGCGAATCGCAATTACACGCCTTTCGTGCATGTCCTGCTCGGTGGCGATCACGCTTCCGCCACGTTCGCCGGAGTAAGCGCGACTGGCAACGGCTTTGCTCTGTTGGGCGGCGGTGGAGTTGACTTCAACTTCAACAAGTTGATGGCATTCCGCGGCGGAGCTGACTGGATGTGGATGCACAGCAACGGCGTGAGCAGCAGCAAGAACGTTCGCATGCTGATGGGCGTCGTGTTCCGTTACTAAGCAGTCTCTTGGAAGAAAAAAAGGGCGGCCAAAAGGCCGCCCTTGATTTTTGTGACAGAAAACTATCGCATCGTCTCTTCGATCTCTGAAATCCAATCTGGTCGCTTCAGCACTTCGCGCGGCTTGGGCCCGTCAGCGGCGCCCACGATGCCATCCTGCTCCATGAGGTCGATGAGGTGCGCCGCCCGGCCGTAGCCGATGCGCAACCGCCGCTGCAGCAGGGAAGTGGAGGCTTTGCCAAACTCCACCACCAACTTCACCGCATCGCCATACATGGGATCGTCCTCGGCGTCGCTGTCGCCCGCAGCATCGCTATCGCCACTTTCCGCTCCAGGTTCGCGCTCTCCCTTCGGCGCTTCCAGGAACTGCTGCTGATATTCTGCCAGCCCTTGCGACTTCCAGAACTCGACCACCGCGGCAATTTCTTTTTCCGTAACAAACGGAGCGTGCAGCCGATGCACACGTGCTGAACCTGACGGCAGATAGAGCATGTCGCCCTTGCCGAGCAGGGCCTCGGCACCGTTGGCGTCGAGAATTGTCCGCGAGTCAACCTTAGTGGCGACGCGGAACGAAACGCGGGCCGGGAAATTCGCTTTGATCAATCCAGTGATCACGTCGACCGAAGGCCGCTGCGTCGCCAGCACCAGATGAATGCCGACGGCGCGCGCCATCTGCGCCAGGCGCGTGATCGACTCTTCCACGTTGTGTGAATCGAGCATCATCAGGTCGGCCAACTCGTCGATGATGATAACGATGTAGGGAAGCGGCTTCTCATCCGATTCTTCGTCGAACAGACCCGGCGTCGAGTTCTGATCAAACAACCGGTTGTACTGGTCAATGTTGCGCACGCCCTTGGCCGCGAGCAGCTTCAGCCGGCGCTCCATCTCGCGCACGGCATTGCGCAGCGCATTGGCCGCGAGTTTCGGCTCGGTGATGATGGGCGTGTAAAGGTGCGGCACGCCCTCGTAGTTGCCCAGTTCCAACCGCTTCGGGTCCACCAGAATCAGGCGCACCTGATCGGGCGTCGCTTTATACAGAATGGACATGATCATCGCGTTGATGGCGACGCTCTTGCCCGCGCCCGTCGAACCGGCGATCAGCAGATGCGGCATACCAGCCAGGTCGGCGGTGACGATGCGCCCGTTGATGTCCTTGCCCATGGCGATCGTCATCTTCGACTTCGAGCCCATGAATTCCTGCGACTCAATGTTTTCCCGCAGCCAGATAATTTCGCGCTGCCGGTTCGGCACCTGAATGCCGACCGTGCTTTTTCCCGCCATGCGTTCGATCAGAATGCTCTCGGCTTTCAGCGCGAGGCAAAGATCGTCGCAAAGATTCGTGATGCGGCTGTATTTGATGCCGGCCTCGGGCTTGAATTCGAAAGTGGTGACGACCGGACCGGGATTGATCTGCGTCACTTGCCCGTGAATTTCGAACTCGGCATATTTTTCGGTGAGCACCTGCGCCAGGATCTTGAGTTCATCCGCGTCGACTGCTTGCTGCTCGTCGGGCCGCTGCAGCAAGCTGCTCGATGGCAACTTGTATCCGCCGGCGATGCGCGGCATTGTGGTCTTGGCCTTTTGTGCGCGGTCGGCGCGCTCGGTCACTTCGGGATCGGCGTCAGGCTCGGAGAAAGAAGGGCCAGAGGGCTCGGCCAGAACTCCGCCAGTCGCGCTTGGTTTCGTCGCTTCTTCTTCGGCCATCATTCGCTCAATGCCGGTGCGGCGCGGCTCCGCGACCGCCGGACCCTGAACTGCTGGCCGCGATGGAATCAACTGCGTCTTTACCACCGGCTTCGCCATCCGACGCTGTTCCAGTTCTTTCTGCTGGCGCCGCTTGGTGCGCTCCAGCTTCCAATCCTTGTAGCGGTTCCAAAGCGCGGTGACGAACGACAAATGAGTGGGCGCCCATACCTGCATCGCAGCAAACGAAAACGCCGTAGAAAGATACAGCGCAACCGCAAGCACGGTCGCACACACAATGTAGGCGCCAACCAGGTTGAGATAGTGAATCAGCACGTCGCCAATGACGCGTCCCAGCAGGCCCTCAACCGGAATCACGTGCATCCAACGCAGCTGCCCAGGCAACAGCGCCAGCATCGCGGGAACAAACATCACCAGCCAGATTCCGCCCAGGCTTTTCGCCAGCGGAGACTGGACTTTCATGGAACGGAACCATCGCACGCCCAGCATTGCCGGAAAAATCACCAGCAGAAATGCGCCAACGCCGAAAAACTGCAGCATCATGTCGGCCGTGAACGCTCCCACCACGCCAATCCAGTTCCGCGCCGCATGCGAACCGGTCAGGACCGAAGCGCTGTTCCACGACGGGTCGAGCGGCGAATACGAAACCAGCGCGAGGAAGAGAAGGAGCGCGAAGACACACATCAGGAACCCGATCAACTCGTTGAGTCGCCGGTTCCCGGTGGGAACGAAAATGCTTGCCAGATAGTCCATAAGGGCCAGATTCGCACACCGAACACACCACGTCAGCAGTGCCGTGATCGGCCAGAGCCCTTACATTATGACAAGAAGCGGAGCGTCCGACAATGAAGGAAATCGCGAACTAGTATTCACTTGTATCCGTAGAGGCCTTGCTGGCAAAGGCTTCTAACCACATGCACTTACGCGAGCGCCGGCAAGGTGTTGCGCGCCAACGTTTCTACGTCAGCCTGGCAGCGAAGGCGATCACCAGCGCTCCCACAATAATGCGATACACGGCGAACCAGGTGAACCCATGCCGGCGCACATAAGCCATGAACCAGGCGACGGAGCCATAGGCGACGATGAACGATACGACGAAGCCGATGGCGAGCACGATCCAGCCATGCGCATCGATCTGCGACACACCGATGGGATTCTCGCCCTTGCCCCGGAGCGATTTGATGAGAGTGTAAACCGTAGCCGCGGCCATGGTTGGCATGGAGATAAAGAACGAGAATTCGAGAGCAGCTGCGCGCGACATGCCCGCAAGTTGGCCGGCGACGATGGTCGACATGGATCGCGACGTCCCGGGAAAAACAGCTGAGAAAATCTGGCAGAAGCCAATCCAGATGGATTGCGCCAGGCTCATATCTTCCATCTTCCAGGTGTGGATGCGGCTTCCAGAAGCCCCGGGACCGGCGGCTTCCGACTTGGCCATCAGCGCATCGACCACCCACATCACGATGCCGCCAAGCAGCAGCGACCAGCCGATAATCAAAATATTTTCCAGGTGCTTGCCAATCACCTTGGTGAGCAAGAACGAAGGAATCGCAGTGACCACGAACGCAATCGCAGTAAGACCGAGGGGATGTGTGAGCGCAGTTCGCCTTCCACTCTCGCCGCCAGGAAACGTAGAAAGAAACCGCTTGATGCGTCCCCAGAAATAAACCGGCAGGCACAGGATCGCGCCAAGCTGGATCACGATCGAATACATCTTCCAATATCCGTCAGAAAGGCTAATGTGCAGCAGCAGCTCCGAGAGCCGCAAATGCGCAGTCGAACTGACCGGTAAAAATTCAGTGAGGCCTTCGACAATGCCAAGAATCAGGGAGAGCAGGTAATCGTTCAATCGTCCTCCGCGGGGAATAAAGAGTATCGCAGGTTAGAAAATAGTTGGGGAGTTGGAGGGAAGTTTCCTGGCCAATTGTCGCGTCAGTTCGTCGCACCGACACGCCCGTGCAGGAAACAACAACATTGTCATGCCGACCGGAGCCGGAGCGCCAGCGACGGCGCAGTGGAGGGACCTTGCGTTGCACTCTGACCCCGCGAGCAAGCGCAATTTAACCCAGCGGATTCAACCAGCGCAGTCCCGGAAATCGCGCGAAATCCCGATCGGCGGTATAGAGCACTCCGCCATATTCAATCGCAAGAGCGGCGAGCCGCGCGTCAGTGACCAGCGGTCCCGAGGCTCCCCCTTCCAAAATCATGCGCTTCAACAGCGACCAATGATTTTCCCCCGGCACCAGAATTCTTACATTCGGTTGTTCCAGCCACTCCTCCACTGCGCCGACCGCCTGCTGCAAGCTGACGCGCTTCCCAGGAAGCCGCCGGTTGGTCACGACGCGTAGAAAAGCGGAAATGGTCTGCCAGGATAGTCCCACCGGTTCGGCGCTTGAAAAAACCTCCGCGACCCAGGCAGCGCTTCTACGATGTTCGATCGCTTCGGTGTCGTAAGAGTAGATCAGAAGGTTTGCGTCAACGACAATCACCGGTATTCCGGCCCTTCCAAATATTCAAGCAACTCCTCAACCTTTTCAAAGGGAGGCAGTCCTAATTTCCACGGCCTCACCACAAACGGTTTCCGTGCGGGCTGCTTCGGGGCTGTCAGCCCGAGGCGCAGATATCGGTTCACCACTTGCTTGAACGATTCCCCCGACTTCCGCGCTTCCTTGTTGAGCAAAGCGGCCACGTCGTCATCGAGAGTAAGAGTCGTTCGCACATCATGATGTTACCAGACAAGACATCATGATGTCAACGCGCGACGGGGGGTGCCCTCCCCTTCTCGCGTTTTTTTGCGAGAGGGTGGGGATTTTGACTGGCCACAACCCGATATATTGAATGCCATGCACACCGTCACCCTCGCAGATATTCAGGAAGCCCAAGCCCGCCTCCAAGGCATCACTAAGCGAACTGTTCTGATCGAATTCCATCACGACGACCGGGTGCCCCATGTCTCGCATCCTTTGCGAGACATGGGGACTCTCGTCTCCCGCCGCCTCTTCCTCAAGCCCGAAAACCAGCAACCCATCGGCGCCTTCAAACTCCGCGGAGCCTACAACAAAATCGCTTCCATCTCAGAACCCGAACGCAAGCGCGGCGTCATCTCCTACTCCAGCGGCAATCATGCCCAGGGCGTCGCCTACGCCGCCCGCGCCCTCAAAGTGAAAGCCGTCATCGTCATGCCCAACAACGCTCCCGCCATCAAGCGCGAAGCCACCGCGAAACTGGGAGCCGAAATTGTCCTGGTCGGCCCCGGCAGCGACGAGCGCAAAAACAAAGCCGAAGAACTCGCCGCTCAGCACGGCTACATCATCGTGCCTCCCTACAACGACGAAAAAATCATCGCCGGACAAGGCACTATCGGCCTCGAGATCCTCGAAGACCTGCCACAAGTCGAAGCCGTCTTCGCGCCAGTTGGCGGTGGCGGCCTGATCAGCGGCGTAGCCGCCGCAGTCAAATTAACCAATCCCGAAGTCCACGTGATCGGCGTCGAACCCGAACTCGCCGCCGACGCCCAGGCCAGCCTGCGCGCCGGCAAGATCGTTCCATTTCCCGCCGAACAGGTCTCGCGCACCATCGCCGACGGCCTGCGCACGCAGAGTGTTGGTCCCATCAACTTCGAGCACATGCAATGTTTCGTAGACGAGATCATCACGGTGACCGAAGACGAAATTCACCAGGCGATGAAGGTGCTAGCCGCAAATCCCGACACGGTCGCCGAACCCAGCGGAGCAGTCGCCACCGCCGGATTCCTCTTCCGCTCCGACCAACTCCCCAAAACAAAACTGAACGTCGCCATCATCTCCGGCGGCAACATCGAACCCCAAATGCTGCAAGCCCTCCGCAGTGAGTAAATCGCGAATTGGAATTCATCAGATATGCTCAGTAGGAAGACCCTGCGCCAAGCGAAGCCGCGAAGCGGCGTAAGAATGCAGCCCACAGCGCAAGCTGTGGGGTGGGCGACAAACAAATCAACCAGCCCCGAAGGGGCGAAAGAAGACCCCTGGAATGCCCCTGCATGCCTCCAAAATCCACACCAACCGATGTTCAAATAATCTTGACTTAAACCAGCCAAACGGTGGATTCTGATCACACCGATGGAAACAAATCGCGAAAGCATTCGTAAGTCCTTTCTTCACAAGATTTTGCCTCCAACCTGTTGCAGCCCTAAGATTTTTTCTCAATTTTCCGCCAACACCATGACTCCAATAGATCGGGAGGGAGGGGGGGTAACCCGCTCCAATCCTCAATTCTTTTTTTGGAAAGTCGCAATTTTTCTCGCCATACTCGCCTTCACCACATGCTTCGCCACCGCGCAGGCGCAACGCGGCACGCTCGTCCACGAAGAATCCATCCGCGTCTCACCCGCTGCCGACGCCGCCAAACTCGGCACGGCTGGCCGCGGACATGAACTCATCATCATCGAGTCTGGCCACGACTGGACTCACGTTGAAGCCATTCTCCGCGAACCCAACAAAGACACCGACGAAGACGATCCTGACTCTCAGGGCAAAACCATTACGGGATGGGTTTCCACCAAAGCCCTCGTAAATCAGGCCACGCCCAACGGCGACAAGATTGTTTTCGGCGAAGCTGCCGACTCTGAAGACCAGGCCAGCCGCCGCCGCGGCCGCCGCGATGCCGCGCAGGACGCCATGCGTCTCTACTACCGCGTCTACGATCTTTTTCCTACGTCACCGCTCGCTGCCGAGGGACTCTACCGCGCCGCCGACATTCGCTGGCAAATGGAGCGATCCGACGTGCTCACTCGTCCTTCTGCCCGCGAGCGCGAAGCGTACATGCGCGGCCAGATCGATGAAGAGTGGATGAAGCTGGTCATGAAAAAATTTCCTGGCACAAAGTGGGCCGATCTCGCCGCCTTTCACCTGATCGAAAACAAACTCTGCGGAGACTGGCAAAGCGCCTCCAAGTGTCCGGAAAAGGAAGCTGAGATGTACGAGAAATACGCGAAGGAACACGAGCAGTCCCCCGCCGCGCCCGAAGCCCTCTACGACGCGGCTTGGCGCCATTCCGCGCTGATTGAGATTTACAAGACCGAGGCCAACCAGAAAAAATCCGAAGAAGCAAAATCTCGCGCGCTGGCGCTGGCGCAAAAAATCGTTGGCCAATACCCTCAAAGCGACTGGTCCACGCGCGCGCAGATGCTGATTTTCTACGTCCAGCAAGGCGTCCCTACCTACGGCAACGCCAGCGATTGAATGAACGCTAGAACGCAGGCTCGCACTACACATCTTGGAAAGAGCGCTCGGCTTCGCCATTGCGGGACGGACGAATGCGTCCGTCCCTACGTGAGGCGATTAGATTTCGAGAATTACCGGCATGATCAGCGGGCGTTTTTGGGTTTGCTTGGAAATGTAGCGCTTCAGGTCGGCGCGGATTTTTTCTTTGATCACGCCGTAGTCGGCTTTTTCTTCCTCGCTGGAATGCGCAAGCGTATCTTCGACCATGCGCCTGGCGCCTTCCATGAAACCGTTCTCGCCAACGTTGAAGCCACGAGTCACGATTTCGGGCGCTGTCTCGACTCGTCCCGTGAGCTTGTTGATGGCGATGATCGGCAAGACGATGCCATCTTCGCTGAGATGGCGGCGATCTTTGATGATCAGATCTTCCACCACATCGGTTCGCGAGCCGGAGTCGATGCAGACGCGTCCTACGTTGACGCGTCCGGTTTTGCGGGCGCCGAGTTCGTCGAATTCGAGAACGTCTCCGCTTTCAATCAGCATGACCTTGCCGACGGAACCGTGCATGGCGCCGGCCATTTCAGCGTGCAACTTCAGTTGCCGGTACTCGCCGTGAATGGGAATAAAGTATCGAGGTTTAACCAGATTGATAATGAGCTTCAGTTCTTCCTGGCTGGCGTGTCCGCTCACGTGGACTGGCGGCGAACTTCCGTCTTCGTAGATGACGTGGGCCTCGCGTCGGAAGAGATGGTCGATCATCCGGTAAATAGTTTTTTCATTCCCAGGAATGATGCGCGAGGAGAGGACGACGGTGTCTCCCTTTTCGATTTTGGCGTGCTTGTGATTATCGACCGCAGCGCGAGACAGCGCCGACATCGGCTCGCCCTGCGTCCCGCTGATGAGCACGCAGACTTTTTCCGGCGGGAAGTTTTTCATCTCGCCGGGATTGATGACCAGGCCTTCGGGAATTTCGATGTAGCCGAGGTCTTCAGCAATCTCGGCGGAGTTGTTCATGGAGCGGCCGAGGAAGGCGATCTTGCGGCCATGCTGGTACGCGAGTTCCACCGCGAGATTGATGCGGTGGATGGACGAAGAGAAACAGGAGATGAACAGACGGCGCTTAGTGTGGGCAAAGACTTCGTCGAACTTGCGGCGAACGGCGCGCTCGCTGGGCGTGTATCCCTTGCGCTCGACGTTGGTGGAATCCTGAAACAGCGCGAGCACACCGCTTTTGCCGTATTCGGCGAAAGTATGCAAATCGAAAAGTTTGTTATCGGTCGGCGTGGGATCGACTTTGAAATCGCCGGTGTGGATGACGATTCCGAGCGGCGTGTGGATGGCGAGCGAGACGCAGTCGACAAGGCTGTGCGTTACATGGATTGGATGGATAGTGAAGATGCCAGCCTTGAAGCGCTCGTTGGGGCGCATTTCGCGGAGATCGGCGTCGTCGAGCAGGCCGTGCTCGTCGAGTTTGTCTTCCACGTATGCCAGCGTAAACTCGGTGCCCCAGACGGGAACTTTGAGTTCGGAGAGCATCCAGGGAAGCGCGCCGATGTGATCCTCGTGGCCGTGAGTGAGAATGATGCCGCGGATGCGCTGGCGGTTCTCGATCAGATACGAAATGTCGGGAACCACAATGTCGACGCCGAGCAATTCGGCTTCGGGGAACATGAGTCCGGCGTCGATGACGATGATGTCGTCGCCCCAGCGGACGGCCATGCAGTTCATACCGAATTCGCCGAGGCCGCCGAGTGGGACGATCTGCAGTTTTCCAGTGGGCATTGAGTAAGAATGATGCTAGCACAGCGAACAGTGGTCAGTGGCCAGTGTTCAGTGGCTAGCGACTAAGAGCGGATTCACCCGATGGCATTCTCGCGCTGCGTGGGTTAAGGTTGAAGGGATGAGTGAGCCGGGGAAATCGTGGCTGCGGCGGCGCGTTGAGGCGGGAATGGTACGCGGGCTGACGCGCGCTTATTCCACAGTGCTCGTGGATCCGGACAAATTCTTACTGCAGCTGCGCGCGGCGTACCGGATGCCGATCAGCGGCTATCACGGCATATATTCGCTGGAAATTGGTGAGATCGATGTCGTCGCCGACTCGGTGATACGAGCGGGGATGAAGGTGGCGGCCGTGGAGGGAGCGGGATTCGGGCTGGGCGGATTGATCACGATCGTTCCGGACCTGGGGATTCTTTCCGCGATCACGATGCGGACCATTCAAAAGTTGAGTCTGATCTACGGATTCCAATTCAACACCGATGAAGAAGTGGCGGAACTGTGGGTTGCGGCGGCGAGCGCCGCGGGAGTCGACATCAGCCGCGAATTGCTGGAGAAAGAAGTCATCAACAAGTTTGTGCCGCGGGTGATCCAACGAATTGCGGCGAAGGCCAGCGCGGAAGCGGTGGAGAAGTGGGCGGGACGCATGATACCGCTGGCCAGTTCAGCGATTGGGGCTGGACTGAATTACTGGTTCGTGCGCGCGTGGGGACAACGTGCCAAAACGCATTTTCGAGGGCGGCATTTGTTGCTGAAAGAGCGTGCGCGGCAAGAGGCGCTGGCCGCGATGAGTCAGGCGAGTCTTCCGACTCGTACGAGCTAATGAGACAACGTTGCTGTAGGCAGCCGAGCGCGGGGCGCGCTCGAGACAGCCGCCGGGACGGCGGCGCTACTCTTCGTCTTCGATCACTCTTCTCTGATCGGTGTGTTTAAATAGTTAGAGATGCCTATCTTTTCCTGCTCAGCCATACTTTTTGATTTGGATGGAGTCCTGGTGGATTCCACACGCGCGGTGGACCGCGAGTGGCGGCTTTGGGCGCAGCGTAAGGGCCTGGACGGCGACGCGATTATGGCCATCGCGCACGGCGTACGTACGGTGGAAGTGATCCAGCGTGTGGCGCCGCATCTCGACGCCGAGGCTGAGGCGCGCCTGATCGAGGAGGAGGAAGCGGGAGATCAGGACGGAGTCCTGGTGATGCCCGGAGCCGCCGACTTGCTGCGCTCCATTCCTGTCGGTCGTTGGGGAGTGGTGACCTCTGGGTCGCGGCCGCTAGCCAGTGAGCGATTGCGATTTTGCGGGCTTCCGGTTCCCGAAGTGCTAGTGACTTCCGATGATGTAACCAATGGAAAGCCGCATCCAGAGCCGTATTTGAAGGGCGCGGCGGGGTTGAGAGTGAATCCAGCGGAGTGCCTCGTTATCGAAGATGCTCCGGCGGGAATTCAGTCGGCGCGGACGGCGGGGATGAAAGTCATCGGAATGGCGAGCACGTATCCGATGGATGCGTTGCACGATGCCAATTTTGTAATTGGAAAACATGAGCATATCAGGGTCGCAACGAACGGGTCGGGGAAGTTGGCGGTGGAGATTCGGTAGAAAAAGTGGGCAGACACTTTCCCTCCTTTCCCGGACGTCCTGTGAAACTGGTTTTTGCTGAACTAGCTTCCTTCAGAATCTGAATCAGCTTCAGGCTTTGGCGGACAGGAGTGTCCGCCCCACACAATCGACCGTACGCTATCGGAGCCAGTCTTCCAGTTCGATGCCGCGGTCGGTTTTTTCGTCGCGGTACTTCACAATCACCGGAGTGTAGAGCGAGAGATTCCATTCGGCGGCGCCTTTTCTCACGGCGCGCGAGCCGGGAACGACTACGGCATTTTCCGGAACTTCGAGCGAGGCGTCTGCGGTGGCGCGGTAGACTTCGTTGCGAACTAGATCATAAAGCGGCGTTGAACGCGTGAGGATGGTTCCGGCGCCGAGTACTGCACGGGCGCGTACCAGAGTGCCCTCGTAAATTCCGCAGTTGCCGCCGACCAGCACGTCATCTTCGATAATCACCGGGGCTGCGTTGATGGGCTCGAGGACTCCGCCGACTTGCGCGGCGGCGCTCAGGTGCACGCGTTTGCCGATCTGGGCGCAGGAACCGACTAAGGCGTGCGAGTCGATCATGGTGCCTTCGTCGACGTAGGCGCCGACGTTGATGAACATGGGC
The DNA here is from genome assembly GCA_937879855.1 of uncultured Acidobacteriaceae bacterium. Classification (GTDB taxonomy): domain Bacteria; phylum Acidobacteriota; class Terriglobia; order Terriglobales; family Acidobacteriaceae; genus Sulfotelmatobacter. Next base: position 448,187 of record CALFMO010000006.1, on the reverse strand, counting down.
GGCATGCAGATGACGGAGGGGGCGACGTAGGCTCCGGTGCGGACTGAGGAACCGCCTGGGACTACGCGCACGCGATCGGCGATGGTGAAGTGGCGGGCGGGGAAGGTGTCTTTATCTACGAAGGTGAGGCCGGCCGTCATGTCAGCGAGCACGCCAAGGCGGAAACCCAGGAGGATGCCTTGTTTGACCCAAGCGTTTACGGTCCAGCGAGCGTTGATTTTTTCGGCGGCGCGGATTTTTCCTTGCGTGAGTTGGTCGCGGAATTCTAGGAAAAGCTTGCGCGCCTCGGGATCGTGCTCGACTTCGCCTTGAGAGGCCAGGCGCTCGATGGAGGATTTCAGGGAGGACATGAGATGGATGATTGTTGATTGATGATTGCTGATTTGTCAAAAGCCAAGGCTTGGACCACGAAGGACACTAAGGTTCACGAAGGAAATCTGCAATCAGGAATCAACAATCAGGAATCAACAATCAACAATCAGAAATCAACAATCAACAATCAACAATCCTACAATTTGCCTTACACGCATTTGCACTCGCTGCGGATCAGGACGCCGGTCATGGCGTGGGCGGTGTCGCGGGCTTGGGCCAGCGTTGCGTAGGGACCATGCCAGCGAGCGTGGTTCACGTCGTGTCCGGCGGGGCGTCCTTTGCCGTGGCTGCATTGGCCGCAGGTTCCGCGGTGCAGGACGATTTTGCGCGGGCCTGCGGCCCAGTTCTCGTAGATGAAGAATTCTGGGGCTTCGGAGGTGGGGGTGGCGGGCCTGGTGATCAGTCCGACTTCGGTGGCGATTTTTTGTAGGCGCGAACGCGTGTCGCGGCGCATGGGCAACAGGGGCAGGCGGTAGACTTCTTCGATTTTTCCCATCATCGCGAGCACTGCTTTTACAGGTAGCGGGCTCGACTCGATGAAGTTGCCCTGCATCAGCGGCAGATATTTGCGATAGAGGGCACGGGCGGAGGGCAAGTCGTTGGCTAGCGCGGCACGGGTGAGCGACGCCATTTCGTGCGGGATTTCGTTCGAGGCGACCGAGACGACACCGACGCCGCCGAGGGCGATGACTGGCAAGGTGTAGGCGTCGTCGCCAGAGAAGACCAAGAACGTTTCGGGGACGGCGTTGATGGCCTCGGCGATCTGGGCAATGTTGCCGCTGGCTTCTTTGATTCCGACGATGTTGGGAATTTCGGCGAGGCGTGCGACGGTTGCGGGTTCGATATTGGCGGCGGTGCGGCCGGGCACGTTGTAGAGGATGATGGGCTTGTCACCGACGGCTTCGGCGATGGCTTTGAAGTGACGATACTGGCCTTCCTGCGTGGGCTTGTTGTAGTAGGGCGACGCCGTGAGGATGGCGTTGACTCCGGGGCGGGCGGCGAGTTCTTTTGCTTTCTCGACGGCATCGTGGGTGGAGTTGGAAGTGGCGCCCGCGACGATGGGGACGCGTCCAGCAGCGACTTCGATGGTGGTGTCGATTACGTAGAGCCATTCATCGTGAGTGAGGGTGGGAGTTTCGCCGGTGGTGCCACACGGAACCAAAAAATCGATGCCGGAATCGAGTTGCCATGCGATTAAGTTGCGCAGGGCAGCGTCGTCGATGGAACCATCCTGACGAAAGGGGGTGACGAGGGCGGTGCCGCAGCCGCGGAGTTGCATAGGAATAAGATAGCGCGAAAGCGGAGTTGAGGAAAACGGGCGCGCTTTAACGCACAGAACGGCCGGGTTCGCCGGGATTGCCCAGTTTTCTGACGAGTTCGTCTAGCTGGGCTTCGAGGGCGTTAAGTTTGTCCTGTTCAGCGCGCAGTTGCTGCTCGTCCTCAATTTGGGTCGCTTGACGTTGCTGGACTTCCGTCGAGTCTTCCAGTTCGGATTTCGAGTGGTTGATCCTGTCTCGGAGTTCGTTCTGCCGCACCAGGTTCTCTTCGGCGGTGAGTGCGTCCTCCATCCGCTTGAGGTTGTTCCTTACATCATTTTGATGGGTTTGCGCGTCAATTAGCCTGGACCGAGCGTCGTTTAAACGTTCAGACGCACGCGTTACCGCTGCTTGTTGAGTCTGCAAGCGAGATAGCAGAATCTGGGAACTCTGTATTCTTGCCAGCGAGACTCGTAAATCCTGACGAAGTTCGCGAACCTCCGTTAACAGATCTTGTAGCGTCTGCGAGTCCGATGCTGTAGCTTGAGCAAGACTGGCGGCGGGTATTCCAAAAACGAAAAAGATGAGAAGAAAATTTCTCTTCATTACGAATCTCCTGCCTTGGAATTTGGTTTGGTCGAGAACTATAGTTCCCGCCAGACGTCTTTGAAGTCGTAGAAACCCTTTTTGCCGGCGAGCCATTCGGCGCCGCGGACGGCGCCTTCGGCGAAGCCACGGCGGGACTTGGCGTCGTGGCAGAGATAGATTCGGTCGGCGGGAGATTCGAGGACGACCTCGTGCAGACCTACTACTTCGCCTTCGCGGAAGGAAATGATTTCGAGATCTCCGGGTTGGCCGCTGGCTTCGCGGATTAGATGTTGGAGGGCGATCGCGGTGCCGGAGGGGGCATCTTTTTTTTGAGCGTGGTGGCGCTCGAAAATTTGGCCGGTGTAATCGTGGCGGAGAGCGGCGGCGGCGGAGCGGGCAACGTCGAAGAAAAGATTTACGCCGATGGAAAAGTTGGAGGCGTAGAGGAATCCGGTGCCGTGTTGCTCGACCAGGCTGCGGATGTGATCCAGATGGTTGTGCCAGCCTGTGGTACCGACGACCATGTTTTTGCTGGCCGCGACGCAGGCTTCGATGTTGTCGATGACGCAGTGCGGGGCGGTGAAATCGATAACCGTATCGATGTCGCGGAGCCTTTCTGGAGTGAGGGCGGCGCTGGAGGCGTTTTCTTTTGCGCCTGCGATTACGAGGTGATGCTTGCGGGTGGCGGCTACTTCCGCCACCAGAGTTCCCGTTTTGCCGCGGCCTAGGATTAGTAGACGCATAGGAAAGCTTTTAACCGCAGAGGTCGCTGAGAAAAGCCGCAGAGGGCGCGGAGAAAAACCTTGGAGCTTTTCTTTGCAGCCATCGCTCATCTTAGCGTTCTTTGCGGTTAAAGTCTCTTGGCTTACGCGAATACTTCGGCATCTAGTTCGGAGAAGAAGGTTTTGTGGAGGCGCTGGATTACTTCGGGGACTTCGTCTTCTTCGATCACGAAGGTGAGGTTGATCTCGGAGGCGCCTTGCGAGATCATGCGAATTTTTTTGTCGGCTAATTCGCGGAAAACCAGGGCGGCAATGCCGGGTGTGTTGCGCAGGTTTTCGCCGACCAGGCAGACGATGGCTTTGCGGCCTTCGTATTTCACGTCGGCAAGCTTGGCGAGATCGGCGGCCAGCGCGGGGATTGCCTGATTGGAGTCGACGGTGAGGGATACGCTGACTTCGGAGGTGGAGACTACGTCGACGGAAACTTTGTGGCGGTCGAAGGCTTCGAAGATGGAGCGCAGGAATCCGTGAGCCAGCAGCATGCGCGGGGCGGCCACGTCGACGATGGTGATGCGCTTCTTGGCGGCGATAGCTTTGAAAATGTTTTTGCCTTGCGGAGCACGAGTGGTGATGCGGGTGCCTTCGCAAGAAGGGTTGCGCGAGTTGAGCACGTAGACGGGAATATTTTTTTGAATGGCAGGCAGGACGGTCGCGGGGTGCAGGACCTTCGCGCCGAAGTAGGCTAGTTCGGCGGCTTCGTCGAAGCTGATGATTTTGATGCGGCGGGCTTCGGGGCAGATGCGGGGATCGGTGGTGAGAATGCCGTCGACATCGGTCCAGATCTCTATGCGGTCGGCGCCCAGGCCGGCGCCGATGATGGCGGCGGAAAAATCGGAACCGCCGCGTCCGATGGTGGTGGTGATGCCGGCACGATTCGCACCGATGAAGCCGCCCATTACCGGCACCTGGCCTGCCTGCAGCAGCGGGTCAATGATGGCCTGCAGGCGGGCGTTGGTTTCTTCGAACTGCGGGACGGCCTGCATGTAGTTGCTGTCCGTGACCAGCACTTCGCGGGAGTCGACGTGGGCTCCTTTGAGTCCGCGGGCGGTGAAGGCGGCGGCGACGATTTTGCTGGAAAGCATTTCGCCGAAGGCGGCGACGTGGTCGGTGGTGCGGGGCGTGATTTCGCCGACGGCGGAGATGCCGCGCAGGAGTTCGTCGAGCGCTTCGAAGTCCGCGCCTAGTTCGGAATGGAATTCGGTGAAGAGAGCAGTGCCGAGGAGTTCGCTGGCGGTGTTGTAGTGACGTTCCTGAAGCGAGCGGCAGAGTTTTAGGGCGGTCTTGCGCTCGCCGGCGCCGGCGGCCTTGGCCATGGTCAGCAGAGTGTCGGTGACCTTGGCCATGGCGCTGACTACTACTACGGGCTTCTGCGCCAGGCGGCCTTCGGCGATGGAGGCGACGCGGTCGATGGCTTTGGCGTCTTCGACGGAAGTGCCGCCGAACTTCATCACGATCATGGTCGGGGGGTCCTAGGCGTAGAAGAGGACGGGCGCGGATGGGAGCTTCCGCCTGCGCGGGCGGGACGCCCCCGCGACAGCCGCCGGGGCGGCGGCGCTACGGTAAACCCGCTTTTCATTTTGCGTATTCCTTGACTGGGGCTGCGTGCTCTTTGGTTGCGTGCTCTTTGCCCAGGTAGCCTTTGGCTTTCAGGAGTTCGGCGTTGAGGACGGCGGCTCCGGCGGCTCCGCGGATGGTGTTGTGGGAGAGCACGGTGAATTTCCAGTCTAAGACGCCGCAGGGGCGGAGGCGTCCAACGGCGGTGGTCATGCCGGCGCCCATGTCGACGTCGAAGCGGGGCTGGGGACGGTCGGGGGCTTCGAGGTAGACGACGGGGCGCTGGGGAGCGCTAGGCAATTTCAGTTCTTGCGGCTCGGCGTGAAAGTTGTTCCAGGCGGCGATGATTTCGTGCGGCTTGGCCTTCGACTTCAGGCGGATGGAAACGGATTCGGTGTGTCCGTCTTCAACGGCGACGCGATTGCATTGCGCGCTCATGGCGAAGTCGCCGGGAGTTATTTTGGAGCCGTTGAGTTCGCCGAGGAGTTTTTTGGTTTCTTCCTCCATTTTTTCTTCTTCGTTGCGGATGAAGGGGATCACATTGCCGAGGATGTCGAGCGAGGCGACGCCGGGATATCCCGCGCCGCTGACGGCCTGCATGGTTACGGCCATCACCGTTTCGAGACCAAACTTCTGGTGCAGGGGCGCGAGCGCAAGCACCAGGCCGATGGCGGAGCAGTTGGGATTGGTGACGACATAGCCGCCGGATTTTTTGCGCCAGGCTTGCATGTCAATGAGCTTGATGTGGTCGGCGTTGACTTCGGGGATTACGAGCGGGACATCTTGCTGCATGCGCAGGGCGCTGGAGTTGGAGACCACGGCGCAGCCAGCGTCGGCGAAGCGGGGCTCGAGTTCCGCGGCGATAGAGGCGTCGAGTGCGGCGAAAATAATTTTGGGCGCGCCTTCAGGAGTTGCCGGCGAGACTTGCATGGCGGCGACGGCAGGGGGAATGGGCGTTTTGAGGCGCCAGCGCGCGGCCTCGGCGTAGACCTTGCCTTCGGAACGGTCGGACGCGGCCAGCCAGGTCACTTCGAACCACGGGTGGTGCTCCAGCATCTGGATGAAACGTTGGCCGACTACACCGGTGGCGCCAAGGATACCGATAGGAATTTTGCGGCTCATAGAGTAATTGGAATTCTATAACAGTTGGGGGATGGGGCCGAGTTCCGAAATGGGACCAGCCTCGACGGTGCTGTTGCTTCTCTTTCGCCCCTTCGGGGCTTGCGCCTGTCCAGGCACGCTCCCACGGCTTGCGCCGTGGGCTGCATTCTATCGCCGCTTCGCGGCTTGCGGCTGCGTGTCGCCCACAATTTTGAAGGCGTTGCCCCACAATTTTGACGACGTGTCCCCCACAATTTTGATGGGTATCACCCACATTTTCGGTGGGTCGTCCTCTCACCCAGATTTTTCAAGATGATCTCACTGCAGGGGTTGTCTTCATCTGCCGATAGGGGATATGGAGGGATTCACATGCCCGAACTACGGCAGAATTTTTTTACTAAGGAATGGGTGATCATTGCGACGGAGCGAGCTAAGCGGCCTGAGGACTTGGCCACGCATCGAGTGGCGGAACCGGTGCCGGCGTTTGTGGAGAGCTGTCCATTTTGTCCGGGCAACGAGAGCAAGACGCCGCCGGAGGTGCTGCGGTATCCGGTAAGCGGCGAGCCGTGGGCGGTACGGGTGATTCCTAACAAGTTCGCGGCCTTGTCAAGCGAGGCGCAGCCGACGCGCAGCTTGCAGCATTTGCGGCGGCGCATTGAAGGATTCGGCTTTCATGAAGTGATCATCGATAGTCCGGACCACTCGCGCTACATGGGGCTATTGTCGGATGAACATGTGGCCAGCATTTTGCGCGTCTATAAAGAGCGCTACAACGCGCTGAGCATGGACCACCGGGTGAACCACATCACGATTTTCAAGAACCATGGAGCGGATGCAGGGGCGAGCCTACAGCATCCGCACTCGCAGCTGATTGCGACGCCGGTGATTCCGAGCCAGGTGCGGCACCGCCTGCATGAGGCGCTGCGCCACTATGACGATGTGGGGGAATGCATGTTCTGCCACATGGTGGAGCGCGAAGTGGAAGACCAGACGAGGATTGTGATCAAGAGCGAGCGCTTTGTGGCGATGGAAGTATTTGCGTCGGCGACGCCATTTGCTACGCACATTTTTCCGTTGCGGCATATGGCCAGCTTTGGGGACATTTCGGAGATGGAGGTCGTCGACCTGGCGCGCGTCTTGCGGACTTTGCTGGCGAAGATATATGTGGGGCTGGAGAATCCGGACTTGAATTTCACGGTGCGCAGCGGGCCGGCGGAGTATGCCGGGGCGCGGCACTTTCATTGGTATGTCAGCGTGATTCCGCGGTTGACGCGGGTGGCGGGGTTTGAGTTGGGGTCGGGGATGTTCATCAATACGGTGCTGCCGGAGGCGGCGGCGGAATTTTTGCGGAAGATTGCGGTGGATAAAGTGGCTGGGACGGGGGCGGGGAAGTAGGGCGGGGGCAGAGAACTTCTACACGCTCCCGGGAAAGTTGAGGAAGTTGCGTCTCAGTTTCTTTCGCCCCTCCGGGGCTTGTCCGATTTCTTCAAAGCACCCTCGGCTTGCGCCGTGGGCTGCATTCTTGCGCCGCTTCGCGGCTGGAGCGGTCCGGATTTGGACGGCTATTTCCCAAAGCTAAGTTTCCACCAACATCAACGGTGATTTCTATCTTCCTGTTAGGGATCGTGCGCCTTCGCGGGGGGCGCCCGCGCCATACATACTTTAGGGGCGGTGGGTTTCTTGGGCGCGGAAGGGGTATTCGGTGAGAGGGCCGAACTTTTTCTTTTCGGTGTAAAGGCGCCAGCGGCGGAAGATGATGCGGAGGCCGGCCATCACCGGGATGGAGAGATAGATTCCCAGGATGCCTGCGACTTCGCCTCCGGCCATGACGCCGAAGATGGCGGCTAGGGGATGAAGTTCCATGCTTTCGCCCATGATGCGTGGGGAAGAAACGTAGTCCTGAATCAAGCGCCAGATTCCGAGAAAGATGACGAGGATGAGCCAGTGCTTATAGCTCATCAGCAGCGCCACGCTCACGATGACCAGGGCGGCGGCGAGCGGGCCGACTACGGGAATGAATTCCAGAAGTCCTCCCATGGTGCCCAAAACTAATGCATAGGGAACACGCATGATGCCAAGAAACGCCGAGTACATCACCAACGTCAAGGCGGCCAAAGTCAGTTGGGCGCGGATGAAATGGGCGAGCATCTGGTTGAGATCGTTGAGCACGTTTTCCAGGAACTCGCGCTGCGGGCGAGACTGAATCGCGGCGAGCAGGAAGTCACTGAAGGCGCGGCCGTCTTTGAGGAAGAAGATGGAAAGCAGAGGCACAACAAAAAACAGCCAAGCTTGCTTGGCGACTTCTGCAACTCGCAAGCCGACGCGTTGCGCCAACTGAGTAATGTCGTCACTGTGGCTGACCAGGAAGGCCTGTGCCAGATCGGTATACCGCTGGTTCCAGCCGTGTTCGGCGCCTAGTTGGCTCGCCAGTTGTCCGGAGCTGAGTTGAGCGAGCAGGGCGGGCAGGGACTGACCAAGCTTCGCGCCCTCCCGCGTCACCTTGGGGCCGACCAACACAAAGAAGACCACGACTAGAACCAGGAGCAGACTGTAGATCACGGCGATGGCGCGCACGCGGCCGCGCAGCAAGGTTTCCAGCCGATTTACCAGCGGGCTCATCAGGTAGGCAAAGAAGATGGCGAAGAGAAAGGCGATCAGAGTTTCGCGGGCCACATAAAGAAAGCCGAGCCCCAGCGCAAACAGAAGCACCGTGACCAGAACCCGCGCCGTACGTGAATCAGTGAGCAGCAATAAGTTTTCCAGTGCGTGTCTCGATTCTGCCGCCGGGCAGGCACCCCTTAGTCCCGGATCACTTCGGTATTATCGGCAGGAATCGCCACTTGTATAAGTTTGAAATGGTCGCGATCGTCCACCCACAGGGCCCAATCCAAATTTTCTCCGGTCAGGTTGAGGCGAAGCAATTCGCGCTCGGCGCCACGGACCGTGATTTTTTCTTTGCCCACCAGTTCCATTTGGACACTGATCGAAATATGGTCCTGCGGGACGAGCGCGCCGAACTGCGCGGCGCCCTGCTGGCATTTGAGGCTTCCACCCTCGGGGCGGCAGGCGGCGCCCAGGTATCGCCACGCGAGCACTTCGCGATGCACAAAGAAATTGTTGTCGAGAATCGCGGTGGTGCTGGGCATCAGAAAGGGCTGTTCGGCGGGCTTGCCGGTGCCGGTGGCGGTCATTTTCTCCATCAGGAAATCATTGCTGGGAAAGACGCTCAAGGAGCCGCCGGAGTCCTGGCTCCATTCGTAACGAAGCAACTCACCGGTGGGGGTCATATTGAGTTCCGACTTCTGAGTGGCGGAATCGGCACCGACAGTTGCCTTGAATTGCGACTTAATCATGCTGATGCCGCTTTGCTGCTCGATCTTGAAGCTCTCGGTGGCGACGCGCTGGCCTTTGATGAAGACGCCGAACGAACCGGAGTCTACGGTCTCGAGAGCCGAGGCTTTCGTCTTGTCTTTTTTGTCCTTGTCGGCCGCATCGGCGGCGAGGAAGGCCGCGAGGGACAAAGCCAACAGGAGCGCCGCAGCAGGGCGCATTCGGATTGCAAACTTCACTCGTCTTCTCCTTGTTCGGCGCGAATCGTGATTTTCTTCAGGCCGAGTTCTTCCAGCTTTTCGGCAATTTCGGCGGCTACCGCTTCCGCCTGTTTGCCGGAAGTGTCAAAGCGCAGCGATGCTGTCCGGTAAAACGGCAACCGCTTCTGGTGCAGTTCGCGAAACTGAGTTTCGCTGGTCTGCAGCGGGCGCTTGACCTCCAAGGCGGTTTGCCGGGCGCAACGCTGCCAAAGTTCGGGCAGCGGCGCATCTAAAAAAATTGTGCGGACGCCGCTGGCCAGGATCGCCTTATGATTCTGCTCTTGCGCGAAGGTTCCGCCGCCTAAGGCAATGATCCTGACGATTCCGCCGCGTAACTCTGCGAGCAGCTGTTGCAAGGCGGCGTGTTCGGCCCGGCGAAATTCGGATTCTCCTGAATCGCGAAAAATTTCGGCTACCGAGCGGCCCTCCCGCGTTGCGATGCGGTCATCGAGATCTTCAAAGGTCCAATTCAGCAGCCGTCCCAAGGCACGGCCTACCGTGCTTTTTCCGGCCCCCATGAAACCGACCAGAAAAACCGAGTTGCCGCAAAGACCACGCGGCGCGGTCGACGGCGCCTTGGACCGCCCCCGCTTGCGCGCCTTCGCACCCGTTGCCGTTGCGCCAGCCGTTTTGCCGGAAACGTTGGTCAAAGTTAATTGCCAAGCCTCTGGGTGCACTTGGACAGAGCGAGGACGTTGCGAACAACGTTTCTACGAACACTTACACGGACGGAGAAACGTTGAAAGCGACGCCTCAACGACCAGAAGCGATTATTGTGATTTCGCGGTGCGTTTGCTGAGGTGGATTTTACCACTGAAGCTGCGCAGGACCACGGTGGAGGAGACCGCCGCGCGGCCCATGGTACCCCAGAAGGCACTGCCCTCTTTCACGACGAACCAGGTATGGGATCTGGGCTGAAGAGGGATATCGTCGTGGACTTCACCGCGCACGGAGCGGGCGCTTACATCGGCAGAAGTTGTTTCCGGGACCAGGGCTTCGATGTTGCCGCTGTGGCTGGTCAGGCGGTATTCGCCGCGGTCGCCAAAGTCTCCAATGTATTTGATGCTTCCGCTGGTGGAGATCACTTGGACCAAAGGTCCAGTGACACCATTGAGTGTGACTTCGCCGCTTAGGGAATCAACTTCCACATGGCCTTCCTGCACATTAGTGAGAGTGACGGGACCATTCAGAGTTTTTACATGCACGTGGGCGCCGGTAATGTCGCGGATCTCAACCGTGGCGGCCGCGCCCTCCAGAGTTACATCCCCGTGAAGCCTTTCGGCGCGCAGGGGACCGGTGCTGGAGTGCAAGGTGACGCTGGCGTCAGCGGGGACGAGGACTTCGTAGTCAACGCGCCCGGACTGCGCGTCTGCGCCCGGAAGCAGGTGGGACTGGATTTCGACGCGATTGCCGGCCAAGTCATGGTCGACTTCAACTTTATCGGAGTAGAGCACGGCATTGACTACAACCACGTTGCCGGTGGAGGGTTTGACGGAGATTGAGCCGTAGGGATTGTTGACAGAGACTCCGGCTTTCGCCGCTACATTAAAGCGGTATTCCTTATGACTCTGGGCGAACACGGTGCCCGCCAGCATGGCGCCGATTGCTAGCAGTTGGATTGTGCGACCGCTCATTCAACTCCCCCGAATGCCCCTGGTCCGCACAGCGCTGGGCTGGCGGGCCGCGAATTGCTAAACATTATGGCAAAGAACGATCCATTGCCAACTCAAAAAGCATGGCCTTTTGCTGATAAGCCTCCATAAGCGAGCGGCGAGCCTCATCATCGTTTGGGTTGTCTGCGACTACGTTTTTCGCGTCCTGAATGTACTGGTTGACACGGCGAAGATTGTCGGCGTACTGGGCCTTGAGGGTGGGCGACTGCTCTCCTATCTCCAGCAACAAGTCTTCGTCGTTGAGGCCCGCGATCTGTATATCTGAAACAACTGTCGCCTGGGCTGTGTTGCGAGCAAGTTGATGGGAGAGCGAATGCTGACGCACATAGAGGCCCACGGTGAAGAGCAAGGCCGCGGCGGCAGGGACTACCCATCGCGCCCAAGCCCAGCGACTGCTGAACGAAGGCAACAGGGATCGATTCGCGCGCTGGGGACGAATCACGCCCTCCTGCCGCAAGGTAGCTTCGATAGCGTTCCACACGCGGGGACTAGGTTCGTCGACCGCACGCAGTTCGACTGCAGTAGAGGCGATGAGAATCAATTCTGTGACTAAAGCCGCGCACGCCGGACAAGTCTTAAGGTGATCCCGCTGCTCGGGGCTCTTGCCCTCTTCGATCTCCGCCAGACTGGCTTGCAACTCAACGCAATTCATTCCGCTCTCCCCAAGCCTCTGTCCGCATCAGGTATTGCCAATGGAAATCAGCTGGCAGCTCACGCCGCAGCTAAAGTACTGCCGTGTCCAGTCTGCGCCGGCTCACGTCTAACGTATAACCCTTAGATGCCTATCTTGCGTCCAGCGTACTGCTGCTCACGATGCTTTTTCGGCTCGATTCATTTTGAGCAGATCCCGCAATTTCATCCGAGCCTTATGCAACTGCGATTTGCTGTTGCCGATGGAGCAACCCACGATGGTCGCGATCTCATTATGCTCGTAACCTTCAACGTCATGCAGGACAAAAATCGTGCGGTAGCCGGGAGGGAGGTCATCGACTGCCCGTTGTAACTGCAGCCGGTCAATCGATCCGGCCAACGCCAAATCTTCAGCCCCGAAGTCTTTCTTTGGCGTATCTTCTTCGCCAGCCTGTGTGGTTTCTTCGAGCGAAACCACCGGCAGGCTTTTTCTTCTGAGGTGCATCAGCACCACATTTACCGACAGGCGATGCAGCCAAGTCGAAAATGCCGATTCGCCGCGAAACGTCCCAATCTTACGATAGAGCTGCAGGAACGCTTCCTGAGTCAGATCCTCAGCTTCAGCGGTATTCGCCGTCATGCGCAGGCAGAGCGAGTAGACGCGTCGCTTGTGCTTGTCGTAAAGAGCCTGGAACGCCTCGGCATCCCCTTGCTTGGCCTTTTCGATCAGCTCGGCTTCGTTCGAGTCGTTGCCCTGTCGCTGTGCTAGGTCGGTCAAGTTGCCTTTTCCGGCCGCACCCCGTGAGATGCGGCTAACTATCTTTGCGTTGTATGGCTTGCGGGCAGCCTGCTGCGGAACTAAGGTAATGTCTGTATTCAGAATATCAGAGCCATTCTACCGAACTTGGGATTTTACGATGAACGGGTCCGCCTCCAGAAATCCTTTGCTTGCTCAGGGTTGAACGCAGGGGTTATTGTCGTTATAAACCCGATTCCAAATTTAGAGTTGCAATCTTCGGAAATTGGGAAATTTGCCAAAGCCAAAGAGTCATTTTTGTGCAGTGGTGATGGTCTCCAATCCGTGGCCATGCGGGCCCAGTTCGCGCTGCCGGAGCAGGAAAGCAAACGTCAGACCGAGAAATCCCAAGATCGAAAAAATCCACATGCCGAGGTTGTAGCCGCTGGGATTCTCGGGGCCAGCCTGGCGGTAATCGTTCGCCCAGCCTATCACCAGGTTGAATCCCGCCAGGCCAATGTTCTGGATCATGGTCATCAGTCCGTAGGCCGTTCCCAGCTTGGATTGGTCGACCAGATAAGCGACCGATGGCCACATGACCGCAGGAATCAGCGAGAACGCGACTCCCATCATAGCCATGGTGAGTAACAGAATAGGCGGCAGATGATGGGCGACCAGTGAGAAGTGGCCATCGGCCGAAGAAGGTAAGTGGACGGTGATGTAATTGGCCGATCGCAAGTAGGCCATCATCAGGTAAACCGGAATTAACAGGAGCGAGCCCAACATCATCAGCAGCGCTCGCTTACCCAGTTTGTCGACAAATAAGCCGAAGGTGGGTGTGCCGAACATAGTGAAAAGAGTAAGCATGCCTACCAGGTCGCCGCCGGCCTCGCGGGTGACGTGATGTGCGTCCATGAAGAATTTGTAGGCGAAGGTTTCGAAGGGAAAGATGCCGGAATAAAACGTGACGCACAGCGCGACGATGTACCAGTATGAGAGCCCGAATGCTTTAATGTCTTTGAAGACGACCTTGTCGGTGGCTCCGGCGGGGCCGACCTGATAGCGTTTCTCAGCGTAAACCTCGAGCGCCCAGTAGATGATTGCTCCGACGATGCAGAGAGCGCCGAAACCAATGGAGATGAGCAGGGGATTGCGCCAGTAGTTGTAGGCAAATCCCGCCCAGGAAGGGGACTGCTGCGCCATCAGTGTTCCCGCACGCGAGATCATCAGGTTGATGCCGAAGGCGAAGCTTAGTTCCTTGCCGCGAAACCATTTCGCGACGGCGGTCGTTACGCATACGATCAGCGATTCCGCACCCAGGCCGAAGATTAGCCTGCCTGCCGCCATTACAGCCAGGGTCGGCGACAAAACTGTGACCACTGATCCGAGGAAGCAGAGCGCGCCAAAAATGAGCAGGGCCTTGCGGACGCCGATGCGGTCGACGATATAGCCGCCGATGAGCACCATGAAAACGTTTGGAATGCTGTAAATCGCCTGCAGGAGTCCAATATTGGAATCGGAGAAGCCGAGCTGCTTGGTGAGTAAATCCGCGATGGGCCCGATGCAGTCGTAGACGTAGTAATTGCCGAACATCGTGAGGCTGACGAAGATCAGCACCAGCCAGCGGAAGGGACGGCTGGGCTCAGGACGGAGAGTTTCGGCCATCAGCGCTCTTTTCTGTTTCTGAGCAGATTGAACTCCCGGAATTTACGAGCAGAGAAGAGTAGCACGAAGGTGGCGGCTAGCTGCTAGCTTCTAGCTCTTAGCCAAACCTTAAGAATCCTAACGGCGGCAGATGCGCATACGACAGCCCGTGCGATCAGCTATTGCTATTGATGAGAACGGAGACCTCGACATGAAGCCGAATGAACCCAGCCGCACAGCTCTTATGATCGCCCGACAACGAGCTGCTCATCAGGTGCTCGATCATGGCTCAATCCTCGATGACCCATTTGCGCTAAAGATTCTGTGTGAAGACGAAAAGGAAGTGCTTCGATTCGCGAAGGGACATCCCTTGGCCAGCATCGGACGTCTGTTCACCGCCGCGCGAAGCCGGATTGCGGAAGATGCTCTGGCAAGCGCTGTCGAAAGAGGGGTTCGGCAGAACGTCATCCTTGGCGCCGGACTCGACACTTTCGCTCTCCGGAATCCCCATGGCGCGCGACTTCGTATCTATGAGGTGGACCACCCGGCGACGCAAACATGGAAACGCCAGCGCCTGTCGGAAGTTCAAATCGAACTTCCGACATGGCTTATTCTCGTGCCCGTTGATTTCGAGCAGGACGATGTGGGAGAGAAGCTTGCCGCCGCAGGCTTTCAGCCGAACTCGCCAGCGTTTTTCTTTTGGCTCGGGGTTGTGCCATATCTGACACAGGACGCTATCGCCCGCACGCTGGACTACGTGTCTTCAATCCCAAACTCCGAGGTGGTGTTCGACTACATGGAACCTCCGGAGGCATTCTCTGAAGAGCTAAGGCAAATAGAAAAGATGCGGACCGAACAGCTGGAGAAAATTGGTGAACGTTCGGACAGCCGTTTCGAGCCGGCTGGCATTGCAGCGATTCTTCGCTCGCACGGATTTTGCGTCATCGAAGACGTCAATTTCCAGGAGATCGCGTCCAGGTTCGGCCGCGCTGTTCAAGGACTCGCGCCCGGACACGCGGGCGTTCATGTTGTCCACGCTAAGCACTAATTGAACGCGGTCATCTATCGCTACCCAAGTACAGGGCGGGTTCATAGCGACATATCCGGCGGGACTAGTGTAGCCACAGCGCGCGGTTCAGGCAGCGTGCTGATCATGGCCGCCGTGTTTGGCTGAAAACCACCACTGCTGGTGGAACTCGGCCACCAGCGCGGCATTTGAGGCTTGTGCAAAGCGCTACGGCTTTTACTTAACTTGAGAGAAACAATGCAATTAAGGACAGCGGCCATGGCGGGTGTGCATTGGAACTCAGGCTGCACGCTGCCGAAACAAGATTTCCGCCCCGAACCTGGATGTTTCCGCTCAAACAGCCGGACGGGTAACAACCTAAAGGAGCATCTCCCATGCGTTTCTGGACTTACGGTTTGTCCTGTGCCTGCTTGCTTGCTCTCGCCGTTTTGACCCTTGGTTGCAACAATACCTTAAACCCCCTGTGCAGTAGTTCCCGTCCGGCGCCGCTGATTGGATCGCTCTCGCCGAGCAACATGACGTTCGCGGATCTGCAGCAGGGCCAAACGCTCACAATCAATGGCAACAATTTCGTTTCGTCCTCGGAAGTGATGATTAACTCGACGCCTCTGGGTGCGACCGTCGTCAGTCCGCAAGAAATGCAAGTCACCCTGAACACGGCAGTGATCAGCGGGCCGGGGCAGGTGAAAGTTTCGGTGAACACTCCGAGCGGGAATACAGGGGATTTGGGGTGCACCAGCGGGGGAAAGAGCAGCGTGCTGACGTTGACGGTGAATTGAAGAGCGTAGCCTGAGGGGCTAAAGCCCGCGATCGGCTGTAGCGCTGGTGGCACGGCTGAAGCCGTGCCCTTTCAAAGCCTTACGTCTTGCCTGCAGCCGTGCCGCCGCAAAGACTTACGCATTGCTTGAGCCGTGCTGTTTCGAAACCTTAGACGAGCTAGCTTCCTACGTAGCGGGCGTAGAGGCTGCGGGCTACGGCTGTGTCGGTGGTGCCTTTGATGATGGCGCGGCCGTCGGGAAAGAGAGTGAGTTCGTAGGGGTCGCGCCAGAATTTCAGGACGAAGTCGTTGTGGCGGACTGTGCCGTGAGGCTGAAGGCGGCGGTCCATCTCGGCGAAGTCGATGGGACGCTGGCGCTCATGAATTTGCACGGAATTTCTGCCGCAGAGCGTGATGTGCGGCCGGGCTTCGCCAGAGAGGTGAATGAAATCGCGCTCGCCGCAGGCACGGCAGCCGGTGCGCGGTCTGGCGGTGGAGATTTCGGCGTGATCGTTGGTCCAGAGATCGAAAGATAGAAGTGAGCGACGGAGGTGAGCAGCGTCGGCGCCCGCGACCAGGAGTTTGAGTGCCTCGGTCGCGGCGACCGACGCTACGAAATTTACTGCCGAGTTGAGGATGCCGGAAGTTTCGCAAGTCTCAACCATTCCGCGAGGCGAGTCCGGGAAAATGCAGGCCAGACAGGCGGTTTGACCCGGCACGATATTTAAGGTGACGGCGTAGCTGCCAACCGCGGCGGAGTAGATCCACGGAAGCGAGCGATCGATGGCGTAGTCGTTGATCAGGTAGCGCGTTTCGAAATTGTCGGTGCCGTCAAGGAGAAGCGACATTCCTTCAAGCGAGGCTTCAATGTTAGCGGGAACGAGATCTTCAACTTTTGGTTCAACCATGATCTGAGAGTTGAAGGCGGCAATCTTCCTCGCGGCCGCGATTGCCTTGGGAACAGATTCGGCGGCGTCCTTCTCATCGAACAGGGACTGGCGCTGCAGGTTGCTGGGTTCGACGAAGTCGCGGTCGATGATGCGTAAGGTTCCGACGCCGGCGCGAGCGAGCAACGTGGCCAGGGCGGAGCCGGTGGCGCCGCATCCGATGATCGCGACGCGGGCGGTTGCAAGTTTGCGCTGGCCTTCGGCGCCGATGCCAGCGAAGAGGACCTGGCGGGAATAACGTTCGTCAAGGGAGGAGGTTCGCGGCGAGACTTCAATTCGTTCGGTCGAATGTGTTTCGCGTGCCAAAGAGGTCACCAGTGTCAGCGTCTAAAACCTTTATTATAAGTGGCTGGCTTGCCCGTGGATGAATGCCAACGCCGAGCTCGACGGATCGGAATAGCGAGCTTGAGCAGTGGGCACGACGACCGCCGGGCGCGTTCCAACGAAGTCGAGTAGCGCCTGGGCCCAAGGACACTGTTTGCTGACACGGTACGCGACACTTCTGATCGCGATGATCGCGCTGTGGTCTGCGGTGCTGGGGTTGGAGACCGCAGCGCAGGTGGGTGGATCGTCCGCGTCTGAGACAGAAATGTCGCAGGTCAGCACATCGCGTTCCCCATCAAGTCCGAACCAACCTGATCAGGCAAAGCCTGACACCGCCGCACCGCAAGAGTCCCAACAGCCATCCAGCACCGGGATTTCCAGGTATGAAGGGAAAGTCGTGCGATCCATCCAGATTCCTGGTGTGACCGAAGGCGAACGCGAACACATCCTGCAGTTACTGGCGCAGAAAGTCGGAGAACCGTTGGAACGAGGAAAAGTAAGCGACAGCATTCGCGCCTTGTACGCGACCGGCCGCTTTGCCGACATCGAAGCGGAAGTTGCACCGTCAGGCGAAGGCGTGGCACTCACCTTCACCACCTCGTCTAACTTTTTTGTGGGCGCGGTTGAGGTGGAAGGAGCTCCCACGCGGCCGACATCGAACCAGATCGTGAATGCGGCGAAGCTGCAGTTGGGAGAACTTTATTCGCAGGAGAAGTTGGATCGGGGTCTGGAAAACGTCAGGCAACTCATGCAGGAGAATGGTTACTACCGGGCGCGAGTGACGGCCGAGAGCGTATCCAACGCAACCACGCAGCAGGTAAACCTTCTTTTTCACATCAGCCGGGGGGAACAGGCGCGGGTGGGTGAAGTGAAAGTTACGGGGACATCCGGGATGTCTTCTTTTGAAGTGCAGGATGTCGCGCACATGGAGCGCGGAGACCGGGTGACGGCCGAGCGCGTGAGGGGATCGCTGCAGCGGCTGCGGAGGAAATTCCAGAAGCAAAATCGCGCGCTGTCGCAGGTTTCCATTGCCGAGCAGCTCTATCTCCCGGAGACCAATCGCGTCGACTTCACATTTCAGATCGATCCCGGGCCGGTGGTATTGATTACTGCGCGCGGATATCGCATCAGCCGTGGCACTTTGAAGAAGGAAATCCCCGTCTACGAAGAGAACGCTGTCGACGATGACCTGCTGAACGAAGGAAAGCGGAACCTGATCAACTACCTGCAGACTCGCGGCCACTTCGACGCCAAGGTAGAGATTCAGAAAGAAACCGACGCTAAGACGTTGCGGGTGATTTACCAGATCGACCCGGGGCCGTTGCACAAACTGGTGATGGTGGAGATTACCGGCAACAAGCAGTTTCTGGACACGGCCAAGTTGCGATCGTACCTGCAAATTCAGCCCACGAGCCGGGTGTTGAGCCATGGACGCTACAGCGAGGAGCTGCTGAAAAGCGATGTCGCGACCCTGGAGGGGCTGTACAAGTCCAACGGTTTCCGCCAGGTTCAGATTCAAACCAATGTGGACGACAACTACCAGGGTACGGAAAACAGGCTGGCGGTTCACATCCACATCGAGGAAGGAGTTCGAACCCGTGTCGGCGAAGTGCACCTGCTGGGCACTGAGAAGATCCTCGCAAAAGACCTGCCTGAACTCAGTACGCAGCCGGGACAGCCGTATTCCGAACAGGATCTGGCCAATGATCGCGAAAGGATTCTCAATTTTTATTTCGATCATGGATTTCCCAATGCAAGCCTGGAGATCAATACCAAGCCTTCAACACAGATAAATTACGAAGACGTGACCTATACGATTCAGGAAGGCGAGCGTTTCACAGTCAATCACTTACTGATCGCCGGAACCGAACACACGCGCGATTACGTGGTGAACCGGGAGTTGCAAGTGCACGAAGGGGAAGCGCTGAGCCAGCAAGCTCTACTCAACACGCAGACCCGGCTTTACGATCTGGGAATTTTTAGCCAGGTGGACGCGGCGGTGCAGAACCCGGAGGGAACCGATCCGCTGAAGAATGTTCTGGTGCAAGTGCGGGAGGCCAAGCGTTACACCTTCACTTATGGAGTTGGATTGGAGTTCGGCACCGGTCAGCCTGCCGGCTCGAACGCACCGCAAGGGTCAACCGGAGTGAGTCCCAGGGTCGAGTTCGACGTGACGCGGTTGAACGTTGGCGGGCGAAATCAGACTGCGACGTTCCAGTCCCATGTAGGGCGATTGCAACAGCGCGGGTTGATTAGTTACGCAGTTCCGAAGTTATTCGACAGCGACAAGTTCAAACTGATCTACACCGTTTTCTACGACAACAGTTTGGATGTGGCTACGTTCACTTCACAGCGTCTGGAGGGGAAGATCGATGTGCGGCAACAGTTCGGGAACTCGGGGCTTGAGCCGGGGACGCGACAGGGGCCCGATTCGATTACCTATCGGTGGGATTTCCGGCTGGTGAAGGCGAGCCACTTCGCAGCCGGATTCAACCCGGGTGAAATCGCACTGCTGTCTCTCCCGGCGCGTGTCGGGGGTCCGGGATTTACTTTTATCCACGATAAAAGGGACAACCCGCTGGAGAGTACGAAGGGAACCTATCTGACGCTAGACGCTTTTGCCTCTTCTAAGTCCTTCGGCTCCGAGGCTGATTTCGGGCGGGCTCTTACTCAGTATTCCACTTATTACGCATTTGGAGGAAAGGGAAGGGCCGGGCGCCAGTATGTGTTCGCGCGTTCGACGAGCATCGGGCTGGAGCAGCCCTACGGAGGCACTCGAGTCGTGCCGCCGGGGGCGTGTCCGTTGAATCCACACACCGGGGAGACGGTGTGTCAGGGAATTACGCTGATTCCGTTGCCCGAACAATACTTTGCTGGCGGCGGCAACTCTCATCGCGGATTTGGGTTGAATCAGGCAGGACCTCGCGACCCGTCCTCAGGCTTTCCAGTCGGCGGTACGGCACTGTTCGTGAACAACTTTGAACTACGCTTTCCCGAGACTTCGCTGCCGTATGTTGGACCGGGATTCGGATTTGCCATTTTTCACGATATGGGGAATGTGTTTACTGCGCCGCACGACATGCTAAAGGGAGTGCTGCGCTGGCATCAGGCCAATCCCGCGTTGTGCCTTTCGTCCGGTGGTACAGCGAACCTTCAGTGCTATACCCAGTTTAATAACTCCGGGTATGATTACACTTCGCACGCGGTTGGAATGGGGTTGCGTTATAAGACACCCATTGGCCCGTTACGGTTTGACTTCGGATACAATCTGAACCCGACCCATTATTTCCAGGCACTTACGTTCGACCAGCAGGGGCTGCCGTTAACTTTTGGGACCCAACGGCTGCGGCATTTCAACGTATTTTTCAGCATAGGCCAGCCATTCTGATGAGTAGATTTCGCACTAACAAGATGGTCGCGGTGGTCGCGCTCGCGTTGTCTATGGGCGTTTTTGTGCTGCCGTCCGCTCGCGCCGGCCAGGTGATCGACCGCATCGTGGCGACAGTCAACGGACACATTATTTTGCAGAGCGACTGGGATGAAGGGCAGCGTTATGAGGCGCTGCTGAATGGCCGGGCGCTAGATCAGTTCACGGAGGACGATCGGCGGAGCGTTCTCGATCGCCTGATCGATCAGGAGTTGCTGGCAGAGCAGATGAAGTCTGCGTCGTTCCAGCATGCCACCGAATCAGAAGCCGCGGCGCGGGTGGCGCAGGCGCGGAAACAATATCCGGAAGCGGCGACCGATGAAGGATGGAGGTTGCTGCTGAGCCGGTATGGACTGACAGAAAAAGATCTGCTGGCGCATGTGCAACAGCAGATAGACCTGATGCGGTTGGTGGATGCGCACCTTCGTCCCGCGGTGCAGATTGATTCCAAGAGCATCGAAGCCTATTACCGCGAGAAATTCGTTCCGCAGTTGAAGCAGTCCGTCGTAGCCGACGTCCCATCGGCCGATGTCGCGGCCAAGATTCGTGAATTGCTCACGCAAGAGAAGGTCAATGAGTTGCTGGTCTCCTGGCTGCAATCCTTGCGCTCGGAAAGCAAATTGAGCGTGCCCGGCTCGACTGGGGCCGGGGATGGAGTGCAGACGCGGTGACCAAGCTTGCCACCAGACCTCCGCGCTGGTGGAAATTTCTGCTCCTCGTAATCGCAGCGGGCATAGTTGTGCTGCTGGCCGCGCTTTGGTACTCCACCACCGATTCCTTTCAGGCCTTGGTGCGCAAGCGGGTGGTCGCGGAAATCGAGCGAATCACCGGGGGCCGCGCTGAAGTTGGCACCTTCCACGTCGTTCCTTTCCACATGCAGGTGGAAGTACGCAACATCACGGTGCATGGGAGGGAAGGTTTCATGGATATTCCGCTGGCGCATGCGGATAGTCTGGTAGCTCATCTGAAAGTCATTTCATTTCTGCGCACCGAATTCGGATTTTCCTCGGTGGTTCTGGAGCATCCGGTGATTCACGTTTCGATTGCGCCGGACGGGACTACGAATATTCCCGCTCTAAAGGTGGCGCCGAAGACTTCGGAGAGCACACCGATCGAGCAACTGTTCGCGCTTTCCATTGATCATCTGTCGGTAAGAAATGGCGAGATGTTGTGGGCGGACAAGAAAATTCCGCTGAATTTTGCGGCTCAGGATACCTCTTTGCAAATGGATTACTCGTTCCTGCGCCGCCGCTATGAAAGCCATCTCACGGTAGGCAAAGTGGACAGTGTGGTCGAGGACTTCCGGCCGTTCGCCTGGATGACGACCGTCGACTTCAGCCTGGGGACGACCTTTGTCGACATCAAATCGTTGCGATGGAATTCGGGCCGGTCATCTTTCTCGGCGAGCGGACGGGTCAGCGATTTTCGTAATCCGCAGGTCGACGGGAGTTATGAAGTCCACGTCGATTTCACGGAGGCTGCCGCGATTACGCGCCGGCATGATCTTCGCGAGGGCATCGCCGAGTTTAGGGGCACCGGCCACTGGTCGCTCGAGCAATTCAACAGTGCGGGCACTGTGGCGCTACACGACCTAAGCTGGCAGAACAGGCAGATCGCGATTAAGAAAGCGAGTGCGACCTCGGATTACTCAGTGACAGATGATCAGATCAAGCTGTGGAAGTTGCAGGGAAAGCTGTTTGGCGGAGATTTTACCGGCGATGCGCAGGTGGACAACTGGCTGCACAGCGTGCCGCCGCCACCGGCGGGCAAGGGGAGGAAGGGCGGGCAAGAGCTTCCGGTAGTGACGGCGGCACGGCCATCCGCCAAGAAGAGTGAGAAACCGAAGGCGAAGTTGCCTGGAGTGCAAGCCGGTGTAGTGCATCTTCACGTGCGAGATTTTTCCGCTGGTGAGATAGCGAGTGCATTGAATGTAGCTACGCACCCCCGACGCCGGTTTCGTCCGGCAGGTTTGGCCAATGGAAATGTGGAAGCGTTCTGGAAGGGATCTTCCAAGGACGCGGATGTTGCGTTTACGGTGGACGTGAGTCCGACGCCTCATCCTGCTGCGGGCGAGTTACCGGTGACAGCCCACACGCAAGGTAAATATCACGGCGCGAACGATTCGCTGGAACTTGCCCAGTTCAACTTATCGACACCGGCATCGCGGGTTCAAGCTTCAGGAATTTTGGCGAAGACCTCAACGTTGCACTTTTCGGTTTCGACTTCCAATCTGGAGGAGTGGCGCCCGCTGGTTACGGCATTGGGCGGGCCTGCCAATCTGCCATTTCAGGTGGATGGCAGCGCGGCGTTCAATGGCGTAGCTGAAGGCACGTTTTCTGAGCCGAAAGTTTCGGGGACGCTGGTCGCGCAAGATTTCGAATTCACGATTCCCGCAACCTCGCGTACCGCCGAGCAACCCGTGCATTGGGATTCGCTTGCGGCCAGCATTCAATTTTCTTCGCACGACCTCGCGCTGCGCGGGGGCAGCCTGCGCCGCGGAGAAACGAGCGCTGACTTCGAACTTACCGCCCTCTTGCAGCAAGGGCAGTTCACTGAATACAGTCCGTACAACGCACGCGTGAACCTGCACAATGTGGATGTGGCGTCGACGGCAGCGCTCGCGGGATTCGACTATCCAGTTTCGGGGACAGCGGATGTGTCAGTTCAGGTTTCCGGAACGCGGGCGCATCCGCGCGCGCAAGGGCATATTCATGCGGCGAATGCCGCGGCTTACGGGGAAGCGATCGAGAAGTTCGATGCGGACCTTCATATCGCGGGGAGCGAGACCGCGCTCAACCATATTCAACTCACGCACGGCGATGCCTTGGTTTCCGGCAGTGCGGCTTATACTCCAGCCACGGGCGGCTTTCGGCTTGACCTGGTCGGGAAAAATTTCGACGTGGCGCGCATCCGGCAGATTCATCTGGATCGTTTGCCGATGGAGGGCCGCGCCGACTTTACATTGCAAGGATCGGGCACGCTCGCTGCGCCCGTTATTACCGCCGCCGTGCACGTGAGCAATCTTACCCTCGATCGCGAACCGCAGGGCGGATTGGATCTCGAAGCGACGACGCAGAACGGCGAACTGCAACTGCGGGGACACTCTGAGTTTCCGCGCGGCACGCTTTCCATTGGCGGAAGCGTCGCGATGCACGGAGATTATCGGGCGAACATCACGGCGCAGTTCAACCAGGTTGATCTCGATGCACTGTGGCGCGCCTATTTGGGCACACAGCTGACGGGCCATTCTGCTTTTGGCGGCACGGTCACGATGCAGGGCCCTTTGCGGTATCCGCAGCAGTGGACGCTCAACGGAAACGTGACTGATGTTGCAGTCGAAGTCGAAACTGCCAAGCTGCACAATCAGGGACCGGTGCGGTTTACCTACGCCGACCAAACCATTCACATTGAACCAGCGCATCTGGTGGGTGAGGGAACGGACGTGGTCGGACACGGGTCGATTCATTTCGCGCGGGCGCGCGAACTCGACTTATCGGCCGACGGGCAGGTTGATCTCAAGCTGTTGGGCGGCATGGTTCCCGATCTCACAGCTTCTGGTTTGACGACAGTGCATATGACCTTGGGGGGCTCGCTCAACGAACCGCTTCCGCAAGGCACCATCGAGGTGAAGAACGGCGCGGCCAATTACGCAGGATTGCCGAGCGGTCTGAGCGAGATGAACGGCACGCTGTCGTTTACGCGGGATCGGATCCACATCGATCAGCTCACTGCTCGCACCGGCGGCGGGACGCTGGAATTGAAAGGCGACGCGACCAACTACAACCGGCAGTTCAATTTCAATCTCACAGCCGTGGGGAAAGAAGTGCGGCTGCGCTATCCGCCCGGCGTAAGTTCGACAGCGACGGCTGAGTTGCACTGGGTCGGAAGCCGCTCTGCTTCGATGGTTTCGGGCGACGTGCTGGTCACGAAACTGGCGGTGACGCCCGGCTTTGATTTTGGTTCGTACCTGGAGCGAAGCCGGCAATCGGCGACTATCACTCCGGCCAATTCGCCGCTGTACAACGTGAAGCTGGATGTAGCGGTGCGTACCGCGGCCGAACTGCAGATGAAGACTGCGGTAGCGCGATTGTCGGGGGACGCAGACCTGCGGCTGCGAGGCTCTCTGGCGCGTCCCAGCGTTCTTGGACGGGCGGACATTCTGGAAGGAGATGCGACTTTCAACGGCATCAAATTCCGGTTGGAGCGCGGTGATATTTCATTTGCGAATCCAGTGGCGATCGAGCCGCAGGTAAACCTGCAGGCGACGACGCACGTGCGCAACTACGATCTTGACGTCACGGTGACAGGGACGCCGGAGCGGCTGACGGTAAACTATCGCTCGGAGCCGCCCCTGCCGAAGTCCGACATTATTGCGCTGTTGGCGCTGGGCCGCACCAGCGAGGAGTCGGAGCAACTGCAGCAGCAGTCAGGCCAAAGTCTGTTTACTGACGAGGCTACGAATCTGATCATCAGCCAAGCGCTCAACGCGACCGTTAGTAACCGTATGCAAAAGCTATTCGGAGTCAGCCGGATAAAAATTGACCCGCAGGGGCTTACTACTGAGACCAACCCGACGGCACGGGGCCCGCAGGTTACTATCGAGCAGCAATTCGCCAACAACGTTTCGCTGACCTACAGCACGAACGTCTCCCAGAGTTCGCAACAGATCATCCAGGGCGAATACTACATTAATCGCAATATCTCGGTGGTGGGGACGCGCGATCAGAACGGCGTGGTCAGCTTCGATGTCCGGGTGCGCCAGCGCAAGAAATAGAATTGTTCCGGACGCGGATTCCTGAAACTCTACATGAATGCTTCTGATGAAACTGCCGCATTCTCGAAACTGCGCCAGCGGATGGTCGAGACCCAGTTGCGAGCGCGCGGCATCGGCGACGAACGCGTGCTCGATGCCATGTTGCGCGTGCCGCGTCATGAGTTTGCCCCGGAACGTTACCGCGAGCAGGCGTATGACGATCATCCTCTGCCCATTGGCGAAGGACAGACGATCTCTCAGCCCTACATAGTGGCTCGCATGCTGGAAGCGTTGGCCGTATCGCCAAGCGACCGGGTGCTCGAAGTGGGTACGGGATCGGGCTATTTGACGGCGTTGCTGGCGGAACTGGCTGAGCAGGTTTTCTCGGTGGAGCGCCATGCCGCGCTGGCGGATAAGGCGAGGGATCTGCTGACCCGCATGGGATACAGCAACGTACGAGTGCTCGTGGGCGATGGAAGCCAGGGTTATGCTGAGGGCGCGCCGTACGATGCGATCATCGTTTCTGCTGCTGCGGCGGAGGTGCCGCGCGCTCTGGTGCAACAACTGGCTGAGGGCGGACGAATGATTATTCCCGTTGGCCCGGCAGACTCTCAGCAGTTGCAGTTGATCCGCATGGTAGGCGGCCAGCCGCGGACCACGTTGCACGAACTCTGTCGGTTTGTTCCGCTGGTGGCGGGGGAGGGATGTTAGGTATGGGGTGTTAGGTGTTTGACCTCCGGCTTTCGGCTGGCTATTCACACTAGTGGACAAATACTCAAGACCTAACCTCTAAGACCCAACACCTGACACCCAAAACCCTGCATTACAATTGATCCGTGTCCGTCCTGCACAACCTGCGCGTCACACTGGAGATGATCAAGTGGGAGCATTCTATTTTCGCGCTGCCTTTTGCGCTGTGCGGAGCGATGCTCGCGGCTGGAGGTCTTCCGTCGCTCCATCAACTGGTGTGGATCATTGTGGCGATGATCGCGGCACGATCTGCGGCCATGGCGTTCAACCGCTGGGCTGATACTGCCATCGACGCCGCCAATCCGCGGACCAGCGCACGGGCTCTGCCCGCCGGCCATCTCACGCCAGGGTTTGTGGCTACGTTCGTAGTGGTCTCCAGTGCGATTTTCATTCTCGCGGCGAGCCAGTTAAACCGGCTTTCTCTGATGCTGTCGCCGGTGGCTTTGGCGGTGTTGCTGCTTTACTCGTACACGAAACGGGTGACGCGATGGTCGCACCTGGTGCTGGGATTCGCACTCGGCATTGCGCCGGCAGCGGCGTGGATCGCGGTGCGGGGATCGCTGGACCCGCGGATCCTGCTGCTGACCGCGGCCGTGGCGTTCTGGGTTGGCGGCTTCGACGTTCTCTACGCCTGCCAGGATTTGGATTTTGATCGGCAGACTGGGCTGCATTCCATTCCGCGATATGTGGGCATTCGCTCTGCGCTGTGGATTGCGCGCGGGTTTCACGCCGCGATGATTGTATTGCTCATTGCATTATTGATCGTATTTGGAATGGGGAAGCTGGCGGCCTGCGGCGTTCTGGCGGTGTTCTTGCTGCTGCTCTACGAGCATTCGCTGGTTCGGGCCGACGACCTGTCGAAACTGAATGCCGCGTTTTTTACGATGAACGGCGTCATCTCGGTGCTGTTCTTCGTATTTGTCGCGGGCGATTTGTTGCTACGGAAATAGTTGGGTAGCGGCGGATCGCGGAGAGGCAACCGCGTGTCGCCGTCGCCTCTCCGGACCAAGAACCGACAATGCGTTTACTGGTTGACCTTCAGAAGCAGCATGGTGCCGCTTTCAACCTTCACGTTATTTTTCTCCGAACTCAAGACTGAACCCTGAGCCGCGCTGGGTGCGGGTTCCAGCTTGAGATTCGAGATGCCTACGACGCCCTGGGTATTTCCGGTAATGGGCGGGCGTGCACTGCCTTGCTGCGTGTTGTCGGTCGGAGCTGCGCTGGGCGGTGGACCCGAAGGCGTACTTTGACTTGCTGTCGAGCCGTTGCGCCCGCTGGCCATCGGGGACGGCGCGCTATTGCCGCCCGTCGGAGGCGCACCTTGATCTGGGGAACCGCCGCTGCTGTTTGTGTTATTGCTGGGCGGAGCAATCACAGCCTGGATCGACATCGGCAGCGAAACTTCGCTGCCTTTCAACGTGGCACGGTCAAAAGCGATGCCTAACTGAGATTCTTTCTGCTCCTTGCTGCGGGCCTGCGCCTCAGTCACGTGCCCCATCACTTTGGTGTCTTTGGGCACGATCACTTCTCCACTGTTGGACTTCATATCCATGGTGACCTTGGCCACAACTTCGTCACCGGGCTTGGCTTTCTTGGCGTCGATGGTTCTTGTCAGCGACACTGGGATTACGCTTCCGGGGGCGATTTTTGGCGTAGCGGCCGACGGTTCTTGATTCGCGGTGGCCTGAGCGGCCGTCGGAGCCGGAGTGGCTTGCGCAGGCTGTTGGGTCTGGGGCTGCCCCTCAGGTTGCTGAGG
This sequence comes from uncultured Acidobacteriaceae bacterium, assembly GCA_937879855.1. GTDB lineage: Bacteria > Acidobacteriota > Terriglobia > Terriglobales > Acidobacteriaceae > Sulfotelmatobacter. The sequence goes on along the minus strand of CALFMO010000006.1, from coordinate 420,520 downwards.
AGGAGCGCCCGGGGTCTGCGAAGGCGTGCTCTGAGCCAATGCGATCGCACAGAGCAGCGCTGCAGTGAATAAGGTGGCGGATAAAATCTGTTTCATCGGCAAGTCTCCTTCGCTTACAAGTTCCGAGAAGGCGCGCAAGAATTCGAAGTCTTTGAATAGATGCGGTTTTAGCGCCAGGGGTAGGCAGGGAATCCTTACCAGAACTCGGGATTGATAGCCCAAATCTTTTCTTTCCCGCGAGTTCGGGACATTTGCGAAATCAGCCTATCCAAACCGGAATCGTGGTCATGGGCGGCGTCCTGCGATATGATCAAGAAGATGTCTGACTCACGTTCAGCGCACGCTTTTCAGACCGACGATCGGCGTCTAGAGCCGATTCACGAGAGAGTTCTCGCCGGCGAACGGCTCGATGCCGACGACGCTCTGACGCTGTACCGCACCGGCGACATTCTCGCCGTCGGCTGGATGGCCAACCTGGTGCGCGAGCGCATGCATGGCGACAAGACTTACTTCAACGTCAACCGGCATATCAATCCCACAAATGTTTGCGTTGCTGCGTGCAGGTTGTGCGCCTTTGGGCGAAAGAAAGACGCGCCCGGCGCCTATACTATGGCGCTTGAAGAGGCTTTCGAGACTGCAGCTTCCGGATACTCCGAGGCAGTGACGGAATTTCACATCGTCGGCGGACTGCATCCCGACCTGCCGTTTCAATATTTCCTGGATTTGTGTTCGGGCCTGAAGCAGCGTTTTCCGCAAGTGCATTTGAAGGCCTTCACCATGGTCGAGGTCGCGTATCTATCGAAGCGGGCGAAACTCTCGATTCGCCAGACGCTGGAGCAGTTGAAAGCCTCCGGCGTGGACTCGCTGCCGGGTGGGGGCGCGGAGATTTTTGCGGACCGCGTACGGCACATTATCTGCGATCACAAGATTGATGGCGATCAATGGCTGGAAACCGCTAAGGTTGCGCACCAGATCGGATTGAAGTCGAATGCGACTATGCTCTATGGTCACGTCGAGAATGACGAAGATCGCGTCGACCACTTGTTGAAGCTGCGCGCGCTGCAGGATGAGACGGGCGGTTTTCAGACATTTATTCCGCTGGCGTTTCATCCCGACAACACGCCGTTGCAGCATCTGCCGAAGACCACGGGTATGCTCGACATCAAGCAGATTGCGGTGAGCCGGCTGGTGCTCGACAACTTCCCGCACATCAAATCGTACTGGCAGATGATGACGGCGAAGATCGCGCAGATTTCACTGCGCTTCGGCGCCGATGACATGGACGGTACCGTGATTGAAGAAAAGATCTACCACGACGCCGGTGCGACGACTCCGCAGGGCATGCGCCGCGAAGAGTTGGAGCGGTTGATCCGTGCGGCCGGGCGGGAACCGATTGAGCGCGATACGCTCTACCGGCCGGTGACGCGGACTGAGACTTCGGTTACTGTAGCGGTGTAAGCCGGGAATCAGTTGGTGGCGTGAGCTCGGCGAGTCCTTTTTCCTTGTGCTCGTGGCCTTTCCGGAGCATTTCTACCCTCAGAACTCACCATGGCGTGCCTCAATAGCAAGTTGGCTTTGGTCTGGTAGCCCTTGCCGTATCCTTTCAACCACTCCAGGACGTCGGCGTCCAGCCGGATGGTTATCGTTTTCTTGGGCGGGCGGTAGAACTTGCCAATTTCGGCACGGCTCCAATCCAGAACAAGGGGGATGTCCGAAAAATCAATATCTTCATCTTTCATGGCCGCGATGGCGGCGATATCTCGCTTTTGCTCTTTGGTGAGCTTCCTCATAGGCTCTCCTTTCATGCGACTCGGCGGCACGTGCAGAGATGATTCGAGTCACAGCCTCTCCTTCCTCTTCGGTCCACGTATGGACAACCACAAGTATTGCTCCTGGCCCGACGGCTCCGAGAGTAATCCAGCGTTCCTCCTCATCCGATGAATCATCAAGCTGTGTCACGGCATAGGGATCATCGAAGGCCAAGGCTGCAGTCTCGAATCGAATTCCATGCTTGACTAAATTCTGGCGGTTCTTTTGTTCATTCCATTCAAAATGCATGGGGGCTTCCTGCGCCCGCTGATTTGAGAATAAAGGGGAATGCAGTCTAGTGTCAATACATTTGTATGTACGTTACGCTGGGCCTCCCACGTCAGTGAGACGGTTGCTCTGCGGCAAGCTTATGTAGCTCCTCCGGAGACGCATTCAGCAGGTTCCGCAGCACTGCTACTTCCGCGATGATCCCTGCATGCAGAGCTGGATCGACGTCAGGGGCAAACAGCGGGGAATGATTAGATGGCAGGTGTGTTCCGGACGCTTTCGCCTCGGCGAACTTCGCGGGATCGGCTCCGCCAAGGCTGAAATAGAAACCGGGCACGCCCTGCTCGATGAAATAAGAAAAGTCCTCGGAAGGCGTGATTGGCTCGCCGGTTACGACTTTGTCTTTTCCGAGGGTGGCTTCGAGTGGCGCCCTGAGCCGCTCGGCCAAGGCTGGATTGTTGTAGACCAGGTCCGTGCCTTCGTAACGCTCCACCAACGGTTCTTTCGGAGCGCCGGCTGCTGCCGCTTCTGCCTTCGTGATTCGAGTGATGGCCGCAAGAATCTGTTTGCGCACGTCCGGCTTGAAGGTTCGCACCGTCAGCCCCATTTCTGCCTGGTCGGGAATGATGTTGTTTTTGGTGCCGGCTTGAATGTAGCCGACCGTCACTACGGCCATTTCGCCCGGTTTTACTTCGCGAGAAACGATGGTCTGGAGAGCAAGAATGGTCCGGGCAGCAATCACAATCGGATCGACGGTGGTATGCGGGGCGGAACCGTGGCCTCCCTTGCCATAGATGGTGATGCGCACAGAATCCGAATTGGTGTTGTAGATACCCGGAGTGATCGAGACCATTCCCGCCGGTAGTTCGTTGCCGACGTGTAAGGCCACGGCCACGTCGGGCTTGGGGAAGCGTGTGAACAATCCGTCGCGGATCATTCCTTCGGCGCCCCCAATGGTTTCCTCGGCCGGCTGGCCGATCAACATGAGGGTGCCATGCCAGGTATTTTTGCTAGTTGCCATTATTTCCGCTGTCCCTAGAATTGCGGCCATGTGCAGATCGTGTCCGCAGGCGTGATCCACCGGAACGTCGCGTCCGGAGTCGTCTTTGGTGTGCACCTTGCTGGCATATGGCAGGCCAGTTTTTTCTTCTACCGGAAGCGCGTCGAGTTCCGTGCGTAGCATGATTGTCGGTCCGGGTCCGTTCTTAAGAATAGCGACCACGCCGGTGCCGCCGACGTGCTCGGTGACGGTGTAACCAGCGCGGCGCAAGCGCTCCGCAAGCTTCGCCGCGGTTTGGGTTTCGTGTCCAGAAAGTTCGGGATGCTCGTGCAGATCAACGTAGAGTGCGTGCGCATCGGGATAAACCGTTTCAACTTCTTTGGAAGATGAGGATTGCGCACAGGTAACAGCGACGAACAAAAAAGGGAAGGCAAATTTGAGCAGGGTCATGGTTCCGGATCATACCTGCCCGTTCCGGGAGTCTGCAAACCGATGGCAAGCAAAACTTTTAGCTGCAACGATTTCCGGAATGAGACCATCTTAATTTTTAGGCAGTGGATTTATCGGTTTCCCTCTTTTCCACCGGGTGTACAATCGGCTTAAGAAAGCACTTGGTTGCGCACTTCGTTAGCAAGGCCGAGGCGCTATGAACGTTCACGTCAGCTACCGTCTTCATAAAATTCCCGCCGTCGAAAAAGATATTCAACATCAAATCGAAAAACTGCAGAAACGCCTGCAGGTGTTTCGCCCCGAACTCGTTCACCTGAAAGGAGTGGTGGAGGAGATTTCGGCGCGCGAGGGGACCAGCGTCTCGCTGAATCTGCGCTTGCCTTCGGGACAGATGGCGGTGCAGGTTTCGGCTCCTGGGGCTGCCGCGGCAGTGAAAAGTGCATTTGAGGATCTGCTGCAGCAGGTCAACAAGCACAAGGAAATCCTGCGTGCGTCGCACAAGTGGCAACGCGGCAAGCGCGGAGACAGCGCGCGGCCCGGCGCCGTGGTGCGGGAAGTTCCGTTCGAGCAGACGATTGCTGCCGTGTTTCCGCCAACAATTTCTGCGGACGATATTCGCTCTTATGTAAATGTGAATCTCTCGCGGCTGGAGCGGTTTGTCGAGCGTGAAATCTACTTCCGCGAAGCGCAAGAGTTGATTGCGCCCGACAGCGTTTCGAAGGAAGAGGTGATTGACGAAACCATCGCGTCCGCGCTGGGCGATGGTCAGGAGAAGCCCGAGCGGTTGGCGCTTGAGCCCTGGCTCTACCGGCTGGCGTTGCGAGCGTTGGATGAAGTTTCGCACGGCGACGAGAGCAACGGGAACGCAAGGCCTTTGGAAGATTCTGCGCGCCAGCGCAACGTGAAGGGAAGCGACGAAGCGGAGTTGCAATTTCATCAGCCGGACGAATCGATCACGGGGGCAACAGTTATTCCCGATGCGCGTGTCGCTACGCCGGAGCAGATCCTGGCCTCGGATGAATTGTTGCGCCTGATTGCGTCGTCGCTGCGCGACTTGGGCTCGGGTCCGCGCGAAGCGTTCATTCTGCACGCCATTGAAGGTTTCAGTGTCGAGGAGATTATGGCGATCACCGGCTTGCCTGGCGAGAAGGTGCTCGCCTTTGTTTCTGCCGCTCGTGACCACTTACGCAAGACGCCTGGACTTGCGAAGCAGTTTTCAGGCCGTTTGGCTCCGACCGGAGCCGCTTAATTTCCAATTTCAGTGTCTGGGGAGTTATCCATGAGTATTACTCGCGAACAAATCCGAGAGTTAGCAGAATTTCAAGACAAGAAATCGTGTGCTGTCAGTTTTTATTTTCAGCCATCCACGCCCCGTAATAAAGCTCATAAAGAGGACATAATTCTGATCAAAGACCTGGCCCGCGAAGCGTTGCGCGGGTTGGAAAGCCAAGGCAAGAAAGACTGTGCTCGCGCCGATATGGACCGTATTTTGCGGCTGGCGGGCGAATTACGTAGCAACGGAACGCATGGCAAGGCCGTGTTTGCCTGCGCCGCCCAAAACATCTGGCGCGAATATGATGTGCCCGCAAGTTTGCCGGGCACCCAGCTTTTCGTGGATCGCCATTTCCATCTAAAGCCGATCGCGCACCTGCTGGGCGCATCTCCGCTGCTGGGTGTGGTGCTGGTCGACCGGCACCGTGCGCGCATCTTCGATCTTCGCCTGGGCGAGTTGACTGAGCGCGAAGACCTGTTCCATCCTCTCCCCCGCAGAGGCCGCAGCGATGGGTTTGCTGGATATGATGGCGGCCATGCCCAGCGCCGGGTGGAGGACGAGGCTCGCCAGCACTTTAAGAATGTTGCCGAGACCCTGAAAGTATTGCTGGAAAAAGGCGTGTTCGAGAAATGGATTCTTGCCTGCCAGGATGCGCACATGTCGCTCCTCGAACCGCAACTACACTCCTACGTGAGCCACGCGCTCATTGGGCGCTTCCGCGCGGACATGAATCACATCAGTAACGAAGATATCCGCAGCCACGCACAACAGATTTTGGAGCGTTGGCAAAGTGAACGCCGCCACGAACTAGTGGCTCAGGCGCTCGGACAAGCGCGCAGCAATGGACGGGGCGTTACCGGACTGCGCCGCGTATTGCGTTCGCTCGAATTAGGCGAGGTACAGACTCTCTTGCTGGGAGAAAATCTTCAGGCGCACGCGATTGAATGTTCGGCATGCGGACACATCGACGCGCACCTGGTCAGCGCCTGTCCGGCCTGCGGCCGGGCGACGCAGGAAATTGTCGACGTTGGTGAAGCCATTTTGCCCTGGGTCATACGCCGCGATATCGAGACGTTCTATGTGAAGGATGATCCGGAGTTCGACAAAGTCGGCAACATTGCCGCGCTGCTGCGGTTTCGTTCGGAAAACGTCCAGCCGATCTCGACGGCGACAGCGGATCAATTGGCGAAGGCAGGCGCCGCCTATCCCGGACGCCTGCGAAGGTTCGCGAGCCGCTGACGGCCAAACCGGATTGAAAATCAGACGGCTGAGCAGGTCACAGGCGCCGCGAATTGGGAACATCCAGGCGCGCTTCCAGCTGCTTGCGATAGCGCCGGCTCAGCCGTAGTCGGTGTCCCCGCTCAAGCAGCACCTCATACTCTCCTTCTTCGTTGACCTCCATGCCTCGAACGCGATCGAGGTTCACGATGGTGGAACGGTGAATGCGGCAAAACATATTGTCGTTCAACTCCTGTTCGAGTTCGGACAAGCTCCGGCGCAATAAGTGTGTTTTTGCGCCGACGTGCAGGCAGGCATAATAGTCGGCGGCTTCGATCCAATCAATCTCGGGGATCTTCACGAACACGATCTCACCAACGCCCTTGATGGCGAGTCGCTCCGGTGGTCGCGGCAGATCTCTGTTACGGCTGATTCTTTGCTTCGCACGATCGAGGGCGCGAGCGAATCGTGCATTGTCGAACGGCTTCAGCAGATAATCGAGGGCTCCGGCGTCAAATGCCCGCAGCGCGTACTGGTCGTAGGCAGTCACGAAAACGATCGCGGGCGGCAGATGCTGGCCCAGCAGTTCGAGCACGTCGAAGCCGTCGCACTCCGGCATCTGAACATCGAGGAAAACCAGATCAGGATTCGCAGCGCGGATCTCCGCCAGCGCTTCGGCCCCAGACGCGCACTCGGCGACGATTTCAATTTCCGGATCAAGCCTCAACAATACGGAGAGATTGCTGCGCGCGAGAGGTTCGTCGTCCACAATGATGGTCCGAATCTTGGCGGGGAGTTCGTCTGGGCGCAAGAATCACTCCTTCGACGAAACATCCTTGAACGGCACGGATAATGAAACTTCGACGCCACCGGGTTCCTGGTTGCGCATGCTCAGATCGAAGGCCTGTCCGTACAGGCCTTGCAGGCGAGTTTGAACGTTGGAGATTCCGATCCCGGAGCGAGTCTTGTCCCAACCCTCGGGCAGTTTGGGCCCGTCATTGTAGACATTCAGGATCAGTCGGCCATTGGTGCGAGCGGCACTAATGCGAATCGAGCCGCCCTGAACTCTTTTCGCGATGCCGTGTTTGATGGCGTTCTCGACCATGGGCTGCAGGATCAGGCTTGGAACCGGCGCGGGCAAGAGTTCTGAGGGAACGCTCGCGCTCACATGAAGGCGATCGCCAAATCGCACCTTCTGGATGTCAAGATACTTTAGAGCGAAATCCAGTTCTTCTCCCAGAGGCACCTCGTGGCGGTTGGAATCCTCGAGCACACGGCGCAGAAAATCGCTCAAGCCGGCGATCATGCTTACGGCGGCATCATTTCTTTTTTCGCGTACCAGGCCGGCGATGGCGTTGAGCGTATTGAACAGGAAATGCGGCTCGATTTGATTGCGCAGGGAATTGAGCTGGGCTTTTGAAAGCTGCTCGTTGAGCCGGGCGGTCTCGGTTTGCTGCAGCGCCAATCTTTCTCGAGATTCCAGGAGGTGGCTGACCAGGAGGATGGTAGCGTAAAGAACGATGTAGCTTAAGAGATGGTTCTCGAACTTCTGCAACCAAAGATCGGCAAATGGATCTGGCCCAGGGACGTTGGCCCAAGGATTCAGCACCTCTTCCAACGATGCGTCCAAGGTGGCCCAAACTAGGCCTATCGTCGCGCAGGCACCAAGGTGGACGCTCCAGGTGGAAACACGTTTCCATTGTGCGAGAGGATAGCGGCGGCCAAGACGAAGCACGAGCGGCGTCGCCAGCGCCCAGGGCAGCCACGCGAGCAGCAAAACAAAGAACAAGCTGACCCACGCGTGGTGCATGCCTTCCGAGCGCATGACAACGACCGTTTGAGTCGCATCGAAAAGTCCGATGCCGGACCAGATCGCCGCAATCCAGAACCATCGTGAGGGCCGCGTGCGGGGGCTCGGAGTTTCCACAGGTGAATCGTACTGTAAACAATGCCGGAGGAGTCAACAATGCAGCGAATCACCAGCCCGGTGCAGCAGGCGGTCGCGCATCATCGCGGCCAAGCGGAAGTTTCCCACTGCAAGGGCATCACGCCACCGTCGTTCTGGTTTTGACATAACGTCGCGTTGATGTTTGATGATTGGGCGGGGTGGCCAACTATGCAGCGAATCGGGCACGCGGTGCAGCGGAAGGTCTGGTCTTCCGCGAAATATCAAGGCATACTGCCGCTCATGCTCATCAACAAAATGAAAATCGTGCTGCTCACTGGAATGGTGCTGTGCGGGTTGGTTGCATTGTATCCGAAAGGGACGCCTGCAGGGTCGGGGCCGGAATATACCAGCGACGATCAACTCAAGTTTCCCGAACATTATCGCGAGTGGGTATATCTCACGTCGGGATTTGATATGAGTTACAACCCCGCGATGAATATGGACCACCACATGTTCGACAACGTGTTCGTGAATCCCGAAGCCTACAAAACATTTGTGGAGACGGGCACTTGGCCCGACAAAACGATGCTGGTGCTCGAGGCGCGAAAGGCTCAGAGCAAAGGGTCGATTAACAAGGCGGGCAATTACCAGGATGGCGATGTCATGGGGGTTGAAGTGCACGTGAAAGACGAAGCCCGTTTTGCGGGCAAGTGGGCCTTCTTTGGTTTTGATGAGGCGAAGACTGCGAAGATGGTTCCGACAACTGCCAGTTGCTATTCCTGCCACGCCGAGCATGCCGCGGTTGACACGACGTTTGTTCAGTTCTATCCCACATTGCTGCCAATCGCGCAGGCTAAGGGAACTCTCTCTCCCGCCTACCAGAAGGAGAACGGTCCGAAAAGCCCAACGACCGACGACACAGCCGAGAAGCCAAAAAGCCAAAGGTAACTTTTCGGCTGTTAACGGGTATCTACTTATGCACTGTGAGTGGTGCATAGACGTTTTTTACAATTCCGCATCTAAAGTTTGGGTTTCGAAAGTCGGCAGCGCTACCGTAGTGTCCCGGTTTGCAGGACATTGGGTCGGTAGCGCTTTGCTGTTTCTGCACGCAATCAAAAAGCAAGCTGGATGCGGTTCATGAGCAGGTTCTCGCTGCGCAGTGGAGTCACGGTCGAGGGAGCCATGCGGAATCCAGTGTGTTCGTAGTCGATTACGAACTTGACGTAGCGATTCAAATACCAGTTCAGGCCCACCGCCCGTTCGTTCGCCGACTGAGCGGCCAAGGCGGGATTCGCGAAGCGGGGGAACGCGTCGCCGTCAATTCTGAGTTGACTGAAACGCAGCGCAAGTTCCAAGGCGCCAAGGCGGCGCAGTCCGCGTACGTGCTCGGTGGCGTTGCGCGGGCGAATTCCGCTATAGGCGTTCTTTTCTCCCGTCAGCACGACCGATCCGGCAAGTTGCCAGGCTTCGTTTCGCATCCGCTGAATCAGGCCCTTATCCAGCACGTCTTGCGACGAGAGCACATATTCGCCCATCAGCCCGAACGGTCCGGCATAGTAGTAGGCCTGCGGAGCCAGGCGATTATGCTGGCCGTTCGCGGTTGCCGTCGAAGAGTACTTGAAGAAAGTTGTCTGCCCCATAGTCTTCAAACCGGCAATGGTGCCATGTTGATCGCCGGCAGAGCCGGCGGCGCCAAACCCGAGCTGATGGAGGGCACTTACGCCGCTCGTGGCAAAAGGTCGGAGAAATAGCCGCACCGCCGCCTCGTTGCCCTGAGACCACTGGCTGAACGGGCCATTCGACCCATCGCTCGATCCGTTGAAGTAGCCGGCCGCGTAGGAAATCGAATCCGAGAGAACGGAACCTGAAACCTGCGCGCCGATATAGCGCAGCGGAACAAGATCGGAAGCGAGCGATCGCTCAGCGAAAGTGAGCTCGCGATCGGAGCGAAGAACCTCGAGTCCGATGGGCTCTTTGAATTTTCCAACGCGCAGTTTGGCAAACTTCACCGATTTCAGTTCTAGGTAAGCCTCCTGGACCTGATAAGTGCTCTGTCCGAAATCCGGCATAAACCGGAAATCGATGGCATTGAACAGCGTGCCTTCGAACAGCGGCCGGATGCGGCGAAAGAGAAATGTGTCCAGTTCTTCACCGTGAATGGTTTGGGAGAACATCCGGTCGTCTGCCTGGGCGTAGCCGTGAACGTGCAACTGCGTCGCGCCATCCTGGGTCGAGAACCACGCGCCGTCCCGGCGAAACGCAACCGCGCTCTTTTCCGGGATAGTGGAATTTGGTTCGACGGCCGGAAGCGAGCTGTCATCCGCAACTGCGGAGGGCGCCGCCACAGTTTGAGCGGCCGCGCTCACCGTCAACAGCGCCAGCGCTGCAGTGAGAAATAGATTCTGGGTGGCTTTCATGCGTGTTCACGAGAAAGTCTATTTATATAATAGACTTTGGAGACAATGCAAGAGATTCGGCGAATATTTGAAGGGAGTCAGGCGGAAACTCGCAGAACTGCGACGGTAACATTGTCGGGGCCGCCGCGTGCAAGAGCCATTCGCACCAGCATGGCACAAGCTTCCGCGGGTGGGTTAGATCGTGCGATGCGAGCGATATCCAGTTCGCCGACTACGCCCCAGAGGCCGTCGGTGCAGAGCACAATCGTGTCTCCTTCTTCCAGGCAGAAGAGATGATCCGGCGCGTGCGGCACAACCTGCCGGCCGGAACCCAGGGCAGCGGTGAGCACGTGGCGCTGTGGGTGGAACTCCGCGTCTTCCGAGCGCACAATGCCGCTCTCAACCAGTCTGCCGACGTAGGAATGATCGCGTGTGAGCTTGGAAATGGTCTCACCGCGAATATGGTAGAGGCGACTGTCGCCCACATGGGCGAAATGAAGTTGGCGGCCGACGATGGAAAGCGCGGTGCAAGTGGTTCCCATTCCGCGGAAATGCGGATGCTCCGCGGCGTAACGCTGAATCGTCTGGTGGGCTGATTCCAGGGCCTCGAGCAGAGTGGCCTGCGGATCGGCGCCAAAGGCATGCTCGTAGCAGTGCCGCACAGTTTCGACTGCGAGGCGGCTAGCTTCCTGTCCGCCTTCGTATCCGCCCATACCATCCGCGATGACGGCGAGGCGCCCTTTGCGTTTGAATTCCTCGTCGGAGTCCGGCTCCCAATAGAGATAAGAATCTTCATTATTGACCCGCTGGCGGCCTACGTCCGTCAAACTCGCGGCTTCAATTCCGGGCTTTGGTGTTTTGCAGTCGACTGCCATAACTGAAGAGCGTAAGCAAATCTCGGTGGAACGAGCCGCGATGAATCCCCACAATCCTGCGAAAATCGTTTTCGGCTCCGGTCATTATATAGGTAAGGCCGGAACCGGCGGTCCTCGCTATCCGGAGATGAGTTTTGCCCAACGTATCACTTACACTGGTGAAATCGCGCGTCGCTTTGCTCTTGTACGGGAAACCGAACAACGGCATGCATGTCGCCAAGGGCGAGCGCACCGGTCCTGAAAACTTTATGCGACATATATTGCGGATGATGTTGACCCTGCTGCTGGTGACGGCGCCGCTACTGGGGCAGGGGAAGCGGTTGTGGGTGCTGAGCGGGCCGGGAAATATCGTGGAATATGATCCGGCCACATTTGCGGAGAAGCAGACGGTGAAGGTTCCCGTCGATCTAGTGCAATCGCCGGAGAGAGTTCGCGTCAACCGCGCCGGGCAGATTCTGTTTGCGTGGCCGGTATCGCTGCCGCTCGGAGATGAAGATGTTGCGGCGGCACACAAAGTTTGGTTTTGGAACGGACACAACGCAGCGACAATCGATCAAGGGGTAATGCGAGAGGTCCACGGCACGGGATCGAATGAGGCCGTGACCGAGGTGGCTCCCATCCCATTTCTCTCCTCGGACGGCGGCCACTTGTTCTGGTTCGCCAATTCGGCGCGGCGGTTGCAGCGCGAAGGATTGGATCTTTCGACCGTCACGACCTGGCAGGCGTGGCGCACGGACCTTGAGGGAGGCGGACGCGAGGATCTGGCCGCCGCAAAGTTTCCCGACTGCCGCTGCGAGACCGGAACCTGTGACGAGACCTGTCCCTACGGCGATTTCTGGGCGCCTGAGAGCGGCGTAGATAAATTCTTCCTGATGACGCAATTTGTTGCCGGCCAGACCGAACCGGACTATAAGGCGAGCACAATGTATCTGGAACAAAATGGAAAGTGGACGGCAAACGCATTGCCGGCGCCCTTGTTGCGAGTCCTGGATGCGTCGCCTGGTGGAGACGTGATTGTCGAGGCGATCCCCGACTCCGGTTGCTGCGGCTGGTCGAATGAGAGTGACGATCAGACGCTGATGCTTAGCAATGGGAAGCAACGCACCGTGTTTGACGAGAGGGCGCAATATCAGAATCCGGACTACGATGTGAGCTTCTACACTTCGAACGCGCGGTTGTCGCCGGACCTGGGTCGCGTGGCGATGACGATTGTGTCGACGGCGGAAGCGAACAAGCCGATTCAGCTGGCGGACCAGGGTCAGGCAAATCCCGAGGAGTCGCAACGAATTCGCAAGGCGCTGACCGAGTTGCCGGCGGTGGAAGTGAAGAGCATGGAAGATGTGCCACGGCGCGTGGCCTATCTGCCGCATGCGGCGCTGGTAGGGTGGTTAAGCGACAAGGAATTGTTGATTGTGGAAGATCATACCCTGGTGGTTTACAGCCTGGGTACAGGGGAGCGCCGGAAGTCAGGCATCCGCGTGCCGGATGCGGGAAAGGTGTTTCTGCGATGAGGATGACCGCATGAACAGGAGATAATCCAGCCATGGATACGAGCTTGCTGGAAGTCGTTCTCGTGGTTGCCGGCGCGGTTACGGTTGCCGTCACCGCGTGGGCGATCTCGTGGTACCGCCAGAGCAAACTGCTCCGGCAGGCGGAACAATGGCTTCCTGTTGAAGCAAGGATTGAATCGGGCGCGCTCGAAGCGACCCGCGAGAGTGGCAGAATAGTCCTCCCGACATTTGCATTTTCCTACCAGGTTTCCGGAGAGTACTACTCGGGGCGTTTTTCCCTTGAGCCGAAAGCTTTTCCCACCCAAGAAATTATCGAATCAATCATCGGCCGAATGATTGGCCGAAAGCTTCTTCTCCGCTATCAACCCGATCACCCTGAGGTCTGGTTCATCCCCGATGAATTCATCGATGGCCTTAGAGTTCAACAGAATATCGGTTTACATGTGATCCACGACTATGCCCCGAACGAGTAACGCGTCGAATTCCGTAATCAGTGATTGACCGTTCCCGGCGACGGCACTATTATGCTAGGCCGGAAACGCGGGAGGTGCACATGACGTTCAAAGGCAAGAACGCATTGATCACGGGAAGTTCGCGTGGCATCGGGCGTGGCATCGCGTTGATGCTGGCGGAACAGGGAGCGCGAATCGCAATTCACTACTACCAGAATCGCGACGCGGCGCAGACGACACTGGAGAGCATTCGCAAACTTGGTAGCGATGGATTTCTAGTGCAGGCAGATGTTTGCCAACCCGACGAGGTTCTAAAAATCTTCAAGCAGGTCCGCTCTGAGTTCGGCTCGCAATGCCAGAACGGAAGCGCCGACATTCTACGAAGCCCCAATGGAGATCACACTCGAAAAGTGGGATACCGCAATGGATTCGCAGGCGAAGGCATTTCTGGTTGGCATACGCGAAGCAGTTCCTCTCATGTCGAATGGAGGGAGGATTCTCGCGATCACATTTGCGCCAGGTGCCAGGTTCGGAAGCTGGCAACCCTGGGTTGCGATGGGCGCGGCGAAAGCAGCACTGGAAGTGTTGGTGCGATATTTCGCCGTCGCATTGGCTAGTCAGGGCATCACGGTGAACACCATCAGCCCGGGCTGGATCGAGGATAGCGTTCTCAACAGCCTGCCGGAAGTCTTTCAAAACGGTCTGCGCGAGTGGCAGGAACATGGCTGGACCCCCGTGGGCCGGCTGGGAACGCCAGCGGACATCGGGAATGCGGTCGCCTTGATTTGCGCGCCCGAGGCGAATTGGATCACCGGTCAACTCATTGAGGTGGATGGGGGCGCCTCGTTGATGGATGCGCATCTCCCACTTGAGTTCCAGGGAGCGGTGAGAATGAAAAAAGCCGCGTAAAGGCGGCCGTCCCTCACGTTCGCTGGAGGGTCGGAACGACGAGGTTTAGTCGTTGGAAGGGGTTTGTTATTGGCTGACAGCGGATGGCTGACAGCTTCTTTAATTCTTTCCTTCAGAGCGAAGGTATGTCAGTGAGTGTTGGCGCGCATCAGGAATGAAATGCCGTCCACGGTGTACAAAACTTTTCCCGGAGAGGCCGGGACCGGGTGCACCTTTCCCGCGCGCACGTCAGCGAATGCTGCTACCAGCCGCGAGAGAACAGAGGGCGGCGCCACCGGAATGTTGTGCGCGCCCAGAACCAGCTTGATCTGCGGCGCGAGCGCCGCCAGCCGCCGAATAGACGCAGCATACGCGTCGAGATCGGTTTCTGGACGGAAAAGCCAGATAGGAGCGGGATAGTAGGTATCTCCGGTGAAGAGTAGGCCATTCGCACGATCGAGCAGCGAAATGGCGTCGGGCGTGTGACCGGGAGTGGCGATGACCTCAAGCGTGCGGCCGCCCAGATCGAAGCGATCGCCGTCGTGCGTAATAGCCGTGATCTTCCACGGTCGTGTCGCGTAAGCTTTCGCGTCGAAGCCCTGTGGCAGTGCTCCACAAATCTGGTCGGGCGTGATTTCGGCCTGCGCGTCTTCACGCGAACCACGGGCGTTGTTGCGGGTGAAGTCAGTATCCATGCCATAAATCGTGTCGAATTCCCAGTTACCGCCGACGTGATCGTTGTGGGTATGGGAGTTCAGCACGATGATCGGTCGCTTGGTAAGTTCGGCCGTCACTTTTTGGATGTCGCTGATACCCATGCCGGTATCGAACAACAGCGCTCCATGCTCGCCGACGATAAGATAGCTGATGACCTCTTCTGCCTGGTGTGGTTCGTAGATGGCAAAGACACCGGGGGCCGGCTTGTAGACTTCGAACCAGGGGTCGCTGATGTAAACGCGTTCGAGATTTCTGTACTCGGAGCGCGGCTGCGGACGGCACCATTCGGGAATCGCGTTCTGAGCGGCGGAAAGTGCAGCGATCGCGAAGTAAGTCGCGAGCACGGCGATGCGTTTGAAAAATTTGGGGTGCCTGCTTCTGGGCGGCTGGGTCATGTTGAACCGTTGCCTTGATCCGCGGAATCTTAAATTATAAGAGGATGGCTCCGGCTGGGAAGGAAAACTATGGTTTCGCGGGATTTTATTCTTTGGGAGGTCGATGTCCAGGCCGATTTCATGTTGCCGGGAGGGAAACTTTACGTGCCGGGGGCGGAGAAATTGCTTCCGAAGATCCGGCGGCTTACCGATGCGGCGCGGGCTGGGCGCGTGTTTCTGGTTTCGCATGGATGTTTTCATACGCCGAATGATCCGGAATTCAAAATTTTTCCGCCGCATTGCGTCAAGGGAACGGCGGGAGCCGAACTGGTTACGGAAGCGCTGACGGAAAAAGTTGCGCGCGTGCCCAATGATCCGGAGGCAAAACTGCCGGAGGATCTATCGCAATACCAGCAAATCTTGTTAGAAAAGCAGACGCTGAACATTTTTGAGAGCCTGCACGCGAACGATCTGGTGCGGAGGCTGGGAAATCAAGCAGAGTTTATGGTGTTTGGAGTGGTGACAGAGTATTGCGTGAGCTTCGCCGCAAAGGGTTTGCTCGAACGTGGGCGGCGCGTGGCCGTGGTGCAGGACGCGATCGAAACTCTGAAGCCAGAAGATGGAAAAAACGCGATTGCAGAGTTGCAGCGCTTGGGGGCGAGGGTAACGACCACGGACCAAGCGATCGGTGCGATTAGCGGCTGAGAAATTCTAGATTTAAGGTTGCAGATTGTCGATCGACCGCGACTTTGTTGTCTGCAATCTAAAATCTGCAATCTAAAATCTGCGTCGGCTTAATGACGGTCGCGATCGCCGTGGTTGTGACGCCACGTCCAGTATTCCTTTTGCTCTTCGGGAGGAAGTCGGCGGAAATCGCGGTGCGCATCGCGATGGGTTTCATCGGCCCAGCGGCGATAGTAAACAATCTCATCGTCGTTCCACGTGTGGTAATCGGTGTAGTACGGATCGTAGACGCGATAGTAGTGATGGTGCTCGCAGGCGATTCCGGCCAGGGACGAAGTCAACGCGGCTGCCAGCAGCAGCGAACTCAGCGGGTGCGAACCACGGCTCATGTTGTTCTCCTCAGAAAACTAAAACACGACTCAGGCTGTTTAGTTGCTGAAAACTCGTACCTGGTTTTAGACAACTGTTTATTGAAGCCCACCTCCCAGCTTCTTATCGCCTGACGGTTTCCACGCGAAGCAGTGTAATAGACTACAGTGTCTTCGACTGCGGAGGCTTGCGCTTTGGATCCGTTACGTACGCTGCTGGATTTGCCGGACCAGGAAAAAATCGATCGTGGGCTGGAGCACACGCCACGTGAAATCTGGCAGCAACCTATCACCTGGAGCAAAACCTACCAGCGCTGCCACGACCGGCGCGCCGAGTTAAGCGACGTATTGCGGCGTGCCGGAATCGGCCGTGGAAATACTTCGTCGCCCACGGTGTATCTGATTGGAGCCGGGACTTCGGATTACGCGGGTAGGGCACTGGCTCCATTGCTGCGGCGGCGATGGAGTTGTGAAGTGTGGGCAATTCCCAGCACCACGCTGCTGACTGAGTTCGAAGGATTCCATCGCCCGGGAAAAGAATATTTTTGGATTTCATTCTCACGCTCGGGGGACAGTCCCGAAGGTGTGGCGCTTTTGGAGCGAGCGCTCGATCGGCATCGCGAGATTCGGCATCTGGTGATTACCTGCAACGCCCAAGGAGCCATGGCGCAACTATGTTCGCGTCATGCGGACCGTGCGTTCGCCCTCGTGTTGGATGATGCGGTGAATGATCGCGGCTTGGCCATGACCAGCTCATTCACGAATATGGTTCTCGCCGGGCAATGTGTGGGACATCTTGACGATGAGACTCAGTTCGGCGAAGTCGTGGCGCAACTATGCGAGACGGGACGACGGTTTCTTCCTGTTGCTGCCGAAGCTGCGGCTACGATTAGTTCGCTCGGTTGTACGCGCGCGTGTTTTGTGGGTACGGGAAGTTTGCGTGCGATCGCAGACGAGTCAGCCCTGAAGGTGGTTGAACTCAGCGGCGGGAAAATTGCGACTCTGGCGGAAACGCCCCTGGGGTTGCGTCACGGGCCATTGTCGAGTCTCGACGGACAGACGTTACTGGTGGCGTTCCTGTCGAGCGGCGCGCGAAGGCGTGGGTACGAACTTGATCTGCTGCGTGAGATCGATCGCAAGCGGTTGGGAAGAGTGCGGGCTGTAATTACCGCTGGCAGATGCGAAGATACAGCTTCGCTGGTGGATCATTGTTTGTCGTTGAATTGCGGCGACAACTTTCCCGATCACTTTCGTCCGGTACTGGACGTGATGCTGGGGCAGTTGCTCGGCCTGTTCGCGTCAATCCAATGCGGACTCAAGCCAGATCAGCCGAGTCCTACGGGAACGATCACGCGCGTGGTCGGAGCGATCAAGATGTATCCCTAAATGCGGATTGCAGAGGTCAGAATGCAGAAGTAAGAAGTCAGAAGTGAGATTGCAGATTTTAGATTGCAGATTTCAGATTTAAAATCAAAACAATCTGCAATCTAAAATCTGCAATCTGAAATTTTCCTTCTGCCTTCTGAAGTTTGCAATCCCGCCTACTGTTACGCAGCCCCAGATGATTCTGTCTTTCCCGGTTCGTAGGGGCAGAAGGGGTCGGTGCCCAGGGCGTCGCCGGTGTAGGCAAAGGCGCGGGCGCGGGATCCTCCGCAGATGTGGCTGTATTCGCAGGCGCCACACTTTCCGTGGAATTGGTCGGGGGAATGCAGCGCGCGGAAGATTTCAGAGTTGCGGTAGACGTCGACCAGCGAACCGATGCGGACCTTGCCACAGCGCAGCGGCAGAAATCCAGAGGGATAAATGTCTCCCAGGTTCGAGACGAAGACGATGCCGTGGCCGTCGCGAATCTGGAAGCCTTTGTAGACCGAAGTCGTCTTCATGTCGGGCGTGGCCATGCCGGACGAGCGCATGATATCGAGCGCAATGCGGCGATAGGAGGGGGCTTCAGTAGTTTTGATGGCGAAGGGCGAGCGGCGCGAGAGATCGAATACCCAGCGCATGATCGATTCGCCCTGAGCCGGCGGAACTTCGTTCAGGGCTTTGCCGCGGCCTACCGAGATCAGGAAAAAAAGGCTCCAGCGCATGACGGGGAAACTGGTGCGCAATAACTCGTAGATGGCGGGCAGATCGTTGGCGGTTTCTTCGGCGACCAGCGTGTTGACCTGGATGGGAAGGCCGAGGCGTCCGCAATGGCGCGCTGCTTCCATGGTGCGCTCGAACGTTCCCGGGACGGCGCGGATGTTGTCGTGCTTCTCGGCGCAGGAGCCGTCGAGGCTGAGACCCAGGCTCTGAATTCCGTGGGCTTGCAGTTGGGAAATGGCGTCGTTGGTCAACTCGGGCGTAGCGCTCGGAGTAATGGAAACTTCAATGCCCAGTCCGCTGGCGTAGTCGATCAGCGGGTAAATATCTTTGCGGCTCAGGGGATCGCCCCCGGTCAGGATCAGGTGTGGCAGGGGGTCGCCGAAGCCGATCAACTGGCCGATGAATCGCCGGCTCTCTTCGGTGGTGAGTTCCAGCGGATGCGCGGTCGGCATGGCCTCGGCGCGGCAGTGTTTGCAGGCCAGACCGCAGGCCTGAGTCATCTCCCAGTAAACCAGCATGGGATTTTTGGAAAAGTCATGAGCCACGCGGCCCATGAATGGAGTAGTGCCAGTAACGACCATGATGTTCCCCCCTTCGGCGAAGCCCACAAGCAGGTTCAGGTTACGTTTGGAGGGGGGGAAAGGCTGTGATTAGGATCACAATGGGTCGTGACGAACTTCGCAAAAGGGAGTGACTGGCGGTCAGTGATCGGTGATCAGTGGCAGTGATCCGTGTTCGGTCGCATGCACTGGAGAGTAACGATTCGTTTTGAAAAGTTTACCTTTTATTAATCCCCGCAAGGCGCTTTATGTCCGGAGTAATTCCAATCTGCTACTACTCGGCGGACAGCAGCAGCGGGATTGAAATGCGCGTCAGCGTCAATGGCACCGCGTCAAGGGTCGTTCGATGAAGCTCGTAGACCAAGGCTTATGGCCCGCTTTTGCAATCTGCATTGTGAGGTCTTGCGGCATCGTTTCTTCCCAATTTGGTGGCACCGCAGGATGGGCCGATTCCGGCTGTTTTGCTAGAAAATCGTTGGCCTGTGATCAAGATGGAAACCATGGCTACTGGCAGGGCGACAAGGATGTCGATCACATAATGCATTTCGAGCAGCAGGATCGCGGCAATCAGGAATAAATCGTACACGGCAAGGGCGACGACCATCCTCCGCCAATGCCGCAAGAACCAGAGCACGATCATCGGCTGCACGATGTGCATGCAGGGGAAGGCGATGAAGTAATCGGTGGAAATCCGGGTGATGCGCGCGTGGTGAAACAGCGCCAGTGCGTGCGGGATCAGGGTTGCTTGAATGTTGTAGGACTGGAGGCTTGTGGGGAAGCGCGAAAAGTGGGCGGGGCAGAGAGTATAAGGTCCTTGCGCGGGCCAGATATAAAAAATGATGAGAGCCAGATAGTAGGACACGAGGATGGTGCCCACAAATTGGAGCGCGCGCCTCCTGCCGTCGCTGTGGGCTAGAAAAATGAGAGTTGCGCCAATCTGGAGAAACATTCCGAAGTAGATAAACTCCAACGCTTTGAAAAACCCGAGAGGGAAGGCCTGCAAGGCCCAGTGCGTGAGCTCTGAGACGGAGTGGCCGCGCAGCAGCCAATGATCGATCGCGGCTAGAACCGGGTCAGTGGCGAAGTTACTGCGCACAGACACGATGACATTGTTGTAGGCAAGCACCATCAGAAATCCAAAGAACAGATAGGCGGCAGGCGTGAGCACAGCAATAGCGCCATGGCGTAGCCCTATTGCCTTGCGCGGGTTGACCAGTTCAAGCACGGCGACAGCGTCTACGGTGAGGACCAAGGCTCGCAACCACCCGGTGGACCAGACGAGAATTGCGGAAAACAGAAGCAAAGGAATGATGCGCAGCGGATTCGCCCGGTAGCGTGCCAGGAATGGTTTGATCACTTGCTCGCTCGGCAATCCGATCAAGCACAGGATTACGGCGGCGAAAATAGACTGTGCAGCCAACAAAATCCAGTAGGCGACGCCAAGCGTGATCCAGTCGAATTTCAGGGGAAGATTCTCGAAACGCAGAACCGGAACCAAGGCGAGAGCCAGCAGCAGACTGATCCAGTAGTGCCAGTAACGCGGCTGCATCGACGTATGCCTTGCCGTATCCACGGAGAGGGGCTCGGTAGAAGTGCTCATGTGGAGGTCAGACGGTTGGCAGCATTGGGCGCCGATTGCTCGATTTGTTCCTTTCGCAGAAGCACGACGGCCAGCATGGGCAGATATAGAAAGATCACGGTATAACGTCCAACCTCATTGAAGCTGTGCGGGATGTGATACCAGCGCCAAATTCCCGCCCCCCAACTGAAGAAGACGGTCCAGATGATTTCGCGGCGCGATTGCGGAATCAGCCAAAGGATGAAGCTGTCAAAGAACCAGCGCTGCGGCAGGACTGCGGAGAAAAAGAGCAGCTGCGCATCGCGCTTGCGATATCTGAGCAGCGCGAGAGCGAGCAACTCTCCCGGAAGAACGAGAATGGGGATGAAGTGCTGGTAGCGACTGATCTGTTGAAACCACAGCAAGGGCCAATTGGGCATCAGGGCAAGGCTGGCGAGGCCCAGGATGACGCAGGCCACGAGTCCGCGGCGGCTGAAGCGGGTAAGAAAAACCGGCAATCCCACTTGGGGTTTGGCCATGGTTGCAGGCAGCAGCAGCGGAAAGAATCCGCTGGCGGCGATGAGCGGAGACCACTGCACGGTCAGCAGACCTGCCCAATAGGGATAGGCGAAAAAGATCAGTAAGCGGGTATAGCCGTGGCGCGTGAGGCCAAAGGCAAGGGCGAAGGAACTGATTCCCCAAAATAACCCTGCGGCCAGCTCTGGTTGCAGGGGCACGAAAGGAAAAGCAAAGAACGCTGCCGTCAGCGGATATTGTTCCAGCGGCGTATCGTAGGGATTTTGCCGGGTCAGCAGGCGGTTTGCGAGATGCAGGGCCCAGCGGAAGTCGGCGGCGTCCTGATGCAGACGCTTCATCACGAACCAGCAGAATGCACCGGTAGCAATGCCGATTGCGGCCGAAACTGCGATGCGCCATCGCATGAGGTAGATTGTTGTCCACACAGTTGTAACATGAAGCGGTTCCTGTGAAGTCGCGGTTGACATGGTGGAAGGGAGAGAACTCCACTTTTGCAAAAGCGTGTGCCATTCTTTGTCGGATTTGCGCTGGCCGTTGCGGCCTCGGCGAGCACATGGCTGTTCATGAATTGGATTCTGAGGCCCCAACAGATTGCCGATGCGATTGCGCACGGGCGTCCCCGGGGAAATCTTTCGGATCTATATCCGCGCTGGCTGGGAGCGCGCGAACTGCTCCGGCACGGGCGCAACCCATATAGCGCGGAGGTCACGCGCGAGATTCAGCAGGGCTACTACGGGAGAGCTTTGGATCCTGGGCGCGCTGAGGATCCCAAGGACCAGCAGGGATTTGCCTATCCCGCCTACGTTGTTTTTCTGATGGCGCCGACGGTTGATCTGCCATTCAACATTGTGCAGAGAGGATACCGATGGCTACTCTTTGCCCTGGCGGTAGTCACGGTTTTGTTGTGGCTGTATGTTTTGCGGTGGAAGCCGCCCTGCGGAACCAGAATGATCTTCATCATTCTGGTGTTGGGCTGGCTGCCCATGGTGCAGGGAATCAAACTCCAGCAACTCAGCCTTTTGGTGGCGGGATTGCTCGCCGCGTGTGCCGCATGCCTGGCGGGTGGGTGGCTGCTGCTGTCGGGAGGACTGCTGGCACTGGCGACGATCAAACCGCAACTGGCGTGGCCGCTGGTGTTGTGGCTGCTGCTCTGGGCGGTCAGCGACTGGCGTGCGCGGCGACGATTTGTGTTTGGGTTTGGATTGGTCATGTTGCTTCTGCTGGCGGGAGCGGAGCTGGTTTTGCCAGGATGGTTGCGGATGTTCGTGCACGCGATGGGACAGTATCGCCATTACACAAAGAGTCAGTCGGTGTTGAGTGACCTGTTTGGCCTGATTGCGGGAGCGATTCTATGGGCGGGATGCATTGTGGCCTCCGCCTTGTATCTTTGGAAGCTGCGACGACAACCTGCGTCCAGTGCGGAATTCGGACGGGCGGTCGGACTCGTAATGGCCCTGACGGTAATCATCGTCCCGATGTCGGCACTTTACAACCAGGTTCTGCTGGCGCCGGCGATCTTAGCCATGCTACGAAGCGAAAGCGAGGGTGAGCGCATCCTGCCGGCGGTGCGGCGGGCTCGGGCGGTCGGTTGCTTGATGGTGGTGTGGCCCTGGATTGCCACGATAGGATTGAGTCTGTTCTATCTCTGGCTGACGCCGGAACTGAGGCAGCGGGTTTGGCCGATGCCCTTGTATTCCAGCTACATGGTGCCGGTGTTCGTCTTCGGATTGGCCTTGCTGGATGCGTGGCGCACAGCAAAGCCGGGTCCAATCGGTCAGCCTGCGTAGAGAAGCGACTCGCCGCTCATTCCTTCCGCGACGATTCATAACATCGGTTTTAATCTTTGCTCAGGCGGTCAATCTTCGCTGCCATGATGAAGTCACTCTCGGTCAAGCCATCAATCTTGTGTGTCCACAATGTGATCGCCGCCTTGCCCCACGTCAGCGAAATATCGGGATGATGGCCCTGCTCCTCGGCCAGGGCTCCCACGCGATTGACGAAATCCAGCGCCTGCTTGAAGTCCGGGAACTTGAACTCGCGGTGAAGATGATGTTCATCGTAGACCGACCACTTGGGGACGCTCCGGTGTAATTTCTCGAGTTCCTCACCTTGGAGCGGGGGAACGCCTCCGCGGCAGGGTACGCATTTTTTGTCGGCAAGTTGCTCCGCCATAAAGTCCTCCAGAGAATCTTGATGTCGAACGCTTTCAGGGTGCCGGGGCCTTCAGCCGGCCTGCGTTGCGAGCGTATCCGACGGGGCGGATGCCGGCGTCTTGAAATACTTCTTGAGCCACAGGAGATAGCCGAAAAGCAGCACCATCGAGGTTAGACTCCACCACAAGAAAATGTGTCCGCGAAACATTGGATTTGAGGTCAGAATCTTCAACTGCTCATCGGACATACCGATCTTAGAATAGGCCTGCACCATATCGGCCCGGGCGTAAGTAAGCACCATCGATAGCAAACGGATTAGCGAGCTGACTACCGCGATCCACCAGCCGACAGCTTGCAGGCGAAAAAGTGCGACGGCGATATAGGCATCGAGGGCGGCCATTACCAGAAAGCACACCGAGCCGGGGATGCCAGTGAGATATCGTCCAAAGAACGGGAATAGCGGTGTCGTGACACTCACCAGCAGCAGATATATTGCGCCGATGGCGAGTACAACGCTGGCACCAAGCACGGGCAAAGGGGTTCGATCGGTCCAGCGCTCGACGGGATCCCGACGGCGGCAGGTCTCGGCGACATCGGGGCGGCTGTAGAAGATGATAAAGGCGATCGGCAACAACACCAGAAAGACAGCCGCAAAAACGATGATGAGTGTGACGATCACGGCCATGACGCCCGTGGATATCGCTGACGAGGGGGCGGCGCCGTTCTGTTGGGCTTGCGCGAGAGAGCTCCGCATGGCGACTGGAAGGGCCGCTGTCATCATGATTGTGACGAGGGTGCCTGTAATGAGCCCATACCAGGAAGTGATCAACGTAAGAGCACGGGCCCAACGTTTCATTTGCATCGATCCGATGCCCAGGATAATGAGTGCGGCAGCCAGCGATGCGTAGGTGGCGACTGAAGAGATGAACTGGCCGGGACGCATGGCACCGCCAGGACTGAGACGGCTCATGAAGGCGCCCAGTGCGACCAGGGGTATGGTCAGAGTGGCCAACAGTCCGAGGATGATTTGAAGCACGCCAAAGATGACCAACCCTGTGCCGCGGTCGCGGTACGGCGGTTCTTCGGGGAGCGGGGCGGGAACAACCGCACGACTAGGCGATGTTGGTTCGGGCGCGAGGTTGGGAGCAGATCCTGAATCGGGCGCGGGATCTGCCGGCAGCTCGGTTTCCACGGAGACCTCCGAGATGAATCCGCACATCTTAGCAGGCCCGAGACGGGAGGGGATAGGCGCCATATCTCTCGTGCGCAATGCGGGAGCCCGTATAATTCGGTACTACGTCAAACCGGAAATTGTTTTTGGGCGCCGCGCATAGCTTGCGCGTGGCCGTTGCATCATTTGGTCATCTAACACCTGCGATTTGAAAGGAAATAACGTGGTCGTTCTGGTAATTGGTGGCGCCGGATATATCGGCAGTCATGCGGCTCGGGCGCTGAAACGCGCGGGCCATGAAGTGATCATCTTCGACAATCTCAGCACCGGGTATGAAAGTTTGGCTGCGGGTTTTGAACTGGTTAAGGGTGACATTCTGGACTCGGCCGCCTTGGCGCGCGTGCTGCCGCGGGCCGATGCCATCATGCACTTCGCGGCGCATGCCTATGTCGGCGAGTCGGTGACCAATCCGAAAAAGTATTTTCACAATAACGTTGAGGGCGGGCTTTCCTTGCTGAATACGGCTCTGGACGCGGGAGTGAAGAAAATCATTTTTTCTTCCACGTGCGCGGTTTACGGCGAGCCCGCGAAAGTTCCGATCGAGGAGAACACTCCGCGCCAGCCGGTGAATCCTTACGGCGTGTCGAAGCTCTTCTTTGAGCAGGCGCTGGAGGCGTATGACCGCGCTTACGGCTTCCGCTACGCCAGCTTGCGTTACTTCAACGCGGCCGGCGCCGACGAAAGTGGAGAGATTGGAGAGTTGCACGATCCGGAGACGCATTTGATTCCGCTGGCACTCACCGCGGCGGCGGGGCACGGTCCGGAGTTGCACGTGTTTGGTTCGGACTATCCCACGCCGGATGGAACCTGCATTCGCGACTATATTCACGTGAACGACCTGGCGAGCGCGCATCTGAAGGCGCTTGAGTACCTGGCGGCGGGGAAAGAAAGTTTTGCGGTCAATCTTGGGACGGGGGAAGGCGCCAGCGTTCAGGAAGTGATCTCAGTGGTCGAGCAGGCAACAGGAAAGCGTGTGCCCCGCAACATGGTTCCACGACGCCAAGGAGATCCTCCGCGGCTGATCGCGAATCCGGCAAAGGCGCAGGCGCTGTTGCAGTGGAAGGCGACGCGCGGGTTGCGCGAAGTCGTGACAACCGCATGGAATTGGATGCAAGGGCAAGGATAGCTGTTCTCTGTGAGACTCTGTGACGGCTGTGGTTAGGCCTTGTTTAAGTTCCGAGGAAAATATGGCGAATGTTTTGGCAGGAAAGAAAGTGGCATTTTTGGGTGCGGGCAAGATGGGCGGCATCCTTCTGCAGGCACTGCTGAAAAACGGGCTGCTCACGGCGAAGTCGACCCGTGCCACGGTCGCGCACGCGGACCGGGCCAAGGCGCTAAGCGCCAAACTGAAAGTGAAGGTCGGAACCAATAACGTGGAAGCCGCCGAAGGTGCCGACATCATTGTGATTGGTGTGAAGCCGCAGGTGGTGGAAGAAGTGGTGCGCGAGATCAGAGATCACATCACGACGAAGCAGATCATCGTGTCTGTGGCGGCTTCAGTGCCTACTTCGATGATCGAAAAGAATCTGCGGCCGAATGTTCCGGTGATCCGCGCCATGCCCAACACACCTTGCCTGCTGGGGGCAGGGATGACTGCGCTCTGCAAAGGAAAGCACGCCAGCGGGGACGACGTGGCCCTGACCTGCCACATGTTTGATGTGGTGGGGAGGACAGTGGTGGTCGACGAGAAACATATGGATGCGGTGACGGCTCTTTCAGCCAGCGGTCCGGCTTACATCTACATCATTCTCGAATCGCTGGCAGAGGCAGGAGTGAAAGTGGGCTTGCCGCGCGACATTGCGACGCTGCTGGCGGCACAGACCACGCTGGGAGCCGCGCGCGTGGTGCTGGAGACGGGAGATCATCCGGCGTTACTCAAAGACGCAGTGACCACTCCGGCCGGCTGCACCATTGACGCGATTATGGAATTGGAAGAAGGGAAGTTGCGCGTCACGCTGATTAAAGCGGTGGTGAAGGCAGCGCAGCGCGCGAAGGAACTGGCGTACGGATAGAATTCCTCGCTGTGGGACTGGCCTTGTCCCTTCGACCTCGCTCAGTACAGGCGGTCCCTTCACCCCGACAATGGTTCCATGCAGAGTGATACCGCGCTTCGGGAATGTGCAGTTCGTCTCTCTAATCCGCAACTATGAAGCTGCTGATCGTTGTCCATCATAACTTTGATCTGTGGAATGTCCCGGCGTGGTTCGGGGAACGCCTGACGCAGGAGTTTCTCCAACTGCAGGTTACGCAACGCGACACGTACGAAGGCGTCGAGGAATATCTGCGCGATGCGGAAATCATTTTTTCGGGGTCGCTGCGGCCGGAGCAGTTTGCAGCTGCGCGAAACCTGCGCTGGATCCATGCGCCCTCGGCGGCGGTGCATCAACTACTGTTTCCAGAATTGGTTAAGAGCGCTGTGGTGGTGACGAACTCCCGCGAGGTTCACGGTCCGGTGGTCGCCGAGCACGTGATTGCTTTGATTTGTGCGCTGGCCAAGAAAATTCCGCAGGCCGCATTGTTTCAGCAAAAGCACATCTGGGGGCAGGAGACGATCTGGCACGAGGGGCCGCGTCCGCGCGAGATTGCCGGCGCAACCGTGGGTCTGATCGGCGTGGGAAGCATTGGGAGCCGGGTGGCGCAGATAGCATCGGCCATGGGCATGCGAGTGATTGCGGTCCGCGAGCATGTTGAGAAGGGAAAGCCTGAAGGCGTGCAGGCCATATTCGCTCCTTCGGCGCTCGACGAGATGCTCAGGCAGTCCGATTATGTGGTAATCGCCGCGCCGCTTGTTGCTGAGACTCGTGAACTAATCAACGCCGAACGGCTTGCCGTGATGAAACCCGAAGCTTGCCTGATCAATGTTGGGCGCGGGGCACAGGTGAACGAGGCCGCATTGATTGCCGCCCTTCGCAGCCGACGAATTGCCAAGGCCGCGCTCGACGTTTTTGAGCACGAGCCGCTGCCGCCGGATTCGCCGCTGTGGGATGTTGAGAATCTGCTGATTACGCCACATGTCGCCGGCCTCACCGACAAAGTCTGGCACCGGCACTACGACTTGTTCAGCGACAATCTTCGCCGCTACCTGGCGCGGCAGCCCTTGCGGTTTGTGGTCGACAAGCAGAAAGGATATTGAGCGCCGCGGACGTGCTACAGTTTTCTGGTCGCCCCTTATCTCCGCCGGTAACGGCGTCGACAAACGAATCTCATGGAACCGCGGCTCATTCTTCTCAATCTGCTGTTTCGGCTGGGCGTAGCTGCGGCCGTCTCCAGCACCCTGGTGCGTTCCAAGGAATTCAAGTCGCTGTTGTTTCGAGAAGAGCGCACTTTCCGACAGAAACTCTACCTCGTCCTTTGGTTCGGTCTGCCGATCATGGTGGGCGTGTGGACTCGAATTTCGCAGAAAAGTTTTGCGGCTGGCGACGTGAGCTTCGAGACCAGCCTTCTGCTAGGCGTGATCGGAGGCCGCCTGGCGGGATCTTTGGGCGGCGTACTCATGGGCATTCCGGCAATGTTGCACGGGGAGTGGGCCGCAATGCCCTTCGACGTTCTCTGCGGTTTTCTCGCTGGCCAATTGCGCACCATGGCTGCCGATAAGGACGATATCTGGTCGTTCTCGCCATTCATCGACCAAAGCATTTTTCGCATCATCCGGCGCAACCTGCCGCGCCCCCGCTTGTTCGATTGGCAGGTGATGTTTTTCTGGACCGTTGTGGGCTTGCGTTTCACGCAAACGGAATTGTCGCAATACTTTCCACGCTCGATTTTCAGCCTCGAGAGTCCCGACAACTATTGGGTGTACAGCGCGATCTATGCGGCGAGCATTGCGGCGATCGGTATCGAGCTGAAGATTTATAACAGCGTTCGCATCCAGATCAAGCTGGAGGAGCAAGAGAGGCTGCTGCTGCACGCCCGCATGGAGGCGCTGCAGAACCAGATCAATCCGCACTTCTTATTCAACACCCTGAACTCCATCTCTTCGCTGGTGCGCTTCGATCCCGACATGGCGCGGAACCTGATCTTCAAGCTGGCGACGATTTTGCGGCGGTTGCTCAATAGCGGCGAGGCCTTTGCGCCTTTACGCGAAGAATTCGAATTCATCGACAATTATCTGGATATCGAGGTCATACGGTTTGGACGGGACAAACTGCGGGTGGTGAAGGAATTCGATCCCGCGTCGCTTGACGTGGTGGTTCCCAGCATGTTGCTGCAGCCGCTGGTAGAGAACTCGATCAAACATGGATTGGCCCCAAAGGTCGAAGGAGGCAGCGTCTATTTGCGCAGTCGCGTGGTCGATTCGCGTCTGATCATTGAAGTCGAGGACGATGGGGTTGGAATGGGCGGCGCGCATTTGGAAGCCAGCAGCAGTTGGACGGGGATGGGCATTGGCATGGCGAACATCTCGGAGCGGCTGCAAGTGCTCTATGGCGATACGGCCCGCATGACCATTGACAGTCAGGAAGGAAAGGGAACGCTGATTCGCATTCGGCTTCCGCTGGTGGAGGCCGCGAGTTCGGTTCCCGAAGGTTTTTACGCCGAGCGCTCGAGCACGCGCCGGTAGAAGTCCTCGTACTGCTTCACGATTTTGGTGGAGCAGAAGCGCTCCATCGCAACCGCCCGGGCCTGCTTGGCCATCTCCCGTAGTTGCTGCTCATTGCTCAGCAATTCGATCGCGTATCGCGCCATGGTTTCAACGTCACCTACGTCGGCGAGATAACCGGATTTACCGTGATCAATGACCTCCGGTACGCCGCCGGCGCGGGTGGAGATTGGAACCACTTCGCATGCCATGGCTTCGAGCGCAGCAAGTCCGAAGGATTCCAGCTCGCTTGGCAGCAGCATGATGTCGGCGATGGCCAGCTTCTCCTGAATCTGATCCTGCTTACCGAGAAAGAGCACGTCATCATGAATACCCTTTTGCACCGCCAGCCACTCGGCGACGGAACGGTCCGGCCCATCTCCAATGAGCAGCAACTTTGAAGGAATCTTCTTGTGAACCCGGTCGAATATTTCAATGACGTCGGTAAGGCGCTTTACCGGACGGAAATTCGAGAGGTGCACCAGCACACGCTCGCCGTTAGGAGCATACTCCGCGCGTATTTCCGCATTGGTTTCCTGATTGCGAGAGTAGACGTCGCAATTCACCGAGTTGTAAATCACTTCAATGCTGTTCTTCACGTCAAAGACGCGCTGGGTGCGGTCGCGCAGATAATTTGAAATTGCCGTCACCCCATCGCTCTGCTCGATCGAATAACGGGTGATGGGCAGGTAAGAACGGTCGAGTCCAACCAGCGTAATGTCGGTGCCGTGCAGAGTGGTAACAAAGGGCAGGCGGCGTCCCCGCGGCCCTTCGGCCAGCATCTGCCGCGCCAGTAGGGCGCTCACCGAATGCGGGATGGCGTAATGCACGTGCAGCAGGTCAAGATCGTACAGCTGAGCGACCTCGGCCATGCGGGTCGCCAGCGCCAGATCGTACGGGGGATAATCGAACAGCGGGTACCGCGACACTTCCACCTCGTGATAGTGGATGTTGGGTTCTTCGCCCCGCAGCCGGATAGGCTGGGCGTAGGAGATGAAATGGATTTCGTGCCCGCGCTGGGCCAGCTCCAAGCCCAGTTCCGTGGCGACGACGCCGCTGCCGCCATAGGTTGGATAACAGGTGATTCCGATCTTCATGTGCGAGAGGCCGCCTTCTCGATGCTCTGTGATTCGATGGCCGGAATACTGAGTGGTTGCAGATTTTACACGAGGAATCGCGGGCGATAGGGCAGAGTGGTGGTCAGTCTTCCTGTTTGGGACCGAGCTGCATCGCAGGATCGAGCTTGTCGAGGTGAGCCTGAAAGCGCTTTTTCACTTCTTCGGGCATGCCAGTGAACTCAATGCCCATACCAACGCCGGGATCTTTCGTGCGAACGATGGCGCCGTAGGAGAGATGTTCGTCCTCGATCCACAAGTCCACGCGGAGCGCAGTTGCAATCGGCAAGGGCATGACAGTCTCTACATAACAACCATTGCCGCTGATGTCAGTGGCGTTTACCCGCAGTGGGGTATTTACGCGTTCGTCGCGCAATTCTAACGGATGGGAGATCTTGTGCCGAACGAACTTCCTGCGATTGTCGTGGCGTTGTGTGGTCCGCTCGTCGACTTTCAAATCCGTGGGAAGAGCGGCTGTCCAGGGACAATCCTGGTCGGCCACCAACTGGACGCCGACCTGGGTTTTTTTCAGAGCTCCTGCATCGACCACCCAGATTACTCTGCAGCGCGCTTTCTTACCTTCGTACTGCACGCCGATGACATCACCCACTTTTAACTCGGGCTCAATGCCGTAGATGCAGGCGCCCGTGGCGCTGATGTTCTGCGCCATCGCATTCTGGAAGAATGGTTGATTATTGGCGCCCATGCCCCAGACACGGACTTTCAAGTCCAATGTCGCGCGCGGAGCTGCCCCTTGTGCTGACATGAGCGGAGAACCTGCAAGTAGAAAAGAGGTTCTATCGGAGATGATACTACTGAAAGTTATCGGGAAAGGTTACGACAGTACCTTGCGTGGTGAGTGCGGATCATCCGTTTAACGGATTGGCCGGCAGATCACGATAAGAAATCAATTCGATACCTTCCTGCAAAAGCACCTCGCGGGCGGCGGGCAGGGTCAAAACTCGAAGTTCGGTCTCTCGTGACTGGCGCAGGCGGGTTTCGGCCCGTTGCAAATCCGGGTCGTTGTAACCGGGATGACAGACGAATTCCCATGTGCCTTGCGGGATGCTGCGAGCAATCGCATGGAATAGCGTCTCATCGAGAGCTCCGGTGACCACTATGCCCAGGGTGCCGTCGGGCGTGATGAAACCTTCGCGATCGACCGCGGCCCGAAACTTGCCGGCAAAGCTTCCGAGCACGCGAACCTCGGCGTAGCGAGTCCAAAGGCTCGGGCGCGCCAGAAGGTGACTGGAACGCAGCGGCAAGCGAGGTCCAAAGGGGTTGCGCACCGCGCGAATTCCGCATGCCGCTGCCGCGCGCAGCAGCGGTCGGAGAATTGTAGGGAACAAGTGAGTGTGTTTGTGAGTGTCGAAGTGAGAGGGTGCGATTCCGGCGGACCGAATTTTGCGAATCTGCGCCGTGCCCTCGGCAGTGATTTCATCGGCGTCGATGCGACCTGCGATCGCACGCGCAGCGAACGTCATGAGGCCGTCGCGAAATTGTGAGCCGTTGGTAAGGGAAGGAAGTTGCTCCGCGCCAAGAACCGGCTGGCCATCGATCAACACCACGTGGCAACCGACGCTCAGTTTCGGAATCGTCTTTGCCAGTTCAGCCGCTTCTGTGAAAGCCGGACCCTGGGCCATCAAAGTTGAAGAGGTCACGACTCCGCGCGAATGAGCCTCCATGATGGCCCGGTTCACGCCCGCGGTGTAGCCGAAATCATCCGCGTTGATGATCAAGCGCCGCATCGAGCAAGTCTAGCAGGGGCGCGGAGTAGGGCAGAGCCAGGGACGCGTTCTGATGAGTGCGCCGCGGCTGGTCGCGCGAGCCTTGCGTTTGAAGGTTTTTTCTGAGCTCGCGTATACTCGGGAGAGCGTTGGTTTGCGGGATTTCCCCTCAAATTAAGTTCCGAGACGCGCCAATCTGGTCGCGCGAACCTGGGAGGGGCGGTTAGCTCAGCTGGTTAGAGCGCCTGCCTTACAAGCAGGAGGTCGCAGGTTCGAGTCCTGCACTGCCCACCACTCCGACGCGGAGGCGGATGTGATCGGTTATCCACCGCTCAGGTAGGTCGGTTTATCACGCCCTAATTCTAGTTGCCTGTCTGTTTGTCTAAATACCTCGATAAAAAGAATCCTCATATGAGGATAATTCATCTCAATTCAGGTATGCCCGCTTGGGCAACAATCCTGCGATGGAGGGATTTCATGATTCGCAAACTGATTGCCACCGATAATGACGTTGCAACCACGATTGTTCGATTCGTACTAGGCGTCGTTTTCTTCGCGCATGGCGCACAGAAGATGCTGGGGTGGTTCGGGGGATATGGCTTCAAAGGTACGATGGGTTTCTTCACTGGAGTGATGCACATTCCGGCGCCACTGGCTTTTCTGGCGATTTCGGCAGAATTTTTCGGAGGACTAGGTTTGATCTTCGGCCTGCTCACTCGAATTGCGGCTTTTGGAATTTTTTGCAACATGATCGTAGCCGTCACGACGGTTCACTACCGGTTCGGTTTTTTCGCGAACTGGACAGGAACCCAGAAGGGAGAAGGTTTTGAGTATCACCTTCTGGCGCTGGCGATCACGGTGCTTTTGATGATTCGTGGTGCAGGAGCAGCTTCGGTCGATCGAGCGTTGTCTTCCCGGACGAGCGACAAGACCAAGATATGACTGGGAGGAACTGGTGAGGAAAAGCCACAGCATTTCCGCTCCTCGACTCTGGCTCGTCCTTATGAGAAGCCACCGCGTGCTGACTCTGTTGGCTGAGGAGAGCATTAGAAAAGCGGGGCTCTGCCTGACTGATTTCGCAGCGCTGGAGGCCCTGTTACACAAGGGGCCGCTCACGATCTCGGGGATCCAGGACAAAGTGCTCCTGGCCAGCGGTTCGATGACGGCGGCGGTTGACCGTCTCGAGAAACTTGGTTTGGTGGTCCGCAAGTCGAGCCCGAGTGATCGACGCGCGCGCGTGGTGGAACTGACGCAACAGGGGAAGCGGCTGGCGGGATCCTGCTTCGAACAGCATGCAAAGGATCTCGAGGCGCTCATGTCAGTCTTGTCCGACAGAGAGAAAGAACAAGCCTATCGATCGCTGAAGAAGCTCGGATTGCTTGCCGCGGAAAAGCTTAACCAACAAGAAACAAAGTCGAGAAGCCACACCGAGTGAACTGCAAAGTGATTGCGAAGCGCCTCCGAAACAGGAAATGCGGTCGCTCATTTGGATTGAACTTCGACAGCTTCTGGAAGTTTCACTACGCGGCCGAAATGATTGCCGACCTCGACACTGCTCCCGTGATTCGCGTAGGCGGCGATCACGCCGGGTTGAGACCAATCCCAATCCCATCCGTTTTCGATGGCCAGAACGGTGTAGGAACCGGGCACTACATTTTGCAGATTGAATGTACCGTCGAGGTCGGTCTGATCGCGACGGAACAGACTGCGGTCGCCCTCTGGATTTTTGGGGACCAGCACAACCATCGCTCCCGCGAAAGGCTTGCCTGCACGCCGTGCTATGCCTTCTACGTTGATGCTGCCGCCTACTACCGTGAGCGCAACCGAAGGCGACGAGCCCGCGGTCACTGCGATGGAATGGCCCGAGACTTCGGCGCCTTCGGCGGAAATGTGCGCGATGGAGTAGGGTTTGCCGGCGCCCCACACTTGCACCTCGTAGCGTCCGGCAGAGATTTCCGGAATCTCCGCTTCTCCCTTTGGATTGAGTGGTAGCGCCCGGGAAAAAGCTCTGCTTCCTGAACGCAGCCCAACGAATAGGCGGGGTGGCAGAGTCGCTTCTGCGGGCGTTTGCACAGAGATCTTGACGGTGCTCAAGGCTTCGGCGTGGGAGGTGTCGATCTCCTCGCCATCTTTGGTGAGATCGACTCCTTTCATTTGGAGCGCTGAATCGGGGCCGTTGAGGCGGACGTTGTAGCGGCCCGCGGGAATTCCGGTAAGTTCGATAAGGCCGGGCGATAGCATGCGCATGCCGTCATGCTGCAAAAATGTCTCACCATCAAACGCGGGTTGCTGAATGCCGGGAAAAATTTGTCCCTTCCCGCCATTGTCTGGCACACGGAAAAGGAGACGTAGAGAGGGTACCGGGTTCAAGTGAAATTCTATTTGGAGGCGCTCGCCGCCGGCGATCGGTATGGGAGTTGCACTGTCAGCGTCGGTAACGTCGGAGTAGTAAGTGAGTGGATAAGTCACGTCGAGAGATCGATCGAAGGTAGAGGCGTCGGCACTGGCGGCACCTGCAGATTTCCCCTTCGCCGGGGAATCAGACGGGTTCGTGTTTGGATGAACGGCGTACCACGGCTTTGCGTTTACCGATAGAAAATAAGTGCCGGGCATTAAGCCGGCAATCTCATACGATCCCTGATCGTCGGTCTGCGCGCCGCGAATCTGCCGAATTAGGTTTACGCCGCTGCTGTGATCGTCGAAATAGAGAGCAACGCTGGCGCGGCGAACCGGATCTCCCGATTCATCGATGACCTTCCCCGAAATGATTGCTGTGGGTGGGAGGCGTAGGACTAGATCTTCGGTGTCGAGGCCGACCCCGGTCACAATCGCGGTCGAGAAGCGCTCGTGCTGATCATACGAGGCCTGGATGAAGCCACGCTTTGCGCCATGAAGATCGTACTTGCCCGCGGGCACTCCGGTGAACTCGAACTTGCCGTCTTCAGCAGTCAGCAGGGACTCAAACTTCTGCGGATCCTTCGCGTCCCTGACGGTGATGCGAGCGCGCGCGAGAGGGTGGCCGTCAACTTTACTGACTACAACGCCAGCGATTCTGTAGTTACCGCTCGAGCTTGCTGCTTGAGGCGCTGCCGGTGACTGCGCTGCAGCACATGCTCCGACGCCGAACAGAAAGAGCGCGGTCACGCTAAAGAATGAAGAGTTCGAGATGGAGTGACTCGTCAAGGTTCACTCGATGCTGGGAATGAGTTGCAATTGCACACTGGTTTTTTGTCCGGCTGGCAGATGGACGACTTGACCCTTGGATTCATACGCACGCATGGCCACCGCGTCCCGGTAGGGAAGGTTCGGCTGCTGATCCGCGAAAGCCATCACACGGTAAGCGCCCGGAACCATT
This sequence comes from uncultured Acidobacteriaceae bacterium, assembly GCA_937879855.1. GTDB lineage: Bacteria > Acidobacteriota > Terriglobia > Terriglobales > Acidobacteriaceae > Sulfotelmatobacter. Next base: position 385,492 of record CALFMO010000006.1, on the reverse strand, counting down.
TGCGAAGTGTCGATCGTTCCGTCGGGAGATACTGGAAGCTGCTGAAATTGCCCGGAGCTGTCGGGGAGAGGAATGCAGTAGACCCAAGCCGGGGTATGTCGGGCTTCGCGGACGAGTTGCTGAATTCCCTGGAACATCGTCGAGTTGCCTACTGTTGGCGGAGTGATACCCGCCACTTTGCCCTCGAGCTCTGCCATATCGTCGCGCACGGTGACTTCAATGGACGTGCTCGAACCTGGAGAGACAACCAACGGTTGATGCAGCACATCGACTCCGCCCATGCTGGCGCTTGCCACGTAACCACGGGACGAATGCAGGCGCAACCAATAACGGCCGGGTCGCAGGTTGTCGAGAACTATCGCCTCATCGGACGGTCCGGTTGGCGGACGAAGCCATGCGCCCTGGCGTTCGAAATCGTCCGCTGGTTCGGCATTGATCTGCAGATAGGCCCGCGGACCATGTACTGAAAAAGAGTTTCCTCCGTCGCGTGAGAAAGTCGCAGAGCTTTCTTCCAAGGTCGTCGAAGTGAACTCTTCGGTCACGTGCACAGCGATGGAACTGTTAGGAATGGGGTTCAGAATCGAGCCTTCGGCCGGCGCGCCGGCGACTGCAAGGTGAGCCGATCCGCTTACCGAATTCTGGCCATAGAACTCAGCCTCGACTAGATAATTTCCCTTGGGCAGTAGTCCCTCGATGCGCTGATTCTGCTCGTTGTAGCCAAGCGAATAACTTGGGCCGCGGTGTCCCTGCACGGAAACAGTAATGTTGAATGCATTTGGCTGCGGACTCGTGACCGGAATTCTCACGGGGTAGTAAGGCTGGCGAGTGAGCGGAAGATCGACTTGGACAGTTTGTCCAGCTGTGAGTTGAATTGTTCCGGCGGAGGCGAAATCCGCGACGCCGGGGTAATAGACAGGAGGAAAGCCGAATTGCTGACCGCCGGGAACAGTGATCGCGGGATCGTTGTCCATCGACTCATTACTCATCAGTTTGTAATTTCCAGGTAGCAGTTCGGCAAAGCGGAACTCGCCGTTGTAATTGGCTCGCGTTGAGCCCATCTGCACCCATCTGGGCATGCCGTCTTGCACCTGTCGCGAGTAGAGTTGGACGGTGATTCCCGGCGTTGGATCGGAGTCGGGAGAGACGGCGCGGCCCTTGATCAGCGCTTCGGGCATGAGCGGGATCGTTATGGTGAGTTCGCTTCCCGAAGTCTCGGTCTGCCGGTGGTCATTAGGATCGTTGAGGAAGCCTGGCTTGCGGGCCATGAGTCCTGAAGGACTGCCATTGAAAACAAGAACACCGTTGCTGTCGGGCTTCGGCAGGGAGAAGGAAAAGTTGCCCTCGCCATCGGTCAGCGCAGCTAAACGATTGTCGGGGGAAAAGACCAGGGCGCGAGCGATTGGAGCGTGGGTGATCGAGTTGAGTACAGTGCCTTTTATGCTGGTCGGCTGCTCGTCGGCTTGTAGCTGTTGGAAACCTTGAGCGGATGCCAGGTTCAGTGTCACTAGAAAGAAAACGAAAAACATTGCCAAGGCCACGCAGAGCTGCCCGGAGGCGTGTTGGACCGAGGTTCTGTCGGCTGGTGGCAAGGCTTACTCCTAAAAGGTGACTCTTGCTTGGCGGCTACCGAGGGCTATCGTTCCGCGACTAATTTGACTGCTTTTTAGGTCGGCGTCAACAACCGCGCGGTTCGGAAGTCTTCTGCGAACGGCACACGCCAGATGCCTTCGACTGCGCTTAGGGCAGGCTCCTCGCCTCGCTCGAGAAAATGCAGGCTTCGGGATGATGCCCCTCGCGAGAATGACTTTCACACGACTCCATCGCCTCGTAATTCCGCCCAAGGTGGTGGGATGCACGAATTTGGCGTTCGGTAACCTGAGTAGCTTTGGTGGCACTTTGTCCTCGGGTAACCTTGAGGCGAGTGGGCGAGTTGTGTAGAGTCAAAGGCATCATCCTAAAAATGACTTCCAATTTTTGCTGGTTACGGGTTGGGTGCGCTCTTATCGGCGTGTTCGCAATCGTGTGCGCGCAGACTGCGGCTGAGGTGAAGCATCCGGCGGCGAAACGTCCGGCGACGCTTGTCCACCTGGGCGGAGTGGATTCCATCATCGAGCAGGCAGTGGCCGATGGAAACATTCCCGGAGCCGTGCTAATCGTGGGACATGACGGGGCGGTGGTTTATCGCAAGGCCTATGGATACCGGGCGCTCGAACCCAGGCGCGAGCCGATGACGCTGGATACAGTGTTTGACCTGGCGTCGCTGACCAAAGTGATTGCGACCACTACGGCGATGATGCAACTGTTCGAAGAGGGCAAGGTGCGGATGAATGATCCGGTGGCGAAGTACCTGCCGGAGTTTGCGCAGAATGGCAAAGAGGACATCACCCTGCGGCAGTTGATGACGCACTATTCGGGGATGGCGCCCGACCTGGATTTGACGACGCCCTGGGAAGGCAAGAACACCGCCTATCAACTGGCCTTCGTTGAGCCGCCAGAGACGACTCCGGGGTCGGGGTTCGTTTACAGCGACATTAATTTCATCATGCTCGGCGCCTTGCTAGAGAAGGTGTCGGGTGAGACGCTTGATGTGTACACGACCGAACATGTTTTTGCGCCGCTGAAGATGACGCGGACGCGGTTTGTGCCTCCGGCGTCGTGGCGTCCGAAGATCGCGCCCACGCAGTACGACGAGAACGAACACATGCTGCGGGGAGTGGTGCATGATCCGACGGCGCGGCGTATGGGCGGGGTGGCGGGGCATGCGGGGCTGTTTTCGACAGCGGATGATTTGGCCAAGTTTGCCCAGGCCCTGCTGAATGGTGGCGGAGGAATTCTGTCGGCGGTGACGGTGGAGAAGATGACCACGCCGGAGCAGCCTCCGCAAGCGCCCGTGCTGCGCGGGTTTGGTTGGGACATAGATTCCCCGTTCTCGTCGAATCGTGGCGACCTGCTGCCCGTGGGATCGTTTGGTCACACGGGCTTCACAGGGACATCCATCTGGATTGATCCCACGACGAAGACCTACATTGTTTTGCTGACCAATGCAGTGCATCCGCGCGGGAAGGGAAATGCGATTGGGCTGCGAACAAAAGTAGCGACGGAAGTGGCAGCGGCGCTGGCCTTGAACCCGGAGGAAAAAGAGGCGCGGCGCTGGAAGAGCATTACCGGCTATAACGAGGCGCTCAGCGCGGCACGGCACATGAGCACGCGGAACGGGGAGGTGAAGACTGGAATCGACGTGCTCGAAGAGCATGGGTTTGATGTGCTGCAGCCGGTCACCCAGGCGCCCACGCAAGTTCCGGCCGGGAAAAAGCGCATCGGGGTGGTGACGAACCAGACGGGAATCGATAGCCAGGGGCAGAGGACGATTGATGTGCTGGCCAAGGCACCGGGAGTTTCGCTGGATGCGATTTTCAGTCCGGAGCACGGAGTGACGGGCGAACTCGACACGACCAACGTCGGCAGTTCCGTGGACTCTGCGACCAGTGTTCCGGTGTACAGCGTCTATGGGGGGACGGATGCGGCGCGGCGTCCTCCGGCGGATGTGCTGAAGAATCTGGATGCGGTGGTGTTCGATGTTCAGGATGCGGGAGCGCGCTATTACACGTACGAGACTACGCTGGGATATTTTCTGGAAGGAGCAGCAGCGGCCGGGATCGAGCTGATTGTGCTGGATCGGCCGGATCCGGCGACGGGAGCGTTTGTGCAAGGTCCGGTGTCGGATGCGGGGAAAGAGAATTTTACGGATTACTGGACGGTTCCGGTGCGGCCGGGAATGACGATGGGCGAACTGGCGAAGATGTTTAACGTCGAACGGAATATCAACGCCAAGCTCACGGTGGTGCCGATGGAGGGATGGCAGCGCGGAGACTGGTTCGATTCGACGGGGCTGGTCTGGGTGAATCCTTCGCCGAATTTGCGGAGCGTGACGGAGGTGGCGCTGTATCCGGGAGTGGCGATCATTGAATACACGAATGTTTCGGTTGGACGTGGGACGGACACTCCATTTGAGTTGTTAGGCGCGCCATGGATGAAGAGCAAGGAACTGGCGGCGTATTTGAATGGACGTGGGATCGCGGGAGTGCGGTTCGTGCCGGTGACCTTTACGCCGACCTCGAGCAACTACTCGGGCCAGGTGTGTCAGGGCGTGAATATCGTGGTTACGGACCGGAACGGATTTGACGCGCCGGAGTTGGGCATGGAGCTGGCGGCGGCGCTGCATAAGCTGTATCCGGCGGATTTCAAGATGGAGCGCATGACCGAATTGCTGATGAATCAGAGCGTCTATGACGCGCTGGTGGCGGGCCAGGATCCGCGCCGGATCGCGCAGGATTGGCAGGAGGGACTGCAGAAGTTTCAGAAGATGCGGGAGAAGTATTTGATCTATAAGTAGGGACGAGGGTAGCTTGAGATTAACGGGGCGCCGAACTCCCTCCGCAACATTTGAATTCGCACCAACCCTTCAGAATGAGAGAAGACTTGAGTTTGTATTCACCTATTTTTTCGTCGTACGCGAAATCACTTGGGAACTTTAATACTTTTCGATCCCACTCTGCCCCTTCCGCCGAGACCAATCTTACAAGCACCGAGGTCGGTTGCCTGTTACATTGATGTCCTCCCGTTAGCGGGTTGTAGGAAGTAAAAGTATCGAACCCTATTCGACCCCGAAAAGAGTCGTCGTGAAGGTCTAGCGCTGTTTCTTCTGCGGACGCCTCAAGCTGATTTTTCTTAAAGATCAGAGTGACCAATACTTTGTAATCAGGTTTGAAGGTACATTGAATCTGACCATATACTTCTGCTGTTAGCGTCGGACACTTCGCCCACGCGAGCGACGTGCAAAAGGACAAAATTAGGCATAGAGTTAGACCAACTCTCTCTTTTGCACCAAGCATAGCCAGTCGTTCCTTCCTCCCTGTTACTTAGTCAGCTTTGCTGAATTCGTCTATAGTACGTCGCTCCTGCTCAGATGGCGAAATTGTAACGGTCCACGCATTGAGAGATTGCGGCCAAGCCGAAACTTGATAGGATCAGTCGGAACCAACCGACTGGAGGCCCCGCTACATGCTCAATCGCCGCAGCTTCATCATCGCCAGTGGACTTACCGCGCTCGCTTCAACGCGCGTCTTTGGCGCCAACGACACCTTGCGCATCGGAGTCATCGGAGCCGGCCGGCGCATGAAACAACTTCTGGATGCGGCGGACAAGGTCGCGCCGTACCAGATAGTGGCCGTCAGCGACGTGTATGGACCCAATCGCGACGTGGTTGTGCAACGCTCCAACGGCTCGGCCACGGCTCACCTCGATTATCGTGAAGTCTTAGCGAAGGACGTGGATGCGGTGTTTATCGCGTCGCCTGACCATTGGCACGTCCGCATGGCCGTCGATGCGCTGGCCGCGGGCAAGGACGTTTATCTGGAAAAGCCAGTCACCCACACCATGGAAGAAGGCGCCACGCTTACGCGCGCCGTGCGTTCGAGCAAGCAGATTTTGCAGTGCGGCATGCAGCAGCGCAGCTGGACCCATTTTCGCGATGCTGTCGATCTGGTTCAGGCCGGCAGCCTGGGGCGGGTCGTGCAGGTGCGCACCTATTGGTGGCAGAACTATCAGCGGCACTGGCCGGCCAAGCCGGTTGACCCGCAGGCGCTCGATTGGAAGCTGTGGCTCGGTTCCGCGCCGGATCAGCCGTTCAGCGAAGAGAAATTTAATTACTGGCGCTGGTACTGGAATTTTGGCGGCGGCGCCATGACCGACTTATTCACACACTGGATCGATGTGGTGCACTGGGCCATGAAAGCCGATCAGCCACGCCAGGCGCACGTACTCGCCGATAAATATATTTTCGAGCAGTGGGATTGTCCGGACACTCTGCAGGCGGCATTCCGCTATCCCGGCTTTGATGTGGTGTACGAAGGCATGATGAGTTCTTCCATCGACGATGGCGGAATTGAGTTTCGCGGGACGGAAGCAACATTGAAGATCGATCGCGGCGGCTTCGCGGTTTATCGCGAGGGCGTTCCCAAGGAGCAGAATCCGGTCCTCACCGAACACAGCTTCCGCGACGGCACGATTTCACACATGGAGAATTTCTTCGAGTGCATCAAGACCCGCAAAGAGCCGAACGCGCCGGTAGAGACCGGGGTCGCGGCCGCGCGCGCAGGGCACATCGGCAACCTGGCCTTTCATAGCGGTCAGACCTGGCAGGCGAAGAGTTGATGCGGCACGAGATAACTCGCCCCAGAAACACCGCATCTTAGCGGCTAAGTGGTAGTAAGCTTGCACTGTTCGGGGTGCTTAGGGAGGTACGTGATGCGCGGACTGTTAACCCTACTTTTGGTCTCGGGGATCGCTTGGGGGCAGGCGGCAGATATGGCGAAGCCGGATGCTTCCGCCCAGGCTGCAAATGCTTCACGATCAAAAGCTGCGCCTCCGACAAAAGACTCGACTGCTGCTCCGTCTGCGGAGGCGCCCGATCCGAGCCAGGCGGTAATTCCCGCGGGGACCAGGATTCCTCTAGCGCTGGCGCAGGCCATCTCGACCAAGAACGCACGCGAAGGCGATCCGGTGTACGCCACGACCACATTTCCCTTTGTGGTGAACGATCGCATCCTGGTGCCGGCGGGGACTTACATTCAGGGCAAGATTTCGCGGGTGCAGAAGGCTGGGCGGTCGATCAAGCGCGCGGAGCTTCTGCTGCACTTCACGTCGATGATTTATCCCAGCGGCTATACGGTGATGCTGCCAGCGTCGGTGCAAAACACGCCAGGGGAAGACGACAAGAGCGTGAAGGATAAAGAGGGGACGATCCAGGCAGACAAAGACACGGGGAAGCGGGTGGAAGATGCCGCCAAGGGAGCGGCAGTTGGCGGCACGGTTGGCAGCATTGGTGGACTGGCCGCCGGGGGCTTGAATGGGGCACGCTACGGCGGCCTAGCCGGAATCGCGGGCGGAGTGGCGTGGGCGCTGCTCAAACATGGTCCAGACGTGAAACTGCCGGTGGGAACATCGATTGAAATGGAGATTCAGCGGCCAATCTCGGTAGACGCGAGTCGCATCCAGGTGGCGAAGGTGATTCGGTAGGTCGGCAGCATCATGCACATCTCAGCGGGTTTTGGCTGCTAGACTTCGTCCATGCAGCGAGCCGACGTGTCTGCGATGCGGGGAATTCTGCAGCAGCTCTGTCCTCGATGCCGCGGTGGGAAAATCTTTCGCAGATCGGTATGGCTGTTTCCGGGAATGTATGAGCGGTGCCCTGCGTGCGGGTTGAAATTTGAACGCGAGGCCGGATACTTTCTGGGCGCAATGTACATCAGCTACGGCCTGGGTATTGGCGTGATCGCAGCTCTTGCGGCGCTGGTGTGGGCCTTGCTGAAGTGGCCTTTGACGAAGAGCGTCGTCGCGGGAATTGTTTTGTTTCTACCGTTGGCTCCGGTGCTGACGTGGATGGCGCGGGTGCTGTGGATTTATATGGATCAGGCAATTGACCCGGACCGGAGCTGATCGATAAGAATGTCCCGCTTTTGTTGTATTCCGCAAAAGCCGCTCCTCCCATCTCTGGCGTTCCCTTTAAGCGCTTAGTCGCATGACGCATCAAGGCAGGTAACTTTAGTACCCGTGATTTGCGCGCCGCCTTGTGCCGGCTGCTATACAATCCGCGGTAGGAGTGTTTGGCACTCCGAAGGGCGGAGGCGTCTGTGGAAGCTTTTGGCTTTGGATTCGGCACGATTGCCATCGTAGTAGTGGTCATCTACCTTCTGAGTTCCATCAAGATTCTGGCGGAGTACGAGCGCGGTGTGATCTTTCGGCTTGGACGATTGCTAGCCACGGCGAAGGGTCCGGGCGTGACTCTGGTGTTCGCGCCGATTGACCGGATCGTTCGCGTGTCGCTGCGGCAGGAGGCGCTGGAGGTTCCGCCCCAGGACATCATTACGCGCGACAACGTGACGCTGAAGGTGAACGCCGTTATCTTCCTTCGCGTGATCGACCCAAACAAGGCGGTGGTTGAGGTTTCGAACTACGTGTATCAGACTTCGCAGTTTGCGCAGACCACGCTGCGGTCGGTGCTGGGCGAGCAGGAGTTGGACGAATTGCTCTCGCACCGCGAAAAAATCAATCTGCGGCTGCAGAGCATTCTCGATACGCACACATCCCCCTGGGGCGTGAAGGTGACCAACGTCGAGGTCAAACAGGTGGACATGCCCGAGTCGATGTTGCGCGCCATGGCCAAACAGGCCGAGGCGGAACGCGAGAAGCGTTCGAAGATTATTCACGCCGAGGGCGAGTTTTCGGCGGCGCAAAGGCTGGTGGACGCAGCGCATTTGCTGGCGACTGAGCCCGTCAGTGTGCAGCTGCGCTATTTGCAAACTCTAACCGAGATCGGCGTGGAGAAGAATACGACCGTGATCTTTCCCGTGCCGGTGGACTTTTTTTCGGGGCTGCAGAAGTTGCTGGGTGGCGGAGACGGGGTGGCGGCGCCCGCGAAGACGGCGTAGCGTCTATGCCTCAATGGCTGCGCGGGCAAGATGCCCTCGCGACAGCCGACGGGGCGCCGGCGCTACGATTTTGTAAATGGAGTTGAGCTATGGCTTCTTCACAAGACACGGAAATCACACTGGGGACAGGTAAATTGTTGTTTCTGTTTTTCGGGCTGGTGGGGATCTGCGCGGTGTTCTTCGCGCTGGGATATTCGCTGGGACGCAAGTCGGAGCCGGCCATCACCACCGCAAGCGCGGCGGGTTCGCCGCAGATCGTTCCAGGCACGACCAAAGCGAGCAGCGGGTCGCCGACCGCGCCCATGACGTTCTATAAGTCGGTGGAGCAGAAGGATGCCAGTCCGGAGTTGACCCCTGCAGCTGACGCTAAATCAGAAACGGCCGCGTCGAATACGGCTACCACACCCGCTACGCCGGCTGACCCGCCGGACCCGGCGACAATTCTGCCGGCGTCGGGATATTTTGTGCAGGTGGCTGCGGTCAGCAAACAGGAAGATGGGGAAGCCCTGGTAGAGGCGCTCAAGAAAAAAGACTATCCGGCTTTTGTAGCGAGTCCGGTGCCGGCAGATAAGCTGTTTCATGTGCAGGTGGGGCCATTCGTCGATATTAAAGATGCTGAAGCGATGCGGACCCGGTTGATTGCCGACGGGTACAGTCCGATTCTGAAGAAATAGAGTCTCTGAATTTTATTTGGTTCTTCCAGCACAAGCCGCGCTTCGGCCCTGTGGCGCGGCGATTCAATCACTCTCTCGACGATTTGTTGAGCGTCTAAGCTCAGATCCGTTTTCTTATATTGACACTCATCGATTTCGGCGCTATTCCTAATGCATCCATGGCTTCCGATGCATCTCTCGATCGCGCCCTGCACGCCATAGCCGATCCGACACGGCGTCGGATTTTGCAGGCGCTCAAGCAGGGCGAAGCAGAACGATTGTGCGCGGGGGACATTGAGGAACGCGTGCGACTTTCGCAGCCAACGATTTCTCATCACATGGGAATTTTGACGAAGGCGGGATTGGTAGACGCCAACAAGTTGGGACAATGGCGATGGTACCGGCGCAACGAGAAGGCGATTCGCGGGGTACTGAAGAAGCTGCGCGCGGAATTGTAGCGGGCGGATTCGGGCGTTCCTTCCGAAGTCTGTGTTATTGCTTCTTTCGCCCCTTCAGGGCTCCATCATCTGGCGCCGCTTCCCACAGCTTGCGTCTTCGACAAGCTCAGGGCGCGCTGTGGGCTGCATTCTCTTGCCGCTTCGCGGTGAATGGTGCTCATCAATCCTGCCGGATCGCTTATATCAAGCGATAGCCTTATGGTGTTCCCAATGCCCATTTCTCCAGGTCTCCCGTGGAGCGCAGGACACCGACTTCGCTGCGTTCGAGTTCGAAGGTCACATCCTGTAGAACAATGAAGCGTTCGCTGGCCAGGGAACGGGCGTCGTCGAGATCGTGTAGGGTCGCCGTACCGGCGTCGATGCGGGTTTGAACGGCCGTCAGACTCTTCTCGGCAATTTCATATTCCAGTTGGGCGACGTCGCGCGCTGCCTGCATTTGAGTCACCGAGCGCTGCAGCCGCAAGGTTTCTTCCGATACCTGGTTGCGCGCGGCTTCGGCCTGCTTCGTGGCTTTCAGGGCATCCGCATCGGCGGCGCGGGCACGCGAACGCTGCGACGAGTTGAAAAGAGGAAATCGAATACTGACACCGACCGTGGCATTGTTCTGCTGGAAGCTGTTGGTCACGCACAGAAATTCGCCAAGCGGTGTCACGCACGGGCGGGAAGGAATGTAGTAGTTCTGATAGTTGTTGAACCGGGAGAGCAAGGCGTATTGCGCAGCGAAATCGACGCTGGGCCACAGAGACTTGTGTTCCCCTTGGGCGCGCAAGTACTGGGCGCGGGCATGTTCGACCGCGGCTTCCACCGAGGGATTGGAAGCGGCCGCGTCTTTGGCGGTTTCCTGGTTTTCAGGAGCAGCGGGAGGCGCGGGGATCGAATCAGGGTCGGTCTGGATGTTTGCGGCGGGAAGGCCAGTGAGTTTGGAGAGATGTTCGCGAAGGACATCGGCTGCGCCTTGAGCCTCGGCGACGCGAAGGCGGATGCGGGCTACCGACAGGCGAGCCTTAGTTCCTTCGATTTCACTGTCGACCCCCTCTTTCACGCGCTCGGCGACTGCAGCCTGCATTTTGTTGGCATCTTGCTCGATCTGCTGGAGCCGTGTGAGGCGCTGTTCCCACTTGGCGAGTTCGGCATAGCTCAGGGCAGCGTCTTGAATAATCTGAATGCGTTCATCTTTGTTTTTCAGCGAAGCGACTGCGGAATCGACTTTCGCGGCGCGCACGAAATCCCGTAAGGCAGGATTGAGCAAGGCCGATTGTGCGTTGATGTTGAACAGGGAAGGGGCGGATCCCTCAAGCGCGAGAGGAAAGCCGTACGAATACCCGAGGCCCGCGCCGGTCGAGAGTTGCGGCACGTAGTTGTTGTGAAGTTCCTGATAACTGGCATAGGCGCGTTGCTCGTCGGCAGCGGTGATGGCGGCCCCGGTCGCATGAGTAAGTGCGAGTTCGACGACGCGCTTGAGCGGGACCGGTTCGGCCAAGAGCGAGGCGGGAAATAGCAGGAATGCCACAATCCATTGGGCGGTCAGCGCACTGCAGCGCACGGTTTTCATTGCATGCCTTTCCGAACGATCAGGGAATGATTTCATGAACAATTGGATGCCAGCGAGATTTTAAATGTCAGACGGGCGGAACTACCAAGGACGAAAATGCCGCAGTTGTAACGGCTTGTCGTTTCACTCTTCGACGCGCTTCAAATCTTGCTGGGCGCGAGCATAGCCGTGAAAGAGAGCCAGCGCGGCGCGGTATTGTTCGGCGGCGGCGGCGCGGTCTCCTTGTCTTTCCAGTAACTGGCCGAGGAATTCGTGGGCTTTGAAGGCTGGGCCTTCCTCCGCGGGAGATAAAAGATAGCGGCGAAGCAAGCGCACAGCGAGCGGATAATCGCGGCCGACGTGCAGAAGCAGACTGGCGCCATCCATAAGCGAATCAGGGCGGTCGACAGTGCTGGACTCCATGGCACGCAGCGCTTCTTCCATCTCGTCCAGCCGTTTGGAGTGTGCCAGGAATTGGGCCAAGTGCAGCCAAGCCTGGGAGCTTCCATGACTGGCTTGAACGGCGGCCCGGTACTCGCGCTCGGCGCCGGCGGCATCTTTGTTTTTCGCGAGAATGCGGGCCTGAATCCAGTGCCCCATCGCGGGATTGAACGGGAAGAGCGCGTCGGCTTGCGAGCGGGCCTTGTCCTGGCCGCCGCCGACAATGGACGGAGCTTCGAGATAGAACTCCGCCAGGTCGACACGCGCTTCCCAACTGCCTGGGTCCAGTTCGACAGCACGTTCAAATGAGTTCCGAACTTTTTTCGCCAGTCCCGCGGCAGACAAAAATCCTACATGGTCTGCTTTCTCTCCGTAGATTCGTCCCAGCCAGAGATGATAGAGACTATTTTGCGGATCGAGGTTGGTTGCGCGTTCGCAGGCATGAATGCCGCGGTCCCACTCGTCGATCATGAAATAGGCGCGACAGAGCAGGTTGAAGGATTCGGCATCGGTGACGGATCGGCTGACTTTTTGTTCCAGCGACTGGATGGCTTCGTCCACCTGGCCGGTTGCGACAAGTTCCTGAGGAGAAGTAGCAGCGAGAGCCGGTTGTAGCAGGGCAACGACAAGCAATGGCGCCAACAACAGTAGCGCCCGCCGAACATGAGAATCACACTGCATCGTCATTCTCATGCTTTAAGGGACCACTTTGACGGCGGCGCCATCGAAGAGCGGTTTGGACTCCTCGGCGGGCAAGGCGACGACGTCGTCTGCAGAAAGACCCGAGGTGATCTCGACGCGGGTCAAATTCTGCAAGGAAAACTCAATCGGCTCTTTCTTCACGTGACGGTCGACGATCTTGAAAACGTAAGGCTTGCTCTCGTCGATGCGCAGAGCGTCGCGTTGCAGCGTGAGAACATTGTTGTGCTCGGCGATCACGATCGTGACACCAACGTTGATGTTGGGCAAGAGGCGCAAATCGGGATTGTCGACGATGCATGTGGTCTCGCCCACGTTTCGTGAGACCCGCAGCTTAACCGTCGAGGGGACCGTGTTGACTGCGCCAATCCATGTGCGGCCGGGAAGTGCGTCCCAAATGATTTCGACTCTTTGGCCAACTTGGAGACGGCCTACGTCGGGCTCGTCGACGAATGCGCGAATCAACATTCGGGAGAGATCCGCCTGCTGCAGCAGCAACTCGCCGTCCTGGACGAATGCTCCCTGCTTCACCGGAAGGGAATAGACGATGCCGTCAAAGGGTGCGCGCACGCTGGATTTGAGCAGAGCATTTTCAGCGGCGTCATAAGCGGCTTGGGCTTCAGCGCCTTGGGCCTGGATGCGCGCAGTTTCCGGCTGGGAGTAGCGGTCTTTCTGCTTCTGCTCAAGCAGCGTGACATCGGCCTGGGCGCGTTGCAGAGCGTCTTCCGCCTGGCGAACCTCGCCCGGGGACGCGGCGCCTTCCTGCTGCAGGCGGCGGTACGCATCGAGATTGCGTTGAGCCAAGTCGCGCGCACTGCGTGCTTTGACGAGCTGCGAATTCAAAGTCAGCACCTCTTCCTGGGTGCCGCCGGTCGTAAGCGCGGATTGATCCGCCTGGGCAGTTTTGACCTGCGCCAAAGCACGCGCAGCTTGAGTGCGGATGTCGGCGTCGTCGAGTTGCAGCAGGAGCTGGCCCTTGCGTACGTGGTCGCCTTCCTTCACCAGTAGACGCTTCACCGTGGTCGCGATGGGAGCGTGGGCTTCGAAGTTTTGAATCGGTTCAACCTTGCCGTTGGTGGAAACCAAGCTGCGAATGGGGCCGCGCTCCACTCTGGCGGCGCGGACTTTCAGCGGAGTTTGGTGAAAATAGGAGTACAGCACAGCCAGGACGGCAAGCAGTGCGAGAGCGGACCAAATCCAACGCCCGCGGGACGGCGTTCTCGAATTGTTGGTCGATGCCAACCGGTATGCTTTCAAAGTGCGGCAGGAATAACCGTAAGTAGTAATTTACCATTGTGGACGCCGCGACACACATACGGCGACGCCTCCAGCACCGTATCTGGTTGGATGCGGGCAGTGTGGCTTCCGGTGCACCGTCGCTGGGAATCGTCGAACGTTACAATATCGACATGGCTAAATCGCCTCGTTATACGCCTGAACACGCTTCTGCCGGTCTGGATGCGAAGTTTCCCGAAATTGAGACCTGGCCCAATCAGTTTCCCGGGTATGAGATTGTGGTGGATGATCCGGAGTTTACCTCGGTGTGTCCGAAGACCGGGCTGCCCGATTTCGGCGTGCTTGCGATTCGTTACATGCCGGATAAAAGCTGCCTGGAGTTGAAGTCGTTGAAGGAGTATTTGCAGTGTTACCGGAACTTGGGAATTTTCCAGGAGAACGTGGTGAACCAGGTTTTGGAAGATGTGGTGAAGTGGGCCAAGCCGGTGTGGGCGGAAGTGCGAGGCGAGTTTCGACCGCGGGGCGGAATCTCAACGACGATTGTAGCGAAGTGGCCGAGGCCCACGAGGCGAGAAGATGCGGAGTGAGGAACGGACCGCCTAGCGAGATGCGGAAGCGGCTCGCGGCTGGATTCCATCAATCTCTGAGGCTTGCTCGGCCATCACACGGCTAACTTCGTAAGCACTCTGCAGGTTCAGCCAGAACTGCTCCGTCGTCCCGAAGAAACGGGACAGGCGGACAGCGGTATCGGTGCTGATGTCGCGGCGCTCCAGCACGATGTCGTTGACCCGAGGCGCGGGAACGTGAAGGCGCTTTGCCACCTCGTAAGCGGAGATGCCGAGCGGCTTAAGAAACTCTTCCCGCAGGATTTCGCCGGGATGAACGCGCCAATGGAATCGTCTGTTGGTTGGCATGAACATTCTCCGAGTTCCCGTCTCACAGTAATGACAAGGATACCAGCGATACTCGATCTCGGCGCCATGGTATATTCGCACGACCGTGGCCATAACTAAGCTTTACCCCAAGACTGCGTTAGCGCTGTTAACCGCGCTGAATTTGTTCAACTATATCGACCGTTCAGTGCTGTTCGCGGTGCAGGATCTGATCAAGGCTGAATTCCATCGCAGCGACGCTGCTTTTGGAATGCTCACTAGTGTATTTTTTCTGTTCTACATGTTCGCAGCGCCGTTCATGGGGCCGCTGGCGGAACGCTTTTCGCGAAGGTCGGTGATCATAGCGGGCGCGCTAGTTTGGAGCGGCGCTACATTGCTAACCGCAGTTACCCATGACTTTACTGGCCTCCTCATTCGGCACACACTGGTCGGAATCGGCGAAGCCAGTTTTGTCATCCTGTCTCCTGTTTTCGTTGCCGATATGTTCCCCGAAAATCAACGGGGACGGGTCATGGGTATTTTTTATTTGGCCATTCCAGTGGGAACTGCACTCGGATATGTCGTGGGAGGGTTGATGGGCCCGGCCTTCGGGTGGCGAACACCATTCTATGTAGGAGCCGTTCCCGGCGCGGTTCTCGCTCTGTTGTTGTTATTTATTCCGGAACCGCCCGTGGGTCAATTTGACCCGCAAGAAAAAACGCCAGATCGGGAGACCCTCAAGGGACTGGCTAGGAATCCGGCATTTCTGACGGCTACGTTCGGTATGGCCATGATGACCTTCGCTTTAGGCGGACTGCAGGTCTGGATGCCGACGTTTCTGCATCGAGCTCGCGGCTACAGTCTGGGACAAGCCAATATATTTTTCGGCATCAGCATTGCAGTGAACGGGCTGGTTGCGTCTCTGGCGGGGGGATGGTTGTCGGACTATCTTTTGCGCCGCACGCGCGCCGCTCACTATCTTGTCTCGGCGATGAGCCTTGGATTGGGAATTCCGGCAATGTGGGTGGCTCTCTATACGCAAGGAAACCTAATGGTTGTGGGAATTTGCGCGGCAGAATTCTTGCTCTTGCTGAACACGGGGCCATTGAACGCTGCGATCATTAATTCAGTGGGCGCCCATATTCGGCCAATGGCGCTCGCGGTCAATATTTTCATTTTTCATTTGTTGGGTGATGTCCCCTCTGCGTCACTGATTGGCTACACGTCCGACCGATATTCTCTGCAAGTGGCATTTCTGGCGCCAGTCGCCGCTATTGCTGTTTCCTCTGCCATACTGTTTTATGGGATGAAGTTTGCGCCGCCGGTTGCCCTCGACCGCGCGTCCGCCACAGTAGGGAAGACTTAGGAGTGACCTACCTTTATTGGATTGCGGGAATGATTCTGGCGCTGGCCTGGGTTTCCCGCATTGTGGATGCCGCTATCGGCATGCCCAGCGTGACCGATGTTTCCCGTCCGGAGTGGGATCGGAACCCGGTGTCGTCCGCGGGTAATCCTCGCGTGTCCATTATTGTTCCGGCTCGCAATGAAGAAGAGGTCATCGAGCAGGCGCTCAATACCTTGCTTGCGCTCGACTATGACAACTATGAAGTGATCGCAGTCAATGACCGTTCGACCGACTCCACGGGCGAGATTATGGAAAGGATCGCGGAGAGTCATAGTCAAAATCCCCACCCTGTCGCAAAAACCGCGACAAGGGTGGGGCACCCGGTTTTGCGGGTAATCCATCACACGGAACTGCCCGCTGGTTGGCTGGGAAAGACGCATGCGATGTGGACGGCGGCGAAACAGGCGACTGGTGACTGGCTGCTTTTCACCGACGCCGATGTGCTGTTCAAACCCGATGCGTTGCGGCGAGCGCTAGCCTATGCAGAGTCCGTGCCTGCCGACCACGTGGTTCTGTTTCCCAGGATGATCATGAAGCGACCCGGCGAGTACATGATGATCGCTTTTTTTCAAACCATGTTCATGTTCGGGCATCGCCCGTGGAAAGTCGCGGATCCGAGCACCGACGACCACATGGGCGTGGGTGCGTTTAACCTGGTGCGCCGCCCGGTTTACGAAGCAGTGGGGACGTATGCGGCCTTGCGCATGGAAGTGCTCGACGACATGAAGTTGGGGAAGGTCGTGAAGAAGGCCGGCTACGCGCAGCGCAATGTTTTTGGCGGAAATTTGATTTCGATCCGTTGGGCCAAAGGCGCGATGGGCATCGTCAACAACCTGACCAAGAACTTTTTCGCCGTGCTGTCCTTTCAATGGTGGCGCACAGTCATTTCTGCCTTCGGATTGGCGTTCCTGAACTTTGGACCGTTTCTCGGCATTTTTCTGGCTCATGGATGGGCGCGTTTGCCGTATGCGGTGGCGCTGACGGCGATTTTTGCAATTTACATCGGAATGTCATGGCGGTCGGCTGTGCCTCCATATTACTTCCTGCTGCATCCGCTGAGCACCGCGATGTTTATCTATACGCTAGTGCGGTCGATGTTCCTTACATTGTGGAATGATGGGATTGAGTGGCGCGGTACGAAGTACCCGCTCGAAGAATTGCGCAAGGGAATGGTGTAGGAAAAAAGTGGCCAGTGGCTAGTGATCAGTGCTCGGTGGGGTATTCGCCGCCGCGTTCCAAATATTTTCAGCTGGCGCGTCTCTGTGCCTGTCCTAAGACCATTTCTCTTAGGCGCAACGCATTTGTGGCAGCGTATCCTGCCTGGTCGTTATCGAAATAAAAATACACAGCCTTGAGTTCTTTCGCCCAGGATTCGATCTGGCGCGCCCATTGCGACAATTGCTGCTCGTTATAGCTCCCCTGATACTTACCGCTAGCGGGGCCGTGCAGGCGCACATAGGTAAAGTCCGCGGTAAGTGAGACAGGCGAGCGATATCCGGCGAGTTCGTAGATGCAGAAGGCGGCATTGTAATCCCGCAGAATAGCGCAGATTTCCGAAGTCATCCAGGAAAGCTCGCGGAATTCGAAGGCATAGCGTAGATCGCGAGGCAGAATCTGCAGGAGATTTCTCAGACGCTCGGGATTGACTCGCCATTTGGGCGGAAGCTGAAACAGGACCGGGCCGAGCTTCTTGCCCAAGTGCGCGGCACGAGGCAGCAGATTATCCACGGCGTTTTCCGGGTCCTTCAACTTCTTGTTGTGGGTAATGAAGCGGCTGGCTTTCACCGCGAAGACAAAGTTCTCGGGGGTGGCATCGCGCCAGCATTTGAAAGCGTCGACAGTCGGCAGGCGATAGAAGCTATTGTTTAGCTCGACCGTATCGAAGTGCCGCGTATAGAAATCGAGCATCGCGGCATCAGGCATCTTCGTGGGGTAGAAGGGTCCCTTCCAATGTTTGTAGTGGAAGCCGGAGGTGCCGATGCGAATGTCACAGACCATGCGCGTAATGGATGTCTGGGTGAAAACCAAAGTTGCTTCTCTGCTATGCCCTCCACTCCGCGCCTGGCTTACTCTGGCGGTTCGGCGCCCTCAACATCGTTGCCGTAAGTGGCCGTCGTGTTCGGCTTAGCCTTGACCTTCGCTGGTTTCTTTGTCGGCCGGAGGCGTCCGGCGCTGAAGTGGCCGTGGTTTTCGACGTCGTAATTTTTGGGAAGCGGGGGAATCATGGCAGCGCCCCCGGTGATCTGGCTGATGCGGTTCAGGATGATCTCAGGGCGGCCGTCATAGAGTTTCACGGCTCCGTGAATTTCAATGCTGCGACCCTCTAGGCGGCGGACATCGCCGACATCTTTCAGTCCGGATGGGAAGACTACGACCGTGAAGGGGCAGGCCATCTGGTCTTCGCAGAAGTCGAGGAAATGGACGCCCTTATTTCCAATTCTTATTTTCAGGACTTTGCCGGCGACGCATTTGGTTTCGCCCACGTGCTGGTTCGCCTCGTTAATGGGGATGCAGTCGGATGCTGAGAGGAGTGGCGCCCACAGCAGGATGAGTGCGAGCGCCGGCGCTTTCAGCAGCCAGGAATTCGGCTTGGGGATCGGTGCCGGGCTTTGCCCGGCCGGACAGCCGAGAGCGGCCGTCCCCACATGAACGGAATAGGTTCGTGACATTCCTTGATTCTAGGAATGGCACGGGAGGAAGTCTGTGACGGGAAGAAAAAAAGACGTGACACGTTCCGGAATGAAACTTGGATAGTCCCCACTTCTCGCAAAATACGCGAGAAATGGGGCACCCTGATTCAGGCTCGGCCGGCACCCAACTCACGCGGCCGATCCGCAAGCGGCGAGCTATTTAAACGACTTCACTGCGGCGGCCTCGTCATCTTTTACGTCAAAGACGGTGTAAAGCTTCGTAATCTGAAGCAGATCATTGACCTTCTTGGTGAGGTTCAGCAGTTTGAGTTCGCCGCCTTGATTCTTCGTGGTGGTGAATGCGCTGACCAGCTCGCCGATGCCCGAGCTATCGATATAGTTCACGTTCTGAAGGTTCAGAACAATTTTCTTGTTGCCCTTCGACAAAATGTCGCGCACCGTATCGCGAAGAATGACGCTGCCTTCGCCGAGGGTGATGCGGCCGCTGCAATCCACAATCGTAACTCCATCCACCTGCCGACTGCTTACCTTCATGGTCACTGGGAAGCCTCCTTGCCGCCCGCGGATGTGCCGTGGACGTGCTTGATCAGTTTGAGTTCGGTGCCCGTTTTGGAGGGGCGAATTTCGACCACGTCCATAAACGAGCGCATAAGAAAAATTCCACGCCCGGAAGTTTTGAGCAGATTCTCGGGCGCCAGGGGGTTGGGAATCTTACTCAGATCCATCCCCGGACCCTGGTCGCGAATCGTAATAACAAAATCATTGCCGGTGCGCTCAAAGGCGAGGGTCACTTTCTTGTCGGGGGAATAGGCATTGCCGTGCAACACGGCGTTGACCGTGCCCTCGCGCACAGCCATGGAAATCTGCATGACTTCGTCTTCGCCAAAGCCAAGTTCTGTCGCAATGATGGTGGCCTTCTGCTCCGCATTGTCGATCGTCTCCAATGAGGAGTCGAGCGTATACGAGACCCGTTGCTCGGTCATGGCCATGGACGAAGAGCGATTATAAGGCCTGAAGAGCCATTGTGCATGCGGGGCCGCAGCAGGCGCTCGCCAGAAGCAATTCCCAGCGAATGCGGTAGTTTGCCTGCCGAATGGGGAATTGTCAACGTGAGCGGCGTTGGAACGCGGATAGCCGTCGAGCGAAGGCTTTATAATCTGGCCTCGTGACTCAGACCTCCGTCCCGAACCTGAGAGTGCGGCTGCGCCGAATTTTCGTTGGCGCAGTTCTTGTGGTGATCGGGGCCGCCGCTCTCGCGTACGCGCTGGATTATGCGGCTTTTCGCATCCGGGCGGCAGTTGGCGGGAATGCATACGGGTCGGTGACCGTGAACCACTATTACGCTGTCTTGCAAAAAAACGGGAAGACGCAATTCATCTTCGATCCACCGCAGGCGCAGACCTGCGTTCACGCCCTGTTTCCGCATGGAGGATGGATGCCATGCTGGTATCTGAGCCGGCATCCGGACCAGCGCACGGATATCTAGTACGCGGCATTCAGATGTCTTGATCTCACTGTGGGAACTGAACCGTAGTGAGCGGTGTCTCTAATTCCCATGATCTCTCGATCTCCCGCGCGTGTTTTTGTCTTTCTTTGTCTCGTCGTGTTTTTGTTTAGCTCCGCCGTGTCGGGCCAGGATGCATTGCAACTGTTCCACAAAATGCAAACGGCCTTGGGAGGGGCAGAAAAGATCGGCGCAATCCGCGACTTTGAGGAAAGCGTGCGCGCCGACGCCTGGTACGGCGATGGCCGGACGCTGGGTGAGGTGCACAAGCGCACACGCTGGATTCGACCGAACTATCTTCGACTCGATCAGGTGGCACCAGGGGATACGTATGTTCTTTTTCGACGGCAAGTCGGGCTGGGAAATATTGCCCGACAAAACCGTAGCGAACCTCCCAGATGGGGAATTGAAGTTCGCTCAAAACTATCTCCGCGGATTCGATTTAAATTCTTGGCTGGCTGACCGCGACCCAATCGGCTGATTACGACTTCAGGTCCTAACGTGATTGTTGTGGCGACCAAAGGCGACGCTACGCAGAGAACGGAGATCATGCTGGACCCGACCACATTCCTGCCCGTGAAACAGACCGGCATTTCGCTTTCCGATCCCAATCACCCAGTGCCGAGTGAGACAAGACTCGAGCAGTGGCAGGCCGTTGATGGAGTGAAATTTCCTCATCACATTACGAAGTTTCAGAACGGCCGCAAGGTGGCGGAAATTACGTTGGAACGGATCGAATTGAACAGCGGGATCAGGCCCAGCGACCTCGCCATCAAGCCAATGGATCTGAAGCCAGTCATGTCGCGGCCCTGAAAACGGTAGACTCTTCGCCGACTGCTTCCCCTGTTTCCAGCAGCATATTTACCAATCCCATTCACAGCCGACTGCAATAAGACCAGCGACAGGCTAGAATGTTGCGTCGATGCGAAGGGCGTTCGTAGAAGACGAATACTGAAAGGAACTCATGTTAAGGAGATTTTTGCACAGCGGATATGTGCTCGGCTTGACGTTAGCTCTTTGTAGCGCGGCACTCGCAACCCACGGCTCGTCGGACCCGAGGCTGCAGAAGGCTTATCGCTTCCAGCAAGGCGGCTGGACTTACGTGCACCTGGAAGGCTCGCCATCGGAGATCGGCTTTCAGCACGGCTATCTGCTGGCGCCGGAAATTGCAGATGCATTAGCCGCGATCAAAATGTTCGACACGCATTCGACGCAACGGGATTGGGAATTTTTCCGCACCACAGCACGGCAAATGCTATGGCCGCACATTGATCTGGAATATCAGCAAGAGCTGCAGGGCATTGCGGACGGAGCGAAAGCGCATGGCGTCGATCTCGACGTCTATGACATCGTGGCGCTCAACGCATTCGAGGAAGTCCCCGACTACTACGTGCCCTGGTTGAACAAGCAAACGACGAACAAGCAAACGACGAACAAGCAGCAGAACTCAGCCAAGGCGCCGAAGCTGGCGGCTCCCGGAAACTGCAGCGCCTTTATCGCCACCGGCAGCATGACCAAAGATCATCAGATCGTGATCGCGCACAATAATTGGACGAGCTATCTGGTCGGCGAGCGTTGGGTGGTGATCTTCGACATCCAAACGGAGCACGGGAATCGGATTCTGATGGACGGATTTCCGGGAGTGATTACCAGCGACGACGATTTTGGCGTCAACTCCGCCGGAGTGATGATCACCGAGACCACTATTACGCAATTTGAGGGATGGGATCCGAATGGGAAACCGGAATTCATGCGTTCGCGCAAGGCGCTGCAATATGCCAACAGCATTGATGATTACGTTCGGATCATTAAGGAGGGCAACAACGGCGGCTACGCCAATGATTGGCTGATTGGCGACCGGAAGACGGGAGAGATCGCATATCTGGAACTGGGTCTGAAGAAGACGCCGCTATGGCGCACGAAAGATGGATATTTCGTGAGCTCGAATTTCGCGCGCGATCCGAAGGTGATTCGCGAGGAGACCACCTTTGATCCCAACGATACTTCGTCGTCGCCCAACGCGCGCCATGCGCGTTGGGAAGAAGTCATGAAGCAGGCCAAGGGAAAGATCGATGTCAGCATGGCGGAGCAATTTCTATCGGACCATTTCGACAGCTTCGAGAAGAAGGAGCAGGCAAACGAGCGAGCATTATGCGGCCATGTCGATGCCTCTTCGCGGGGTGTGAAGGAGTGGGGTTGGGATGCGTACAATCCGGGCGGCGCGGTGCAGGGGAAAGCAATGGATAGTGCCATGGCCGCGAAGATGAGCTTTGTGGCGAGGGCGGGGCATCCCTGCGGAGCAGATTTTCCGGCGGCTGATTTTCTGGAGCATCATCCGGAGTTTTCGTGGCAAAAGCCTTTGCTGCGGGATTTGAAAGCGGGGCCGTGGACAGTGTTTACGGCAGGGCAGAAGAAGGGCAGTGACTAACAGCGTTGAAGATTAATGGCGGAGAGGGTGGGATTTGAACCCACGATACCCGTTAAGGTATGTCCGCTTTCGAGAAATCGACGTACCATCGTGGAATCAGAGACTTAGACATAGCTCGTGTTCAATTATGTTCATAATTCTCAACCGCGATTGAGCACGCCCCTCGAAAGCAAAACCGGATTTGATGAAAGACGGCGACGGCCACAGCCGCCGCCAGCTCCTCCGGTGATCGTTATGCCCTCGGAAATCACGCGCATTTGCGCGAATTCCGAAGCTGGCAATAATCCGATCCACTGAAGGAGCACCATGGCTCGCGGACGCGCTCGCAATCAGCAGGGAAGGGTCACTCTCACCTCCCGCGGCAGCTGGCAGATTTCCTATTACGTTTATCTGACCGATGCGGCCACCAACAAGCCCAAGCGCCACCACCGCGCCCGCATCGTGGGCCGCAAGCCGTCGATGCGCAAGGTGGATGCGGAAGAGATCCTCCGCCAGGAATTGAGAATCATCGGTTCGAGCCCCACTTCGCGTCCCGCCGATGGCACCATGACTTTCGGGGAATGGATGCGCACCGTCTACATTCCCATGCGCGGCGCGAACTGGCGCGATGCCACCGTGCGGTCGAACCACGATTATCTGGACCGTTACATCTACCCCGTCTTCGGTTGTGTGGCTCTGAACGACATCACCAAGTTCAGCGTGCAGATGCTGCTGAACAAAATGGCCAACGAGGGCTATTCCTACTGGGTGGTCTATCACGTACGCGACCTGATCAAGGCTGGGCTGGCCGAAGCGGTCGATCAGGACGTGCTGGAGAAAAATGTCGCCCGCAAAACCGTGGTTCCGGAAATCGAAGAGCGCGACAAAAATGTACTTCCCATCGAGATGTACGGGCAGCTGCTGGCTCGCATCGAGGACGTTCGCGACCGCGCCATCTTCCTGATTGGCTGCTTCTGTGCTTTGCGCCCTAGCGAACTTTTTGCCCTCACCTGGGAATCGTGCCAGGGCTCGGTCTTCAAGGTCATGAACACGGCCTGGCGGGGGCAGTTTCAGCCCAAGAAGATCAAACGCAAAAACCGCTATGGCGGCAGCAACTTCCGCTGGGTGGCGATTCCTGACATCGTCCAGGAGGCGATCGAACAATGGCGCCGGCAGGCCAAGAATACTGCTCCCGACGCTCTCATGTTCCCGGCCGAGAAGCGTGCCCAGTTCCTCGGTCCGAAGCCCATGCTGGCCGACAACTGGGCCCGTCTGCGGCTCTATCCCATCGCCAAGCAGCTTGGAATGAAGTTCCGTCCCAGTTTCCAGGTCCTGCGCCGCAGCTTTTCGACGCATGGGAAAAGCAACGGACATCCTACCGATATGCAGGCCCAGCTTGGCCATACCGATCCTCGAACCACGCTCGACTTTTACACCCGCACCCTGGGTCCGGAAGTGCTTGCCATGGTGAATCAAATCGCCAATCAAATACTTGGCTTAGGGCGCAAGGATGCCGGCAGCATTCAATGAGGAGGCCGGGCGATAAGTAAAAATCCGGCGAACTGATAAAATAAGAAAACTAGCTGGAGCGCCGACCACGCGGAGAGATGGGTGAGTGGTTGAAACCAGACGCCTCGAAAGCGTCCGTGCCTTAACGGGCACCGGGGGTTCGAATCCCTCTCTCTCCGCCAGTTCACTGTCTCTGACAGCGACTACATTCCTGGCAGAAAACATTTGTCCACCCTTTGTCCCTACAAGACATAATCTTCCCTCTTCTGCGGTATTCCACAGAAACAAGGGAGGAACAAATGAAGGCATTAATATACTTACGGAATCACGCGGCAAGTGCAAAAGATGCCTCTAGCGGGGGGGTGTAGGTGAGCCCTCAAATATGCGCGCGCTCGTCTGTGGCTATGCTACTCCGCACAGACAAAGGAAGCGCCTCCTGATGTTAAAAGGTTTTGTAGACGATAGCGGAAGTGAGCCCGCTGCTCCGGTGTTCGTACTCGCGGGTTACGTTTTGCCCGCCGAATTGTGGGCTAAGTTTTCTGAGGCTTGGGCAGCAGAATTGGCAAAGGGAAAACCAATTTCCTATTTGCATATGAAGGAAACTGGGAACCATTTCGAGGGCGGACAATTCGAGGGTTGGACTACCGACGAAATTGATACCAAATTGATCTCATTGGCGGAGGTGATACACGCTTACCAGCCCATCGCGCTTGCGGCGCATGCAAAATGGTCTGAGTACACAAAGTTTGCAAGAAACAGCGAACTTGCAAAATTCATTCCTAACCCATACAAGGCGCTGTTCTATGAAATTATAAAAATCATGTATGCGTGGGGAGAAAGAATCGACAATCCTCAGGGTGTGGACTTCGTTTTCGATGAACAGGGAGACGTAGGGAGGGAAGCTGTGGGGTGGTACAACGACATTAGAGCCGCTTTCCCACCATACGCTCGTCCATTTTTTGGGAGCACGCCCGACTTCAAAGATGACGAGCAAATGTTGCCGTTGCAGGCAGCGGATATGGTTGCCTGGTTTCAACGCAGAAGAGTATGCCAACCGGTAACAGACCAGCGATGAAAACAATTGATAGCCTTTTGTTTGAATTCCTAAAAGCCGAGTCGACATTGGAATCCGAACATTTCGAAGCCGCGGCAGCGGATTTTCATCGAGTGTCGATATGGCGAGAAAAGGGAATACCAGAGGAGCAGATGAAACTGGACAATACCATTTCGGATTTACTTAAGGTCCCTAGGCGCAACAAATAGGGGAACTTTGATCGCACCATGCAAAACCTGATTAGTGTTTCCCATGATGAGATAAAAGCCGCGCTGGACGAGGAGAAGGAAACGAAAAAACGGAAGGCTAAGAAGAAACCTTCCGCTTCGGACCGTGCTTCTGGCGAAAACCATTAGAACGGTGTTTCTCCATGCATTGTGCAACCGCCCGTTATCACCCAATCAACCTGCTTCGGACTAATCCTTTAGTGAGAATGTTTTCGTATCACCTCGCGGAGCGAGGTTTATCATTTTGTCATCGCATGAAACACGACATCACCAGCAAATTGCATTTCGAATTGGACCAGGAAATCGTAAGCGAGAGGCAAGTGGTCTATATTCTGGTAGAAGCGCGCAAACTCTTAGAGCAACAGAAAACCTTGGGCCAATTCCGAGCATTCAAGTTGTCCTGCGATTGGGCGGTGCATCCCAAACTGCGGGGTCCAGATTCGCAAATGATTCTGAGGCACTTTGACGCTTACGAAACTGAGCATCAAAATTCCGGTGTCACCGTCGCCGAATTTCAACTCGAGCCGCTGCATGATTTCATGACGTACACAAGATTTCGTGCGGAATTCATAGAGGCACTATCTCCACATCGGGTAGAGGTGAGCCGACTATCATCGAACGCATTCTGGCAGCCCTTTATCCAACACTACACATCTGTCATACAGGATTGCCCGCTAGAGGCAATTGACAACAATACTCAACTGGTCAGTCACGTGTGGGGCATAGCATGGCCCAGGGAAAAGGCTGAGGCCATATATCCGGGTAAGCGTGTCATTCAATGGAACTGGATGCTGAAAAATAGCACTAAACGAAAACTAGTGTGCGCTCTTGTCTAAGTGACCACCAGCACTCATGCACTCGAAAGGAGAATTCCAGAGATGAAACGCGGAAGGGACATCCGGAATATGAGTGGCCATCCCGACGACCCAAATGCCGCAAAAGAGGTGATGGCATTAATGTTTGTGCTGGTCGAGAAGGCTCCCGGTGCATTCACATTGCGCTTAGTACAGAACGATGAGGTACTTAGCACTATTCGTTCGCAGGGCGCACTACAGACGTTTTTAAACGACGTGGATGAACTTTACGCCAATTTCCGCAGCCAATTCCAGACACCACAAAATCCCTCTCGGCCTCAGTGATCGTTAATGCCCCTCGCGGTGAACGGATTTGTAACCAAACAACGAACGATTTGTTTCGTTTGCACCATGCCAAAATTGGCAGCGCCTAAAATGGCATTGGACGAGGTGGATTTCTGACCGCTACCTTCGCTCCAGAACATGCCCGTTTTTCCCTCGGATGACCGCGCCATGCGCCGGAAGCGCCCTCAGATGCCCCAAAGAGCGTCACAACTGAGTGGGGTGCTCTGCGGCCGGTCACTGTTGAAGACTGTGACAGAAAGCACCCTTCTCGATGACGAGTGTCTGAGGGCTGAAGAATGCGGTAGAAAGATGGCAGTACTGCGAGGTTCTTGCGTTGGTGATTGAGGTAAACAGAAGTTACTTCACTCGGTTGTCTCTGGCTCGCTCTTCGATGAATTCTTGAACGTCTTCTTCGCGAAATTTCCATAATCCCTTGCTTCTTGAAGAACCTAACTTAATTGCGCGCAAATGGGGATGCCGGCGCCCTGAGGCGTGATCCCGAACCCATCCTTCACTGACATCCAGCCATTGGGCTACGTCGCTTACGTTAAGCAAACGTTTCGGTCTCTGGTGAGATCCAATAGCCGAATGGCTAGGTGCAGGCATTTCGACAAGATTTGCTGCGGATTCGGGTGTGCTCATAACGCGCCGTCCTTAGTTGCCTTGCCGTTTTTAACCTGGGTCTCCGCTGTCGTCAAATTGAGTGCTTGAATCTGGACGATTTGACCGAAATTTTGTTTGGCATTACCTTCTCCACGCTCGGGCCTGGAATTTTAAGCGGCCCTGGACGGAGGAGTGAGTTGTTTTCTTCTGTTTGCGAGGTTGAGAACGGGCTGCGTACAAGCGGGTATATCGCGGATCCGGTGGCAACTTCTACGGTATTTCTCGCCGCGCGGCTTCAAAAGCCGCTTCTCTTAGAAGGGCCTCCCGGCAGCGGAAAGACTGAGCTTGCTTATGCGGTTGCAAATGCGGCCTGTACCACCGTCGAACGCCTGCAATGCTACCAAGGGATCAACGAAGAAAAAGCTATCGGCAAGTTCGATGAGCCGCTACAAAGGCTGTGCGTTGAACTCAAAAGCAAGGCAGCGGAGGTCGATTGGGAGCTGCTGCGGAGAGAATTGCATGGGCAGCAATTCTTCTGCGCAGGCCCACTGCTGCGGGCCCTGCAATACGAGAAGCCATGTGTGCTCTTGATTGATGAAGTCGACAAGGTAGACCAGGCATTTGAGGCCATGCTCCTTGAATTGCTCAGCGTGTGGCAGCTGAGTATCCCTAAACTCGGTACCGTCAAGGGTAGAAGCATTCCTTTCGTTGCACTCACCTCGAACGAGGAAAGACGGATTGGAGACCCCTTGCGCCGACGCAGTCTTTATCTGCGAATCGAACACCCAACGGCTGAGCGAGAAGCTGAAATTGTGGCGCGCCGAACCCCCGAAGCAAGTCAGGAATTCCACGCTGGCATGGCGGGCCTGGCCCAGGCACTTCGCGGCTGGAGCCTCGAAAAGGCGCCCTCAGTTT
This sequence comes from uncultured Acidobacteriaceae bacterium, assembly GCA_937879855.1. Taxonomy (GTDB): domain Bacteria; phylum Acidobacteriota; class Terriglobia; order Terriglobales; family Acidobacteriaceae; genus Sulfotelmatobacter. The sequence goes on along the minus strand of CALFMO010000006.1, from coordinate 357,699 downwards.
CGGAAATTCTGGATTTGGCACAGGCCCTGCGATTGTTAGGAGTGGAGGAAGTCACGCCGCAAATGAGAGATACCCTGCTGCCGCTGTTGGCCAAAACCGAAGCGGATCGGCGAAAGCTGCTCTTGAGAGATGGCTTTGCCAGTTTGATCTACGACGCTCAGCACTACACAGCTGCCACTTTGGGAGGAAGAGTCGCATGATCCGGCTACTGCTTTTCCTGTTCACCTTGGGCACATCAAGTGCCTGCGCTCTTGCTCAAACCGATAGAAGCCGTGCTGAAGGCGAGTATTACGTAGCTGCGTACGCGCTCGAGTACCACGTCCCTGTCGCGTTGGTGCGCTCAATCGTGCAACAAGAATCCGGTTGGAATCCTTGCACCGTGTCCCCGAAGGGAGCCGTGGGGATGATGCAACTGATGCCGCAAACAGCCCTCTGGCTAGGCGTGACCGATCGGTGCAATGTCAAGCAGAACATCTGGGGAGGGGTGCGTTACCTGGCGTGGCTAATTCACAGGTTCCAAGGGGACTTGCGGCTGGTAGCGGCGGCCTATTATGCGGGTGAATACGTTGTCGGTACGAAGGGTCTCAACTACAAGAATCCGGACGTGGTTGCATACGTGGCGCAGGTACGCGCGAAATATGTACGCCAACCGATCGGTGCGCATCGGCGGCAACTCTCAGAAGCCGAAAGCAGAAAAAGTCGATGAACCCTTGGGCTTTTTTTAAACATCGTGCAATCGCCGTGGAGGATATGCAAAGGGGCCGAGAGTCTTTTAGGCAATTCTTGGCGGAACAAAATGAAAATGTCGATGCCCACTTGAAAGATTTTTGTGCAACGGCATTTCCGACCACGCGGATGCAGGAGGGTGTTAACTGCGCCATGCGAGTTTTATCAGGAGAAAAATGATGAAAGTGCGCTCGATTCTTATAACTGTGCCCTTACTTGCCACGGTGATAACCGGGCACGTGGTCGGCCAAACGGACAAGGCCGTTGCCAGCCCGCCTCAGCCTCATGTAAGTCAGCTCACGATCGACACACAGAGCGTGACCGTTCTACATTTGCGTCCCGGTTTCGTCAGCTCTGTGCGACTGCCGGAAGAAGTTAGTTCCGTTGTTCTTGGAGATCCCCAGACGTTTAAGGCCGAGCACTCCGAAGCGGAGCCGCGACTGGTTTTCCTGAAACCGCTGACGGCCAAATCGAGTGAGACCAATGCATTGATCACCACCAAATCCGGACACGAAATTCCTTTGCATCTCGTGAGCAACGGAAAGCCCAGCGGAGGTGCCGTCGATTTTTTCCTGGACTACGAGCGCCCGCACAGTTTCATGATTCCATCGACGGCGTCTAGCTTCGCAGTCGGAGAAACGCGAACCTTGAACTCCGAGACGGCTCCACCGGTTGTGAAGCCGGATCAAGCAGCTGCATGGATCGAACAACAACTACTCAAGCAAACAAAAACCTCGATTTCCCGATGGATTGGTAAGCAGCTACGGGTCTCCGTCGGCCAGGTGAGTGAAAACGGCGATCGGATGATCGTCGCCTTCTCGGTCATGAATAACTCAGATTCAACGCTTGAACTCCTTCCACCCCAGTTAAGGCTTGCCGGGCCGCTAAAACAGAAGAATGACAGCAAGATCAAAGCTGAACCGGTCGGAATTGACGAGTACAGCATGACCAATCTCCGCCTGGAACCTGGCGAGCGAGCGGATGGCGTTGTGCTGTTTGAGCGCCCGTCTTTCAAAGAATCAAGCGAGCAGCTGTTGCTTCAGATCGCGCAAGTCGAACAGGTCGACCATCCTGTTCTTGTTCCAGTCTCGTTCACAGCCCCTATCGGGAGGACCGCACAATGACAACCCCACGCGCCACGAACTCCGACAATGCAGCTTCCGTAGTAGCAGAAAAAATACCGATCATCGAAGAGGGCGCAGCGCCTCCCTTACCAGGCCAGACCGGTGCGTTTGCCGTGCGTGCCAAGCAGGGAAATGCTCAGCCGTTGAAGCAAAATAAAGTCGTTCTCTTAAGTGGAGGCGCGGCAATCGTTGTTTTGCTCCTTTTCATCCTGATCTCCTTTCCAGCTCATAAAGCAAAGCTGACCAAGACGGTTGGTCGTCAGGTCGCACTCAACCAACCCAGCGAAAATCCAGAGTCGGACAAGAGCCTGTTCCCGATTACAGAGTCTGGCCGGACGGCGGTTAAAGACTCGCAAGATGGACTTATCGGAGAGCAGGATGTTCAGCGAACGGCAATCAGCCAGACTGCCAAATCCTCCGAAACGAGAATCCCCCCAGGTGGCACTCTGGGTTCTATCCCCCCATTTGATAGCGAGGCGAGCGCCGAGCACCCCTCTCACAATCAATGGGCGGACTCAGCCGAATCCGTTGAGGAGGTGCCTAAGAAAGAGCATGACCAACCGTCGCTCGTTTTCGTGCACAAGGAGATCTCCACACCGTCGAATAACCCGGCCGAGGCAGATGCCCCCGGGCTAGGCCTGCCGACCGGCACGCGCCTTCGTGCAACGCTTGAGGCAGCTGCCAGCACTGCGGTTAAGACTCCAGTAATCGCCGTCGTCCAATACAACTACCAGAAGGACGGCGAAATTGTCGTACCGGCTGGCTCCAAAGCATTGGGCCATATTGAACAAGCCGATCGTTCCGGGTATCTTTCGATCAGGTTTGATTCACTGTTGATGCCGGATGGATCATCCACATCCATCGACGCGGTTGCCACCGATTTGCGCCTCCGACCATTGAAAGGGAAGGTTGAGGGGAAAAATACGGGCAAGAACGTCCTTATCAGATCTTTGTCAGGAATTGGGCAGGTGGGCGCGGTATTCGCTGGCCGCAGCGGTGGCCTCAATGGGCCTTTGAGCGAAGGCGACCTGGTCCGAGAGCGGCTCGGCACCAACATCGGAGAGTCCGCCGATCAAGAGATCGCTAGACTAAACCTCACAGAACGGATCGTTGTTTCGGTGGATGCGAATACCCCGATCTACGTGATACTGGATCGCGGCACCAAACAGATATTGACTCACGCTGACCGCAGTCCTGTGTCGACTACGCAGAGCCTGGATTCACTGCGTCAGATCCTTCAGCTTCAGCGGGAACTGAATCAGAACGCGGAAAGTGTTCCACACTAAGAAAAAGATAAAATGACACTTCGAGACCATGTGCCAGCCTGATCACCTGATTCACTTTATGTCATTACGCTTCTCAGTGGGTAATTTGAGCCGCGTCGGCATCATTGTTCATCCCCGCGAAGCAGGTTCGTAACTCAGTTTTACGGCTCAGCTACGAGTTTAAGCCCTGTTGCAAAAAGACGACTTTGGAGCCAAGTCTGACTATTTTCGAATAGAAGTTTGTCGGCTTAAAATTTATGCTGTAGACAGTTGGGGGCAACCAGGCGAGGCCATCTTGCGAGTCAAGCGGGCATTTTCGATTCCGTCCAGCGCCTCCCAAAGCGCAGACGCCGCCATAGTTGCAGCGGATAGAGATCGTGAAGCGTGTCTCGAATCCGATTCAATGCATTTCTTCAGTTGTGTTCGCCAGGACTGCGCGTGCGCCACATCGGCTGTGATGTGGACCAGAAAGTACTGGCAAGCCCGATCATCCGCACCGTAGAATTCTCGCAGAGAGCGCAGCTTCTCTGTAGAAATCCGCGGGACTTGTGATTCGTAAGCGTAAAGGGCTGCGAGCACTTCCTCAGGTGTGCCTTCCCGGGCCATCGCTTCGAAAAATATGATCAGTTCTTTGACAGCTGCTGAGGGCCTTGTTTGAATCGGCCTAGTAACGCCAAAGCCTTCGGCAAAATCAAGCCACAAGCTGGCATGGGAATCAAGGGGACGAGGCCCCATTTCTTCCGCCAGATTAGCCAAGACCACCGCTCGTAGCTCTGTATTGGGCAGGCGGCGTGCAAACTGCACCAGCGCCCGAGGAAAAGCTTCTACGTGGTGGTAGTAGTCGCGACTATATTCAGCGATGTCTTGGGCCGTCAGTTCACCGAAGCTCCAGGCTTGATAAAACGGATGGCGAAGAAGATCGTAGTGGCTAATGACTTGGTCGAGTCGATCGACGAATTGTTGAATTAGCATGCGCTGGTTTTTCTGCATACTTGTAGTATGCCTTTGGCAGAGGCAATTTGTCCCAAAACATGAATAATTTGTTTCGACGCATGCCCGCTCTGACTCAGCCTTGATTTCCTTTTTCGGATCGTCCAGAGGCTTGGAATACCCGCCCTCTCACGACGGCTCACTGTCCAGACTCTAATGACATCGTCAATGGCTTCCCGGCGAAGCGAGGCCTTTGAGGAGATTGAAATGTAGCGGGACAATGCTGGCGCAGCTGAAACGCGTCGAATATAGTGTTAATACACGTTATCTATGTCTATCGGGAATATCCCGTCTTCTTTCCCCGCAAATGACAGCACCTTTCTGCAAGCTCTACTGCCGAACCGGAATAGGGCTAGGTTCGTGCGCGCTGCCATTCTGTTGTTTTTGTCTGTGGGCACGCTCGCGTGGATTGTCATAATTGCGAGGGTATTCTCGGAATTTCATGCCCGGCATAGCTGGCCCGTTGCTCAAGGTTATGTGACTGATGTGCATGTTAAGTCCTACACGGGTCCTTCCTCACGGGACCATGTCTCCCACTATTTCGTAGAATATGAGGTACGCTTCGCCGTGCCCGCGGAACAATGTCTCACCGGAACGACTTTCGTCATTGATGGGAAGCCACCATTGTGTGAAGGCATCGCGCGCACCCGCACGACAGATTCCGAAAATCTCGCGAACCGTTGGTTCGAGCGCCATCGTTTCAATGAAGCGGTCCAAGTCTTGCACGATCCGAATGGGCCGGGCGTCAAAATTGTCGGTGAGCCGGCTTACCTGGTGTACCCGTGGAAGGAAATCGTTGGGATGTCGGGTTGGATGATCTTTTTCTTGACATTTCTCATCGTCACGCAGCGGCGGCTCCGATATTTGGGGACTCTGCCAGAGAACGATGATGCGTCCCCACCTTCCCAGTCACATCCGCCAGCAGGCGACGATTTAATCGATCTGAAGCTCTCTTGATTGCGTGTTTGTACAAAAATCTAACAACTGAGCAACAGCGTTTTCTTTGCTGCTGACAATGCTTGACTGAGTGCGAATTCGTTCTTGAGGCCCAGATCAATGTTCGTTCTGACGTTCGTGTCACTTGTATAAAAAACCGTTAGCTGAGCAACGGTTTGTTTTAGAGTAGAGAGCGCCAAAACAGGGCTCAGCGGACTGGGCGACCGGACTCCAGAATGCGATGCAGAAGTCTCACTAGTCTTCCTTAAGCTGTTTATTTTCAACTTCCCAGACTGTGGTTATCTAGGAAGCCATCCAGTCACATTTCCTGCCTAAAAACTTCTTGGAATCCCTCACTGAAGAACAATTTGCTTCTGCGTGGAGAAAGACAACGCGATCTCAGTTGCTGCGATGGTTTTACTGAAATTCCGATTGGCCCTATATTCCGGTCTCGATGCGGGGCAACTCAGCCCTTCCAGCGTGGAGGTCGAATGAAGGTCGATACCTTTCTTACCGTAAATCAAAAGGCGGTGCTGTTGAGTCTGCTGGTCATTGTTCTTCTTCAGCTCTATCCATTAGCAGCATTTGCTCAGAATCCGGGCAGTGCCCCTGTATTTAACAAGGCGGTCCAAGGTCAGCAAGCGACCCAACCAGAAGGCACCGTGTTGAACGTCGTCAACTGGGTGGGCAACGTTATCTCTCCACTATTGGCAGTGGGATGCGTTGTTATGGCTTTGATTTCCTACACAAACGGGCGCGGGGTCATGCGTTGGGTGGTCACAGCCATAGGACTACTCATGATCTCGGGCCTGACTCGCTTAATCGAGTCTTGGATAAATTCTGGAACCGGCGGTGTGTAACAAGGGTTTTCAGTCTCTTTAGGAATGGGAAGACATGACGCTGCCTCAAATCATTAGCGAGTTGCTGCAGTTGCTGTTCGCCCTGGCGATTCCGTCCGCAATCTGCACGTTGGTGCTGGCCGGCCTGGCCTTGCGTCAGGAAGGCCTCAGTTTCCAAGGTCGTTTCCAGAAGTGGATTCTGTGGTCGGTGATTTTGCTCACACTTCCCCAGTTCCTTTCCTGGTTTGCTGCGCAAGGCATCGTTCTACCGCCGCAGTCGGCGGCCACGAGCAGTTCTTGGGTAGTGAGTATGGAAACGACCTTCAAGACGTTCGTCTCGGACGTTTTGCTTACGAGGCTGGTTCCAGTGATCGCGGCCTTCTTCATCCTGAAAGCGGCTGTGGACGGAGCGCAAGGGCACAGCCCCTTGTCTTCGATCATCGCTGCCATTTTCATGCTGTCGGTGAGCAGCACCTCTCAGTTGATGCAGAGCTGGAACAGTGGGTCCGAGTTCGCAACAACGGACATGCTGGTGTCGGCGTGGAATTTTCTGGCCGGCAATATCTTGCCGGAAGCAGCGGGTCTCGCCGTGGTGGGAGCCATCTTGAATTATGTGAGACACAAACCGGTTGCACCGCTGGTTGGATCGGCGCTGGCGTTCCTGAGCGTTTCCGCGATTTGGAAGCTTGTACAGACGATGGTGGCCTGAGATTGGAGCTGACTAATGGAAAACGGACTCATCAATCTTACGAACTGGTTAGGCAATCTTCTGATGCCGACACTAGCGGGTCTGTTTTTTGCCGGAGCGATCTGGCGGTTCAGCAAGGGAATGCACTACCAGCAGTTATCGTATGCGGCAGTCGCGTCGCTGATGTGTTCGGGACTTTTGCGATTGCTGGAGTCGTTTGCTCAACAGGGAGCTTGGAACGATCCGAACCGATTCTGGCTTTCGATCCTGGCGTTGGTGAATTGGATCGGGAACGTAATTCTGCCGCTGTACGGGATAAGCCAAGTGGTTTTGATGGTGCTGCACTTCGCGGGCTTGCTGGAGCGGTTGACGGTAGGTGAAGCCTGGATTCGAAATCTGGTGACTGCCATGTGCTGTTTCGGATTGTCAGGAATTCTTCGGTTGGCAGAATTTTGGGTGCAAAACGGAACGGCCGGAGTCCGCTGACGGGAGGTGCCAAATGGGACTCGACGTAACACCAGTAAATCGGAACCTGCAGACGCGCGTGACGTTCATGCTTCTCGAATTCGAGGATTTGCTCATTGTGCTGGGAGTCGGAGCTTTGATGAACGTGGTCGGCCGCTTCGTGAGTGGCCAGATAGCGGGCCTTCCCGCCGGCGTCCTATTGCAATACGGAGTGCCGCTGTCGATCGTGCCGATCCTGATGGCGTTCAAGTACGGCAAGCCTCGCGGCTACGTGCGGGACCTGTTGTTCTGGCACACGAAACCGCACACATACTGTGCGATTGAACGCGATCACATCCTGATTACTCCATACATCAAGGAAGACGTGAAATGCCGCTGACCATGAACGAACACGAGAGAAGTCTTACCAGTCCCGCGCTTTGCGAACAGCTGCCCGTGCGCGATTACCTGGACAACGTCGTGGTGCGCACGGATGGTTCGGTTGTGGCGGGATATGAGCTAAAAGGCTTGACCACGTACTTCGCCAGCGACGAAGGCCGCAATCGCGGCAAATTGATGTTGGAGTCGCTCTTGCGCTCTATCCCCGAACAGAGCATGAGGCTGCAAATCCGATATGAAGTTGTGGAAAATCTGGGAGACCTGCTGGAGCGCTACGCGGCCGGGCAGGACTCAGAAAACTCGAAATTAATGGCCCTCGATGCGGTCCGGATTGACAAGTGGAAAACCAAGGAAGCTGCAGGTTTCTACGCGCGCTCGATACTTCACGCTTATTTCATCTGGGATCCGACGGTCCACCGACGCGTCACCGGGAAAAAGGCCCCGTCGAAACCAGGTGGCTTCAGTCTGTCTGCCGACAAATGTATCGTCCGATCGCGGCAAGAGCACTCCGAACTTCTGGCCGAATTTGAAAGCCTGCTATGCGGGATCGAGGGCACCATGCAGGCCGCCGACTTAGGCGCACGAAGACTGAGTGACGATGAACTCTTTTTCGAAGCCAAGCGGGCATTGAATCCGCTGCAGCCGGACAGGAGGCCTTACCGGCGCGACGAAAAACAGCTCGAATACCGAAGTGCTCGCGACCAAATAGCGGACGTCAGCATCGTCGATGAGAGCGACACATATCTCAATCTGGATGGGGTGCTCTATTCGATTGTAAGTCTGAAAGAGCTGCCGGATGCGACTTTCCCCGGGATCCTTCGAGAACTGGTCGGGCTCGACTTTCCAATCGTCGCCACTGTCCAAATCACCATTCCGGACCAGACCAAAGTCCTGAAAGGTTACAAGACCCGCCTGCGCAAGATGCAAGCCGCTCAGCGCGACTCACACGGCGGCTTCCGGTCGAACGTCGAAGCTCAGGTTGCTGAGTCGCAGCTGTTCCGGGTGCAGCAGGACATTATCGCGAGTTCCCTAAAGACCGCGAAGTTCAGCATCATCATCGCGACTCGCACGTCACAGCCAGCCGTTACAACATCCGAACTTGAGGCGGCAGAACGGACAATCAGCAACCGCCGCCAACAGCTTCTGTACGCCGTGTCCCGGATGAATGGCGCAAAGGCAGTCGCCGAGACCTACGCCAAGCGCCGCATCTTGTTCAACTGCCTTCCTGCGATGGCCTCACCCGATCAGCGCGATCAGGATGTACTCACCACGAATGCCGCAGACCTGTTGCCGGTCGAGACACCGTGGCAGGGAACTCCCCGCTCGCCACTTTTTCTGCTCGAGACTCCCTATCGGCAACTCATTCCTTTTTCATTGTTTGATCCTTCGCTGAGTGACGCGAACCTGCTGGTCATGGCCAAAAGCGGCGGCGGCAAGACCTTGATGGTTCAACAACTCCTGCTAATGGCCAGCCGAGCCAACCCCCTGGTCTCGATTATTGAGCGTGGCGATTCGTACCGCCCTTTGATCGAGTTGATGGACGGGCAGATGATCACGATGGCGCTCGACAGCGAGCAAACGATCAATCCCTGGGATCTCCCTGAGGGAGAGCGGGAGCCGAGCAAGGATCAAGTGGCATTTCTCAAGAATCTGACCCGGCACATGTTGGGAGATGGGAGTGCTGAAGACACCGAACTCCTGGACAATCTCATCACCGAGGCCATCCAGCGAACCTACAAGCGAGCGGCGGTCCGGCCGTCCAACCCGATCCCGACTTTCTCCGATCTGCGCGACGAACTAGCCCAATGGCGGGATGAAGAAAAAAACCAACGCGTTATGGACGAGGCGCAGCTCGCATCGATCAAGCTGCGAAGCTGGACCGGGGAGAAAGGCGTTTATTCAAAGCTGTTTGATCGTCCTACCACCATCTCGTTGGAGAGTCCCTGGCTGTTTTTCAACATTGAACAGTTGAGTGATGATCCACGCCTGGAGACGGCGATGAGCCTGCTCATCGCCCATGCCACCGTGCAGCGCGCCTCCGGGAAATTAGGACGACGCAGCATAACCGTGCTTGACGAATGCTGGGCGCTACTTCGTTCTCCCGTGCTTGCTCCGGTTGTGGTCCAGCTCTATCGCACGGCACGAAAGCGCAACGGAGGTATCTGGGGCATCAGCCAGACGGTTGAGGATTTCGTCGGCTCTGCCTCGGACCCAATAGCACACGGCGCCGGCATCCTCAAGAACTGCAGTACCAAAATCATTGGCCAGCAGCCCGGCGACACCGCCGCTCTGCGAGATCACCTCCACCTCAACGAGACGGCCGTAAATCAGATCAAGCACTTCAGCGCACCCGTTAAGGGCAAGAGCGCAGATGCTTTGATCGTCATCGGCGAAAAAGCGGATACGACGCATGCGGTTCGCATATCCCCGACGCCAATCGATTACTGGGTGATGACAACCTATCCCAGAGAGCGGGCTTACCGCGCGTGGTGGCTAAGTCAGTTCACGGATGTTCCGTTACTGGAAGCCTACAAAGAACTGGCCGGCACTTTTCCCCACGGTCTGGCGGACATTGACCCTTTGTCCGAGGAAATATCGGGAGAAGTAATGAGAGGAGCAAAGAAGTTATGAAACGAATATGCCAACCGCTTGCCTTTCTGCGCCGCAAGGCACTGCGTCATCTTCACATGCTGACGCTGCTGGCCATTCTGCTGGTTCTTTTTGCGGGCTCGGCACGAGCGTCCGTGGCCGACATCATTTTGCTTCTGCAGAACATTACGAGCACGCTGCAGAAGGGGATTGGCCCCGCACTGAGCGGAATCAAAGCGGTGAATAACAATGTGATGAACCTCCAGCAGCAGGTGATTTGGCCCCTTAGCGCGATCACCCAAGCCAAAGCTTCAGGAAACGCAATAAGGAGCTACTACCAAAACCTGTTTGCGCAAGCCGCAAGTATCCCTTTGACGAGCGCAACGCTGGTGAACCCTTCGCGACTTGAGGCAGCGTTTCGCAGCGGGAACTCCGGCAATCTCATTCAAGTACAGGCCGCGTACGCGCAGGTCTATGGCCAGGTACCACCCGCCACTAACGCGCCAGCTATGGACCGGAACATGATGGACATGGACGACGCAGCGGCCGCTGCGTCGCTAAAGACAACCGTCATCTCTGACCAAAATAGCGTGCAAATGGTCGCCCGTGCCGACGCGCTCGAGGCGCAAGCTGTGGCCGCGGCACCCGGATCGGCTCCATTGCTTACCGCAGAGGCCCAGGTGGCGAACCTTGCGAATCAGGCGTACCTGGCCAAGATGCTGGCCGCCGATTTGCGGCTCGAAGCGACAAAGCTGGCCCACGACAATGCGATCCGCAAGAAGAGCGCGGCGAGCACGCGAGGCCTGCGATTGCAGATGCAACAGGTCCTAACTCACCCGTAAGGAAGTGCCCTATGAAAAAACGCTTATCGACATTCGCGAAGAAGTTTTACGCGAGCAAACTAGCAAGAGCGAGCGTGGTGGCCCTGATTGTTGCAGCCCTGATACCAAGTCGGGCGTACAGCCAATTAGGACTGGATCCCTGCTGCGCGATCATCACGGCCGGATTAAAAGCGATATCCGGTCTGCTACAGGATGCCGTTGCGGCTCCGTTAGGCTCAATTCAGCAAATTCAGCAGCAGACGGCAACCTACGAACAAAAGGTGATTTATCCCCTTGCCGCTATCAATCAGGCGAGGGCGGTTGCAGTTCAATTTCAAAATGAATTTGTGCAGATGCGGCAGGTTTCGCAGCTAAACGTGCAAAGCGCAACCCTGCCCACCCCGCAACTGCTAGAGCAGAAATTGTTGTCGCGTAGCGTTACGGCGATTCCGCAGATTTCCGTCAATTACGGCGCTGTTTACGGGAAGGTGATGCCTAGCACGGATGTGCCGCCCGAAGTTCGCGACCTAGTGGACGCAACCGATGCAGAAGCCCAAGCGGCAATGAAAAAGGCCGTCGAAATTGATGCACTCGCTGACCTCGAACTCCAGGCCTCAGAGCAGTTGAATCAGCAGTTGCAGAGCGCCGCCCCTGGCAGCGCAGCTATTCTCGAAGCCCAGACTGCGGCATGGCTCGTGCGAGCTAACGCTTACACGCAATCGGCGATGGCGGAGTTGGTCAGAGTTCGTTCCATTGAGCTGGCCAATCATGGGGCACAGCTGAAGTTCAGTACTGCTCACACCGTTACGCTCCACGACAAAACCAATCAGATCCTCGACCGGGCCAGATAACCATGTTCTATTTTCAGCAACTCCTGAATATCGCGCTATCCGGGATCGATAAGACCGGGATTATCCCCACGGTGACCAATATTGCGTACGGGATATTGCTCATCGGGTTCCTGATCGGTCTTTATCGCGCGGTGATGCATGGTGGAGACGTGCAAGCGCTCGGAGTGACAGCAATCAAGTACTTGGTGGTTGCGATCATCATCGCAAATTGGGCGACGCTGTTCCGAGAGGTGAATAACTCATTCAACAGTGTCGCCCAATTTATCGGCAATAGCTCTGGCGCGGGAGACATGTTCCTCAGCTGGATGGATCAGCTTGGCCAACAATTCAAAAACAACAACGCGTCCATTTGGGACATTGTTACCGGAGACATTGCCGCAGCTATCGGCACTCTTCTCATCGTTGTTGCCTACATCGTCTACGGAATTGCCATTATTGTTTTTTGCTTCTTTTACTCCCTCTATGGAGGCGTGCTTTACGCGCTCGGTCCACTGGTATTGGCCTTACTCCCAATGCCGAATGTCGGACAGTTAGGCCGCTCTTTTGCCACGAACTTGATGCTTTGGAATGCCTGGGGAGTCATCTATGCGATTTTGGGCGCGCTCATCACGGCCATTCAGGTGAATCAGGTTTCACAAGTTGGCGGCGGCGGCTTTCTTGGATTCCTACGCGGGCCTTTCGACACTCTGATTCTCGGCCTGGTCAGCATATGTTACGCACTTGCCATCGCTTTGATCCCGTTTATCGCAAAGCGCCTCATTTCGGGCGACGTTGGAGCCACAGCGATGACGGTCCTAAACGCGGCCACGAGCGCCGCCGGCGTGGCACTCGCCGGAGCCGCTGGGCTTGCCGGTGGCATCAGCGCAGGGTCGGCAAGTGGAGGCGGCGGCGCAGGTTCAACTGTTGGTGCTGCATCGGCTGGAGGGGCTGGCGGGGGCGGGGGCGGTGCGAGTGGCGGCGGCGCAAGCTCTTCGACAGCCCCACCTGTCCCGGGGGTGGGTCAATCGATTCGGGAAGGGATTGCTAGTGCCGTCAGCGGTGTGTCGAGTCCGAGAGCCTCGACGCAAGGCTCCGGTGAAGAGGGCGAAGGCGGCAGCGGAGGCACCGACAGCCAAAGTAGCTCCTCTCCCGTTTCTTCCGGTTCTGGCTCTTCCAGTCCTGGATCTTCCGGTGGCGGAACTGGCGGGCCAAATTATCGCCCGCGAGGAGTGGCCCAGAGAATTGCTCATCAGGCGGGCAAAACAATTGGCAGCAAGCTCCGCGGAAATCAAGGCGAAGGCAACTAGGGGTGGCTTAGTCCAACCACAAGGAGAAGGCAAACAATGTGGTCGATGTCAAAACCCAGCACTGATGTTCCGGAGAAACTCCGGTACAGCCGATATTACGAGCACGATGGCGCGTTAAGAGCATACGCAAACCGGGCCATGGTCCTTGCATTTTCATCAACAGCGATCGCTTTACTGGCTGTGGCCTTCGCAGTGTACGTGCGAATTCAACCGCCGACTGTAATCCGAGTAGATTCAAACGGCGATGCCGCGATTGTCAGCACATCGAAGCCAAGTGTCACCGTTTCGCAAGGCGCTGCTGAAAGCGAGCCCACGGAACTCGAAAAGTGGGCATTCGCAAAATCCTTCCTTGACCACTATCTGACGTTTTCCAGCAGCAACGTCAGCGCCAATTGGGCTTCCGCTCTGAACATGATGACGGCTAACCTGCGGCACACGGCTTACAGCAAGATGCAGACCGAAAACCTAATCGGCAAGATTCAGGACGACCAGACACGCTCAGAATTTCATCTGCGACGGCTTGAAGCTGCGAAAGAGAGCCCTTTGTCCTACACAGCCTTTGGGGTCAAGGAGATCCACCACGTACATGAAGACCATAGCGAGAGCACAGAGAAGATCGTTAGCGAGTTCCACCTTCGTTTGGCGGTTGAAAAGAGATCCAGGGAAAACCCGACTGGCTTGCTGGTCGGCGAGTTTTGGGAACAACCAATTGAAGGAGAGAAGCGGAATTTGGCGCTGCAGGAAGCAGAGCAAAAGTAGGCTGTCCCAGGTGGCCGGCGTCTAAACCACAACCTTTAACCACGCAGTGGTATCGAGGGCTCAGATGGAAACACGAACAGCAAGCGGAAACAACGGCCAGGCTCCTGCGGCGAAGGAACCTTCGATTCGTCGCAGAAAGAAAAATACCGAAGAAGTGGGAGCCAGGTTTTTCCTCCCCAAGCCGGGTTCATCACTAAAAGCTCCAGAGTTGGGGCAAGAAATGAACTGCGAAGGGGACGCCCTGATAGAAGCCCTGAAGTCAGGACAGTTTTTTTATGTTTTGACAGTTTTTCGAGCAGTAGCACAGCAGAACGGAGGATATCCGGTTATTACCAAGCAATCCGTTGTTGACTCAAAGGCAGAGTAGACGGCACCAGCACAAGTTCTCAAGAAGACCAAACCACAGTTTGGTCATTTGAGCACCCTACGGCCACATGCGTAGGGAAATGTGCTGACCCAGCTTTCGAACTCAAGCTTGGGCCAGTGAAACGAAAACACTGGGCCATGCGAGAGGGAAGGAAGTCGGCGGTCATGCGAACTCCTTAACTCACCTGGCTAGCCAGCAAACAAAGTTGAGGAGAAAGAGAATATGCAAACCAACCAGAATTCAAATTCGGGAGCTTCGATAATCCGGGAGCTTCAGCTTGACGGCGGAATGTTGCGTTCGTGCAACGTGACTGAAGAGAGAACGCTTAGCAATACCCTTTTCAGCGTTCTCTATCCTCAGGGTCGCGTTGCCTGCTTGAGTGTCTCTTCTTCGAGAATGGACGTATTTCAAGCGGTTTCCTCCGGATCCAGCTACCAGGGAATTCGTTACTTACCCATCGGCAGTCGCAAATCCGCTGCCAAGGGTGAGCTCTACCTGGTTGACGAACAGACGGTTAGCGCAATTGCCGAACGGTTTGGACAGTGCGGCGAAGCGCTGATCTCCAACTTCGATATTTTGGTGACTCCCTGCACCGCCGTGGTCCAAGAACCCGATCTGCGCGTGACGTTTGTACTTCACGTGATGCCCGGTTACTTCGACTGGAGAGGCTGTATCAAAAAGTCGGTTGCGGACAAACTTGGTCTTCATCCCGGCACTTTCGAACAGTTTGTTATGGCCTTTGCCGGTACCCAGGTTAAAGGCGAACTCGTGGTCGTAGAGGATCATCTTTTCGAGAAGGATTTCTTTGGCGCTGACATAGCATTGCCAACAAAGGCGGCCAAACCTCTTCCAAGCCCCGTAGTCAGTTCGTTGATCGGTACGCTTCAAGGCCCAGCCGTGTTGGGATTGACTGACATTCCAACGTCAGAACTAACCACTGGATGCGAAATGTTGTTCGCACGGATGGCGGAGCACGTCTGCTCATCCGGCTGTGACGTGCCAATCCATAACGCGCTGTACACCTTGGTCGAGCAACAGCTGAAGGTGAAGAGTGCGCATGCATTTGCAATGCAGGCACGCAGCTTAAACCCACAACGGATCGAGCTCTCATGAGTATCGACCACAAAGAAGTAGTCACCCTGAGTGGACTGTCGAGCGGGTCTCGGCGGTCCGCACAGGCGTCGCGCCCTTACTCCCGCAATCATAGCAATGCACGGATCAGACACCGAGTTCCGAGGCGGTCAACGCAAGTCGTTGATCCTTTGGGCACCCCACAGGCCTTTCGTGGGGATATGTGGCTGACCCGGCTCGCTCACTCGAAGCTCGGCCAGTGGAAGAACAAAAACACGGGCCGGACAGAGAGGGAGCGTGCTGGAATCAGCAGACTTCTTAACTCACTGTGCCCCAAAAACAAAGTTAAGGAGCATACAACGATGACTGCAAAGAAGAACACATTCTCGGTCGACCAGATACAACAACTTGAGATCGGCCGCAACGGAAACATCATGCCCAGGCTCAGAGACCTGGATCAAGACAGTACCCTCAAGGGTAGTCTGCTCAAGGTTCTCTATCCGGGTATCAAAGTAGCGTCCGTCAACGTGCCCGTTGAGCCGCTGGAAGAAATCGAAGAGACACGTGTGCGGAACACCATGGGAAATGTCGTCTACAAAGGTGTCCGATACAAATTAGTAGGCGCAAGTGGCTCGGCCAAGAAGGGAAAGTTTTACTTCGTTGACGAGCAGCACCATGCGGCGATCGCGGACCGTTTTCATAACTGGCCCCAGGCTGCCATCACGTATTTCGGCATTCTGGTCTCCAATTGCAGCACCGTGATCGAAATGCCGGATGCGAGAGTGTTAGTGGTCTCAGACCATAACCTCGGGACGAATGACTCCCGCGGTTGGATCAGGGAATCGATTGCGTTCTCGCAACTAGGCCTTCCGCCTGGAGCGTTCTACCAGTTTCGGATTGCTTTCGAGAAGACACAAGGAAAAGGCTCACTCAAACTGATGAAAGATGACGTCGCCGACCTTCTTGATGTCGACGTCGTATTGCCCGAGAGTTGCATGAAGCCGGGGTTGAAAATTCCAGCCAAGGTTTTCCAGTTCTTTGGTAACGGAAGGATGTTTCGAGGCAAGATCGTGCTCGGCATCCGTGAGGTCTCAAGACAGCTTGAATTTGAGTCCAGCTACACCCTCACCCAGCACGCGCCGGGTGATTCAATCCTGACAGAAATATTGCCGCAGACGAAAGAGCGAATTGACCAGGTAAGCAGTGCGGTTGCCAATGGGCGTTACGAGGAACTGCTTGAACTCATTGGCCACAATTCGGAAAACTTAACTGACCTACGTCCAGAGGAAGAGATGGGCACCGTGGAGGCCTTGCTGCTGGCCGACACGAGTGGGCACATCGTCAAACACCCCTGGGTGAACGGTCAGCTAGACAAATTGCTCGCGCGCTGGACCTTTAAGGCATGCACCGGAGGGGCATTTCACCTGCCGGCGTTTGCTTTGGCCGATGATGGCTACCTGATTGCCGCTGATGGGAGGATCTATCACGGATCCGATTGGATTCCGCAGCATCAAGCGGTCACGCTACTGCCGTCGCGGCGTGGCCTCTGCGTGCGTTATCCCATTCGCATGTTCGAAGACCTGCTGCCACTCGACCATGTATCCCCAACAGAGCTCAAAGACCGGCTCCAAAAGGAACTCCAAAAAAGAGGTTGTGCGAATGCTGACACCCTCGCCGAGCAAATCGTGGTTAGCCAACTACAGCTAGAGGGGACCTACATCTTGCACAGCGAGACCGCAAAACGGAACGGTGGCGATTTCGACTTCGACTTGGTGGGAGTGGTCGGAGAAGATCGTTTTCCTGTATGGGTATCGGAACGATTCAACCTCAACCATGAGACACCACTAACCAAGACTAAGGCAAGCAAGCAAAAACATCCCTGGTGGAACATTGTGCATGTTGCTCGGAAGGCGGTTGGAAATCAGATCGGCTCCATTACGGATCTGATTACATCCTGTCTTGCGCAAGGAAGGCCTGACTTTGCCCAGGATCTGGTTCTGGAACTTCAGAATGCTCTGGACAGCCTCAAGCACGGTGTCGAACCCGACCAAAAGAAAATCTCCGCCATACGTCGGCAGGTGAACCAGGCGCCCTGGCTTCGTCTAAAAAACGAACGAAGGGTTTCGAATTTGCCCATGCATGTTGACGTACCGGAAACCGACAAGATCGGCATTTTGTACAACCACGTCCGCCCTCACTTTGACGAACTGCTGACACAAAAGGCTCCGCTGGAGGCATTTATCGGTCTGATTGACGGTGAGCAGGTCACCGAGAAGATGATCGCAGAATGCCACTATCTCCAGATGACCTACGGATGCATTGTTGCCAGCATCGCGCAGCGAGAAGCGGATCTGAAAAAGAAGCTCGATGAGGCTCGTCGAGAGTGGGACGCAGTACGCAGGGATCCCGACAAGCAACTACAAAAGCGGAAAATGTCGGCGAAGAACCAGGCGCAGGCTGCCTATCACTTCAACCAGGAACGGACGAAGGATGAGATGAAGGCACTCATCAGTTTCGTCAAAATCTGGGCACAGAACAAAATTGTTGACCGAATGGCGTGGGCCCAGGCTCTGAACTCTATTGTATGCAGAGGCAAGGGCACGGGATCGCTGATCTGGCTAACATTTGCACAAGAGTTGGTTTTGCGCCTCGCGGACTTGACGGGCGGAAGGAAGGTCCTCCTTTACAAACCGCGACTTGTAGAAGGCTATGTTCGTATCGACGAACACGGCCGAACCTATCTGGTGGAAGCGATCAATGGTGGATTAGCAGAGACATTCCTGTTCAAGTGCAAGGACGGGAAGGTTTCGCTCGACGGAAGCGTCACAGTTGACGAGAAGCAAGAATCCCAGCTAACCGATCAGTCTGTGACAGGTGTCAACCAAAACACGGAGCTTCAGCAACGCAACCTCGCGCCTGATGCAAGTGTTCAGCAGACAGAACCCCGGCAGGCCGCAAGGACTGCTCAAGCAGCTCAGGTTGGAGAAGACGATGGACTCGGCCACGAACTAGAAACCGTCGAGGCCGGAATTGAGGCGTCGCCTGAGTTTGACGAAACCCAGGAGCCCGTGCCTTTCTAACACGGCCCACAACAAAGTCCAGGGTGGATCCCCCGGCGGGGTTCCTCCCCTGGACGACCTGAGGAAACCATGAAGCGCGCCGTAATCTCTCTCCTTGTTTATATGTCTTGTTCCGTTGCTCTGGCTGGAGCTTCCGAACGCCCCGTCCCTGATCCCGCTGTTTCGCTCTCCCAACGCGTCGTGACCGCGTTGGATCATCTGACGGTCCTTGAATATGACGAGCCGGTAGCGCAGGCGGCCGTGGGAAGTCCGGCATTTCAGATAGAGCGGCAAGATAACAAGGTCTTTATCAAACCGTTGAAAGCGGGGGTTACAACGAATCTGTTCATTTGGACCGCCTCGAAGAAGAGCTTTAGCTATGAATTGACCGTTGGAGACGTCATTAATATGAACGCCGAAATTCGCATTGCAGTTCCGAAATCCGCTGCCACCGCCGCATCTGGCGACACCAGCGCCCAGATGGAGCAGGTCGCAGACATGGTAATAACTCGTGCGCTGTTGGGTGCCGAGCCGGTTGATGGTGCCGGCATCAAAACTCCCAGAAATCGCGTGGGCCTGCGCATTCAACAGCTCTTCCGAAGTAAGAACAGCCTCTATATCCAATACTCAATCGAGAACCTGAGCGGCCGACCCTACCGGATCACAACGCCTAGTCTGTATGAGATTCAGGCGGAACAGTCGAGTATAAGTCTCCTCCCCCTCAAAGGCCGACAACTTGATCAGCAAATCATCGCTGAGTTTGGGAAAACCGTACAGATTCCGTTGGCCATCGCACATGCCGATAGCCCGGCTGGAGACATCGCGCCCCGGGAACGAAAGCAAGGCATTGTGGCTATTCGCAGGTCACAGGATCCAAGCACTCCATTCGTTTTGAGGATTGCATTTGACGCGAATGTGTCGGCGACAGTCGTTTTTTAATCAGATGCAGGCCATGGATCAAAGCGACATGCGCAAGGAACTGCAGCAACTTTATGCGCAGGACCCGGAGGCAAGGCTTGTGCAAATTGTTTGGAGGAGCCTTGCCGATCCGGTGAAGCCTGAAGAGGCGAACGGTCGGTTTCGCCCGCACCCACTCCTCGTTGTGTTGAGCATTCTCGGTGCCTTCTCAGCAATTGTCGCTCTGTATTTCACCTATTTCCAACCATGATCCGCCATAGCCAATATTCCACAACCCCACGTTCTCCATGGCAAGATCGAGAACCTGACCCCGCATTCGCCATTATCGCCTTGGCCATTCTTCTTTTGCTCGGGATTTCTTACGTTCTTGTTTCCCGGCTCCATTTGCGCACGTCTCAAGTAATCGAAGCCGCGTTATATTTCGTTGCGGCAGCGGGCGGGGTGGGATCGATCATGTGGCACGCTCTGACTCTACGCAGAAGGCGGGAGGAGGCATGGCCTCATCCTCCCATCTTTATCAGCCATAAAAAAGATACTGCTGCCCTGAGGTCTGCATTCAACCAGAATGCGATCGTTCTGGGTTACGACGTACACGGAAAGCCGTGGCTTTGGCCGGATGCAATCAGAGTAATGCAGGCTGTCGTCTTTGGCGCAACTGGCTCAGGCAAAACGACCTTGCTCAGAAACATTATCACTCAGGATCTGCGCAGAACTGTCGGAGGCAAGGACACTCCTCACCGTATTCCGATGCTGATCTTCGACGGCAAAGGTGATCAGGAGTTTCTGGCCGACCTGCTCCCTACGATTGAAGCCGCAGGCCGCATGCATCAGCTGCGTGTTCTAAATCCGGCGCGACCCGACATTTCCGTACGCTACAATCCTTTGTTTTCCCCAGCCGGTTTGTACCAGGAACATGCGAACTTTGTTTTTGAATCCTTCGATCTGAAACAAGACTTCTTCCACGGCCACCAGGCCACTTATCTCAACGATCTGGTGCGTGTCCTAGCGCATACCGGAAAGCGCTTCAACATTCACGACGTCTTGGTGACGGCGCTCGACCCGCAAGTCATGCGGGAGCAAATTGCCGCCGCACGCACGTACCTGGAATCCCTCAACGAAGTGGATACTCAGCGTCGTCTCAATTTCGAGATGTCGGTCCGAAATCTTCAGCAATCATTCGAGGACAGGGACCGTGTTCCCAAGATCCAGGGGCTGCTGAATGAGCTCATGACGTTCCTGGAGGATGACCTTTCGCTTATCACTGGCGCCTACGATGACCTCCTGTCTCTTGATGAAGTAATTGATCAAGAGTTGATCCTGTTTGTTTCCCTGAACGTGAATAAGAACTCTAAAGCAGTCACAGCTCTGGGACGCATGTTGCTGCAGAATATGCAATTGGTCATCGGGAAACGTTATGAAGATGAGCAGGAACGGCGGCGCGATGACAGACCGATGGTGAGCGTGATCCTCGACGAATTCGCGCCCTTTGCCTACTCCAATTTCGCACAGATCCTGCAAACCGCGCGCGGCACAAATACCGCATTTCTGTTTGCGCTTCAGTCTCTTCCGCAATTACTGAGAGTCGGCCGCGGTTTCCAGGACGACATTTCTTCCGCGCCCAATACCAACATCTTGTTGCGCACCAGAGACGAGGCCACGGCGCAGTACTTCCGCAAAGCGTCAGCTGAAGTCTCGGAGAAGAAGCGCACTGTCAACATCGCGCGTCGAGGGATTGTCCGGGAAACATACGAAGACGTAGGGTCCGGCAGCGAGACAGATGTCAAGGCAACTCGTTCCAAAGATGACCGCATTAAGAATCTGCCGCTCGGTCAAATGGAAATCCTGATGACCGACCAGAAGCAAGGCACATTGCATTCGCACCTGCATGTTCGCATCCCGACAGAATATCGGTTGCCGCAGTTGCTGCCTACAATCTATCCGCGTCTTTACTCTCCGCAGTCGCGTCAAGCCGGGGCTAATCTCCGCTTCAAAGACCCGGAAATCAGCAGGAGAAATAGCCGGCTGCGCGGACGGAGCGGTCGATTGACATGGTAGCCAATCTCCCATTACGCGTGTTGCACCTCTGCCTCTTGCTGGTTTTCGCAGTGCCGCACTTGGTCGCCCAGGACTCTCATCCCACGCGCAACCATACGTCTGGAAGAGTGACAAAACAGCGGGAGGGGTTGCTTGATTTCGCGCTCAAACGAGTCAATCCATCCGACCTTGATTACGGCCAGTGCGTGGATGAAGGACGCAAGTTAATCCTTGAACAGACGCTCTCTCGCGGCTATTTCTGGTCGAACGTCGCCGCTTTAGGTTCGTTGGGAGTGTTTCTTATTGTAATCGTTCACCAGCAAAGACTGCGTGACAGGCGTGAACTGATTGCTTCTGAATGCCTAACTCAATATCACAACGCTCTGGCGCGCGCCGAAGCGCAGGTTATAGCGGCGACGAAGCGGAATCATGCACTCATGGAGGCATTGACGGAATCTTCAGAGGCCAGAGTCACGGGCGAAGCCGCAGCAAGTACGGTCCCAAAAGACACCCTAGGCAAAGAGCGGAAGCGTGTTGGAAACTCCGATGAGAACGGAAAAGCAGCTCCGCTTGCACCCGTACCCCCAGCCCGAGTAGAACCTCCCAGATTAGCCGTTTCCGCGTCGTCGGTGGCAAAGACGTCGAAACGTTCGACTCCAAATGATCCCTCACCACCCGGCCAGATAGGACTCTTTGGCCAGGACGGAGATTTGGTTGCGAAGGTAAATGCGCTCCAGCAACAACTGAGTCTTTGCAGGGAACGCGAAAAAGAATTGCTTCGGCAGGTGAACTTTGCCGAGCTCCGCCTCCAGAAGGAGCAACAGAAGAATCGTAGCCTAAAAGGCGAGTGACAAGCGTTAGAGATTACTTAAATGACTGAAAAGAAGAAACACACCGCCGAGACCCAACGTGCCACGACGGAAACAGAAAGCTCCCTCTCGCCGCAGTCAGTACCGGTGACGCCTGTGGGCGACCGTTTCGAGTATGAGCAGCAGATGAACGATCTTCCCGCCGGCGAACGTGACCTGGCTATCGAGGTCACAAGGCTGGCCGACTTGAGTCGCTATTTTTCAGAAAATGAGATGCAAGTGCCTCCGCATATTTGCCGGGATATCGTTGCCTCGCGGAAGCTTGATGTTTCCCAACGCACGGAGAGAATGCGGGAAATCAATGAAGAATTGATGGAGTATTTGCACAGTGTTAGTGAAGATTCTGAGCTTCGGATGTAATTGGTGGAGTCGGTTCGGGAACGATCCGGAAAGCCGGTTTCGCTACAGCCGTCATGCCGCTTACTACAACTCGACCGGTGTGCGATGTGGTAGAAAAATCCGCCGTCACTGGATCGTTCCCGGGCTAATCCGCTTCAACGGAACGGGCGATTTCAATCCCCATTGTCCGCACCGATCAGTCGGCCAGGTGTTCAGCTGTACGGAACCAATCTTCGCTTACGGGGGGAATCGAGTTCTCTTTGAAAGACAAGTAAAGACGGCAGAGGTTCCGGATTACTTCCTGGTGGGAGTGTCGAGTGAGCGGTATGGGCGGATTGACCTCAACGCAGATTGGAAGGCGGAACGTTGCATTGCTATCGCCACGAGCGACCTGCGGGAAATGCAAGAGGCATTGCTATTAATGAAATCAGGCGATTGGGTTCGCAGCAACCTGGGCCGCTGGCGTCTGGTACTAACAAAAGAGGTCGATGCCGGAGCCGTTCTCCAGCTGGACGAAGAAGAAGGGTACTGAGGAGGGAATACGCGCCACGCAAAGAACAGTTTGGTTATCAGCCCTGAACGGGATATTCCTTTGCTTCGCCAGGTGCGCAACTCTAAGTTCATCGCTCATCAACAACTATTTGAATTCATGAAGCTCTGCGGCCAGGAGCATAGCCGGGCATCTTTTGATTGGCGCATCCGGAGGCTCGTCAAATTCGGCGGAATTGCCGTATGCCCTGACATCCAAGATTTCGGGACCGCAGTGTACCGGATAACCAAGTCTGGCCTCTCGCTGCTCGAACATTTCGGGCACGCTTCTATAGTCCTAAGTTCGGAAACCCTTCACCTTCCCCATCCGACACACGCTTTTCACGCTTTAGGACTGAACGCGATTCAGTTGGCCCTTACACGAGCCAACCTGGTGGCCAGTTGGCAGTCAGAGATCGAAGTCGCGGCACTTAACATGACCTCCAACTCACCATTTCAGAAAGATTACGATGCCATTGTGGAAGTCTGGTTGGGAGACAGGACGGAACGATTTGCGTTGGAGTACGAGCGAACTCTGAAAAATGCTACCCGTTACGACCAAGTGCGGGCAGCGCTTCGAGCTGAGCGCGAATTGCACTGCATTTTGTACCTAACTTCGGGATTGGAATTAGTGGCGCCCCTGGTCCAGGAACTTGGCGACACAAACAAGAGAGTAGGATTCGCCGCTCTTCGTGATTTCGAAAGAGACCTTCTTGACACAATTGTTTTCAGCTCCCACGGGGCTGCGATGGTAAAGTTTAGCGATTTACTGAATAGATGACGGCTATCCCAACGTATAAATGGTTCAACAATCCTTCGGCGTTTCGTTGATTTCGTGGCTCCCAGCGATCGCAGGAGATTCAGTTTTGATTCTATTCGACCTTCTCGTTGCCGACTTCCCAGTGTTTCCGGCGTGATTATGGCACTTCTTTGCCTTTACTCTGCGGTAGTTTCGCCGTTTCTGCCATGCTTCTAAGTGGGGTACAGGTTCCCACTTAGCTTCCGACTCCCCTCTAGATTTGCCACTTTTTATCGTTGTGGAATTACCCCTCAACACCTAGTCCAGCTCAGATTATCGCTGCGCTGCGTGGTCCAGCTGTGCGTGTCCCCGATCTCCCCTATCCTGGTCACCACTCTCCCGCTCTGTTGAGGTCGTCTGCGCTCGGCGTGACTCACGCCGTGGTTCTTTGGGTTCTGTGCCTTGTGCACAAACCCAGCCCTTGTCGGTTATCCACGTGTGTGACCCGCTGGGCATGTGACCAGCGGCCGATGGCCAATGGTTAACGCCGCTGTCCGATGTTCCGCCGAGTAGGCGAATGGCTGGCTTGGTTGCGAACAACCTCGTGCTTCGTCACACTCCAAGCGCCAAATGCACCTTATGGCACCAAAGACTGGCCACAATCAACACCTACAGACAACGTGAAGGACGCTCAAATGCCGAAATCGAAGTTCCCGACTCCACCCAAATTTCGAAAGTCACCTGGACCCATTAAGCCTTTCAACGACGACGAACTCTTTGTAAAAGCTCGTGGCGAGATCCACCTGGCGCGGGCGCAGTCGTACCGCCAATGCGGTGACAACGTAAGCGCTCTGAATTGCTGCCTCATTGGTTTAAGGCTGGCATACGGCATCTCAAGACCACTCGCGGTAAGAGATCAACTACACGAGGTGGCGTGTCAGATCGACCCAACCTTTTGCCAATCTGCTTGACCGTGATTGTGCGCTACAAGTGAACTAGCGGGCGCGGAATACATTCGACGGCCCAGACGCTCCACAGTCAACAACCTTAACAATTACAACCCTATACAAGGAGCTAATATGAACGGAAACGCAGCGAAAGAGAAGAGCAGAGGAAAAATGCGAATCGACCTCCTCTTCACGTCAAGTGAGATTGGAGTCTCGGTACCGGAACCACACTCGATGCGCGCGATCGGCATATTCCTCGATATTGCATCGGATACCGACTACCGCGCAATCGCCCCGCGCTTAACCCAAATGCCAAAGGGAGTTCTCTTGTTCCAAATGGTCGCAGATGAACCTGCCTCGGGCGCGATCTACATCCTTATCCGCGACTCTGGCGAGTTCTATGCTGTGACATTTGAGGGGGCGTCGGAGAACCTGACCATTCCGGAGTTCGAGTCTCTGGTACGAGAGTATGGACTGCTCGAATATGCCGCCCACCCCCAACTTATCCAAGCGCTAGCCGCTACGGTCTCCCAGGCCTGAGCGACAGCTTGGCCCATTTTGTGGGGCGATTTGACCGAAAAACAGACTCGTGTAACAACTGGCTTGCGAACGGAGGTGATCGTATCTGAGGCCACTCAGACCACAGTCACGAACTCACCTCTTGATATTCCCATGCCCGACAAAGGTGGTTAATCGAATATGGCAAACAAAGGAAACACACCAACAAGACCTAGTGAGCTGATTGCCCTCAGAGGATTAAGGCTGCCAAGGGTAACGTTGGATCGTCTCAAACAAAGCGGTATCCGTTGCATCCCCGAATTATCCGTCGAATATCAGCGGACCTCCAGGCAATATGTCATCCGGTCGCAAGAGTCCGGTGGAGCAATAGCTGAACTTGGAGTGTACTGCGGCTTTGTTAGTGAAACGGGAAGTCCCCTGGGATGGCTGCAACGATTGGACAGTCTTGGTGTGAACGGGGTACACGCTCGCGCCGTGTCCGCGAGCTTGGCGCGTATCCAGGTTGTTCGTGTGCGCCATACTTATGACCTACTGATCTCCCGTCATGGTCTCCACTTCCCGGAAACCAGCACACGGCCGACACTCCAGAACACGGTCATCTTTCTTGGCCGCCAAGGTACGCTCGAACTGGATCTGTGGGATAAAGACAAAGCTCTAGCAGGTGCCGTTTCTCCAGTATTTTATGACCGTGGAGGCGAAGCCATGAAGATTCCCGGTGCTTTTGAAGCCGCGATTCGCCGGGCTGTAGCTGGGGCGAATTGCTGCGGGTGCCACCACGTTCATCTGCTCGAACCGCCGCCGAGTGATGTTTCTCTGCTCCCGGCGAATGCTCGAGAGTTTGACTCCGGCTCATCCGCAGCCGACATGCATTGAACCCCGAAAGTAGTGATGACTGCGCGCGGCGAACAACCCGACGTACCCACCGTGGAGGATCTACTTAAAGATCCGTCCACATCTTTTTGGTTGCGCAATGCGCTGACCTCAGCGCTTTCGCGAGACCCAGTTGACGCTGCCAATGACGCGGAGGTATTGGCGCGTGTCCTCGATCGCCAGTGTCGGCTGATATTGAAGCAGGAAAGCTGACGCGATTATGGAGGCTCTATGTGGATTCGAACACCAATTTGGGAACCGGAGAACACGCGATTCCGGCCCTACAGCATTGGGACGCTCATCGGCTTTTTCTGCGGCCGCTTGTTAGGACGAATACTCGCGAGGAATAAAGGCATAAAGAGGAGAAAGGATGGCTAAAGAAGGCATGCCCAGGCTAATCCTGAATGCATTCTGCACTACATGCGGAAGCATCTGCGAAGAAGACCAATCGGTAGCAGTTGCGCAGTACGCCCTCGATCATGTTGCCGAAACAGAGCATGTAGTTGTCCTTAATGGTACGGCGGACGTCGTGCGGGATTCAGATGAAATCGATCCTGTCACCCACCCCTCGGACGAACACCCTTACGCCCCCTCTACCGGTACACGCCTGATGTCTTCTGATGCGAGGTAAGCGCCCACAATTTCTGGTTGGAGCGTAACCATCATCTTCACGTTTTAAGCCGATTTACAGACGCGATTTGACCGAAAGTGCGCTCCGTTGTACTACAGCCGAAACAGGGAGGTGCTCTTCATGAGAGAAGAGGGCAATATCGTCCCAGGCATGGCTGAAAGGTACTTCAATCTTTTCGTCAACAGGGCCGCATATACGGTGCAATCGAATAAACCCGGCGCCAACGGCAAGCACTACTACTATCGACCGAAAGGGCAACGACGGTTGAGCTCCGAGACAATTCTGAGACACCTTAGGGGAGAAATAACTGCGGGACTCTATGCCATCAACCCGAGAACGCAACGTTCAAAATGGGTGGCGATTGACGCAGATTATGGGGCGGCCTTTGAGCACCTGCTCAGGATCCAAATTGCATTGCGGAACGATGCTATACAGTCGGCCCTTGAAAGGTCGCGTCGCGGAGCACATCTCTGGATATTCGGGTCGCAGCCTCTGCTTGCGAGTGAATGCCGTCTTTACGTATATAACCTCGCGATGCGCTTGAACCTACCAATCAAAACGACGGGTGATAGCGACGGGCTTGAAGTGTTTCCCCGACAAGATCATGTGGGGACGAACGAGTTCGGAAATGCAATCAGGGGGCCACTCGGGGTCCATCGCGGTGCCGGAGGAAAGCGTTTCTGGTTTTACGGTGCTCCACCAAACTTTGAAGCGCAGCTTAGCTTTCTGGAGCGACTCAAGAAACTATCTGAAGAACAGTTGCACCAATTGGTTGCCGGTCTGGAGATGCCAGAGGCATTCAAACCGCGGCCGGCGGTATTGCTTCCTCCGTACGACGCCACGCGTCGGGAGTTCCACATCTTGGACCATGTTCCTAAAGGGAGGCGATCAGGAAAGGACTACCGAACGAAGTGTCCATCCTGCAGCTTACTCGGTCGAGATAAGAACAATGACAACCTCGCAGTTAGCGTATCCGATCCTCGCAAATACAAGTGCTGGGCGGGATGCAGGAAAGAAGAAATCCGAGCCGCCTTAGGGTGCCCGATTCGATCCGTGGCCGCCAATGGCACGTGGCAGCGAACAAGATTGAACGCTTGAGCACTTCAACAATGCATGTCTCAGGTCATGGTGGGCACGAACGGACCGCGCGGCACAACGGATGCAGAAACCAGATGTACACCGGGTTAAGGCATAGCTTCCGCTTATGGCTGTGCCGCACCCTGCTCCACCTTACTCGTCGGGCATATGAGCCGTATCCGATAGCTATTATCGTCCGGCGGACGGTGGAGGACGAACTGCGAGATAACCTTCCGCAGCAGATGCAGAATGGACGGTGAGCCTTGAAACAAAAAATGACATAGCAGTCGCAACAATGTTCTTTCACGTTTTTCTTGCTGATCCTCTGCATACATCTTTCCCGCTCCCGCCATTTGACCGACGGCGTGTCCGATACGTCTACCGCATCGAGCTCGACGCGCCCACGGACGCGACTGACACGGCACTTCTTGAAGAAGTCTTCAGAATTCTGAACATAGACCACCCGAGAGATTACACGGAACGGAGTCTGTCAGTGGGCGACGTTGTAACGATCGCAGAATCCCGCAGCTACGTTTGTGATTTCACAGGCTGGATACGACTGACCTCCCCTGTTAAACGCGGCGATCTCATTGCTCGATTGCGCCCGACTGAAGCTACTGCCGACGCTATCCGTGAATGAATTGGAAGTCTCGCGTTCTCTCCGTGCCGAGCGTCGCACTCACGAAAATCACCTACAGGAGTCTCTCTCTGAAGCTCATCTGTGTCGATTTGTTCTGTGGCGCGGGTGGAACATCACAAGGCCTCATTGCTGCCGCCGAAGAGCTAAGGCTCGAGATCGAGCTGATCGCGATTAACCATTGGGAAACTGCGATCGCTACGCACTCGGCCAATCACCCTCGAGCGCGACATATCTGTGCTCGCATCGAGGAGGTCCGCCCTCGCGAAGTGGTCCCCGGCGGTCGGGTCCATCTGCTTGTCGCGTCTCCTGAATGTACTCATTTCTCTGTCGCGGCAGGTGGACGGCCAGTCGAAGACCAACGCCGGATACCGGCGTTCAACGTTATTACCTGGCTACAGGAACTCTATGTGGACAATCTCATCATCGAGAACGTCCCGGAGTTTCGCAATTGGGCGCCGCTCGGCGCCGACGGACGGCCCCTCAAATCCCGCAAAGGGGAAATATACAGATCCTTTCTCGACGCCATCCGAGCATGCGGCTACAAGGTCGAAGAGCGGATCCTTTGCTGTGCGAATTATGGTGACCCCACTACCAGAAAGCGCCTTTTCATCATGGCAACGCGAACGGGAAGTATTTCCTGGCCCGCGGCGACCCACTCGGAAACCGGCGAGGCAGAGCTGTTTTCAATGACGAACAGGTGGGCCGAGGCGCGCGAAATTATTGACTGGACGCTGATCGGGAAATCCATATTCGACAGGAAGAAGCCGTTAGCAACGAACACACTCCGGCGAATTGCCGACGGCATGCAACGGTTTAACGGAATAGACATTCGGCCGTGCCTAGGGTTGGAGATGAAGAACAAGTCCGCCCGCCGACCTAGGACTTCTCAGAACACGACGACCGATGCATATGTAGTTAATCTGAAGGGCCGGAGTAGCGTGTGCAGTCTGGGTCTTCCCGCGCCGACTTTGACGACTCAACCACACCTTGGCCTGGCGCAGCCGGTTATGGTGTCAATGACGGCCCGCGACCCAGCCGCTGACACTCTCGTCGAAGCCGCTAATCCGTTCCTTATCGGCATTGACCACCAGGGAGGCAATGGATCTTGCGTCAATGCTGTTGACAAACCGCTTACTACCATTACGACAAAACCACGACATGGGCTCGTTAACGCATTCATCGTTGGAGCTGGAGGACCTGCGCGCGCCGGAGAACCGCGATCGATCGAGAAGCCATTGAATACGGTGCTCCCAAGACAGTCGATGGCGCTTGTTGAACCGCAAATTGTCCCCGGAGAAAGTTTCATCGTGGCTGCTGGCGGACCGGAGGGGAAGGGTAGAACAGCCAAGAGTCTCAGTAGACCACTGGAAACGATACTCACCGAGAATCATGACGGTCTCGTACAACCTTACATAGTCGCCGTAAACCATGAGGACAATTCACCCACGGGCGGCCGATGCCATTCAATCGAGAAGCCGCTCCCCACCGTTACTACGCACAATGGGTATGGAATCGTCAGTTCCTATCTCACCAAGTACTACGGGACCGCAACAGCGCAGCCGGTTACCAAGCCGCTTGACACTGTAACAACGAGACCTCGTTTTGGATTAGTTGAACCAGTCGTGCGGGAAGGCCCTGCAACGGAGATTCCGCGGCCCTCCAACCTAGTACCACTTGGGAATGGGCTATTCCTGGACATCCGATTTCGGATGCTGAAGAACCACGAGTTGGCGGGTGCGATGAGCTTCCCGAAGAACTACGTATTCGTCGGCAAACAATCAAAGGTCGCCAAACAAATCGGTAACGCCGTACCTGCGCGGACGGCAAAAGCGTTATGCAGGGAGCGGCTCCAGCGCTATGCCAAGGGCATTACCCCGCCACCGGTAGCGGCCTGATCGTTGTTACACGCTGTCGAGACGCAACAGGGTTGTTGCCTGTCTTTTCACGAATCCAACTTGGCGGAGCTAATGATCGATGCATGCTGCGATGATTTCAAGGTAGAGACTCCGTGCCCACTTTGCGAGCGGGCCTGCTTTTCAAGTCCCCACAGGCATGTTGTTGCGCAGAAACCCTCGCCAACTGCAGCAAAGCTCATTCACAATCGGAGGCAATCACAATGCCGAAAAGTGTAAACAAAGTGATTCTAGTTGGGCATCTCGGTAAGGACCCGGACGTGAAATACACGCCTAGCGGCACGCCCGTTGCCAAATTCAGTATGGCCACAAACGAACGATTCAAAGACAAGAGCGGGGAATGGCAGGAGCGAACCGAATGGCACAACATCGTTGCTTGGCAGCGGCTTGCTGAGATCGTCGGAGAGTACGTATCGAAAGGAAACAAGTTATACATCGAGGGACGCCTGCACACTTCGAGTTGGGACGACCGCCAGAGTGGCGAGAAGAAATTTAGAACAGAGATCGTCGCAACCGACCTCGTGCTCCTCGGCGGCAGCAGCAGCGCTCGTAACACTGAAGACTCGCGCCGATCCGATGTTGACGATCAATACCCAAGTTCGATTACTGACGAAGACATCCCTTTTTGAGCGAACTGTTAAATCACTCAGTTTCTTGCAGGTGAAAGTCCTGCCGCAGAAGGAGGTTAGTTGACTGCGTAGCTATGGCGTATGTGTGGAGGGTGACCGAAGCACAGGAGCAACGCCGGATAAACGTGGCCCCAGACCCAGACCGTGGGCGCGCGCAACTGCACAGCCCGTAACGCAAGTGAACCTTAATAAGCCTCGTTAATGTCAGCCATGCAGGAATGCTGGGAGAGCATGGCCTAAAGTGGTCCCGCTGAGTCCTTAGAATGGGGACGAAGGCCAGTGATCCTTGGTGGATGAACTAACCATTTGAAGCCGGGGATGGGACTCGGGGTATAGAGGATGGGATGTGTGGAAAGAACTGAGCGGAACAGTTGAGACCTCTGCCTGTCGCGGCTTAACCTGCCGCGTAATCGATGGAATAAGGTTGTTCGCCAAAATCCAGAGAAAAGCGGGATAGAGGAGTCGGAGGAGGTCATAGTACCGACGATGGTGAAGACAACAAAACCTCACCGGAGGGAAGGGCCTCTGCTTCTGCCAAGCGAAACGATGTGAGAGGCACTGCATGATTGCGAAAGCTCAAAACATGCCGTTAGACAAGGTGCGAGTATTGCAACGGACGCTATACCGGGCAGCCAAGGCGAATCCGACGCGGAAGTTCGGAGTGTTGTATGACAAGGTGTGCCGAGACGACGTTCTGAGAACTGCGTACCGACAAGTCAAAGCCAACGGCGGTGCCCCTGGCATCGACCAGCAAACCTTCGAGGTCATCGAGAAGGAAATTGGCCTTGATGAATTTCTGCGCAGCATCAAGGAGCGTTTGCTAAAGAAGCGGTACAAGCCCCTGCCGGTGCGACGGGTTTACATCCCGAAGGCTGATGGGACGCAACGACCGCTGGGCATTCCAGTTACTACAGATCGTGTCGTGCAGGCAGCAGTGAAGATCGTGATCGTACCCCTGTTCGAAGCGAGCTTCAAGGATTTCTCGTATGGCTTCCGGCCACGGAAGAGCGCCCACAAGGCGCTGCGGGAGGTCTATAAGTGGCTAAACTTCGGCTGTCACTGGGTTGTTGATGCGGATTTGAAGTCGTACTTTGACACAATTCCGCATGACCGCCTTCTGCTGTCAGTACGGTCCAAGGTCATTGATCGGTCGGTGGTCAAACTGATCGAGTTGTGGCTGAAAGCTGGAGTCATGGAGGATATGCAGGTACGGAAGGAAACGACCGGGACGCCACAGGGTGGGGTCATCTCTCCCTTGCTGGCCAATCTGTACCTCCATTGGTTGGACAATTATTGGGAGCGCAGAGGGTACGGCGAGCGAAAGCACGATGCTCACATCGTCCGCTATGCCGATGACTTTGTGATTCTCTGCAATCGGCAGCCGGATTTTTATCTGGCTGAGGCTAAGAAGATTCTTGATCGGCTCGGCCTCACGCTGAACGCAAAGAAAACGCGGGTAGTAAACGTCAAGGAGGAGACATTTGATTTCCTTGGTCACCGATTCACTGTGCGGCCTTCGAAGCGCACAGGGTCGGTGAAGACGTACTACTATCCAAGGCCCAAGGCGATGCAGGCGGTCAAGAGTAAGATCCGCGAGGCTGTTCGAACCGGACAGCATTGGGATCTCCCACATCTCATACGAGAACGGATAAACCCGATTCTCAGGGGATGGGGCAACTACTTCAAGACCGGCAACTCAAGAATGCATTTCTTGAGCATCGCGAATTACACGATTTACACACTCTGCATCATGCTGCGAAAGAAACACAAGAAGCGGTCTAAAGGATGGAGAGACCATCCACCGTCGTGGTTTTACGACTATCACGGGCTCTTCAAACTGTACAGCCTGTCGGCGGTCGGTGATAGCCACACACGGTACGGCCGTCTTGGAACGCCGTAAAGCCACCGGAAGAAGGCAGTCGGAAAGCCGTGTGCGGGAAAACTGCACGCACGGTTTGACGAGGGGCCGCTGAGGAGATCACTTCAAATCAGTGGCCTACTCTACGACTCCGCTCTGCGACGCTAGATTGTGCAGGTAAGACTGTGGGCTTCACGGCGATGTTGTGGGGGTGGTTGCTGTTTAGGCCGATAATTTCGAAGGGGAGGTCGCGCGATGGCAGCAAGTAATGGGAGTGGAACTGAATTGAATGGCGCAGCCGGCGCTAACGGCAAGGCCCGGGTGATCCCAGCGGGGGTCGTCATCCCCTTACAACCACACTTGGCAATTCTGTTGGAAGAGTTGCAGGTGCCTTTTGATATTGCCCTGGTGAAGTGGCGAGCAAGCGAAACAAAATTCATTGATCGCAAGTTGCAAGGGTTCTGTCTGCCATATGCCGACCCGAGGGCTTACAAGGACAGGCTCAACTCCCTGATTAGTCCGATTGGATGGCGTGAGAAGTACACGCTCGACACGACCACGACGAAGATCCTCGTCACCTGTGAGCTGAACATTGACTATCTCGGTTGTCACTCAGCAACTGGCGAGGAATGGTCTCGAAACGAGAATGCCGCCACCGCGGCCGAAGCTCAGGCCTTCAAACGATCCTGCGCCGGTTTTGGCCTCGGGCGTTATTTCTACCACTTTGTCGGGGTCTGGTTGGCACTCGACCCTCAAAAAAGGCCGATTTCCAATCCTGTACTGCCGGAGTGGGCCACGCCGGCTGGATGGCGAAGCGGACTCCGCCCCCCTGTCAAGATACTGCCAGACACGCAGCCCGATACGACTGTGCAGGAGCAGAGTACCGGAAGTCAGGAGGCCGCTACAGAATCGAAAGGAACCACCAAGAACGTCATCAGAGAAATACGCGCCATGGAATCCGTCATTGGCGCGAAGCTCTATCGCGGACTGTTAAAGACAGTGGCCCATGTGTGGGATCCAACGCACATCCGAAACCTAGCCCTCCAACATAAAGTCCTGGCACATATGAATGGCGCCCAGCGCGGCCTCCTTCGAGTCCAAGCTGCCTTGCGCAAACTCGACGAATCCGCAGCGAAAGAGATTTTTCATTCGTTAGAGCTTAGCTCCTATAGGGAGATCCAAGACCTTCACACCTTGCAGCTACTGTTAAACGCGCTGGAAAGGGCTGCCGGCATCATTTCCTAGCTCACCCGCAAAGAACCACAGGATTTCCTCCCCGATTACTCTCTTGCGCCGCCCCGGGTCCGCGTCACTCAGACTTTCCGATAAAGGAGCAGCTAATGTCATCCGGTATCGCTGCCATCCAGCACGTACGCTGCCTGCGCGGTGGATCGCAGTCCCAACTCCTCCGAGCCTCTGACGGACTCTACTACGTTACAAAATTTCAGAACTTATGTTGAGCTCAACATAAGTTCTGTAATGTTGAGAACTCAGTAATGTGAAGCAGACAGGTAAAGTGCGCCTGAATCGTGGGTTTTTGACGTCCCGCTGCACATTTTTTCGTAGCATCAGACGGCGCTACTAGCGCCATGAGGAGATCTGATGCTTAAAGTTCTTTACCCCGGATTCCGGCGGTACACATCATTGGCGGTCCTTGGGCCAGTTGTAGATGGCTTTTCCACGTGGCTCGTGAACCAGCAGTACGCTCCTGGCTACATAAGGCGGCAGATTTGGCTGTTACCGCACATCGAAGCGGTTCTGATTCGACGCGGCGTTACTTCTCTCAGCGAGATTCGCGATTCCGATTGGAAAGCCTGCCGGAAGCGCCTGCTCAAGCGTTTCCCTTATTTGACTGACTCGACGGGTGCACTGGAAAAATATCTGCACGCGCAGAACCTGTTGACATCCGAACCAGACATCACAAGTACAACCCATGCGTGGCTAGCCGAGTATGCACGCTACTTGGAGAAAGTCCGTGGGGCCGCTTCGTGCACGATCCGTCAGAACTCCTATACGGCCTCGGAGTTCCTTCAACACCTCGACATCGAGAATCACCCTGAAAGAGCAGAGTCACTAAAGAGCAAGGATCTCGAAGTTTTTCTTAAAAAGGTCAGCAGGCGCTTCACGCGAAGGAGCCTGCGTCAGATCACAGTTCGACTTCGCTGCTTTGTGCGGTTCCTGGCACAAAGCGGAAAAATACCCCATAAACTTGACGGGTTCATTGATACGCCACGGGTCTATCGAGATGAGGAACTCCCTGGCACACTGCCGTGGAAAACAGTTCAGAAACTCCTCAGATCCATTGACCAATCCAGTTTGCAGGGACTGCGTGATTTCACGATGTTCCTGTTGATGGCTTGCTACGGGTTGCGAGCCAGCGATGTCGTGGCACTGACTCTAGATGATGTTCAGTGGCGCGCTCGGAAAATATCTATTTCTCAGAGCAAGACCGGCACACTTCTCGAACTTCCGCTGACCGACACAGTGGGCGCAGCCTTGTGCCGATATCTGAGGAAGTCTGCCCGGCCAGCTACATTTCGGCACATTTTCCTTCGTGGGAAAGCCCCGATTGGTCCGCTCAAGACAACGGCTTTGTCGACAGCGTTTCGCAAATGGGCAGATCGCGCCGGAGTGACGATCTCCGGACGGGGATCATGCCATCGCATCCGACATTCCTATGCTGTTTCACTGCTCCGCCGCGAGATCCCGCTTAAGACAATCGGCGATATTCTTGGCCATCGTGCACCACAAAGCACAGGAACCTATCTGCGATTGGCCCTCGAAGACTTACGGGACGTCGGTCTTCCCGTACCCGCAGAGTTCCCTCTGCACAAGGCGGTGCGAGCATGAAGCAAGCACTTGCTTTCCGATCGAAGCTGGGGTCAACCATAGCTCGCTATCTCAAACTCAACCTGGCGCTGGGCAAGAAGTACAAGCATCCGATTAGAACCCTTAAGTCTCTCGACCAATATCTTTCCAGGTTTCCCCGCGAATCGCAGGACCTAACATCAGAGACATTTTATGAATGGTGCCGCACTCTCGCCGGGCTAACACCACGTGTGCGACGGCTTCGCATGGGTATCATTCAGAGGTTCTGCCGATACCGGCTTCGTACCGAGCCAGATTGCTTTGTGCCGGACACGATGTTTTTCCCGCGTCCGGGGCAGTTGTTAGCTCCTTACATTTTTTCGGATGCTAAGGTGGCGTGCCTGCTAACGTCTGCCTCAGACCTTCAGCGCCGACCTTTCTCCCCGCTTCGCCCCGATGTAATACGTTTGGCTATTGTGCTTCTCTATACGACCGGGCTGCGCAGTGGCGAACTACGGCGTCTGACAGTCAGCGATTTCGATGCGCAGGAAGGATTACTCCTGGTGCGGACCTCCAAGTTCTATAAATCACGAGTACTGCCATTGCGGTCGGATGTCGTTCGCGAGCTTCAACGCTATCTCCAAGTGCGTCAGCAGCACGGATTTCCCATCTGTTCCTCCACACCGCTGATCTGGAACCAGTGCCGGGGCGGAAGAGCGTATTCAGGATTCGGCCTGCAGTGCGCTGTATCGGTCGTTCTGGATGCTTTCAATATTCGCACGCGATCCGGGCGCCGGCCACGAATCCACGACTTTAGACACTCGTTTGCCGTAAACACACTGATTCGCTGGTATCGTGCCGGCGCAGATGTTACGGCCAAACTGCCGCTGTTGTCGGCATACATGGGACATGTCTCCGTAGCGTCTACGTACCACTATCTCCATTTCGTCGAGCCCCTTCGCGCTCTTGCTAGCAACCGCTTCCGGGGCTCTTATGGCGGACTGGTGGTTCCTATTTCGCGCCGGAAGGAGATCAGCGCATGAGCGTCGCAGCGCCTAACAAACTCGCACTTCGTCTGAGGATATATTTTTCAGACCACCTGCCGCGAGTCCGAGGCATGAGTGCCCATACTGTGCACAGTTATCGGGATAGCCTCGTTCTCTTTCTTCGATTCCTAGCCAGTAAGCGAAAGTGCAGTGTTCATGACCTCGATTTTAGTGACGTGGAACTCCAACACGTAATCGCTTTCCTCACCCATTTGGAGGAGTCTCGCAAGAACAGTGTGACCACGCGCAATGTTCGCTTGGCGGCCATTCACGCTTTTTTTCGCTACGTCGGGGCTCATGACCCCGAGCAACTCGACCGTGTTCAGGGGATTTTGGGTATTCCATTCAAGCGTGCCCGTCAGCGGGCCATAGACTATCTCGAGCACGATGAGATCGAGACCATACTATCTCGAATCAACCGTGGCAGCAGGGATGGACGCCGTGATTACGCCTTGTTGGCAACCATGTTCAACACCGGCGCTCGTGTGCAGGAGATTGTGGATTTGCGAGCCCGTGATTTGCAACTAACGCGCCCCTTCCAGATCCGGCTTTTCGGGAAAGGAAGAAAAGAACGGTTTTGCCCTGTGTGGGCACAGACAGCCAAAGTACTTTCTGATCATTGCGAGGAAAACCGTCTGGATCTTCGCTCAGATGCCCATGTGTTTGTGAACTACCGGGGGCAGCCGCTGACTCGCTTTGGGGTTAGGTACATCTTGGCAAAGCATTCGGACCGCGCTTCTGCGCACGTGAGTACTCTCAGGCGGAAACGCCTTCACCCGCACAGCATGCGCCACAGTACCGCCGTTGCACTTCTGTCGTCTGGTGTCGACCTCACGACGATCAGTCACTGGTTGGGACATTCCAGCACGAACACGACGAACCGATATGCGACAGTCAATCTCGAAATGAAGCGCCGGGCGATCAGCAAGATGGCCCCGATTCTTAAACGCAGCACTTCTTCCTGGCGTCGAGACCAGTCTGTCCTCGAATGGTTGGAACGCCTCTGAAAACTCTTCAGTAATGTGGAGTCGAACACAACCGCGGGCAGTTTGCGGGCGCGCCGACAGAGTTGGCTTCACATTACTGAGTTCTCAACATTACAAAACAATCCGCAGCACGTGCGAGTCCTTGCTAACGAGATGATGGCGACCCGATTGGGTGCGCTATTGGGTTTGCCAGTTCCGCGCGTCACCACTATTGAAGTTTGCAGTTGGCTGATTGCGAACACACCCGAGCTTCGCATCAATCTAGGAGGCGTGCGGACAGCGTTCCAGTCTGGATTGCACCTCGCGTCGGAATACGTTGTCGATCCTGCCGAGGGTGCCCTGTTCGACTATCTACCTGAAAGCCTCTTTCAGCGAGTCAGAAACATTGGGGATTTTGCGCGAGTCCTCGTACTGGACAAATGGACAGGAAATGCGGATGGCCGGCAAGCGGTCTTCACCTGGTCCACAAAGCGTCGCGCGGACTACAAGGCATTCTTTATCGACCAGGGATATTGCTTCAATGCAGGGGAATGGAATTTCCCCGACGCCGCGCTGCGCGGCGTATACGCCAGGAACTACGTTTACCAACATGTTAGAGGGTGGAATGCGTTCGAGCCCGCACTTACCCGTGTTGAAGAAATGAGCGTCGACGTTCTATGGAGCATTGCGGCGAACGTTCCTGCGCAGTGGTACGAGAATGACACTGCCGGTCTCAGCCGTTTGATTGAAACTCTCCATAAACGCCGGTCGTCGGTACGGGATCAGATTACAGCGTTTCGCCACTCCACTCGTGACCCGTTTCCAAACTGGCAATCCGCCCGCCCACGCGCCGTTTTACAAGCCTCAATTCCACGTCGGGGGAGCACGATCTCACCTCATGTTCGTGGCGGCAGTTTGCAAGCAGAACTAAATTCCAATGAGCGCGCGTAGATGTGATCCACGGTGCTACGACGCTAAAGGGAACGATTGCCGCTGCCAGTGCAACGGAGTCAATCATGGGGTCGGCGCTCAACAGGCTCGCGAGAATTTCCGCAGGCTAGGGCTAATGTGGAACACTCCGACCGCCAAGCGAATAGCGATCCGAAAACCCCGCAAACACTCGGTACCCCGGGAGCAGGGCTGGCTTTTCACGAATATGGGTTCATAGACCACATCGCGGGTAGCGACCACATCGTTGGGCAACCCTCATGGCTAAGCTTAAGTTTCACAAAAACAAACCGTATTTCTCGACTCTAACCGGACTTTACTACTCCGACTATGACAAAGCTTTCCAGGACAGTCTCCGCAATGGGGGCGGAGCGCACGTTGACTTTAATCTCTATTACGTGAACGCCGATCGTACATCAGAGATCGTTTTTTGACGCTTCCGGTTGTGGACTGTCCGTGCTCCCAACGCCCTTCTCTCGAGGTCGATTGTGTTCCGACAATACTATGCTCATCGTTTCAGGCTGATGTACCCCGCAATCATTAAGAAAGTCGGACGTAAGACTATCCATCTCAGCGATCCTCGGGACAGACAAATCGGCACCATCGCTGCTGGCACCATTATTTATATACAGGACGGCGTGAACCCACTCAGAGGGCTTACCCGAGGTCTTGTCTGTCGTGAGCCGTGGATAGTAGAAGCCTGGCTGCCGCGTGACTATGCGAAGTGGGATGGATCGACCCGCAGTTTCAAGACGGTCCGAATTCGAGGTGGACATCTCGCCGTGGTCCGCAGCCTAAGAGATCGCAGGCGCGTGCAGACAGTTGCCGACTGGATCCTGCTCGCGTGTGTGGATGCCGGCTTGGAAAAACTTGGCTAATTTCTAACTCGCGAGAACACGTGGCAGATCGACGCGAGGCATAAGCCATTCTGAAGCAGCGCGTGCATGCTTGGGCGTGTTTGATCACAGAAACCGGCGCTCGCAACCCGCTGAAAGCGTCGGCCAAAGCTGCGGAGTTTGCGTGATTTCACAAGGGAAGGGACCGGATCGCATGCTTAAGGGTCTTCAACCGACGCGCAAAACGGGGTGCTCACGATGATTCCAAATGTATGTGAATTGGCGTGCGAGATTCTGGTCGCTACCAATGATGGTAACAGCCTAGCCCCGCCCGACCTAAAACTCGTTGAAATGGCAGTGAACGGATTGCTGAATGCGGTCGGCGAAGCCAGGTTCTTGGCGCTTCACCGCAATGCTACTAAGCCCGAAGGCTATACCGCTCCATTTTTCCTCGGGATCGAACACATGACTCGCGACCACGAGCGTTACCTGTACTGGAAGAGCGTTAGGGTCGAGCACTTTGACCACGATCACTGGCAACAAGCAGGGTGGCAGGAGCGCATGCAGGCTGATGCGGAAGAATTGGCCAAGCAGTGTCGAGCGCTGGAGCAGCAAGGTATCACTCCGGATATGAAAACGGTGAACGGATGGCGAAGCCTAACGGTGTTTTTCTGCCAGAAGGAGGAGAGATGAGCGAGGGAGCCCGTATTAGCACCAAGGCAAAATTGTTTGAGAAACGCAAACACGAATACCTGCAAGCCGGGTATCTCATTCAGAGTGAGCAGCCGATTCCCATCAATGGCTTGTGCTCCTTTGTCGTCAGTCGCATGGCGGCTGACTCTGACGTCTCCTTCCTATCTTAACCACCGAGCCGAAGGGCCCGGTAATCGGTTCTTTGGTGGCGAGTATCGGCACCGTTCTGCCCTCCCGACTTGTTCAGAAGTAGCTGCCTAAAATCCAACCACAGGAAAACCTATGAAAGCCTCAGCAGTTCTATCTGCGCTTCACGCCTTGATTGCTGCTCGACAACCGACATTCATCTGGGGTGGTCCCGGACTTGGTAAGTCAGACATCGTGCGGCAAGTTGCCAAGGAAAAGAGTGTTGCATTGCAGGATGTGAGAGCTCTCCTGCTTGACGCTGTTGAATTACGTGGGTTGCCCTACTTATCGCAGGATCACCAGGCAAAATGGGCGTCCCCTGACTTCCTTCCGCGAAGCGGTGAAGGAATTCTCTTTCTCGATGAGTTGAACGCGGCACCACCGATGGTTCAGGCCGGATGCTATCAACTTGTACTGGATCGAAAACTGGGCGATTACACGCTTCCCGAGAGATGGTCCATCATCGCGGCTGGAAACCGAGAAGGTGATCGTGCTGTAACCTCACGGATGCCTACGCCCCTTCGCAACAGGTTTACTCACCTCAACTTCGAAGCTGACATGCAGGAATGGTGTGAGTGGGCGATAGGCGCGAAGATTCGGCCGGAAGTGATTGCGTTCATACGCTTCAAACCAGACTTGCTCAGCAATTTCGACCGGGATGCCAATGCTTTTCCATCGCCTCGATCCTGGGCATTTGTCTCCAACATTCTCAATCAGTCACCATCATCGACCATTGAGCACGATTTGATCGCCGGGACGATTGGAGATGGCGCCGCTACGCAGTTCACCGCATTTTTACAGACCTTCCGCAATCTTCCGAACATCGACTCAATTTTGCTCAATCCTGACCAGGAACCCGTTCCCGACAATGCAGCCGCGCAATTCGCCGTAGCGAGCGCACTCTCCTACCGCGCCACCAATACCAACTTCGACCGTATTTGCAAGTACATCAAACGCATGCCAACTGAGTTCAGCGTGCTCTGTGTCCACGATGCCTCGCGGCGCGAACCGGATGTTCGTCATACGGCTGGATACACGCAATGGGCGGTCGAAAATCATCACGTCATTTCATAACCGTCGTAAGGAATACTAGTATGACCACCACTGCTTTTCCGCAATCATCGTTGTTCTCATTGGACGTGCCAATACCCCCAAAGGAACAGACGTCCTTAGGGGACGCAGCAATGCTATCGAGTCTAAACATCAGCCAATGGTCGGGATGGAAGTTCGATCCAGACGAATCGGATGCCGTGACCCGCCGGCACAATGCCGGAAAAAAACGGGCTCGCGTGAACAAGAGCGTGGTTCCGCGGTCCGAGCTTGAGGAAATAACCCAGGCTGTCGGGCGCGCGAGACGAGACCACTATTTCCTTACCTTGCCCTGGACCGACGACGGATGGCGCGTGTTGCCGGCCGCCGCGTACATGGATCACGTGGCGAAAATGAATGAGAACCGAGCTGCACTCTTCGGTGCCGTCGATCGCCT
The DNA here is from genome assembly GCA_937879855.1 of uncultured Acidobacteriaceae bacterium. Classification (GTDB taxonomy): domain Bacteria; phylum Acidobacteriota; class Terriglobia; order Terriglobales; family Acidobacteriaceae; genus Sulfotelmatobacter. The sequence goes on along the minus strand of CALFMO010000006.1, from coordinate 316,006 downwards.
AGTTGCAAGATTCGAGGATGTTGTCCGGAAACAGAAGGAGGCCCCTGAGGAACTCGGGACGCTCTTCAACATCTACGATTATCCCGGGATGCGTGAGGAAAATGGAACTGTGCGGTTCGTCTCTCCCAACGAACTTCGCGACGAGTTTTCGTTTGCGACGGACGTAAAGCCCATTACTGACCCGGCTGATTTCCGGGTTGCGATCAATGATGCTGAGAGGGAGCGGCTGAAGCGTCGAATGGCGGAGTCAGTCCAGGCGTCTTTGCACGCCGCTACTCGAGATCTTTGGCAGAGGTTGTACAACGTAGTAGCGCACATGTCGACTCGCATGGCGGAATACAACCAGGCGCCGGACGACGATAAGCCCAAACTCTATAGCTCGATGGTGACCAACATCGTCGAGATCGTCGATGTTCTCCCGAAGCTGAATATCGCCAGCGACACGGAACTAGACCGCATGGCCAGTGATGTCCGAAGGTCCCTTGTGGTAGATCTCGCGGAGGTCCGGAAATCCGATGCGTTGCGCAGCGATACTGCAAAGGCTGCTGCAGAAATTGCTCAACGCATGGCCGCCTACATGGGCATGCCTTTGCCGCAGGGCTTGTCATGAGGGCGGCTAATGGAATCGCGCTGAAACTCACGAAAGCGAGAGTACAGCTTCTTTTCCAGCAGCCTTTCTTTGCCACTCTCTGCCTTCGACTGACGTTGATTCCGGGACCGGTACCCACGATGGCAACGAATGGGAAGGCGATCTATTACAATCCCACCTTCGTTGATTCTCTTACCGCTGAAGAGCTGCAAGGCGTCTTGGCCCACGAGGTCTTGCATTGTGCACTTGGCCACCATTGCCGCCGTGGCAGCCGCAAGCCACGTCTATGGAACGTAGCTGCCGACTACGCGATCAATCCAATCGTTTTGAAGAATGGCATGGCGCTTCCGGAAGGAGCACTCATCAAGCCAGAGTTCGATGGGCTGTCGGCCGAGGAAATTTACGCAAGGCTCCAGCAGGAAGGAAGTGGCGCGAGTCCGAATTCAGGCCCTGGCGGAGCAGGAGGTTCTCAAGGTGGTTCAGAGTCGCAGACTGCAACGCACGGAAACGGTACTGGAAGTAGCGGAAGCGTTATTTCGCAACCGGGCGATGGAGTCCAATCGAACGAACCGCGAGAGGGCGGGTTTGGAGAAGTTCTAGACGCCACCGATGAAATGGGAAATCCCGCTTCAGAAGCGGAATCCACCAGGCAGGTGACCGAATGGGCAATTGCAGCCGAGCAGGCGTCGCGTACCGCCAAGTCCTGCGGGCATGAAGCGGCTGGCGTGGACCGCCCGCTCGAAGAGGCAAGGCAGTGCAAACAAGATTGGCGGGCCACACTTCGCGACTTCGTTAGCGCGAGTGCTGCCTCCGACTACAAGTGGTTTCCTCCTAACCGTCGCTATGTGTCTTCCGGGCTGTATCTGCCCTCGGTCCACAGTGAAGGCGTTGGCACAATCGTTATCGGCGTGGACACCTCCGGATCAATCGGCGATGAAGAGCTGCGCCAATTCGCCGGTGAGATTTCGGCCATCGCTGACCAGGCTCAACCCGAACTGATTCATGTCGTTTATTGCGATGCAGCCGTGAGTTCCAGCCAAGAATTTGGACCGTTTGAACCAATCGTCCTGGAACCCAAAGGCGGAGGCGGAACGGATTTCCGCCCAGTCTTTGAATGGGTGGAGCAGAACGATATCCAGCCGGTCTGCCTGATTTACTTGACGGACCTCTGCTGTCATGACTATCCCGCGACACTTCCCTCGTATCCGGTGCTTTGGGTCACTGATTCCCGAAGGACAGCCCCTTTCGGCGAAACGATAAAGATTATCGCCGAATGAATGGAAGAAGATGCGGTGACAACAACGAAGATTGGGCAGCGGGGCAAGACAATCAAGAAGGATAACCTGCTGCAATGGCAAACATGGCTTGAGCAAGAACTGTCGCCGCCACTCAGCGACGCCCTTCGCAGCGCCAAATTCAAGGTTCGCGATGTTGTTGAGTACATAAACGAGCATGAAGTTCATATCGGGCGGCGGAGGATTGCGGCTATCGATGACTCAAAAGAGTGGTCCGACAATGAACCCAGGTACTTTTTAGCTCCAACCGATACTCCCTGGTACAGCGTGAGAGAACGATATCTTCATGCGGCACCATCCGCACACTAATCCCGCTCTGCAAGTGACCTTTCGTCTTTACTGCCCAAGAGGAGCCCATCTCATGTCAGCCACCCCAGCTTGTCGACCAACAGGTAGTACCCGGGAATTCAACATTCATGTTATGGAACATCGACGCGGGAGCGAAGAGCCCAGATTCACGGTGAGCGTATGGGAAAATACGCTTTTGCGGGCAGTTTGTCATTGCCGCAGTTTGTCCGGAGCTTTGCTGGCGATTAGTGGTGAGTTGAACGGCGCCGTACCTCCAGAAGTATCGCGAATGACCTATCCCAAGTGGTCCGATATTCGCGATCTTGTCGAGAAACTTAAAAAGCGCAGGGATGCGGATTCTGATACTGCAGCCGACCACCTGGAGGATCTGCATGCCCGGCTCCACAATGCAGTTGGCAATTTCGAATCGTTACTCGAGCGTCTCACCAAATTCGGAGTGTTGTTGGAAGAAGCCGCCGCGCACTCCAGGAGCATCGGTGATGCTAACTGGACGGCTGTAGCGATTCCAGAGGATAACTGGTTTGGTCTGCTGGCTGTTTATCGAGGCAAGCAGGAAGAGAATCAGGCCTACCGGGAACTCCACATTTTGCGAGAGATTGCGGGCATTACTGCGCAAACCCTCAGAACAATTGAGAACTGGCTAGGACACGCGGGAACGAGGGAATCCGCGATGGATGCCCTTTGGCGACTGGGTCGCATTCTCGAAGCAGCCGGGCACAAAATTCCGACTGAAGGCCTGCAATGGCGAGGCCAAATTATGCGCGCCATGGAAGAAGCCGGCATTGCGATGGGAGAGGACGGTGCTCTCAGGGTGCGCCAACCCGAAGAAAAGAACTGGCAGGCGGCTGCCGGTCCTCTCGTCAAAGATATTCTCCTCGCCGCGCGGCAGGCGATCTGATTCCACAGCTTTGTTTTGAAAGGAGGTAAGGATGTCTGCGCCAGCAATCCAAGAAACGACGACGCACCACTCGACAGGATCCAATGCCGGCCAGCGTTTCTCTTACTCACCACCGCAAGCTGTACGAAATCGCCTACCGGACGAGCGTATGTCCGTGACCCATAAATTTGAAATTGGCGGCCACGAGGGATACATCACCGTTGGTCTATATCCAGACCGGAAACCGGGAGAGCTCTTTATCACGATGGCGAAAGAAGGCTCCACGGTGTCCGGGCTTATCAGTAGCTTTGCCCAGGCTATCTCAATTGGCCTGCAGCATGGCGTTCCGCTCAAACTGTTCTGCGAGAAATTCGCACACACGCGTTTTGATCCCTCAGGATGGAGCGGCAATCCCGAGATTCGTCATGCCAGTTCTGTCATGGACTATATCTTTCGCTGGTTGGAATTGAGATTTGGAAGCCCTGAGAAGAGACTCGAACCGGGCAGTCCAATACAGCCCGTGAGTCGTGACGCGACAAGCCCCCACCCGGCGTCGAGTGATACGGAGCCCAGAATTGCAGTATCTGATCCTACATTCAGCGATGCTCCTTCCTGCAAGCACTGCGGCAGCATCACGACGAGAAACGGATCGTGCTACATCTGCACAAATTGCGGCTCGTCGAGTGGGTGCAGCTAGACCAAAACACCAGAGATATCTAGGATTGTGGTTGGAGATGAACAGAAACAGTACGACCGCGATGCCCAATGGGGGCTCGCCGAGGTTGTGCTTCCAGTTTCTTCATGTCGTGCGCTTGGAACCCGATTACCGGCCCGTCCTAAGCGCCTCTTGAAGCTGCACTTGCGCGTCGGTTACGTCCTGTTTTGCTTGCGCAGCGAAACGACTGTTGGGAAAGTTTTGCAGGAATTTCTTGCGCTGGGCGATGAACTCTTTGAGCTCCTCTGCTGAGCCTTCGGAATCGCCGCAGAACGATGCATTCCCAATTGGTCCCATCCACGTGGCCTCATCAGCTTCAGGGCCGTTCGGCCATAGCTCGAGATATTTGAAGTAGCCCTGATTGTCAGACGCCCAACGCCCGCTTGGCTCACAGAAATCAACGCGGACGCCGTATGACGTTGCGGTCTGGGCGAGTTGCTGAGCCTCGGCTGGCGAGATCTTGTCGCCCTCGATGCTGGTGTCGGGAAACGCGGCGTTCATTTCCTCCGCGAACTTCTTCACATGGCGATTCAGTTCAAGCCAGCCCCGCGCTTTTTCTTTGTGGCTGGGTGCGGTGGCGATTGTTTGAGCAAGCGCCGCCAACGAGCGGAGTTCAGCCTGCAGTTGTGCCCTGACTTGGTTCGCCGCCGGAGAAACAGAAGAGTTTTGCTGTGCGAAGCCGCAAAGAACCAACGCCAAGCTACCGAGTAACACACAGGGATTTCATCTTCGTCGAATGTTATTACCGCTGAGCGCGACGCAGAAAGGTGCCTAAGGTAACGGCTACCAGTTGGCGTTAAACCGCATGGGATTGCGCTCGTCCGCTTTTTGCGTGCAGAGCTCGTGCAATCTTTGATTTGCATAACCCACTCAATTTCACTTTCGGTGTGAACCCACAAGGATCGGAGGAGACGGCAGATGAAAATTATCAGCGCCAGAATTACGCCTCTTCCCAAGTCCTTTGGCGATCCATTACCGGTGGTGTGGGTCACGCTTGAGGATGAACACGACGAGAGGCTGTTTGAGTACTATCCAGACGAAATCAGCTTCGATCCGCAAGAGTTCGTAGGCCTAACGATTCCCGAAGCGCGCGCGCTCAAGATCAAGAAGGACGTTAACTTTTTGCGCAGTTAGACGTGCTGTCACTCTCTCGATTCGCAGCGAATTCTACCGGTGCTTACAAAGCGCAGGTCCCTGAAAGAGAGGTTCGATGGATTGTGCCGAGACATATTGTGTCAACTGCCGGAAGCCGGTTGGCCGGCATCGACCATGGTGCGAAAAGGTGCAAACATCCGCGCCACCGAAGCAGGGCGACACAATCGATCACCCGACATTCGGACCCACGGAGCTGATCAGCCTTTACTCACGAGCGCAAGCGATTGAAGATGGCGTTTTGGTCGACTGCACTGATGATCCTTTCGACGAACTCAATAGAAATGCTGGTCTCATCTTTGACGTGGCGATGACACATGCAGTTTTCCACCGCTACGTGGAGGTGCCGGAACAGTTCAGAGGGTCGCAGGACATCAAGGGCCGTTATTGGGACATTATCTGGATGTTTCGATCTGCGGCAAGCAGGCAAAAACTGAATGGTAACGAATTGTTGTTTGAGTTTTTATGCCTACCCAATGGCGCAGAGAACGACGGTAACGAAAAACCAGCTGCGGGCGGAATATATCGTGAAGTTCAACTGAAGGTTGTAGCCAGTCCTGGAGATCGAGGCGAACCGTGTCTTACATTCATGTTGCCTAGCGAGGACTGAGACCGAAGTTGGAGTACAATCTGTCCCAGTCGTACGAGCAGACAACCTCGCCTAATCTATGTCTACTCTGGTCTTCTGGTTTTCTATAATCGCCCTGGTCGTCGGGGTCACCTCCTGCATAGTTTATTTTTTCCGGTATCGTGGCTGCGAAACGTGGCCAACGGTGAATGGAACGGTCGAGGCTCTTGTCCGAATACGTTCGTTAGGCGGCGATGCTTCGGCTCCGCTTTATGGAACCCTCTCCTATAGCTACGTGGTCGATGGCGACTACTATTAGGGGGAGTGGAATACCCCCCAGTTTCCGTCGGAACAGCAGGTTAGGGAGTTCGTCGACAAATTCATGGCGCCCAAATCAGCCGTTGTAGTGCAACACAAACCGAAGCGGCCGGAGCGAAGCACTCTGAAGGTCGATCCGCAATTGGGCCAAGCGGAATACCTTACCGACCTCAAGATTTAACCGAACGCGAGTTCGCTTCCCAAGCCGCAAGGCAGCCTCGCTTTTTAACTTCATCCGCAATGCCCCAGATACAACTATTTCCTAATTCGCCTTCGTGCACTCTGGGGAAATCATCACTCTGGCGTCATCAATTACGGTTGCGCGTGGTTTCGATGGCGAATGCATTGGCTTCTACATTCAGCAAGGAGCGATGTAATGACTCAGATTAACGGTGACCCGCATACGATCGCTGGATTCAATGCCGGCAAATACATCGGAAGCATTCGTAGCGCCGCAAAGAAGCAGTACGCGCGTACATACTTGAATTACGTTCTGAAAGGTAGAAGAGTCTCAGGTCCGGATCGCGGGAAGCTGTCGGCAAAGGCCGCCCGCGCTGTCCGGATGCGGATGGACCGGATTTTCGAACGGCCATCGTCGTGATCGTGACTTTTACTGCTGCGTTTGGGACAACGCTTAGTCTGGACTTGAGATCACAGTTTGGACAGACGGTTGAATTGCAGAGCTTCCACTTCATTACATCTCCACTCGAATTCCGACTCATACGAAACGATCTGGCCTTGCAGGAGTGGCAAGCGGGGAATACAGAAATGTATGACCTGCAACACCCTCCTTTGGTAGCCGAGTGGACTCGCGATGGCCATTCCTTTACAAACGACCTTTGTCATCGTAAGGACGTGATGACCTGCGGCGTACTCTCTCAGCATTTGCGCATGGAAACCCGAGGCCTCGCCTCAACTTTTGTATTGATGGTGTGGATCCGGGAAAGCACAGTGCGCTCGCAGGGTCCAGACCTCATCGCACTCTGAATCGTAAGTCGACATTTCCACTCTCACAAAGGAGTTCACTATGGGAACGCCTGCGCTCATCCGGGGCAGAGTTGACGTTGGAATCTTGCAAAAAGCAGACCGTCTGTTCTGCAATGACGACAGAGGGATTTTCATTGAGATTCTCCAAAACGCGCGACGTGCTGGCGCGACAACGGTCAATGTCAGTCTGGAGGAGATTCCAGCGGAGCCAATTCACTGTGTTGTCACCGTTGAAGACAATGGAATTGGCATTGAAAGTTTTCAGAACCTGGTCACGTTAGGACGGTCTGGATGGGATCAGGAAACTCAGGATACGGAAGATCCAGCCGGAATGGGCTTCTTCTCGCTCTGCCAGTGCGGTGTCGAGGTAACCAGTCTCAGCAAAACGGTCACCCTCTCCCGAGACGTGTTCCTAGGTAACGCCGACGCGGAAGTGAAAGATCATGCCTACATACCAGGGACCCGCCTGCGTTTTACGCGACCATCCACGAGGCTGACTCTATCCGCAGTTCTTGCGTCGGTTGCTAAATTCTGCCCGCTTGATGTTTGCCTAAACGGAGAAATACTTCCTCAACATGACTTTCTGGCGGGTTCGATATACCGCGAAGAAATCGATGGTATCGAGGTCGGATTCGCAATCAGGTTCGAACACAATTTCACTGGGTACAGAGACGACAACTGGAATTTCTACGGTGCATTAATTCATGAGAACTTTCCGAGTTTTTGGGGCATTCTCACGAACGATCACAAAGGACTGACGCTGGCGCTCCAGGTTCGATTCAATGTTCGCGAAACCGGCCGCATCAAACTCCAACTGCCTGACAGACGCAGCGTAATCGAAAGCGAATTTCTAGTGGCGTTCAAGAGGAGAGCTACTGCCGCCGCATATGGTTGTTTCGAGCGGCAGGCACAACACGCTCTACCGTACAGGAACTGGAAAGAGGCTCTCCAGCTTGGCATTCAACTCAAAGAAGCCGCCTGCCTGCTCACGACCTGGAGCGTGTCTGCCCGTGACAATGACATGGAACCTCTGTTCGGAGAGGGAGAAACAAACATTGTCTCGACGCTCGACGAAGCCCTCTTGGTGAGGTCCGAGCTAACGGACCAATATACTTTGCAAGCTGCGCTAAACTCCGGCGCAGATCTCGACTTTGTTCTCTACGAGGAGAAGCCTGAATACCAGGGTTACTCGTGGTACGACCGCCTCCCCAGACTGACGGCTGTCGAGGTTTTGGTTGATGGAGTGCAGTACGCGGAGTGCACGAAAGAACGTATTGCGGCGCGGCCCAAAGCAATAGAGCTAAAGATCACCATTGAGGAGCCTGAACATGACTCCAAGATCGTTTCCATACCGGCCTTGGTTCACGTTGATACTGAGGATGAATACGGAGTCGATCCGATCTTTGTTTTGATACAAGACAGCCCTTGGGACAAGGGGAACGGGGAGCCGTTTTCGCTGCACGAGTTCCTCATGTGGGCGACATTCTGGTCGTCCGACGACGTGGAAAACGACTCATGGCAAACGCAATGCGACCGCCACGACGATCTGGTCACCGAAATAATCTCCCGCTACTTGCACGGACAGCGTGCATCCCTGATGTCGCAAGTCCGTCGATCTCTTGACTCCTACATCACTCACCAGGCCGAACAACTCGGAGTCACCGAAATCAAATTCATTCGGTCGGGTAGCGATGGCTGGACAGTCGAATTGAATGGGACTGAAGCCGATTCAAAGCATGTCTGAGTTGCCAGGTCAATCGGTATAGGCAGCACCCTGCGTTTTTCCGTTACTCCTTCCACCCCGGAAATACCTTCCTCCCAAAGCTCGACAAGCACCATTCGCCGATTCCCACCAAGCCCTAATGCGCCGAGGATTCAATGACCGAAGACTTCACCCGCCGTATGCAAGCACTCGTCCATGAAATTGCCACGCGCCTCGCGGGTGGTGAATCGTTCGACAACCCAAGGTTGAGACAGCTTGCCGATATCGCCTTTGGCGGAACCCAGGCGCAGGGAGCTTACACATCCCGCGATGCCTACGACGCACAGGAAGCGGCAGTCAATACTTATCTGCTCGAGGCGGGAGCACCCCTGCTGAGTAAGGACGCGGAGGCGTTTTCCACGCTCGACCAGTTGACCGCGCGGCTGGCAACGCAGACGGATCGTACGCTTGAGCAGACGGAGCTTCAGCAATTTTCTACACCCCCATCCCTTGCTTTTCTTGCTGCCCGCTTGCTCGACCTTCAACCGGGAGAGACCGTCCTTGAACCTTCCGCCGGCACCGGAAGCCTGGCAATCTGGCCCCGTTTGGCGGGTGCAAATGTCGTCTGCAACGAAATCAATGAGCGCCGTCGCGGTCTGCTCCAGAGTCTGGGGTTTTCCACACATGCTCTGAATGCCGAAATTGCTGACGATGTTCTGCCGCTGGAAATTGTTCCCAGCTGTGTGCTGATGAATCCGCCGTTCACGGCAACTGGCGGAAGAGTGGCACAGCATCATTCCAGGTACGGGGTCAACCACATCGAGAGCGCACTCCGCAGGTTGTCGCAGAATGGTCGATTGGTCGCGATTGCCGGCGAGAGTCTGGGTTTCGAAAGATCAGGCGCGATTGGCTGGTGGCAAAAGATTGCGTCGATTTACAACGTGCGAGCGAATTTCGGCCTTTCCGGCAAGGTGTATCGCAAGTACGGAACCAGCTGGGGTCTGCAGATTCTGGTTATCGACAAGATGGGGCCAACCCCGGGAGGGAGTTGGCAGCGGCAACTCGGCCACATCATCTGGGGAAGCGCCGAAAGCGTCGAGGAAGCGTGGACTGCTCTTCGCAGCATACCCAAGCGATCACTGTCCTTGTCAGAACCAGACGACCCGGGACCGGAGTCGGCACCAGCTGTTTTCGTGCCGTATGTGTCCGCAAAGCTGAAGGGTGCAATTCAACATCCCTCCATGATTGTCGAATCGGCTTCCATGGCATCGGTAACACCTCCAAACATCACGTATCGTCCGAGGCTGCCGCTCGAGATCATCACGGAAGGAAAGCTCTCCGTGATTCAGTTGGAACGCGTTATCTACGCGGGCCAGCGACATGAACAAAGGTTGCCGGACGGTGCACGCGGCGGCTTCTTTGTCGGGGACGGCACTGGAGTTGGAAAGGGACGAGTTTTGGCCGGGATTATCGTGGACAACTGGTTTCAAGGCCGCCAACGTGCCATCTGGTTCTCTGTAAACAATGACCTGATCGAGTCGACGCGCCGCGACCTGACTGACCTCGGTGTGGCCATTCCGTTGGCGCAGATCAACGATTACGACGCATCCGGCGATATCACGCTGCCGCGAGGAGTCATCTTCAGTTCGTATTCCTCACTAATCGCAACTTCGAGAACGGGTGCCAGAAGATTCGATCAAATCCGCACATGGCTAGGTCCAGAGGCTGTGGTCATCTTCGATGAAGCGCATAAAGCTAAGAACGCCCTTGCAAGTGGCGGAGGTGAGCCTACCCAAACAGGGCAAGCTGTCATTGATTTGCAAGACCCGAAAGAGAACTTCGACTATCGGGTGGTGTATTCGTCGGCGACAGGTGCAACCGATGTTCGCAACATGGCTTACATGACGCGATTGGGACTCTGGGGACCTGGCACAAACTTCCCGCAAGGTTTTACGCAATTTCTGAGCGAGATCGACGGTGGCGGCGTAGGTGCGATGGAAATGGTAAGCCGCGACATGAAGAGTCTCGGTATGTATCTGTCAGGCTCTATCTCATTTGGGGTGGATCCTGCCAGTGGCAAAGCCGTCGAATACCGCGAACGTGTTCATCCTCTCACCCCCGAGCAGCGCAAGATGTACAACCATGCTGCACGAGCGTGGCAAGCCGTCTTGCAGAACATCTGGGAGGCGCTCGACATCACCAATGCCGGAGGGCGCGCCAAAGGTATCGCTTTGCAGAAGTTCTGGGGCGATCATCAGCGCTTCTTCCGGCAGGTCATCTGCGCGTTCAAAGTACCGAGCGTCATTGAAGAAGCGGAAGCCGCTTTAGCGCAGGGTAAGTCAGCTGTGATTTCGCTGGTGGGAACGGGTGAGGCCAAAACTCGGGAACAAATCTCGCGTGTTACCGCCGACGGCGGTGCACTCGAAGACCTGGATTTCTCACCCCGCGAGATCATCGCGGCCATGATTGAGCGTGGATTTCCGACCAACGTCTATATGGATGAGACGGACACGGCCACCGGCCAGAAAATCAAGGTTCTCGCCCGGAACGAAAACGGAGATCCAGTCCAGAGCCAGGAAGCGTTAAGGATGAAGCAGGCTCTACTTGACGGACTTTCGTCGCTGAACCTACCGGAAAACCCATTGGATCAGATCGTTAATCATTTCGGCGAAAGGCATGTAGCCGAGATCACAGGGCGGGCTCGCCGGCTCATTCGGGATCAGATCACCGGCAGGGTCGAGTACAAGAAACGGGCGCCAGAAGGCGTGCCGATGAACCGTGTCAACGTTGATTCCATGGAACGTTTCCAGGCGGGAGTGTGTCGGGTCTCAATCATCAGCGACGCAGGATCGATTGGTATTTCGCTGCATTCGTCTAATCGTGCTAAGAATCGCGAACGGAGGGTTCATATCACCCTTGAATTGGGGTGGAGCGCGGACAAGCAGATGCAATGCTTCGGTCGAACCCATCGAAGCGACCAGGCCATGCCGCCAGAATATGTTCTGCTCAGCACGGAGCTTGGAGGTGAAAAGCGATTCAGTTCCACCATTGCGCGCCGACTGCAAAGCCTCGGCGCACTCACGAAGGGGGACCGAGGAGCAGCCGACAATGCTGATTGGCAGAGGTACAACTTTGAGACCCATGAGGGCCGCTCGGCACTGTGCCTGATGTACAAGAGGATTGTTGCCGGCGAAAGCGTAAAAGGCCTGAAGGATTCAAAACAAACTCTGCGCGATATCGGATTGCTGGTCACACGTGCGGATGGCACTGAGGAAATCCGAAAGGAAGATCTGTTCAATGTTCCACGCTTCCTGAATCGCGTGCTGGCCCTCGAAGTAGAAGAACAAAATGCACTATTCGACTATTTCGCAGATCTCTTTGACCAAACCGTAAGGTACGCGAAAGCCAGCGGCACCTTTGACGAAGGCGTTACCGATATCCGTGCGTTGGCGATCCGCATAGCCAAACCCCCTGTCCTGGTCCACACTGACCGAGTCACCGGAGCAGAAACCGTTTTATACACGCTGGAAGTAGACCGGCCCAGCGACACAGTTTCATTTGAGCAGGCAGATCGGCTCCGATTCAACAATCACGGTGCTTTTGCCTTTCATCGAAAGAAAGGTGAGTACATTCTGGCACTACCGTCCGGTAGGCACACCAGTACAGATGGCTCGACCTATCAAACGTTTTCCGTCTGGAAGCCGGAAGCAGCCCGACACACCTATATCAACCAGCAAGATCTGGCCGAAAGATATCGCGTTGTCACGGCAGCCGCTGCACGAACATGGTGGATAAAGAGATTTGCTTTGGCTCCGACGGTCGATACTTCGACCGTTCATATCATTGCCGGAGCCATCATTCCGCTGTGGCACAAACTGAAGACTGAACAGAGCGCGCACTTATCGGTGGTAAGAGTAAGCACCAAAGATGGACAGCGGATTGTCGGCGCCGAAATACCGCGCGTCGGCATCGGCAAAGTGCTGAGGTCGCTCGGACTCGGAAACCCATGCAATAACCCCGAACAGGTATTTGCTTCTGTGCTCGAACAAGGTGACCAAATCGAGCTGGCCTGCCAGATGCACTTGAAGCGAACGATGCTGCAGCGTGAGCCGGCCATCGAGCTCGTCTGCACGGATTCAGACCGCTTCGGTGAACTCCGACGGTTGGGTCTCATTAACGAACAAATCAAATACAAGCAACGATTCTTCATTCCGACTGATACAAGAGTCGGCTTGCCGATTCTTACGAAGCTGCTGGATCTTTATCCGGCGATGGGACCGGACTCCGATGCTGACGAAGCCGCAACCATGATTGATGCCGCATCGGCAACTGAAGTCAAGGTTGTATGCGTCGAAGAATGGGTCTTGCCACCCGATCCGGACTCTTTTTCCGCGTCGTCACCCGAACCGGATGCGCCTACTCTCATCGACCCCGCGTTGATTATGGAAGGGCCCGAGATGCAGCCTGGGCCTTCGATGGCAGCCTTGATCGAGCAGTATTCGCAGGCATCGAATGTGCGTCAGGCCAAGCGGTCGCGCCCGCGAGTTGAAGAACAGGGAGTGTTGTTCCTGTTCCAATAGCGTCGACTTCTAGGGGCTAACGAATTCCTCTACCGAGGTCTGTAGGACAATTGTGAAATGAATTTCGCGTAGTTGGGACTTGAGATCGACGATTTGGTTAACCCGGTATTTGCAACGGAGAAAGAGGGCGCTGCCGTCCTTCTTCTTGAAAAACCAATCCGTCATGCCTTCCGAAGGTATGTCAGCCTGCATCGCCTGTTCAGCAGGCTGTACATATTCAGGCTTCAAGAGGTCGGGCGACAAGTCCAAGAGTTCATCCTCACTGTATCCGCACAATCGACAAAACTCACGGTTAGCGCCGACAACGCGGTGTTCAGCCCGATCGAATAAGAATGCGGGAACGGGGATTTCCTCCAGTTACGCACGAAAGGAACTCGGAATGTTATTGGCCAGAGACAAGTGCCCAAATCCTATCACCATCGGAAATCATCGTGAAACAGTACGAATTCCAAGACGAAGAATTTATGTCGGCCGCCGAAAAGCAGCTCGTATTGAAAGCGTGGATCGCATTTCTCAGGCACGGTTGCCGTTCGGAGCACTTCACGGAACGGTTGTACCAGCACATATCGCTTCACTGCTCGTTCATTGCGCACTTCAATCGGCGCGGTTTTTATGAGTTTTACTTCGGATCTCCGGGTGAACAAACCATACGATTTGTTGACCAATTCGATCCAACACAGCGTGGCACCTCGGCAGAGATGGGCGCGACATATTGGTTGTCGGACCACAACACTTCTGCTGATCTGAATCATGCAATGCGAGACGTAGCAGGGCCACACGTCGATAAGCTGCGCCAACATTTCAATGAAATGAAAAAACAAGCCGATCTGTCACTCGCGACTCTAATCGCCGCGAAATACGGTAAGCAGCTATTCGATTCCGATGTGCCAGGCTCATCGCGACAGCGGGACTCAGCTACCCACCTGTGCAGTCACGAAGCAACACCTGAACAGCTGAGCATATTCAATACGACGGACTAGTCGTTATCAAGGTGTCGCGATACGCCTTTCAAGGTTCAGAGGCGTTCAGACTGCCTCTCCTTAAGATTTGGGAAACTTTCAATCCAATCAGCAAAAAGGATAAAAGCAAACGGCATTGAGCCGAAGAAAGGAATGTAATGTTCAGAGAACTAGCAGAGCTAATCAAGGCCCGCCCACTGACGTTGACGGTAGTTGGATTGGGCGAAGACCGACTGCGGGTCTGTGTTATCCCACAAACCCTCGAGTCTGACAACAAAGTGAACGACAAAGTAGGGCATCACAAGGAAGTCGCAAAGGTGCCCGAAGTCGCCATCAAGGCACTTACGACCCCATTGTGCCTGGAGGGCACCGCCGCGGAATTGGATGCGGAGATGCCCGAAAAGCTCATTCAATTCAGCAAAGCGCACGGCAATCTTCGTGGCGCTATCAATGCCGCTCAAAAAGAAATCACGGAAGCGGTGCAGGCCATCGAACAACGCGACAAGCAGAAATCCAAGGACAAGAAATCTACGCCCAAAACCGGAACAAGCAAAGATGCCCCAGCAAAGGCTGATGATGACGGATCAAAGAACTCTGGATCGCTGCCCTTGGAGTGGTGTGCGCCTCCAGTCAGCACCCCTTCCACTTCCGACCAGAACAGCGGCGAACAAGGTGGAAGCGAGGAGCAGCCATGCTAAAGGTCACCCATCTCGAGCGAATCTTCATTTTTAACGGAGTCAAACTTCCCGATCCCGGATCACAACTGAGTGTCGAGGAGGTGCGTTCCATGTACGTCAACACCTATCCGGAGCTGGCGACGGCAACGATTGAAGGACCAGCCCCCGTCGATGGCAGCATGCAATACACCTTCGTACGCGCGGTAGGCGTGAAGGGATGAATCGGCGATGCCCTCGAAGCCGAAGATCGATGGCACAACGGGCGAAAGTTCTTCAGGAGCTCGATCAGGTAATTGCGGGTGGTGAACGCGCGGTCAACCCGATCGAGGAGCAGCTAAATCGATGCCCCGAAGCCTTCGAGGTCGGAAAAGTCGTGGAACAGTTATGCCAACAGCTGAAGCACGAACATCACGGCGGCGACCGGGTGCTGCCGCCACCAGGAGTGATCTTGCCTCCGCTCGTCTGATCGGTCATCGTACACCGGTCACAATTCCAATGCTCAGCAACATCCCCTGGCGCTTCTGCACACGATGGGACGAGCAGCCTGCCGGAATATTGGGAAAAAGCTTTCTACGGCTGGGAATCTGCCGGCCAGAGGACTGGACTGGCAATGCCGTTGATTTCGTGGAGCGCGGTTACACGCGATTCTGTAACCAAAACGGCGCCAGGGAGGCGAAAAGCATCTGGAAGGGTAACCTTCGGATCATGGACACGCTATTCGAAATGACCGAACTCGAATATCAAAATTCGAGAGCGGAAGCGAATGGCCCGTCCGACTCGCTTTTTCTAGTCGGAGACTATGAGCAAGCTGCCTCCATTCCGATCGGAGCGACACTACCGTTCCTGGAACGCGAGCACCCGCAGCTTGCGAGCGCGTTTTACACAGTTCTTGTCCACAGTCTTTACAGGTGGATGCGTGTTTACGATTACACCGATGCCATCGTTCACGCCGAGATGATGACGGACGGCATGACTGAGGAAGAGATCAAGGATTCGTATCTCTCAGAGATCGCGAAGAGCGTTCCAAGGTGTTTGCCTTCCTGCGAACAGCTCGTCAAACTGCGTACGTTTTCACGCTCTGTTTCATTTCTGAAGGCTACCCGCGAGAAGGTCAAGGGAGCCATCGCGCGACAACTCGTGGACGAGGTACTGACCCTGCAGCAGGAATGCCGCGGGTATCGGCATCCTTGGGCCGCGGACCTCGCGAGTGAAGTACCGGGGCTCGAAGATTTCCTGTCCGACACTGACGGTTGCGGTCCTGGATGTGCGATTACCTGGTATGAGGATGATTGCATCAGCGCAGCATTCGATGATGAGATGCAGTTCATCGGCCAAAACGGGCCCATAGAACCTTCCATTTTGCTGCGCATTAAGCTGGATTCGGATCCAGATGAACTGGACAAGAATGTCCAGCGCACCTTTAATTTTGTGGGTGCGATGCTGCGTTCCCTACGTATCGCGGGCGGGATCGTGGAACAAATCAGGGGCGTTTACGATGAATACCTCCGTGAACATCGGCAGAACTCAGGACTTCAGGCTGGCACAGGCGCTGTTGGTCTACGGCAGGAGTGATTACAACGGCTACCCTTACCGTCATCCCTTTGTTGTCATGCACGATGTGATTCACGAAGGGGATTCGGCCCGTTTAGGCGAAGGGCAACTGGTCACGCGAAATGCCTTACATGACATCATCCGGAATATAGGTGAGTCGATCGAGCCCGAGATATTGCCCGAGCGGCTTCTTGTACGAACGGCGGATACTCTGGTTTGGTGGATGCCCCCAAGCAAGCGCATCCTGTTTTTCAGTGATCGAGGTGGAGACGCAGCCCTTCGTGCGTTGAACGGAAAGCGATACCCTCATCCCGCCCTCGTCTTCAAAGCATCCGGTTCTGCATTGTCTGTAAGAGCGCTCCACGAGAACAAGCGACCGACCGCCAAAACGGCGATGTACGTTGCTCCCTATTGGAACTGCAGTGCGGATGGTAGCGTATGTCTCGGCAGTATGAAGATTCCACAACAAAAATCGGTTATGGCCATTGACGCGTGGGAAGACGCCTTCTTCGGCAGCGAATTCTCGCACGCGAACGGAGCGGGCTCGCAGCATCCGAGGGGACTGGTGGCGTTGTGGAAAGGCCTGCGAGGGAAATCAAAGTTTCCGACCCGCTATTTGCTGCCGGTAAAAGAAACCTTATCCGAGTTTGTGAATCCCGATGAACGGCATGAATGAGATGGAATACCACGCATTACCAGGGCTGTTGCTGGAAAAGCAGGTCCGAATGACCGTAGTCGGTTGCGGAGGTACAGGCAGTGCATTCGTGAGCGGCTTGCCTCTGCTCCATCAGGCGATGCTCGCTTTGGGCCACCCGGAAGGGCTGACCGTTTCAATCATCGACGGCGACCGGATTTCCACCACCAACTGCGTAAGACAGCCGTTCTGCGAAAACGAGATCGGCCTTTTCAAGTCGACTGTGTTGGCCACGCGGATCAATCTTTTTTATGGACTGGGTTGGAAGGCGCACACTGAGTTCCTGGATGAAAACTGGCGCAGCGAAACGGACATTCTCGTCAGTTGTGTAGATTCTCGCAAGGCGCGAAAGACACTAATGTCCACCTCAGTCTATCGAGAGTGCCATTACTGGCTCGACATTGGCAACAACGCCTCCACAGGACAATTCGTGCTGGGACAGCCGGAGAATCATAAGAATTCAAAAGGTCCTTGTCGCTTACCCACAGTTGCAGAACTGTTTCCCGAAATTGTGGATGCCGAGTTTGACAAGCGTGACAACTTGCCGTCTTGCAGCGCCGTTGAAGCGCTGACCAGGCAGGAACCATTCATCAACCAGAGCCTTGCCAATCTTGCGCTGGCCATGTTGGCGCGTTTATTCCGCCACGGTCGCTTGTCATACCACGGTGGCTTTGTGAACCTGGCGGTGGGCTTAACGGCCCCGATTGCAGCCAACCCAGCAGCATGGACACGAATGATCGAGGGCAACAAACATTGTCAGCTGTCGTCCGGACAACGACGCCGCGGCCAGACGCGAAAGGCTGGGAGAGCGCCGGCCGCCAAGCAGCGCCGCACTCGGAAGTAATCGAGGAAGAAAACGTGCACGTATCTCCCGAGCTGTGCTGTCGCGGGTACATGGCGACGAGAGGCTCAGTATTGAAGAATACTTGCGCGTTTTCTTCAAGGAGAGATCGAGAAACATGCTTCCCGGAAAATTGCTCTATTGGGGCGATAATGGTGTTCACGAATTTTGGGAGAGTGAAGATCGCGAGTTACTCATCTTGAAGAATCACGGCGAATCATACTGGATAGCCCATCGCAACCACGGATTTCTTTTTGGCTGCCGATCTGAAACTGAGGCCGCCAAGCGCCTTAATGTGACTCTGTCACGCACGCACACCTGGACCCGCAAGAATCAGACATTCGCGCTGGAGCCAGCTCGTCGGCAGGAATTGCTCGACCTAGAATTACCCCTGATCTAGGACGCCTCCTCAAGCCAACCAACTAGCTAGATCATTCCAGCTTTGATGCGCGTAATCCAATCGGTTAGGCGAGTAGCCCGTTCTCTGGATCGGGTTTGGCTAGCAGCCGCTATCTCCGGATGTATGCCTACAAGCGAGGAAATACATGAAGGAACAGGAGTTTCGTGAGCTGAAAGATGGTGATGTAATCCGATCACGGATGTCCGGAGCAGCATACATCGTCCAGAAGACGGAT
Source organism: uncultured Acidobacteriaceae bacterium (assembly GCA_937879855.1). GTDB lineage: Bacteria > Acidobacteriota > Terriglobia > Terriglobales > Acidobacteriaceae > Sulfotelmatobacter. Next base: position 297,557 of record CALFMO010000006.1, on the reverse strand, counting down.
GGGGGCCTAACCGCGGTTCGTGTCGTTGTCCCCAAGAGAGCGGAAGACTGGACGCTCGTGGCTAAGGCCACTCTGCACCCGATTTCGTGACGCTCAAACAAATGCAACTCTTTACATTACCGGTTACGTTCAAATGGTTGAGTCGGATGAGATGCGCCAAATTTTAAGCAGCCATTCCGGAATGTAGCATCGGTCTTTGTTTTCGTCGCACCACTGGCGTAGTTTATCCGAGCTCGCGCATTCATCGTGCGTCAATCGCAGCTTTTGCAATTGTTTTTCAAACTCAGTAATGCCGGGTGGTGTAGCTGGCATTGTTTTCCCCCAATTCGGGTTTCCGCGTGAACGGCTTCTGGTGGTTCGGACAGGCGGTTTCTTCATTACACAGATCATACTCCGACAACGAAGGCGTTCTTCGAGACCACGACGGTCATGTCACGACACTCTCATGCAAAACTCAAGCTTCGCGCCCGTGATGTCAAACGGGTTAGGGGTCGAATCAGTCGCTATCCTATTGCGATGGCTCCTCGAACCCGAAACCCGAGATTTTCCGCTCGATGAACTGGTCATCATTACCGCAATGGTCGGCGCCGAATGGCCGGATACCGGCGAGGATTTTGAGCGGCATATTCTTCCACTATTCAGGCAACACGGCGTTCGTTTTGTTCAGGTCGCAAGGGGCGGACATCTGGAAGAAGATGGAATTGTGGTTCTGGATGACAGCCGTCAGCCCGAGGCTCTCCATATCGGCGGCGCCTACACACTTACCGAAGAACTGGAAACGGCCGGCACGGTTCCTCAGTATGGTTCTGAACACCGCTGCAGTCTAAAATTCAAAGCATTTGTCATCGAGAGTTGGCTCGAAGAGTTTCTGTCCGGGACCATCCGGCACACATTCGGATTCAATGCAGATGAGTTAGTTCGCGTTCAAAAGAGCGATGCTGCGATCGCTGCCAGGGTAACTTTTGGGTTCAATGCTCTGGAATTGGACCGCGTTGACCTGGGGCGGACATACGATACGCCATCCCGAATCAGCCACTATCCTTTGGTTTTGTGGGGTTGGGACCGCGAGAAGTGCCTCGCATATATAAAGGATAGGCTGGGTGTCGTGTGGCGCAAGTCGGCGTGCCGGTTTTGCCCATTTGCTCGAATCAATCCCGACCTCATTGCACGCCAGAAGCAATTTCCGCAGCAGACCGCGCAGGCAATGTTCACCGAGCGCCTATCGCTGGCAATGAATCAGAGGGGCCAGCTCTATAAGAATGAGCCTCTTTACCAGATTGTCGAAAATAGTGGCAACGACGAAGCGTTAGGGCAGTTCAATCTGCTATTACGCGAAAGCGCGTGGGCCGTCTACCGTGTCCGGAGAATCTACAATGCCAAAGCCATTTACGAGCAAAATAGCGGTAGAAAACGCGTGATTGGGCGTGATTCGGCGAAGAAGGGAACTGCGGAAAGATGCGTCGAACAACTCTCAAGCCACGCAAATGCTGAGGATGCGATTCGGAGACTGAGCGAACTTGCATTGGATAATTCAGTGAAACTGTCCCAGGCGCATGGGCTCTGGTACGCCAAAGTGGGCGAGTGTGAGGCCACCTATCCCACCAGTGAAGAGTTCTTTGTCGCTGCTCCCGCGAAGGTGGAGACCAAAGCGCGCTACGGAGTGGGCAAATTCGATTCGAAATGGGCCGACATGGCTGACCTCTACTGCGGTCATGCGGATCTTCCACTGTTCGATGTCGCGGGGTATGGAGGGTAGTGTCCCATATCGTGTTCCCGGAGAAACACTATGAGCTCGCCTATGGCGTACTATCCCATGCCGCTGTCCTGAAAGTCGCCGTTCTCTAACTCTATGTTTTAGGTTCTTCCCAATCGTCAATCTCCCTCGAAAGGAACGGCCACGTCAAATGGCCGATTGAGCGTTATGCCAGAAACCGCTACACCACCACCCGCCAGTGTAGACCCAACCGCCAACGCTGGACCTACGGCAGCCAAGGCCGATGAATCTGCGGAATTCGTCGTCAACAAGCAGGACTTATTGGACGAGATAACCCAGCTCCAAGGAGCGATTGACCGCAAGAGCACCATCCCGATCCTGAACAACATTCTGGTGCATGCAGCCGGCCAGGTCCTGCAGCTGACGGCAACCGATCTCGATATCAGCATTCGTACTTCCTGTCTCGCAAAAGTGGGAAAACCGGGCGCGTTCACCATCCCGGCCCGGAAACTCTACGACTATCTGCGGCTGCTTCCCAACGCCGAGATTAATGTCAAGGTTCTCGCGAACAGCTGGCTTCAACTCCGTAGTGGCCGGTCACATACCAAAATGGTCGGCCTGCCACGTACAAACTTTCCCAGCCTTCCTTTGTTTCCGACAGATGGGTCACTGAAGCTCGAAAGCGACGTGCTGCGTAATTTAATTTCACAGACTGTGTTCGCGATTTCAAAAGAGGAGTCCCGATATACGCTGAATGGCGCGTTACTGACTTTGAAGGCACAAAGCATCGCGATGGTTACAACCGACGGACACCGCCTGGCCTTACTGGAACACACCAAAGCTCAAACCGTGACACAAGAATCCAAGATTCTGATTCCGAGGAAAGCGCTGTTGGAGATGAATTCTTTACTTGCCACGTTTTCCGGCGAGTACATTCAATTTGCCGAGAACGATTCCACGTTGTTCTTCGTGATCGGCAAACGCCTGCTGACGACGCGTCGTTTAGTTGGCACATTTCCCAACTACGAAGCCGTACTGCCGCGCGATCACAATAATGCCGTGGTCATAGGACGTGATGAACTCTGTTCCGCGATTCTGCGCGTTGCACAATTTTCCGATGAGCGGTCAAACGCAATTCGTTTGCGATTCGAAAAGAACGAACTCAAGTTGTATTGCTCCAGGGCAGAGGCCGGTGAATCTGAAGATTTGATCCCGATCAACTATACGGGAGAGCCGGTCGTTATGGGCTTTAACTCACACTATCTGCTCGATTTCTTGAAAGTGGTCGACGCAGAGAAAGTGAGGCTGGCGTTTAAGGACCCCCATACGGCGAGCGAGTTGAGACCGCAGGATCCCGCTCTTGGGGAGTACACCTACCGATACGTCGTCATGCCAGTAAGGATCTGACGATTTATCTCGACGGATTTTGCCCCTCCGCCTTTCTAAATGAAAGACATGGATTGAGACAGAATCCTCCACTCCGCTCAGGTCTTCGATTTCATAGAAAGCCCATTTCAGTCCTGGTTAACCGAGGCCGCGAACCGTCACGCGCCTGGACGTTTCCACCTCTTTTCCCCCTAAGACTTGGAATCGGGAGGCATCAATTGGGCGCGGGGAGAACGGACGATGGAGGAGCAATCTGCTTCAGACTAAAGATACGGCTGGTTTGCGTGGGCAAAACACGCGGTGCGAAGGATGTGTGCTTTTCGGGCACTCGCCTTCGCTGGGCAGTCGTAACTCCAAAATGACCTCTTTTAACGCCTCCACCCTATTGGGTTTGGCCCAAAGACGTTGATAAAACCTCCGAGGCCAGCGCTTTACCCAGCCGTTTGCCGTCTGGTGGGTCCTTCTGAAGTCCCGCTCTGGTCGTCGAATTTCGATGCGTCAACGCAGTTAGATTTCAGTCGAAAATGGGCCAAAACAGAGCTGATTTGACCGAAATTTCGTTCCGACGTAGCGTTTCGCTCTCTGACCGCCCCAGAAAAAAAGGAGAATTCAAATGCGTTCCATCAGCGAGAAGCACAGCTCGGTTCGGGGCTTGGCAATCCGGGTCCTAGCTGTTCTGGCATTTGCCGTTGCAACAAACATCCCAAAGGTATCTGCTCAAGAGTATGAGCACGCAAGAACAAAACATGTCGATTGCGATCGCGGGGAAACCATTACCCGAGTACTCGGTTTCGTTGATCCTGGCGACACGGTCATCATCAAGGGCACCTGCAACGAAAACCTGTTGTTCAGCAGTCCGACCGGACGCTACAACGGATTAACGCTCGACGGCCGGGGAGTGGCAACCATTTCGGGCCCGGACTCCACGCTCAACGTCATTGAACTGACTGGTGTGTCGCGGTTCACCGTACGCGGCCTGACCATCACGGGCGGGCATGATGGGCTCTCGATCAATACTGGAAGTGACATCGCCATCGACACGGTGGTCGTCGAGAACACAGGACGCCATGGAATCCACTTCCAGCGGGGAACCTCGGTGGCGTTCGTCGTGAATTCAACGATCCAGAACAACCCGCAGAACGGAATCGTGATCAACGAAAACTCCTATGTGCGCGTAGGATTCACGGACGGCATCGGCGCGTCTGAAGGCGCTATTGGGCCGTGCGTGATTCAGGGCAATGGAGGCTACGGGATTCGCATTCAGCGTGCCTCTTCCGCCAGGATTTATAGAAACACAATCAGAAATAACGTAAACAACGGCGTAAACATCGAAAGCGCCTCTTACGCCGAGATTGCAACCAACGTCATCAATGGCAATGGCAAGAATGGCGTTGCTGTCAGCGAAAACTCTACGCTGCACCTCGGGAATCCTACCGGCAACAAGAACGAAGACCAGCCCAACACAACCAGCGCACCCAATGGAGGGTTCGGTCTTTCTGCATCCTGGGGTGCCTACGTGGTAGGCCGTCTGGGTTCGTTAAATGGGAACGGCGGGGCGTCAAGCTTCACGCACGGCGCAAACAATAACCTCACGCCCTAGCCGGCGCCCTTCAAAGACCCGCGTCTCTCTGATTAACCAGCGAGCCGCGGGCGCGAAAAGGGGGAAGCCGTGAGAGTTAGATTGATTCAACTCGATGGCAAGCTTCCAAACCTGGCAATCATGAAACTTGCCAGATGGCACCTCGACAACGGCGATACTGTCCACGTCACAAGACGAATTTTGCCCGACCTGTTCGAGCCGCATTATGATCGAGTTTACGGATCCGCGATATTCAAGTTTTCAGAGAATAAGATACCACTATTCCGTCAACAATGGCCGGACGGCATCTTGGGAGGAACGGGAACCGGGCTTTCGACCACGGTGGAGCAACTGATCGGTCGACCGTACGAATCGTACGATTACTCCGGATATCCGGACTTCACCCCATCCATCGGTTTCACACAGAGAGGATGTAGGCTCGGTTGCAGGTTCTGCCTGGTCCGGCAAAAAGAGGGCGGCCCTCAATCGGTCAATAGCATCTACGACAAATGGCGTGGCGAACCATGGCCACGAAAACTACACATCCTCGATAACGATTTCTTCGGTGTTCCTGAATGGCGGGATCGCATTCGAGAAATGCAAGATGGCAAGTTTCGCGTTTGTCTCTCGCAGGGCATCAACGTTCGGATGATCACGGAAGAAGCAGCGGCAGCCCTCGCTTCGATCCAATACCGTGACACGAAATTCAAAGAACGCCGGTTGTACACAGCGTGGGACAACATAGGAGACGAGAAGAAATTTTATGCCGGCGTGGCACGCCTCGAAGCAGCTGGCATTCCCCCATCCCATCTGCGCGCATACATGCTGATCGGATTCGATAGCAAAGAGACCTGGCCACGGATCTGGTACCGTTTTCGGCGAATGGTTGATTACGGCATTGAGCCTTATCCAATGGTGTACGACCGAGCCCGGAATGACCTCCTGTGCTTTCAGAGGTGGGTGATACGAGGGCTGTACCGGACGATACCCTGGAGGGAGTACAAACGGAGCACGAAAACAGCAGCCAGCGTGCTTGGATGGGAGCTTGTCTATGAAGCGCCCGCGAAACTGGCGTGCGCCTTTCTCCAGGCGAGAGATCGTCTTTGGGCAAGCGAGCCTGGCAAATCAATCACGGTTCGTGATGTCGTGGCTGAATTGCCGATCGAGTGTCGCGCCCTACTATCGGACAAATTTCTGGCGGCCGCATACGCCATCAACGTTGAACCTAACCACCTATCCAACTGAGCATCAGCAGCCGGGCAACTACCGACCGATAATACGGCATTTCCGCGGCAGCGACATTCCACCCTTCATGCGTTAACAGACACTCTGCCTGACTAAATTCTCAACCGATCTGATTCCAATCTCGATCCGATGGACGGAAGCCGGGCCAGATGTCCCTCCTCGCGCGGCCTAAGGAGATTCACAAATGGGAGCTACTGTAACAACCGGAAAACTCGCGGCGGCGTTCAAAGCCCCGTCTGGACAGAATATTTACGTTCTATTTGAGCAAACTTATGAGAAGAACTGCACTCCTCACACTCCGGAGTGGAGTTGCATCCTCTTCGGTGATCTCAGCGCAGCAATGGAACGCATCTTCCGCCATGCATCCGCTTGCGAAGGCGGTATGTTGCAGGGACGCGGCGGAAGCATTACACCGGAAGGATATATCCGTGGCTGGCTGACACAACTGGCCACACCCGTACTGTTTCCAAGAGAAACGGTTGTGCTGAAGATCGGTAAAGGTGGTCTGTACGACGCTATTCCTGAAACCACTTGGGCGGAAGTCAGCGAACGCCTGGGAATAATCGGCCGCACCGATCTCCGAGGCCAGCTGGCAGCAGGCGAGACTATCGAGATCAGCACCGATGACACCGATGTCATGCTGGCGCTCTACGGTTCCAAAGGTGCTCTCGCCCCATGGCGCGTCTTGCGGGATGTGCCAAGTTCGACGGCCCGAAGATCAGACTTGGGCTACGCGCCAGTGCCAGCGGAAACATTCGCTGTTGAGGTGACAGAGGTCCTGGCCATCGGGAACGACGAACGCCTACTGAAACGACCTGACGGTACCTGGTACGTCGCAGGATGGGCGTTTTCGATCGTCGGTTCGTTTGTGAGCGCTCTCTGGCAAGCTGAAATGCGCGAGCCCGGAAGCTATTCGAAGCGGATCAAGGCATATAGGGAAGCCGTTAACAATGCCCCTCAAGTACGCTTGGAGAAAGCCAAGGTAGTCGTTGATTGCAGAGTGACGCTAGACGACAAATATAAGAGGCAGACAGTTGCCGAGATGCGTAGCCAACCTGGCGCTGTTGTCACGCCGAACGGTTTTGAGATCGTCCCGACGAAAGACTCATTGTGGAGCCTGACGCAGCTACCGCAGGAATGCACCAGTTGGATCATTCTGCCGGTAAACTTCGAGCTTGTGTGACAAATCTCCGCGCGCAGCACTACCATTCCTGCCCGATTGGCAGTGAAGTCTGTCAACGTTAGGACGGTTAAACAGCGGAAAGGCGTCTCTATATCCCAGGATGTCGCGAACACTTTACTTTCGACCTAACGACCGCTGTCCCCGCCCCGAGTATGCCAACAGCTCAATCAGTTCGGCAACGTATACGTGATATGATGTACTGACCGTATATGTTGGAAGGCGGTTGAGCTACCGGGCGGGGCGGTGGTGCCGCTGGAGGATGGTCTGCACATGTTAACTTCGCTGGGACTTTTCATTGTTTTGCTCTTGCCAAGCCAAAACATGCTGGCCTCCACCTCTTTTCAAGAGGCGCCGAAAGCGCCTCTCACGCAACGGCAGCGTAAGGCAATGGCGTTTGTACTCGGTTGGAACTCTAAGATGATACTGGTACAGAAAACGCCGAAAGAGCGAGAGCGCTTGTTTCTGGCAATTAAACGACAGGTGCGGGAACTGGGTGTCATGTTACATCATCCGGTGGACTACTATTTCCCCGACCCGATGGTGGATCAAGGCATTAGCGCACAGGCGTTCAGTGAAGAAACGTTTGCTCAACTAAAGAACGGCAATGTGGATGTTGCAAATCATTTCGGGGCCGCCCACAACCTACTCCTGGATCTAGCTCGTACGGAAGAACCTTTATGGAGCAGAAAGTCAGAGCTTCGGCAACTGGTGATGGTTTTAGATCTGCCCGATGAGTTGAAGCAAGTACCCGACAGCGGGATTCCCGAATGGGCAGCTGCCATTAGGGTTTATTTCGAATCATCTCTGCCTCGCCCGTCGCGGACAAGCAGGAAGAATACCAGCCGATAATCGGCAAAGAGCGATCGCCCCAATACGTCTTTCCAACCTTTAGACGTCACTCCAGAGCGAGCCAAATTTATCAGCAAAATCCGCGTCGGTACGCAAACGCTCCGCTCGAGTATGCCATTCGCTAAAGGTCTGTGCTTTTCGTTGACTTTTGACGCACGCAATTCCCGATACCGAACCTTCTCAGTCCTTCAATCCTTTAGTTGTTCTGGGATTTGATCCACGATGGTCTTGCGTGGTCTGATGCAGTGAAGGACCGCTCGAGGAAGAGTTCCGAAGTAGTTCTCACCATAGAACCTGTCCGTCGTCCCCGTAGGTTTTCATGATGGAGGCTGAGGTTCGGCTTCGCCAACTTTAGTTCTGGTGATCTCAATGCCTTTTGCCTTGCAGTATTCCGCGACGATCGGCCACCATTGTTCATCAACTGCCGCAGGCTTCTCGAAGTTCGTGGCAGGTGACAGAACTTTGCCTAACAACTCTTGTTCACTGAAAAGAACTACTGGATTGAACCGGCTGCGACATTCGACGTCGTAGAACAAACTGAAGTGTCGGCTGTCTCTCTCATCAAAAGCTCGCGTGAGTTCCACGATATATGAGAGACCACCGAACAAGGTGACCAAGGCCCATCCTTTGTGCATGCCAGCACTCAAATATGCGCGAACGGTGTGTTGCCTTGGTGTCCTCTTGTGATCAGACGCGAAGTCCTTGTTAGCGAAAATGCGTAATCCCAGTGCGGCCGGGTCCTCAGGCTGGCCCACCACAATGTTCCGCAACATGTCGAATTGTGGATGGCATGCATAGTCCGTTCCGTATTGAAATGCAACGGAAACCAGAGCTATCTTCGCGCCTAGTTGCCGAGCTTCATACGAGAACGCGAAGATGGTGGTCTGCTGTGCGATAGATTGCAGTGTGAGTTCCGTGGGAACGGCCAATTCCGTTGTTTTCTCTCCTCTTTTACGAGAACGCTCGATGAATCTCTCGGCAGCTTCGGAAGACACGAAGAAACCGTGGCGAACTTTCTTTCCGTCCTCCACTTTCTTTTCGCTCACAAAATCGTAGAGTGTGATGTCTCCTTCCGGTGTTCTGCGCCCACGCACCTGGAGTGGTTGAGCCCCCTCTCCTCGCACCTCGACAGCAACCGGCAACTCAGGAATCGCCCCGTATCGATCCTGAATCTCGAAGATGTGCTTTGTGGTCTCCAGGTCCCCAGCGATCTTTTGCTCGAACTTGCTGCAAATGTTATTGCAGGGCTTGCAGCTCCCGTTCGGAACAACGAGGTTGGCTCCACTAAAAGCAGGAAAGACGTGCTCTTCCGTCAGGTTCTCAGTCGCTCGGCAAAAAATACACGGCATGCGCCGTTTATTCTCGCATGCCATTCATGCGAAAGCTGCATGGAAGCGATCGGCGGAAGGTTTTGTAGGGCAGAGCGAGGCGACGCATCAAGGCACCTGATTGAACATGTCCGCCCGAAGCGAATTCACTTTCTGGGCCTCGGGGCTGACGGCCACAAGGCAGATTCTCTGATTCGATTCATCCGGCATCTTTCCTCGAGAATCACGATTTCAATGGATGCCAACCGTATCCGTGTCGCGGTGGGAAAGAACCGTTGTATCACTCGGAGAGAGAAGAAGCTCTTTGATGAGGCGATCCCGGGCTGGACCGGCGAAATTGACCTCAGGGAATCGGGGGGAGAGTTACATGATTTGACGGAATTGTTATTCCAACCATCGCGCTGGCTTACAGGAACGAAGCTTACCCAATTTGTCGACTCCCTCACTTGGTTGCCGGTTTGCCGGCGGACGGAGTTTCTCACCGATCCGGACAAGTTCGTCAATTCGGAGGGGAACCTGAGCGATTGGCTCTCCGAAAGTCTCATGCAGGCGTATTTCGAATACGTGAGCAGTGAGACTCGTCGTTCAGGGAGGACCCTGGCAGTGAGCGAAACACTTAACAAATCCAAAATCGCGCGCACCAATTTTAGCCAGTGGCCGCGGATTTGGTCCGAATCGGAGTTGTGATGAGGCCTCGACCCGTTTTGAGGTATCACGGCGGAAAATGGCTTCTGGCGCCCTGGATCATTTCACACTTTGGCAGCCACAGAGCCTACGTTGAACCGTTCGGTGGTGCAGCCTCGGTTTTAATGCGTAAGAAGCGTTCTCCGGTCGAAGTTTACAACGATCTGTGGGGGACGGTTGTGAACGTTTTCCGGATCTTACGAGATCCTATCCAGGCTGCTGAACTGACTCGTTTGCTTTACCTCACACCATTTTCCAGGGAGGAGTTTGAAGCCATCCAGGGCGTTACCCTCGCCCAACTGTCAATGATCGAGCAGGCGAGGTGCACGATTCTGCGTTCTCTGGCTGGATTCGGATCCGCTTCTACGAACGGAGCACATTCAACAGGCTTCCGAGCATCGAGCGGTGAATCGTCGACAACACCAGCAATTGACTGGGCGAATTATCCCACGCACATCCCGAGATTCGTTGAACGTTTAAGAGGCGTTCTCATCGAGAATAGAAGTGCGCTGGACGTAATCGAGCAACACGACAGCCCAAGCACTCTTTTCTATCTTGATCCACCGTACCCTCACTGTACACGGAACATGCGTCGCGGCAACGCAATGTACGCGTGCGAGATGAATGACCAAGATCATGCGGACCTGGCATCTCTACTTCATCACGTCCAAGGAATGGTCATTATCTCCGGTTATGAGTGCCCACTATACGATCAGCTCTTCGGCAGCTGGGCCCATTACAAAAGGGAGCATGTGATCGACGGCGGTAACAAGCGCTTAGAAAGCATATGGCTGAACCCCGCCGCGGCGGAGAATGTGCCGGCTCCGAGGCTGCCAATCTGAGCGATTGAAAAAGTCAGATGAAATATTCCGCACACCGACTCACCCCGCACCACGCTCACTTCAAGAGTGACCCAGTGTTCTAACTGCGGCGACTACACCTTCCGCTGAAGAAAACCACTCATTTGTTCCACGCGGAGCCTGGCATGAGCCAACTTGCGTTTTGGGATAACCACTCCCCGCCTTCCACAGCCATTCACGAAAAACAGAATAAAGCGAACGCTCAGGGCCCAGCTGCCGCTAAAGAAAGCAAAGCCGTGGTCCGATGCCGGTCGTCCGCCGATGCTATGCAAAAGCACATCGATGCTAAACACCAAAGCGCCAACAACATGCTTGCGCAGCCACCCACCAGAAAGAGGCTTCGCGACGCGGACGGGTTCCGAAAACAAGCCATTCGCCTAGAGCGGATTCAGTCCACTCTCCGTCAGCTCGCGGAGATGCACGAGAATGGGAGCATCGTTCCAGAGTTGGCCAGCCTAACTACAAAGGGTGCTCTTGAGAGCGCTTTGTTTACCTCTGCCGGCGACAGCGCGATCTATCGCCTCTACAACTCGGTAAGCAGAAACGAGCGGAGCTCCGAAAGAGTTCTGCGTCTCATCAGCGAAGCGGCGACTATGGCCATACCAGGGTACTTTCCCACCCCCGAACCCTTAGCGGAGAGAGTGGTAGAGATGGCCTGTATTGAGCCTGGCAACAAAGTACTAGAGCCGTCAGCAGGGACCGGCAACTTGATTGATGTAATCCTGAAACACCATCAGGGTGTCCAGGTCTCTTATTGCGAACTGAATTGCTTTCTTCTCGATATTCTTCGCAGCAAGTACGAAGGGGTGAACGGCGTGAGCTTTCTCGGCCGCGACTACTTTGACCTTGACTCGAATCGGGTAGAAAACCGCTTTGATCGAATCATCATGAATCCGCCCTTCGAGAGTGGTCAGGATATCGATCACGTATTGCGCGCCTGGTGTTTCCTGCTAGCACCGAGAGGAATTCTCGCAGCCATTGTGTCAGCAGGGGTGTTCTCGCGAAAAGACAAAAAGGCAAAGTCATTTCGTGAGTTTCTCCAGAACGCCAAAGCACTGGTACAAGATGTTCCAGCGGGATCATTCAAAAGTAGTGGAACCGGTATTGAAACTAAGATCGTACTGGTTCGAGCATGCGTTTAACGAAGTGGCGGAGTTGTAGCGCGTTGAGCGCGGCTCGTAGAGTTTAACCAAGCCATCTTCTGATCTCATGATACCCCGACAGCGAGAAACGCAAGAAAGAGTTCCGCATGTGTGATGCCGACAACTACATTGTATGTGCCGACAGGATCATTGCAGTGCCTAGGTCAACCAGAGGCGAGGCGATCCATGGACGTGTGTTGCAAGTCCTTGGCGACCACATCGGCCGCAGGGAATTCGTCTGCGAACGAGAGGGAACAAATTGGCTGCGTGACGGAACAATTTGTCTGCCAGAAAACCTTTACATCTTTGAGGTCGAACGAGGCGATGCTTGGGTCGTGGTGCCGCCCTACCTCCTCCCCGAAGTGGCCGAATCGAAAGCCGAACGGTCCGTACGCAATGCTCGAAAGCGCAGCGCGAAACAAGCCCCGCTCTTCGCAAGCCAGATCCAGGTGGAGAGGCCAGATGTAGCCGGTATGATCGCGCGAGTGGCAGCAGACAGACGCGAAAAGCTGGAACGGGACCATGAACAGGCAAGGCGGTCGACCGAACTACGAGCTCAGGTTGAGTGCCTAATCAACTCAGACCAGTTTGCGGTCTTGAAAGCTGTACGCTCCCGTTTTCCCCGCGCGGCGATGTATGGACTCTACTTCTGGGAGAAGCAACTTCGCCAAATCAAGGAAACGGGCACGCCAGACGTCTACGTTCCACAGCCACCCGACGTGAACCGTCTAAATATCGGGTGGCTAAGGCCGGATCGCGAGGTTATCTGGCTGTCGTCGGCAGGCCCCAAGCAGGTTCGTGTTCTCTATATCGGAGCCTCGACTGTCCTCGTCAAGCTTATTGGGGAACCAATCACCAATTACGACCCCAGGGACTTTCCATATGGTAATTGTTGGGTCGAACCTCGGGTTCTGCAACCTGCCTGTAATTGAGCAACTGGCAGCATCGTTTTTACACAGCTGGCTGTGATGCCTGGTGTAAACGAGCTACTGCTTGAAACGTGAAAGTGAGAAGACGGGGCAATGTCCGGCGCTCCGTTTGTGTGTTCACCTGCCCAGCTACTCCTTCTGAACAGTGTCGCATGTGGGACACTGAAGATAATTCACGTAGTGGGCTGGTCCAGTGTTGCGACGTTCCGAAAACCGGAATAAAGATACACGTATACTACGTATTACCGCGTTCACCTTCGCTAACGTGCAATCCAGCAGGTTAAGCAATTCATTATCACTACAACAAGTTCGTTACCTTAATGCATTCTTAGATTGCTATTCTCAACATTTTCTAATGCAATTTTCTAAAACTGCAACAGCGGTCACCTCCACGTCCGCTGAGTCTCAAATTAGCTTATCGTTCGACGTATGAAAGAAGTGGGCGCACTGCTAGCAATTGCGCTGATGACTGCTCTGTTCGGGCCGACATCGCCGGATCCCCGGAGGCAGTCGGCGGGAGTTGATGGAAGTCTGGTTGTTACTGCAACGATTCTGAGCTCAGCGGCGATAGTGGTAGACCCTGATGGTGTGCCACATCGTGCGATTGCGAATACCAGCGATAGTCCCGAGACGTTCGTCCGGTTGGTGTCTGACCAGCAAAATGTAAAGAGAATCCCAAGAGAAAAAACTTCGCTAATGCGGACAAAAGGGACCACGAAATGATCGGATATGTAAAAGTGTTGTTGCTTGTTATTGCACTTATCGGCTTTGGAATCAGGCCCGTTCTGGCACAAAGTGCGGTTCTCACCTCCAACAAACCTCAGGCGCGACTGCAAATAACGGTTGAGGTTGCACCGGCTATCACAACACCCGATCCTAAGCCAAAGCGTGGAATGAACAGTCTCGAGGTGGTTACGTATGACCTACAAGGGAAAACCGAGCCCGTGATAGAGATAAGGGAAGAGATCCTTACAATTCAGGACAAAAACGGTCGTGAGTGTCTTCTCAGAAGAACGACGGTAGTGGCAAAATAAACAATGTATCCCGCAGAAGTCCATAGATCTACTGTGCGCGCAAGATCATGGTCCGTAACGATAGCGGTAGTAATTGGGCAACTGGAACGCCGCGGCACCTCAACGTGATGGTCTAAAAGTGCCTCGCGGTCGTTTTGCATTCGGTGTCAAGTCAGCGACAATATTGCTATGAGATATACATTGCTGAGGTCATTAGCGCGAGGAGTGCAGTACCATGTCTAAACCGTCCTGGTTTTATGAGCCCAAGGGAACGAACTTCCGTCCTGCCAGTCCCGGCACTTTATTGGCGTTTTATGTGGGGCGTTTCGTCGGAAAAGTCCTTGCCGCTCTGCGGGACGGCATCCGGGGCGGACACAAAAGCCGATAATTGACCGCGTCGCGAGAACGTGAGGAACACAATTCCGCAACCCAGTATTGCGCGCATACCTAACTAGCTTGCCATAATTCAAGCTTGCCCGCCTGCCGCTAAGTGGCGCAGGAACCGCCGCGCCGCAAGCTCCGCGAAGACGAGCTGCGCTAATGGAAATTCTCCGACTCAGGGATCGCTTTTCGTGACCAGAAGAGCATCACTCCATGCTGACCCTGAATATAGCTCGGCATGCGTTGTTGTCAACTCTTCCGATCCGGGAACTGTCACCGTTCCGCCGCTTCGTTGAAGCATCCCTAATGAACTCCCGTCGTCCTCATCAAGGTCCCCATGTTCACAGTTACAACTCATCCCACCAGTCGCCGCCCGGACAATCGCGGCCTCAGATCAAGGCCTGAAGAACAACGAAGTGCCGACGCTCTGGGGATTACAGTCGAGGTTTATCGCTTGCAAGAGTGCCTTCGGAAGCTGCCGTTGGTCCCTCGTGAAGATTGGCTGCGCAAGAAGCGTGCCGAACTCGTCGACAGACTCTTCGTCACAGCTCGCCGGGACCGTTGCTTGAGCCATGTAAACCCGTGGGCGGCACGTGACTCCAACATCCCGCCTATTCCTCATTGAAAGATTCTCAGCGTTCCGCGCACGTGCCAATGAGAGAGAACAAAACTCAACAATCAAAAAAAGTTGTGCGACGTGAGACAGTCCTCGTCCGTAAAGACTTTCTATATGTAGAGGGGCACCGCGTGAGTATCAGCCGGCCCAAGGAATCGTAGCGTCGCAGGTTTGAGCCAAGGTTACTCCCAGCTGCTTTGTTCCGCATGGACGAGCCAAAACACCACAAACTGCGCCGTCTCCGATGGCCCACGGAAGCGCGGCGGCTGGTCATCGAGTTCAGGGAAAGCGAGAGTCCCCGGGCAGTGATTGACGATAAGGCTGCACGGCATGGGAGTTTGAGAGATCTCGTCACAACCCTGGCCACAATGACCGGCAATTCACGCGATGCATGTCGGCGCTTCGCGCGCCAGCTTGGCGTAACCAGGAAACAGCAGTATCGGGGATGGACGATAGCCGAGCAGCAGCGACTGCTGGATCTCATTGCGCTGAATCCTCCGCACGAAGTGGCCAAACTCCTGCGCCGATCGCCCGGATCGATTCGAGCCATGCTGATTCGGCTTGGCGCAAATGCGCAGATGGGCCGGGACTGGTTCACCACGTTCACATTGGCTGAAGCACTGCACATTCGCGTGGATGAGGTACAGAGATGGGTAGACCGCGGGTGGCTGAAATGTCGAAGCGTGGAAACTGGGCGTTTGAAAAAGAAGATCATCGACGCCGATGATTTTGCAGAGTTCTGCAAACAGCACCGCACCGCAGTGATCGGTCGTCGTCTGAACGCCGAGCGCCTGGACTTTGTTCGAAACTTCGTCTTTCCCCCAAGTCATGTTGAGTTGTTGCCTGTACGAGAAAGCAAGAAGGAAAGGGCGGCGTATCGGGCCCAGGTAGGCGATCGAGAGGCAACGGTGTAGCCCCGTGACCGCCGCCTCTGCGGGTTCGCGTCTGCCCGGTGTCCGACTACGCGGTGAATAAACGGGAGAGTCCCATGTGGCTTGGCTACTTGCTCGTTGCATTGGCAATTGGTTGGGTTGGTACTCTAACTACGCTTGTCATTGGCGCGCTCGTGCTCGGTTCGAGCATGCCAAGAAGCAAGGAACAATGAATGAAAGCAGTCTTTCATTGTTTCCGGGGCTCACAGGGCCGGCTCCAGGCTCATTCAGGAATTGCCATTCAATTCCTTTCAAACTACATTCACTTGTGCCGCTAGTTTCCTGCGGCCTTCCGAAACGTCCGCGGCCTACTACATTTATCAGGTCTGCGCAGCTCGGCCGCGATCCCATCGATTTCCCGCCAAAAGCTATTCTTAGCGACCGACACACTTATGGCGAGCGAGGATGCTATTTCCTTCCAATCATACCCTGCGGTCTTGAGGGCCAGGATCACTTGGCTTCTTTGGCTCAAACGAACGACCACCCTCTCCCAATCCAGACGGGAGTCAATCTCGTTTGCCCAATTCGATGCACACAAATATTCCTCCATTGCGGTGGCATCCCCACTGGGCTGAGTGCGCCTGAGCCTTCCTGCATGCCGGCTTAGCTCGCGAGTGAAAGCCACCATCAGCATCGCGCTCGTCTTCTGAGAGAAGGGAAGAGCCTGCCGACGATCGAGAGATCGCGAGATACGCGAAACACAGCGCTCCATTAAATCGGCCGCATCTGTCGCGTCACCGAGCGCTGATCGAGTCTTCGAACATACTTTGTCCCAGATCTCAATAGCAGAGGCGCGAACATCGGCCCTGATTAGTTGGCCCGACTTATCGAACTCCCTATCCCACCAGCGACAAATGTTCCGTGAACCGCTCATAAGAGTATGCCTTTGGGGGGAGGTGGGGGAGGAACCTTTGCGAGTATCGGCAATACCCACGGATCGGTTGTCAACGCTGCGTAACCAACAACCACATTCTTCGATACGCGGCCACATCTGCTTTTGATCTCTCACCTTCCGAGGCATTCAGCTCCGCGATCTTTAGTAACAGGCAACAGATCTCATCTTCGTGACAAAAGTTTCCATGCAAACTGCGACACGGTTCGATTTCGCTGCGTTATCTGAGTAGAAGGGCACAGCCCTCGCGAAACAACATCGGCGCAAGCCGGAGTTTGAGCGGAGGGTCGAGTCAATCACATGGGAGAAGCAGCGATGTCCAGGAAGAGGCGCATGGTTCACTGGTCCATGGAAGCCAAAGATCTCGTTGCGGCTCATTTGGCAAGCAAAGGCAACGGTGCTGATGATCCCACGGCTGAATACGCGGTGACGAAGGCACTCGTATCAAAACTCGTGGAAATCACCGGGAATCCTCGTGATGCGTGTTTCCGATTCGTTCGGCGCTTCGGGATCGCTGCACGACCCAACTATCAAGAATGGACTGAGGCGGACGAAGGACAATTGCTAAATCTTATCGTGCTGTATCCGCCTTCGGAAGTTGCGAAGATCATGCGCCGGTCAACTCGCGCTGTTCGCTCCATGCTCCACAAACTTGGAGCGAGCGCGCAGACGTCCCGCAACTGGTTCACAAAATTCAGCCTCGCCAGTGCGCTACACACGCGGGCCGACGAGGTCCAGAGATGGATCGATCAAGGATGGCTCAAGGCACGGGTGATCGACACAGGCAAGTTGAAAAAAGCGATCATCGATCCCGACGACTTTGCTCACTTCTGCAGGCAATACCGGGATGCCGCGATGGGCCGGCGGTTCAACGCTGAACGTCTCGATTTTCTGCAAAGCTTTGTGTTTTGGCGGGACCGCTCTGAATCGAGCGAGGTGAACAATACTCACCAAAATGGCGCGGCACTCACCACTGAGACACAAAAGTCGACAACAACCGAGGAATGTGAGGAGTCAGAAAGCAACTGCAGTGTTACCGCGTAGAGGGCAGGCGGTTTCGAGGTTACGTCAATAGGACACAACAAAGGAGAGAGGCAATCAAATTGCCTCAATACATATGAATCGATACAACTCACTCAAAAAAGTCGTTTCACCCGTCGTCGGCGCCGCATTCATTTGTTCGTCGACTTTACTTGTAGAACTGTTCTTCTTGCAGTCGGGAGCGCCGACGTTGGCTGTGTTGGTAATGTCAAGCCTCGTCATTGGCGCACTAGGGTACTGCGTTGTCATAGAAAGGCGGAAACTGAGAGACCAGCAGCGCCAGATCCTGGAAGAGCGGCTTGAGACTGTGTCCGAGATGAATCTCCACATCCGCAACGTATTGGGGGTAGTTGCGTTCTACGGTACCCAAACGAAAAACATCTACACCACTCGCATGGTGTCCGATGCGCTGGTGCGCATGGAAATGATCATGCGCGGCGTCTTGAGCCGATGGGGTCTTCAGCAGGCCTATTCGACTTGGCTTAGTTCGGCCCGTCTTCATTCCTCTCCTCCGCCTCCCTCTCCCAAATCTCAGCCCTCTCACATTCCGGAGGCGTCGCGCTCGAGTTGTTGAATTGTGCGTGAAGTACTCCGCGCTTTGCTGGCGACAGGCCCGTGGGCATCCTCAATCCAATCCGCGGGGATCGGATGAACGGTGCGCCGGCCGGCATCCCGGGAGCGGTCGGGCGGATCGCTCCCGGACTTCCAAACCCGATAGACCTATCCGCCCATAGCAACGTATGAATCTCGTGCGTGTCCGCCCAGTAATCGCCGTTGTAATTCGCAGTACAACTGCCAGCCCGCCCCTGGCGTAACGATTCAGAGCCAAACGGATGTTCGGTGACTCCAGTCGGTTACGTCAAGAGACCGCATTGGTCCCCGCAGCTTCCGATACCAAACAGGACGGAGACTATGAAGCGATTGGCGGTGTTGCTTTTTGCGGTTATGTGCGTCTTCTGTGCGGAAAGCAGTGCTCAGAACTACGCGGCAGCAGTGAATTACGGAACTCAGGTGCAACCCCTCGGGATTGTCACCGGCGATTTCAACCGCGACGGAAACCCCGACGTGATCGTCACTAATTTCGGTTCGGCGTCTCTCAGTTTCTATCCGGGGAACGGAGACGGGACTCTCGGAATTCCTGCTCTGGTCGCTGTCGGCGCCCATCCCAATTTCGTAGCGGCCGGGGATTTTAATGGCGATGGCGTCCTGGATGTTGCCGTATCGCTGGCCAACGCGCAAAGCTTCGAGGTGCTATTGGGAAATGGGAACGGGACTTTCCAGCCCCCGGTCACAATTGCGATCCCAGGCCTCACGAGCGTGGACACGGTCGGCCAGATCGTTGCCGCTGACCTGAATGGCGATCACCGAGCGGACCTCGTGATTGCGACCAGCCGTGGTGCTGCAGTATTCATGAACAACGGAGCTGGCAATTTTGGCGAGAGCGGCAATGTCGATCCAGGCCAGCAGATCAGCAGCATCGCCATCGCGGATGTGAATCACGATGGCCGGCCCGACCTGATTGGAGTTGAAGCTGGATCTGACTCGCTCGGGAACCCGGTTGGAAACGTTTTCTTGAGCGAAGGAAACGGCGATGGAAGTTTCGCTGCCATGGTTCCCGTCAGACAATTCATTGGTTCGCCGGCGGGACTCGCAGTTGGCGATTTTAACAATGATGGGCTGTTAGACATTGTGGCCGCGAATGCCGGAGCCACCCTGGACGGCGGCGGTGGCGGTGGTTTTGGCGGCGGATGTGGTGAAATCCGGATCTGTCCCCCAGTTAATGATCCCCCGCCACCACAACCAATAACGGTCCCGGGATCGATTTTGGTCCTGCTTCAGCAGAGCGATGGATCATTCTCACTGGGAAATAATCTGGGTAGCGACCCCAGTCCCAGTGATCTCCTAGTGGGTGATTTCAATGGCGACGGTAACCTCGACATAGCTGACGCCTCCGCCTCAAGTCCGGCGCTGATACTGTTTTTGGGGCAAGGCAACGGCGCCTTCGCCGCGGGAATCAACCTTCAGCTTCCCTTCGCTGCATCACAAATTGCCGCAGGCCCACTCACAAAGACAAATGCCCTCGATCTTGCTGTCACCGAGCCTGGCGACAACGTCCTCGCTGTTTTCGTCAATCAAGGTGCAAATAGCCTCACTCTCTCATCTTCACCCAACCCTTCTGGTGTCTCCCAATCCGTAGCCCTCACAGCCACGGTGCACCCGAAATTTTCCGGCACGGCGAATATCTCAGGTTCGGTGATTTTTGCCGATGGAAGTCAGACGCTCGGTACTGCGCCAGTTAATGCAAGCGGAACGAGCAGCCTGACAACTTCATTCAGCAGCGCCGGAACTCATGCAATTCTTGCCGTGTTCAGTGGAAGCGCGACCCTGGTCGGCGGGTCCTCTGCTCGCATCAACCAGACTGTCGATCGAGGGGCAGCGACGGTTACTTTGACCAGTTCCGCCAATCCCGCTGCCTTTGGACAGACGATCATTTTCGATGTCTCTGTGTCTGCCGGAGCTACCGGGCCAGTTCCCACCGGCACCATCAATTTCTCGAACGGAACATCGATCCTTTTCAGCGGAAGCCTAGACAGTGCGGGCCGCTTGAGCCTCAGCACGTCCACACTGCCCATCGGAACCACAAATCTGACCGCACAATATTCAGGCGACCAGAACTACATGCCGTCGAATTCTTCGCCCTTGACGGAAACCATCACGAAAGGAACCGTGACGGTGACGGCATCGAGCTCCACTAACCCGAGTGTGTTTGGACAGGCGGCCTCGCTGGTTGTTCACGTCGCGTCTTCCGGCGGCGGGCTGGCCATCCCCACGGGCACGGTCACTTTTTTGGATGGAACCTCTTCGCAAGCGTCCCTCCCTTTGGACGCAAGCGGAGCAGCCTCGTTCAGCCTGGCCACGCTCAACGTCGGAACGCATAGCCTCACCGTAAATTACTCCGGCGATACTTCTTTTGGCCCTTCAAGTTCAAACGCTGTCAGTCAAATCATCAACAAAAGCGATACGACCATGTCGCTCGCTACCTCGCCCAGTTCGAGTGTTTTCGGCCAGGCGGTCCAGATTACGGCAACCGTGCAGGCGAGTGGAGGAGGAGCAGGCGTACCCACTGGATCCGTGGTATTCAGCGACGGAGCCACCTCATTGGGAACTGCCGTTCTCAACGCTGGAAAAGCGACTTTCTCTACGTCCGCTATGGGGGTAGGTTCTCACGCTATCAGCGCGACTTATTCCGGAGATGGCAATTTCAATTCCTCAAGCGCGTCCGGTGCGAACGGAGTTACGCAGGCTGTGGCTAAGAGTGGCACCAGCATCACTATCACGGGATCTCCCAATCCGAGTGTCTTTGGGCAGGCCGTGATACTGAATGCCACGGTTGCGGCTTCGGGCGGAGGCGGGGGATCTCCGACAGGTGTGGTGACTTTTAGCGATGGTACTGTGTCGCTGGGGACTGCTCCTATCGCAGCAGGGGCTGCCTCGCTGAGTGTTACCTCGCTTGCTCCAGGATCACACAGTATTACCGTCGCGTACGGCGGTGATGGCAATTTCTTGCCGTCGACGTCAGCCGCATTTTCTCAGACAGTGAATAAGAACAGTACGACAACATCCATCGTCGCAAGCCCTAACCCGAGCTTGTTTGGTCAGTCAGTTTCGTTCGCCGTCAGCGTTGCCGCATCAACAGGAGGCACCGTAATACCAACAGGCAATGTGCTCTTCACGGAAGGCGCTGCATCACTCGGTTCAGTCGGGTTGGACGTGAGTGGTAAAGCGTCGCTGAACCTTGGCTCGCTATCGGTTGGATTGCACACGATCACTGCATCTTATGTTGGAGACAACAACTTCCAATTGTCTACCGCTACCGTGAAACAGACGGTAAACAAAACTGCCAGCTCGATTGCGCTAGTGAGCTCGCCCAATCCGAGTACATTCGGCCAGCCGATCGCGTTGACCGCCACAGTTACAGCTGCCGGCGGCGGCACAGGAACGCCAACTGGCAGCGTCACCTTCACGGACGGCACATCGATCATCGGTACAGCTGCTGTCGACGCCAGTGGCAAAGCAGTGCTCACCAGCGCGGGCCTCTCTGCGGGAGCGCATACCATCACAGCGAGCTACGCCGGCGATAACAATTTTGATCCTTCGTCAACCGCCGGAGGGGGCAGTGTCAGCCAGGTCGTAAACCAAAGCTCGACACTTACCAGTCTTGTGAGTTCCGTCAATCCAAGCGTCTTTGGGCAGACGGTCGTACTGAGCGCAACGGTAGCTGCTTCCTCGGGAAACGGCATTCCCTCAGGCACAGTTACTTTCACCGATGGATCCACCAGTTTGGGCAGCGGTACGCTGGACAGCGCAGGAAAAGCCTCTATCAGCGTTAGTTCGCTCGGCGCCAGTGCACACAGCATCACCGCTGCGTATCAGGGCACGACGAACTTTGTTGGCTCGACCTCCGCTCCGTTGGTACAAACCGTAAGCAAAAGCCCAGCGAGCATTGCTCTAACCTCTGCTCCGAACCCCTCCACGTTCGGTCAAGACGTGGCATTTACAGTCCACGTGCAGTCTGCTGGTGGACCAGTTGGCGCAGCCCCAAGCGGCACCGTCAGCTTGAACGACGGAACCATCAGTTTGGGAACCGTTAAACTCGACAATAATGGCGCTGCGATTCTGACCGCAGCCAGCTTGACCGCAGGCACGCACGTCATTACGGCGAGCTACGGAGGCGACGCGAACTTTAGCGGTGGTTCGTCGAATCCTTATTCACAAGTAGTCAATAAGGCTGTGACCGGAACCTTGCTTGCCAGTTCTGCCAATCCAGCGACTGTTGCGACGGCCGTCACCTTGAGCGCCACGGTTACGGCGGGGGCAGCGGTTCCGTCTGGAACGGTCGCGTTCTTTGACGGTACTCAGCAGATCGGATCGGGCCAGCTCGATAGTAGCGGGAAGTCGGTTCTCCCGATTTCCACTCTATCAATTGGCAGCCACAGCTTCACGGCAGCTTACAGTGGAAGCTCTGACTTCGCAGCTTCGCTTTCCACTGCTTTAAGCGAAACCATTGTGGATTCGCACAGCAAAGTTGCGCTCACGAGCTCTGCAAATCCGCAAGTCGTGGCTCAAGCTGTAACGTTCGTGGCGACGGTATCGCCTGCGTTGAGTGGGCCGGTCAACATCGGAATCGTCATCTTTAAAGACGGGGCACAACATCTGGCAGCGATCCCAGTTGTAAACTCGATTGCCAGTTTCACCACAACGACGTTGACGGCAGGGAACCACTCGATTACGGCAAACTATCAGGCGGCGTCAACGCCAGGCCCGTTTGACGGAACCTCCGCTGTTCTTACGCAAGTCATCAATCCTGCGAGCGTGGGCAACAAGGACTTCACAATGTCCATTCAGCAGCCGGTTGCCGAAATTCGTGCGGGGCAGACCTTCACGACGAGGCTGGCCTTAACTCCTGTCAATGGCTTGACTGGCCTTGAAACGAGCATCTGTCTGGGCGTTCCACGCGGTTCCACTTGCACGATTACCCCCGAGAGGGCAACCTTTAACGGCAAGACCACGATCATTGCGAATGTCAGGATCTCAACAACGGGAACTGGGTATCGCACTGGTGGTTGGACGGGTGGCCCGCGTCCAGGGAGACCGGTCCGAAAGGATGCGGCGGTGGCGTTGTCATCACTGTTCGCGTTCGGCTGCCTCTTCCTGGGTGGATTCAAGAAGCAGCGCGTGAGTCTGTTGACACTGGCGCTGTTGGCAGGTGTACTGACCGGTTGTGGCGGTTCTGGTCATGGATTCCAGCCACCGGCGAGTACACCTCCGGGCAGGTACACACTGACTGTGCAATCGCAACACGGCTCTTTGGTCCATTCAAAGCAGATAGAGCTGATTGTCCGATGATCGTATCGCGTCGCCGTGATCGGCCCAGCCCCCACCGGACCTGATCACGGCGACACTATTTGAGTCACAATCGGCGGCGGAGTTGCAGTTGCCCTGCCGAGGCTCCGAAGCGGAGATAATAAGGATATGGCGGTAACAGTCGAATTGCAGAACACGGGCGATCCCGAAGCACGCGCGGAAATCATTGCAACGATTGAACATGTCCTTAGCGACAGGCCGGGCGAATGGCAAGTTTCGATCGTCGGATCGCGGGAAAACGACAATTGGGAGATGAAAATCGACGGTCCGAAAGGATACCAGCGTTCCTATACTCTGGTCGGCGCGGAAGGTGAGCACGAACCTCGCGCAATCGGTCAGCTACTCCTTAAATTGGCGTAGTGAGGTCAGCCTTTTAAAAATGGCCGGAGACAGCCAGTGGCCCTCTTCTACGCTTTCGTGAAGAATCAGAACTTCTGCGCCTCTCGCTGGGTAAGTGTGCTATACGTCCCACTCTGTTGGACACGAAGTTTTTCCAGTACTTATGGCGCTGTCGCCATCGATCTTGGCCTGCCGGGTTTTCTCATCCATCAGTCTAGGCCCTCATGCACACCACTTCTGCACCAGCTTGGAATATTGCCACGACACACGGGTCGCATAGCTATGGCCCCAAATACTTCCATAGCACGTGCAGGATCAACCTTGGAGAGTGACTTGACGGCGGAAATCTGAACATTCGGCCTCACAGGATGTCTCTTCGTACAGCTTCGGATCGTCCAATGTCTCTTGCCAATTCTTATCACATGCCTTTCGCTTGACTCGTTCAGTCACTGCGAGTCGCCGATATTTCAAGTTCCAGGCGCCCTGCCTTTACCTCCCAAAGGCACTTAGTATCTGAGCACGGCGAGCCGCACTGCCAGTGGCAGTTTGCACTTGAAGGAGCTTTGGTTATGGTGATGAACTCGCAGGGCGCTTTGCAGGATGTTGGTAAATCGGCCTTGGTTGAGGCGCATGACCGCAGTTCCGCCTCCAGATTCACCATTGCAGCATCGCCGAGTTTCACTTTGACCATAGGATCAACCCCACACTTTCTCGGATTGCTGGTTCTTTGCTGGTGTCATTGGCTTGCAAGCGCAAAGCGCAAGAATTAGAACTGCGAGCAGATGAGTGGCTTTCATGGTGTTTACTCTTTCAAGTTTTTATGTACGATCCATTCGAGATCGCACCATACAATGCAATCCCCACTTGTCGCTGACCTCCGATCCTGGGAGTTGTGAAGGAAGGCAATCGGTCGCGTTAATTCCGGCTCTCAGGAAAGCCGGTTGAACAGATGAATTGTACTGCGAGTGTTTCGACATGTACATGCCAAATACGGTACTGCATATATCTACATCTTGAGCGAGAATTACAAGGTAATCATGCGGTAGTTGTTTGCGTTCGGCAATGTTTTCGTGGCTGGATTCAGGTGAACTCAATCTAAGAGGCGAAAACCCACCTTCCTTTACAAAACCAGTGATATGGTGATATATATCACATGTCCAATGCAGCTGATCGTCAATCCCGCTGACGAGCTTCCCATCTACCGCCAAATCATGCGGCAGGTCTCCGAAGCTCTCGCCGTCCGCAGACTGAAGCCCGGGGATAAGCTCCCCTCCCATCGCGACTTGGCGGAACAGCTCGTTGTTGCTCCGCTCACAGTGAAGAAAGCTTACGACGAATTAGAAATGCTTGGCTTCCTTGAAACCCAGCGCGGACGCGGCACATTTGTTTGCGGCAAGCTTCCGAGGGTCAGGCTGGCAGATCGTCGCGAACAAATAGATGTGTCCGCGAGGAAGTTGTTATCGCAAGCCTATCTCGCAGGCCTCGACTTTGATGGCGTAATCAAGATCCTAAGGGATGCCGAGAGGGAATTGACCCAAGGGCTGAGCGCGACAAGCAGTGCTTCAACGAAGGAGAAGTTGTGAATGCTGTCTTAGAGTTCAACAACATTGTGAGGGCATACAAGAGGAACGTTCCGGTCTTGAACGGAGTCACCTTTTCCGTGAACGGAGGGGAGGTGGTGGGCTTGCTTGGCAGAAACGGCGCTGGCAAAACCACTCTGATTCGGATCGCGATGGGCATGCTCCATCCAGATGCCGGCTCCGTACAGGTTTTTGGCGTGTCGCCAACCGCAAGGGCTGTCGAAGTGAAGCAGCGTATCGGTTTTGTGGCCGAGGACCAGGTCCTTCCCGGCGCCTCTTCAATCGGTGAGTTGATCGCCTTTCACCGCCACCTCTTTCCTTCATGGGATGAACAACTGCAGCGCCAAATTCTTCACCGGTTTAGCCTTGATTGCAGAACCAGGATACGGATGCTGAGCAAGGGGCAAGCGCGGCAGGTGGCGTTGCTGTGCGCTGTCTGCCATCGGCCTGAACTGCTCATTTTGGACGAACCCGCAGCGGGGCTTGATCCCGCGGCCCGCCGTGAATTCCTTGAGGTCTCAATCCAACTGCTCAACCGGGAAGGGACAACAATTCTGTTCTCCTCGCATTACATGAATGACGTGGAGCGCATTGGAGGACGCGTGATATTACTCGCTGACGGCCGCGTGCGTCTCGATTCCGACTTGGACCGTCTGCGCGAAAGTTTCTGTGTCGCTATGGTGCCGAGAGCGTCTGCGCAGAGCGTCGAGGCCATTCGGCGGATACCTGGTTGCGTGGGGGCACGCCTCGTGTTTGAGAACTGGCACGGCGTGTTTCACGACGCGCCAGAAGCGGTCGAGGCCCAATTGAAGAAATTGCTGGGCGCGAATGGGATTCGCTGCGTCCGAGTTCCTCTCGAGGAGCTGTTCGTGGAACTCGTCGGCAGGGAACAGGACAGGGAGGGATGATGACTTATCAATTGATGAAGTTCACCCTCACCTGGAAACTCGCTGTCCCGATGGCAGTCATAGTCGCATCTGTTACCCTTCTAGACCGTCGTCCCGGCGATCCGGTCGCGGTTGTGTTCCCCCTGTTGATTCTGTATCTCATAGCAGGTCATCGACTACGCCTGGAAGAGCCATGCACAGTCTTCGAGGCGTCGCTGCCGATTCACGCACGGCAAATCTTTTGCGCGCGTGTGATAGCGCTTCTGGCATTTGTCTGGCTTCCGGTTCTCGCTGCGGTATCGGTTAACGTGATGCTTGGTGGCCCTTCAGCTTGGACCGCCGCTGAGGTCGAGGTGGGCATTGGAGCTGTGTTTACTGTCCTTGCGTTGTCGCGGCTTTGTATTCGCGCTGGAACCTTTACCGTCTCCAGCAAACACAGAGGCCTCATTGACCTCAATTATGTCATCTCCTTCACCGCGCTGATGTCCAGTGCACTTGTGCTGCCGCACATATCTGTCGTAGTTGTCCTGGGGGTGTTTTTTACGGCGACCGCCTCGCTGTTGGGCTATGCCTCGGCGCGCATGCCAGAATCCTTCCAGATCGCCTCTGCGGAACGGGAAGACGGATTTCAGCAAGAACCAACAACAGTAATTCCACAAACTTCAAGGACGGCAGGCATCCTAGTTTGGGCACCGCTTTTACGGACTCTCTCTCTCAGTTCTTACACATTCTTATTCGCTGTGGTACCAATGCTGTTTTTCATTGGGCCTTGGGCGTGGCCTATCTTGACGTTAATGTTCGCAGGCGTATTCTTACAAATCCACTTTCGTTCACACTGGTTATTCACCCTTCCAATTTCCCGCCATAAGCTGTTCGCTACTTTGTCATTGCCACTGCTGGGAGTGCTCATTGCTGGCTGTGCCCTAAGAGGCTACTTTCGCTTCTCGCTTGTGGAGGATCCGCAACTCGATGGGGTTGAGACCGCCAGGATGGTGCTAATCACTATTATCGCCATGGCCGCCAGCAGCCTGCTGGCAGTACTTCTCGTGAACTTCGCCTGGTGGCATCGTATTGGACGCACCCTCCGGACAACCGTGTCGTCAATTTGCGGGTTCGCTCTTGCCTGTTCCGTGTTGTTCGGGGTGGCACAACCATCATTCTCATTTGACGACAAACTACACCACGGAGAATCCATGGCTGGCATGGTACTGGTTGCCGCTTCAAGAATTCTTCCGAACGGCATGTTTGCGCTGGCCGGAATCGCCGTAATTTTCGTCGGAGGGTTGTACGGACTAGCGAGCAAGCAATTCTCGGAGCTGGAAGTATCCTCTCAGCGGATAGCCGGCTCGCTCTAGGAGGCTCAAATTGTACCGTAGTCGGCACGTGCGACATGGACACTTCGGGAGAGTAAGAGCTTAAGGCCGACTCGCTTCCGGCAGGAATACAAGTTCAAAGCCTCCCACGATGCCGCGTCCTGGCATGGCCACGCCGGGTATCTCCTCATAGCCCGTGTTGGTCAGATTCGAAAGTTGAAGATACGGACGTATTCGACCGTGTGTGCGGGATGCGGCAAGGTCCCAGACGGGATAAGCGTCGTGGCCCACTCTCTGGATCGCTCCGACTCGAGTCCGTACGGCGAGACTCTTATGAAATTGGCCGAGCCAGCTGAATATCGCGTTGTGACTGGGATAATTGAAGGCATATTTGGAGATCACGCCAGGCTGAGGTTGTTGGCTGCCGCTCAGTGCGGTGTATCCGAGAGCGAGTTCCTGGGACTTTGGCAATTTGAAGCGGAGGATGGTCTCAACGCCAGTAAAGGAAAGGTTCTGAATATTCGTGGCCTGCCAGGGGTCAGCCAGTGAAGATTTGATGTAATCGATATCGTTGTGCTCGAGGCGGCGAAAGAACGTCAGTTCCGCGGAGACGTGTCCCCCGGAATTCCATTGTGGCCCAAACTCAAAATCCCAACCGGATTCTGGCTTGAGCGAGGGGTTACCGCGATTCGCGGGATCGCTATAGTACAAGTCCGTATACGTCGGCAGGCGAAACCCACGACTGACACTCGCTCGCAGCCGCAATCCTGACCTGAGCCAGAATCCTGCAGCTACCGTCGGAGCAAATTCAGCGGGACCCCCGCTAAAGATCTCTTCACGCGCGCCCAGCGAAACAATCAGACGATTCAGAGCTTGCAAATCGACGGCCAGATAACCAGCGCCGCGATTGCGGGCACGGTGCCCGAGATTGTTGCTGTCGATGCTGTCTCCATCCGCATCGACACCATAGGCGACCGTGGATTTAGATCCGAAAATCGATCTGCGCCGGACTGCCGCTTGCCAGCTCTGGCTGATGTGGTTGTTTTCGTAAAGTGCCGGATTATCGCGCACCAGAACAAAGACGTCGGAGTGGCGCCTGTACCCAAACGCAATGTCCGTATTCCTTCCCAGTTGCTGATCGATAGAGCCGAACCAGCCTTTCGTGCGCTCCCAAGAAGGGAAGCTGCCGTAGAACTGATTGGCTCCGAATGGGCGATCACTTCCCGCAAGAAGCAAATCTGTACTTCCAACGGCCGTCGTGAAGCGGGTTTCGGAAGATACAGCGTTGCTGCTGTAGTCGCGGTCGGGCATAAATCCGGCCGAGTAATCGCGACCACCGGCGAGTTGCTCAGACCAATTCTTGCCGAGATATGAACCCAGCACTCGCTGCTGATTGAAGCCAAAGTTCCCCGCACCGAAACGGACGCGCAGTTCAGCGGCTTCTGGCGAAGTCGTGATGAAGTTGACTGCTCCGCCGAGTGCATCTGCCCCATAGAGCGTCGATCCGGCTCCGTGCAGGACCTCGATGCGAGACACGGCCTCAAGCGGCACGGGAATGTCCATGTCGTGGTGCCCGCTTTGAGCATCATTGATGCGCAGCCCGTTCAATAAGACCAAGGATTGTTCGAAGCCTGCACCACGAATCGACAAGTCTGCCTGAACTCCGTCGCTCGCGCGCTCTTGGAGGTCAACCGAAGGGTCCAGATGCAGATAGTCCTCAACAGATCCATACAGAAGAGGCGTTGTCTGAGCGTCAAGCGATAGGACCGATCTATTTGCTTCTGACAGTGGTATTGGCTCAAATGTTCCTGTGACAATAATCGTGATCGGGTCTGCAGCGACAGTTTGGTTTGCGCCGGCCGGTTGCGTCTGGCATAGAGCCGAACTTGCGACCATCAAAAAAAGAGGGCTCAATCTTCGTAAGGTATGAATGGTGAGGTTCTCCCTGGCAAGAAGCACAGCTGAACAATCGTGAGATCAACGAAGTAGTGCGATGACAAGACAACACGAGCAGGTATTCCGTCGTTGCACGGGGCGAGCTTCAGCCTGTGATTTCGTCGCTATTCATGTTTGCCGATAGAAGCATTAGTTTTCCCCACCTCTTTGTAAATTGTCGAGGTGCCATCTGAAAATACTTGACGAATGACCTGTCTTGGCGCAATGCTGCAACGCTAGTGACTGGCTGCGTGTGTGGACAGTCTGCATTCTTTGCTTGATGAAAGGCGCATCCACAAGAATCGTCGCACTCGCACCTCTCACACGACGACTTGATCCATCCAGATGAAATCGAACTCCACTTCTCCTAGACCTGTTGAAGTCCAGCACAGCACGTTCTTATCAGACCTCCGCAGGTTGGAAGATGTGGAACTCGCGGCCGAGTTATCCGCGGGCAATCATGATGCTTTAACCGTGCTGTTCGAGCGACACAGCGCCCTTTGCTTTCGGATCGCGCGTCGCATGCTGCGAAACGATGGTGAAGCGGAGGAAACGGTCCAGCAAGTGTTTTTGGATGTCTACCGAGCCATCAGTCAGTTTGACAGCGCCAAAGGGACTTTCAAGACGTGGTTGCTCCAATTTGCCTACCACCGCGCAATTAACCGACGAGAGCATCTGGTTGCTCAGCAGTTTTATGGATGGCAGGATTTGGATGATATCCTGCCGGAAC
This sequence comes from uncultured Acidobacteriaceae bacterium, assembly GCA_937879855.1. GTDB lineage: Bacteria > Acidobacteriota > Terriglobia > Terriglobales > Acidobacteriaceae > Sulfotelmatobacter. Next base: position 267,074 of record CALFMO010000006.1, on the reverse strand, counting down.
TTCAGGAGGGCACAAGAGGTCCACTCCAGCAGCCATCCCAGGAACTCGGTTATCTGATCGAGCAACTGCTAAGCACGATCAAGCCGCTGCAGCGCAAGGTGATTGAGCTGACATTCTTTTATGGTTTGACGGCGGAGGAGATCGGGCATGTGACAGGTGAAACTCCTTCGGTCGTCCGGCATAGCCTATATAGGGGGTTGAATAAATTGCGTGCCGCTCTATTGAAGCGCGCTCAGGGTTGCAAGGAATCCAAAGTTGACACCAAGGCTGGAGAGGAGAGCATTGTCTTTGCTTACCGACCACCAACACTTTGAAGAGCTTTGTGCCCTGATCGTGACCGGCCAAGCGTCTGAAGACCACTTGTTGGAGTGGCAGGAGCACGCACAGGAGTGTGTCGAGTGCCGCAGCCTACGCAGCGATTTTGAACAGACTGCGCGGGCAATCTTGGTCAGTGAGAACAAGCAAGCGCCGCGCTATAAAGTCCCAGCGGGAATGACAGAAAGATTTGTCGCGCACGCACGTACTGCAGGAATACCTCTCAGTAGAAATGAAGCCGAGAAGCAGCCCCCGGTTGGGAGCTTTCGACGAATTGCCCTTAGCATGGCCATCGCGGCCGCAATAATCGCTCTTTTAGCATCCTTGTTTTCGATGTTCGTCGTCGTAAAACGAAATCGCCTTCCGGAGTTGCATCCGCTCGCTGAGCTTGATTCTCCCACAAAGAATTCTCCCGCAGCGGGTTCCTCCGAAGCCTCGATTCCGCGTCAGCAGAATTCGCAACTGGAAGGGCAGCTCAGAGACTCGTTAACGGAAAAGCAACTATTGCTCGCGCGCTTCAAGGACATGCAGCATGCAGTTGAATCAGCGGAGCGCAAGAGCCTCGAGATCAGCGCCCGCCTGGATGAACTCCAGAGCGACAATGCGGAACTGCGGCGTAAGGAAAAGGACAGGATTAACGAAATCTCGCAGCTTCGAGAACAGCTCGAAATGGTGAACTCACAAAGGGACAGTTACCGTGCTGCCACTCTCGTGCTGCAAAATCAGCTAACCGGCCTACGCAACAACGTGGAGGCGCTAAGATCTGAATTAGCCGAAGTTCAACAGCTTAATTCGGCTGCCAATCAGGCCAAGGATCTCATTGTGGCGCGTAATTTGCACATCGTGGATGTCAATGACGCGGACGAAAACGGCAAGACACAGCGCCCGTTCGGCCGAATCTTTTACAGCGAGGGCAAGTCGCTGGTCTTCTACGCTTACGACTTGGCAGGTTCGAGAACTCTCGATGCGAAACGGTCTTTTTATGTATGGGGTGAGAAGTCAGGCAACGCACGGACGGTGAAGAGTCTGGGCATTTTTCTTAGCGATGACAAAGTCGACGGCCGCTGGGTCCTCACCTTTGAGGATCCGAGGGTGTTGTCGCAAATCGACTCAGTGTTTGTCACTGTTGAATCAGTCAAGCGCGTGGCAACGGAACCTACCGGCAAACAAATCCTGTATGCCTACCTCGGAAACAAACCGAATCATCCCTGACATCGCGCCAGCGATTGCGTCAATCGGACGTAGGGGACAATTCTGGCCGTTCAGTCGGCATACCCTTTAGGGAACGTGCTTCCCGAACAATCAGGTCGCGCCACTTAGAGACGGTTGTGCTAGTGCGTGACAAACGTTGGTCTGCTGCCTGCACCACATATTGGAGGTAGTTTGATGGCGAGAGCTTCCGTGCTTTCTTTTCGATTTTTCATTTGTCTAGCATGTGCCGTTGCATGCGGGATTTGCGCCGTAGCCCAGTCCGATACCGCGGTCCTTTCTGGTCGCGTCACTGATCCGACAGGGCTCATCATCGGGGCCGCGGCAGTTGAGTTGGTTGACGTCGACCGTGGCACAACGAAAGTGACTTCCACGAACACGGTCGGCCTCTATGTCTTCCCCGATTTGAAACCGGGGCACTATCGCTTGGAAGTGGCCTCGCGCGGCTTTAAAACCGTCAACATCACGGGCCTGACACTTAACGTGCAGGACAATCGCGAACAAAATATCAAAATGGCTATCGGTGCGGTATCAGAATCTATTACTGTCGAATCGGCAGGAGCTCTTGTAGATGTCTCCGCGGCAGTGGCCACAAATGTCGATCAACAGTTTGTGAAGGAACTTCCTCTTAATGGCCGCTCGTTTCAGACGCTGTTTCAGCTCACTCCCGGTACGGTTATCGCGAACGCCAGCTATAGCGAGCAGGGACAATTCAACATAAATGGCCAAAGAGCAGATGCCAACTACTTTATGGTGGATGGCGTGAGCGCAAATGTCGGCATGGCGCCTGGCTTTAGTCCTGGACAGTCAGTGAGTGGTTCGCTTCCCGCCCTGACTGTAGGAGGAGGAACTAACGCGCTCGTCTCGACGGATGCCGTGCAGGAATTTTCCATACAAACGTCCGGGTATGCTCCCGAATACGGCCGTACTCCCGGTGGACAGATTTCTATTCTCACGAGATCTGGCACTAATCAATTTCACGGAAGCATATTTGACTATTTTCGTAATGACCTTTTGGATGCGAACGACTGGTTTGCAAACCACCTTGGACTCAAGAAGGCGGCGCTCCGACAAAATGATTTTGGTGGGGACGTGGGCGGGCCAATCATTCGTGACAGAACGTTCTTCTTTGCGTCATATGAAGGACTCCGACTGCGGCAGCCCAAAACAGGAATAAGTGATGTACCAACGCTCGCAGCCCGTCAAGCGGCTCTTCCCGCCACCAAGGTCATTCTCGACGCTTTCCCCCTTCCGACGGGAGCGGACGAGGGAAGCGGGATTGCACCTGGTGACTACACATTCACGTCACCTTCGCGGCTCGACGATGAGAGCCTTCGGATCGATCACATCTTCGATTCTCGCGTTGCAGGGTTCGCTCGCTACAACAGGTCAACCTCGAGTGCGGACTCCCGCGGCTTTGACTCACTGAGTACAATCTTGCGCAACGAAACTAAATTGCACACCGCAACTGCCGGATTGGCATGGACCCTCCGGCCGTCTCTGACAAACAACTTGAGATTCAATTGGAGTTGGTCTCTCGGAGCTAATCTTATCTTTAACGATGCTCTAGGAGGCGCGGTTCCACTTCCTCTTCAGAAATTGCTGCCATCGGGGCAAACTGCTGCAACTGGTAGCTTCGAGCTTCAGTTTGCGGTCGGAACAGGGACAGCAATTCAGTCGGGCCCTCTTTCGCATAATGTCCAGCAGCAGATAAATCTCATCGACTCTCTGGCGTGGCAGTTCAAGTCACACGCAATCAAAGTGGGAGCGGATTATCGACGTCTAACTCCGGAGATACAACTCGTGCACTATCAACAATTTGTGACGGCAGATGATCCTCTCAGCTTCGCGACGAGTGCCACTCTGGATCCGAACTTTCCCAATGCTATCAGTGCATTCTTCGGACCGGTCAGAGCTATCTACAATAGTTACTCCGTGTTCATGCAGGATACTTGGTCTGCAACGCATCGACTTACCCTTACCTATGGGTTGCGTTGGGACTACAATCCAGCGCCATCTGCGCACGGCGGGAACGGGTTACCCCTGCTAACGATAGTTGGTATCCAGAACTTACCACAGTTGACGCCCGCTCCGGTCGGAACTCCGCTTTATCATGCCACCAAAGATAACGTCGCTCCGAGATTCGGACTTGCGTTCAATATTAAAGACTCGGGCTACTATCGAGCGACCTTAAGAGCCGGCATCGGGGAGTTCTTCGACAGCGGGAATCAAACAACTGGCGGTGCGCTCACCAGTTTCCCATTTTTGACTTTCACCCTTATACCTGATGCCACTACATTTCCGCTTACTTCGACGCAAGCTGCAATTCCCCCCGCAACATTGGGACCCCCATTTGCAGCGATGAGCGCCTACCCCCGAACTCTCAGACAACCATATACGTATCACTGGAACATCTTTGCTGATCAATCATTTGGTTCTAAACAAACGATTACAGTTGGCTATGCCGGTGCTGCAGGTCATGGCCTTATTGAGCAGGATCTTATTCAAGGTGGGCAGTTGTCGCCGCTAAATCCTAACTTTGACAGTGTGACGTACACAAGTAATGCAGGCTACTCAAACTACAACAGTTTGCAGATTCAAGTGCGGCGCCGACAAATGAGGTCTCTTGAATTGCTTGGCGGATACACATGGGCTCACTCACTCGATACGTTGTCAAAGGATTCAGCATTCAATCTCTCGACCCTTGAGCTCGTTCCATCTCGCAATTACGGGAACTCGGGTTTCGACATCCGACACACAGGTTCGTTTGCTTTGGATTATCAGGTACCCGTGTTCGGAACCGCGGGTTGGATGAGAAAAGTGCTCGGCGGGTGGGGAATCAATACTCTTCTCATTGCCAGGACTGCCCTACCGGTGGATGTCACCGTCCTGCAGGACACGGGGTTTGGGTTCACAGCCTACCGGCCAAACATAGTTCCGGGGGTGCCCCAACGGATACCTGACAATTCGGCAGCAGGCGGAACTCGACTGAACCTGGCTGCATTTTCTATCCCGCCCATCGGTGAAGGCAATCTTCGCAGAAATTCGATTCGCGGTTTCGCGCTCTTCCAGCAGGACCTAAGCGTTCGCCGCAATTTCGTGGTTACCGAGAAGATGCTTCTGCAGGCTCGGATCGAAGCATTCAATGTTTTCAACCATCCCAATTTTGCATCTCCCTCAAGCTTCTTAGGGTTTGCTTTCAGCGGCGCATTCTTTCCTCAAACCAATTTTGGTCGGTCTCAGTCAATGTTCGCTACGGGAGCCAGCGATTCTACAGGCGGTGGATTCAATCCCTTGTACCAGGTCGGGGGCCCCCGCTCACTACAGCTAGCGTTAAAGATCGAATTTTGATCGCGGGAGTCTCTGAATCAAAGGGAAATCACATGAGGCAATTTACCATTGCTTGCTCTTGTCTGCTAATAACTGCCATTCAGGGAAGTACGTTGGCGCAGAAAACTCCACCGGTGGCATTTGACCCACGGCCGGTCGAAATTCCCGAGTTTCGGGCGACCAGTCCTCGTCCTATTACGAGCATGGACCTTTTAACCTTACGAGATCTTCATGGCTCGCGAATGTCGCCAGATGGAAAATACGTCGCATTCGTGGTCGGCCAGGCACAATATGCTGATGATTCGTATCGAAGCGGTCTCTATGTAATCGAAACGAAAGAGGATGCGAGACCTCGCTGTTTAGGAACAGCTGGTCCACCTCATTGGAGCGAAATAAACGAGTGGGTTGACGATGCTCCGATTTGGTCTCAAGACAGCCGGTATCTCTATTACCGCATGGATCATTCTGGCAGCTGGCAAGTTTGGAGGTGGGAAGCGAGTGGTGGAGAACCTCTGCAGGTCACGCACGCGCCCAGGGACGTTACAAATTTCGAGCTAAGCCCAGATGGCCATCAACTTGTACTGACGGTGACTGTGCCGGCTTTCTCGCCCGATGAACTTCGAAACATAAAGAAGGCAGGCATTCTCTACGACCCAAACATTAGAGCGTGGGAATCGCAACCTTTCTTGGACGAACTGGAGGAGGTCCGACGTCGCCCACCCGAAACTTCGATACACAATATTGACGAGCGCAGCGAGCATAGAGCCACTCAGGACGAACTGTCCAAGGTGGGACCGTGGAAGAGCGATCTTCCAGAACAGCAACTAGACGCCAGCAGATCCCTTAGCGGACATCACATCCTAAGCTCAAAAATCTCGCCCGATGGCAAGAAAGTTGCTTTCCTTCAGTATTTTGACGACCCTGCACATGGAGAGCATGACAGCTATGAATTGTTCTCGAAACCCGTACGTGGAGGTAATCCGATAGCGCTGACACCCGCAGGCGGCAATGTATTTCAACCGTATTGGTGGAGTGCCAACAGTAAGGAGATCTTCTACGCAGTTTCTGAAGGCAACGGCCATTCTCACAAATTATTGGCGATTGACGCAAATGGTGGTCAGCCTCGTACGTTAATAACGGCATCCAATGGAGACTGGCTTGACGGATTTTCTGGAGATGCGGCAGGCAGGTTTGTTGCGTGCTCAAGAGAAAACAACAACACCCCACCACAGCTTGCACTTGTGAATCTAGGCACGGGAGAGGTCCGCATACTGGTCGACCTCAATCCAGAATTCAGGAATGTTCGTCTCGGACAATCGTTTCGTGTGGAAGCGACAAATAAGTATGGCGTTAGTTTCTACGGACACGTTGTACTCCCACCTGACTATGTCAAGGGCAATCGGTATCCGCTTGTGATTACAACCTACGGAGACGCCGACTACTTCTTGCGCGGTGCTGTGGGGGATGAGTATCCGATTCAGGTCTTTGCTGCAAACGGGTTTGTAGTCCTAAACTTCAACAGTGGGCACGACCGCAATTTCAAACCTGGCGATTTCGATACCGCGCTACTCCAGTGGGATTCTCCCGTTGATGGAATGAGGGCCGCAGTCGAAAAGCTCACAGAAATGGGAATTGTGGACGAAAACAAAGTGGCCATTACTGGTCTGAGTCATGGATCAGAATTTGTGAATTACGCAATTAGTCATTCGGACTTCGTCCAAGTTGCGATTGCCTCTGGTGCATCCTCGCGGGATCCCTTTACGTTTTATCTCGCCGGAGAGACTTTCAGAAATGATTGGTTTAGAAACTGGGGCTTAGACGGTTGGTTGAGGGGGCCCTCATGGAGCAGATGGCTTCGTTTATCAACAACTCTCAATGCGGATCGTATTCGTGCTCCGCTTTTAATTAATGTCGCCGATTCCGAGTACCTGGGCGGCCTGGATCAGGTCACGGTAATGCAAGAGCTCGGGAAGCCCTTTGAGATGTTTATATATCCGAATGAATCACACGTAAAAAACCAGCCCAGACATCGCTATGAGATTTACGAGCGGAATGTTGACTGGCTTAAGTTTTGGCTTAAGGATCAAAAAGATCCCACCCCGTCCAAAAAAGCCCAATACGAACGATGGCAAAAGCTTCGCACACAGGATCGATCCCTGGTACATCCGATTTGAAGAGGCGGGTAAGCTAACCCAAAGTGAATTCTCCCCCGTACTGTTTCAACTGATTTCCAGGACGGTGCTGATTGGCGGCTCAAGTCGGAAAGCCTGGGTGGCTTCCGGCCGAGGTATTGGCTTCGCACCGATCAGATGGCTGGCTATGCCAATCGTCTTCAGTTGCGGAGTTTGATATTTCATGGAATGCTCCCTTCGGGTGTTGCCGGTACTTATTCAGGCAGACGCAGGACGAGCCCCCGGCTGCCGTCCTCTCGCCTGCGACCGATATTGTTATTTCTCCAACAACGTGCAAATCAGCGGTTCGACGCGAAAGCTCTCCGTACCGTCTGACTTGTGGACCAACTTAGAACTTTGTTGGATTAGCTGACTGGCCGCGCCGGCGGCCTGCAGCTGAGGTGAGTGATAGTTCATGGCGATTCCTTTCTCTGCCCTCGTGATTTTAAGTGCGGGCAGCTAAAAAAGAGTTTGTGTAATGTGTGTGTACCCATGCACGGAAAACGCGCCGGGTCCTCCTCCGTGCATGTGGGGCTGGCGTTCTACTCAATCTCCAACAGCGTGTTGAGCGCCTGGGTATGATAGTTGTCGTTACTGTCAACCTTCGGCTCGATCTTGGTCTGGATCAACACACTTGCTACCCCTGCTGGTTGCAATTGCGGCGTTTGGTATCTCATGTTTGTTCCTTTCTCTGTCCTCTATTGATTGTTCGCCCGAGCCGAGGGCAGAAAGCTCGAGGCAGAAGTTGTATTCGCGACTGAGCCGGCCGGCCGGATCGTTAGACCGCTGAGAACTGCATCTTGGAAAGACAGCTGCAACTGAGCTCGGGACTGTTCGATCATAGAGACGGATCTCAGCCAACGCTCCGCACTGAAAACATTCAAAAGCGATCCAATTTCCTCAACACGTCCCAAGGTAGCTAAATGAATAGCTTCGCTGAGTTTTGTTGAATCTATGTATTCGCGTTCACAAACCATCATCCGCGGAATGCTGCCAATTGTCTCTTGCTCGCGTATTACCGCACGGCAGAAGGCCTCATCTGGTCCGGACTTGCTTTTGCGGAGACATATCTTTTCTGGCAGTATTCCGCGCATCGCCCTCCGCATGATCGAGCGATTTTGTCCTGGCCGTGAGACCTGATCTATGGGCAACGAGAGCATGAAGTTAATGAGCTGCTGGTGTGAAAATGGATGACTATAGTAGATTCCGTTCACATTGTGAAAAACTCCAGACGCAAACGATGCGATGGCGGTCCGAATGGAGAAAAGCCTCGAACGTCGGCTAGGCGGATTGACATCCGGTTCGACTCGCAGTCCCAGACTGCGCCCTCCTTCTGCAAGGCGCTTCCTCTGGTAGGCGGTCAGAAGATACCCCAATCGGTTTTCCGTCTTCGAAATCCAGGTGAACAGCCTACCGGACCGATTGATAGGCGCGACAGCCCAAGTTAAAAGGAGCTTCCAGGCAGGCGTACCTGACAACTGGCTCCACTGCCGAGCTCGGGAAAAGGCTATTCGAAAGTGGCCCTCGACGAGCAGGTCCGCAAGTTCCGGACTACCGCTTGCCTCTGACCAAAAGAGCTCGTCACCACCCACGCCATTCAGAAGAACTCTGGAGCCAGATGCTCTCATTAGTTCACTAACTTGCCGAAAATAACCTGGGAAAAGGTGCTTGGTTGTAGGGATGCCGGAAAATGTAATGTTAGACAGTCCGAGAGTGATTTGCTGGGATGATTCCGTAATATGGATGCCTACTCTTCCACGAGCTTTTTCAGCCAAATCAATGAAAAAGCTCTCATCGGAATCCTCAGAAACTTCGAAGGTGGAGGACACGGTCGTTAGAAAAGATGAGTCGCGCTTCGTAGACTCGAGAACTCTATCCGCCATGAACACCATGGTCGAAGAATCAAGGCCTCCGCTTAACTCGCTAAAGACTCCTCTGCTCGAACGAAGCCGGTCTGCGATGGCTAGCTCGACGGCGCTTCGCCAGGCCTCCTCATAGTCGGAATCAGATGGCAACTGAAGCGCGCAAATGTTCTCAGCGAACCAGGTCCGTATTGGGCCAATGACGCGCCCTGGGTGGCGCACTTCAATGTAGCTACCCGGAGGAACGATCGAGATGTGAGCAAATGGCGTCTCATCAGTCTCAGGATGAAAATACAAATATCTGCCAATGTATCCATCATTCACAACGGGATCGACCCCTGACTTCAATACCAGATCATCCAACTCCGAGGACCACATCAGTTGGTCCTCGCGACTGGTATACACCAGTGGTCGCGTCCCGCAGAGCGACCGGACCAGATATAGACTTTGTTCGCGCGCATCCCACAAAACGAATGCAAACTCTCCGCTCAGCTCCGAGAAACATTTCGCCCCGTTCCTCTCGTATGCTGCCAACACTAGCTCGGCGTCGCTCGCCATTGTGTGCTGCGATCCGGCTATTTCTGTTGCTAAGGCGGTGCGCTGATCGAGGCGACCGTCAAATGTAATTGCGGCACAGTTCGAATGAACTGGCTGGTTGTTTTTGTCCTGTGGTGTGATCAGGAGGCCACGGAATCCCATTCCTAGAAACCCACTGAGATACACTCCACAACCGTCTGATCCTCGAGCGTCCAGACCGTGAAGAAGGAATTCAACATCCCTTCTCGTAACGGCTTTCCCCCCGAAGGACCAAATCCCTGTTTGTACACTCATAATGAATACTCGTGAACTGACTAAAAAGCAGCCAAACGTTGGTAAACCGCTCGAACTTTCACATGGTCGTTTATAACCGAGCCATTTACTTCAACCCAGGCGTGCGACACCATGGGCATCACCCGGGCGCCTACAATCATTTGAGCAGCCACCCCGTGCGATTTCAGAAGACACACGGTTACCGCGGAACGCTGAAGGCACACAGCTTTCTTCGGATACCAAACGCACGCCCTTTCCACTGCAGTGCAGACTTTCCCGATCAGATCAGCATCGCCGTTCTGCCGCTGCCCTACTGCCCACCGCTTCACCCACCGGCAGAGTATCTTCAATGAAGCGACCGATAGAAGAAGATCAAAGGCTGCCAGGGCTAAGAAGGCTTGACAGACTCGCAGTCGACCGGGACGCGGACGTGGCTGATCGGGATTTTGCCCATAATAAGGGTAGTTCGTGTGTTCCTGAACGGACGACTGCGGCCCTTGTGAGATTTTTACGCACTCGGGTGTGATCCCTCGCTCTGCCGCGCTCTCCAGGAAGCGTTCCAGGTCGTTGGCTACACGTTTCGGATCAACGTTACACTGGGTTGACAGCGTTTCAACGACCTCCGTTTTAGATTTGTGGGCGCTCAGGAGAGTCCACATGGTTGATCCGATCGAATCAAGCTTTAGGAATTCATCATTGTCGAGATCAAAGAGAACGCCGCCATCTCTTGAGGTGATGAGATACACGCAACGTACATTGCGATCCAGGTAGTCTTTGTCTTCAATGGTCGGCGGTTTCATCGGATCACTCCCGGCCACGGGTCGGCTGTAGCTTCTGTGGCGTAGCAAAATGAATTTACTCAACCCAAATGGTTGATCAGCGGCAATACCCACTGCTTGGGTTCAGTGAGAAACTGCGGCTAGAGAAAAACCCTTTATGTTGGCAGCACTGCCCAAGTTGTCTATTGTTGGTGGATGATTCGAGTTCTCTCGATGTTTACGTGTTTGTTGGTTCTTGGAGGCAAGAAGCAGATGAAAAAGGACCTTTCCCGTGAAATAGCCTACGAAATCAACTTGTGGCAAAAGAAAATTCGTGAATACGACTTTGCCTCCATTGGTTCTGGCGAATGAGAAGAAACGTCCATCCCGATATCCGACTCCTACGTGTAGCTTTCCTCCCGGCAAATACACAAACCAGACTCGCCTATGGGCCGAATCGGCCATGTCCAGGATTCGCAACGCCGTGCGTTGAGATACTCTTTCGAGCGGCACCAGGCATTGCGGAGAACGAACCATCGGACTGGCGGAATCATCGGGGATCCATCCGAACCAGTTAGCCGGGACATTTCGGAAGTGGCGCATCAAGTGCAATGGCCGAAAGGAAAACATTTCGCTCCAATCGGAATAGATGGCCGGCTCACTGAAGTTGATATCTGTCCTGACGACGACCGAGTGTCCATAATTGTGAAGAGTGCCACGGACGACTGCCGTCGTCGGTCTGAATATGGATCGTACATTCAGGTGCTCATCGTCGGCATCGCACGCACGAGTGAGGTTGGCTAGTGAAACTCCGAGAATTGCCGCGAGAAGTCCCTTGTGCTTCGTGTTGAGATGACGTGTGCCGTTGGCCCAGGCGGACACAGCCTGATGTCCAACGGCTAATTCTGGCTTGCCATTCTGTTCTGCAATCACTTTGCTTCGGCGGGAAATTTCTCTGGCGGATAAGTCCTCATGGATCATCAGGTCGCTTAAATATCGAGCCTGGGAAAGTCTCCGTCGAGGTTCGGATCCCGAATTGATGCCACAACCTGTCATTCTTACTTCCGCATTGCCTCAACGCCTTGACAAGCGACGACTACGTCGCGCTTCAAAAAACGCTTTTAGCTTCTATACATAAGTACGGAAACAAGACGCAAAACTTCCCCGCGAACTAACAAAAATATTGACAGTGGGACCCATTTCAGAACTTACATCCGCACGAAATCGCAGTGTCGTCGTAGGGAAAGCAAAAAGATGTGAAAATCCTAATGCAAGTTCACACGCTTAAGGCAAAAGGACACGTCCCAAATCGTGCTCAATCAGGACTGCCAATGCGGATATCATCTGGAATGTCGTTCCCGCCTCGGGGTTGGGGAATGTCATTCCTTGGCACTCGATCATGATTCCACGACTCCCTAAGGCGAGCGACAATGGTCTTGGCCGCCTCAGCGATGAGAGCTTAGTAGAACTTGTATGCCACGGTCGCCAGGAGGCTTTTACAGCGCTATATGAGAGGCACTGCGGGTCGCTCTTCCACATTGCGAGACGGATGCTGGGCGACGATGGCGAGGCGGAAGAAATTGTTCAGGAAGTGTTTTTGGAGGTGTATCAGCGGATCTCGCAGTTTGATGCCCAGAAGGGCACTTTCAAATCATGGCTGATACGAGCTGCCAAACATCGCTCAATAGATCGAAAACGACATCTGCGATCTCGTGGCATTTATGACTTATTGCACATTGACGAAGACGTAATTGCAAACGCGAATTCGAGCGGACCGATGGCGCCATTGTCACAGCAGGAGTTAGACCGTCTGGTGCAGGAATTGCTCAAGACGCTCCCCGCCAGAGAGCGAAAAGTGATCACGCTTCATTTTGCCCGTGGTCTTACTCTCGATGAAGTTCATCAAGAAATGAAGGAATCACTTTCCGTCGTTCGACACCTATATTATAGAGGCCTGAACAAATTGCGCAGCGGGCTTTCGGCCAAAGGTCAGCATCTCGCTGCTGACGGCCGCGTGAGTAGAGGACAACGTTGATGCCCACTCATGAAAAGTTCGAGGAACTATGTGCTCTCGCCGTGAGCGGAGAGCTTCGTGAAGAGGAATTGGCCGACCTGAACGAGCATCTCCAAGGCTGCCCCGAATGTAAGGTATTGTGGGCAGCCTTCGAAGAGACCTATTTCAAATTGTCGGCGGCGGAATATGAAGATACACGGCCCATCCCAGAGGGGATGACTCAGAGGTTCATTGCCAGGGCGCGATCCGCCGGTATTTCGTTGCCGCCGCAGCCGAGTAGCCTCAGCGAGCCCGGAATGCTCGAAAGAGTTTCGATCGGGACTCGATCTAAGAGCATCGCTTTTTGGGCGCCGATAGTGGTGCTTGTTCTGACCGTTGCTTCCTTCTTCCTGGGAATGCGATATCAAAGAGCCCGCCATGTCTCAGGTCCGAGCCGGCTGTCAACTTCGCAAGGGCCCGCATCCGAAACGAGCCAGCGCATCAACGAAGACCTTCGATTAAAAGAGCAGCTACGCCAGGCGCAAAGCCAATTGGCAACCGCCTCTACCAAATTGGAGCAACAACGGGAGGCGTTGGAATCAGGTAAGCAGGAAAAGGCTTCGCTTGTCTTACAGATTGCAGAACTAAAGGCATCGAGTGCGGTGCTACGAGAGAACGAAGCCAAGCGAAACACCAAAATCGACGAGCTTGAGGCGGAATTAGAGAAAACGCGCACCAAAGAAAATGCCGACCACGCCGCAGCCTTGGTAACTGAGACTGAGCTAAATAATTTGCGCGACAGGGTCACGAAGCTTAGCTTGCAATTGCGTTTGGCCCAGCAGCTGGACGCTACGTTGCGTGAGGCACACGATCTCATTGTTGATCGCCATGTACACGTGCTGAATGTTTTCCCGGAGGTTGGCGAAGGCAGCCGTTCATCACAGGCCCGCGGTCGCATTTTCTATTCCGAAGGCAAGAAGCTGGTGTTTTATGCGTACGACTTGACTGACGCCGCCAACATCAACGCCAATCCTTCTTTTTATCTATGGGGACAAACTCCGGGCACAGTTCAAAAAATTGTCAGCTTGGGTAAGTTCCAGGTTGACAGCGAACAGGAGGGCCGTTGGGTTCTGACGGTCACCGACCCAGCTCTACTCGCACACATCAACTCGGTTTTTGTCACCGAAGAGCCGTACAAGAAGGCTGTTCTACAACCTTCCGGAAGAAGAATGCTCTTTAGGGTTTTGGATAAGGGTGCGAGCGAGCAGTAAACCTCCAGCCCGTCCTTGATGGGATGGCCATTTCATAAATGCGATGTTAACCATTGAGGCTGTACTGGACCCGTGGTTCCGATTTGTTGCCTTCGACGGATCTCTCCCTGTGCTTGCATCCTCTCAGCGGGCGCTGTTCTGGGCCTCTTCTGTTCCTCCGCTGTCGCTCAAATGGATACTGCCTTACTAGTGGGGCGTGTCGCTGATTCTTCCGGGACAGTCATCGTAAGGGCTCGCGTGGAGTTGGTAGATGTCGATCGAAATACAAAAGCCAAGGTTGAAACCAACGAGTCCGGCCTCTACGTTTTTCAAGCCATCCGAGCAAGCCATTACCGCATAGAAGTCTCTGCTCCTGGATACAAATCCGCATCGGCCACCCTGACCGTATTTGTCCAAGATGATATCCAGCAAAACTTCAGGCTGGCCACGGGATCTCCACTGGCGTCGGCAGCAATTCAGACGAACAGCACTCCAGTTCAGACAACCGGCGCCGTGGGCACTGTAGTGGATCAGACACTTGTCAAAGAGCTCCCGTTAAACGGCCGGTCATTCCAAACGTTGTTTCAATTGACGCCTGGCGTCGTAATTACCCCGGCGAGCTTCGCCAATCAAGGGCAATTCAGTGTGAACGGCCAAAGAACAAATACCAACTACTTCATTATCGATGGGACAAGCGCAAACGTGGCAATTGCCGCCGGCGTAAACCCCGGGCAATCGGCGGGAGGATCCCTCCCCGCGGTGACTGCCTTCGGGGGGACTAACAGCCTAGTCTCCACTGACGATGTTCAAGAATTTGCGGTACTGACCTCAAGCTACTCTCCGGAATTCGGTCGCATGCCTGGGGCGCAAATATCGATTGTGACCCGCTCGGGCAGCAATGAATTCCGTGGGGAGATCTTCGACTACATCAGGAACGACGCGTTTGATGCGAATGACTGGTTTGCAAACAGGGACAATTTGAAACGTGCTGCCCTGCGGCAGAATGACTATGGAGGTGTACTCGGGGGACCCATCCTCAAGAGCAGGACGTTCTTCTTCGGATCGTACGAAGGTCTCCGGCTTCGCCAGCCAGCCTCAACAGAGAGTGACGTTCCTTCATTGGCCGCGAGAAACTCCGCTCCGCCATCCATGAAGCCATTTTTCGAAGCCTATCCCTTTCCGAACGGTCCCGACGAGGGAAACGGCCTGGCGCGTGCCACGTACGCCTTTTCGGATCCATCCGGTCTGGATGCGGTGAGCCTCCGGATTGACCACCACGTAGGCGAGTCTCTTTCCATGCTTGGAAGGTATGATTATTCGACTTCTGACCGAAGTCAGCGAGGCGCAGGGATCAATAGCCTCAGCGCAGTAACCGAGACTCGTTTCGGGCTGCAGACTCTTACGGCTGGCGTGACTTATCGGACCTCTTCAGCATTCATAAACGATTTACGGTTCAATTGGAGCGAATCGTCTGCATCGGGGAGCGATCAGCTCGACAGCTTCGGCGGTGCTGTGTCGCTGCGACCAGAGATGGTGTTTCCTTCTCCGTTCAACGAGGAGAACAGCATTTTTCAGTTCGCACCTGACGGAAACGCGCGCAATCGGCAGCTGACGCTCGGCAGAGAGGCCGCCAATGTGCAGACGCAGATCAACATCGTCAACAATGCGTCATATCAAATAAAAAAACACGTAATGAAAGCAGGCCTGGATTTTAGAAGCTTGTCGCCAGAGACGGCGCCCCCGGTTTACGTGCAACAGGCTGCTTTCACTGACATTCAAGCTGCACTCAGTCTGAGCAGCGCGTTCATTGCTGTAGCGGCCACCGTGCCGGTGCATTCGACCTTCAGGAATTATTCAGCATACTCACAAGATGCTTGGAAGCCTATGGATCGCTTGAGTGTTACCTATGGAGTGCGATGGGACTACAGCCCCGTGCCGGCCGGCCGAGGAGCTAATGGACAACAACCATTTGCGATTGAGAATGTAAACAATCTGCCCGCCCTCTCGTTGGCTCCGCAGGGCGCCCCGATCTACCATTCGACGTTAAACAACTTTGCCCCGCGTTTGGGCTTGGCGTATGAACTGACGCGTTCTTCAAAAATGGAGTCAATTATCAAGGCTGGCGCAGGGATGTTTTACGATCTGGGCAACGGGCCAGGAGGCAACGCTTTCGACGGAACTAATTTTCCCTTTTTAGCGCAGAAGCTCTTTTTCGGGGTACGCTTCCCGCTGAGTCGAGAGGACGCATCGCCACCCTCACTTCCCCCGATTGCTCCTTTTCGCACAGTCGCGGCGTTCCCTTCAGTTCTTAAGGTCCCACATTCATGGCAATGGAATCTTGCCCTTCAGCAATCTCTCGGAGCGGACCAGACGCTTAGTGTGGAGTACGTCGGTTCTGTCGGGCACAGCTTACTCCGTACCGAAGAATACATAGGAGGCGTGGCAGGTGTGCCAAGCGCGTTCACGCAAGTCCTGTTTACAAATAACGCAGGTTATTCCAATTACAATGCCCTCCAGGTTCGATTCGTACATCGCGCTCGCGCGGGTTCTCACATAATTGCTTCTTATGCCTTCTCGCATTCATTCGATAATGTCTCTACTGATTCGATCTTTAATGGCATTCCGGGGCAGTTTCTCAATCCGAGTGTTGATTATGGCGCATCAGACTTCGACATCCGGCATACCGCAACGGTGGGTATAGACTACGCCCCGAAGTTCGAAGGTAACTCGCGCGCATTAACCGCCCTGCTTGGCAACTGGGCGATCGACTCGATTGCAGTCACGCATTCCTCTCCTCCGGTTAACGTCACCGTTTCTAGGGATATTGGATTTGGCATTTACGATTTTCGGCCGGATTTAGTTACAGGAATTGCGATGTATGGCGATGATCCGATGGCACCTGGAGGACGTCGCTTTAATCCATTGGCACTGTCTGTGCCGAGTGCGTACCGGCAAGGCTCGCTTGGACGAAACGTCTTTCGAGGATTTCCGCTTGTTCAAGTGGATCTTGCGGTCCAACGAACGTTCCGAATTACAGAGCGAATCAGCATCAAGGCACGCGTGGAGGCGTTCAACTTGTTCAATCACCCCAATTTCTCACCAGAGTCAGGAGAAATGGGCACACTCGATTCAAGTGGCAGGTTGCTTCCTCAAAGCGGCTTTGGACTTTCGCAAAATACGCTCGCGAAGGGACTATCAGGCGGGGGAACGGGGACGTTTGGGAGCGGCTTCAGTCCGCTTTATCAGATCGGAGGCGCTCGATCTTTGCAACTCGCATTGAAGCTCGGGTTCTAGAA
This sequence comes from uncultured Acidobacteriaceae bacterium, assembly GCA_937879855.1. Lineage (GTDB taxonomy): Bacteria > Acidobacteriota > Terriglobia > Terriglobales > Acidobacteriaceae > Sulfotelmatobacter. The sequence goes on along the minus strand of CALFMO010000006.1, from coordinate 250,080 downwards.
CCTCATCTGGTTAAAGCCACCGTTCACAAAAGGAAAGGCGGAATCGCTGATCACGATTCCGCTCCTTGAATCACTATTCTTCGGGGTTGCAGACTAGGCCCTGACTGTAAATGTAGCCGTCACCGTCAGTTCGTGGGCCCATGGAAGCTTGGATGAGCTCCCTTGCAGGACCCGCGACTTCGATTACTGGCGTTGTGTACTCCATGGTTTTTCCTTTCTCCACCGAAACAACAAATGTCCGGGGTTGGTGGAAGCTCCGGACTAACCTTGTTCAAGCCGCAGAACGAAGCCAGTCCAAGGTGCGGAAGACGGTCGCTCGAGCGTCTTGTCCGATCGCACATAGCTCAACGAGCGCAACCAACGCTCCATCGAAAAGAGGCGTAGCAAAGGTCCGGTCAAATCAAGAATTCCGAGGCGCGCTTGATTAAGGGCCGCCATAAGACGCGGGTGCGTCACATACTCCCGTTCGCAGACTTGCCAATGCATGACGCCCAAGACACGGTGCCACTCTCTTTTCAATGCTCTGGTGATTCCCTCATCGAGAAGACCCTTGCTTGCACGTCTAGCTATCTTGCCAGGCAATAACTCGTGCAAAGCGCGACGCATCAAGCATCTGGTCTGGCCATTGCGGAGAAACTGGGAGAGCGGTGTGGCAAGACAAAACTCGACAAGAGGCCTGTGGGAATAGGGATGGGAAAAATAAATGGCATCATATTCCTGCAAAAAGCCGGAGCTGAGATATCGAAACATATGCTCCAGAAAGAACACCTGCGCTCGTTTGCTTGGAGCGCCGCGCCAGGTGGTGTAGGAGTCGAAATCTGAGTGAGTCGATCGAAACCGCGGCTGATGTCTTGGGTGCAACCATGTCGGCGGCTTGGGTCGCTTGTACCGAGACCTTCCTGGAAAAAGGCTGTCGAAGGCCAGTGGAAGTGCTCTGCTTAAGAGCAACTCATAATAAGGAGAGTTTGTAGCGCGACTCCACTTGCGGCACTCCGTGTGCGCTCTGAAGACATTGGCTCTGCGAAGTTCGTCGGCCACAATGCCCGTGCCATCCGGCTCACTCCAAAAGAGGTGATCTCCCCCGCGGCCGGTCAGCAGCACGCGCGCATTGTACTGTTGCATAAGAGCAGCAACCGTTTGATACCTACCAGGAAAGCAGTGAAGCGCGTTGGGGAGCCCCGTGAATTGTGGATCGTCCAAACCCAGCGTGATTCTCTGGTCCTGCTCGCGCACGAGCCGTGTGCTGGCGCCGCGCTTTTCCTCAACGGCACGAATGAAAGGACGCTCATCACAGGTCTGAGACTGCTCGTAGACACATGACGTGGTTTGCAGGTAATCAGGGGACCGATCCTGGCTTCGTAGAATTCTGTCGGCCATTAACACGATCGAGGACGAATCGAGTCCACCACTGAGTTCAGCAAAAACAGGACGTTTCGTCCGGAGTCGCACTCGAACCGCTTCCTCTAGCATTTGCCGGAAGTGCTCCTCATACTCTCCATCCGTGCGATACCGAAGCGCAGGAACGCAAGTCGGGTTCCACAATTCGCGTGCGTGCTTGACGCAACCGTCCTTAAATTCGACAAGACGGTTTGGATGGACCACGTGGACTTTCGCGAGAGGAGTGGTTTTCGCATCTGGCTGAGAAAACAGGTACTCGGCGACATAATTGTCATTTACCGCGAGATCGACTCCGGTATTTCTGACCAGATGGGCGAAATCGCTCGACCAAACGAGGATATTTCTGCCGATGACATAGTAGAGAGTTCGTGCACCACAGGCAGAGCGGGCAAAGTGGAGCGATTGTGTTTTGCTGCACCAAAGCACCAGGGCAAATTCCCCGACCAAATCAGCGAATACGCGATCCCCGAGCACGTCGTACGCCTTCAACACAATCGTTGGATCGGAAACGCTCTCGGGGTTGTTTATTCCGACGCGCTCGGCCAATTCGTCTCGGTTGTCGAGGCGACCGTCCCAGGTCAGGACGTATGGCCCCAACCGCAGCGGTTGGACTTCAAAGTTGTCCTCCGGAGAGACATGGTCTCCGCGATACATCATGAGTAAAGAACGATCAAAGACTTCACCAGCGGTTTCTGCGGGCCTCTTGCCGAATTCTCCCAAGAGCCTTTCGAAGTCATCTGGCGTCGCCACGCGTTGATCTAAATGAAGCAAGCCAAGTTGGAGTTTCATGGTAAGGCTAGTGCGACAGTAGTGGGCTATAGAACTTTTTAACGCGGGGCCAGTCGTTTATTACCGAACCGTCCGCCTCTACCCATGCATGGGCGAGAAAAGGCATGGAACGGACGCCGATCATCATGCGGGCGGAAATACCGAAGGTGCGCAGAAGGCAAGTCGTTACGGCTGAACGCTGCAGGCACAAGGCTCTTTTGGGATACCAAATGCAGGCCCGTTGGACGGCCTCACAGACCTGGCCAGTGACCCACGAACCAGTGAATCTTGACCGCTTAACTGGCCACAGCCGCACGCACGAACACAAGGTTTTCAGGGATAGCAGCGAGAGGATGAGATCGAAGACGGCCAGGCCTAAAAAAGCTGCAACACGCATTGTGATCGTTGGGGTTGGCCCGCTATAGCTTGAGGCTTGCCCATACCACGGGAATGAGGGATGAGGGCTACCGCTTGGATCATCTGTTTCTGGAGCGGGATTGAAGATCGAATCTCGCGCAACCCCGAGTTCGTCAATACGTCGAGCAAGCGAGGCGACATCCGCAGCAACGCGTTCCTCGCTTACCCGATATTTTTGGGAGAGGGCTACTGCAATCTGCGACTGTGTCTGGCCAGTGCTGAGCATTGTCCACATCTCAGCAGCCACAGAATTCAGCTTTAGCACGCGATCATTTTCAATGTCCAAGAGAACGCATCCGTCGTCAGATGTGAGAAGTTGGAGTCTGCCACTACCCGTCCTATTCGACGATCCAGCCATCGAGGCGCCCTCCGTTAACGGCAAAAATCCAAGCTGCCAGATTCAACCCGTACTATTCGTTAATGCCCCCCGTTTCTGTGCTTTTCCCCAATGTCATTTGTATTTTTTGTTCAGACTTCTCCACAGACCGCCCACACAGCATGTTGCGTGGCGACATGATGCTGAGAGTGTAGGGCATGATCAACGACAGGTACGTTAGTGGGAAAACCGCATCGTTGGCCGGTAGAAAGAGAAAGAGAGGCAGCCACGTGTCTACAGAATGTAGACACTCACACGTGTCGAAGAGGAATTTCTGCCAATCTCGCCCTATGATTTGGCGTTGAACGAACGTCAGCGGCTTATGGCAAATGACAATAACCTGGTTTGGCTCGGGCGACAACTTCGCCCGGTATGGATGCCAGTATCATGCAGCGTGGTCCTCGCTGTCTCAGGCGGCATGCTTTCGACGCTCGATCCGCTGCTCATGCGTCGCTTGATCGACTACCAACTGCCCCATCGTCAGCTCGCAGGCGCTCTGTTGGTGGTGCTTGCCATAGCTGGGTGTCTGCTCGGCAGCGTTGTGGCCTTGTTGTGGAGTCTCAGCGTGAACTTCGACGTCGAACAAGAAACAGCTCAAAAGCTTCGCATAGCCATTCTGGAACAGCTGAATCGACTGTCTGCCGACTTTCACGAGAACACGCCCGCCGGTGACAACATGACCCGGCTCGGCGCAGACGTGGATCAAATTTCCCAGTTCGCCTCAGAGATTGTGAGCTCAAGTGTCCGGGCTGGTGTGTTCTTGCTTTCCAATATAGCAGTTATGCTGTACCTCAATGCGACCATGACCTTGGCGATCGCGCCTACGCTTCTGTTGTTCTGCTGGACTCAGGTTCGTTTTTCTTCCTCGATGAGGAAGCGTGCTGACATCGCTCAGCAGGAGACTGGGCGAGCGAGCAGTGTCCTCTATGAGTACGTGTCCGCTCTCCCACAAATTCAACTGCTCTGCGCCGAGAAAGTAGCCCTGACCAATGCTGTTTCGGTGTGGTCGCGGATGCTTCGAGCACGCAGGAGCCAGAAGAGCGCAGAGCTGGTTTATGCAGGAACTGTGAATGGAGCCTTCATATTGGCGACGTTCCTGGTGCTTGGTCTGGGAAGCTATCAATTCTTGCGCGGAGCCCTGACGATCGGGGCATTGGTCGCTTTCTATACGTACCAGACTCGGGTGTTCCAGCCTGTGAGTGTAGCAACAGATCTTTATTCGCGTCTCCAACGGGTAGGAGCCAGTATTCGTCGCGTGAGGGCGGTTTTGGAGGCTGAATCGATGGTGCCGGATTACGGAAACATTGTTACCCCACCCGCAAAGATCTCGCAGGGCATTTCGCTCTACAAGGTTCAGTACTCCTATGGGACAGGACGCATTGCGCTTTGCGATCTCTCTCTTCACATCGGCGCCGGGGAATCTCTCGCGATCGTCGGGCCAAGCGGAAGCGGCAAGAGTACTCTCGCCCGCTTGCTCGTTAGACTTTCTGATCCACAGCTTGGAACCCTCACGCTTGATGGCTATCCCTTGCGAGAGTATTCCCTCGCAGCTCTGAGACAGGCGATCTGTTACGTGCCACAACGGCCCATTTTGTTCGATGGATCGGTCCGCGAAAACCTGTTGTACGCAAACCCCAATGCGACAACCGAGGACTTACTCCGCGTGGCAGATATCGCCAGGCTTCGGTCTGTGTTGGATAAACTTCCCGCCGGCCTGGATACACAGCTCGGTCCCCTGGCCCACAGTCTGTCGGGAGGGGAACTTCAGCGGCTGGCTCTTGCCCGCGCACTCCTGCGCAAGGCTCCCGTTCTGGTATTAGACGAGAGCACTTCAGCACTTGACATTCCTACCGAGCGACAGATTCTGGAATCCATCGCAGCTTACTGTTCCGGTTCCATCCTGATCATCATTACGCACCGGCTCGCCTCCATCGCCTGGATGAACCGCATTGTCGTGCTCAACCACGGTCAGATCGCCGCAGCGGGGGACCACAGCTTCTTGTGTCAACATTCGACGCTTTACCAACGACTTTACGAGTCGAACGTAATGACCGTGCAATAACTGACGAGGCAAACAGATCCCATGTGCATCGATTCGGAAGCGCGACATGAGAGAGTTCTAACAAATCTCATTGGTTTGCCAACTTCAAAGTACTGTACTGATGGACATCGGATGCATAGGGCATTTTTCTAGGAAGATTTGGCGAGTATCGCGCTAAGATGCGGTGTGACTCGTGGTACGAGCTCTTCGGCAATTCAGAAAAGAAAGTGCTTTTTGTTGTGCGCATCGGTGCAGGTCCGTGCAAGTGGTTTCGAAAATCTTCCTTTAGTCGCAAGGTGCTTCTACTGAGCGTGAGTGGCCTGGCGCTTCTCAGCTCGATCAGTCTAGCCTGGCTTCTGACCCCGCGACACCCATCATCATCAACAGCCACTGCGAATGATCCCAACTTATTGCTAGACCGTGCCAATTATCTCTCTTGGCTGAATAACTGGAATGCTGCTGGCCCGCTCTACGCGCGAGCGGAGGTCCTTTTTAGGGCAGACGGAGATACGCGAAATGAGCTTTATGCGCGCATCGGACGGGCTCGAGCGTATGGTGTAACCACCTCCGGCCAACCAGTGTCCCAGGCTCTCGAAGCGGCGCTTAGAGAGCCGGTGACTAAATCCGATGCGAAGTTGCGCCTCTGGTGCCTGGCGACGATGGGCTATATTGAGTTGGACCTCGACACCGCAGCCTCCAAGCGCGCATGGACCGAAGCCCTCCCAATTGCGAACTCTTTAGGTGAAAAGCAATGGGCCACACGAGCCAATGGGGAACTGGGAATCATCGCATTTTTGGAGGGGAACACAGCGTCTGCGGTCAGCCTTGTGGGAAAGGCAATCTTGTCGGCCTATCAAACAGGCGATATCGGTGAACAGATTCGCCTACTCTCGCTGCTAGGAATTGGGTTCAACGAAGAGCGTCGGTTCTCGGAAGCGCTTACGATGCTCAACCGGGCGATTGCCATCGCCGAGAAAACACCTGATGCCGGTTTCCCTTTTCTGGCCTACCGCGGTAAAGCGGCCGCGCTAATCGGACTGCATCAAACCGAGCAAGCTCAACAGTTGCTGGCGAGGGCCCTAACCACGGCTCAGTCTCAAAATAGCTTCCCGGCCGTCGCCGAAATCCTGGTCGCCTTCGGGGAGACGTTAGCCGCAAACGACCCCGGTCAGGCGAAGATGCGGCTGACCGAAGCCGGCCGAATCGCATCCCGATTGGACCTCTGTAGAACGCTGGCCGATTCCATGTTCGATCTGGCAAAGGTGGACCGGCAGCTCGGGGATCTGCAAGGCGCGATCCGAGCATTGAGAATCGGGCTGAAGGCAAGCCGTCGCCTTGGCGATCGCTACTATGTGCCTCGTGATCTGACCGCATTAGCGGAACTTAAGGCTGCGACCAACCATATAAAGGAAGCAGACCGCCTATTCGCAGAAGCCGAGGACGTGCTGGACGGAATCCTGGTCAACCAGCACAGTTTTGAAGAGAGCACGGCGCGCGCAGGCTCGATGAGCACCACATACTTGGAACATTTCAGGCTGGTGCAAAAGAGCGGCGACGTAGCGCGTGTGCTCCACGTGCTGGAACGTGTTCGAGGTCGAATCGTCGCCAGCCACCTTTTTGCCCGTAAAAAGTTTGAGAGCACGTCTCCCCGGCTCGCTCCGTTGGAAGCGAATATTGCGGCAACTCAACACGCGTTGCTCCGAACGGAAGACGGAAAACAAAGGGCGGCCCTTTTGGAGCAATTGCTCCAAGACGAGCGCACCCTGGCTTTTGAACGGAACGAAGCTGGACTGCAACGGCACGAGAGTCTCGCGAAGCCCGCGTCCTTGAAGATGATCCAGGCCGCGCTGAGAAAGGACGAACTGCTCGCCGAGTACGTCCTCGATGAACCACACTCATTCTGCATCGTGATTACCCGGGAGTCTGCCCGAGTTCTGATACTGCCGGCCGGCAGCAAGCAAATCCAAAGTCTGGCCGAGTCTTTTCTGACAGAGGTTAAATCACGAAACTCCGGGGAGACTTTGGCCGCCAAACTTTATTCGCTCTTGCTGGACCCTAGTTTGCAAGGGTTTCACAAATCTCGTCTGATTGTTTCACCCGATGGGATCCTCCATTCGCTTCCGTTTGAGGCCTTGCGGAATCCTGGCGGGGCGGTTGTGCGCTCTATGGTGGTTTCGTATACGCCTTCTGCGACTGTCTTGTGCAATCTTCGTACTTCAGCAACGACAAAGGGCAACCAGTCGTTGCTTGCGGTTGGGGCCGTTGACTACAGATTTGCGCGCGCGTTGCCTGCAGAAGGCCAACGCGGAGTCATGACAGCCGCAATCGTAAGGGGTCTGGCGGACCTTTCGGGTGCTCATCTGGAAGACTTGCCAGGCAGTCGTGACGAAGTTCTTTCAATTGCCCATATAGTCGGCGGAGATCCGAAGGTGTTGCTCGGGCAAGACGCTACCGAAAGCTCGTTTAAGTCGGCGCGACTTTCTGATTTTCGAATGATACATTTGGCGGTCCATGCGGCCGCCGATCCGCAATATCCGGATCGTGCCGCCCTCGTCCTTGGCATTGCACCCAAGACGACAGATGATGGTTTGCTGCAAGTTCGCGAGATTATGGGTCTGCCTCTGAAGGCGGACCTGGTCACGTTGTCCGCCTGCGAAACCGGAGTGGGGGCGTCAGCAGGCGAATCTGGGGTGGTCAGCCTCGAGCAGGCATTCCTCATTAGCGGTGCGCGTGCGGTAGTGGCCAGCTTGTGGAATGTTGAGGACCACTCGACCACTGCACTCATGAAGGCTTTTTACACGCATCTCGCGCAGCATGACGATAAAACTTTGGCACTTGCCCACGCGAAGCGGGACATGTTGGACCGGTATAAAGATCTTCCACCTTTCTATTGGGCGTCTTTTGTGTTGGTAGGGGAAGGCTCCGAAGCAATCTCTGATAACCGATGACTCGTTTTGTCAGGAACTTTACGAGCAATTTAGGCGCGAAGGGCCAGGGATCCCGGTCACTCGATGGCCACCGGGTAGTATTCCCAGGGAGAATCATCGTGCCGGAGCGCCAATGAATATTTTCCTGGATTGAGATGTGCGAGGCGGGCGCTCAGATTGAGAATGACTTGATCTTTCTCCACGGTTGTCTGAGCTGCACCACGTACAACTGCGACCGATCGATCGTAACCAAGAAGCTCAAATTCATAGCTTCCTTCGCTGCCTGGCGGCAAAATGATCCGCAGTCGATTGGCATCGCGATGAACCGTCGCTGCAACGGCGCCAGCCGCGTTCTCAGCGCCCCGCGTCGGCGAACTGAGGCGCAGATCGATTACGCCAACGGTGGAAATTGTCGCGGGATGCCGTGAGTTCGTCCAGACTGCCACTAATAGTGCCGCAGCGCTGGCCAGGACGAGAGCTGCTCTTGTTGTCCAAACGCGGCGCCGCTTCAGGCGCATCATAAAATTGATACAAGGATCACATACTGCTAGGTGTGACAGTAGGGCTTCGCGCTCCTCCTGATTTTGACCGTATTTGCCGCCCTCGAACCGGCGCAGGTCGCTCGGGCTAGGACAATTACCGACAAAGCCTCGATTACACCCATCAGCTGGACTATCCAAGAGGGCATGGATTAAGTCCTTCTCAAGGGTGTTGTATTGTTCCTGCTGTGCCATATCATCCTGATGGTTTACGTTCGCCTTGCGGACACAGAATCAATTTCTGGACCTCGCATCTTACCGCACGTGCGAGTTGGTTCGCACCTTTCACTCCGACCGAGGCACTTCCTCAACAGGTCTCTCCATAAACTGCTGATACACTTTGCGCACGTCTCGCCAAAAGCTGTTGCGCAGGCTTGATTCATTGATTTGCATAGAGCGGGCGATCTCCTTCCATTCACAGCCCGCCATTCGCAAGCGCAATATTCCACGGCTCCTTTCGCTTAGCGCCTGAACAAGTTCTTGGAAAAATACATTCCTCTCTGCTTGGTTAATCCACCCATCAAAATGCAGTAATTCAGCAAGCTCGTCCGCACTGCCAATGGTCTCCAAGCGGCGATGCTTCCGTGCAGCGCGGTAGAGTTCCTGCCGAAACTTAACCACAAGCAGTCCACTCGGATCGTGCGGTGGAGCATTTCTGGAGGTCAGGTAGCGGGATACCGTATCGACTACACTTTCAAGAATCTCCTGCGCCTCAAATTGCGCATCCGCCACTATTTGCCCGGCTAGTCGAAACAAACGAGGCCAGAGGAGTTCGGCAGCAAGCCGCACGTCCTGACGGATTTCCCTGCCTGATCGGTCGTGTTCGCGATCCCACCACGCCGGCCGAGCTTTGGAAGACGAGTGCATCTTGTGCTTGAACGAGTGCCCTGGTTCATTGAAAATTGGGTCTGCACCCTACTCAGATGAGAGATCATACCCGGTAGATCAGCGAGGGCTCCCGCGCGAAGTCAACTTAGGATGCGTAGGTATTCAATGTCAATGCGAAAAGACCCTTAGTCATGAACTTGCATTCCATTTTGGAATTAAATAATTCTTAGCTACATGTTGTGCAGGGAGCCTTCGTTCAGGAGGCCGACCGAAAATGGTGTGGGGAGTTCTTGGGCTTTCACCTGCATACATAGTCAGCATAAATGTGCGCGGGCACAAATCGATGACAAAACGGAAACGTTCCGAGCAGAACCATGATAATGCTCATCTTGAAAAGGAATTGATTTCTGCATTCGAGCGCGTCACCGCTCGTGACCACCCTAATCCGAATCGCGTTGGATGTCCCTCGCCGGCCCAGCTGAAACAGATCGCGGAGGCAAAGGCGACGATCAACGCCGAGATTGCCGACCATGTCGGAAAATGTTGGCCTTGCGTTCAAGATCTTAAGCAGTTAAGGAGTGGGAAAATGAAGTGAGAGCCGTATAGATAGAAACGAACTCTCACTGTTATGTGCAGCGTGTATGTACAGCTTGTCAACAAATTGTAAAAGAGTTCGGTCCCACCAAAGCAAATCTCGCCAAGCGGCAAGTTAATTGCTGCCCTCGCACGCTGCTGTCTTCACTCCGAAGTAACTCTCACGATTGATTCTCCATTGAAGTTCAACTCCAGTGCAGGGAATACTCAACTCAACGAACTTCTCACTCTTTGGTAGGTGCATTTACGACTCGCGCTTTTTCGGAGTCGATTCGGAGTAGGCGCATGGAGACAATCCTCGTCATTGAAGATGATTCTATTGTTCAGAAAGCTCTCCAACATTTGTTCGCGACCGCTGGGTACTCTGTCACTCTTCAGGGTGAGGGCACTGCCGGCTTGGATGCCTATCGTTCATTTCCTCCATCGGCAGTTGTTCTCGATCTGAATCTTCCCGGGCAAAAGGGGCAGGATGTCTGTCGAGCCATCAAGAGCGAAACGCCATCGTTGCCGGTTGTCGTTCTGAGCGCAACATCGGACGTTACCGAAAAAGTGGTCCTCTTCGAATTGGGCGCTGATGATTACGTTACAAAGCCTTTCAGTCCACGTGAGCTACTGGCCCGAGTGGAGGCTGCGGTTCGGCGCGCCGGTCGATCAATATCAGCTGAAGCGTTTGGATTCGGCGATATCGCAGTGGACCTGACGCGAATGACGGTATCGAGGAGTGGCATTGAGATCGACTTGACGTCCCAGGAGTTCAAGTTATTGAAATTCCTGATATCGAATCCGGAACGTGCGATCTCCCGCGATGAATTGCTTAACGAGGTCTGGGGTTACGATCACTATCCCTCCACCCGGACCGTAGACAATCACATTCTGCGGCTCCGCCACAAGTTGGAGAAGAATCCCAGCGCCCCCGTTCATTTTCGTACGGTGCACGCATTGGGGTACAGATTCATTCCGTAAGGTCTCTCACCAACCGGACTAACCAGACGAATCACAAAGGCACAGCATTGAAGCTTCGGACCAAACTTCTGTTCTCGTTTCTACTGGTGAGCTCAGCTCTGACGTGTGCAACTCTGCTTGTGGTGCGGCGAGAGTTTCAGCGTGAGATTAAGTGCACCATGCACCATGATCTTCACAACTCGATCATGGCATTCCAGAACTTCGAGCGTGATCGTCAGCAGAACTTGAGTCGTTCGGCCGAACTCATAGCCAACCAGCCGAGCCTCAAAGCTCTAATGACAAGCAATGATCCCGCCACGATTCAGGACGGATCCGGCGAACTCTGGCCGCTTGTGGGCAGTGACCTGATGATCCTAACGCAGAGCGGGAGGGTGGTTGGACTCCATAGCACTCCTCACGACGTAACCAGTCTGCTGGCACAGAGGTGGGTTGATGAAGACCACCAACGCCACACGCAGAACTGGTGGTTTGTCGCCGGTCATCTGTTTGAGGTATTTTCTCGTCCGATTTATTCCGGTTCCCGGGAGGATTCGCGCTTTCTCGGCATGCTCTTCGTTGGATGGGAAGTCAACGAGAGAGTAATGAATGAACTCATGGGAATTGCCGGCAGCCAGTTGATTGTTACATATGGAGATTCAGTGGCCGCAAGCACGATTCAGGAGAACGGCCGGGTTCTTGCCCAAGCAATGAAAGGGGTGGGATCGCGAGGCGGGGCAACGCAACTGCGGATCGCGGGCCAGCAATTCTTATCGGCAGCCGTTGATTTGAATGCTGGTCCTGTCCCGGTACGCCTGGTCGTGCTGAAGTCGTTCGAGCCTGTTCTTGTGTTCCTTCGCGGCGTAAACGAACTGCTCTCATTATTGGGACTGCTGGCGATTGTTGTTGGCTGCGCCCTCATTTATCTGATCTCACTTAGATTCACTCGTCCGCTGGAGGAACTAGTCGCCTGCGTCCTGGCTCTCGGAGAACACAATTTTACCTATCCCTTGGAAGAATCCGGTGCGGACGAGATCGCGAATCTTACGAATGCATTCATTGGAATGCGGGCTCGCCTGAAAACGGCACAGATTGTGGCCCTCCAAGCCGAACGCATGGCCACCATCGGCACAATGGCGAGTTCAATCTCGCATGACTTGAGGCACAGGTTAACGGCAATTGTGGCCTACGCGGAGTTCCTGGCCAGTGAAGTCATGGCTCCGCAACAGCGAAGAGAAATGTACGCGGAGGTGAGCGCCGCGGCTTCGCATATGACCGACCTGCTCGAATCATTGCTCGACTTGTCTCGAACTCGGGGCGCCCTAAAGCTTGAAATGGTGGACTTGAGGGATGTCTTGAAGCAGGCAGTACGGGCCATCCAGACCGATCCAAACTTCTGCCATGTGCCAATAGCAATTGATGCGCCACAGCAAACAGAGGGACATTTTGATGCGAGAAAACTGGAACGTGTGTTCTACAACTTGCTCCTGAATGCGTGCGAAATGCTTCCTCGGGACGGAGGATTGATCCGTGCCGTCGTTCGTGCTTCAGAGGATGAGATCGAAATACGAATCCGCGATACGGGACCCGGTATCCCCGCTGAAATACGAGAGAACCTTTTTCAGCCATTTGTTAGCTTTGGCAAACAGCGGGGATCGGGACTCGGCCTGGCAATCGTACAGAAAACCTGTCAAGACCACGGCGGGGATGTCTGTGTGGAGAACGCAAATCCGGGCCAAACGACTTTCAAAGTCGTGTTGCCAAGAGAAACAAGGATAACGGAACGACAGCCGGCTTCTGTTTCCCGCTGAACCCAACGAATTTATAACACATCGACTTATGTCCTGAGGAATTCTCATGGTTTGGATCATTAACCGTCGATTACGGGCAAGTGCCATGCTGCTTCTGCTGCTATTAGAAGTTTCTGGCCGCGCGCTCAGCCAGGATGAGATTAAGGCGAGTTCTTCTCATGCAGAAAGCACTGCCCAGAGCGTTCTAGAAAAGCTTCAATTGCAAATAGAGCAGATGAATGGCGCTCTACAGAAGCTAAATGACGATGCTGTGCGTCTTCAATCGGCAAATGCGGCATTGCGGCGAGAACTAGACGAAACGAAGGCACAGCTCGCGACCGTTTCCGACCAATCAGGCGGGGAGTGGGCGACCTCGGTCGCGCAGGCCCCAACTCCCATCATGAGTGAACCGAAGCAACAGGATGTCGAAGAGCATCTCGGCTTTGTTGAGCAAAAGGTCCAGGAGCAATATCAAACCAAAGTGGAGAGTGCATCGCGATATCGAGTTCGACTGTCGGGGCTCATCCTGCTCAACATGTTTGCTAATACCGGCAGCGTTGACAACATCGAAAATCCGGCGCTTGCGGCGAAGTCGCTGGGTGAGGAATTCAGCACAGCGTCGTCAAGAAACTTCGGAGGGACGGTTCGTCAAACGCAGATCGGATTTGAGGTGTTTGGGCCCTCCGTACTTGGAGCCAGATCTAGCGGGAGCCTAAGGTTAGACTTGGCGGGCAACAACGATCAGTTGAACGGCGCCACGGTCGGGATCTTGCGACTTCGGACAGCCACCGGGCGGCTCGAGTGGGCGAAGACGTCTTTGGTCGCCGGCCAGGATTCCCTATTCTTCGTTCCGCAATCGCCGACGTCGTTGGCATCCCTCGCGACACCACCGTTGGCATACGCCGGGAATCTCTGGGCATGGCTGCCGCAAGTACGAGTTGAACACAGATTTTCAGCACCCAACGGCTCCGAGATTGCTATCCAAGCGGGTATTCTGGATCCAATCTCGGGGGAAACTCTTGTCGAAACGGGAAACCGAAAGTCGGATTCAGGAGAGCAGTCGGATAGGCCTGCATTCGCAACGCATGTCTCTTGGTCCCGACCGCTATTTGGTCGAACGCTAAGCATAGGCGTGGGTGGTTATAACGGTAAACAGCTGTACACTCCGAACACCAAAATCAAATCGTGGCTGGCAACGATTGATTGGCAGTTGCCCGTGTCCACATGGATGGCATTCAGTGGTTCGGTGTACCGCGGCAGCGCAATCGGTGGGTTGGGCGGGGGCCTTGGCCGGAGTGTGACATCGAAACTGGACGGCGGCTCAACTCTTGCCGGGACCTTTCACGGGCTAAATACGGTCGGCGGTTGGACTCAACTAAAGTGGACGCTGGGTCCAAGGTACGAAATAAACACGGCCTTCGGAGAAGATAATCCGATGGGCGCAGAACTTAATGCGGCCCTCGAGGCTCCTAGTTATTTGGAAGTATCTCTGGCGCGAAGTTGGGCTGCCTTCACCAACCTGATCTACCACCCGCGTTCGAATCTGCTATTCGCGATCGAATACCGCCGAATCCACAGCCAGGAACTTAATGCGGAGGCAGGATCTGCAAATCACATCAACATGTCCATGGGAGTACAATTTTGACTTCAGCGTGGTACAGACCTCTCGTTATAGGCGCAGCCTATCGCATAGGAGTTGTCTATTTCGTCACCGCATGTGCCGGATTGTCGCTGGTCCAGGCGCAGCAAATCCGGGTGTCTGGTCAAATAACGATATCCGACGAGATGAGTTCCGGTCATCGGAAAGACAGCTCGAATGTAGCCATTTGGCTTGAACCGCGTATTCCGACAAAACTTGTGCGAGCAGAGCTTTCCGAAACAGGACGGAAGAGCCACTATCAATTAGTGCAAAGAAATAAACAATTTGAACCTCACATCTTGGTCGTACCTGTTGGAACGGAGGTCAGTTTTCCGAACAAGGATGTTCTTTTTCATAGCGTGTTTTCCATGTTTAATAACCAACGATTCGACCTCGGTCTGTACGAAGCGGGTACGAATAAGACCGTTGTCTTTAGCAAGCCCGGGATCTCATACATTTTCTGTAACATTCATGCTCAGATGAGCGCCACGGTGATCACCCTGGAGACCCCTTATTTCGCCCTCTCCGACAGAAAAGGTGAATTCTTTATTCCAGATGTACCCGCGGGCGAGTACATACTGAATATGTGGGCAGAAGGCGCGTCGGCGGATCTGCTCAGAAGTCTGAGGAGGGTAGTGGACGTGAGCCAGAGCTCATTCAGTCTGGGGGCATTTGACCTGAAGATTTCCACAGCGGAAAGTATCCACCAAAATAAATATGACTTGCCGTACGACCCTCCATCAGTGACACCGTCCTACTAACAGCCGTGACAAATGATGAGCGCCATCGGGAAACAAAGCGAAGTACGTCAGGTATGATCTCTGCGTCGGGCTTTATGACCTTTTCCCCGTCGTTACGGCCGCGTCGGCATGAAGCGGCTTTTTTTGCTTCTCGGGCACAAATGTTGCGCTCAACCTCATTCCCAATCGCCAGCCGAATTCTCACCCAATCAGAGGATCTGGCGGATCGGGAGCACGGCCGGCTTGCAGTAAAAACATTAAGAGCGTGTTCATTCTTCCTGCTCCACGCAATTTCTTATGGTTCAAAACCGTGGGTGGGTGTTTGCGCAACCTGTAAAACAGGTTCGACGTCGTGATGTCGCCTTCAATCAGTGTGAGAAGGCAAGCAGTCGCAGATCGTCGGGCTACAAGCAAGTGTTGATCTCCGACTAAATTGCACCCCAGTTTGAAAACTGGGGCCACAAAGCGGGGTGGCCCCAGGCCGAGCGCCCGAGCCGTTCCTTGGTGGAATTCGGGTCGGAAGCCGCTCGAAAACTCTAATGATAAGGGAGAACGATGTTGCTCGTTCGATGACAAATCCGCTTATCTCATCCTCTTAAGGTATTTGTTTCCTCGACACTCAATTGTCTTCCTCAACAATGCGCGCTTCTGGAAATATGTCACGCACTTCCTCGATGATAGCTCTCCGGAGTTGAGGATCATCTCGCAACTTATTTATACGGATAAACTCAGCTACAGAGAAAAATGTTGTGTCGCCCTCCTGGCGAAAGCAGCGGCTTGATCCGTCGCCAAGCTTAAGACTTAATTTGTCTCGCGACGTGTCAGCGTTTCCCATTTAGTTCTCATATCCTTTCATTGGAGACATGCATTCGATCCAATCAGGGCCGACGGAACGCGAACAATCGTTGGCGGATTTTCATGACCAAATAATCGACCAGAATCTCAGGAAAGTCAGACATCAGGTCAAGCAGAGACCACCTCCGCCAGCGGCGGAAGAAGGGCCGACAGGAATAGTCGGCTTCTGTTTGGTCGACACTCGTAATCCTCGTTGTCTTTGCACCGCAATCCGAGGCAGAATTGTACCTTGGAAACGGCTAGACATGTATATAATATGTATCTTAGGATGGATACGTCCCTAATGCCCGGTTAAGGCTAAATGCCGTACGAGACGCAATCAGCAGTTAGCTGCACATCCCGTCCCGGGGATCTGACCCCCCGAGCATCTAGATCACAAGCAGCGCCGATGCGAAAACCTCTAGCAGTCGAAGCTCGGAATAAGCTGCAACCAGTATGTCCCCGTGAAGGACCCGAATCTCCGTAGCGGGATCTCTGCGATAGATCAAAGCACGCGAAAAGAGCTCTGTTGCGGTGTCATTCCTGGGTGACCGAGTCTTTGAAGCATATGCGTTCATTAGGATCGTTCTTTCTGAATCTAGCGGAAGTAACTGGAAACTGCCACAAAGCAAATCGCGGATTGTCTCGGCGGTAAAACCCCTTCGGTTCTCTGGCTTTATTTCAGTTTTAGTTCCATCTGCTCGAATGAACGTTGCCATACATTACTGTTGTTCTTCCTAAATCAATACGATTGGCATCATGGCTTCATATCCGCACCGATGACACGCTGCAATGCAGAACTCTCAGGCAATCGAAGCGCCAAGTGGCCGACCCTACCGTCTTGGAAAAGTCTGGTCGGATGGGCTGATACAGCACACGAGTGGGCACCCGAATCGGCGATATATATGCAGAGTAGATGGTAGCACGTATATACATGCAGTGGCCACTAGAGCGTATAGCAGGGTTACTTCCGGTAGGACGGTCAATCAGAAGACGTGTGGGCGGGCAGATGCACGCATCAGGCTGCGAAAATGAGATTCCGCTACTAGCCGTAATGGCTTGCTCGAGGGCTATTCTTTAAGGATTTCGCGTGGGTCTACATAAAACACGCTTTTGGTTGGAAGCACGGCAGCCACAAGCGTTAGAAGAATGATGCTCACAGCGGTCGCTAAATACACCCTGGCGTCCAGCGGATTGAGGTTGAAAAGGAAGGAGGCAAGTACGCGAGCTAGACTTATGACGATCGCGAATCCAATGGCCAAACCCGCAAAGGCTGCGATGAGCCCGCTTCGAATGAGAAGGCGTACAGTTTTCCCGCGGTTCGCACCCAAAGCAAATCGAATTGCAAGCTCTCGACGCCTGCTAATCGCAGCATTTGCGACCACGCCGTAGATTCCAATAATCGCCAACAATACGGCAATGCCCGCAAACGAGCTTAACGCCAATACTGCAATCTTACGGCCTGCCAGATACCCGCCCAGAAGATCATCCATTGCCTGGAAGCTGTCGAGAGGCAGCGACCGATCGAGTTCCCGAATTGCCTTTTCCGCCTCTGTTCTTACCGTTACCTCCGGCAGCGCTGTATCGATAACAAAAGACATGACTGGAGAGGGATCTTGGTACTCAGGCACATACACCTGCATCCAGCGCACCTTGGCCTCCGGGCCGAAATGCCGGATTTGCCGAACCACGCCGACCACCTCGCGCCAAGGAGGCTGTGAGCCGGCTATCTCAACCAAACGTATCCGCTTTCCAATCGGGGTCTGCCCTGGCCATAGTGTTGCGGCTAACAGCTCATCGACAATGGCCACGGGAGGCGTACCCTCTCGATCAGCATTTGTGAATTCGCGTCCTTGAAGAATGGGCGCCCGTAGGGTTGCAAAGAATCTGGGGAGAACAGCTTCGTCTTCGACCAAGAGCTGATCTCCCGTAGCATGCATGTTTGTGTCAGTCTGCAAACTGATCGCATTCGCTTGATTGGTTAAGGGCAAGCTAGAGATCGCACTCGACCGGGACAGCGCCGGTAAAGCCGACAGTTTCTCAAGAGCCTCCATATAGAATGAAGCCTGGTCGGAAGTTGTATAGTGACCCGGCAGATTGATTTGGAATGAATATTTGTGATGTGGATCGAAACCTAAATCGACATTCGTAACCTGGTAAAGACTTACGATTAGAAGTCCGGAGATAAGTAGGAGAGACGCAGCAGTGGCGATTTCGAACGTGATCAACGCCCCATGCCGAAGGCGGCGCGTGGCCGAAGAGTAGTCGCCGGCCTCTTTTAATTGCATTCCGATATTCAATCGTGTTGCGTACCAACCGGGGAGCACAGTTGCAACGACGGCTGCAATCCCAGCCATCATGAGTAAGAAACAGATTACCCGGTAATCAAATGTGGTTTCCTGGAATCGGATCAGAGCGTTTGGAAATCGGTAAAGAAACAGAGTCAGTGTGAGCTTCGCGCCTACCACACCCAGCACACTTCCAACACTTACAAGAACAAGAGCCTGCAGAAGGAGTTGCCGCAACACCTGGAATCGTGAGGCCCCCAGGGACATTCGGATGGCTAGCTCTCTGCGCCGGCCAGCAGTCCAACTCATCAGCACAATAACCACATTCAAGCAAGTCAGCACGAAGATCAAAAGAGCAGCAATGAATAAGAGAATTACGGGCCTACGGTCATTCGCCGTAAGGAGCTCTGTCAATTCAACAAATCTGATTCCGATGTCCTTGTTGCTGGCCGGGTATTGTGCAGCGAGACGACTAGCAATGGTTTCCAGCTCTGTTCGCGCTGCACTTGGGCTCGACGCAGATTTCAGGCGTGCCGCGGGGAAGTAAAGACGTATATCTCGGCTCATTGCCCGCGCGTTCAGGAATGGCCCATTTGGAACCCAGACATCCGGATATTGGAGGATATTGACCTGGGTTGGTTGCAACACCCCGATTACTGTAAAACCTTCGCCGTTAAGGGGGAGAACGTGCCCAAGCACACTTGGGTCTGATCCAAACCGTTGCTCCCAAAACCGATGGTTGAGTATGACGACCCTGGGAGCACCTGGCTTATCATCGTCCTCATCAAAGCCGCGCCCCAATGAGGTCGATACACCGAAGACCTTGAACCCTGCGGCCGAGATACTGGTTCCTTTGAGATGTTCGGGTCGGTCTCGATCTGCAGAATAGAAGGAAAACGCCCGCATCACGGAAAGCGCTTCAAAGGAGTGACACTGGGCTTTCCAATCCAAGAACTCAGGGTATGAGATTCCCATGGAGGCGCCGGTTCTATTGACCTTGGCGTAAATCCTTACGATCCGGTCCGGATCGAGCACCGGGACCGGCCGCAGAAGAACCGCATTCACTACGCTGAAGACTGCGGTGCTGGCGCCCACTCCAAGGAGCAACGCCACAATTATGGCAAGGCTCGTCCACGGGCGTTTTCGAAGAAGGCGGCAAGTAAAGAGCAGATCGGGACCTAACATAGTTGGCGTGCTAGTAACTTGGAAAAACACCAGATTATAAACCAGATATAAGTCGATGGAGCACCGTCCGTCAGTCTGGCGACCTCGACGACTAACACGCGTTTGTCTTTCAGAACAGCTTTCTTATTATTTGGGCGACAAAGGCCATTGGGCTATACTCCCATTGATCTCAGGTGGATTGGCCTTTATGGGCCTTGCGGCCCACCCGGAGCCTGCAGTGCTCCTTCGGGCCGCAAGGGAAGAGGAGGCTTGGTCCGCCCATCCCTTTCTTCTATGTCTAGAGGAAATGATGGAAAACCAGAGCCTAAGTTGATAGGCTTTTAACTACATATATGCAGTGTATGTTATAGAGCAGATAGACGTCAACATGCACCAATCCAGTCCTCCTGGGGTTACGGGCGTGTAAATACACGTGCGTACGAACAAACTGAGGAGGATGGAAATGAAGCACATAGTTTTATTGGTCGTGTTGTTTGGGACAGTGGCCGCGGACAAGCCAGCTGTGAAGCGCTTTTCCTTAACTAGTGGTCCGGTGATCGTCGATCGGGCTGGAACCAACCATGTTGGGATGATGTTTTGCTGCGGAGGCCCGGTCTGTTTCCCGGGCGAGCCGTGCGGCGTTCGCAAGCAATTGGGTTAGAGGGCGTGCTCTGATTTGGCCCGCGGTGCGGCCTGGAGGGGTGAATCCCAACGGCGCGAACCGCGGGCTGCTTTCAATCAATGTCGATAGTCCCGATAATTTCGTTTTGTGCCCATGTCGCAGTCAACGGTTGGCTGCTGCTGATCCTGTGGCGTCAAGGGACCGTGCGACAACTGCCATGGTTTTCGTGTTACATCGCTTCGGAACTTCTGGGAGCATGCGTAGGATCAAGCCTATTTTTCTTCGATCGCAAGTTGTATGTCGTCGTGTTTTGGTGTCTCGCCGCAGCGCAAATTGGATTGGTGGTCGGCGCTGTCCGCGAAAGTTTTGTAAGGACCTTTGTAGGTTTTGGCTCGCTCCAGTGGTTCCCTTGGCTGCTTCGGAGCGTAATTGGTGGTGTGCTGGCATACTCTGTGTGGAAGGCCATATTTGCGCCCCCCGTTCACAACAATCGCATAATTTCGCTAATCGTCGCTGGTGAATTCACATTTCGGTGGGGCATCATCGCCGTGGGCCTTCTTTCCCTGGCGCTGGCCTGGTTGTTTAAGTTGCCCAAGGGAACAAGGGAAATGGCTGTGATCGACGGTTGCACGATAGCCTCCACTGCGTTTCTTGTCGTGATTGGAAGTCGATCTCTTTTCGGTACGCGGTTTTCAGCGGTCATGCAATACATCCCTGAGGTCGGGTACTTGCTGGCCGCATACATATGGATCAAGTTTATATCCGCTTCTCGGTCTGACGCTGGCTTCAAAGATCTGGGACTCACACCGGAGCAGATGGAAACGGAGCTGAAGCGCTATCGGAGAGCCGCCGAACGCCTGCTCGGATAATAAAAAGTGCATCATTTCGTGCCGGCACAACTGAAAAGCCGTAGTGCGTTGAATCTGGGCAGTTCATGTTACGACCGCTCAACCCTCTGACCCCTAGAGTAACAATCTTAAAGAAATTCTTATAAAGGGAGCATATCATGCACCCCAATTTGCGGATTTAGAACAAAACAGGAAATGGGTCTTGCATTACGAAAGGACATGCGATACTGCTCCGCGCGGTTGCCAGATATAAATCGGCATCAGGAGCGGGATGCACGTGTTCGTTACGGGAGGTGTCGATCGTGGTTGCGACACTTACTGGCCTAATTCTGGCATATAGGTAGCGTGAGGAGTGGGATAAACGTGTTCATTACAGTATTCGCACCAATTGTGATTGCGACACTTATCGGCTTTCTGCTGGCATATTATAACATTAAACGGCCGGTGCCGGTAGCGCTCGGCAGTGTGCTCGCAAAAGTATGTGTCGTAAGCGCCGATGAAATATTCGCATACTGTGACACCAGTACGCCTGAGGAGGAAATCGTGCCCCACCTACGGCGAGAGGCGGCGTGGAACCAGCTCGCGGTAAGCAGGCGATACATCGATCAAATGACGTGGAACACGAGATTATTCCAGCAAGTTGCTAGATTTGAGATGCTGAAAATTGATCCTGCGAAGTCCTCTATGCAATACGCTACCAGTGAGAGTCTCACTGTGAGCTTGGCAGAGGAAGCGGCCAAGGTGCGTTGGTTGCTTGTCAAAGGACAAGTTGCGCTTGCGTTCCGAGCGATCCCGGGCCTGAAGGTAAGAACCCACGCCATCGATAAGCTGCGAGAGCTCATGACTGAGTACAAGCACCTGGAGGAGGACGCGGTCGCCCTAGTGCGAATAGCGGGTGATGACTGTTATTACTCTATGCTGGTCGAGAGACTGGGCCTGAGCGGTTGGAGATTGTTCGAAGGCGGATCCTCCGCATCGTGAGGGTCAGGCGTATTTGCATGCAGGGCTTCTGCGTCTTCAATTTGTTTCGACACACGCTCAATGCTTCAAGTCGGGACACCAAGTCGGGATGAGCTGGGCCTCATTGGTAGCATTCAGCCGCGACACAGACGGCTGCAGGGAGTCAACAAAATGAGAACAACCGCAGTTTTCCTCGTGTTATTTTTGAGGACGATCATCGGCCAACAAGCATGGGAGCGCTCTTCGCTGCCTAGTAGCGCTTCGCTCTCCCAACAGGGAGCCGGAATCTACAACAATGTGCAGCTATATTCTTGTTGTGGTAGTCCGATCTGCTTACCGAGCGATCCGTGCGACGGCGGTTTCATGCTGGGAGCGCCATTGCAATCGAGGCAATTGAACGGAAGTGGCGTAACGGTCGCCGGGAGCGCATTTTGGGCCGACATCTCGAAGGCCAATATCTCAGCTGAAGGACTTTATTGCTGCGGGGGACCCACATGTCTGCCCAACGAGCCGTGTGGAAATCGCAATAGCGAAATTTCGACGTAAGTGCGCTTAGCCGTTCGCGGCAGGTCCTCACCAATCCTGCTGTGCCGCCTTGGTGTGAGGCAACTTTTCCGGTCTAAAAGTTCAATCGCGTATTACTTAATCCCGTGAAACCGCATTGTTCTGGCTTTCCTTGCGGCTCTTCGGCGATTTCGCGATTGCTTTCAGCGCGAGAAAAGAAACGTATTTACGCGCCGTAATCCCGCGACTTGCAAAATGTTTGGTAACAATCTCGTGCTCTCGATCAGAAAGATAAAGCCGGAGCGATTTTGTCTCACCGGGAATATGCAATCTTTGCAGGTCAAGGTGCGGCTGGAGAAGATCCCGAATCAACAGACTTATGCTGTTCTTTCTGTGAAGATGGACAAGTAATTCCAGCTTCTCGTACTCCTCCGCAGAAAAGTCAAGGTCAAGGCTAACGCGTACTGCAGCCTTGCGAGTCTTGGCGGTTGCTGCGTCCTCCAGAATCAAATCTGCCAGGAATTGACTCACACTGATCTTATTCTTGAGACAATATTCCATGATCTGCTCGTGCTGTTCGGTCGTAACGTCAGTCTCGAGAAAGCGCTGGCGAGCAGTTTTGGCGCGTAGGCGTAATCGGTTACCAGCGTTTGGCCGAGTCACGGGTTTGTCAGCAATGCTCACGGTTACATGTCCTAGATACGCGGCGACGAGCGCCGTCACGATTTCCGGAAGAATATGAGAGCTGTTCGGTAAGAATAACACGCAAACAACCAAGCCCGAATAAATCTTGGTGACCGTCTACTGGCTTATAAGAGACTACGTCGGCTTTCAAGAACGATCCCTGCTCGTCTCGTGGAACCGCTTTGCCGGATCTTCGCGTTTTCCGAAAACGTACGCATAAGAATAAATAACATGTACAAGTACCCAAAAATAACTACAATCTAATCGTTGTCAAATCACGGCGCAGGCGGCTGCGCTTGCGAGGGACCAATGTCGTACAAACAAAACCTGCCCGTAAACTCTCATTCGTGGCAAATCCCATCACACCCCCAGCCCGATGTCATTGAGTCAGAGGGGTGGTGGGGTTGGGCAATGATCGATTTGCTTCTTGATGTACCTGTAATGCTGGCGCAATATCTGCTTCGTAAGGTTCGCAATGGCCTTCGTCGCATCTTCTGGTCAGGGATGCACGGCCTTTCGACGACAGGCATTCCGACGACACCGCGAAGCACACCTCACCGGAAATAATACGCGCTTCTGAATGCGTCATTTCAATGGTATTCCGGACCGCAACCAAACATTCCGCGGTTGTCCGGTAAGCGGATACGACCGATATGTCTGAGCTGGTTTGCCGAATATTCGCGTTACCGATGGTATATGCGTAATATAAAATAGTGTATGCACGTCAGAAAAGGAAGCTACAATCCCGTTCGTTGAAGCTGTTGCTGCGCAAAATGCACGTGTGAGGAAACAATGCGGTACACGGGAAACACGCCCACAAGCTCACTGCGGTCGCACAGATCGTTAAAACTTGCTGGCTTTGGGACGGCCGGACAGTCACTCCTTGAGCTCCTTCTCAGAGCACCTTCAATCCTGATGCAGTACGTGTTGCTTAAGGTCCGGTGCGGCGTCCGTCGCGTCCTCGGGTCGCCATACGAAAGATCCACGGGGAACAGCGTGGTCTCAACCGTTCTACGCAAAACGTCCAACGTGATCTCGACAAAACTGTTTATTGTGCTGCTGATATTGGGAGGAGCCTCGTCTGGACAGACACCCATCAGTAATGAAGTCATGAGCCATGAAGAGGCGGTGGTCCGGGCCGCGTACGCGAAGTTAAGTTGTGCCGCAAAAATCGGTTATTACTGGCATGGAATCGACAACGAATCCGACCCATTCACTCGCGCGAACCCTCGGTCCGTAGTGGATGCAGACCAGGAATTGCGGTTTGAGCCCCATTTACAGGTGGGGCAGTTGGCGTCAATCAGCAGCCTGCCATGGACCTCGTTAGTCTCGGGACCGATTAACATCCTGCACGCGGAATACCATGAACTCCCTGGAAGTAGACCTGATCCACAATCCAAGGAGCTGTTTGCCTCTGGATTCGCCGACGTGACATGGAACTCCCGAACTCATGAAGATGTCTCCGACCTCGCCAAATTGAACCAGGGCGTCACCGTCGCTGAGTACGTGAACGCTTTGCAACAACCCACTACTGGCGAAGGATGGATCCGATATGCCACTTACCAAATCAGGGCGACATTGGGAGAACATGCTGTGTCGTATCGGGCAACATTTCTCTTTGCCGGAAACGGCCGGACCGAGGAAGTTTGGCCGTTGGATTACGCTACCGGAATGACCATAGCTCCATTCATCAAAGCGCGTGTTTGTGCTGCCAATGCTGCGAACACCGTGTTCAGCCTAAAGCCGACCGTACAACCGAAACTGTTGGACAATGAAAGCTGTCGCTGGCTAAAAGCTCACGGTCAAGAATGTTGTGATTCGAGCGATTATTGTGTATCTGAGAAAGTTTCGACCGGAAGTGCCAGCCATTTTACTTTGCCATGCGTTATTGACGCGTGCAAAAAGACAGCTGAACGTCTTCCGTCCCGGTGTCCTACTGCGCGGCAGGCTTTTTCTGTAGAAGCAGGGACCGTCTTCAATACAACGACGGATTCTCGACCAGAGTTCAATTGCACTTGGATATGTGTGCACGAGACGCGACCAGAATGGCGCGAGAGACACGGGCCATGGGCACTACTGGCGATCGACAACGATCCCGTCTCGCAGCCGTCTCTCGGCCAGAACGCAAGGTAGATTGGGGCCGTGCTTGAAAAGAGACCCTATACGACTCGATGTGACGGGGCCCTAACCGCGAGTGCGTATTGTCAGCATTCGTGAGTTTCCATTGTTTCGAACTTTCCGGTGGAACTCACGAACTCGGGCGCTGCATCCTTGAAGTGGCCGGTGCAGTTGAAAGGGGCCGCCAGCCCGCTACTGGCGGCTCTCCCGACATTTCCGGAGGCACAAAGCGGAACTGCCAGGTAAAAATGGCCAGCTCTCCCCAAGAGCCCTAGATCCGGAGTTGCTGCTTGTCGGCCCGCGGACCGCGAAAACAGGCATGCATAAATTGTTGCGAAAGGTGAGATGGCAAAATCACGCAAAGCCAACGAAGCGGAGATTTATCGCGCACTTTTCAAGTTGAACGCAGCTTTTGTGCACGCTGCGCTCCAGTGCCGCAAACTCAACCAACTTGGAGTGACCAACTCGAAGGCCAGCAAATTATTTCCGAGTTTCATCAAGGAACTACAGAGTGAAATCAATTCCGAGTTTCTTGGCCCGCTGCACTCAGATGAAATGGCCAACTGGAGCCGGCATGGTAAGGTTCGGCAGCGATGGGAGAAGTATCTAAAAGGATCCGAGCGAAAGAAGCACAAATGAACAGGGCAGATGAACCGTAACGTGCGACTCGTTGTTGAAGTAGCGACCTCCTCCGAACAGCAGCACACTGAAGCGACAGGAACCAACTCACGGGGGAACCCACCCAAAGACTGACTGGTTACTTTGCTTAAAAAGCACTAACCTTGATCCGTAGCTGGGATGCACAAGCTTTCCAGAAACGCTTTGGTCGTCTCAGCGATCTCATCAATTACTCTGCGTCTGCTCTATCCATTCCCAGACTATCATCGCCAGATTGGCAGCACTTCCGATTTTTGGAAAACGTAAACTACCCGCCGCGTCCGCTAATTAGAGTAATGATTGCTGTATAACATATATGTAGTAAGAAAAATATTATCTACATGTAAGATAATTTCATGTACACTCTGGCCTGTTTCGGATTCAGTGCTTTGAGGGGCACCCAAGCAAAAGCGGCGTGAATGCAATGAGCAACGCGCCAGATTTGTGAACATGAACCTTTAACCCGCCCTTGGCGGCTAATCTTCCTCCTAACCTCCATTCACTCCGTTCCGGAGTGCCGCCGTACCGGGCCCCAAAAATTCTACGTTGAGAACTCGCGTGAAAGCGCAAGACTACGCGGGGCCTTCTGGAATCAGACGGCGACCCCAGCTTGTGCGCACTAGGAGGATATCCAATTGAACGCATTGAAGCTCTGGCTTGTACTGGCGATTATGTGTGCAGGCGTTGTTCCTGTTTTCCCTCAGGCTGCCAACGAACAAGGCATTAAGCCATACGGATCTTTTCATGGAGGAGAGATCGATTCCGTCAATCTCTCCAACCACCATTTGGAGCTTCGTATTCCGCTCTTCAGTTACCCACAAAGAGGCGGGCGCCTGAAACTAGGCTTTGTGGCTCGTTTCCACAATGCGGTATGGAATGAGCATACCGATTGCGCAGCGACAACAAATATCTGCATACACCAGTGGCAATTCGATTCGCAGCCCAACGTCCAAATCGCAAACGAAAATGGCGTGCCCTCTATCGACCAGCAATTAATAAGCGGAGGGAACACAGGCAGTCCAGTCTACTTGTATTCCGTTCGCATGGCTGACGAATCAGAGCATCAATTGGGGAATCTGGCTGGAACTATTTATGAGACAGTCAACGCTACGGGGATCAAATGGGATTCTTCGACCCAAACCGTCACTATGGCGGACGGAAGTCGCTACGCCGCAATATTCGGGGGCACTCCCGTCCTAGAAGATTCGAACGGGAACCAGATTGTGTTCAACGGGGGCCTAATTACCGACACGATGGGAAGAACTATTCCGTCACCCTCTTCCACCTCCGATACCACAGGCTGCACTGGCTCATTGCCGATTTCCTCGGTATTACTCTGGGTTTTACCGGGAGCAAATGGTGGCACCAACAACTTCAAATTTTGCTACGTTCAAGTGAAGATCTACACGCACCACTGGACCCAAAACAATACCTCAACTAATACCTATCTGGAGCCGAATGGGCTCTACAGCATGTTGCAAAGCATTGTCCTGCCGGATCAGACTTCCTGGACGTTCGATTACAGCCAACCTGACAGCAGCGGCGTGAACTGGGGCGATTTGGTTAAGGTCACCTATCCGAGCGGCGGCTCGATCGCATATTTGTGGAGCCACGTTCAAGGATGTCACATCCTCGTAGGGGCGCCGGGTTCATGGAGCGCAGCACTGGGGAAGCGCACCGTGGACGCTCACGACGGCAGCCCTTCTCACGATTGGGTTTATAAGGCGGGAACGGCTGCCGGCCAAACAATCGTCCGAGATCCGTTACTCAATGATACGGTCCACACCTTCACTGACTTAAATAAAACTTGCGCGTTTTACGAGACAAAGACGGAATTCTACAGCGGAGAGCAAACGGGCGGAGTGCTGCAGGAAACAGTGATTACGGACTATTCATGGACGTCGGTGGCCACGGGTCAACCGCCCGTCAACGTTGTGCCACTGCGTAAAACTACGGTGTGGCCCAACGGTCAAACAAAAAAGACGGAATATTCCTATGATGCAGGGTTTACTTACGGTGGTTCGACGATTGGAAGTTACGGAAAGCAAACAGCCGTTAACGAATTTGATTACGGACCAGGAGCTCCTGGAGCACTGCTCAAATCCATAACGACCAATTATTGGTGGCAAAGCCCTGGCGGAAGTTCTTACAAAGACAATAATCTTCTGGATGTTCCCATCACGATCACTGTTCAAGATGGCCTTGGGCATACTGCTTCTCAGACCACAATTGCCTATGACGGCGCAGCTCCGGCGGCTTCCGGTATTACTACGTCTCACGAAGCGAACCCCGTCAATGCAAATATCCGCGGTAATGCGACTTCAATTAGTCAATGGCTGAGCGGCAGCACATTGTCAACAACAAACTGCCCGGTTGCAGTCACAAATGGTCCTCTCACGACCACCAAGGCTTACCTGGACACGGGCATGGTGAGTCAGGTAAGGGACGCCTGCCTTCAACCAACGAATTTTCAGTTTTCGGCACTTTACGCCGGCGCATATGCCACGAGTTCCTGTGATGCGTTGAACCACTGCACGACAATGGATTACGACTTCAATACAGGGGCGATCACCGGCAGTACTGACCCCAATGGGCAGGTCAGCGGGAAGAAAACGAGCTACACATACGACTCCATCGGACGGCTTTCGAATATCGCTTACCCTGATGGCGGTCAGACCAATGCTTACTATCCCAACGCGACCACGGTTGAAATAAAAAGATTACAAGATTCAGCAGCGAATGTCTGGATCGACCAGTACACTTACTTTGACGGCCTCCTTCGTCCTGCGCAAACTCGCTTGGTGGATCCTGAAGGCGATGTGTATTCCGAGACGAATTATGATGAACAGGGTCATGTTCATTCAGTGACTAATGCCCATCGCAGCGCTGCGGCCCCCACTGACGGGACTACTACGACCCATTACGACGTTCTTGGCCGTGTCATCAACATTATTCGACCCGATGGGAATGCAATGCAGAAGAAGTACAGCGATCCGGGCGTGATCACCCTCATCGATGAAACCGGCAGGCTGCGCCGGGAAACTCGGGATGCACTTGGGAGATTAACCAAGGTGGAAGAGCCTGCCGGCGGTACGGTCGGAAGCAAAGCCACGTCATCATTCACCATTAACGGGACGACTCCTCAAAGTAAAGTTGTTGGTGGTCAGGCGGCTACGCCAGCTTCGGCCACGATTCTTATTACTGGTCAGCCTGCCAATTGCGATACGGGCACGGTCACACTCAGCGCGGGTAGTGCCCCGGCGGACACCATTAGCTATGGCTGTGTTACAACCGCACAGCAGATGGCCCAAGCTCTTGCTAATAGTCTGAGTTCTTCTCAAGTTGCTGCGTCCGCATTTCAAGTATCTGATTCGTTGCACTGGGAAATTGTCTTAAAAGCGATCACCGCAGGAACCGGCGGGAACGGCATCGCGTTTAGCCTAAGCTACAGTTCATTTTATCCGGGGCAGTTTGCACCGCCGTATACTTTTAGTCCGGTTAGCGGATCACTCAGCGGCGGACAGAATGCTGTTGCCGGAACCACGGTGTACGATGCAGGGACTGTCACGTTTGGCTTGAACGGATACAGCGCCACAGCCAGCTACGGAAATGGCACAGGTCTTGATGGCACGGCGGCAGCCGTTGCCTCCGACTTGGTCTCACAAATAAACGCCCAACTTCCGTCTACAAATCCTCCTTTTGCGATTTCTGCCGCCGGAGCGGGGATTAGCGTGACCTGGGGGAGTGTAGGCTCAGCCGGAAACCTCAATATCATTTCAACCAGCTCTGCGACGACTCAGACCAGCAACTTCTCGGTACCATCGTTTGCCGCCTGTCAAATCACATCCAACCCGCAGAATTGCAGTGCAAATTTCGGTGGCGGCACCGACCCGTACTCATTGGATTCACCACCTGCGTGGCCCACTCTCTACAGCTATGATCTTCTGGGGAACCTACTCCGGGTCGAACAGCATGGAAATACAACAGATTCGACGCAATGGCGGGTCCGAACTTTCCAATACGATTCTTTGTCGCGGCTTACGCAGAGTAACAATCCCGAAGCTGGCCAAATCAATTACACCTATGATGCGGACGGAAGCGCAATCACCAGGAAGGATGCGCGTGGCATCACCATTACCTATGGTTACGACCAGCTTCACCGTTTGACTATCAAGCAGTATTCTGACAGTTCGTCACCCAGGGAGTACAGCTACGATGCAGCTGGCGGCATCAACGGCATCGGCCGCCTCACGCACGCTTCGAACGATGTGAACGCCGCCTTCAATCCGACATACGACCCGATGGGGCGTATCACTGGGCAGAGTTATTGCATTCCGAGTGACTGCAAGTACGACACTGTTCTATCAGCGACTTACGACCTGGTCGGGCATCTAACGTCGCTCACATATCCCAGCGGAAGAACGGTTACAAGCGGTTATAACAGCGCTGGAAGGGCTCTGAATTCAGTCTTTAGCACTTTGGGAGGGGTGATTTTCAATTACCCGTACTACACAGCATCCCAGGCTGGAGCTCCCTCAACATGGGGATACAATCCTGATGGATCTCTGCGATCAGGTACATTTGGGAATGGACTTGCCGAAATATATGGCTTCAACAACCGTCAGCAACTCAACGCGATTACAGTGTCCAACTCTGGCCAGACGTGGCTCAGCAAGTTGTATGGCTTGTACGACGGCAATAACAACAATAATGGAATCATCTCCAGTATCATCGACGGAATAAGTCCGAGCCGGAATCAGTTTTATCAGTACGACGCTGAGGGCCGTGTCACTTCCGGTTATCAGCAAGATAACGCTTTCAACCAGACGTTTAATTATGATCCATGGGGAAACATGACGACGTCAGGGACCAACAGTTTCAGTCCCCTTTACGATGGGAACAATCGCGTCTCCGGCGCTCCCGCAAATTGCACAGCGTCGAACACGTATTGCTACGATGCGACCGGAAACATGCTCAATGATGCCTTCCACCAATACGCTTACGACAACGAGAACCGGATGGCTTCAGTTGATAACACTGGCGCGACATATATCTACGGTCCTATGGGCGAGCGCGTGCGTAAGGACACCGGAGGGAAGGGTACCGAGTATATCTACTTCCAAGGATTAGCGATTGCGGAAAAAGACGTGTCATCCGGTTACTGGTCGGATTACATTTTCTTCAACGGACAACGTATCGCCCGCGCAAATAATTTCGAACATCAGCTTCACATCAGCGGCCAGGAATGCTCGGGCTGCGGCTGGCAGTATTACCAATACATTTTTAGCAATATTGGTTCGCTGTCTGGGTACACCATCCAGGCCGGAGATTCCCTACGCTGGCTACAATGGCAGAACGCTGGAAGCGCCGGCGGGGTAATCATCACCTTCAGTGATGGCACGCAATCCTGGATGAACGGGATGGCCCTCGCCGATCAAAACGGCGAACAGATCTTGCGGAGCGCGATTGTCGGCAAATGGAACTACCGGATTGTCAGTTTGTCGTCAGTCGCTGGTAAGACGATTAGCGATATCCGGGTCGACGCCGACGGCACAACGCAACCGGGGCAGTGGGACATTTATTTTCAAGATATGGTGTTCATCGGCGGCGATGGCACCATTCGGCCCTTGTTCAGCCAGAACCCTGTTGCGCCCGGCATGTCTGGAATCGGCAGTAGCGGCATGACACAGACTGCGGCGAGTATTCACGACTGCAGCGGATCTGGTTGCGCGGCGATCAATACCACCGCTTATTATCACAACGACCAGATTGGCTCTGCTCGGATGCTAAGCGAAGGCTATGGATATCCAGTGTGGCAGGGAACATTCACTCCTTTTGGCCAGGAAGTCTCGCCCCAAATTACGTCAAATCACTACAAATTCAACGGCAAAGAAAGGGGAGAAGCAGCGGAAGGAGGACTCGACTACTTCGGCGCCCGCTCCTATTCCAGCACCTTAGGGCGATGGACGACGCCGGACTGGAGTGAGGAACCGAGCGCGATTCCGTATGCCAAACTGACGAATCCTCAGTCATTGAACCTCTACAGTTATGTGACTGACGATCCGCTGAGCCACACAGATTTGGACGGACACTTCCAGAGCGCACCCGGAAACTCGACCTGTCCGAACGACAATGGCGACAGCTGTAAAGTGTCCACGTCTACAACTATCACTGTCGGCGGAACCTTGTTTGGAGGCGGCTCAGTGGTCGATGTGAAGCAAACTACGACCACAACATATACCGACGTCAACGGCAATAAGGTTGAAGTCACCCAAACGAGAGAAATACAGGCAGTCTATGACAAAAATGCCGCCTTTCAAGGTGCGAGTGAACGAAACTCAACCGTCACATCGGTCAACGGAAAGTTCAACGCTCCAGATTCCTACAATGCTGCAGACTGGAAAAAGAGTAACATAGGTGCTACGGAATTCCAGAAAGCAATGGGCGGACTGGCTGGCAAGGTCATGGATATGGTAGTTCAGAATTCCACGCCGCAAGTCTGGACAGGAGCGGTTGGGGCTGCTGTCCGCCATCCTTTGGAAACCCTTGAGCGGGGGGCGGCCGGCGCTCTGATGGCATTGTGCTTGGTAGGCGAGCCTTGTGGCGCCGTCGAGGCAGGTCTTTCCTTACTCGTTGGGGGAGCTGCTGCAGGCAAGGAAATTCTGGACCACTAAGGGGATATGATATGTCACGCACACAAATAACGCTTGAAGTAGGACTATTTCTTTTGCCATTGGGAGTCTTGTTGTTCTTGAGTGTACCAAAGATCAGAGAGTCCATACATCTCTCACGACAGGCGCAAGTCCTATTATCACTGGTGTTTTTCGCGATAATGGCTATTGCTTTTGTCGCGCAGACTGTGACAGAAGGACGGTTGTCCTTCTATGAGACTGTGGCCTTGGCCGGGGCGCTAGGAATACTGGTCATTCGAGTCGGCAAATATTTGAGAACAGGTCACAGATCATAATATGAACTCAAAAGTTACTATTGTCATTGCCTTTATAGTGGCTATAGCAAACGCGGTATTCTCCGGTCGGAGTGAATATTGGGCGCTCCCGGTGATCATTGCTATCACTGCATCTCCCGTTTTGCGTCCTAACAGGCTCACACTGTTGCTGGCCGTATGTGTCTTATCTGCCATAACTGCATCCTTGCTGATGCACAAGGAGGTCGGTGCCAAGGTGGCATTCATCTGTGCCGTCGTATCCATGATCATCGGCCTGTACCGGTGGAAGTCTAATTCCATTCCGTTAACTCACAGCAATCGCTGACCGGACGGCGGGCGCTGTTGCTGCCTCACAAAATAAAGCTTTCTTCGCCGGGGAGGTCGGAAAGGACATACATGATCACCCAAGGAGACTTGCCCGAAAGAATGTTAAAGTTAATTGTTCACACAGCTGCCCTTGGCCGAACCCCGCGTTTTGTACAGCGACCTGAGCAAATTGCCAGGAAACGCGGCGGGAGGTGGGTATTCCTCATTTAACGTAATTCCAGAAGGGCACAGATTGGACGAAAAAAAATCTGAGCGCTTCGGATGCGATGAAACTGGTACCGAATACTGCCACAATGAAGATGAATGATCGAGTCGGGCCCAGCCTTATCCCAAGTGCGATTGGTTTCGCGCTACATGATGTACGAACTTATCGTAATGCTGGAGATGCAGCGATCATGGGCATTGAAGGTGGTCCGCTCGGCGCCGCGTGGGCGATTGGATGGGCTTTAAAGGGCATTTATGATGCTTCAACGGGCAAGCTGCAGTGATTATGCCACGTTGAGAGTGAACCAAGGAAAAAAATCATGATCGAGCATGAGACACCACGATCTTTTAAATCCTCTTTAATAAACTTAAGAGAGAACACCATGCTTCTCTGTTTAGCCGGAGTTCTGGTTTTGATGATGTTTGTCTTTACTTCATCCAACAGGACCGGTAAGGAGATTGCGGTGACCTCAATCACTATACTGCTAGTTAAGTCGGAATCACGTTCCCAGCCTCGCTCAGTGATTGTTTGTGCATTCCTACTATGTGCTCTAGCCACTCTTGCGGTGATTAATCAGGGCGAATTAGGTCGTGTTTGCTCCTGGATTGGAGTGGCGGGTATGATACCGCTTATCTTTTCCAAATGGCTGTTCGCGCAGGGCCGTCAAGTGCCACACGGGAGGTTAGTGGTCCGGCGCCAAGGGGCTAAAAGTCAGTTTCGCAGGCAGCAAAGGAACTCACCGGCAGAGCCGTCCAGCACAGCTTACGCATCCTCGGTCGCCGCCGAGGTCGTTTTGGACTAGCGGAGGCGGCCGCAGGCATCGTGAGTGGCGGTACTGACAAAGAGAAAAAGAAGGATAATCAACAGCGGTGTGATTCCATTCAGCAGAACTATAACCGCACGGCTAATGACAATACCGCGAAGTTGGATACTCGCTTCTGGGTAAGTGTCGGTGCCGAGCCTGTTGCCGGCGGTTAACTCGGAGCCCTTGGCGGTGGAGTAATAGCGTGAGCTGGCAATTTATTGAATGGTACACGGCATAGCATAGGCGACGCGACAAATGGGACCGCATCATGCTGATCGTAGTTGTTGCGGCGCTAATACTCGTTTTAGGGCGATATCCTCTTTACATATAACTCGCAGTAGGCCTGCCTGTCGCTTTGCTTGTCGGGTGGCTCTTCCGTCGACTCAGAAACAGAAAACAGCGGACCTTGTAAGTAGGGGCGCTTCATCCACGGAAAGGACCTTAAGTTGCTGGGGGTGGAGCATGAGTTGGCAACTTACAACGTGGCATGTGGAAAAGGTGTGCAGCTCGACAAATGGGAATAGGAACACCTCATGCCCTTTGTGTGTGTTGCGACAACTATAGTCATTTTAGGTCGGTGCGTGGAGCCGTCTCAGCGTGAAACTGGAAAGGAGATCAAGTGTTGACCTTTGTTTATTCTGGGCGGAAAATGATTCGCGACCTACCACGCAAAAAACGTTTAGTACTCTTAACTTCGCCTTTGGTTCTCGTTGGCCTGGTGAATTCTGCTCGAGCCTGTCAGAAGGGCGATAGGCTTGAGCTCATCGTCGTGTGCGGAATCTTTTTCATCATAGTCCCCCTC
Source organism: uncultured Acidobacteriaceae bacterium (assembly GCA_937879855.1). Taxonomy (GTDB): domain Bacteria; phylum Acidobacteriota; class Terriglobia; order Terriglobales; family Acidobacteriaceae; genus Sulfotelmatobacter. The sequence goes on along the minus strand of CALFMO010000006.1, from coordinate 215,320 downwards.
TTGCAAATTGGCTGGGATCTACATAAATACAAGTGAGGATCATGAGCAGGCTGCGCCACGGAGACCCGGCGGGTGAAACAGCCCTGAACTTGAGGAGTGGAGTAAGGTATGAACTCGCAGCTTACAAGGTGGTATGCGGCACACCGGCCGCGCCGCGATAAATGGGACCGCATCGCCCTAATTATATTTGTTACGGCGGTAATACTGATTGTGGGACGATATCCGTTTTACATAACACTTGCAGTGAGCTTGCCTTTCGCGGTGCTTCTCGGGCGTCTCCGATACCGAAAAATCAAGAAAATCATGAGACAGGGATCTATTCGCTAATCCAACGGGGCGAGTAAGGGCCCCCGGCGCCTGTTTCGGTGATTATTGACCTACCGCGGCGTGGCCACGCAACTCGTGACCGCAATGGCCTGGGTTTTAACCGGCGTTGAGCGGTACGGTGTACGGCGCGCTGCACAGGCTGGCCAGACGCCTACGAATACGTAAGGGCCCTAGTTTAGGGTGAGGAATGCTCGGAAGCGCGAAACCGATCCCAGAGACATTAGAAAATACTTATTTGTGTTTTCGTAACGAAAGCCACTGCGTGCAGACTTCAATGCGGCTTTGACCGATTATTACTATGTGAAAGCTGCTTTCGTCTTTTTCCTGGTTTTGCTCACCTGCACAATCAGTCAGTCACAGGCGGGAGAGCAGTCCCCGTCGACGTCGCCTGGTTTACTGACCGGAGGCGCTATGCTTGCCCCCTCGGCATGGCTCGCCGTGGAGCCAGATGGCAAGCAGAAGCTGCCTGTCGTAACCGCTCCCGATCAAAACAACTTGTTTTCTCCCATTCCGGCCACCAAGCGGAGAGAAGACCGGATCCCCGCCAGAAACACCTTTTTTAGCGCGACATCGCGACGGTCACCGCGCAAGGCAATACGCGCTCGGTTCGACCTCCGATCAGGTCAAGACGGGGCAGAACCGCTCCCAGAATTATCAAGCTGTTGTTAATTGACATATACGGTCTAACGGTAATACCGTATGTATCTACAGAAAGAGCATTGCTCTTTCTGTTGGGGCCAAGAAATCGATTGAAATGAAAGGAACGAAATGCGAAATATTTGTCGGACTCGACTGTTGAGAATGGTTGGCTTCTTCGCCATCGGCGCTTTTGCCGTACTTCCTGCGCTCCCTGCCAGCGCACTGATCATCAAACCTTTGCCTCCTGGCTGTTATTTTTGCGTTGTAGATGCAAGCGGGAACATGCTCTGTAACCCGGTTCCGTGCAATTAGGCCGGCGGCCCACGGGAAGCAATTTCCTGTGGGCCAACTTCTCATTTCGCATTAATGATTATCAACGGAGACTGCAATGAAGTGCCTATGGATTCTGGTCGTTTGGATCGCGGTTCAGCCTTTCGCAGAGAAAAAGACAGCTTTACCCGCAAATTCTATTGAGACTTCGGTAGGTGAAATGTCTGACGCATATCTGGCGTGGATGCGACAGCATCCCGGTGTGGTGCCGAAAGGAACCCCTCTGAAACTTGCAATGCCGACCATTGATATCTATTCCCCGGAGGGAGCACTTCTCTACTATGGGGGAGACGCTTCAGAGAACGCCGCTCTTTTGCGGACCCTGCCGCGAAATATAAAGAATGTTAAACCAACTGCTCTAACGACCAGTGTGCCGCGCCCGTCTCTGAAAGAGGCAATCGAAATGTTTCCGGCGTTGAAGGAGCGCGAAGAGACTCTCCTGTCTGGCAAACGATTTACAATTTTCGCAGTTACTTATCCCAATTGGGATCGCTGTAAAGAGCAGAACGAAGCTATTGAACAATTGCGAGGGCGGATAACTCAGAGCGAACTTCGTATCATTGAGGTAAGGCTCCACAAATGAGACAGTCCGGGCAAGAAGGCCGAATATGTCGTGCGCAGCTTAGTATAGCCGCCCGACTGTGTGTTGTTTTGGCCGTCCTCGCTTGCGATAGCTGCAATTCAAGCAAAAATCGCGGGGTCCTAACAAAGCAAGCGGTTGCCACAACGCTATCAATATCCGCTTATACCCAAGCCCGTATTCGCGCCAGCGGAGGATCCGAATTGCAGTACTCTTTCCCCCTGCTGGAGATTTACAACAGCTCAGGAGCCCTCGTATTTCAGGGTCGTGACGCAACGGCCAACGCTAAGATTCTGCAGGAATTTCCCGGGGTTCTTAACAATTATCAACCGAAAGAGCGAGCTCCCCGACTGGAGAACGTCATTGCGCAGATTCCCGATTTCAAGGCAGTGGAACAGAAGAATGGAAGGAATACAGAGTGGGTGCTTCTTTCTGTTGACCTCGAAGGCTGCGAGGGCTGCGAAGTCCAGGAGGATGCGTTGCGAGGAATAAAACGACGTTTGCTGGAGCAAGAGTCAGTTGAAATCTTTGAAATTCATGTACTTCGTCCCTGATCGCTGTGGGCCACCAGGTCTGAAATATCAATGAGCATGATTTTAAAAGAATATCGCCGCTTTTTTCGGGCGAGCCCCCTTGTAACGTCGCTGGCCAGCATTGTTCTGGCTCTCGGCTTTGCGGGATCGACACTGGCCTACACGATTATGCTGGTGATGTCATCCCCGCGGCCGTCGGGCTTGCGACAGATGCAATACTCGACAATTGCAGAAGAAACCGGCGGGGGCGGCTCCGGGCCCGTTGCCTGGAAAACGTATGAACATCTACGAGAATCTAACGGTGGAACGGGATTTTCACTCATTCCTTACGCCGAACCAGTCCGGATCGTATTAGGACAAAACGAAATCCAGCGAGAGATTTTGGTTGCAGGCACGCCCAATGGCTTCTTTTCGGAATTTGCGCAAGGCCTCGATGCTGGCCAAGACTTTTCTTCTTCATGGCAGAGCCAAAACGGCGCAAGAGAAGTGATTCTCAGCAGGCGTCTTGCGGAATCATTGTTTTCTGTGCCGAGCAATGCTCTTGACCGTATCGTAACTCTGAACGGTCGAAGCTTCCGGGTAATCGGGGTCGCGGCAGGAAGTTTCTCTGGCTTGTGGTCCTCGACGGACGCTTGGGTGCCGCCAAATCAAATAATTGCGCTTGATTTCGGTGCCTTGCAGACAGCACGGCAACAAAAGGGAGAAGAACACTCCTCCCTCCTGGATGATCCGGAAGTATGGCAGGGTGTTCCTATTTTTTATGTGCTAGCTGGATCGAAAAAGATCTCGTTGGAAAATTTAAGAAATGAACTCGGGAGCTTAATTCGATCGCCTGACAATCTGCCTAAGCACCTGCATGTAACTGACGGTCTGAGCAAGGATCCTATCTTAGACATGAAGATTCGATTTTGGGCACGATTGGCTTTCCTGCTGTCCCTTGCGCTGACTTTCGCATCGGGTTTGAATTATTGTGGCTTGCTCCTGGCCCAGGTACCGCGCCGTATCGAGGAAGTTCGTCTCAAGAGAGTGCTGGGAGCGAGTGTGATACGGATCGTAATCGAGAGCATGTGTGGCCCCGTCATTACAGTGCTTGTGGGATTTCTGACTGCATCATGCATCGCTATTGCTGGAATGTCGTGGCTGGATGGAAGTGAACTGCATTTGATGCCCGCTGGCGGTATTCCCTGGCGCACTCCTTTTGTTGTATTTGGCGCGGAACTCGCGATCGCTTCCTTGTTGGGAACGTTTGTGGCGATTTTACCTTCGCTTCGTCTCCTTCGGGATAGCAGTGCGCCCCGCATGGGGTATACGAGCACAGCCAGCAGAAAAACCAAGCTCGCGCTATATGGAATTGTGGCCGGCCAGATGGCTTCGTGCATACTCATTTGCCTGATCGCCGGGGTTATCGTGAAAGCCGTATACTCGGCTTCCAGAGTCGCACTTGGTTTCGACAGCAACCGCTTAAAGATCGTCGAGATTGGCCCATCGTCAAAAGGTGCGCCTATCCAGTTCTCTACCGGAGGAAAGGGCGAGTTTCCCCTTGCCATGTTTACGCGGCAAGTTGTCGAGGATTCGCAAGATAAAGTCTCTAAAATGAGATATGTAAGCGCAGCGTCCTGCGCACCTCTCGGCCAAAGAATGAGAAGCATCAACTTTCAGCGATTGGACCGGGAATCAGCGCCTCGATCTATACACTTTTGCAGCGTATCTCAGGATTTCTTTCGGTCGCTGGGAAATCCGATTGTGGAGGGAAGGACATTTGAAAGCAACAGCTTCACCGGGGATGTTTCAGAGGTGGTAATCAATCGCAGCCTGGCCAATGAACTGTGGCCTGGGGAGGACCCTCTCAATCACGTGGTTCGAATTGAGCAACCTGCTTGGGCTTTGCAATTCGTTGCCGAGGTCGTTGGCGTCGCTGAGGACATGCGGTTGTCCGGCCTAACAAGCACCCCAGACGCTACCGTGTTTCTTCCTCTAAGAGGGAACGCGTTTACATTGTCCTTTCCCCTATACTTTTTGGCAAAAGGAGAGTCAGAGACTCTAAAGGTCGCCGCGCAGAGGCAAGCGCTAATTTCGATGCCCTCTCTAGGCGTCAGCAATGCCTACAGCGTTGATGAAGAGCTTAAGCAAAGCTTCGCGGAACAAAAGGCACGGGTGTGGTTCTGCACGGTTGGAGCAGGGCTTATCGCCATTATTGCTTATCTTGGTCTTTACGGCGTGCTCACACACTCCGTGAATTCAAAAAGAAAAGAAATGGCTATACGGGCATGTTTTGGAGCGTCCGCCTGGGATCTGGGAAAGATCATTGTAAGACAGGCTCTTCAATGTTCGGCAACTGCAGCGGTGATCGCACTCTTGGTGTGGAAGCCGATTGCCATACTTACATCCGCTTCATGGTTGGGTAAAGTGGAACTCTCCTGGCAATCCGCCATGACCGTTCCTCTGCTCTGTCTTACCCTGGCAATGGCTGTTTCACTGTTGCCAGTTGCTGCAGCGAAAAGAATATCTCCCGGGGAGATTTTAAAAGAACAATGAAAACATGCGTAGGACTCGGCGATTTACATCCGGGATCCTGGATGCTAAGTGAAAAGGCGGCTCGCTGGGCAGCGAACGCCACCGACGAAGCTACGCCGATAGGGAGAGGTGAGTCCTGCGCATCAGTTTCGAGGGCGGACGGACAAATAGAACTCACGGTGAGGACAGCAGGAGTGAAAAGTTTCTGGGAGACAATGGATCGTTGGAGGGTGTTCTACGGTTTGATCATCATCGCCACGGTTTTGAGCGTTCCACGCGTTCACGGTGTGATGGGCTATACAGCGCTTGTTATAAGCGCCATGGTCCTGATCGTTCTATACAGCTGGTGGCGACGAAGGGGTATCTTTCGCAGGACAACTTGACTCCGATGACCTTTGACGCGCTAACCGGTGGGATACTTCTTGAGTTTGCGGAGGCGAACCTTCAGAACCAATGAACAGGAATTCAAACAAATATGTCGGAGTGATCATTATCGTGCTTATGCGTCTTCTCCATGAACTCCCTACAGATGGGCGCAGGCGCATTTGGAGTTCAAATGGGGGCAGACTGGGCATTTTAACGAAATGGTGGCTTTTAAGCGGCTTCTACGGCGGTGCCGGAGTATTTGCTTTTTCTAACAATCGTTAGGCGTACTATCCGCGAGAGGGGACAGTGGCGACTTATGTTCGAAAGAGAGCGATTTAATCACAATGATCGACAGTGTGCTACGCAATTGGCAAACTAATAACAACATCAACCGTTATCTGGTTGATCAGATCACTCCCGAGGGATCGGGACTAGCCGCTGTAGATCGCGGCCGTACTGTGGAGCAAATTCTTCTACACATGGCCGACGTCAGAAGAAAGTGGCTGGCCCCAATTGCTCCGGAACTGCTCAAGACCTCCGCTCCGACAAATGCGACAAATGCCATGGAGAAAATTCAAGTTGAGCTGCAAACAACGGCAGCAGCTATCGAAGCGTTCATCAAAAAGTTGGGTAATTCGGAAGCCAAAGTACCAGGCTTTAAGGCAGACCTGTCGGCCTTCGTATGTTATCTGATGACTCACGACGCGCATCATCGAGGGCAAGTGGTCCTGACGCTTCGCCTTGGTGGCCAGCGGCTTGATAGCAAGGCTGCTTACGGCTTGTGGGATTGGGCCGGCCGTTCTGTGGCAAAGATCCAGAGAGCATAGCGTGCGTATCGCTGGCGGCGGGAGAATTCAAAGAGGGCGGCCTTTAGTCGATTCGACTAGTGCATATCATTTCTCTCGTGTTCGCTTTTCCTTCCACATATAGGCAATAATAGCAACAGTATGTACATCTAGGAGGATTCGGGATAGAATTCCGCCTGTTCCCAATTGCAGCATCAATTGGGAGCACGCGAAGCTGACTTCACGTTAGGTGACTTTTTAATCGAACCTCATCCGTGCACAGGGAACAAAGGAGAAGTCCAATGCAACAGCAGACAGTAGCGCCAACTCTTCCGAAAGAAAGCGACAGTTGTTTTCGTCTAAATGGTGCAGGCGTTCTGCTGTTTTCTGTGGTGGACTTCCTGCGTTTGAACAACTTCGTGGATGAACCGGAACGACGCGCATTCGTTATTGACGAATTTCGGAAGCAGTTTCCGGATATACCCATTCTCGAGGAATGGAATTGAGATGCACATTCAGGCATCTTGCGACCCCTACAAGCACCAAGGAAAATCGCTGGCTGCCTGGCCGAGGCCACAAAAAAGGAGTGTGGCCTCGGTTTTCCAGGTTTTGCTAAACAATGTTTTGCTCCCGATTGTTAGTGAATCATGCCAAGACTGTAGGGCTGCTTCTCTTTCGCCGCGATTTTTTTCCAATCGTAAAAGGCGTCGGCAGGAATCAAACAGCGTCGCCGACTCATTGCGTCACGGAAAGCGGGCTTCTCCGCGGCTGTCTCCGACATCGCGTTAATTGTCTTACCCGCGATCAACCTGTCCTTGGCCCAATATGGAATTAGCCCCCAGCTAACCAAGCTGAAGGTACGGTTCGGTTGCTTGTTGTCTTGGCGGACAATGGGGATCTGTTGAGTGGGCGCGATGTTCCAACGCGGCGCCCAGTCCACGTCGTCTTTCAAGTCCGAAATGGTCCCGGATGTAACGCTCTTTGGCGGTAAGTCGATAACGACCACACATTAAAAATCAGTTTTTTAAGCAAAGTGCCAGCCGAATCAGCCGTTCCTCGTCCGAATACCTTCGTCTGCTGGTTTTCAGGTCGGCTATACTCGCGCTGATGAACTCATGTTGTTGATTTTCGCGGATGGGAGTGATGGGAGGCGGGCCAGATGGGGACCAGATGACGAAAAGCAATGCATCGGATCGAAGCATTTTGCGATGGGAATACCGCGTCAGAACTCAAGAATTGGCTTTCAAAGGCGCAGATCTGGGGGAATTCCGCCGCCTTCCTCCATTCGGTTGCTGTGGCAGTCGACAAGGATACCCTGCTGGACCATCTGGCAACACTGCGCTATGGCCTCATCCTTAGGAGGCTTGGGTTTCTTCCCTCATTCGAGCCGACCGGATCGCAGGGGCCCGATCTGCTGATAGGCCCGCGAGGGGACTTCAGCAACAGTTGAGGTCACTCCCTTCAGAGCAATCAACTCAGGTCCTGCGACCTTGAGTAAGGAGGAGTACCTCACAGATCAGTGGCTCGAGGAACCATACGGTAACCCTCGGCGGGACGTCGCCAACAGCATTAGGAAAGTCAGAGACAAGTTTCGGCAGGCGATTGCGCCGCACGCAATCATTGCAGTGTGGAATGATGATGAGGCTCTCGAAGAGCTTGACGTGCACATAGCACTCTGCAAGCTTCAGCAAGATCCGCACGTGCCTGCCGGATTCGAACTCGTCGTCTACGGATCACCGTGGATCGGTCATTTTCAGTTGTATTTTTCCGATGAAACCACAACTCGATGCCTCGATCCAGAAGTGGGCTCACCAGATTGAATCAGTCACCATCAGCCCAGCAATCAATGCTGCACTCACCATCGACCTGTACCCGGTCCTCGTTTATATATACGTATTAAGAAAAATATTATGTGCATGTAGTTGAATTTAAGAATACAATTCCGCCTGTTTCCGATTCCAGTGCTTCATCGGATGCTTACGGAATAAATGTGTCAGATTCTATGAAACGAGGTCTGTTTCAGGGCCACTAGACTTTGTTACCGCTCGCAGTTCGGATTGCCAACACCTGGCGCCCGCGATTGGCGCATAGGGTACTAGAAAGGGCTAACCGGCTTGTGCGTGCCTGCGAGCATCAACGACAACAACGAATACGCAAGAACAAGGCTTTCAAACATAAATTCTAACCCGCCTCTGGCGGCCTACCGCTCTATCCTCCGTCCACTCCCGTTCCGTGGGGTGCCGTAATACCAGGCTCCATGAAAAGTGTTGAGCGGCACATTGTCCAGTGCGCCGCTGTCAGGTTGTTCCACGTGGTTCGGCCCCGGGTTCCCAGCATTAAAAGGCTTTCAGCAGTGCGGGTTCAATTCCGACCGGAGGTGACAGTCACGTGGTCAATGACTCTGTTTCACAGGCATGTTGCATTCCAACCCATTCTGACTCTCTGGACGGGGAGCGACACTACAGCACTCCACCCTTAAGGGCAGATTCAGCGTCCGTCGTTCTTTCCATCTGCGCCACGATGACAAGAATATTCGGCACCGGCCACAAGCGACTCATACGCGCTCGTTGCGAAGTCTTTTGCTTGCTGTTCGTCCTCGTAGCGGGTTTGAACTCGGCCTTCGCGCAGACTCTGACCTATCACCTTGACAACCCGAGTGGCGTGGCAGGCCAATGGTTGCTCAGTACAAACAGTCCCACTGGAACGGTACGAACCGTCAGTTCGCAGTCGCTCAGCGGAGCAGCCCCCGGTGAGTACCCCATTGCCTCGTTTCCTGGCGCCTCTGGAGATCCCGGAAGGGTTGGAACCATTCCATCCGGATCTGCAGTTACCTTCACGCTTTCAATGAACGAATCCAAAAACGGTGGAACCATCTTTCCACGTGCCAAGCTGTACCTGAATAGCCCATCCGGGACACTTCTTTGCGTTGGGACGGGAACAACGGCAATCACGAGCACGGCCACGCGTTTTAGCTTCTCGTGCTCCACGACAGCGCCTATCGCTATTGCCAGCACGGATCGTTTCTTCCTGTGGGTCGGAGTAAACATGACGAAGGTGCCGACTGGCAGTAGTCTCACCGCCAACCTACAGTTCAATGGACCGCAGGGAGGGATATCCGACTCGACTGCTGTGGCTCCCGTCCCACCGCCGCCCAGCATCACCAGCCTTTCTGTGACTTCGGGAAATGCCGGGACTCCAGTAACTATTTCTGGCGCTCATTTTGGTTCCACTACGGGGACGGTAACGTTCAACGGAGCAAACGCCACTGTTTCAAGCTGGACCGATGGAACCATCGGGACGCTAGTCCCGGCACTCGCCAGCAACGGCAACGTTTTGGTTACGAACGTCAATGGAGTCAGCAACGGCATCCCCTTTACGATTCCCCCACCGGCGATTTCAAGTCTGTCGACTTCATCAGGTGCTGCCGGCACTCCCGTCACGATCGCTGGAACTCACTTCGGCGCCTCGCAAGGCACTGGGACGGTGACATTCAACGGAACCACGGCTACTGTTTCAAACTGGAGTGATGTCAGCATCAGCACGGCAGTACCAGTTCTTGCGACCACCGGAATTGTAGTAGTGACCGCAGCCAATGGAGAGGCCAGCACTGGCCTGTCGTTTACCATTCCTGCGCCCATTATCACCAATATCAATCCCGATTTCGCCAGGGTCGGAACATCCGTAACGGTTACCGGAAACAATTTTGGATCACAGGCGGGATCACTCACCTTCAATGGCTCAGCGGCCATTCCCACCAGTTGGAACAATACTCAGATCGTGACGACGGTTCCAAATGGTACGACGACAGGACCTGTGGTGGTAACGCAGGCCGGCACCTCTAATGCAATCAGCTTCACGGTTGAAGGTCCACCCAGCATCACGAGTATTTCCCCGGCCAGTGGACCGGCAAATTCGAGTGTAACCGTCACTGGCTCAGGCTTTGGAATTCCCCAAGGCACAAGCAGTATCCAGTTCAATGGGGCAGCGGCCACACCATTCAGTTGGAGCGACGGCAGCATTATTGTTCCTGTTCCTGTGGGCGCAACAACCGGGCCAGTGGTGGTTAGCTCGGGAGGTTTCAACAGTAACGGTGTGACCTTCACTGTCGTGCCGGGCCCCAACATCAGTGGGCTTTCAACTTCTTCAGGCGCTCCCGGAACGGCTGTCACAATCAATGGACAAAATTTCGGGTCGACGCAAGGGACCAGCGTGGTGCGCTTCAATGGTCTGCCGGCCTCTGTCACCACTTGGGGTTCTAATGCTATCGGGGTAACCGTTCCTAGCGGAGCTACTGCAGGGCCAGTCACGGTAACTGTGACTGGACAAATCAGCAATGGGCTTACCTTCACCGTCATCACAACCGGGACTTTGTTAGGGACGATCTCGAGCGGCACTAGTGGTCCCCTCAGCGGAGCAACGGTTCAGGCGTTACAGAATGGGACGGTCAAAGGTTCCGCTACTAGTTCGAGCGACGGAAGCTATTCAATCCCGAGCCTGGCTTTTGGCAGCTATGACGTCCAAGCTTCGGCTACAGGTTTTGGCACTGCATTGCTGAATTCAGTGGCCATAACAGCGGGTCAGAATTCTGCCGCGAACTTTAGCTTTTCCTCTCCTGGAACGATATCAGGCAAAGTGACGCAGGCGGATGGAGTAACTCCCATTCCTGGCGCGAGCCTTCAACTCTTTGTGGGTAGCGCCGAAGCGAGCACTGCCGTCACCGATGCTACAGGCAGCTATTCGATCAGCAGCCTGAATGCCGGCTCTTATGCTCTCCAAGCAGGGGCTGGCAATTATGTAAGTCAGACTCAGAACGTGACGGTGACGGGTGGAAACACCAGCACGAGTAATTTCATTCTCCAGGCGGTGGGCGTCAATCCTATAAATTACGTCTACGACGAACTCGGAAGACTGGTGAGTGTAATTGATTCTTCGGGAGATACAGCGACATACAAGTATGATGCAGTCGGAAATATTCTTTCTATTTCCCGGCAGAACTCGAATCAGCTTTCAATTATTTCTTTCACGCCGCAGAGTGGGCCTTCGGGCGCTTCAGTCACGATCAACGGAACTGGATTCAGCACCACGACGACCCAGGATTCGGTCAATTTCAACGGAGTTGCCGCGACTGTTACGGCCGCGACAGCCACTCAGATCACCGTTCTAGTTCCGGCAAATGCAAGCAGCGGCCCCATTACGGTAACAATCCCATCAGCGTCAGCGTCCAGCAGCACAAATTTCACCGTTCTGACGAGTCCGGGCGTGCCGACTATTAGTGGCTTCACCCCCAATATGGGAGTAACAGGAACAGCAGTAACAGTCAACGGCACAAACTTTGATGTGGCAAATAACGATAACCTCAAGTTCAATACAACCACTGCAGGACTGACAAGTGCCACGAGCACGCAGGTCAGTACAGTGGTTCCGATTAACACCACCTCTGGCCGGATCACGATAGGGACGCCGGCGGGCACGGTGACTTCGACGCAAGACGTTTACATTCCGTTTGGAAGCTATGGAGTAGGTGACATCGGGTTTACCGGACGGATGACTTTCGGGAGTACGCAGAACATTGCTATCACTACCTCAGGCAAGATCGGGTTGATTTTGTTTGATGGGAACCAAGGCCAGAAAGTCAGCATCCAGACAAGCGGAGGAAACTTCGTCTCATGTGCGTTGGATCTCTTTGATCCGCAGGGGAACCAGCGTGCCAGTGTCGCCTGCAATGTTGCCAGTGCTTTCATGGACGGTCAACTTTTGCCTTGGACCGGAACCTACACACTCGGCATCGACACTTTCGGTAACGGCACCGGAAGCTTTAATCTGACCTTAAACAACGCCACGGATGTTACCGCATCCATAACCCCGGGAGTACCGCTCAATACGACAATAAGCGTTCCTGGCCAGAACGCGCGTCATCAGTTCACTGGAACCGCGAATCAGCAAGTCAGCCTAAACATTACAAATTCCACATTTACGGGCGCATGCCTGCCGATAAGTATCCTGAAGCCGGACGGGTTCAACACGCTCACTTCTAACCGCATTTGTACGAGCGGCATGTTTATCGACTCGATGACACTGCCAGTCACAGGCACCTACACCCTGCTAATCGATCCGCAGGGAACGAATACGGGAAGCGTCACCGCTTCGCTCAGCGTTTTCAACGATGTCACTGGTCCAATTACTCCAGGGACGCCGATCAACCTTACTACCGGCAGCCCCGGGCAAAACGCGCGGTACACATTCAGTGCCACAGCAGGCCAGCAGGCCAGCGTAAGTCTCTCCCATTCCACCTATACTGGAGGCTGCGTAGGAACCAGTATTCTGAAGCCGGATGGAGGCACCCTTAGTTCCATCTGCAACACCGGCTTTCTGGATTCCACAACCCTCCCAGTTGACGGTACCTACACCGTATTGATCGATCCGCAGGGAACGAGCACGGGAAGCGCTACTGTTCTGCTGAGCCTTTTCAACGACATTACTGGTTCGATTACGCCGGGGACGCCCCTGAATGTCAGTACTACCGCTCCGGGGCAGAATGCTCTCTTTACCTTCAGCGCGAACGCGGGCCAACAGGGCAGTGTCAGCACCACAAATTCGACATATCCCGGTTGCACCGCAGTAACTGTGAGCGTTCTGAAGCCTGATGGCAGCACGCTCGGATCCGGGGGCTATTGTGGTACTTCGGGATTGCTGAGCGCATTAACGTTTCCTGTCACTGGCACCTATACAGTTGTGCTTAATCCGCAAGCGACAGGCACTGGTAGTGCCACTCTTCTACTCAGCATTTTTAACGATATTACTGGATCAATTACTCCAGGAACGCCAATAAGCTTCAGCACTAGCTCTCCGGGCCAGAATGCCCGCTACACATTCAGCGGCGCGGTCGGACAAGTGGTCAGCACGGAAGTTGCAGGTTTCACAGGCGGCAATTTCACGATAACTCTGCTGAACCCGGATGGCAGTACATTGGCATCGTCTTGCTGCAACAGTAATCAAGGCTCAATTACTGGAAAGACACTCGCCACAACCGGCAACTATCAGATTGTAATTGCGCCCAGCGTAACAAGTTCGGCGACGGTCTCCCTCGTCACTCAAACCACGAATGCCGCCATCAACTTTGGCACGCCGGTCACAAACACAATTAGCGTACCTGCATTGGTCGGGCTGAGTTTTAGCGGTACGGCGGGGCAGGTAGTCAGTGCCGAGGCTGCCGGTCTCAGTGGCAATTTCTGGCTCGTCCTGCTGAAGCCGGACGGAACTCAACTAGGGTCGTCTTTTGGCAGCGGCACACTGAATCTTACGGGCAAGACACTGGCCACGAGCGGCACCTACCAAATCGTACTCATCCCCAATAACGCTGTGACTGGGGCAGTGACGGTTTCACTCGTTAGCCAAACCACCAATGCAGCCATAGCATTTAACACACCCGTCATGAATACGGTCAGTAGCAGTTCACTGATTGGGCTTAGCTTCAGCGGCACTGCTGGACAGGTGGTTAGCGCAGAGGCGGCCGGCCTGAACGGCAATTTCTGGCTAATTCTCCTCAATCCGGACGGAAGCCAGCTCGCATCCGCCTTTGGCAGTGGCATGCTGAATCGAACAGGCAAAGCGCTGGCCACGACCGGCACGTATCAGATCGTGCTTATTCCCAATAACGGTGTGAATGGCTCGGTGACGATTTCGCTCATCAGTCAGACCACTAACGTCACGATCAACTTCGGCACGCCAGTTAGGAGCGCAATCAGTTCGACTTCGCTCATCGGGTTAAGCTTCAGCGGTACCGCCGGGCAGACAGTCAGTGTCCAAGTGACTCCGAGCTTCTCTGCTGGTGGTTTCTGGGTTTTTCTTCTGAACCCCGACGGAAGCACACTCGCTTCCGCCTTCTCTTCAACTTCGGTGACATTCAGTGGAAAGGTCGCCGGTTCAACCGGCACATACCAGATCCTTATCGCGCCAAACAACGGCGTTACGGGCTCCGCAACTACGTCGCTTACAAGTCCGTGATCTAGAGCCGCCCGCCTAAGTCACGGCTGTGAAATACAGGACGAGGATATGAATTTGGAATGGAGAGTCATGACGATGAAGATCCGAAGCGAAATTAGCACTATTATCGCGGTTCTCACTTTTTGTTGCAGTCTGCTCGCATCTTCTGCGAAGCCCCAAAACAGCAACCCGACAACGCTGCTTACGGGGCAAACAGCCACGCTTCTTTCGGATGGAAGTTGGTTGCTGGTTGGAGGGCAGAACCCAGACGGTCATGTTGCAGGAACTATCGCTCTGCGCAACCAGCAAGGCACTGAACGCTTGTCACTCGAACTTCAGTTTGCCAGGGTTGGGCACACAGCTACGGTTCTGCCCAACGGAACCGTGCTTATTCTAGGTGGGGTTGGTGAAGACGGAAAAATTGTGGAGCAGCCCGAGGTTTTTGATCCCGAATCCCAAACTATGCAAATCTCCAGCTTCAGAGGTCCTGCTCCGCGCGCATTCCACTCGGCTACCCTGCTCACAGAGGGGCGCCTTTTGATTGCAGGTGGTGTTGGGCTAAATGGGAAACCACTGATTAGTGCCGAGTTGTGGGACCCACGTCAGAATTCCGGCCCCAGGAGGGTTGGCCAACTGGGCTCCGCGAGGACTAAGCATTCTGCCACGCTGTTGGCGGATGGCCGCGTGGTGATCAGCGGCGGCGACGATGGACAAGGAAGGCCTCTCGCCTTTGGTGAAGTTTATGACCCGAGCCTACAGAGTTTCTCGAGCGTCACAGATGTGCACTCATTGCTGGCACCAATCACAGGAATAGCGGAGACGAGAGCAACCTCGCCGGAAGACGGCGCTATCGACGTCGCTGTGGACGCCCTCATTTCCATGCGCTTCTCTCGCAGCTTGCAAATAGGAACCATTAACAATCAGACAGTGCTGCTCGAGGGGCCAACGGGCATCGTAGAAGCGCAAATTGTCGGGGCAGAGGGCGGCATGCTAGCCTTCATTTCGCCAAAGGCCGCATTGCTTCCGGGAACTAGCTATTCGGTAAAGTTCTCCGGCGCTGCGGATACCGACAATGCAACCGCGGCATTCTCGCAGTTCAGTTTCACCACCGCCGGTGAAGCTCCATCCAGCGACACTTGGATTCCTGACTTCGGCTGGGTGACCAATCGCCCGGCTTCCAAATGGCAATCGCTGCCACCACTGGAGGCGGCACTGGGAGTTACTGCCCTCACTGGACAAGTTCTCAAATTAGACGGCAACCCACTCCAGCACGTCACATTAATGATTGGCGATCGAAAGACCATGAGCGACAGCACGGGACGCTTCCTGCTAACGAATATTCCTTCTGGCCGCAGCCGCATGATGATAGTAGGCAGCACCGCCAATACGTCCACTCGAACCTATGGCATTTACGAGGTTGGAGTGGAAATTAAACCAAACGTTACCACCGCGCTGAGCTATATCATCTGGATGACGCCGCTCGATATGGCGCATTCGGTGAAGATCTCTTCTCCGACCACAAATGAAACCGTAATAACATCCCCGCTGCTTCCCGGATTGGAGTTGCGCCTTCCTTCCGGAACCGTGATAACTGATTATCACGGGAAGGTCGTGACCGAGATCAGTATTACTCCTGTCCCTCTCGACCGGCCTCCATTCCCGCTGCCCAATGTGCGAGTGCCCATTTACTTCACCATTCAGCCGGGCTCCGCGTATATCAAGGTAATAAACACGAGTGGATCAAAGGGAGCACGGCTTATCTACCCGAACGCTTACGGCGCCCCGCCGGGAACACCTTACGAGTTTTGGAACTATGACGCCGACAAAAAGGGTTGGTATGTCTACGGACAGGGCCAGGTGTCGGCTGACAGATCGCAGATCATTCCGAACGCAGGCGTAGAGATCTACGAATTTACAGGGGCAATGGTAGCGGATTCCGGCTCTGGTTTCGGTGGTGGTCTGGGAGGGCCACCTGGGAATGTTGGGTCCAACGCGGGTGATCCAGTCGATTTGGGTACCGGTCTTTTTATTTACAAGAAGACAGACTTGGCATTGCCTGACGTGATTCCTATAGTGCTTAGCCGAACCTACCGCCCGAACGACGGAGTTCAGCGCGCTTTCGGGATTAGCACAGGTCTTCCGTACGACATGTTCCTGGTTGGTGATAATTCTTCCGATCCTGAAGGTTACACATTTCAGGATCTCATTTTGGCCGATGGAACCCGGATCCATTTCCAGCGAACCTCACCGTGTACCGGTACGAACGGTTCTTGCGGTTTCGCCGATGCTGTTTACCAGAATACGGCTGGCATGACTGAGTTTTTGGGAGCGATCATCCGGCGCCAGCCGTGCTCTCCCTCGGGCGGATGGACGCTCGAAAAGAAAGACGGAACGATTTATTGTTTCCCCACCTCAGACAGTAGTCAAACGTTTCTCGGTGCAGCCCTTCTTGGCATTCAGGACAGACATGGAAATGTGCTGCTCCTCACCCGGGACAGGAATTCGAATCTCACGAAGATTACCAGCCCTAACGGCCGCTGGATCCAGCTCAGCTATGCTGGTGGCAACGTCTCCCAAGCTCAGGACAATGCGGGCAGAGTCGTGACCTATTCCTACGATGGTGGTGGCCGCTTAAGCCGAGTAGTGGACGCAAATGGAGGAGTTTGGAATTACACCTACGATGCTTTCAGCCAGATGTTATCAATCCAAGACCCTCGCGGGATCTTTTATCTAACTAATCAATACGACCGGAACGGCAGAGTCATTCGCCAAACACAGGCTGATAACAGTATCTTCACCTTCAATTACACCATTCCCGGCGGTAACAATGTTCCGATCGCAACCAACGTGATTACGCAGACGGATGTGACTGATCCACGCGGAACTCTTCGGCGTGTGACCTTCGACGCCAATGGCTACATGCAGAGCGACACGCGCGCCTTCGGTAAACCCGAACAACAAACCATCACTTACACGCGCGATCCCGGCACGAATCTGATCACGAGCATGACTGATTCTCTGGGCCGGCAGACCTCTCTTCATTACGATTCGTTGGGCAACCTGACAAGCCTCACGCGTTTAGACGGAACCGCAAATGCTGTTACCACCACGTTCACCTACGAATCCGCGTTTAACCAGTTGACGAGCATTACCGATCCTTTGAACAACATCACGACATTGTCCCGTGATGGCGCGGGTAACCTAAGCGCGATCACCGACGCGCTGAACCATCAGACCACCTTGACCTACAACAACCAGGGGCTGCCCACATCGATTACCGATGCGCTAAACAACAGTACTCAGCTTTCATATGCGGGTAGTGATCTGGTAGGCATCACCGACCCTCTACAAAATAAGACAACGCGATCTGTGGACGCCGCGGGCCGCGTCATAGCAATAACTGATGCCCTCAACCGTGCCACTCGCATTGGCTACGATTCTTCAAATCACGTCTTGAACATCACCGATCCGCTGCAAGGTATGACAACGTTCGTCTACGATCCAAACGGGAACTTGCTCAGCCTTACGGATGCCTTCAGCCACACAACAGCCTGGACCTACGACAACATGGATCGTGTGGTCACGCGTACCGATCCTCTGCAACGCCAGGAAGCCTTCGCCTATGACCAAGGCGGGAATTTGATTTCCGCATTCGATCGGAAGGGGCAGGTGACAACCTTGCAATACGACGCGATGAATCGGCGCACGTTCGTTGGGTTTGGAACGCAGGGAAGCGGGAGTAGCGCAACTTACGCCAGCACCATTTCCTTGACTTATGATGCAGGAAATCGATTGAGGCAGGCCGCAGACAGCTCTGCAGGAACGATCACCCGTGGATATGACGATCTTGACCGTATGACATCTGAGGCTACTCCACAGGGCTCGATCGGTTACACGTACGATAGTGCCGGTCGCCGGGCCAGCATGACCGTGCCGTGCGCAAGTGGCGCTCCATTCTGTGCGCCGGTGACGTACACATGGGACAACGCGAATCGACTCACGCAAATCACCCAGGCGAGCTCGAATGTAATCCTCAATTATGATGATGCCAACCGTCGGTCGTCGCTCACATTACCAAATGGCATTGAAGTGCAATACAGTTACGATCCCAGTTCACGGCTGACCGGAATGAGCTATAACTTAGGCGTTACAATGTTAGGCAATGTGACGTATGCTTACGACCAAGTAGGACACAGAACACAAATGAGCGGGAGCTTTGCAAGGACAAATCTACCTCAGCCGGTCGCCTCAGCCGGCTACGACGCGGCAAACGAACTCGTGAACTGGGGGAGCACTTCGCCCATGTATGATCTGAACGGAAATATGCTGTCGGACGGGATCAATACGTTCAGCTGGAACGCGAGAAATCAGCTTGCCGCTCTCAATGGTGTGGGAGTGCAATACGATGCCTTTGGAAGGCGAATACAAAATCTGGCGGGGACGTCCTTGTTATATGACGGACTGAATTCCGTTGAAGAGATTTCCGGCTCGACGGTCACAGCCACTCTGTTGAGCGGTGGCCTCGATGAAATATTTACTCGTTCGGACGATTCCGGTGTCTTTTCCCAGTTACGAGACGGGCTAGGCAGCACAATCGCACTTACCGATGCCAACGGAACTCTCGCTAATGCGTACGCTTATGAGCCTTACGGTGTAACGTCGAGTAATGGGACAGCCAATTCAAATGCGTTCCAATACACCGGTCGGGAAAATGACGCAAATGTCCTTTATTACTACAGGGCGCGCTACTATAACCCCAGCCTTGGAAGATTTATTAGCCAAGATCCAATTGGCGTCCGAGCCGGACCCAATCTCTATGCTTATGCTGTCGATGCCCCCACCGAATTCGTAGATCCTCGCGGCACTGATAAACAGAAGTGGGCGGATTGCACTCTCGAACAAGCGCAGAAGGCTAGCATCGCCGAGATATTAGGCATTAAGAACCCCTTCGGAAAGGCGCTGCTGGGAAACAGTCTAGCTGATTTGGGCGGAGTCGTTAATAGTCTACTCAAGGGCGACGTAGGCGACTCGGTCGACAGTGGGGCCAATTACGGCTTCGATAAAGGGGTACATCACGTTCTAGAGCATACTGAATTCCCGGGAACTACGAATGTCGCAGTCGACGCGACAATAATCGTGTCCGACGATGTTGTTTTCACGAGCACGTCGATCGCAATAAGAAGCACAGAATCTATTATCCCAGCACTGCTTGGTGAGTTTAATCTCGCTAAAGACATTTGGGATGTCTCCGGGTTGCTGGCAGCAGGAGGTGTATGTGCTTTTGAGTAATATGTGCCCGGTGTTGTTATGAGACGATGGTCGCCAAGCATGTGGGTATCGCTTCTCTGTGTGGTCCTACTGGCCGTCGTCATCAAAACGCGGTCATCTCGCCGGGAAGCTAGTAATGAAACTAAAACGACGTTACCGGCAATCACGTTGACAACTGACCAAGCCAAGAACCACATTGGTGAGAATGCGACTGTTTGCGGCGTCGTAGTGAGCGTCGGCTATGTGGGTGGGGGTCGGACATTCGTGGATCTGGACAAGGACTCCCCGCACCAACCATTCGCTATTTCGATATGGGCGGAGGACAAGTTTTCGCCAGAGCCGCGCTCCTGGGTTCACAATCGTGTGTGCGTCACTGGAATAATTCGTTTATATCTCGGTTCGCCAACGATCGAGGCTTACTCGCCCCAGCAGATCAGTGTTAAATAGGGCAACGCATGGACCGAGAAGGCCACGCGGAGGCAACCAATTGCCGGTTCCACTGTTGGCGGGGGGCGGCGATCTTTCTAGTAGAAGGTAAGTTCCTTTATGAGATCAAGCACAGGCTGGCGGTTCTTTCTAGGGTTTGTATCGCGGGTCCTGGGGGCTGCGACGCTACTCCTCAATTGCTCGCTGCAATGATATTGTCTGCGACAACGTGGAATAAGTATGGCAGAGGCAACCGCAAACATGAGAAGCCGAATAAAACAGGTTAAATCCGGGCTGAGATTGGTAGCAATTCTACTACGCCACGATAGGATCGCCAGAAAAGTTATTGCTCGGCATATTCGATGGTAGTTAAGATTAACGTCAAGTGGCTGTTAGTGGCTAATGTTCTTGGTTGACGCCCGCGGAATGACCGTTCACGGCAAACTCGCCGATGACCAAAACGGTGCGAGTCGTTGCCGGCGCAGCAGTCGCAAATCCACGAAATGTGCTCAGCTCATCGTTGTGTGTGCAATGGTTTGCATCATAGGTCCTCTTTTTGCAAAGTGTGCTGGGACTTACATGAGATACAAGTGAGTCAATTATGGACAAGCTGTATCATGGAAGGCAGAGGCGCGTGACCGACGTCACACCTGGCGTCTAAGAAACTCTTTAAGTGTGTGTCCATCGATTCAGAGTACAATCCTTCCCGCGTATCACTGTTCTGCCTTCTCAGTGCGGCCATGGTGAGTTACCGGCACTTAAGAAGCGAGAGCAAGTGGACTCGGTCTATTTCGGTGCTGTTGCCTCGATGACCATGGGCCCTCCGACAACCAGTTCTGCAACGTTAGGCGAGTATGCTCTCGACTACCGCAACTGATTGGGGACGCCGATGTTTCTCGATACGGTCGGCATTCTTGAAGGAGTCTTATTGATGTTTGTGAGAGCATGAATCGCGATCGCGGGCAAATCGTCTAGGCCAGAGAAGCGCTTTGATTAGAAACCCGATCGATGCCACACACGAATTAACCACTGCGCGTCACAACAGCAACAGCTCGCAGCGCTTTAGCTGGACAGTACGCGATCAAGCGCTGCTCGGAGATAGTCTTGCTAATGTGGGCGATGCAGGCTCGAAACGCCCTTAGCGAAGGCTGCGATTGCGGCTTCTTAGCTTCGCCTTTTCAGGTGGTAGGCCGAGAACTGGGCAAAGGCGTTCTGATGTATTTGAGGCTGCTTGCAGCGATGATCATTTTTATTATTCGCGTGTGGCCCAGTTGGACAGCCCGGATCGTAGACGATGGAAAATGGTCTCGGCGACCACTGTGGAAACAACTCAAATGGCCCGACTCTATCTTTCACAAAACGTATTTGCCTCAATAGTGGCGGTGAAACCGTCCCACTTCTCGGCAAATCGCACAACCATAGCTGTCATCGTGCTCGTATCAGCATGGATGCTGTGGGAGGCAGTTCACACACCTCTCTACAAAAGGCACCGACAATGGAGTTCGTATGACTGGAAATGGCGTCTTTTCGTGCCGACCCTTTGGTTCGGCTGGCTTGGGCTGACCTTGGCAAATGGTGCCGATATGGCGTTCGCTGGCTTCTTATTTCTTTGGGCTGCCCTGTGTTTCGGATGCCTGGGTTCTGCTCTTTTCCGGCACAGCCCACGGCTTATCCTAGCCGCAGAACGGCTTGGCTGGACCAGCCTATCTTTTTCTTTGGTGATCTCTGTCATTGGTGTAGTCATCAGCTTCTCCATTCCCCGGGAAAAGATACCGGAGCATCGTTCCGCCATCTTAGCGGTTCTGTTGTTCTGGGAAATTCTCTCCACGACCTTTGTCGCTATCACCGCTCAAAAGCTCTATCTCTACTGGATAGGGAAAAGTTACAGCTCTTTTGATGAATCGGGTACGAGTTCAGACCCCAGCATCGTTGTTAGTCGTACATCCCAAAAGATATTTGACGGTTTCATGAGCCGCGATCCTTCGTATAACTGGGTGCTAATCGTCGGAATAATACTTATTATGTTGCTGGTGATCTACACCTCACTCCATCGCACAAAGATTGCGACTGATGTGCCTGTGCATCTTCCATCGGGTGCATTGGCAACCAGCGAGGCAAAGAATCACATTGGAGAAAATCCGACCGTGTGCGGCATCGCGGTAACCAGTCATTATGGAGGTGGCGGTCGCACCCTCGTTCATCTTGATAACGATTTGCCGCACGACGTCTTCACTATTAGCATCCGATCAGAGGACTGGGCCAGCTTTTCGCCGGCGCCGCGTGCCTGGAAGGCGGCATACGAGATTTATGAGTGTTGGCAATGAATCGAACCGCACAAATGTGTTTTACCTATGGGTGCTTATCATCGATGGGTGTTTTCATTTGGTACGTGAACGCATTCCTCGGTCGGACGCAACTTCCCGCTAGCGTGTGGATAGTGGAAGCCTTTTTCGTTGTCCATGCGATCGTGATGCTTATGACGTTCCACAGACGTCCGGGCGCAAGCCTTTGGGCCCCTGTCCTGACAGTTACACCAAACCGAATTCGAATTGGAAAGCTGCTTCTGCTGATCGCGATGATCAACTTTCTGATGTGTGCCGTGATAGTCGCATTGCACAACCGTGCATCCTCTGCAAAGGAACTGACGATGGCCCTGACCAGTCTTGCCCTTCTTAACACGATTTACATCGCCGTGCATTGGGCTTTCCGCCCAGAGAACCTGTTTCCTAGCTCGCTATTGGTATTCATTTCCAATCCGTTTCTGTATTGTTTTCGCCGCCAGCCCCGACTCCAGCGGAATGACCGTTCACGGCAATCTCGCCGATGACCAAAACGGTGCGATTCGTTGCCGGCGCAGACCGGGTTGCGGTGGACCCAGTCATGGGCTGTCCATCAGAGATAATGGGGTGGACGTGGGAACGGATCAATTGACCCATCACGGGGTCGAACATCTCGCTCGTGGCCTTGTTTCGGACAGCGAGCGTGTTGTTGGTTATGCGAACCTCGGATCCGGCGTAACGGTCGCGACAGAGGACGCTAGGGTCTCATATTCGGTCTCAACTACTTTACCAGTTGTAACTATCGAAGAGTCGGCTCTGTCAGGCTTAATTGAGGGCGTCACATATTGGAAAACGGTGCATGACGTCGCAACGCTGATGGGTGCAGGAGCGGCCTGTGCTCTTTTCTAAACGGAAGACTGCTTTCGGTTTCTTGCGAACACCGCCATCCCCTGCGGCTAAGTGGTCGCCAGCTAAGTGGCGGTCTTGGATTCTGGGCGTGATCGGCGCTTCTTACTTTGTCATCCAAGCTCCACGGGGAGGACTGACTTTTCCCCGAGGTGTACTTTTCATGCTTTCGGCCATCTCGCTCGTTGCCTTAATGTGGATGGCTGTCAAACAGTGGAGGAGAATGTGAAAATGCAGTCGAGAGCTTGGCTGCTGGAGCAAATACCGCAGTCGACCAGGGCCTGATCCCGGGAATCGGCAAACCTCTTACCTGGCAGAGCCGGTTCGGACATCACACCGTTAGGCGGTTATTGGTTCTGCGTGGCAAGGGTTCGGAGGAGACGATACTATTCCGTTGCATCATGAGTCGCTACTTCTCATCGAATTGGACATTATGGCTAGCAGCCGCTTTTGTGCTGCTGATCGCCGTGATCAAGGTACTAGCCACAAACGGTACTGCGATCAATATGCCTGCTCAAGCTCCCGCTCAGGGCACATTAAGTGCTATTCAGGCAAAGAGTCACATTGGTGAAAATGCCACGGTTTGCGGCAATGTCGTATCTACGCACTACGGAGGCGGTACCCTCACCCTCATCTATCTGGACAAGGATTGGCCGCACGGGGTCTTCACAATCTCCATTTGGGGAGAGGATTGGGGAAAATTTGTTCCAAGCCCGCGGACCTGGAAAGGCAAGCAAATCTGCGTTACTGGAGTTATTAACCGTTATTATGATCTGCCCAATATTGTGGCTAAGTCACCAGGACAGATCAGCGTGAAATAATGCAGACGCAAATTGGTCGGAACTTGTTTTATGGGGAGGGAATTACGACCTCGATAAAACGAGGAAATTCTCTATGAAATCAAGCATATGAGCTTCTTGGTCTCCGAAGTGGCCGGCATTCTCGGAGGAACTCGCCGACCAGCGAAGCACCTTGAGTAAAAATATGATCGTACCCTATTCAAGTTGGCCACGATGGTTACAGGTATTGGTTGTCGCGCCGAATGCCCTGCTCCTGGGCATTTCATGTTGGGTCTGGTGGCCGAAATCTGCTCGAGAATGGCGCAGGTTCAGCTTCGTACTCGCATATCTTATCGTCTTTTATTCAGTGATGATCTTTGTCTTTCACTTTCCAGGATCGCACTAGCCACAGCCCGCCCCACGCCTCCCGTGGGGATGGCCCTGCGCCGCTGACTGGCGCAGTAGCATGACTGTGCCGTGTGCCTCAGGTGCTCCCGCCTGCGCGCCAGTCAATCACACGTGGGACAATGCCTATCGTTTGACCCAGATTACTCAGGCGGCCTCCAATGTCACCCTCAATTGTGATGATGCTAACCTCCGGTCGTCCCTGGCGTACCGAACGGCGTGGAAGTCCTATACGGCTACGATCCGGCCTCAAGATTAACGAGCCTCATGTATAACTTATGAGTAAATACGTTGGGCAACCTGACATATACTTATGACCAGGCCGGGCATCGAACGCAGGTCAGCGGGAGTTTTGCAAGAACGAACCTGCCTCAGCCCGTCACCTCGGCAACGTACGACGCGGCAAATGAACTCGTGAGCTGGGGTGGCACATCTCCGATTTATGCTCCAAACGCAAATATGCTCTCAGAACGGCGTCCCTCCGCTGTGTGTTTTATGTCAATCCCGCTTCATTTCTCCCCTTAAGCGTGGTAGCAGCCGGCGGAATGAGGCATGCCTAAGCCTGCGATGTGGCGTGCGTTCCACAAATTCAACTTCCACTTGTTGTTCCGGCCTGAGCCACACAGACTTAGCCATTACGTCTTCCGTCATTGCGTGCTGATAGTCACTTTTGCTTTCGGGTAGGTTGGCGAACGGCATCTCCGATGTCCTGAGGTCCTGAATCGCATCGAATATTGTGCGCCGATTGAATTCGTTAAGGCCAGGAATAAGCCTTTTAACGAAGTAGAGCTTTCCGTCCTCACGATATTCGCCAATCAGCAGCTGACCGATCCCGCGGGGACCAGGGATGAACCCGCCCAAGAAAAACTTGTCCTCCTTATTAAAGCGCTGCTTTTGCCAGAAATCGACCTCTCTCCCCGGCTCGTACCTCGATCCTTTGAGTTTTGCTACCACACCTTCAATTTTCAGCCGCTTCACGGCAGCAATAACCGTATCGCGATCGACATCGGCAGGGAAGACGAGCACTTGTTGGATCGGTGCCACGAATTTGCTGGCGACTTTGTCTAGGATCGCTTTGCGTTCTTCCAGCGGCAGATCGAGCAGATCTTTGCCTCTGTGATGCAGCACATCGAAGACAACGTAGTAGATTGGGAGCTTGGTTTTGGCGGCGTTTTGCAGTTCGTTGAAGTTCGGCCGGCCACTTGGCTCCACGGCTACCACTTCGCCGTCGAGTACGACGTCTTTCAGCGGGAGTCTGTCGAGCGCTGCATGAACGCGAGGAAACCGTTCATCAAATGTTCGACCTTCCATTGAGAAGAGACTCGCAGTACTGGCATTCTTCACCGCAATGGCTCGATAGCCGTCGAGCTTCGGCTCATAAAGCCATTTGGAACTGTCCGCTGGCAGCGCGGACACCATGCGCGGACGCATGGGAGAAATAAATCGCGCCACGGATTCTCGCCGGAGTGCGGTCATATCAAGGCTTAGATGCCAGCGAACATGCGTGTCTCTTAGATTTGGTGCCGCTTGCTACAATTGAGCACTTGCGCAGTCGATTTCGAACCCAAGAGGGGACACAAACGTGAACGTTGCCCCAGATTCTTGCGGACATACAAACAAGGCGTGCTGAAGTTGAAAAGGAATTACGCGGCCTGGATGCGTCCGTGAATGCGTTGCAGGGTTTGTCGGATGGAAGTAAGGGGCGATCTGCTCGTCGTGGAGGACGACGACGGCTCTCTCCCGCAGCGCGAAAGCGAATCTCGGACGCGCAGAAAGCGCGTTGGGCTAAATTCAAGAAGCAGAAACGGGCATCGTAGAGTCACCACCAGCCTTCATGTGCCTCCGGACCCGCAACGTTCAGAATAGTGTCTGAGTGGTTATTGTAATGGGCACTTCCCGCGCACATTCCGGATCATCGTTCTCTGGGCGGTTTAATCGCGTGCTCACCGGACATGTTTTCATCAGTCCGGAATGGAACGGTTTGAGGCACTCGGCTACATGCATCGGATTCGTCATCCCGGGCTCCAACCACAGATCGTAATCTTCTCCCGCTGCCTGTTGGACGTCTGACCGGGGTTGGCAAAGTGACGGGTGAGAAACTCGCCAAACGTGGAATTCAGACGGTGGGAGATATGCGAGGGCTAGAGTTACCGGCACTCGAAGCCGATTTCGGTAGCTATGGTGTCCGCTTATACGACTTCTCCCGGGGCGTGGACCAGAGTGAAGTCGTCCCGCACAGGCCAACCAAATCGATCTCCGTGGAGGATACTTTTGAGCACGACGTACCGTTGGCAGAAACAGAGGTGATGATCCGCCGCCTTGCGGAAAAGCTGTGGTCCGCCTCGCGCAAGGAATCGCGGATAGCACGCACCGTGGTCCTCAAACTGAAAACGAGCGAGTTTAAAATTCTCACACGCAGCCACACATCCAGCTATCCTCCTTCTTCTTGCGAGGAATTAACCGGCATAGCTCTAGCGCTGCGCGAGCGAGTAGATCTCGGCCCGAAACAACGTTTTCGGCTGGTCGGTGTTGGCTTGAGTAATTTTGGCCGGAGATGCCGCGGCGCAGCCGGATCTTTTTGAGTGCCTGGACGGTTGACAAAAGCCGCTGATGGAGACCTCAGGCTTACCGCTTGGCCGATCCGACCCGATCTGGGAAAGATCTCGAACGAAGGGCTACAATTTTCATGTAAGGAGAGCGCCTATGTCTCTGCGCAAACTATACCCGTTTATATTGGCTGCCACGGTTGCGGGACTCGCAATGGCGGGAACTCTGAGCGTGCAGATCAAGGAATACGAGGTGCCGACTCCGCGGTCGCGACCACACGACCCGGCACTGGCGCCCGACGGCTCACTCTGGTACACCGGCCAGGGAGCAAATAAGCTGGGCCGGCTTGATCCGAAGACGGGAGAGTTCAAGGAATTTCCGCTGAAAACACCCAATTCCGGGCCGCACGGCCTAGTCGCGGACAAAGAAGGCAACATCTGGTTCACCGCCATCTCCGGCGGTTACATCGGCAGGCTCGATCCCAAGACAGGTGCGATTGCCGAGTATCACCCTCCGGAGGGAACCCAGATCGACCCGCACACGCCCGTATTCGACCACAATGGCATTCTGTGGTTCACCAATGAACAGACCAACTATATCGGGCGCCTCGATCCGAAAACCGGCAAGATGACCCTGGCCAAATCACCTACCGCACACGCTGTCCCCTATGGCATCGTGGTTACACAAGACAACGTGCCTTTCTTCTGTGAATTCGGTACGAACAAGCTGGCCAGCATTGACCCGAACACAATGAAAATCCGCGAGTACACGCTGCCAGCGGCGAACGCGCGCCCGCGGCGGATCGCTCTGGCGCCTGATGGCACGATCTATTACACCGATTATGCTCGCGGGTATCTGGGACACTTTGATCCGGCAAGCGGAAAGCCGCTGAAGGAGTGGGCATCGCCGGGAGGTACGGGGTCAGAACCGTACGGGATCGCGGTCACCAAAGATGGCGAAGTCTGGTACAGCGAATCGGGCGTGAAACCCAATACCCTGGTGAAGTTTGATCCTAAGTCGGAGAGCTTCAGTACGGAGCCGATCCCATCCGGCGGCGGCGTGGTTCGCAATATGGTCGCAACTCCCGATCGGCGGCTTTATCTGGCCTGTAGTGGAGTGAACAAGGTCGCCGTGGTGGATCTGAATCGGTAAGCAAATGGACGCAGATTTTGCCAGCAGCCTTGCTGTCGTCCTTTTGACGCTGTTGCCGACGAACACGAGCCAGCTCGTCGAAATCTAGCCTTGATGATCTTGAGGGGCGGTGTGTCATAGAGTGTGCCGTATCTGTCGGGCCGATACGCGCCGCAGTGAGTCCTTTCATACCTTCCTGATTATTGGAGATCTCAGTGATTTGATTGGGCTTCAGAGCGAAATTTGGCCTGCAATGCAGCTGATTCAGAGTCAATTCGCCCAATCATCTGTGGACAAGACAGTCAGTTTGCGCCAGGGAGAATCAAATCTGTAGCAGCGGCGCAGGTAACAATTTGCAGCTTGGCGTCTTCGCTGTACGACAGCAGCGCCCCGCTCAAACGTACTTCCGACCCCGGTAACAACTGGTCAAGCACCACAAAATCTTTGGGCGTCCAACGCAACAATACTGGGCTTCCTACGGGCACGTGGTTCGACAATTGGCATTCTGCTGACCACGCGTTCTGCCCTTTGCGGGATCGCAGGGCAAGTTGTATGTCATCGATGTCAACTCTCTTTGTACCAGGGCCACCAACACTGGCAAGCCGGGTTCCCGTCCAATAGTCAGAACACAGATGGCGAACGTCGCATTGCGGGCATCGCTCGGCGTCGAGATTTGCCTGAGATTCAGGACCCGATACTGCTTTGCGGACAGCATTCGTTCTCGCCTGCAACTCCTGAGCAAGCTTGCTGCCGCTCTTCTTGTCGTGAGGGACGATCCGATCGCCATTGGGGTAACAAATGACCAATTTGTCGATGGCAGTTTTCGCCGGATTGAGTTCGTCGTCATGGCTCCAAAGGAGTGCGTATATCTGCAACTGCAATAAATGATCGTCCGACGGTTCTCCGGACTTGAAATCTTCGATGGTGCAGAAGTCATCATGAAGCTCGATCAAATCGGCAAATCCGCGCCATTTGATCCCAGGATGCCGCAATTCGACCTCAAAATGTGTTCCTTGCTCCAAAGGCAGACGGTCGCTTTCAAGTGCATCGGTATCCAAATTCTCAGTCAGTTCGACGGGCGGAGGCTGCAACTTCCATTTCAATCGCGACAGTTGTAGCTGTACCTGCTCGCGGATAGCGGGAAGGCGATTGTTGAGTCTTAACAACGACGACGACCGCACGAGTTCAAATCGCGGATTGCCCGCAAGAGACTGAAACACATCTGTGACGGACTCCGCAATCACCTTCGAATAGCCACCGAGGCTCTTTAGGATTGCGACGGATCGGGGATCATCAAACGAACCAATTCCGCTGTCGGCCAGTGCACGGACTATTCGGGCGATCGCCTTATGTATCACCATGCCAGAAAGCGCGGCGAGACTAGGTTTGTCTGGATAGCCCCTTCGGTTCCAGAGTTGTGAGTATGTCGCATGCCGAAGGGCCGCGGAACGAGGGCATTGTTCCGCACGAACCAGGTAATGAAAATTCATCCACTCTGGCGGCGCCTGCCAGTGAGTTGGGGTCACAGTCGTAAAAACCGCCGAAATCTCCACCTGCTCTCCCTTCCTAATTTGTTATGCCGGCCAATTCGAGCAACTCGCTTGTGGCACGCGGAAGATTTCGGCGAACCACGAGTTCTTCAATTGGTCTGATCGCGACTGGCGAATAGTCGACCATCTCTCGCAAAACGTCATCTGCAGGTTCTCTTGGTGTGAGAGGTCCACTGACGTCAACGATCAATCTCAAACCGTCCGTGTTCTCGATGAGCAAGGGCGCCTCAACTGCGCCAATGCCTGGTATTTCTACCTGTGCTCGCCTGAGTATCGTGAGACCCTCGACCGACTGTCTCTTCAAATCGTTAAATAAAAGGTCGCGGGAAGCCTCTATCCGTCCAGGTTCCCACCGGGGCGGCGCGCCACTTAAAAGATAGTTCAGCAAGACGGCGCCGACCTTTCGATCGAGCAGGTCGTGTTCGAACTTGTTTTTGTAGCTTCGCAAACACCGATAACAGGAGCGATCACATTTGTCGGGGCAGATTTCAAGAATGGCAAGCGCTTTTTGGAGGACTTCCAGCGCTCTTGCGCCAATTTGCCGGGCAAAACCAGCACCGCCGGGAAGAGTGTCATAAACGTAGATCTCAATCTGTTTGCCGGCCTTTCCCAGCGCCGTGAGGGCAGGACGATATTCCGCTTGCAATTCGCTCGGTTCCAACTCCAGAAGCAGGCAAGCAGCCTTTGAAATAGCCTCACTGACCGTGCGAAGAGCTATGTCCGTAGCAAGAAAGGAGGGGGACAACAAAATTGGCTCTTCGACCGTGAGGGAGATTAGGAGGATGTCAGTGATGAAATCTGTTCCAAGAACTATTCCGCGAGTGGTCGCACCTTCGCAGTTGGGATGACGTTCGTCTGGATACGGCTTCTTATGCGCAGCTCCGAGTTGCGATGTCGGTAATACCGAAGGCTCAATACGGCCACATTTCGTGCAATAGTCGTAGCCATCATTCGCGGGACCTCGATTGGTAACCAAGAGATGCTGTTTCAAATGATGCACTTTCAGCCTGTCGTTGACCACGATCCAGGGTGCGTCTTCAGGCGGGGTTGGAGCAACCAGCTTCGCTCTGGTCGCGTAGCTCCGGGCAGGCATATCGTCGGGCGAGGTTTCCTCATCCAAAAAGACCGGATGGGCAAACCCAGGTGGCCGAAGCCAGTATCTCGCATCGCCAAAGGTTTGGGCTTCACCACAGGCTGGGCAGTCCAGGCGTTCACCTCGCTCGCCATCTTTCCTTTCAACGCTCTTAGCGTACTTGCACACTGAGCACTCATAATAGAGGCGCCTGTTTTCCCATGCCTCATATCGATCTTTCCTTATGGGCGAATAGATCGCGCCGGAAGTGTATTGCTTTCCCGCGATCCATATCTCTTTTCCTGGTGCATATTGCGATAGGGCGATCGGTAGACCCTGCGAAGGAGAGAACAAGAATTCCGGCCTAAAACTGGAAGATTTCTCCTTGTCAAAGACATAGAATGTTGCAACGTCGGTGGGAAAGGCGTATCGAGGGAGAACACCTTTATACAAAAGCCTGTCCAGAAGATTCGCCTGGATGGGATCCGCCTGGGGGACTTCCTCATCCGGCTCCGCGGGTATTTCCGTTGCCTCGTCTGTTGCATTCGTTTGCGGCTCTTCCGCAGTGCCCCATTCAATTGCCGCGTCAAGCTGTTTCATGGTTTCGGAAACGAGGGAATCCAAAAGGCGGTTACGATCCTTCGCTGAAATCTCTTTTGGTATCCACTGGGCGACCTCATCTCGCAATTCGCTCTCATTTTCCGTTAGCCACTGATTGAGATCTTCTCTATTCAACAGAGATTCTGAGCTCTTGAAAGCGGCAACGCTACCCAGCACGGCGAAAAGGTGAGGCTGATCCGCCGGCGCAATGTGAGGTAATCGCACTTGGTGGTAACGCTGTAATAGGAACGCCGTCACATGGCGACGAGTGATTTCATAATTATCAAGATTCAGTTTCGGGTCATTTACTGCGCCACGAATCATTAGGTCTGGACTCGTGAAGTAGTGTTCGTCGTGGCTGTCGGCGCTTCCAAATGCTGTGACCGTTGCCACTGCATTGCCACGGCGCCCAGCTCGACCTGCCCGTTGTTGGTAATTGGCCCGCGCGGGGGGCATATTCCGCAGCGACACTCCTGAAAGTGTTCCGATGTCGATCCCGACTTCCATTGTTGTGGTGCAGGACAGAACATCGATTGACGGGCGCTCGTGCCCTTTTTCGTCCGGGCCGAGATCAACATCCTGAAATAACAGTTCAAATTCCTCGGCTTTGGAGAACACATCCTTGGCTTGTGCAGCATTCAGCTGCGCCGTGTGCTCGGCGGCAATCAACGACATCGGTGCCGTGGGTGGGCTAGACATTGCTGCCACCGTCGTTGACCGGTAGTACCCTTTGCGAGCGAGAAACACAGGGTCGCTATTTGGGTCGATAATATGCACGGTATCGCGACTGCAGTTTATGCAAAAGGTCCGTTGCGGGAAGGGCCGTTGCGCGGTTTGGCATGTCACGCAGTATGCCCATTCCCCTCCTATGGCAAGGGTTAAGTTACCGCCATTCAACCAGAATCTGCCTCCGGGAATCGGATTGCAGAACCATTCGCGTAGCTTGGGCAGCCAATTCTTATCGAACTCGGTCCGGGCCGGTTTCGTCGGCAACACCGATCGCATCCCAGAGAAGGTACCAGTGTGGGGCTTGATCCGTATCTGGCGCCAGGCCTGCGGCATCCCATTCAGCAGGAAACCATTTTTTTGCCACTGTCGCAGCCAAATGCGTGCGATGGCCATTTTCTGTTCTGCGGATTCGGCAACTTCAGGAAGTGCCGGAAGGCCCACTATTTTTTCGGAAAACTTCTCGCGTTCGACGATTGAAGCAAGGGCAAGCGCTTCCATTCCGTAGTAGCGATGAAAAAGCGTGTCAATAATGGAGGCAAGCAACGACTCCGGAGGAGTGGACCGGCCAACCTCCGTAAACAATTCCAGCATCTTTTCCGAATCCGCGAGAGCGCCCTGCTTGAGCGCTTGCTCAACCGTCACGTCTTCAGTAAAGTCCTCACCCGCGCGGAGTTCCGGTCTCAGCCGTACCTCCAACTGCTTGGAACTGATGAGCACTGCGAGGTAAAGATCTTGCAGGGAGAGTAGTTTTCGAATCGATGCTTGTTCCTGCAGTACTCGATATCCAACGCAAATAAGCGGCCTGAGTGCATCTTGAGTCGAGTATTTCTGAAGATTCGGCGCCAGCCGCGCTGCGGTTTGACGGGAGTCGGAAAAAATCAACACCTTGCGACCGCGAAGCGGGGCGAGACGAGTTGCAGGTACATTGCTGGGAGGCTGAATTTGCAGTTGCTTTGTAATCAGGGCCTGGAACGGCTGGTCACCTTTTGTTTGATGGTCCTGTACCGAACTTCTTCCAAATGAGGCCGTCTGGCCACAGACGGCGCAAGGTTTGAACTCGCCAGGCTTGGAATCGACTTTTGCGCCCTGGTCAGCGTCGTCCTTGTAGGGTATCGAGCGGTCTTTTCGGAGAAATACGGTTCGCACGCGAGCGCTCGGGTTCTTGGGGTTGAGTCTGCCCGTGACCAAATCGTAGCCCGCCGGCTCGACAAGGCCAAAAACCGGCTCTTCCAGGAGCAGATCAATAGGCTCAAGCTCCTTCTTTTCTCCGCTAGCAGATCTGATAATGGTTCCGGCCTCCCCCCACAGAAAGGTCGGGACCTGAACGTCGTCGGTATAGGCACGTGCATACGCTGTACCGCAATTGCGGCATGTGTACAGTTCGAGAACTCGCGAGCCACAATCGCATAGATCTCTTGGTTGCGCGAACATACGACCCACAGGCCGAGTCGCCACTTTTTCAGCGGCCGAGCAATTCTGGTCCATGCACACCCAAAGGCCGGGCAGACCGCGGTAAAAGGAGTGGACACGGCAGGGGAGCAACCCAGGCTCATGCAAAGCACGCCGAGCCAAGCTGCCCAGCCGGGTGAGCGCGGTCAACGCTCTTGCAGCGACATGAGAAGTGGAGTCCTTAAATATTTCCCCACCTAAGCCTTTCACAGGCAGAGCCTGTTTCATCGTCTGATTCACAAGCAGGTTCAACGGCGGATAGCCAGACAAAGCTTCGAAAAGTGAGAGCTGCCATTGAGCGGAATCGAAGGCTTTTCCGTGGGCATGACAGAACGCTGAGAGCACATCGTCGCGGTCGCAGGCAAATTCTGAATCGAGCTTTGTCAGATCCAAGCCAGCCAGAAGCTCCGCATCTGCCTGGGTCGCCACGTGCGCGGGTTTTCGTAAATCCAGATCTCCCTTGATCGGGCGAAACTCGTCGGCATGTTTGCCCGTGAGTTGAGCGCCGAAAAACGGGGCATATTCATGTTTGTGAAAACTTGCTGTAGTGCAAATGACCTGAAGCCGATGAGCTTCAATCCCTAGCCGTTGCCGCAGTCTCCGGATAAGCAATGCGACTTCGGAACCCTGGGCGCCGCGGTACAAGTGGGCCTCATCGATAACAAGTAAAAATGATTCCTTTGGATTTGCGCTCAGCCACTCGCGTGTGTGGTCAAAGATCGGCCGTTCGAGCGGTCGCATGAGCATGTACTCCAGCATGGAGTAATTTGTGACGAGAACATCGGGAGGGGCAGACTGTACCTCATGCCGGGTGAACAACTCCTGGTCGTGAGGAAGAGTCACGCAACGCTTGAACGCTTTCGTTTTGCTGTCTTGCCATCTGCTGCTTGGTTTTCCATACCAGGTCAGGAAGTCGGGCTTAGCCGGCCATTTGCCACGACTCTTCAGTTCTTCTACCAGCACCTTGGAAGAAGCGTGATTGGGTGATGATGGATCAAGGGAGTCCTGAAGATGTTTGACGTAGTATTTGCCGATAGGAGAGAGACGGTCGGCGTCCTTTTTGGGATCTCGAACTCCCGGATAGAGCGTTCGGCTCGTATAGCGAGCAAAGCGAATTGGACGCCCAGTCCACGACTCAAATTGCTTGCTCAGCTGGCCGTTTCCGAACAACAGCCTCAGACGCCCGAGTTGATCATTTACGAGCGCATTCATTGGATACAGGATCATCGCCCGCACAGCGGAGTGATTAGCAAATGAACTCGGTTGGTGCGCGGCTTCAAGCGCCAGTTTTCCCAGGATGGGCAGGAGAAAACTTTCTGTTTTTCCTGACCCAGTGCCAGTCATGATCATCAGGCTTTTGTTCTGGACGAGTATCCCCTCGATGGCCTCCGCCTGATGAAGATAGGGAGGGTTGTAGAGAATTGGTTTTGCCCCGCCCGGTTTCGAAAGCGCAGTGAATAAGGATGAGACAGCGGCATCAAGACCTTGAATGTCGGAATATTTTGGGCCTGCTACATATCGGGGAGTGCTTTCGAGGTACGGGCGCTGGTGGATCACGCCTGGCTCTGAGAGAAGTGCCGCTCTCTCCTTTACCATTTGCGGATCAGAGATGTGGTAAGCAGCTTCGATGTATTCCTGAAGCGCGGCATGAAGTTGCATCACGGTCTGATCTATCGTGGCGAATTTCGTCTGGACATCATAGGTCATAGGCGTTTAAGCCACACCCTTTCGGCGGCAAACCCGCACTCAGTATCGATCTGTGCTTCAGGAAATATGTATGACATCAATGAAGAATTGGGCATTGTCCTGAGACCGACAGCATCCCACCGGCGCGTCGCCCAAGTTGGGACTGGAGAAAATAAATCCATCGCTGCCATGCCTTTCTGACTTGTTTTCCTAACGCGAAAACCTTGTGGATGGCCCGAGGCGGCGTCCATCGCTTGCAAAAGGTGCCATGCCTCGTCGAAGGCGCGCCAGTGGGTTTCGAATAGCGGAAAATCCAACAGCCGGGTGACAAGTCCATTGCTGACTTCGAGGTAACACCACAACTGCGCGCCATATGTCTGCGACCGCCGGGCTATGAACCTTCCGGTCTGCTTCTTCAGCTTCGTCCATCGCCCCCTGTAATAGTTCACTGGCTGATTCGGGTCTATCAGAATGACATCTTCCGGAACGCCCGGAGGACCCGACTTCGACAAAGCGTCGTCATAGAGTGCGATCAACTCGGAAGGTAGCCGACGAGGCGGGCACCGCAGCCAGGAGTCCAGATTCAGGGATTCGAATCCCGCTTGCAGCAATGTATCGCGGCACTCCTTCGGGTCCGGGACTGCCAATCTGCGGCTGTACATGACTGGTTCAACCTTTTGACGCAGATCAGGAGGAGTCATGTCTTCACCGTCAGCCGTCACTCCAAAAAGAAGGAAGAGCGTATCCGAGACCTGGAGAAAGCTGGGCGCAGCCAGATATAGAAGGAAGTTCGACGCGGTATCGCTTAATTCGTGCGTCTCAACCAAATCCCCATAGGACGTGACCGAATTGATGGTCCCGCGCACAGTGTCCTTGAGATTGTCACCAGGACAAATCGGTTCAAGGAGTCGGGAGACGGATTTTGCGAGCATCGCTGGCGCGCAGGGACATTCGAAGGAAGCGGTTTTTCTGACGAGTGCGGCGAGCACCTCGGGAGTGAGAAGATCGGCGGAGTCGACATTGAACCCGAGACAAGAAACAGTCACGGCTTCGACATCCTTTATGGATACCACTTTCACAACGTCACCGCCTTTGCCTGAACACTGCCGACATGCTCTGCCCTCGAAAGCAGTGCTGCAAATCTTCCAATCCGGCACAGGATCGGATTTTTCAGAAGGTAGCCGAATACGACCGTGAGGTCCTGATTTGCCCAACCCCGTGCCGAGGCAGGAGCGCTGAACAGCCGATAAACAAATTCTGTTGCCCATTGTTGCCGATTCGCTCCATGGTTCGGTCCGCCTGAGAAAGCTGGCAGGTTCAGGAAGGAACAGACCAGTTGATAAACGGATTCGACAATTTCATTCGGAGCCGCCGCTTTCAGCTGTTGTTGCTGGAGAACAATTTCGCGCCCTATGGGATTGTGCGTTGCAGGCGAGATAAAGTTCTTTAGGTCTGTGATCGCGATTGCGCCACGCGAGTACTCCTGCTCAAAGTGTGACCACTCCTTCCCGCAAAGCACTCTTACGATTTCGTGCAAAAGTGCGGACACTGCCGCGGCCTTACGCTCCGCAGCGAAAGGGCTGCCGGCTGCCCGCGCAGTAGCCCAAAGCTCAAGCGCGCGAAGATGTTGATCGAGGGCTGCTTCCGATGGTGTGGCCTGAGGAATCAAAACAACCGCCGACAGCCATTTGAGTGAGTGGATAGCCGGGGGAACGATGATCGCCGTTCTGTATTTTTCCGTGATCGCGGCAAAGAGGCCGCCGCCCTCCGCAACACGGAAGCCGGTTATCAGATCCGCGGACATGGGACTAGATTCGGCAGGTGATCGAAATGAGTAGTGCTCCAGAGATGTTTCCGTCTGATCATCCAGCAGTGCCAGCTTCAGGAAATATCCATTGTTCTCCTGTTTTACGATCCACCGGACCGGGCTTGATTCGCGACAGGCTCGCAAAGCAAATCTGCCCAGTTCCTCGCAATGGAAGATCAGTTCGCATTCGGTGCTCGCATCGTAGGTATTCTGAATCTTTCTGTCGCTGGTCATCGCGCTCCAGAGGTCCGACCAGTGGGATTGTGGACAAGGGAGCACTATGGATCCAATGGTCCGCGCAAGAATTGCCTCAGCCGACGAACTTGAGTAAAACTTGATTTCTGCCTCAACTCGTCGGTCGGAAGGACCGAGCAGTTCCACCGTAGCCTGTTTCTCCCATATCTCCTCCAGGCTTGGCGCCGCGGGTGAGACCCTCACCGAAAATGGCGTCGCAGAGGGGATCGAGCCGGTCCAGGCCATAGGCTCGCGAACCGTGAACTGCAAGCGGCCGAAAATGTGATTTGAATGTCCAGGGCGTTGCACCACGACGTGAAGGTTGTAAACGCCTGAATTCAACTCTCCTAAATCAATCAGGAGAGGCCAGGTTGTTATGCCATTAAGTTCAAGTTTGGCTGGCGAGGGTCCAACCAGGTTCAACAGCACTCCCTGCGCCTCAAAATCGGCCGAGATTTTAATGATGGGCTGATATGTCGAAAGCCATTCTGCTGTCCCAAGGTCGTCCCACTTTGCTGCGGGTAGGCCCACCGGCGCAACCTGTACCTCGCTCGCCGTTGCAAGAGACAGATCCCGCAGTTCGTCGACATAAATTTTTGATAGGACGTCGGGAACATCAAGGCGTGTGGCAGAAATCCCTTCGCAACTCACGGCAGCGATTGCGCAATGGAGAGTCGGCGATCTCAAATCCGATGAGTTGCGGCTGATCAATACGTAGGAACAACCAGGTTGAACAATCCCTGTCTTGACGTGTGCCGCGGTTGCACCATCGGAGCTTACCTTGAAAAGCCACCGGGGGCCGGGCCGGAGAAGACATTCCATCGTCAGCAAATACTTTAGGTTTGGGTCAAAACCTTCAAAATTGAGAAGCAGTTCTCCGGATGATGGCCACCGGCCAAGTGCGACGACTTGCCGACCATAGAGAAGAGTCCCTGGATGAAGAGGGGTTCGTTCGGTTCCGGCGATCGTGCATCTTTGGCCGGCAACGACTGCCCGCAGGCCAGGAAATCGTTGAATTAGCGAAGTTAGGTCTGGCAGTTCAAGCTGGACGGCCCAGGTGTCCGGTCCCGTTCTTCTGAGGAAAAGTTTGGGTTCCAGGCCAAGTTCAAGGATCTCTTTCTGCAGCGGGGTCAGAATGCTGCCAGTTGCTGAAACGAGTTCCGTCGGATCATCGTCGGTCGAGCGCGAGAACCCGCGGAATCGAATCTGATTGGCCCTTCGCCGGGCATCTCCGAGCCAGTCTTTGGAACGTTGGTTTTTGTCCAGATCGGCTGCAATCCGATCCAAAGTTGAGGGCAGGATGAGAGCTTCTTCTTTGTCTTCTTCGCTCAGAAGCAGAGCGGTGGCAATTTGACCTGCCAAAACACGGTTTTCGGCGAATTTGCGAAATCGCGATCCTGAGTTCAGTGCGGCGCCCTCAATTCGCTGGCCGAGCAACTCGGGACTATGCAAGAGCTGCGGCGTAAAGGAACCGCGTAGTTCGTAGAGTACGTAGGCGAGTTCCCGTTGAAGGTCCTTGGGCAGGATCGCGTGTGTAATCGGCCAACAAATAATTGTGAACTGTTCCGCCCATGGCCCTTGTGGTTTCGTGGCGCCGAACTTCCGGTGAAATTCCTCGAAGGCACTTCTAATGTGATCTCGGTTGTTTTGAGAGTCCTGCCAGGCTGGCGTAAGCCGACAAAATGTCGTCCAATATTCTTCGCCGGAGTATTGGTACCCAATCTCAGCCGAATAGACAGCCCACGCCAAAAAATGGCGATGCTCAGGGCCCGAATACTTCAACCATTCATGGATTTGTTGGCGGAGTTCGGCGACCTCGACTTCGGTTAGGTCGTGTTCCAGAGCATAGAGGATTGGGTTCGCGCTCGGGTGATTGAGGCGAAGCTGCTGCAGTTCGGAAAAATGCGACCCCAGCTTTCGCTGCCAATCATTAAGGGTCATCGCACCCCGCAATATTCGGCGATGTGTCCAAGACACTTGATGACCGTGAATTTTAATTGGGGACTGTACGCCCCCAAGGCAGACACGTAGCTAGACATCCAGATTCTACTTCCGTTCAGCCAAAAATTCGCCAAGGGGGAATAGGAATTCTGGTGCCAAACCCTTCTGATGTCAAGAGTTACGTCTAATATTTGGTGCTTTTCGTAACATCCAATTACGTCTCATACGAAGCTGGTTTGCCCTGCCGCTTGGAGGCCCAATGAACGCTTTTCCCATAGTTGCCCTACAGTCATTCATCGAAGCTACTAGAGACACCGGCTATAAAAACACCGGTTCGGCCATTGCCGAACTCGTTGACAATGCCCTGGAGGCATCCGCGAAACACGTCAACGTCACCATTGAGCATTCGGTAAGTACCACCGCAACCAATAAATCGATTATCCGAGTTACGGATGATGGGACCGGCATGACGCCGGCAGTGCTGCGGCTTGCCCTTCAGTTCGGCGGTACCACGCGGTTCGGTTCGCGAGTGGCGACGGGGCGCTATGGCATGGGGCTGCCAAACGGGGGGCTGAGCCAGGCGCGGCGGCTGGAGGTGTACACCTGGACCGATTCATCGCGAGTCTGGAGCAGTTACTTGGATGTGGACGAAATAGCGACGAATTCAATGCGCACAGTGCCGACGCCACGAATCGCTCAGGTCTCGATCCGCCCGCGCACTCGGAGCGGTACCGTCGTAGTCCTCAGCAAGTGCGATCGGCTTGATTGCGATAATATCCAGACTCTCCAACTCAAGCTCCTGGCTGACTTCGGGCGCATCTTCCGCCAGGCCATCCACGACGGTCGGTTGATCAAGGTCAATGGAATCCAAGTCCGGCCGTTTGATCCGCTCTTCCTCGCACCAGATGGTAACCTTTCGGGCGCGAAGCTTTATGGTCCCCCACTCGAATACAAACTTCGGGTGCCAGCATTTGTTAAGTCCCGCGCGTCGGTCTCCGTCGTTCTGGTTCGGTTCTCCGAACTACCTATTAAAAAGTGGCACCATTTTTCGAATGAGAAGAAAAACGATCTCGGCATCGCGAAAAATGCAGGCGTGTCGATTGTTCGGGCTGGCAGAGAAATCGACTATGGCTGGTATTTTATGGGCACAAAGCGCAAAGAGAACTACGATGACTGGTGGCGATGCGAAGTGGCCTTTACTCCGGAGTTGGATGAACTCTTTGGGGTGACGCACAGCAAGCAAAAGATCAATCCCACTCAACTGCTCTCGTCGATTCTCACACCGGAAATTGAGCGGATTGCTCGTGAACTTAACAGTCGTGTCCGCAACAAATTCATGAGCATTAAGGGAGAAGGCATACGCAGCCGCACGTTAAACCGTCTGCAGACAAGGGACCACCTGCTTGAACCCCCGCGGTCGCTGCGAGAGAGTTCAACCCCCAACGACAAACTGCCTGGACTGAAGCTGCTGAGGAAGCGCAACGACGGAGTCCATGGATTACGGTTCGCAGTCACCCACAACCCCGAAGAGCACAACCTGTTCTTTTCAGCCCAACTGCGCGACGGGCTGCTATCGCTGAATATAAACGAATGCCATCCCTTCTATTCCAGCGCATATCGGCAACTGGCTTCGGCCAACACTGCCGGAGGCCGACAGGAAGCACTCCAGTACGTGCTGCTGCTGCTCATTTCGTGTGCTAGAGCGGAATGCCTCGTAAATGGGCCAAGAGTCCGTGAGATAATGAGGCGGTTTCGCCAAATCTGGAGTGATGCTGTGGCAGCTTTCTTATCCTAAAGCCTCATGTTGAAATGTGTGAATCAAGCCATTCCGATTGCTCCCGATGTCGGCCGTCTTCAGGCCAAACTAGTTCTGTTTTGCCGACGGCTTAGACGTGCATTTCATTCCACTGAGAACCTTGCCGAAAAGGTCAGGCAACTCCGGGCGGAAGCCTGCGGATACCTTGAACTGCCGACGATCGACGAACTCAGACTAATGTTGGTATGCAATCTGCTGATCGACCTTGCATTGCACGGATGGTCCGTCGAGAACCGGCACTCGAAAATCGTTCTGCTTCCCCCCGAAAAGCACGATGAATCCGTTGTTCTTCAGAAGGACCGGATTCGCCAGAAGCACCTGATTGAACGTGACGCACAACTCAGTGAACCGTCCGTACAGGAGTTCATCAAAGGGATGGAGCGGAGACGGCTCACGCCCAAGGGCTGGCATTCCATCTATTCCGTGGTTCGGGACGGCGAAGACCTTGCTCTCAGACTCCGTCGAGCATCAAGGCATCAAGATCCGCATGAGCGAACTCGCTGTCTGGCGGGAATCATCGATCCATATCTGCAGTTTGTGACTCCAGATGCGGTTTGCTCCGAGACAGGGCTGCGATTGAATGACATTTGGCGATATTTTCGCCATACATGGGTCAACATTTATCGCAGCGTGCCGGGGCGTAACCTCATGATTCTGGTTCGTGACCGTGCGGTTCCTGGTCACCCGGTAATTGGGATTGCGGCTCTGGCAAGTTCAGTCATTCAGCAGTCGATTCGTGACAAGTGGATCGGATGGGATTCCGACACTGCGGTTGCCGCTTTGACCGCCAATCCCGACAGGAAAACGATTCGTTGCCTACTTGGACATATGCGAGATTTTCTAAAAGGAATTCACACCGCCGACCTTATAAAGGATGGTTTGCTCACCTCTAGAGACCTCAGAGCAACGTCTCCGATGGTAACCACGAAGCTTCGTACGGAGGCAGTAAGGGCGATAAAGCGGCATCGCAAGAGTCCGGAAAGCGCCGCCCATAAGAGTGGCAAAGCACGTACCAGTAAAGATTGGACTGCTCTGGCTGAAACATACTTATATCGGAGCAAACGGTGCAATCGGCTGGCCGCCCTCCTGGACGTCCAGCGGGTTCTGGAGAAGGCAAATCTTGAGTCTCTCTCAAAGAAAGAATTACGCCGAGTTCTTCAACAGCCGAATGTTCGGGATGCGTTGAAACGGGTTGTGCGATTCGGTAAGGCAGAGCGTGTTGGCATTGGCATGATGGACGTCATGGTCTGCGGCGCTGTTGCGCCATACAACGCAATTTTAGGAGGTAAACTGACCTGTCTGCTCATGGGTAGCCCCGAAGTGGTTCGAGCTTACGCAAAAAGGTATGCAGATCAGGTTAGCGTAATTGCCTCCGGCATGAAGGGAAAGAAAGTACAGAGAATTCCTCGACTCGTGCTGCTATGTACGACGAGCCTCTACGGAAATGGATCTAGTCAATACAACCGCGTCAAGTTGCCCGCCGAGGTGGTTGGTGGAAAGACAGGCTTATATCTGCGGTACGAAGAACTTGGAACGAGCCAGGGGTTTGGATCTTTCCATTTCAGTAAGGAATCCGTCCGGTTGGCAGACGCGCTGCTAGGTCGATCCAAACAAGGAAGAAAGGTCAACAGCATTTTTGGCGAGGGCGTCAATCCGTTGATGCGAAAAATGAGAGAGGCCTTGACTCTTGTCGGTTTGCCTAGCGACCTGCTCTTAAAACACGGCAATCGACGTATCGTGTACGGCATTCCCTTGGCTGAGAATTTTCGAGGATTGCTCTTGGGGCTTGAAACGAGACCGCAGTACATTATTCCGCAGAGCGATCCCCGCACAAAGACAAGGATGATCGGCTCCTATTGGATACACCGCTGGTTGTCCCGGCGCATCGAGCAAGACTCAGTGCTCTCGCAGGTCGCAAGTAATTGTCTCGCGTATCCGATTCGCCATGGCGCCCAAGTAAAGATAAGAGAAGAGGAAATACCCGAAATGCTCAAGGCGATGACGGCTGCCGTTTCATAGAGTCGCCTCGAGTATCTACGTAGACTCTTGTCGGAACTGTGCACATCCATTCAATCGTTATTTCTGCTTTCTTGTTTGATCGTGCCGCCAAGTCGCGGTGCGAACGGTATTCCCCTGTAGCCACGCCACACCCTCTGTTCGCCGCCATGCAGCGGCCGTTCCCCCGATTATTGAATTGCGTTCGTTGAGATATAACCATACTGGTTCGAGCGATTCACCCTTGAGATAAGCGGTGAATGAGCCATGTTTAAAGAAAGCAAACCGTCCATCCCTCGCACTTCGGCCGTAAAGGAACTGCACGTCTCCAAACGAATCGTGATACGTACCCCCGCACTGAAGGTTTTTCCGTAAACCCAGCGTGCGCATGATCCATGGTGACGGCAGCAGTTCAATGTGCCCGTCAGGTAAGGTCAGATCCAAATGAGACTCCCAGTGGTACTCGCTTACTGGGAATCTCCTTGGCACTGTGCACCCATTCCATTCATCGCTTTCCCATGTGTCTAAATCCCATGTCGGACGCCAAGGCGCTTCGAGTAAATAGGGACCATCAGTAAACTCACGCGGCCCCCACGAATGGATATCCAATGTGCCAGCTTTGGCTATGGATTGCACGAATTCGTCCCGGTCCTTTTGGGTAGCGACCGACGTCGAGGTCAATACCTGCGAGCGAGTGGCACGAACCATCATCGAGAACTTTGCAAAGACCATCGTCATCTGACGCGTACTCAGCGAGTTGCGTTTTACGAGTCGATCGCGAAGCAGAGGATCGTAGCAGAGAACTCCCTTTCGGTACTGGGTTGGCACCGAAGGTCAGCAGATACTCACGCAACGCGGAACGCAGTTCCTTCCACTCGGGTAGTGGCCGACCGAAAATCGTAGCAAACGAACCAGCTGACACCTGGTTGTGAGGGACCGAGCGATGCTAGCAACTTCCGGGTAGTGTCCTAAGTATTAGGACACTACCCAACTTCCGCACTCCAGCATCGAGAGGAATCTGAGTTACTTCGAGCCCGCGATGCCCTGACTCGATTATTTCATTCTGGTTCAGACGGCGCACTTCGACAGCAATTGTTCCATTGACCAAGAAATCGGGAGGCGTGTTGCCATCAGGCTCGTACACGACTGCGCCCAAGCCCAGATTTAGCAGGAGCAACGGCCTATGTCGAGTCCTGCGTTAACCGACAGGATTAGTCAGCGAATGTTGCACCCAGAAGCGATTATGGCGGCAACTGCTCGGCAGCACCGCCGCGGCATTTCGACGAGTGGCTGCTCGGATTGTTGCCCGAACGACAGGCCTCTGTGCTACGTCAAGAGGGAATCAAATAATCGGCAGGAAAATTATGTTCAAAATTGTTCAAAATTCGCCGGATAAACGGCACTTTCGGGTATAATCGGCAAATTAAGTGGTTTGTTTGCAATGGCGTAGGGCAGTACGATCCGCTTTCGAGGCGGATCGTTTCAACCACTCACGCACCTCTCCGGAAAACAGCTGTCGGCTATCAGCTATCGGCCGTCATCCCCAGCAGATTCCTCGCTGCGCTCGCAATGACAGCGCTCAGGTGAGGATTTGAGCTTACGCGTCAATCCAACCCTTTTCGCCAGCGACTGACGACTAACGACGGTTTCTAAAGAACGATTGCAGCACTTCCGCGCTGCGGCCGGCCAGCACTCCGCTGCGAACCTCGATCCTATGGTTCAATTGCGGATGGTTCAGGACGGCCATGACCGAATGCACCGCGCCCGCTTTAGGATCATCCGCGCCATACACCAGGCGGCGAATACGTGCATGAACCATGGCGCCAGCGCACATGGCGCATGGTTCAATTGTAGCAAACAGTTCGCAGTCTTCCAGACGGTGGTTACCAACCGCGGCACCGGCTTCGCGCAGGGCTACAATCT
The DNA here is from genome assembly GCA_937879855.1 of uncultured Acidobacteriaceae bacterium. Lineage (GTDB taxonomy): Bacteria > Acidobacteriota > Terriglobia > Terriglobales > Acidobacteriaceae > Sulfotelmatobacter. Next base: position 170,720 of record CALFMO010000006.1, on the reverse strand, counting down.
CGGCATGAGCGGTGGGATCGGAGTCCGTGAGGTTGCGATTCCATCCGCGGCCAACGATTCGGCCGTCGCACACTACGACCGCCCCGACGGGGACTTCTCCAGCTTCGAGGCCGCGTTGAGCGCAGCGCAGGGCTTCCTCCATCCAGAACTCGTCTGTCTTGGGTGTTAGGTCTTGGGTCTTCGGCTGGCCGCCTGTGGCTGCTTTTTGTGGGGACACCGGGAGACGCTCCACTGGCATTTTAGCGGGTTCACCTGCATGCAGGAATCGACGGCATTGCGGGAAACTCTTGGGCAGGGCGCTCAAACTTCACAGCGTAGTTTAGATCATGCTCAGTACAGTCCGCACGGCTTCCGGCACCACCGCATGCACTAGAGCTGGGATCACGCAGCGCACTACCGGATAGGCAATCATGACCGCCGGAACCACCAGCAGTATCCAGACGCGCGTTGGCAGGTTTGTAAAGTAGGCCTTCATGACATCCTCTTTTCAAAGGTACGGATGGACCGCCTGAAAAGTTCCCCCATGCCGGTCTCTAGCCTTAAGACCGTCTTATCCAATTAGACGTTTGGAAATAAAAACTGTCAGGGGCAATGTTCAAGGGGAATGGCCCATGTGACCGGCTTTGGCGATTCGCCGGATAGTGGTAATCTAGCCTCATCATGGGCATGCCGAGTTTGCTCCGCAAAGTGTTCCTCGTCGACCTGTTTCAAGGGCTGAAGGTTACCTTCCGCTATCAAGATCCCAAGGAAATCTATACGGAGCAGTATCCACTGGAGCGGCCGCAAGTGGCGGAGCGATTTCGAGGGGCGCCGCGGCTGAACGTCAACCCCGACACAGACGAGACAATGTGTATTGCCTGTGATCTGTGCGCTCTGGCATGTCCTGAGCATTTGATTGTGGTATCAAGCGAGCGCAACGAAAAAACCCGCCGCAAAGAACTCACCAACTTCACTTACGATCTAAGCCGCTGCATGTTCTGCGGGCTGTGCGAAGATGCCTGTCCGACCGACGCGCTGGAACTGACGCAAGACTTCGAAATAGCCAGCTACACGCGCGACGGATTGATCTGGGACCGCGAGACGCTGGAAAAAGGCCCGCAGCCGACGCTATATCAGAAGTAGAATCCCACAACAGCTGATTGTCTGACGAAGCGAGGGCGAGGATGCCCCTTCGACACGCTCAGGGCAGGCTCCCGCGCCAGCCGGCAAGGTGCCGGCGCCACTCTTTACTCACCATGTTGTCCCGTTAACTTTTTTTCTGGCAAGAAGTACATCGCTGGAATCAGGACAAAGATAAAAAACGAAAGAAAGATCGAGACATATGCGAGTGGGACCGACAGCAAATAGAGTGCCCCCGAAAAAGCATTCTTGCGCTGGACGGACATGTGATACTCCGCTAACCCCGAATTGAGGCGGTCCTGCTCGACCAGGATGATCCGCAACAAGTAGAACGCCGAGGCACACAGGGTGAGGTCCAGGCCATAAAGGGCTACCGCCATCGGTTGGCGATAATTCTTTCCCAGATAGTCGGTAACGAACGGGACCAGTGACATCCAGAACAGAAGATACAAATTGCTCCACAGAAGCCGAGCCGTGACTTGATGAACAGCGTGGATCAGGTGATGGTGGTTTACCCACATGATGGCCACGACAAGGAAGCTCAGCGCGTAGCTCACGAAGATGGGTGCAACTTTCCACAGCGCCGCCAGTGTGGGCTGCGATGGCGCGCGCAGTTCCAGCACCATGATGGTAACGATGATGGCAATCACGCCATCACTGAAGGCTTCCAGCCGACCTGTGGTCATCTCTGGCATGTGAGCTTTCAGCTGTCAGCCGTCAGCTGTCAGTCAAAGCACGAGTCTTTCATTCTTGAAATCAGAAAATAATTTACACCACCAGTGTTTACGATTTGGCTGACGGCTGAAAGCGGATAGCTCACGGCTGTTTTTCCGCCGGCTGCTGTTGCGTCATACAGTGCATCGCTCCCAGGCCCCAGATGAAATCTCCAGAATAAATGGGCACGATCTCTCGGGCAGGGAACAGGTGAGTCAGCGTGTTAAGCGCGATGCGGTCGTTCCGGCGATTGAACACGGGAACGAGCACCACGCCATTCGCAATGTAAAAATTGGCATAGCTTGCAGGAAGCCGGCGGCCTTCGAAGATTACCGGCTGCGGCATGGGTAGCTCGACGACAGTCAACTGCCTTCCGTTCTGATCGCGTGCGACTTGCAGGCGGCGCAGGTTGGCCTGAAGCGGAGCATGATTCTCGTCCTTGGAATCGGGCTCAACCATCGTGACGACTGTGTCCCGCGATACAAAGCGGGTGAGGTCGTCAACGTGACCGTGAGTATCGTCGCCGACGATGCCGCGTCCCAGCCAGATAGTGTGCGGCGCGCCCAGATAGTCGGCGAAGGCTTTTTCGTAATGGATGCGCGCCATTTGTGGATTGCGCTCCTGAATTTTGCTGAGAAGACATTCTTCGGTGGCGAGAACGGTTCCCATTCCGTTCACGTCGATCGATCCGCCTTCCAGCACCATGCGCTCACCCATGGCGTGAGGCCGAAGTTCCTTGGCGTGGGCGGCCTTGGCCATCAGGCTGCCGATTTTTTCGTCCTTCCGCCAGTTGGAGTATTTCGCCCAGGCGTTAAAGCGAAACTTGAGGGCAAGACTTTGCTCTTTATATGGGGACAGCCGCCCCCGGCTGTCCGGATGGCTAGAGCTCTTCTGTGGCGTCAGGAAAATGCAGCCGGAATCACGCAGCCAGACGCGGTCCGTGGGCCAGCGGTGAAAATGGACGTTGGTGGTCAGGGCGTCGGCGCGTTCCAGAACGTTACGCGCTTGTCTTGCCGCAGCCGGGTTCTTCACGATCAGGTCGACGCGCTCGTGTTTCGCCAAATTGCGGATGATCTCGGCATAGACCCACGGGATCGGCTCGAACTTCTCTGGCCAGTCATCTTGATGGTGCGGCCACGCCAGCCAAGTAGCGGCATGAGGTTCCCATTCCGCCGGCATGCGGTAGCCGTGGCCGGCTGCACCCTGCGCATCCCCCGCAGTTGAAGTTTTACTTGAAGATTTTCGCGATTTAGGGGACACAGGGGGAGGTTTCCTAATCCAGTAGCCGGCTGGTGATGGGTGCGTAGCTATCGATGCGACGGTCCCGCAGAAAAGGCCAGTTGCGGCGAATATCCTCCAGTGCCTTCAGATCCACGTCTCCGACCAGGATCTCCTCGCGGTCGTGAGAAGCCTCGGCCAACACGCGGCCGAAGGGATCGCAGAAAAATGATCCGCCCCAGAATTCGAGGCCTTGGCCGGGCGCCGATTTGCCGCGAATGTTGCCGGTCTCAAAGCCGACACGATTCACCACCGCAACATAAACACCGTTGGCAATGGCATGACCCCGTTGTATGGTGCGCCAGGCATCATGCTGGGCCTCTCCGAACTCCCCTTTCTCTGCGGGATGCCAACCGATCGCGGTGGGATAAAACAGCACGGTTGCGCCCTGCAATGCGGTCAGGCGCGCGCCCTCGGGATACCACTGGTCCCAGCATACAAGCGTTCCCAGCCGTCCGGCGCTGGTGTCGAGCGCGCGGAATCCGAGGTCGCCGGGAGTGAAATAGAACTTTTCATAGTAGAGCGGATCATCCGGGATGTGCATTTTGCGGTAGAGCCCGCGCAGGGAACCGTCGCTATCGAAGATGGCCGCAGTGTTGTGATACACGCCGGCGGCGCGTTTTTCGAAGAGCGAAGCGATGAGGACGACTCCATTGCTGCGCGCGGCCGCAGCCAGTTTTTCGCTGGACGGTCCCGGAATCGTTTCGGCCAGGTCGAACAGCGAATGATCTTCGCGCTGGCAGAAATATTGGGTTTGAAAAAGTTCGGGCAGGCACACGACCTTGGCCCCGCGTCCGGCGGCGTCGGCGACGCGGCCTAAGGCCTTCTCCAGATTCTTTTCCGGCTCCGGACCGCACGACATCTGCACCAGCGCCACGCGGAATTTTTCAGGGGGCAAGCGATCGGACCTCCGGAAATCAATATAGCAGGGTAGCTGTCAGCTATCAGCTCTCAGCTTTCAGCCAACCTCGCGATGCGATTATTGTGACGACATCTGATTGGCCGTGAAGACTCGCGCCAGTCGTGGATTGCCGGCGACCAGTTTCTCCAGGCGATTGGTCACGTCCTGCGAAGGCATGGAGCGGAGGATTGCTTCGATCGCCGTTTCTGCGTTCAGTGATTCGGTCCGGACAAGATCAAGCAGGAATTCCAGCGCGGCGTCTTGCCGAGTGAGAGCGATGGCAGAAAGCACAACGGAACGCCACCACGGATCGTCAGCGTTCACGAAGCATTCCCGCAGGGCCTCGAAGCCCTCGGGAGAATGTGTTCCGGCAATCGCGAGTGCGGCTTCGGCGGCGTTGTCATCGGCACTCGCTAGGAAACGCGCAACCCAGGATATCGCCTTCGCGCCTTCCAGGCGCAGGATCCCGCTGTAGCACGCGCCTAACACCTCGGGTTCCTCATTGCCGAGAACGGCTCGCAGTCGAAGAAGAAGCGACGCAGGCGGCGAGCCGACTTGTTCGATCGCGCGCATGGTCTCGGTTCGGACTGCCTTGTCCTTGTCGCCCGCCAGTTCGAGGAGATGACCCAGCAGATCCGCATCGGTAAGATTGCGGCACTGCACGAGTGCGAGCGCGCAGGTGGCGCGCAACGTTCCGGCCGTGTCGGACTGGCCTCCCCATATCGGTTCCATCTGGATGTGCCGCATCCCGCGCAGAAAAACGTCTGGCTCCTGATGCTCCAGCGCGACCAGCGCACGGCTTAGCGAATTCTTGGCCCAGCATTGTGGATCGGTCTTTACCGCATTGTCGAAGAAACGGTCGAAGGCCTTGAGCAGTTCCGGCGTCAGCTGTGCGATCTGGAATTCGCGTACCAGGTCGGCGGCTTTTGCCACGAGGAAATTGTTGCGATGCGCCAGCGCTTTGCGCAACGGCTCCAGGCGAGCGGCTTCCGGCTGCTGGCGAAGCGCGTCCAGAGCGGAGACTTGATCTTCGAAACTGCGCTTGCCGGGCATCACTGGCAGTGTAGCCGAGGACTGGCGTGTGCGGTCGAGCTTCGCTCGACTGGGCAGCCCCTTCGACCGCGCTCAGGCAGGCTGAGGCGGCTGTCCCTACATGTGTCTCGCGCGTGGCATCCTGTCCTGTGGTTCCTGTAGAGTAGTGGATCGGGGATCGTAATAGCAGGCGGCTTGGGAGGTTCGCGTTGAAACAAGGCAATCATAGCAATTCGAAAGATTCAAATCAGGGACACGGGCACGCGCCCGGTGGGGAAGGGAAAGACCGTCATCTGCATAACCCCATTGAAGACCGTCTGATTCCGCTGGAGCCTCTGGACCTGGCCAAAGTGAGGTCGATCGACGATCTGGTCCGCGCCATGGCCAAGACTGCGTTTACCGGGCGACAGTTGGGTGAGGCGGCGGACGTGCTTGAAGCAATGGCCCTTGACGAAGATGCGTTTATCGTGATGACTCTTGCCGGGGCGATGACGGTGGCCAAGCAGGGGCTGATCATCACCGAGTTGATCGATCGGGGCATCGTGAATGCGATCGTCTCCACGGGCGCGCTCATGGCGCACGGACTGGTGGAGGCCACGGGGCGCGCGCACTTTCGCGCCAATCCGGAGGTCTCTGACGAGGAGCTTTACGAGCAAGGCTACAACCGCGTCTACGACACGCTCGAGCCCGAACAAAACCTGGACGACGTTGAGGAAGTCATGGCGGCCGTGCTCGAAGCTTGGGATCACAACGAGATCATGTGCTCCTACAAGCTGAACCACGCCATTGGAGCTTATCTGGCGAAGCGCAACCAGGGGCAGCGCGGAATTCTGAAGTCAGCGTATGAACAGGGAGTGCCGGTGTTTGTGCCGGCGTTCAGCGACTCGGAGTTGGGCCTCGACACGGCGTTGAACAACCGGCTGCGCGAGTCGACCGGACGACATAAGATCCGCTTCGATCCGTTCGAAGACCTGGAGCATTTTGCGGCGACGCTGCTGCGCCAGAAAAAGCTGGGAATTTTTACTATCGGCGGCGGCGTGCCGCGCAACTGGTCGCAACAGTTTGGCCCGTTTATCGAGCTGCGGCACCGGCGACTGGGAGAGAATGTGCCTCTGAAGCGCTATCACTACGGACTCAGGATTTGCCCCGAGCCGGTGCATTGGGGCGGACTATCTGGCAGTCCGTATAGCGAGGCGATTTCGTGGGGCAAGTTCGTGCCGCCAGCGGAAGGCGGAAAGTTCGGCGAGGTCTTTGTGGACGCGACCGTAGGGCTGCCTATCATCGTGGCTGCGGTGCTCGAGCGCTTGGACAAGGCTAAGAAAAGTGGTAGTGCTCGAAAGGGCGCGAAGGTCTCTGCCCGGAAATAGATTGGGGACGGATCATTGTCCGTCCCCTTTTCGATTCTGAGATTGTGTCGCGCAATCAGGCGCGGGTTTCGTAGGCGTTTGAGTCCTCAGCGGAAAAGTCCTCCGCGTCGTTCTCTTTGACTTCCTCGCTGCCCGTTCGCATGCGCCGATAAAGGGGCGCAAGGATACTGTTTCCAAGGATTTCCGACTCTGCCTGAAACCAATCCTGCAGCTCCTGCCCCTCCTGTTGGCCGCGGGTTTCGTAGAGCTGCTTGGCGCGCGACCGCACCTTGCGCTCGACGAGCTGGACCATCAGGGCCTGCTGCTTCTTTCTACGTGTCTCGATATCCACTGAAATTCCTCGATCTGTGTCTTTCCTACCACAACTATGATAGCCGATATCCGTTAACAGAGTGTTACATCCGGGAGCACGGGAGATTACCAAAGTTTTACTCCCTCTTGGACTTTGTCTTCTATCAAGCATATTAGATTCAAGTACTTATAAATCGATCCAAAGAAAATGGCGCTGCCCTCTGGTTCTTGTGCGATTAGCATCAACGCGATTTCGAAGGGTGGGTACTCGAACGATGGTCGCAAGGTTCCCAGGCGTGGGTGCAAAGAGATTGTGCCGCGATGGGCGAAAAGCGTGGCGTCGAGCGTCCGTGGTTCCCACCTTTCGAAAAGCGCGAAAGATGGGGCAGCCGCCGTCTTGCTGGTGGCTGCGAGGTCGTCCCCTAGTCGAAGATCAATACCGCGGAGGCGATCACCGTGGTCCAGAGGCCGCGCTTGTCGCCGACGGCGGACTGCGTCACGTTGGCGGTGCGGACGATTTTGTTGGAGAGGCGGTAAATCTGCTTCTTCTCATCCCAGGAGCGATCAGGGTCGAATTCTACGTTCAACGTGGTGGCTAGCATTTCGGCGGCGAGTTCTTCGGCGTATTCTCCGGCGGCGTCTTCTGTCTCGCCGAAGGAGTGATGCTCGCTGAGGTAGCCGTAGGTGTTACGGTCGGCGGGAATGGCGACGCCGATCGATGAGGCCAGCAGGCGGTGCGGTTCGCGAGTGGAATTTTCGGCGACCACGGCGAAAACCACTTCGCCGGGATGAAGGTACTTCACGCCTTCTTTGCGGGCCAGCAACTTGCAGTTGGGCGGAAAAATCGAAGAGACTCGAACCAGATTCTGGGCAGCGATCCCGGCGTCGCGCAACGCCAATTCGAACGAAGTTAACCGCTCGCGGTGTTTCCCCACTCCCTTGGTAAAGAAAATCCGCTTCGGAACCATGTCTTTGCCCAATTCGATAGTCCTCCGAAAAGAAAAACTGAGTGTTGAGAATGCACAATCTAACACAATGCTTTGTAAAGGGAATATGAATTTGCAGGCGAAAGGCAAAAAAAATGCGGGGAACGCGGCGCGTCCCCGCTGAATGTCGAGCAGAGCGCGTTTAAGGAGCGGCGGTCACCTTGGTCACGGTGATAGTGTTGCCGTTCTCGGTTCCGGTAACCGTGACATTGGCGCCAGCCTGTTTGTCGAGAGTGGCCAAGGCTGCCTTGTCGGTGGTGTCGAGAGTGTAAACCTTGTCGCCCGAGACGAGAGCGTATTTCGCTCCCTTGCTGACGCAGGCGCGAGTGCAGCCCGCCTCGTCATTGGACTCCATGTGCTTGGCGCCGCACATTGAGTCGCTGACTTTTCCGGTGAAGGTTTTTGCCTTGGCCGCGAATGCGGAGGAAACGGACAGGCCTGCAATCACGATCAGGCTCAATAGAAGAGATCCAACTTTCCCAACTCGTGCATTCATCACAGATTCTCCTTGGAGGCTGGCACCCTAGTGGTGGGGGAGCGCAGCTTCTTCCTAAAGGATGAACCAAGCGGCGTGAGGTTACAAGTTATCCCGCTCACTGGGCAAAAAAGCGCGGGAAGCGCAGGCGCGCTCCCCGCCTAGGAGCCCGGAGTGTGTAGGGGAGGGCCCGGGCCGAAACCGCTGTTACTGAAAAAAGGGAGTTTTAGAGTAACCGACGGGATGCGGCTTCTCAGAACCGTGGCGAAACTGTTACGAAAAACGAACAAGCGCCTCGGCCAAGTCCTGAGGCGTGCGTAACCCTATTTCGGGGCCTTGACCGAGTAGATGAGATCGACATCGACCGTCTTGTCGCGCACATTGGCGGTGACGTGCGGGTCCACTTCCCAGTCCAGGTTGGCGGGGAGCAGCTTGCGGGCGGCGGGGAGATATTCGCTGAGGTAGGTCGAGTCATAAACATCCGCAAAGCGGATCTTCCAGGCATTACGAAGTTTCGCCGTCAGGCTATTGTCCAAGCCGCGGAATTCCAGCTCTCCCATGTGGTAGACGTCCCCTTCCGCAATATCGATGCGGAATGCGACCGTGCCTGCGGCATCGTCAAATGCGGCCTCGGTCTTGATGGAGCATGCAACATAACCGCGCGACCCATAGAGCTTTTGCACGTCCTTCAGGTTATCCGCCAGTCGGATTGTGTTGGCGGGTTGGCCGATCTCGGCGCGGACCATCTTTTCAAGCCTCTCGATCGGAAACACACGATTGGCGGACCACTCCAGGCCCTTGAGCTTGTACTGCTGGCCTGGAGTTACAGAGAACGTGACATCGACGACGGTCTGGTTCCGTGGGCCCTCCTCGGTTTCGGCGCCGGGCTCCTTCACGACTTTTGGTTGGGGCTCGCCGAACTGCGCTTTCAGGTAACCGCGCTCGTAAAACACCGGCAGAAGCTGATGTTGAACCAGTTGATTCAGGCGCGTGCGGGAGTACTCGCGGTCAGGAAGCCTGCGGCCGGCAGCTTCGAGTGCGGGTAAATCGGCAGGGTCGGCTCCGGTGAACTCGATATTGCGGACGCGAATGAGAACGTCGTTGACGTGATAACTGATCGCCTCGACGGGGCCGTCATGTTTGCCCACCCGCAAATATTCAACGTGTCCGGGAATTGATTTCTCGACCAGCATGGCCTGCAGCACGTCGGAAACTTCGTCCACCAGACGGCCATTTAAGGGCAGCTCTCCGTCAAACAGCGGGGCGTGCTGCTGAATGCGCTGGCGGAGTTCGGCATCGGAGAACCACACGAAATCCTCAAAGCGTGCCGGAACAAACTTTTCCGCATCGGTGACGTGCAGTTCGAGTTTGGTTCCCGCGGGGGAATATGAGTAGCTGTACGCGATGTCGGTGAAAACTCCCATATCGCCGAGGCGGCGCGCAGCCTTTTTGAAGTCGTCGTCGTTAACGGCAGCGCCCATTTGCAAGCCGGTTGCAGCCGCGACCGCCTGCTCCGAATATCGCTTGCTGCCGACAACTTTGATGGCAATCAACTGACGAGCCGAGGCCGGCATTTGCGCCAGCGATTTTTGCGAAGACGTGCCCTGGCCCCAAACGGGAATGCCTGCAAGGAATATCAGTAGCAGTAATTTGAAGGTCGCCCGGGTCGTTGACACGTTGATCATCCACCGGTTGGTCATCGAGTTGGGGTCTGCACCAATTCTTCCGTAGATTTGCGTTTCACCGCAATGTCGATGAAGGCGAGAGCGGCGCGGCTAAGGGCTTTATCTTTGCGGAAGACCAGCGCCAGATCGCGGCGGACCTGGGCGTCGGCTATGGGAACGGCGGCCAGAACTTTGGCGCGAACGTCTTCCTCGACGTTGGAGCGGGCGATGAAGCCGATGCCTACATCGGCGGCCACGAAGCGCTTGAGCAATTCGCTGGAGTCGAGTTCCATGGTGAAGTTGGGCTTCAGCCGGCGCTCGTGAAAAAGTTGCTCGATCGCGTCCCGGGTGTGTCCAGCCTTGGGCACGACCAATGGAAACTTGGCAACATCGGCAATCGTGGCCGATTTCATTTTTCCCAGAGGATGCTGAGGGGGTGCAATGACGATCAACTCGTCGCGATGGATGAGGACCACGGTCAGGCGCGGATCGGTTACGGGAAGAGAAATCACGCCGAAGTCGACGGAGTTGTCGATGATCGATTCCAAAATCTTGCCGTAGTCGGCGCGCTTGATGTTGACTGAGACGTCTGGATACTGTTTTTTGAAATCGGCAAAAACATAGGGCAGGATGTGCAGGCAGGTGCCCTCGTTCGCGCCGACAATGATTTCTCCGCGGGGCACGCGCTCCATCTCGGCGATGGCGACGAGCATCGCTTTGCGGGCGTCGAGAGTGTCCTCGACGTATTTCTGAAAGGCCTTGCCCGCGGCGGTGAGCGATACTTTGCCGCCGGAGCGGTCGAAAAGCTTGGCGCCGACTTCTTCCTCCAGCCCGCGAATTTGCGACGAAATCGCAGGCTGAGTGCGAAAACGCTTCTCCGCCGCGCGCGAGAACGACGCGTGCCGCGCCACTTCGAGAAACGTTTCGAGCTGGTCGAAGTCCATAAACGAAGCTCTCAGGCGTCAGCTCTTAGCTGTCAGCCAAGGCGATTCAGCGCGGAGATCCCGGAAATCAATCGGGATTGGGCTGAAAGCTGAGAGCTGATAGCTGACAGCTCAAGTATAAAGTCCGGTTATCCCAGCTATAAGAACAATCGAATTGCCAGCGCTGGCGACTGGCTTTAGACTCTTCGGTCTTGCACCATCGCGACCGATTGTAACAGCCTGTCCGTCTGCCGGACTGCACGCGATGGCGCGCCTGTTTTCAGCAGGGAAGTGCTTACCGGCAAGGAGTTTTCATGGCTGAGGCCAAGACCGTTCTAGGGTTCGCAAAGAAACACGAAGCAAAGATTCTTGACCTGCGTTTCACCGATATTCCCGGGCTGTGGCACCACGTTTCTTATCCCATTGAGCAGTTGCGGGAGAGTTCGTTCGAAGACGGGTTCGGCATCGACGGCTCGTCGATCCGGGGCTGGGCCGGCATTCATGAGAGCGACATGCTGCTGAAGCCGGACGCCAATTTTCATCTGCTCGATCCCTTTACTGAAGTCCCGACGCTGGTGCTGGTGTGCGATGTGGTCGACCCTGTGACCAAGCAGCGTTACGACCGCGACCCCCGCTACATTGCCAGAAAAGCCGAGTTGTATCTGGCCTCGACCGGCATCGCCGACACCGCATACTTTGGCGCCGAGGCGGAATTCTTCATCTTCGACAACGTGCGCTTCGATCAGCGCGAGCAGTATGGCTTTTACTACATCGACGCCGAAGAGGGCCGCTGGAACTCGGGCCGGGAAGAAAACAATCTTGGGTATCGTCCGCGCTACCGCGAAGGCTACTTTCCCGTGCCGCCCACCGACCACTACCAGGACCTGCGTTCGGAAATGCTGCTGACCATGCAGAACTGCGGCATCGACGTGGAATGCCACCATCACGAAGTGGCTTCGGGTGGGCAGACGGAGATTGATCTGAAGTTCGATTCGCTGCTGCGTTCCGCCGACAAGATGCTGCTCTTCAAATACATTGTGAAGAACGTGGCCAACCGCTACGGGAAGACGGTTACGTTCATGCCCAAGCCGATCTTCGGCGACAACGGAAACGGCATGCACACGCACCAATCGCTGTGGAAAGGTGGCGAGCCGTTGTTTGCCGGCGACGGCTATGCCGGCATGTCGCAGCTTGCACTGTGGTACGTCGGCGGCCTGATCAAGCATGGGCCGGCGCTTTCGGCGATCATCGCGCCCACGACAAATTCCTACAAGCGGCTGGTGCCGGGATTCGAGGCGCCGGTAAATCTGGCGTACTCGCGGCGCAACCGCTCGGCGGCTTGTCGCATTCCCATGTATTCCATCGCTCCCAAAGAGAAGCGCGTGGAGTTTCGCCCTCCCGACCCAAGCTCGAATCCATATCTCGCCTTTGCTGCGATGTTGATGGCCGGGCTCGACGGCATCGAGAACAAAATGGATCCCGGGCAGCCGCTCGACAAAGATATCTACGACCTCGATCCCGAGGCATTGTCGAATATTCCGTCGATGCCTGGCTCGCTCGAAGAAGCGCTCGACGCGCTGCAGCGCGACCACGCGTTCCTGCTGAAGGGGGAAGTGTTTACCGAGGAATTACTGCGCACCTATGTCGACTACAAGCGCTCGAAGGAAGTAGACGCCATCCGCCAGCGCCCGCATCCCTACGAGTTCGCGCTCTACTACGATATCTAACTGAACTTGAGCAGGTGCAGGGGCTCGTCGTGCAACTTTCTCGCTGCGGGATGCGGCATGATAAACTCCCGCTGCTCCAGGAGAGACCAATGCACAGACGCACTTTCATGAATATGACAGCTGGCGCCGCTTCCGCGCTCGCGCTCAAACCGTGGGCCGTTGCTGACGAGCATGAACGGAAAAATCCGGTGGCCTATCCCGACCCTGCAGTGGAAGTGGTTGATCCGCGCTTCACGAAATACAAGGTCAACAATGCTGCAGTCGAGCGACTGTACGTGGGCACGCGCTGGGCGGAAGGGCCCGTATGGGTGGCGGACGGACGGTATCTCCTATTCAGCGATATCCCCAACAACCGCATGCTGCGATGGCTGGAAGATACCGGAGAGGTCAGCGTTTTTCGCAGCCCCTCGAACTACAGCAACGGCAATTGTCGAGACCGGGAAGGAAGGCTGCTGACTTGCGAGCACGATTCCCGCCGGCTGACGCGCACCGAGCATGACGGCACGATCACAGTGCTAATGGACAGTTTTCAGGGCAAAAAGCTCAACGCGCCCAATGATCTGGCGGTGCATTCCGATGGCGCCATCTGGTTCACCGATCCCGGTTACGGGATCATGTCGAACTACGAAGGGCACAAGGCTGCGTTCGAGTTGCCCGCTGTGGTGTACCGTCTTGATCCGAAAACGCGCGAGGCGACCGTCGTTGCCAGCGACATGGATAAGCCCAACGGCATCTGTTTCTCTCCTGACGAAAAGAAGCTCTACATCGTGGATACCGGAATTCCCAAACGACCCGGCGACCCGCGTCCCATCCGCGTCTATGACGTCGAAGATGGCGTGCGATTGAAGAACGGTCGGCTGTTTGTGAATATGGCCCCAGGCTCCTCCGACGGCATTCGCTGCGACGTGGATGGCAATGTCTGGTCCGCTGCGGGATGGGGCGCGGAAGGCTACAACGGGGTGCACGTATTCGCGCCCGATGGCACGCTGATCGGGAAAATTCATCTTCCGGAAACGTGCGCGAACCTCTGTTTCGGCGGCGCCAAGCGGAACCGGCTGTTCATGGCGGCGAGCCAGTCGCTCTATGCCGTCTATGTCGAGACCCAGGGCGCCCAGACGCCGTGACTCTAGCTTGACGTCACTGCTCTTCCCGTGGCTGGCTACAGCCATTACCACGAAGGGCACGAAGCCGCGCGAAGGAAAGTAAAAATCAATCCTTTCGTGACACGAGTTGGTACTGGAGTGAGATTAGTGGTCCAGTGGCAGTCAAGGACCGGCCCATTTCTGAGCTGGTCCTTGGCAGAAAAGACTGCTGGCGGATCGGCTACTTAGCCTCGATCACGACGTACTTTTCCGTTTCTGCGATAAGAGTGGTTTTCACCTTCTCCCGCAGAGGCAAGTCCCGGCCGAAATGTTCAGTAGTCCAAATTTGGATCAAAGAATACGTTGTGCCAGTGTTGCGGAATACCAGACTCGGCGGATGTTCCGTTTCCGGCGATTGGACGGAGTTCGTGAGGACTACGGTTGCCGGGCCGTTGTCGCTGACCAGGCGCCATGCTGCCATGTTTCCGTCGAAAAGCCGTTCCACTTGATAATGCCCAGCAGGTAGCGACTTGCCGGCGGCGAAGAAATTGAACGGAACATTCAACTGAATCTGATCCTGAGCGACGGCCGGAAGACAAACCGCCGCAAGCAGCGCAAGAAGAAAACCAGCTTTGCAGAACTTCATAGGAATCCTCCAGTCCCTATGATCGCCGCAACCGAACGCAGAAATTATGAAAAGGCTCTCATACCGCGGTTACGAATGCCGCCCGTGGACAGCGCTTTCGTTACTAGACGTCGAGATTGCGCAAAGCGGGCGGGGCGGCACGAGAAGAGCTTAATCTTTGTTCCACAAATAGGGCACGAGAGGTCTTTAACTGAATACACGAAGTTGCGTCCCTTGTACGGCCGACGTGCAGCCCACAAAGTGGCTAGTGGTCAGGCGTATCACGGCGGACGAACGCCTGGTCGTCCGCGCCCAGCATGATCAGCACAACGCCTCGATCACTACTTGATGCCTTGGATGGCCAACGGGAAGACCGGCTCCATCGCGGAAGCGCCGCCATCCACGTACAGCAGCTGGCCGGTGATGAAGCTCGCCTGGTCAGTGCAAAGGAGAACTACGGCGTTGCCGACGTCGGCTGGCAGGCCGAGGCGCCTCATGGGCGTCCAGCCGCTCTCGTGCCAGTCCTTGATTATCTGGAATACCTGGGGCGGTAGCCCGCTGAGGACGCTGTCGTCGCAGGCGCCCGGACTGATGATGTTCACGGTGATGCCCTTCTGGGCGAGAGCGACCGCGAAATAACGTGCCAGCGCCTCCTTCGCGGCTTTCGCCGAGCCCATGGCGACCCAAGGCTGCCAACTGCCGGTCTGCCCGCCGGGCGCATAAGTGATGGCGATGATCCGGCCGTTCTTGCCCATCATCGGCACCGCTGCGCGGACCGCAACCAGGAACTCCGTCGCTTGGGTGTCAAACGTCGCCTGCCACGCCTCCAGCGGGATCTCCATTGGTTCCGCATAGAAGCCTGTGGCGAGCGTAGCTCTGGCGTTCGAAACGAAGATGTCCAGGCCACCGAATTCGGACTTGATGGTCTCGAACATGCGCTGGATGTCGGCGACCTTGCCGATATCCGCCTTGATCATCAGCGGCGCCGCACCGCGCTCCTTGAGGAGGCGAGCGGCGTCTCTGGCGGCCGCATCGTTCTCCTTGTAGTTGATTGCAATTCTTTTTACCCCCTGCTCAGCGAGCTTTAGCGCGATACCGCGGCCAATACCGCGTGATGCCCCTGTGATCAAAGCGGTCTGCTGCGTGAGTGTGATTGCCATGACACCCTCCCGTTCGCGTTTACGGATCGACAGGATTGATCTCGATCTCGTGTACTACACTTTGCACATGTCCATGGGAAAAGGTCTCCGCGAGCGGCAGCCGGAAATGCAGGTGGTGGCGACGAATTTCCGACGGCTGCCAAGCACCCATTCTACACGCGATTGAATCAGCGGCTGGCCGAGCTCTGCTTCGATGATTTCGTCGAAGATTAGTGTCAACTCTTGTATGCGGAAATCATGGGCCTGCCGGGCCTGCTGCGATGTACATTAAGTTGTTGTTGATGGCTGCGACCTGGGCACGCCTCCTGCGGAAACGCGGCGCACCGCTGGAGCGACCATGTCGGCTCTACGAGCCGGATGATTCCGGCGCGTGCACGTGCGCGGCCACCAAAACGAGCTCAAGCGGTTGCTCGCGCATGCGGACGCTTTTCGGGATCGGTACGCCCCGCGCTCTCCAGGGCACTTTGGCCGCGGTGGTGGCGTACCGCTGTGGAGTCTCGGGTCCAAGACAATCACGCCGATCGGGAGCCAGACCGGTCGGCAAACACCATCGGCGCCGCACTGATGAACAGGTCAAACGTGTGTTATTGAAACGCCACTTGATCACGTGAAATTATGCAAGGATGAGACCGACGATTCCAACGGAAGGTAGTTCGGCGCGCAACGGGACAACTGTAAATTCTATATTTCGGTCGACGGGAGTCAGCTTATACTGCGGTTCGGACAGAATTTTCCTTAACCATGCGTTCCAAGACCCGCAGGCGCCTGCCGGCTAGCTGGGAGTCGACCATTTGTGGCCCGGCTACTTCACAACTGCTCACGGAAAGAAACGCATCGCCCATGCTGTCCAGCGCAGAAGCGGAGCGTCCAAGCACCATTAACAGGTATTTCTGAGCGATCGGCCGGTCGGCTGGATGAATCAGAGCCCACCAGCGGCGAATCGAGTCCTGCACTTCCGATTCGCTCTTCTCACCGACCACCAGGGAATCGATCAAACGGTAGACTTTGCTCTTGATCGCTTGGTATGAAACTGAAATCTCTTGTGGCATAAGGTTCCTGGGTAGCGCTTGTGCCTCTTCTTTGTGCAATCGGCCCACCAAACCGCCGATGTCGAATTTGGCGTTGTTTACAGCGACTTGGCTAGTGTGAACGTACTATGAATGGAATAAATCGCGTATGGGATATGAATTCTGGAAGGCAGCGAAATAATCAGCTCAGCACTCGGACTTCAGGCGCGAGGCCAGCCTCAAGGGTGAAGGCGACTGAATGCAAGTTCCGCTAGTAGAGGTATTTAAGCCCCAACCCTGCCGGGCAGATCGACATCCTAGGGCAGGAGGAAAACTATGCATCGTGGAAAAAGATATGTCGGGTCCCTGATTCTCACGGCTGCACTGCTGGCTCCCTTGGGCGCCTTTGCCATGGCTGCGCCACAGGATGAACACGAGCGTCACGAGCAAGAAGAACGAGAGCGGCGCGTCTATGACCCTTACCACAAGGATTACCACAGCTGGAACAGGGGCGAGGATGACGTTTACCGTCACTGGCTGGAAACGCGGCACCGTGCATACGTCGATTATGACCACCTAAGGCGCAAAGAACAGCGCGAGTACTGGAACTGGCGCCACAGCCACGAGGAACACGAAGAACACGAGCATATGGACCACCAGTAGGCTCGGCAATAAGTCGCTCACTGCACAAGACGTACGAACAGCGGAGGATTGATCCTCCGCTGTTTTGTCGCCGAAATCTGGAAGTAGCACGAAGATTTCGTTCGTGAACCTTCGTGTCCTTCGCGGTTATGGTCTTCGCGTCTTTCGCGGTGAGTCTTAACTCTTAATGAGGAAGGGATTGGTCTCGCGCTCTTCGCCAATCGTGGTTAGCGGGCCATGGCCGGGTACGACCACCGTCTCGTCGGGCAAGACCAGAACGGTGTCGTGCAGGGAATGCAGGATCTTCTGCATGGAACCGCCCGGCAGGTCAGTCCGTCCGATCGAACCGGCAAAGAGAGTGTCGCCGGCGATGAGCTTGTTCTCGGCAGGGAAATAGAGGCAGATGCTGCCTTCGGTGTGACCGGGGGTGTGCAGAATGCTGGCGCTGAGTGATCCGGCAGTCACAGTTTCTCCGCTGGTGACACTTCGATCGATTTCGACTTTGCCGGGAGACCGCATGCCGATCCACGCAGCTTGCGCGTCGAGCATTTTCAGAAGAGCGTAATCATTCTGATTGAGCAGAATGGAAGCGCCGGTGGCGGCTCGGAGTTTCATGGCTCCGCCCACGTGATCGATGTGAGCGTGGGTGATGACGATCTGCTTGACCTGCAGGTTGTGCTTGCGGATGAGAGCTAGAACGTCGTCGATATCGTCGCCCGGATCAATGACCATGGCTTCGCGGGTAGTCTCGTCGCCGATAACGGAGCAATTGCACTGCAGCGGGCCGACGGGAAGAATTTCGTGGATCATGAGAATATTGTAGTGGTAGCGCCGCCGTCCCGGCGGCTATCCCGAGGGCACCCTCGTCCTCGGCGCAGAATGCCTTCGAGACGCCCACAGAGCCTGACCTGAGCCAAGGCTGAGGAAACCGTCACGTTCGTGCCCTTGCTGCAGGGGGCGCGCTGGGGAGACAATACGGGCCGCAAGCTTGGGAGGAACTGTGTCAGCTAAATACCGGCAACATGGTTATCAGGACCGCGACCGCGAGTCGCGCAAGGGAGCCCCAGAAAAGTCGGGCACGCCGCCGCCGAAGAAGGACAATAGCTTTGGCCCCAGGCCCGTGAATCTGCCGGGTACGCACACGGTCTCGCGATGCACGCAATGCGGCACGGTCTTGCAGGGAATGCCAAGTAGCGGACAGTGTCCGAAGTGTGGATTCGAATTGCATTCGTGCAAGCAGTGCACTTATTTCGATCCGGGGAGCCGGTTTGAATGCATGCAACCGGTGAAAGAGCGGATCGCGAAAAAGGACGCGCGCAACCAGTGCGAGTTGTTTCAGATTCGCGTGACCAGAGAAAAAGAAACATCCACTCCCGCCAGCTTGCGGCCGAACGATGCTCGACAGGCCTTTGAGAATTTGTTCAAGAAGTAGGGAAAGGTAAAAGCAATAACCACAGAGGGCACTGAGGGCACAGAGAATTGCTGAGCTCGTTTTAGGCTCTAGCGAAAATCAGCCGAGGCGGTTGTCCCTACATGAACTCCCCGCCGGCTACGGCTTTTGCGTTGGCCTGATCAGAAGTTCACTCACAAAGGATTGCGGCGCTTGCGTCACCAGCATGCCTACGGCGTGGGCGATGTCGTCGGGCTGCAGCATCTTCTTCGGGTTTTTGCCCTCGTGCGGACCGAGTTCGGTTTCGGTCGAGCCGGGGCAGATGACGGACGCGCGAATATTCAGAGGGCGCAGTTCTTCCGCCATGGAGTAGGTCAGACCGTTCAGTCCCCACTTGGAAGCCGCATAGGCCGCCCCTTTGGGAAGAGCATTTTTTCCGGCCAGTGACGAGATGTTGATGATGTGTCCGAAACGAGCGCGAATCATCAAGGGAACGAAGGCGCGGACGGCATAATAGACGCCGCGCAAGTTCGTGTTGAGGATGCGATCCCAATCCTCCAGCGGAAGTTCGTGCAACACTTTGGTAAAACCTCCCACGCCCGCGTTATTCACGAGGATATCGAGGCGGCCGAAGGTGCTGTCGACGCGTGCCGCGGCGTATTCGAGTTGATGCGGAAGAGTCACGTCGCAAGGAATCACTTCGGTCTTGCCTCCGGCGTCGAGAATGGTGCGCGCGGCGGCGTCGAGCGTGGACTGCGTGCGTCCGCAGAGCACTGCGGTGGCGCCGAGTTTAGCGAGTTTCCGCGCGATGGCAGCGCCGATTCCGCGGCCTGCTCCAGTCACCACTGCCACTTGCCCAGCCAAAGGTTGCTCGGTGTCCATAATAAAAGGCTCTCCTGCGAGTCGGATGGGAACGCGGGTAGCAGATTCGAGAACATCCGCCGCATCTGCTATGCGCATCTTAACAATAAATAGGAGGAGGATTGGGAAGTCGCTTGCCTTCGGCGGAAGAGGTACTTATAATCCGGCCAACCGGGAAAAGGTTTAGAAGTGTTGAGTTGAAGCAGGTTAGTTTTCCCGGCGCCCTGCCAGAAGCTGGGCATTCCAGAGCAGGATCGGGACGCAAAGTGGTCCAGATGGAATGCAGTTGCTGCTAGTTCGAGAACACGTTTCCCGGAAACTTATTCCCCAAAAGATCCAAGGAGCCATACTGATGAAAAAGATTCTGCTTACGGTTGTGCTTGGGATTGCGGCGAGTACAGTGGCACAGACGACTTCGCAGCCCTCGCAGACGCAACCGGCCACTCCGCCCGCCGGCCAGACACAACCGGCCGCGCCGCCCGCAGCCCCCGCACAGGCGCCGGTGATCAAGGATCCGGCTGAATACAACGCCTACGTGGCTGCCGTGCAGGCGACAGATCCCAATGCAAAAATCAGCGGGCTCGAAGCGTTTCTCAACCAGTATCCCAACAGCGTCATGAAGAACCAGGCGCTCGAAATTCTGATGCAGACCTACCAGCAGGCGGGCAACGCGAAGAAGACCATGGAGACAGCTCAGAAGCTGGTGACGGGCGACTCCTGCAACGTGCGTGCGCTGGCCTTGCTGTCCTACTTTGACCGTGTGATGGCGCAGGGGGGAGACCCGAATTCGAAGCAACTCCTGGCGGACGGCAAGAAATATGGCCAGCAGGGACTCGATTGTCTGCCTAAGGTGACCGACCCCGACCTGACAAAGAACAAATCTCAGATGGAGGGAATTTTCAACGCGGCCATCGGAATCTCTTGCCTGCAGGACAAGGATTACTCATGTGCGGTTCCGGCACTGCGGAAGACTGTGGACGCGAATCCTGCGGATTTCAGCGTTGTGTATCCGCTGGCATTGGCCTATCTGGGGCAGAATCCTCCCGATTATCAGAACGGAATCTGGTTTGCGGCGCGCGCGGCGGCAGTGGCTCCTCCGGCGGCCCAGCCGCAGATTGAGAAGTACGCGCACTCGCAGTACGTAAAGTTTCACGCGGGAGAAGATGGCTGGCCGGAATTGCTGGCAGCGGCCAAGGCCAACGGTGCCCAGGTTGCCATCAAGCCCGCTCCGTCTCCAGCCGAGCAGGCGCACAACATGATTACGGCGACGCCGCCTGACAAAATGGACTTCGCCACCTGGGAGTTCGTGCTCAGCAATGGCAGCACCGACGATCAAGCTACGGTTTGGAACGCCATCAAGGGCAAAGCCGTGCAAATGAATGGCACAGTGATCAGCACGACCCCGACCGAGTTCATGATTGCGGGCAGCTCCGATGATATCGATGCGAAGAAAGCGGACATCACTCTACGGTTCGAAGAGAAAGTTCCGGTGAAGCTGATTCCAAAAGATGGAGCGTCATTCGATTTCCAGGGCGAGCCCGCTTCGTACACTCCAAGTCCCTTCATGATGGTCATGGAGAAGGGGCAACTACTGAGAGCCAAGGCCGCGCCCACAACCAAGAAGCCACCGGTGCACCATAGGCCAGCCTCCCAGTAACAGAACAGTATGGTCATTGAAAGGCAGCCCGCAAGGGCTGCCTTTAGTTTTTGGACTCAAGGCGACGAAGAAACGCAGCCCGTTTCACCGGGCCACCATTCCTTGCTGGACTGGTCAGAATTAGCGGACGATCTTTTTTTCCATGGTGACGGGACGGGCGCTGCGAGGCGGACGCTTGACGCCATCGCGCAGCTGACGGACGTCAATCTTCAACTCACTGATGGTGCGGCTGAGGGTGTTGCGGTGCATGCCTAGTTCCCGGGCGGCGCGGCACTGGTTGCCTTTGTTTTCCTGCAACACTGTCAGGATGAACCGCTTCTTGAACTCTCGTACTCCCTCGGAATAAAGAATATTGCTTCGGTACATCTGCAGAATAAGTGCTTCCAGTTGATCTTTCACGATGCATCTCTCTCTTTACTATGAATTTTTCACTGCACCGCGGCCTATTTCGGCGGGGAAGCATGGGAGCCGGTTAGCTTCTGGGGAGCCTGATGGAGCAAGTCCAGACCCTGATAGAAACGAGCACGCAATTCCGCAGGCGCCACCCAGATCGCAGCTCGGCCCAGAACGAGGAAGTAGGGCGCCAGTTGCGAACTCTGCAGCAGCTTCGAAGTCGGCTCGAATGCCGTCATGCCCATCAGGATCACCGCTACCATCAAACCACCTTTCAGCAGTCCCAATATCGCGCCGAGGAAACGGTCGAAACCGCTGAGTCCGGATTCTTTCATCAACCATCGGGCAATCCTGGCAGCCACACCGAACAGGAGCACGATGGCAAAAAAGATGAGTAGGAAGCCGAGAACCTCAGCCAACCACGCGTTCTTCAAAAACCCTTCAAACCACGCTGCCAAGCCACGGTACTTCCATGCAGCCACGATATAACCGACGATCAAGCCGGCCATGGTCAAAGCTTCAGAAAAAAAACCCTGCATGGCGGCCGTAATCACGTTCAAAAGCACCAGCGCACAGATGATCCAGTCCGCGAGGCTCATGCCGTGCTCCTGCGGGCGGAAATGGTTCCCGATGCCCGGTCACACATCCAGTTTGTGCCCGGTCAGCTGGAAATACGCCTCAAGATATTTTTCGCTGGTGCGCCGTGCCACGTCTGGGGGGAGAGCAGGCGCGGGGGGTTGCTTGTTCCAGTGAATTTGCTCGAGGTAATCGCGAACGTACTGCTTGTCGTAAGAATCCTGCGGCCGTCCCGGAGCGTACTTGTCGGCGGGCCAGAAGCGGGAAGAGTCTGGAGTAAGAACTTCGTCGGCCAAGGTGATTCCCTTGGCGGTCCGTCCAAACTCGAACTTGGTGTCGGCGATGATGATGCCGCGCTGCCGCGCATAGCCCGCGGCCTTCTTGTATACGCGCAATGTCAGATCGCGCAGATGACTGGCGGTTTCGACTCCAACCGTTTGGCACATCTGATCGAAGGAAATGTTCTCGTCGTGCCCGGTCGTGGCTTTGGTCGAGGGCGTGAAGATGGGCTCGGGGAACGCGTCAGACTCTTTCAGGCCAGCGGGAAGCGTGATGCCCGAAACCGAGCCGGTGGCCTTGTATTCTTTCCACGCCGAGCCGGAGATATACCCGCGCACCACGCACTCGACCGGGAACATCTCGGCGCGCTGCACCAGCATGGACCGTCCCCGCAACTGGTCAGCATATTTGCGAACCGCGGGAGGATACTGGTCAACGTCGGCCGTGATCAAGTGGTTGGGGACAATATCCGCGAGGTAATCGAACCAGAAAAGTGAAATTTGGCTGAGGACGTGCCCCTTGTGGGGTATTCCGGTCGTCAAAATGTAGTCGAAGGCGGAAATGCGGTCGGTGGCCACAAAAAGCAGTTGCTGGTCGCCAACGCTGTAAACGTCACGCACCTTGCCACTGGCGTGGAGGGGAAGATCGGGAAAGTCAGTGTGTAAGAGGACGGAATCGAGAAGATCAGGGCTCATGTCAGAATTTTACAAGGAAGGAGCGAGGCGTATTCTAGCTGGTCAGAAAAAATTGTCAACGATTGTGATCACTCGTGGGAATTGCTTCGTGTAATCTGTTCGCGGGAAAGACGTTGACGGGTTCCGAGTGGCCGAGAACGCCGATGGGGAAGGGCGTTCAGTCGACTGCCTTGTGGAAAAGCTGAGGATGGGAGTGGATAACGCGGATTGAAGTGGGCTTTCGCTTTAAGGAGCGTTTAGAGTCTGTCTGGCCATTTCCGGGACGTATGGAACACGCGGAGTATTTCAACCACATCACGGCGCACCCGATAAGGGACGATATACGGGGTGTCCGGAATTACCAATTCGCGTGTACCCGGTACTCTGCCAGGCCGACCCATGGCAGGATGGTGCCGGAGTCCATCGATCGACTGGGTAATTTTCTCTACGAGTCGAGCGGCTGCTGCCGGACTGTCCCGAGCGATATAGTCGGCTTCGGCATTGAGATTGCCGAGGGCTTTGCGCAGCCACCTAACGCGCACTGCGCGTCGATTTCTTCAGTCTTCGCCGCACGTCTTTCTCGGTGGCAAATTCCCCGCGGTCGGCTTCTGTGAGGGCTCGTCTCGTTTCCTCGATTTGCCAGTTGTTCAAGGCGACATACTCGCGGATTGCCTCTGCTGCGACAAAAGAGCGGCTCCGACTGGTTGCCTTTGAAAGACGGTCTAGCTGGTTCTTAAGTTTAGGATCTAAACGCAGAGTAAGTACAGAAGAGCCGGCCACTGAAATCCCTCCTGTATACATCGTACATCATCTGTATTCGAATATATCTCAGGCTGTGCTTACGCCGGGGCACCGAACCGCACCGAGACCAGCTTCGAAACTCCCGGTTCCTGCATGGTCACGCCGTAGAGCACCGGGGCGATGCTCATGGTTTTCTTGCTGTGAGTGATGAGCACAAACTGCGTCTGC
The DNA here is from genome assembly GCA_937879855.1 of uncultured Acidobacteriaceae bacterium. Lineage (GTDB taxonomy): Bacteria > Acidobacteriota > Terriglobia > Terriglobales > Acidobacteriaceae > Sulfotelmatobacter. The sequence continues at coordinate 146,928 of CALFMO010000006.1, read as the reverse complement.
ACGCTCATTTCCCGTACCAACTCTGTGAAGCGGCCGATGTTGGCTTCATCGAGCGGGGCGTCGACTTCGTCGAGGATGCAGAACGGGCTGGGCGCGTACTGGAAGATTCCGACCAGCAGAGCAAGGGCGGTGAGCGCTTTTTCGCCGCCCGAGAGCAGCAGCACGCTTTGCAGGCGCTTGCCCGGAGGCGAGGCGACCACGTCGATGCCGCTCTCCGCGCTGTTCTCTTCATCGGTCAACTTCATGAACGCGTGGCCGCCACCGAAAAGCTTCTTGAATGTGGCTTGGAAGTTTTCGTTGATTTTGGTAAACGCCTCTTCAAACTTCTGGCGCGAAATTTGATCGATCTCACGGATCGTGGCGGTGGTGTTCTCGATGGAGGAAATTAAATCCTTGCGCTGCGTTTCCAGGAAAGAGTGGCGCTCGGCGGTTTCTTTGTACTCTTCGAGAGCCATCATGTTGACGGGGCCCATGGCCTCAAGCTTGGCGCGCATCTCGCGATAGAGATGGTCCTCGGCGGCGAGTTCGTCGCCGCTGACCGTCGTCAGAGTCGCGTCGGCCATCAGTTCGGCGCGCTCAACGCTGAGCTCGTTGATGCAAGTTTCGGCCATGTATTGCGCGTCGGATTCAAGCTTCGCGGCTGCGGCCGACAATTCGCCCCGGCGATCGCGAGCCTGATCGAGAAGCATGCGGCTGTGTCGCAGGAGTTCGTCGATTTCGGTCAGGCGTGCGCGCAGTTGCTCGGTTTCAAATTGCAGAAGGCCTTCGCGAGCCTGCGCCGCGTTGCGCTCGGCGTCCAAGTCGGCGGCATTCTCGGCCAGTTGCTGGTTCTCCGTTTCCCGTTGGAGCTTCTCCGCGCCGGCCGCTTCGATCTGTGACCCCAGCGCATGCACGCGCTCACCCATCTCGGAAAACAGCGACTCGATTCTTTGCAGAACCGCCGCGGCGGAGCGGTGCCGCTCTTCCAGCGTCGCCACACGAGCGGCGTGCTGCGACGTGGTCTGCGCCGATTCTTCGCGGCGTTGGCGCAGAGCGGTGAGCGATTCCTGTGCCGCTGCAATCTGTTGCTCAAGTTCGATACGTTGCAGTTCCAGAGTCTCGATTTCGGACTGTCGGGCGCAAAGAATGCCTTCCTGTTCCGCCCGTCCAGCAGCAAGCCGCTGCAATTCGCCTTGCGCGACGCTGAGGCGTTCGCCCACGCGCGTCATTTCCGAATCGAGCTGCTGCAGCATGTGGCCGGAAGTCATGGCCTGATGTTCGGCTTCACGCTTTTCGCCGTCCAGACGATCGAGCAGGGAACTGAGTTCCTTGATTTCCCGCCCCAGAGTGAGCACACGCATTTCTTCGTCGCGTAGAGCGCGCTCCAGGTCTTCGACTTGGCGCAGGACGTCACGCAGTTCACGCTTCATTGAAAGCGGGCCCTCAGAACGCTGTTTGCCTCCGGTCACGGTGACATTGTGGAAGCATTCGCCGGCTTGCGAAAGAAAGAACGCGTCGGGATTCTCGAGAGCTAATCCGCGAGCCACGTCCGCCTCAGGAACGATGTAGCCGTCGCGCAGCTTTGGCAGGATTACCTCGAGTGATTTGCCGAAGCCATCGAGCACGCGAATCGTGTTCTTTAGCGGAACGATCTGTGCCGCTGGCGGCGCACAATGCGCGGCTTCATCAAGCACGAAAGAGAACTTGGCTTGCGAGTCTTCGGGATGAACCAGGAACGTAGCGCGGCCATCGACGCCGGTACGCAACATGCGCAGTCCTTCGTCAGCCGCGTCCCAGGACTTAACGACAACGTAGTTCAATTCATCGCGCAGGAAGTCTTCGACCACGCGCTCGTAGCGCGGTTCCACTTCGAGGAAGTCGGCCAGCACACCCACTGGCGCAAGGCCGCCCTGCATGACGCCGGATTGAAAAAGGCGGCGGACGGACTCGGTGGAATATCCATGCTCGGCGATGACGCCTTCGAGTGATCCCTTCCTGCCGAGCGCGGTCGCATATTCTGCGCGCAGAACGTCGAGGTTGGTCTTGCACCGAGTTTCTTCCAGCTTTTTCTGTTCGATCAAGCGGCGCAGTTGGCTGATCTCTTCGGTGATCCCGCTGACACGTTGGGTGACGGTTTCGAATTCGAGCGCGAGTTGGCCGCGTTGTCCGCCGAATGCTTCGACCTGCGTGTTGGCGTTGTTGATCTCGACTTCGAGGCGGCGGGCTTCGCGGTCGGCTCCTGCAAGACGTTCTTCAGCCTGCGCCAATTGGTTGCGCAGGCGCGACGCTGAGGAAACCGTGTCGAAGATGGCAACGCGCGACTCTTCCTGCTGGCGCTCAATTTCCGCCAAGTTCGCAGCGACGGCCGCTGCTTCCTGCTGACAAAGGAGGAGATCGCTCTGTGCGGAGGCCAGATCGGCGGCGGCGGACTCAAGAATCTGGCGGTTGGATTCGCGCTCGGATTCCAGCGTCAACAGGCGGTTCCGGGCCTGGGCCAACTCGGCTTCGGAGGAAGCGACCCGCACCAGCAACTCGGCGCAACGCTCATCGTTGTGACGGCGGCGTGCATGAGCACGGTCGATTTCGAGCGCGATCTGGCTGATGCGATCGCGGTTCTCGCGCAATTCTGCCTCGATGGTGTAGCCGCGCTGCGTGCGATCGGCATGCTCCGCTTCGAGTTGCTGCACAGCCTCGCTACGATGCTGCATTTCTTCGGCGAGAGCATTGAGTTGCGAATCGAGTTCGGCGCTCTCCCGCTCGATCGCCGCGAACTTGCTAGCCAAGACTACGCGTAACTTGGCGCGCATTTCTTCGCGCAAACGCGCGTAGCGCTCAGCTTTGGAAGCCTGGCGCTTCAGCGAGTTCATCTGGCGCGTGACTTCGTCGAAGATGTCGTTGATGCGCGACAGGTTCAGCTTCGCGTCTTCCAGGCGAGCTTCGGCCAGGCGCTTTTTCGTTTTGAATTTCGTAATGCCCGCAGCCTCCTCCAGAATCGCGCGGCGATCAGTAGGCCGGCTGCTCAGGATTTGACCAATGCGGCCCTGCTCGATGAGCGCGTAGGATTCGGGTCCTAGGCCAGTGCCCATGAAGAGTTCCTGAATATCGCGCAGGCGGCACAGTTTTCCATTCAACAAATACTCGCTGTCGCCGGAGCGGAACAGGCGGCGCGTGACGTGAATCTCTCCGCGGTGAAATTGCTGCTGGTTAAATTTGCGGCGGCGGATTTTGAGAACCACGTGCGGCGCGGCAACTCCGACCGAGGCAGCATTCGCGGGGGCAATAACGTTATGCGCAGGCAAGGCGAAAATCGGCTCGTCCTCGGGGAACGCGAGGGCAATCGTGTTGATCTTCGAGCGTGGAATTTCCACTTCTTCCGTTCTTCCGGGTTGCGCTTCTTCGACGGCCTGTTCCGTAGCTTCCGCAGCGCGAGCACGAATCGTCGCTTCATCCCAATCGTCAGTGATGTGAGACTCAGGAAGATCATCCTGGATATCAATTTCGGTCGGAGCGTTCGCGTCAGGACCGCTATAAGCTTCCGGATCGATCAGCGTCAGGGACACTTCCGCCATGCCAGTAGGCTTACGGTCGCGCGTGCCGGCGAAGATGACGTCTTCCATGCGCGAACCGCGCAGCGTCTTGGCCGACTGCTCGCCCAGCACCCACGAGATCGCGTCAGAGATATTCGACTTGCCGCATCCGTTGGGGCCGATGATTGCGGCCACTCCGTCCCCGTGGAACTTGAGTTCGGTGCGGTCGCAGAACGATTTGAACCCGAGAATCTGAAGTCTCTTCAGTTTGAGCAACGTGAACTCCTTAGAAACCGTGGCCAGTAAGCGGTGACGAGTTGACAGTCGTTGGGTGTCGCAGCGGCGCCGCGACGGCCCGGACAAGCATGTTTACTAACGGGATTCCTCTGCTCAATTCGATGCCTGCCTCGATCCGTCTCGCGCCAATTTTGTGCAACATTCTCACCTCCAGCTGGACCGGGCGGGCACAAAGTTAAGCTACTGTAACGGTGAAATTGGGGCGGGGTCAAGCAATATAACACCATATATGGTGTGGCGTTACGAGAGACCGCGCTGGGTTGCACACACATTGCAGCAGATGAATGGTTTTTCAGTGGGAGTCGGAAAGGAGGTGGGAGCGCCGCGAGAGCGAAATAAGGCTAGCGCATTCCGCTTGGCAAGTGCAACGGGAATCGCAACCCTCGTTTCGGGATGCTCTCCGCGAACAAGCGTTTGTCCGTACTCCTCCGACAGAGGAACGATGAATTGCATTTGCCCTTCATTTCGTGGCATTGCGTTCTGCAGGCGACTGCTCGGTACTGAAATCCGCGACGTTCCAGTTCTGAAGAGCAGACAAGAAGCTGCTTTGCGATGCCAATACCCTTCCCGCGCCAAATGCAATTGTCGAGAAGAGTGGGAAGGACGTTCGAGGGCTGGTCGGCTTGGGCAAACCCCGCCCGCCAATTCACGATTACTTAAGGCCCGGGGCCATTGGACAATAAGATCAGGGCCCCTTGACACGTTTACCTGCGTTCACTACCTCCCGTATTTTTGAGTCTCCAATTCTCGGCCTGAAACGGAGAGAACAATGTCCCCCTGGAAAGCGATATTCACGGCAACACTATTGGCTTCGATAAGCGCAGCCGGTCAGCAAGCAGCGGATTCACAACCCTCCGCAGAGCCGAGTAAGACCAGCGAGGCGCAGACCGCGCAACCTTCCCAGCAACTTCCCGATACCAGCATGCCGGTAGCGGTACAAGCGGCCTCGCTACAGCAACCCATTGCTGCGTCCGCTCCGACGACAATGGACGACGTGGTGAACCTGTTCCTGCAGCGGGAGCAAGCTCTGGTCAAGATGCTATCCAAGCGCACTCCCATGATTGAGACGTACGTGCAGAATCTAACCTCCGATCCACAAGTGGGTGTGGCACCCAGCGCGGATCACTATTTCCTCGGCCGGATGGACATGGGCGCGACCGCCGAGTGGAAAGATTATCTGATGGAGGAAAACTCGCGCACACCGAACCGCTTGATGGGCGGCCTGCAGAAACTCTACAAGGTGCAGTATCAGCCCTTGGGCTTCTCGTCGATGGTTTATGCCGACCGCGCTGACTTCGACCGGCAGCATTATGATTTTCGCTACGTGCGGCGCGAATTTCTCGGCGACGTGCGCTGCCTGGTGTTTGAGGTCGCCCCGAAGAAGGACGCAGGCAAAGGCCGCTTCATCGGTCACATCTGGGTGGAGGATCAGGCTTTCAATATCGTGCGCCTGAATGGAACCTACTCACCGGTGCAGCGGAACTCGCCTCACTTCCATATGGATAGCTGGCGCTTGAACCTGATTCCCAATTATTGGGTGCCCTCCTACATTTACAGCGAGGGAAGCGGCTTGGGCCTTCATATGAAGGAATCTTTCAAGGCGCAGACTCGTATCTGGGCCTATGACGTCAAAAAGAGCAGCAAGGGCGATGAATTGACGCAAATCCGCGTCGATAGCGTTACCGACCAGAGCACGAGTGCGCAAGATGCGTCTCCGCTTCAAGCCGAGCGTTTATGGCGGCAGCAGGCGGAAGATGACGCGGTGGAGGGCTTGACCAAGAGTGGTTTGCTCGCTCCCCCTGGCGATGTGGATCGGATTCTTCAGACGGTGGTGAATAACCTTGAGGTCACCAATAACATTGACGTGACCGTGCGCGCCCGCGTGTTGCTCACAGCACCGCTGGAAACTTTCAGCGTGGGCAACACCATCGTGATCAGCCGTGGGTTGGTCGACGTTTTACCGGATGAGGCCAGCCTGGCCGCGATGCTGTCGCACGAATTAGCACATATCGTTCTGGGTCACAACGTTGGTGGCAATTTTGCCTTCAAAGACGAGGCGAACCTGGCTTCGGTGCTTACGCGCGGGTTAGAACACATCGTGTCCCGTCACAAACTCGGGAGCGATTATGAGTTCACCGATGACCCGACTTATCAGGACATCGTATTCAGACATAGCCCCGAAGAAGAACAGGCAGCCGACAAGGAGGCGATTGAGTTGCTGAAGAACTCGCCGTACGCTCAGAAGCTTGACAACCTCGGCTTGTTCCTGAGGACATTGCAGCTGCGGGCTCCGCAACTGCCTGCGCTGCTAACCACGCACCTGGGCAATCCTCTGGCGGAAGGCGGAACGCTGAATCGCCTCTCTGCTTTAGCCAACCAAGGCCCGGCACTGGACAATGCCAAACTGGATCAGATTGCGGCCTTGCCGTTGGGCGGCCGCGTAAAGGTCAACCCCTGGGATGACACGGCAGAATTGTTGAAAGCGGCTCCAGTGGCCATCACTTCGGTACGTGACAAGATGCCGTTTGAGGTCACGCCTTTCTTCCCCCGGTTGACGCGCTACAGTTCCACCACTACGACTGCGGTCGTAACGACCGCAACAGCGAAACAGTAGACCGGGAGACGCTCGGGGCGTGACGAATTCGTATGAGGTCATGGAGCGGCCGGGTTTCTCTCAACGCTGGTAGATCACCTTGCCGTCGAAGATGGTCATGTCGACCTTAGCCTTCTCGATCGCCTCGGGCGGAATGGTGAAGATGTCGTCGGAGAGCACGACTAAGTCTGCCAGCTTGCCGGGTTCAATCGATCCTTTGACCGCTTCTTGATGTTCGGCGAAGGCGGATCCCACGGTGTAGGCGTGGACGGCCTGCGCGACGCTGATGCGCTGCTCGGGGATCCAGCCGTTCGGATTTTTGCCGTCGAGGGTGCGCCGCGTAGTGGCCGCGTAAATGCCCATTACTGGATCCAATGGTGCGACCGGCCAGTCAGAACTGAAGGCGAGTATAGCGCCCGCATCCAACAGTGACTTCCATGCATAGCTCGACTTGATGCGTTCCGGACCGATGACAGTTACAGCCCACCGGCCGTCGTCGATTGCGTGGTAGGGCTGCATGGAAGCGATGACGCCAAACTTTGCGAAGCGGGCGTAGTCCTCGGGATGAAGGTGCTGCGCGTGCTCAATGCGGGGGCGGCGATCCGCAGGGCCATTATCTTTTTCCAGGCGACTGTAGAGGTCGAGGATGGTGCGGTTGGCGCGATCGCCAATGGCGTGAATCGTAAGCTGGAGCCCGGCCTTGTCGGCCAATCGCATCGATTCGTAGAAATGCTCGACGTCGAAAAGGTCAGGGCTTGAGAGGCCGCTTTTCGCCGGATTGTTCGTGAAGGGCTCATCCATCCACGCGGTTTCAGAGCCCAGCGCGCCATCGGCGAAGGCTTTCAGGTTTCCGAGGCGAAGGTAAGAACTGCCAAACGGCGCGACGATGCCGGCGTCGGCCAGGGTCTTCCAATCGCGGACGGGAAAAGCCTCGTAGATGCGGACGGTCAACTTACCCGCGCGCTCGATCTTTTGAAACTCGCGAAAGACGTGAGCCTGGCCTTCGTCCACAGAAGTGTCGGCCATGTTCTGAACGCTGGTTACGCCGTGAACTGCTGCCTCGCGCATGGCCGCTTCCATGGCCTGGTCCTGCTCTTCCGGAGACAGCGGAGGCATGACGCGCTCCACGAGAGCAGTAGCAGCGTCTTTGAGAATGCCGGTCGGATTGCCGTCTTTGTCGCGCTCGATTTCGCCGCCCGGCACGTCCTTGGTGTTGCGGTCGATGCCGGCGAGCTTCATGGCCTGCGCATTCACCAGGGCCATGTGTCCATCGAGACGCCACAGGAATGCGGGATGATCACCTGAGACATCGTCGATCAACTGGTGGTTGGGCAGGACGGGCGGATTCCAGCGTTGATGATCCCAAAGCCCGTTGCGCAGCCACGCGCCTTTGGGCAGGGTTGTGGCGAATTGAGCGACACGTTCCTTAAGCTCGGCCTGGCTGTTGGCGGTGCCCAGATGCACGCTGATCAGCGAACCCCCGCCGCCTAGGAAATGTACATGGGAGTCGTTGAAGCCGGGCAGCAGAAGGCGGCTATGGAGATCGATGATTCGCGTGTTGGGGCCGGCGAGCTTTCGAATCGCAGCGTTATCGCCGACCGCAAGGATCCTGGAACCATCGAGCGCTACCGCCTGGGCGGTCGGCTGCGCTGGATTTTCTGTCCATACCTTTCCGTTGACGAGGATCAGGCTCGCCTCGGCCGCCAACGCGCTGCAGCAGCAGGCGCCGAACACAACAATGAGCGAATATAGCCAGCGACGCTTCACGGCACTCGGTTGCAGCTGCTAATTAGGTCCAGTTTGCGACCTCTCGGAAAGAAAATCGTCCCGGCACTTTTTCGCCGCGGAAAGTAACTCGGCGAACTCGGGAGAGCCTCGCAGCTTTGTCCACATCGAATCATTCAGCAAGCCCGTATATGCGCAGTAGCGACCGGCAATCGCACTCTTAAGAAGCTGCACCGCAGCATCTTCCTGCCCGCAAAAGAGAACGTCGCCGGCAATCACGTAACGGGGTTCAGGGTCTGGATCGGCGAGTCTCGTCGCCACCACTTGCCGAGCGAGAGGAGGGATGTCTGGAGACGATGGGTTGTCGAGGCACTTCAATACCATGTAGAGGGAGTATTGAGTCCGATCTTTGACTTTCTGGGCGAATTCCTTCGCTTGAGCGAACTTTCCATCGCGAAGGTAGTGCCGCATGGTGTTGTTTGATGACCATTCTGACCCCGCATCGAGTTGAAGAAAATCCATCGCCCGCTGGTAGTCGCCAAATTGGTCGAACGTAAGGGCACATGACCGTAGCCCAAAGTTTCCCGGATCCAGAATCAAGGCGGCGTTACATTCCTTCGCCGATTCCTCTATCGCGCCTCCATAGCGGAGGACATATGCTAGAGCAAAATGGGCTTGTGCACTTTCTGGATGCCGCGCCACCAGTGCTTTCGCTTCCCGATACGCCTTGGCCGATTGGCCTTGTTCGACGCGGTTCGTGATCAGCCAGGCAATGGCAAAAACGTAGTTGGGATCAAGGGCGATAGCCCGTTCCAGAGCGGCATCGGAGCGCTTGAGCATTTCCGGGCCACCATTCGAATACTCCCCGTCATAGTGATAGCGAACGCCCAGGTAGCTCCACGCGGGTGCGTAGTTAGGATCCAGACCCACGGCTCGCTCCAACATGACGATAGCATCTTTGTTAGGAAAAGGATCATGCGGCACCGCGATGCTGCGAAGGTAAAGATCGTAAGCCTCCTCGCTGTTGGGATGGGTGCTACCTTCTGCTGAATCCATTCCAGCGCCCAGCGCAGGTACCAATCCTTGCCGCACCTTTGCCGTGATCTGATTCCGCATGGCGATCATGTCTTGCGAAGAGACGGTCATGGTGTCACGCCAAATTGTGCGGTTATCCCCCACGTCCACAGCTTCGAGAGTGATTTGAAGCTGGTCGCCCTGTTTCATGTAGTGGCCAGTGATCACGTTGGTCACGCGCATGGCCTTGCCGGCTTCCTGTAAGTCCAGATTGGCAGAGTCGTATTTGCTGGTGGTAGCGAATGGGCGGATGGTTAAGGATCGAACGTAGCTAAGAGCAGTAGCGATTTCGTCGGCCAGGGCAAGGCGCAAAAAGTCCACGTCCTTTTCAGAGCCGAGGTTCTGTAAAGGAAGAACGGCGACAGTTTTCTGGCTGCCAGAAACCGCAGTCGGCATGGAGTGCGGCCTGAAAAACCAAAACAGAGCAGCGAGCACTAGGACTACCGCAGCAACCACGCCGGCAATCTTTGGGTAGAAGCTGCGCTGCGGCTCAGCTTTATCCACGCTCGATGGCGATGCCGGGACCCGGACCCCAGATGCCGACGGCACCCGGTGCGTAACCTGGGAGCCGCTTTCGCGTGACTCCGCTGCCGTCCCCGAACGACCTCGCGTGCCCTGCTTCGATTCAATTTCCCGCCTCAGCCGCTTCAGGTCGGTCAGCATGTCGGCGGCATGCTGGTATCGCAGTTCGCGATCTTTTTCCAGCGCCTTGTTGATGATCCGCTCCAGTTCAACGGGCAAATCTGGATTCAGCCGTACTGCGGGCACCGGGTCGTGATCCAGAATCTCCCGGAAAATAACTGCAGAACTCTCGCCACGGAACGGTAACTGGCCAGTAGCCATCTCGTACAAGACCGCTCCAAATGAGAACAGATCGGTACGCGCGTCCAACGGTTTTGCCCGTGCCTGCTCAGGGGACATATATGCAACTGTGCCGAGCGTCGACCCGGGGCTGGTCAGGTGCGCTTCGACCACCTCGGTTCGTGTCGCTTCATTTTGCCCTGGGGCGCCAGCACTCGATGTGACCATCGCGAGCCCGAAATCAAGCACTTTGGCGTGGCCACGATTGTTCACGAAGATGTTCGCAGGCTTGATGTCTCGGTGAACGATGCCCTCAGCGTGGGCGACATCCAACGCCTCAGCGATCTCAATGCCGTGCGACAGCAGGGTCGCAAGTTCCAGCGGCCGACCCCCGATCGTGTGCTTCAGCGTCTGTCCATCCAAGAATTCCATGGCGATGAAGCGTTTGCCTTCGTGCTCGCCGATCTCGTGGATGGTGCAGATATTTGGATGGTTCAGCGCCGAAGCCGCGCGCGCCTCACGGCGAAAGCGCTCAAGAGCTTGAGGATCGTGGGAAACATTGTCGGGAAGGAATTTCAGCGCCACAAAGCGTCCCAGGGAGACGTCTTCTGCCTTGTAGACAACGCCCATTCCGCCGCCTCCCAGCTTTTCGACAATTCGGTAGTGCGAGACGGTCTGGCCGATCATTCGGAATATGCCCGGCTTTCGGGTCGCTTCATCTTACGAAGAGGGCATACGCGCGTCAACGAAAGGCCGTTCTAGCCAGAGAGCTTTTAAAAATTGAGAGGGAAGCATCAATCTCGCAGCACACGCGCTGGATCGGTACGCGCAGCGCGCCATCCAGGAAACAAACAAGCTGCGACGGTGGTAATCGTCATCACGGCCAACGCGGCCCCGAAGGCTCGCGGGTCGCTCGGGCTCACGTTGTACAGAAGCTTTCCGAGTAATCGCGTGAGTCCGAGTCCTGCGAAGGCTCCAAAGAAGACGCCTGCTGCGGTTAATCTCAGACCACGCGAAATGACCAAACGCAGCAGATCGGCTGAGTTCGCTCCCAGCGCCATGCGCAGCCCCAGTTCGCGCATACTCTGCGCCACCGCGTACGACATCACCCCATAGAGTCCGACCGCAGCCAGCAGAAGCGCCAATCCCGCCAGAATCGAAACCAAAGTGACGGCCACAAGTTGCGGTGAAGTTGAGCGGTCAACTTGTTCTTGAAGCGTGATCATCTCGTAGAGCGCAAGGTTCGCGTCCAACGCGTGCACTTCGCGCAGCAGTGCGGACGAAATATTCTGCAGAGGTTCAGTTGTCCGAATATTCAAAACCGGCCCGCGTACGAAATCCTGCAGCAGCGGCACATAAAAGAATGGCTTCGGATCCTCGCGCATGTTCTCGTACTTGGAGTCCGCAGCCACACCAATCACTCGCACCCACTTACCTTTCACTTGCAAACGCCGACCGATGGGATCCTGATTGCGCCAATACCGCGCCTTCATGGTCCGATTCACGATCGCGACCAAGGCGGCATTTTCGTCATCCGCACGCGTGAATTCGCGACCGGAGAGTAGAGGGATACCCAACGTGGCGAAGTAGGCAGGCCCGACCTCGTTGAACTCAACGGTCGGCTGCTCCTCCGGTGGAGCTTCGTAGCCGTCCACTGCAATCGGCGTCGAAGAGTATGAGCCATAGCCGAGCGGGGTCAATCGGGCGTACGCGGCAGACTCCACTCCCGGCAGGGCCCTGACGCGATCAATCAGTTCATCCTGAAAAGTCTTGGCCCGCTGATCGTCATATCCCGCGGCCACCAGAGACGCACGTGTCTGTACTACTCTTCGCGTGGAAAAGCCCGGGCTGGTGTTTCGAATCTTTTCCAGACTCTCGAGCAACAGCATGGCTCCCGCCAACAAAATAAAACTCAGGCAAACCTGGAACACGACCAGGCCCGAGCGCATCCATGTTTTTCTGCGAGCGGCCGTTACACCCGCAGACTCCGATTTCAGTGCGCCGGCAAGATCGATGTTGCGCGACTGAAACGCAGGAACCAGTCCTAGAACCAGCGTGGCCGCAAGGCAAATAGCGGCGCTCAGCAGCAGCACATGCCAGTCGATTTCGCCGGGAAGATACATCATCGTTCCATTGCGCGCAGGCAACAGGAGCGCGAGGGCATGCCGGCTCCAGTAAGCTACGATGAGTCCGCCGGCAGCCCCGAACCCAGCAAGGATCAGGCCTTCGGTGAGAAGCTGCTTTAACAACCGGCGGCCAGTGGCCCCGATGGCCATGCGAACGGTCATTTCATGACGCCGCGCGAATGATCTCACCAGCAGCAGGTTGCCGACATTGGCGCACGCGATGAGCAAAACAAACGCGACGACCGCCATCATAATCTGGAGTGTGGGCAGCAGAGTAGCCGCGTTATTGAATGGGGTTTGCCACAGCGGCCATAACTTGATACTGCGTCCCCGGTTCGTGGCTGGGTAATTAGCCTCGAGTCGGGTTGCGATCGCGGTGATTTCAGCTTGTACCTGCGCGCGAGTGACCGCAGGCTTGACTCGCACATAAGCCTCGATCCAGCGCGCGCCGCGGTCTTCGAGTTTGTATCCTCCGCTTTCGAAAGTTTCTTCCATCGAGGCCGGGACCCAGAAATTCATCGCCCAGCCCACAAACGTTCCATAAAACCCCTGCGGCGTCACCCCAATGATCGTGTGCGGGACATTATTGAGCCGCTGCATCTTGCCAACGATTTTCGCATCACCTTTGAACCGCTTCTGCCAGAGGTCATAGCTGATCACAACGACGGGATGGGAATTGTTGCCAATATCTTCGCCTGGTTCGAAACCGCGTCCAAGAATGGGGTGGACGCCAATCGCGTCAAAATAATTCGCCGAGACGATGCTGCCGGTCGCGACGTCGGCATGGTCCCCGATACTTAAGGTGGTCCCCGTAATCTTACTTACGAAAAATGTGTCGCACAGAGTGCAGTTTCTTTGCAGATCAAGGAAATCTGGCCACGAAGTTGGCGTCCCTCCACTCTCCCCCCGCGCCGTTCCAGCCACAGCGAGCAGGCGCTCCTGGTGAGCTACTGCCGGATACGGGCGAAATAAAATTCCCTCCGCCCAACTGAACACTGCGGCATTCGCGCCGATGCCCAGGGTCAGACACAGGATGGTGAGAACAGAAAATCCCGGACTGCGGCCGAGTTGACGAAAGCCAAAGCGCAGATCCTGGATGGCATTTTCGATAAAGTTTTGGCCGCGCGCGTCCCGGCACTGCTGTTCGATCTGCGTAAACCCACCCAGCGCATGTAATGCCGCCTGCTGCGCATCCTCCATCGACATGCCTTTCTCAAGATTGGCCTGAATTTGCTGCTCCAGGTGGTCGCGCAATTCGTCGCTTAGGTCCCGATCCACCTGTCTTCCGCGAAAGCGGTCGCGCCAACGCAAAGGCAGCGTATAAAGCCATTGTTCGAAGCTCATGTTCACGCCTCCTTGAGCTTTACAATGCTGGAGATCGCGGTTGAGATCCGGTTCCAGTCTGCCGTCTCTTTTTCCAGTTGCCTGCGCCCAAGCCGCGTCAAGGAATAGAACTTTGCGCGACGATTGTTTCCACTCGACTTCCACTGAGCGGTGATCCAACCGCGCCGTTCCAGCTTGTGCAGCGCAGGATACAGAGATCCGTCACTGACCCCAAGTACATCACTCGAGATCAGTTTCAGGCGCTGGCTGATCGCCCACCCGTTCATTGGTTCTAGTGCCACTATTTTTAGGATCAGCATGTCCAGTGTGCCCTGGACCAGATCAGAAGGCTTGCTCAACCCAGTCTCCTCTCGGTTACCGAGTTAGACTCTGCTTAGCTCCTCTCGGTTAGCAAAGGGAGTTGAATAAATTTGCTTACGTGGGATGTTTGACTCGGTGCTTATGCTATCCTTCCCAGCGTGTCCGACCTTACTTCGCCGCAAAATTCGGACCTTCCTCGACACTCTGCGTTCGTTCGTGTGACACACTGGGTCACGGCGATCTGCTTCTTTGCTCTGTTAGTCAGTGGAACCGAGATCCTGATCTCTCACCCACGTTTTTACTGGGGCGAAACCGGCAACGTGCGCATGCGCCCGCTTTTCCAAATACCCATCCCATCTTCCCGCTCACTCGTTCCGACGGGTTATAGCTACGTGCTGCCCGATCAGAATGGTTGGAGCCGCTATCTTCACTTTCAGGCCGCGTGGGCCGTGGTGCTGACCGGCCTCGTCTATGCCATCTGGGGTTTGTGGACCGGCCACTTTCGAAGCAATCTGTTTCCTGCCCCGTCGGACAGGACTTGGCAGTCGTTCCGGGCGGTGATCGCAAAGCATATACGCCTCAAGCGCCCGGACCAAGCCGAGGCTTTTTCGTACAACGTACTACAGCGGGCCACATATCTGGCGGTAATCTTCGTTTTCTTCCCTCTGGTCATCTGGACGGGCCTCGCATTGTCGCCCGGCTTTAACTCCGTGTTTCCGGCCGCTGTAAACGTGTTAGGCGGACGGCAATCCGCGCGTACTCTTCATTTTTTTGTCTCCGCATTTCTCCTGCTCTTCCTCATCGTCCACGTCTCGATGGTTATCGTGGCCGGATTCAGGAACCGCATGCGCTCCATGATCACCGGTGTCGTTGCCGTGCCCCAGGAGCGCCCATGAGCAAAGTCTCACGCCGCCAGTTCTTCACCGCCGGTATCGCTGCGACCGCGGGAATTTCTGGGCTGGCCATCGCCACCAAGTTCGCGCAGCGCTATGGATTGGTCCCGCCCGACAGCGGCGGGATATACGGTCCAGGTGAAACGCTGACCTACGCCGCACAGCGGCTCCTGATGAGGCATTCACTCGCCCGCGAGTTTCCTCGCAGCATGATTTCGAAGACTCCATTGGCCAATGAAATGCCGCCCTTAAAGGACGCCTTCAAACGCCTCCAGGCCGGAGGGTTTGCGGATTGGCGGCTTTCCGTCGACGGAATGGTCGCACGCCCCATGTCCATCTCGCTCTCGGACCTCAGAAGTCTTCCCGTCCGCAGCCAGATCACCGAGGTAGTGTGCGAGGAAGGATGGTCCTACATCGCCGAGTGGATCGGGACGCCTCTGCTCGATGTGCTGAACGCCGCCGGAGTTCTCCCGCAGGCGCGCTACGTCGTTTACTTCTCCATCGACCCCGACTGGTGGGAGAGCATCGACATGGCCGATGCTCGTCATCCGCAGACTTTACTGACCTGGGCAATGAATGACGGAGATCTTCCCGTAGGTTTCGGTGGCCCGCTGCGATTGCGTGTGCCCCGTCAACTCGGCTACAAAAGCGTAAAATTTATTACTCGCCTCACAGTCACGGACTCACTCAAACGCTTTGGCAAGGGCCTCGGCTCCGCTGCGCCAGAGGGTGGATACGCCTGGTACGCGGGCATCTGAGTCGCACCGTTAGTTGGTTGTGGTGCTAATTGCCGCCAAATCCTGATCGCTCGGTCTAGCCAAGCTTCTCGAAAAATCTGCAGATAGTTTCGATCCCGCGATAAAAATTCGGAATGTGGAACTTCTCGTTCGGAGCGTGCAGGTTGTCATCTGGCAAGCCGAATCCCATCATCACCGATGGAATCTTCAGCACGTCCTGAAAGTCTGTGACGATTGGAATCGAGCCACCGCTGCGGATAAACACCGTTTCTTTCTTGAACGTATCGTGCAGCGCTTCAGTGGCCGCTTTGATGTAGCGGTTGTCAGTGCCAACCACGCACGCGGGGCCTTTGCTCCAGATTTTGATTTTTGTCTCGATGCCTTTAGGTGTCAGCTTCTTCACGTAAGCGGTGTACTTCTTCAAGATGTCGTCGGGATCTTGATTAGGCACCATGCGCATGGAAACTTTGGCTGCGGCTTTCGCAGGAATCACGGTCTTGGCGCCAGGCGCGGTGAAGCCTCCCGGCATGCCATGAACTTCGAGCGTCGGACGCGCCCAGGTGCGATAAAGCACTGAGTAGCCGGGTTCACCCGTGAGGACTTTCGATCCGACCTCGGTCTTGCGGTAGTGCTCTTCGTTGAAAGGCAGGCGCTTCCAGGCTTTGAGTTCCGCAGCAGTTGGCGCTTTTACGCCCTTGTAGAAACCGGGGATCAGAACTTTGCCTTTCGAGTCTTTCAGCTTGCTGATGATTTCGATCAGCGCGAAGAAGGGATTCGGCGCAGCGCCTCCGTACATGCCCGAATGCAGATCGGTCTTGGCGCCGTAAGCTTCGATTTCGGTGTAGACCAGTCCGCGCAGCCCGACGCAAAGTGTGGGAAGATCGGGCGCGAAAAGTTCAGTGTCGCAGACCAGTGCAAAGTCCGCTTTCAGCTTGGCCTTTTGCTTACGGATGTATTCAGCAATAGCTTCGCCGCCCACTTCCTCTTCGCCTTCGAAAATAACTTTCACGTTGAGCGGCAGCTTCCCGCCGCCGGTTTGCATGAGCGCTTCTAGCGCCTTCACTTCCATCCAGAGCTGGCCTTTGTCGTCGACTGCGCCGCGGGCGTAGATGTTGTTGTTGCGCTCGGTGGGCTCGAACGGCGGGCTGTGCCACTCGTCCAGCGGATCGGGAGGCTGTACGTCGTAATGCGCGTAGCACAGAACGGTAGGTTTTCCGGCCGCGTGTAGCCAGTCGGCGTAGATCAATGGATGTCCTTTGGTGGCGATGACCTCGACATTTTCCATTCCGATGCGGCGCAACTCGTTGGCCACATAGTCGGCGGCTTTCTGGATGTCAGGCTTGTGCTCTTCGAGGGTGCTGACGCTGGGAATGCGGAGAAGATCTTTCAGTTCGCTCAGGAAACGCTGCTGATTAGTGCGGGCAAAATCGACTGCGGGCGATGCCATAGAGAAATCCTTTCTGTGATCTGGGCAGACAATCTCGGCGGACAATGCTGGATAGCGGATCGAGAGTCCAGGAAACGAATCAGTATAGCGCGAACCCAGACCCAGAACTTGCCCTGCCTGGGACTATTTGAGCACGGGCAGATCAATCACCCAAGGTTTGTTGATCGGCTCGTACGCGTCGTCGCATAGGGATGCATTATAGAAAGCCGTGTGATCGTTTCGTCTTGCGCCGTAGCCGCGGTGAATGTGGCCGAACACATGAACTCGCGGACGAGTACGTTCGACCGCAGCGAGCAGCTCCTCGCATCCGACGTGCTCTGAGCCGCTAAAAGTTTCTTCGTCTTCCCATGGGGCAAGCCTGCGCGTTCCTGGAGGAATTCTCTGGTCCAAAATGCCATAAGGCGGACCGTGGGTGACGAGGATGTCCAGCCCCTGAGGGATCAGGTCCCAGAATCTGGAGAGGCTGCCACGCGGGACATTGAACGCCCAATGCATATACTCCGGCTGCCACGGGCTGCCATAGATCGACAGCCCTTCGATTTTGACACCAGTGTCTTGCAAGTAGGTAACCCCAGCGCTCCTTAGCAGTGCCATGGCCTGGCTGGGTGAATTTTCAAACAGGAGGTCGTGATTACCCGCAATGGCCATCTTGTGTCGGTGCGGGAGAGAGGCAAGCCACTTTGCGGCAGCGGCAACCTCGGTGCTTTTTCCAGATGGAGTGAGATCTCCGGCATGGATAAGCATATCCCCCTCCGGAATTCGCATTGAGTCGTGTAACCCGTGCGTGTCAGAAACAAGGACGATTCTCATAGACTTTTGGAAGTGATGCGGCGCTCGACTAAAACCTTGCTGGTGAGAATGGAGCCAGATCGTATTCTGGAATGCGGCCTTCGACAACGGCTGCCATCACCTCGGCAGTAATCGGAGCGAGCAGGATGCCGTCGCGGAAGTGGCCGGTTGCGACATAGTAGCCCGGAATCGAGGTTGCGCCAAGAATTGGGAGCGCGTCCGGAGTTCCGGGACGTAAGCCAGCCCAGTTTTCCAGAATCCTGGCGTCGCGAAGCTTCGGGATCACTGCTAGTGCTGCGCGATGAAGGCGTTGGATCGTGGCGAGGTCGGTGCGTTTATCGAATCCGGCTTCTTCGACGGTCGCGCCAACCAGCAGGCGTCCGTCGCTGCGTGGGATCAAGTACGCCTCTGCCGAGCGGATGACATGTTTGAGTCGCAGGTGCGATGGCATCACCAGACACAGCATTTGTCCTTTCACGGGACGGGTAGGAAAAGCGTGCGGCGGGATTTGGCCCGACCAGGCTCCAGCGCAATTGACAACTTTCGCAGCGTGAAATGTCGTCCTCTTGGTCGTGACGCCGGTGGCGCGGCCATCGATCACAGGGACAGCGGTGACCTCATCGCCAGAAGAAAAGTCCACTCCGCGACCCTTTGCTGTTTTCCAGGCCGATGCGGAGAGCGCTCTGGGATCGACGCTGCGTTCTTTGAGATAGAAGGCTGGGCAGTTTGTTTCAGCCAGAACAGGCTCGATGTCAGCCGGTGGAACGGGTAACGACTTCGCCCGCGTGAAGTTTGTCCACCGCGGAACATGCTCGCGAGTCGGAAAGACGATGGTCCCGTGATCGCGCAGATCGACGTGCATTCCAGAATCAAGCTCGAGTTCCTGGGCGAACTCTGGATACATGCGCGCGCTTGCGGTCGCTAGCGGTTGCAGCGGCGCGGCAGTTTCGAAGGAACAATCGACCAGCATGCCACCTGCAGCATAAGAGGCCTCACGGCCCGGCTCACCCCGCTCGACGACGAGAACGGTTGCACCGCGCCGGCGCAGCGCGAGGGCGAGCGAGAGGCCAATGATGCCTCCGCCGATAATAATTACATCCCAAGTCTTCACCCCGGCATTGTAAAAGAGCGAAGGAGCAGCGTGTGCCGACGGGGAGGGAGATGACAGGGAGAGCGCAGCTGCATAAAATGGCACGCATGAAGAAGATTGTCGTAATCGGGGCGATGTTGATGTTCGCGCCGGTGGGCGCGGCGTTTGGGCAGAAGGATGCGGATAACGAACCGACGTCATTTATGTATTTCCAGGTCCTCAAGGAGGACAACGGAAAGCCCGTGCGCAATGCAGCGGTCATCCTGCACGCGGTGAATGCCAAGGGGAAACAGGAGCGCGGTGATATGGAATTAAAGACCGACCCGGACGGCAAGGCGAACTTTGACGGCATTCCCTACGGCATGTTGCGGGTGCAGGTGCTGGCGCCGGGGTTTCAGACGTATGGGGAAGACTTCGACATTGAGAAGGCGAAGACGGAGATCACGATCAAGCTGAAGCGGCCGCAGGGGCAGTATTCGGTTTATGACGATCATCCGAAGCCGCCAAGCGCGCCGCCCAAGCAGGATGCGCCGCCACCGCCGGATCAGGCTAAAAAGCCGAACTAAGAAATTCTTTTACGATTGGAACGCGATGGATTACTTACTAAAAACCGAACCTTCGACTTATTCCTTTGCCGACTTGCAGCGGGAAAAAACGACCATATGGGATGGAGTCTCGAATCCGGTGGCGTTGAAGAATCTGCGCGGGATGAAGCCGGGCGAACGCCTGGTGATTTATCACACCGGAGACGAGAAGAGCGCGATGGGAACGGCCACAGTCGTCTCGGTGGATGCATCGGACACCAAGAATCCGCAAGTCAAGATCAAAGTCGGCAGGGCCAATCCCAAGCCGGTGACGTTGGCCGAGACGAAGGCGAATCAATTATTTTCAGAGTCGCCGCTGGTGCGGCAGGGAAGATTGAGCGTGGTGCCGCTGACGGAGGCTCAGTTTAAGTTTCTTAGCGGCGAGTAAGTCGAAACCAAAATCAAAGACCCCACCCTGTCCCGCCAAAAAGCGGCGGGACAAGGGTGGGGCACCCTTTCGGTCCGCGCCACTGTTTTTTCAACATTTGTAAAGCTTAGGACGCGCGGGCGTCGCGGCGGATCAACGTCGAGTCCAATAGATACCCGAGTCCCAGCGTGAATGGGATGGCGCCGAATGCGCCTGCTACCAAGGCGTCGGGCTCGACTCTCGCAATGATGGTGAAGGCTAGCATGTAGCCGACGGCGCCGGCGATTAGCAAAATTCCGGCGCGGCGGGAGTGGGCCGCCTCACTGAGATCCGGCTCCATGGGAACCGGAACGCCCCGTTGCATGGCCGCCAATCGCTCTTCAGTGCGCAACTTCCGCACGCGGTAGAAGGTGTACATTCCCAATAAAGCTACTGGCATGCCGAAAATCATGATGACTGCTGCAAGGCCGGTGAGTTCGTTCATTGTAGTTCTCCTTCCTGTTGCGCGCGGTGCGCGTTGCCCACGCCGAAATCGCTATTAGAGATTGTGTTCAAAGCTGCTTTCAAATGAAGATACGAAAGACCGGCCGGGAAAGTTCCCTTCGCGGCCAACTCCGTCAGGAACGGATGCTTCCAAGCATTAAAGCGCCCCTGCATCTTCCGGGTCGTCCTTCTGGAGACACAATGAGATTTAGAAACAGCTACTTCTTGCGTTCGGTAGCGGCTGGCTGCTTGACGCTGCTTTTGTCTGCGCATGGGCTCTGGGCGCAAGAAACGAAGGAAAAAGTGACGGTCGACGATGTGGACCGCAATTTCTTAGTCCGGTTGCCGAAGGGCTACGACGCTGCGCGGCATTATCCGGTGGTGATCCTGCTGCATGGCATGAATCAAGATCCGGAGGACATCGAACGGCTGACGCGCTTCAACGAGCTGGCGGACAAAGATGGCATCATTGCGATTTATCCGGCCGCATTGCACGGGCGGTGGAATGTGGGGGTTCACGCTGAAGAAACGCGACCGATGACGATGGGCCCAGGCAGGGGTGGGCGTCGCGGCGGCGGAGGGTATCCGGGTGGAGGTTATCCCGGTGGCGGATATCCGGGCGGAGGTGGAGGCTATCCCGGCGGCGGAGGTGGGTATCCTCGAGGCGGCGGAGGACAACAGCGCCCTCAAGGTGGTGAGCCCAGCGAAAGACGGGCGTCCCCGGCGGACGATGTTGCTTTCTTTACCCAGATGCTGGATCAGTTGCCGACAAAATTTTCTGTGGACACTTCACGAATTTACGCGGTGGGATTATCGGAAGGCGGTTTCATGAGCCTGCGCCTGGGATGTGCATTGGGTGATCGAATTGCCGCGGTGGCCGCGGTGGGTGCGGCCATGCCGAAGACGATGATTTGTCTGCCGCCGCGTCCGGTGCCGCTGGTGATGATCAATGGCACTTCAGACCCCGTGGTTCCGTATGGCGGTGGCACCGAGCACAACCTGAGTCTGCGGACCGTCTCCGTGGAGGACAGCGCCAAGGCTTGGGCGAAGATCGATCGCTGCGAAGAAAAGCCGGAGAAGAGCAAGTTGCCCTCCCAAGGCGGGTCGGAAACCAAGGTGGATACTTACAGTGGTTGCCAGCAGAATGCGCAGGTGGTGCTTTATAGCGTGAAGGGCGCGGGGAATACTTGGCCAGGCGGAGAGCAGTATGAAGTGGAGAACACGGTTGGGAAGACGAACCCGGAGCCGAATGCGAATGAGGTCATCTGGAGTTTCCTGGTGACGCGGAAGCTGGCGGGAAGTGACGAGAAAAAGTAAACCTACCATTCAAGGTCGTTTTCTACTCCAAAGTCAAAATCCCCACCCTCTCGCGAAGAACGCGAGAAGGGTGGGGCACCCATAGCTTACACACCCATTTCCTTCACAAGTTCAGCGGAAAAGATTCAGGGTGTTGCTGGCGTCGTCGACGTAGAAGATGCCAGCGCCGCGAACGTCAGTCACTCCGAACAGCGCTCCGGCACCCGGCGGGCTCCCGGTATTGTCCAGCAAGGCGCGGTTGATCTGGTGACCCTGGGGTGTAGTTTCCACGAGAAAACCGTCGTCTCCGTTGACCGTCAGAATGTTGCCGCTGGGAGCAATCGTCAGGCCGAGAGGATCGTTAAGGCTTCCGCCTTGTGAGACAGTTGTCCCGGTTCCGGCAGACGTATCGCGGAACACCGGATGTCGGATGGCCGCAATGCGATTGTTGAGACTATCGGCGACGTAGAGGGTGTCGGCATCGGCGTCGAGGCCCAGGCCGGTTGGTCCGATGACCAGTGCCGCAGGATCGGTTCGCTCGGAGAAGCCGGATCCAATCACCGTGATCGACTCCAAACTGGGCGGAGAGCCGGATGTGATATTAAGCGCAAGGCGGATCACGGTTCCTTGCTGCACAACGCTACCGCCCGCGGCTACGGTTCCATTCAAGACATTCGTCACAAACAATTCCGCGAAGCTTCCCGCGTCCCATGCAGTCATATCCCAAGGACCGTTAATGAGCGAACCGTTGAAGGTCTCCACGACCTTGCCGTGATTGTCGATTACGAGCAAGCATCCAGCCTGCGCCGTGGCCGCCGTCCCGTCGGTGGTCGGCAGGCTGCCCACAACGACCCATCCAGAGCGCAGCACGACCAAAGCGGTGGTCAAGCCAACGCCGCCGGGGCAAGGTCCAGGCAGAGTCGTAGCGTCGATTTGAGTGAACAGGCTGGCGGTGCCGTCGGGGGCAATTTGCACGATGGTTGTGCCTGTTCCCTGCAGGTTCGCGCTGTTGTTGAAATTGCTAACCAGGATGTTTCCTTCGACCAGAGACCCGGAGCTTCGTGGAATGCGGGCGATGCCATATGGGTTTACATCGCCATTGGCGGGAACAGTCGAGGCGACGACGGAGATTTGGCCTTGGCTGCTGGAATGACTTTTCTGGGCTTGGGCACAGAGGGTGCTAGCGGCGGCCAGCGAGGCTACACAAACCCAGATTTTCAGTTGAGACAGTGTCATGACGATCCTCCTGTGGCGATGCCAAGAGTGTTGGACCCGACGATTTCCGCGCCGCCATCCCGCGAAACGACTTGCTGGGCTGGACATTTGCCTGCGCACGCTTGATTGGCGATGGCCACGCGGGGGTACGCCGACAGTCAGTTTGTTGCCGAGAGGGCGAAGAGATTGTCAAGAGATTGTCAAAAGCGTGTCACGTCTTCCCGTGGAAAGTATTTCCGAGAGGAGTTTGTTATGAATCAGGCAATGGACTTTCGCAATTCGCGGCGCAGGATTTTGCCGGAGGCAGTTTTGGGGACCGCGTCCACGAAACGCACTTCACGAGGTTGCTTGTAGTGCGTGAGGCGGTCGGCGACGAAAGCGCAAAGCTCTTCTCCGAGTTTGCTGCTCTCGACAAATCCGTCTCGCAGGGCGACGAAAGCAACCGGAATTTCTCCGGCTTCTGGGCAGCGGCGGCCGACGACGCCGCATTCTTTCACCGCCGGGTGTTCCAGCAAGACCGCTTCGACTTCGGCGGGGGCCACGGGGAAACCTTTGTATTTGATCATTTCCTTGCGGCGGTCGATGACGCGATAGAAGCCTTCACGGTCACGCGTGACAATGTCGCCCGACCAGTACCAACCATCGCGCAGCACCGCGGCGGTGGCTTGAGGTTCTTTCCAATAGCCGAGCATGAATTGCGGACCGCGCATGACCAGTTCGCCGGGCAGGCCGGAGGGCGCTTCCGTCATATCGTCGGGAGTGTCGCCGGGATCGATATCGGACTGCGCGAGCACGCGACAATCGGTCTTGGCAAGAGGATGGCCAATGGAGTCGGGGCGATACAGTTCAGGCTCGAGGAAGCCGACATGCGTGACCGGCGAAGCCTCGGTCATCCCGTATCCTTGGCACACCAGAATGTTGGTCAGCGCGGTGAAGCGGCGGGCTAGTTCTGGCGCCAGTGGCGCGGCTCCCGATTTTACCCAGCGGAGTTGATGACCGGTAGGGAACTGGCCGGCTTCGGCCGCCTGCGACAGTGCATTGATCGCGGGCGGTACCAGGGGCATCGAGGTCACGCTTTCGTCGATGAGAAGCTTTAGCAGCATCGGCACGTTGAAGCGCGGCATGAGCACAAGCTTTGCACCCAGAATCAACGCTGGATTCAGAATCACATTCAGGCCGTAGATATGGTAAAGCGGAAGGCAGCAGAGGATGCTGTCGGTGGAATTAAATTGCGTCGCATTCGGACCGAGAAATTGGTACACATTCGCCACTAGATTGTAGTGCGAGAGCATGACTCCCTTGGGCAGGCCGGTCGTGCCGCTGGAGTAGGGAAGTGCAGCGAGGGTTTGCTCGGAGGATTGATCCGGTTGGAGACTCACCGCTTTTCCCGGGCTAAACAGGTTGGCGAAGGGCTCAGCTCCGGGTGCTGCCTGCCGCGTCGTGTAGACGCGGCGAAGATTCGGTAATCCGCCGAGGTCGATGCCTTCGATGTTTGCGCCATCGGTAATCAAGAGGGCGGAGCCGGAATTTTCCAGCTGATAGCGGACTTCGCGCTCGCGGTAGGTAGGATTGAGCAGAGTGGGAATCGCTCCCACCAGCGTAGCGGCGTGGTATGCGGTGCAGAATTCCCACGAGTTCGCGAGGAAGATGGCGATCACGTCGCCGGGCTTGGTGCCGGCCGCCATCAATCCGCGGGCGACGCACTCCACGGTTTCTCCGTATTCGGCGTAGGTCAAACGGCGTCCACAGGAGGTGTCAACAATCGCGGTCTTCTCGGCGTTGCGGCGGCAGGAGTCGAGCACCACGTCGTGCAGGAAGAGGTTGTGCGGGTCGGCGTAGAGTTGGGTGCGCAGCATGCCGGGAGAGATTGTAATGCAGACAGGAAGCTTCGATCGAACGAGTTTAGCTGGCCAGTTTCCTCAGGAATTCTTGCTCGTCCATGCGGTATTTGAAGGCTTTCCGGCCATCGATGAAGACCACAGGGACTTCGTCGTTGAACTGGCGGCGAAGATCGAAGTCGGAATCGACGTCGACTTCTTGCCAGGTAAATCCACCGCGCCGCGAGAGCTTGGACAGACTCTCTTTGACGACTTCACACAAGTGGCAGCCTTTGCGGGAATAAACCACGACGTTGCGGGCCTCTTGCATGCGTGCAGATTCTAGCGCGGAGAAAAGGCGTTTTCCAACAGCAAAATGAATCGGAAGTGCGGCCCGGCGTCCAATTCGGGAGGTCTAGTGGCTGGACCAATAGAGGCTCTGCTTTGGAAGGAAGCTTGTTGATTGATGGTGATTGGAGTCACTGCGCAATGCGACAGCGTCTGATATCAAAACCAGAGAAAATCGTTTGCCGGCGCTCGGGGGTCTTTACAGCCTGGGGCGACAGAAAGGTGCCGGTGACCATGCGACATGGTAATTCCGTTCTTTGCATCGGAAACGATCCTGTGAATCTGAATCTGCGCTGTGCGTTGCTGAGGCAACACGGCTGGAGAGTACTGAGTTCGGGCAACGGGCATGAAGGAATCCTGCGGTTTGGGCAGGAAGCGGTGAACGCGGTGGTCGTCGATCTTAACGACGATGGGTCGGAGGCTGCACTGATCATTAGCCAGCTCAAGCGGTTACGGCCGGAAGTGCCCGTCATTTTGATGAAAGATGAGAAGGAGTTCGTGCAAGGGGCAACGCAGCAGGCGAGCGCGGTCGTGCTGAAGTCGAAAGAGTCCGTTGAACTGATTGATGCTCTAAAAGCCGTTTTGCCGGCTCGCACAAAATCGAAGTCCTGACTTCGCCTCCTCACATATTCTCAGGATGGATAGGCAACGCCGCAGCGTCCGACGAGCGCCAGGCGTTAAAATCCCTGCATGCAAGATCATCCTACAAAACCTCTTCAGGGAAAGACTGCGCTTGTCACCGGCGCTGCACGGCGGTTGGGAAGGGCCTCGGCTTTAGCTCTGGCCCGGGCCGGGGCCGACGTGGCCATTACCTTCCGGAACTCGGCGCGGGAAGCACGGGAGACAGTGGTTGATCTGTCGGGCTTCGGAGTTCGGGCATTTGCGCTGCGCTGCGACGTGACCGAGGAGGCCAGCGTCCGGGCAATGATGAAAGAGGTGGGGCGCGAACTCGGGCGCATCGACATTCTCGTCAACAACGCCGCGAACTATGAGGCAGTCGAGTTCGAAAAGTTGACGGTGAAACAGTGGGATGCAATCTTCGCCTCCAACACGCGCGGCCCTTTTCTGGTGACGCGTGAGGCTCTGAAGTGGATGCGGCGGAAGCGCGGCAAGGGGCAAGGCGCGGTCGAGGCCAAGATCATCAATATGGGGTCGCTGGGCGGCTTGAGGCCGTGGGCGACGAATGCCCATTATTGCTCGTCGAAGGCGGCGCTGCACATGCTGACCAAGGTGATGGCGAAAGCGCTGGCACCCGAGATCGCTGTGAATGCAGTTGCTCCGGGGATGATCGATCTGGGCGAGAAGTCGGCGGCCGCGTTCATGCGGCATATGGCCAAGCAGACGCCGATGAAACGAAATGGGCGCGGGGAGGAGATTGCCGAAGCGGTCTTGTTCTTCGCCACCGCGCCCCAATTCATTACTGGACAGATTCTGGCCGTGGATGGTGGCCTTGGGCTCTAACGCTGGGCCTCGGCTGAAGTGGGATCGATCACCTGCTTGACTTCGGAGATGCGGTTTGCGGGGAACCCACCTTGCCTGGCATGCTCGCGCACCATTTCCTCATTGGGAGCGATATAGACACAGTAAATCTTGTCCTGGGTCACGTAACTGTGCTGCCACTGGATTTTTGGACCCAGATTATTCAGCACGCTGCAGGATTTTTGCGAGATGGCGATGACCTGGTCCGGGGTGACATCTCCAATGTTGGGAATGTCGCGCTCGATGACGTACTTGGGCATGGTTCTTCTCCGATGGCGGGCAATCTACCCTGCCGCTTGATTCGGCCAGAAATTCTAAGGCATCCGCGGGGAAATAGCCATGGCTGCAGGCTCGCGGTATATTGGGGCCAATGAAGAAATCGAAGGGTAGTTCTTCTGGTTCGGCAGCTTCGGCAGGATTATCAAAGAAGCGGGCCTCTTCTCTTTCGCCATATGGACAAGGCACAAATCCGCACATCGCTGTCGCCATCATGGCGGCGGGCAAGGGCACGAGACTCAAATCACAAATACCTAAAGTATTACATGAAGTCGGTGGGAAGCCTCTTTTGGAGCATGTAATCCGGGCGGCCGCGCACATTGTACCCGCGAAGGATATCCACGCGATCATTGGGCACGAGGCCGAACGGGTGCGTGCAGCAATGGAGCACACGGGCGTCAACTTTGTGCTGCAGGCAGAGCAGAGGGGAACCGGGCATGCGCTCATGGTGGCGCGCGACGCCCTGGCGGGCTACGACCATGTCATCGTGCTCTCGGGAGACGCTCCGCTGATTACGCCGGAAACCATTGGACATCTGCGCAATTTTCATCTGGAAGAGCAAGCAGCCATGACGCTGCTGAGCGCCGATCTGGAGAATCCGACGGGATATGGCCGAGTGCTTCGGAAGAATGGGGGCAGCGCAGAAGTGCAGGCAATTGTCGAAGAGAAGTCGGCAAATTCGGCACAGAAGAAGATTCGCGAGATCAATTCTGGATTTTATGTTTTTGCGGTGAAGGAACTCTACGGCAACATCGAAAGACTTTCGACGGCGAATGCGCACCGCGAGTATTACTTGACCGACATGGCCGAAGTGCTGCGCAAAGCGCGGAAACGCGTGGTGGCTTTTAAGTCAGAGGATGCGGGCGAAGTTCTGGGGGGAAACACGCGAGCAGCGTTGGCCGACATCGACGAAAAGATGAGGCTGGCAAAGTGCCGCCAATTGATGGCCGACGGCGTGACCATTTTCTATCCAGCAACTTGCGTGATCGATGCAGATGTGGAGATTGCGCCCGACACCGTGATCGAGCCCTATGTCCAGTTATTGGGGAAGACGCGGATTGGCAGCCTCTGCCGTATTCGGTCGTACAGCGTGATTCGCGATGTGGAGATCGAAGATGGAGTCAACATTCTGCAGGGATGCGTGATGGAAGGAGCGCGGATTGGCGCGGGTGCGGTGGTCGGGCCCTACTCGCGCGTGCGGCCGGGAACCGAGATTGGCGAAGGTGCGCATGTCGGGAACTTTGTCGAGACCAAGAAAATCAAGCTGGGCAAGGGGTCGAAGGCAAATCATCTGACGTATCTGGGCGACGCGGAGATCGGTGCGGGCGTAAATATCGGCGCTGGAACCATCACTTGCAACTACGACGGAGTGCACAAGCACAAAACTATAATCGGAGATGGAGTGTTCATTGGCAGTGACAGCACGCTGGTGGCGCCGGTCCGCGTGGGGAAGGGAGCGTATGTGGGTGCGGCGTCGTGCATCACCGAAGATGTCCCGGAGGATGCGCTGGCAGTTGGGCGGGCCCGGCAAATTGTGAAAGAAGGTTGGGCGAGCGAGAAGCGCGCGGCACAGAGGAAATAATTTCGTCCCGTGGCATCTCTTGGCGTCGTGTCGCCAAAAAAGATGAAGGCACCGGACGGGATATTCTCCGTGTCCCGGTGCCTTCGGGGCAAAACAGTTTTGTTAGTGCGTGACCGCGGCGAACAGTTCCGAATGCATCAGCGACTGGAACTGCTGGTCGTTGGCTTTGAAGTGCACCGCTACGTTTGAGCCATCAGAATCAACCGTAGTGTTTTCGACCGCGATCTTCTCCGCCGGCGTGGCGCTCATCTTCTTGTAAAGCATGTAACCCTTGAGCAACGAGGAAACGGTGGCGGCGGTCGTCGAGTCAGATGTGACGACGGTCATATCGAAGTTAACGCCGTTGTTGAAGCTTAGCGTGTAACGCGAACCCATCAGGCGTTTCTTCACGCTGTCGTAGTCGGCAATCCCGGAAGCGTCCCCCAGGGCGGAATGCATTGCGTTCTGCGTGCCTTGCTGGTCGAGAATGCTCCAGACGGGTTCGGAGTCAACGCTGGACATCATGTCGGCCATGGTGCCGTTGGTATCAAGCCCCAGAACCTGGCCATTGCTGGTGTCGAGCGCGACCCGGATCGAGGTTGCGTCGCCGAACAGCAACGTGCTGTCATCCAGAAAGCTCATCACGAAGCCGCCGTCCATGGGATAGATTTCGGCATTTCCGTATTTCTTAGGCACAAACTTCTGCAGCTTCATCTTCTTCAGCACAGCCTTCATGTTGAAAGGGCCGGCCGCTACGCCAACCGTCTTGACGCCTTGCTTGCCGGCGTGGAAGGAGGCAAAGGTGAGGGTATCTACATCTTTTTCCGGATCCAGACCGATGGCCTTCAGCGCGGCCTCGAATTGTTTGATGTTATCGGGCAGCAATTGCTGTTTCAGGGCCATCGCAGTGGGCGAATCTTTGAGGGCGCGGTAGTCCACCGAAATCAATTGAAGCAGATCTGCCGGAACGCAGGAACGGGCGGACGAGTTCAACGGCATGGCGTAGGCCATGCTCACCAGAAGCAGGGAAGCCAAACAAATCTTAAAGAGTTTCATAACGCCTCGAAATCGCGGAACAATTAAGGTTTCGCACACCCTTAGTTGGATGCACGATCGGACCTTATCGTTAATAGATCGCTTTATTCTATTTTACTTGCAGAAGGGATGAATGGAACAAAGGTACATGACCATTAACCGCGCGGAGTCGTGGGCGCGGCAGTCTTAATCAGGCCTGTTGTCCTCGGCAGAAGAGACATTGCGAGCAACATCTCTACATCAGAACTGCAGTGCGGCGGCGAACTTCGGCTGCGAAGCCCTGATCTTTGAGCGACGCCAAATTGATTTCCACATTGGCCAAGGCGCCGGTAATGGCAGCGCGCGCCAGCGCCAGAGCCGTGGTCAAGTCCGATTTCATATTCGGATTCGTGATCGGTTCGAGTGACTTCACGATCTGTGCAACTTCGTGAGCTTTTTCGGCGACGCTCAAGGGCACTACGGTCGCTCCTTTCAGGGCAGCTTCAATCACGGCTTCTGCCGATTTCTCATCTGCTGCGGTCTTGGCTTGTTTGTAGGCCTTCATGACTGAGTTGTAGGATTCCGCGTCGGCGTCGACGGCAGCCTTGAGTTCTTCGCGGATCGGCGTGAGGCGGGCAATGGCCGCGCTGAGTTGCGACTCATATTGGAGATAGACTTTTTTCCCCCGCGACATGGATGCGACCATGACGGCGAGGCCGGCGGCCATTGCACTTGCGGCAGCGGATGCGCTCCCGCCTCCGGGAGTCGCGGTGGGAGCAGCCAGTTGCTCGATGAAAGGTTCGACTCCGGCGCGCAGGCCGCCGACGGCCATCTTTCCGCCCATAACGGCCATGAGGCGATTTTCCAGAATCAACGACGAGTCGAAATTCTCGACCTGCAAGAACCACTCGGCGGCTTGCTCCAAGGCTTTCTTGGGGATCAGGCCGACGATCTCGCTGGACAGGGGCATTACGCCGTAGCGGGCGGCCTCGCGCTTCACTGTTTCAAAGACGCGGTGGATCGGCGTTTGTTCGAAGTCGGTGAGGTTCATCGATACCTGGGCCAGACCGCGCACCAGGAATCCGGCGCCTTTCACAAATCGCATTCCACCGCTTGAAAAGCGGACGGCCTTTGCAACTCTTTTGGCGATCTCGACGTCGGGCGTGTTGAGGAAGACATTATAGGCGATCAGAAATTTACGCGCGCCGACGACGGTGGCCCCTGCTGTCGGATGGACGCAAGGCTCGCCAATGTCCGGACAGCGCGCGGGGTTGGTGGCGATCTCGGCGCGGATGCCTTCGAACTGTCCGCGGCGGATGTTTTCCAAGCCCTGGCGTTCGGGAATTCTGGCGGCGGATTCGTAGAGATACACGGGAATGCGGTAACGTTTCCAGATCTCTTCGCCGACATGGCAGGCCATCGCCACGCAATCTTCAATGGTGACGCCGTCGATGGGGATGAAGGGAACGACGTCGGTCGCACCCATGCGCGGATGGGCGCCGGTATGGACGTTGAGGTCGATGAGTTCAGCGGCCTTGCCCACGCCGCGGATGGCGGCTTCCTGAATGGCTTCGCGCTCGCCGGCCAGGGTGATGACGCTGCGGTTGTGGTCGGCGTCCATTTCGCGATCGAGCAGATAGACGCCAGGCATCTTCATAGCGTCGACAATGGCGTCAACTTTGGATTTATCGCGGCCTTCAGAAAAATTCGGAACGCATTCGACGAGCGTGGACATAAGGGAGAAGAATATCTGCCTCGCGTAACTGTCGCAACTCGCGTCGCGCTGGATTCATTACGAGAGATTTTCGCTACGAGAGCCGAGTGATTCCCGGAAAGCCGTCAAAACCTGAATCGAAGCTCAGGATTCGATCGATGCTGTGCTGTTCCATGACGGCCAAATGCACTGCGTCGCGCGCCGAGAGACGCCGATGACCAAAGACAATCTCCTTGGCGCGCTCGACGATGGCGCGGTCGACAGCCAGCACCTCATCGATAACGCCAAGCAAGGAGTCAAACGCCGGTTGGATTGCATCGCGGCGATTGAGGGCAACATACCGATGAAGGATTTCCTGCAGCACTTCAGCATCGGTGACCAAGCGCTGGCGCTCGCTCAGCAACTTTTCCACCCATCGTTGCGCGTCGACCTTATGCGGATGTGACGCCCCGACCAGGTACATCGGAATATTGGAATCGACCAGGATCACGACCGGTCCGCCAGGTATCCTTTTTCGATCTCTGCCAGCATGGTGTCAATGTCGCCTGTGGGATACTCGTGCTTTGTTGCCGCTCGAACGATCTCCAGCTTCTTGCCCACATCACCCAGTGGTTCCCGACGGCGGGCAAGCGTCAGTGCTTGCCGCACCCACTCCGCAATGGACATCTGCCGGGAGCGTGCTGCGCGTTGAATTTCGCGGTATTCTGGATCCTGCAGTATGACTTGCAGCCTTTTAGCCATAGGATGAGTCTATTTGACTCATTATGATGAGTCAAGAGACAATGCTACTAATGTCTGCCGAAAAACCTGCCAACTCCTAGCCTTACCTGCACACTATTGATTCCTGGATTCGGTGTTGCCAGGCCTGCGTTTGAGATGTGGAGGTAGCGCAGTTCCAGGCTCACGTTATATTTTGCGCCCAGGATGTGTGCACCAAAGGCTGCTTGGGGGGTGAAGTTCACCGTGTTGGTGCCCGTGGGGACATTGTGGTCGGTGAAGAGCGCGCCGCCGCAGAGTTCGAGATAGGGGGAGAGGCGGCCGTGGCGTTCGAAGTTCCACTTGAGCCCGAGCGGATCAAAACTTACGCCGTAGGCACTGTTGGCGGGCTGGAAAACTAAAAAGAGCGGAACTCCGTCGACCGCATATTCGAAACGTCCGCGAAGAAAGCCGGGTAGGTGCGGGCCGGTCAGAATCCATCCGTAGCGCAGGCCTGCGTTGAACACGCCGGTGCTGGTTCGTCCTCCGCTGACGGAGTGGCCGCCCGCCGCCCAAATCTGGACTTCATGGCCGCCTTCCTCCGGGCCCGTCTGGGCGAGACACACGGAAGATGCAATAAGCAGAATGCAAGAAATGAACAGAAAATATTTCAGCATTCGATTGAGTTCGCGGCCACACATGGAGGTTTCACAATACAGGATGGAGACAAGGACCGCCAAATGGCAGCGCACACATTGAAGTTGCTTATCAAAACAGAACTTGTCGAGCTTTGCTCGACCAGACAGCCGAGGCGGCTGTCCCTACATGAGTTGCTATGTGCGGTCGATCTTCGGGCGTTGCGCCATTAACTGCATCAGGTCGCGGGCTACTCTGGAAGTATTATGCCGGGCCACTCCAGCCTCTTCCAGATAGTCGCCGAGAATTGGAATCACGCCAAGGGCTTCGACGGCTTCCAGGTCATTCACGATCTGGCAGGCGCCTTCGCTCGCATACTTTTCTTTCAGCCGTTCGGACGCGGGCGTTCGGTTGATCAGGGCGAAGTCGAAAATCTGTTTTTGCGCGTGACTGTTCAGCGCGCGAATGTGATCTGCAGCGGTCAGCCCGAGGCTTTCATTGGCCTGCGTCATCAGGTTGCAGATGTAGATTTTGGTGGCGGGCGATTCAACAATCGCTTTAGCAATGCCGCGCACTAGCAGATTCGGGATCAGACTGGTGAACAAGCTTCCGGGACCGATCGTGATCATGTCGGCGTTGGCGATTGCTTCTAGAGTCTGGGGCATAGGTCCCACGTCCGGGGGAACGAGAAACAGTTCCCGGATGCGTCCCTTGCTGGCGGTGATCTTGGTTTCGCCGCGAACCCGCGTGCCGTCTTCCATGAGAGCTTCGAGTTCTATGTTCGACGTCGTTGCCGGATAAATGTGCCCGCGGGTGAGAAGAATCTCGGACGAAAGCCGCACCGCTTCAGAGAAATCTGAAGTCAGCGAAGTGAGCGCCGCGAGAAATAGATTGCCGAAACTGTGGCCTTCCAGTCCGGAGCCTTTTTCGAAACGGTGACGGAAAAGCCTGGATAGCAGCGCCTCGTCTTCACTCAGGGCGACGATGCAGTTGCGAATATCGCCCGGGGGAAGCATATTGAGTTCTTTGCGCAGGCGGCCACTGGAGCCGCCATCGTCGCTGACGGTGACGATCGCGCTCAGGTCGCGGATGGAAGGGGAATCTGATTGCGCCGTGATCTCGGATGGCCAGAGCACGAAGCGCTTGAGTCCCTTCAGCAAGGTGGAGAGCCCGGTTCCGCCGCCGATCGCGACGACGCGGAGACCGGGTTCGCGCGCGACGTTCTCCGGGTGCTGAGACTCGGCCGTTTTAGTTTGCATCGAGTATGCCCAGCGGGCTAGACCGGCTCTTCTTCGCCGAGTCCATCTGAGGAGCCCGGTTCGGCCCCGGGATCCGGGTAGAGAAGTTCCGTGAAGCGCGGATCCTCCGCCAGATTCTGGAAGTCGGAATCGTTGCGCGCCTGGAAGCGCAATTGCGCGTTCAAGCGAAGCGCCTCATCCAGATGCTTCAACGAATCCTCAACGTGACCCGTAAGGCAATCGAGCGCTGCCAGGCCGTAAACCACATAGTCGGCCTTGGCATTCTGCTTGAGGAGTTTTTCCAGATGCTCGCGGGCGGTCACGTAGTCGCCAATGTTCATGAGCGACACGGCGTAGTCAAAGTGCTCCTCGGCCGTCTTGAACTGGGTGGACGCAGCGCGCTCCAGATGTTGGTTGCAGATGTTGAGATGAACATTGGCCCGGTCGATGAGTTCTTTGCTTGGGCCCGCAACCACCTTTTGAAAATGCGGCTTCGCCTTGTCGAATTTGTGTTCCTGCATAGCGCGCAGCCCCAACTCGTAGCTCTGCAGCGCCTGCGTGTAACGCGGGTCCTCTGCCACGTTCTTTTTCGCGGTAGGTTTCTGAGCCATGTGCAAAACTCTTCCTGTGCTCTTGGTAATAGGGAACTCCTTGAAATCCTGCATTCTAGCAGCGCAGTAAAGTATCACTCAAAGAGTGGGTTGAGGTCTAGTTGGCCAGTAGTAGTACGCGCGGACCTTTCCAGTTTCGGGACACGCAGATCGATGTCAATTCATCGTGGAGGCTTGCAGCAGGTCGATCTGCTTCCATTCTCCTTTGATGATTCCAGCGCGGATTTGCGCGGCGGTCTTGCCCTTCTTGTGCCCCTGGTAGGAATAGTAGAGTTCCTTCAGGCAGGTTGCGCACTGCGCGCCATGGGTGCTCTCAAAGCAGCTGTGGAGGCTGTTGTGGCCCATGCGGTCGCAATAGCAATAGCAAGGCTGCTGGTGGAGTACGTTTGGGATCTTCGCTGCCAGTTCGTAGGCGTGCCTCTGGTAAAGATTCTGGGCATCCGCGCCCCATAGGTCGGACTGGGCCAGGATGGGCGGCAGCTTCGTGCCTTTCGGCGGCGGTCCGGCGTTATAAGCTGGAATGCCTCCTTCGTCCGGCAGCGCGCCCCACTCGGCTGACACGCTCATCGTAGTTACCAGGAAAAGGAAAGCCAGGGTCAGGCTGCGATAAACAGTCTTGTTCGAAAGTAAATGACGTGCCATCGAATGTCCTCGCGAAAAGCTATTGTAACCTGCCGCTCAGCAGAGCTGGAAGCGCGCGGACTGGGCAACATTCCAAGTAAGAAACGAGTACGATGCAACCCGACCCTAGAAAGACAGGTTCTGTATACAATAGGGAACGCATGCCAGGAACGATTCCAGAATCATCTTCCAGCGGGGAGGCGGTTGTACCCGCGACTCCCGAGAGCGTGCCCGCGGAGGCAGTGTTGCCTGCTCCCGTTAGACTTGGTGCGGGGATCGGCGTCTGGGTGCGCGACCTGATTATTTCGCTGGCTATCTCCGCTTTCATCATTATTTTCCTCTACCAGCCAGTGAAAGTGGAGGGTACCAGCATGATGCCCTCGCTCGAGGATCAGGAACGAATCTTCGTCAACAAGTTCGTGTACCGGCTGGAACCCATTGAGCGCGGCGACATTGTGGTCTTCCGCTACCCGCGCGATCCATCCAAAAGCTACATCAAGCGCGTGATCGGGATGGCCGGCGACCGCATCCGCATCGACGGCGGCCAGGTATATGTAAACGAACAGGCGCTGGACGAGGACTACGTTCCCCCGGCCTATTCTGATTCCCGTTCATACCCGGAAACGACCGTTCCCGAGAATTCGTTTTTCGTGCTCGGCGATCATCGCTCCATGTCGAACGACAGCCGCGATTTCGGACCGGTCAACCAGAGCTTTATCTACGGCAAGGCCGTATTTGGCTACTGGCCGATGGATAAACTGGGGCGAGTTCGGTGAGCCGCATCATCCGCCAGATCCTCAGCGAATTGCTGGGGTCCTGGCAGCGTTTGACAGCCTCCAATACGAAGGACATGAAGTCACACGAAGGAACCCATTCCCAATTATTTCCTTCGTGAGGCTTTGTGTCCTTCGTGGTGCCGTGTTTTCCATCCTGCGCAGGAAAATATTTCTTATTCAATTGCGTGTTCCGTTCTTGGCCGCTGCGTAAATCGTGATAAGATTCTAAAAATCCACTCCCCCGGAGCGAGAATGCAGGCTATCCTTGCGCTGGAAGACGGGCGAGTCTTCCGAGGCAAAGGCTACGGCGCCAAAGGCGAATGTTACGGCGAAGTCGTTTTTAATACTTCCATCACCGGCTACCAGGAAATTTTCACCGATCCTTCCTATTCCGGACAGATCGTTGTCCTGACCAATCCCGAAATCGGCAACTACGGCACCAACCAGGATGACAACGAAGCCACGCGTCCGTGGATTGAAGGGCTGATCGTGCGCGAGTTCTCACGTGTGAGCTCGAACTGGCGCTCGTCGCAAGTGGCCGAAGAATACCTGGAGCAGTTCAAGGTGCCCGTGCTTTCCGACATCGACACGCGCGCGCTGGTGCGGCATCTGCGCGATCACGGCGTGATGCGCGGCGTGATTTCGACCATCGAAGGCGACTCGGACAAGTTGATTGCGAAGGCGCGATCGATTCCTAAGATGGATGGGACCGACCTGGCCAAAGAAGTCAGCACGAAACGGCCGTACGTGTGGGAGGTGGGCGAGCGATCGCACGAACCGATCGCTGTGGTGGGAGTGAAAGACGAGCCGGCGCGGTTTCACGTAGTGGCCTATGACTTCGGCATCAAGCAAAACATTCTGCGCAAACTCCGCGGCGAGGGCTGCAAGGTGACCGTGGTTCCGGCGCAGACCCCGGCAGAGGATGTGCTGGCTTTGAAGCCGGATGGAGTTTTCCTGTCGAACGGACCCGGTGATCCGGAGCCGTGCTCCTACGCGGTCGATTCGATCCGCCGGCTGATGGGACGGCAGCCGATTTTCGGAATCTGCCTGGGGCATCAACTGACGGGAATCGCTCTCGGCGGGAAAACTTTCAAGCTGAAGTTTGGACATCATGGCGGCAACCATCCGGTGAAGCAGTTGAAGACCGGGAAGATCGAGATCACAGCACACAACCATAACTTCGCTGTCGATCCGGATTCGCTGGCTGACAGCGAAGTTGAGTTGACGCACGTCGATTTGAACGATCAGACGCTCGAAGGCCTGCGGCACCGGAACTTACCGCTATTCAGCGTGCAGTATCACCCGGAAGCCGCGCCCGGTCCGCATGATTCGCATTATCTGTTCAAGGAATTTACGAAGATGATGGAGGAGTGGAAAAGGTGAGGCGCTGCGCGAACGTTGTCATCCCGAGCGAAGTCGAGGGACATTGTGTTTGGCTCGCAGCGTAGGCGGCACTCGAAACACGAGGTCCCTCCACGCGCGAGTTGCTTGCTTCGCAATCAACTTGCTTGGTCGGGATGACACAGGTGGGAAAATCGGAATGACCGAGTAAGGTATTAAAGTACATCGTAAATGCCTAAACGCACTGACATTCAAAAGATTCTGATCCTCGGCTCCGGACCTATCATCATCGGGCAGTCGGCGGAGTTTGATTATTCCGGCACGCAGGCTTGCAAGGCGCTCAAGTCTGAGGGCTTCGAAGTGGTGCTGGCGAACTCGAATCCGGCCACCATCATGACCGACCCCGAGTCGGCCGACCGCACTTATATCGAGCCCCTGACTCTGGAGTATCTGGAAGAGATTATCCGCATCGAGCGGGAAATGTCGCCCGGCGCGGGTTTTGCCGTGCTGCCGACCGTCGGCGGACAGACCGCGTTGAATCTTGCGATCGAACTTTCTGACGGCGGCGTGCTGGAAAAATACAATGCCACTCTGATCGGCGCCAACGTCGCCGCCATTAAGAAAGCGGAAGATCGCCTCTTCTTCAAGGATGCCATGCAGCGCATCGGGCTCGACGTGCCCAAGTCTGCGCTGGTCAACAACACGAAAGACGGCATCGAGTTCGCCGGGAAGATCGGGTTCCCGGTCATCATCCGGCCATCGTTCACGCTGGGGGGGTCGGGTGGCGGCATTGCATACAACCGCGAAGAGATGCTTGAGGTGCTAAGCCGCGGTCTCGATTTTTCTCCCGTGCACGAGGCGTTGATTGAAGAGTCGGTGCTGGGCTGGAAAGAATTTGAGCTCGAGGTGATGCGCGATACCAAAGACAACGTCATCATCATCTGCTCGATTGAGAATTTCGATCCCATGGGCGTGCATACCGGGGACTCGATCACGGTGGCTCCGGCGCAGACGCTCACCGACCGCGAGTATCAAGCCATGCGCGATGCCTCGATCGCCGTGATCCGCGAAATTGGCGTGGATACTGGAGGATCGAACATTCAGTTCGGCGTGAATCCCGAGACCGGGCGCATGGTGGTCATTGAGATGAACCCTCGCGTCTCGCGCTCGTCGGCGCTGGCGTCGAAGGCGACAGGATTCCCCATCGCGAAGATTGCAGCGAAGCTTGCCGTCGGCTACACGCTCGACGAGATTCCCAACGACATCACGCGCAAGACTCCGGCATGTTTCGAGCCGACGTTGGACTATGTCGTCGTGAAGATTCCGAAGTGGCAGTTCGAAAAATTTCCCGGCGCCGACGACACGCTAGGCCCGCAGATGAAATCGGTGGGCGAAGTGATGGCCATCGGCCGCACTTTCAAAGAAGCGCTGATGAAGGGCATCCGATCGCTCGATACCGGCAAGCGCGTGGGCGGCGGGAAGATTGAACCGAAAATTCTGACGCAGCGGCTGGTGACGCCGCATCCCGAGCGGCTTGCCTACGTGCAATACGCGTTGCGCCAGGGACACACGGTGAAGCAGGTCGCCAAGATGACCTCGATGGATCCGTGGTTCCTATATCAGCTCAAGGAAATCAACGACCAGCAACTGGAACTGGAAAAGCATCCCATGGAGTCGATCCCGACCGAGGTGCTGCGCGAATCGAAGCGCATGGGATTTTCCGATGGGCGACTGGCGCAAGTCTGGCGCCTTGAAGGACAGGAGAAAGTTCGTCACCTGCGCAGAAAACACGGCGTGATGCCCGTGTATAAACGCGTCGACACTTGCGCTGCTGAGTTCGAGAGCTTCACGCCCTACCTTTACTCAACCTACGAAGACGAAGACGAAGCGGCGCCGACCGACAAGAAAAAAATTATCATTCTTGGCAGCGGGCCCAATCGCATCGGGCAGGGAATTGAGTTCGATTACTGCTGCTGCCACGCGTCGTTCGCGCTGCGCGACGACGGCTACGAGACGATCATGATCAACTGCAATCCTGAGACTGTCTCGACCGACTACGACACCAGCGACCGCCTCTACTTCGAGCCGCTAACCTTTGAAGATGTGTGGGCGATCTATCAGCATGAGACTTCGAAGGGCGCGGATGTCGGCGTCATCGTGCAGTTTGGCGGGCAGACTCCGCTCAATCTGGCGCTGCCCTTGAAGGCCGCGGGCGTGAAGATCATTGGCACGTCGCCCGAATCGATCGACCTGGCCGAGGACCGCAAGCATTTCAATAAGCTGCTCGAAGAGTTGCAGATTCCGCAGGCGCCGGGCGTGATGGCGACTTCAATTGACGAGGCCATTGAAGGGGCCCGGCGCATTGGATATCCCGTGCTGGTGCGACCCTCCTATGTGCTGGGTGGCCGCGCGATGGTGATTGCCTACGACGAAGAATCGATCATCCGCTACATGAAAGAGGCGGTGGAGTACTCGCATGATCGACCGGTGTTGATCGATCACTTTCTGGAAGATGCGATTGAAGTCGACGTAGACGCCTTGTCCGATGGCGAAGACGTGGTGATCGGCGGGATCATGCAGCACATCGAAGAGGCCGGCATTCACTCCGGCGATTCGTCCTGTGTGCTGCCCGCGGTCGATATCCCGCAGCCGCTGATGGAGCGCATGCGCGAATATACGTTCAAGTTGGCGCGCGCGCTGAAAGTTGTGGGGCTGATGAACATTCAGTTCGCCATTCCGCGCGGAAACGGTGCGGGCGGCGGGAAGGTTTACGTGCTGGAAGTGAATCCGCGCGCCTCGCGCACGGTGCCTTACGTTTCGAAAGCGACAGGCGTTCCATTGGCGAAAATTGCGGCGCGGCTCATGACCGGGCGCAAGCTGCGGGAATTTCTGCCGGATTTCATCAAGCGCCGCGCCGACCTCGATACCGGCAGCCACTACTACGTGAAGTCCCCCGTGTTCCCGTGGAATAAATTTCCTGGCGTCGATACGGTGCTCAGCCCCGAGATGAAATCGACCGGCGAAGTGATGGGCGTGGCCGACAACTTTGGTGAAGCGTTCGCCAAGGCACAACTTGCCGCGGGACAGAAGTTACCCACCCAGGGCGCCATTTTCATCAGCGTGACTGACCATGACAAACGGCATGTCGCGCAAGTTGCGCGCAAGTTTGTCGACATGGGATTCAAACTCGTGGCCACGGCTGGCACCGCCGATGTACTTGAAACGGCCGGCATGAATGTGGAGCGCGTCTACAAGGTGAAAGAGGGACGGCCCAACGTTGTCGATTTCATCAAAGGCCAGCGCATTCAACTCATCGTTAACACGCCCACGGGATTAGAGCCCTGGTTCGACGAGAAGGCGATCCGCAGAGCGGCCGTGACCGCACGTATCCCTACGATCACGACGCTGGCCGCGGCGCAGGCTGCAGCGGAAGGAATTGCGGCGCTGCAGCGCGGGGAAGTGAATGTCAAAGCCCTGCAGCATTTGCACGCCGAGCGCGGAGCACGTGTGCGTCCGTTGGCATGATGATTTTCTCTGACCATCCAGTTTCCGGTTAGAATTACGTATGCTGCTACACGGAATTCTTCCGCCCATCACCACGCCGTTCTATCCCGACGGCAACGTCTATTTCAAAAAGCTCGAATCGAACGTGGAGCGCTATTCGCGCACGCCGGTGGCCGGGATCGTCGTACTGGGATCGACCGGCGAAGCCATCATGCTCTCCGATCAGGAGCGGCGCGACGTGTTCAAGGCCGCGCGCGAGGCTACCGCGCCCAACAAAGTTCTGGTCGCCGGTACAGGAATTGAATCGGCGATCGAGACGCTACGACTGACCGAGTATGCCGCCGAATTTGGCTACGACGTCGCCATGGTGCGCACGCCGCATTACTACAAGAAACAAATGCAGCCCGCTAACATGCTTGCCTTCTACCGGACCGTGGCCGACCGCTCGCCGCTGCCGGTCATCATTTACAACTTCCCGCAAGCCACCGGGTACGATATGCCCGCCGACGTGGTGATCGAGTTGGCGGAGCATCCTAATCTGATCGGCATCAAGGAATCGAGCGGCGACGTGGAGAAAGTGCGCAAGATGGTCGAAAGCACTCGCCACATCAAACGCAGTGCGACTGTT
The DNA here is from genome assembly GCA_937879855.1 of uncultured Acidobacteriaceae bacterium. Lineage (GTDB taxonomy): Bacteria > Acidobacteriota > Terriglobia > Terriglobales > Acidobacteriaceae > Sulfotelmatobacter. The sequence continues at coordinate 106,001 of CALFMO010000006.1, read as the reverse complement.
ACTGAAACGTTTGAAGCGGTCACGCCACGAATGCTGGCGGCCGCAAGTACTGCGGCTAACGGCGAGGGCGGAGAATTGGTCCCCGTGGGAGTGTTGTCCGGCGTTAAGGATGCTAAGCCATCATCGTCAGCGGTAACCGTGGTCGGCAAAATGAAGACGCGTGAGAAAGAAGTCGGATTCCAGGTGCTCGTGGGCGCGGCGCATAAATTACAGCCATCGCTGGATGCCGGCGCGGTCGGTGCAATCCTAGCCTTCGCCTGCGCCGCCCCAACCGCCTGCTACGAGATTTATGCTGCGTGGAAAGAAGGCGACGCCGAGCTGGCACGTCTGAAACAGGAACGAATCGCCAAAGCGGCGCTGCGCGTGGGCGGCGATCTCGGCGTCCCTGGCATAAAACACGCCATGGACTTCAACGGCTACTATGGCGGGTCCTCGCGCTTGCCATTTCTGCCGCTGACCGCGGATCTCAAGGCGGAGATCGAGCAAGCGCTGGCGGATATAAGGAACTGAAATTGGGCAGGACGAGGTGTTGCTCAAACCGCCTGATCTATGACGAAAACTCAGGGTCCAATGAAAAAAGTCTTTACGACCGCTCTGCTGACAGTACTCGCAACGTGTGTTGTATTCGCCAAGAGCGATCCCGCGATCGTGATGCTCTGGCCTCCTGAGAACCCTGTCGTGAAGCTGACGTTTCGACAAATTTCACCAGCAAAACAGCTATGCTGGGCAGAATTACTATGTCTCCGATGTTACAGTCCAGAACGTAACGAACAAACAAATTCCCCCGAGCATCGTTCACGGTCTATTTCTTCAACAAGGCTAAGGTTCGAATTGGAGAAGGGCTTCTTCAGGTTTCCGATCTTGAAGCCGCGCAGTCAGCCAAGATCCAATTTCAATTCAACTCGGTCGGTATCTCGTCTAGTTTGGCCCTATCTCCCCGAAGCCCTGTAGGCGGTTGGGTCATAGAGCAGCTATTTGGCCTCGATTTCATTTTGTGCAGACGAACTAGAGCCTCTCGGATTTCGAGGAAGGACGCCGGCGAATAGGATCGATAACCTCGACTTGCCGAAAGTGCTCTCTTAGCGCTTTGACAACAGTCGGCACCGGGAACGATGCCTCTTTAATATTCTCTTCATGCAGTTGGATCGATTCCCCTTCGTTCGTTCAAAAACCTTGATGTTCCAATTCGAGGCATGATTACGTGTTGCCGTGACCGTCATGATGAGCAGATTGTTGCCAAACCGGTGAACCCAGGGGCGCTCGGCAATGTGACGATCCAAAACTTTCTGCGTATTGATGTCGAATATGAAGACGCCGGTGTCGGATAGGTGGCGGTCAACATTCGCAAAGAGTTTTTTCCAGTCGTCGAAGTGCAAGACATGGTTGATCGAGTCAAAAACACAGCAGACGGCGTCGAACTGTCCCGGCAAACGAAATCTCACCATGTCCTGGCGAGATAGTCTCGCCCGCGGCGCCTTCTTCTTGGCAATAGCGAGCATGGTCTTAGATCGATCCACTCCGCTAACGTCATAGTCCGCCGCCAGGTGTTTCAGCACCGAGCCTGTGCCGCAACCGAGCTCCAACACGCTCTTTGCTGTCGGATTCGCTTTGCGAATAAATGCGCGGAGTCGCTTCGTTGGCTTCGCGCGATCTCCCATAATCGCATCGTAGAATTTGCCAAATAGGTCGTAATTCACCATTGGTTCACTTTCCCTGAATGTGCCAGCTGAGGCCGTCAACGAGCCTGCGCGTACGGTGTCAACTTCAGTTGCAGATTCCCAAGGATTCCTGACGGCAGAGCCTGCAGATTTTCCATGTCCTGAGGCTTGAACCGTTCCCCGTATCTATCGTTGAGCAAACGGTAACTGGGAACCGCACGCCCAGCCAGCGAGTTGATTGCGGTGTTGCCGACAACAATGCGCAAGTTATTTTCTCCGACTTTCAGAAATCTGGTGACGGCAATCGTATACGGCGGATGCCACACGAAGCCCGCACTTTCTCCGTTGACAAAAACCTCGGCCGCCTCTCTGACGGGTCCTTCAAGATATGCTTTCATGCTGAATTGCGGCAGCGGATCCGGTTCTTCAATCGTCGTGGCCGGTCCGAAATCAAGCACGGCATCGATTCTGGAACTCAGCTCGTGGGCCGAGAGATCGAAAGTCTTCAAGTAGCTGACTTGGCCGGAATAATACTTAAAGCCTGGATCGTCGCTCCAGGAATGTAGATTGGGCATGGAAACGGTTTGATTCGTCTCGTTGAACGTAATCTTCCAATCTTTTGTGAGGTCGATTGTCTTTGACGGAGCAACTGCTCTCGGTGGTCTTTTCTCAACTCTAGTCGCGTAATCCGTGAACAAGATCAGTCGTGACTCGTAAGGCTGCAAGTCGAGTTCAACGTCCGAGGGATTGTCCACGGCGGATACCCCGCCGGTGAAGGGATCCCACCATTCCGCACGTTTTGCAGCGTTACGGAATGTCGCTTGTACGCGGTGCGCCTGATTGCTGGTGTTGGCGAGGAAGTACAAATCCCCGATCTCGAGCTTGCGATGGATGAACCCGACTCTTGGAGTCCTGGGAGTGAACACAACGTCGGGAATGAGATAGCTTGCGAGCGCAGCTCCAACCTGATTGTCGTCGGAAACAGGATGTCCTGCCGCATTCTTTGCTCCGAACAGACGTCGCGAGATTTCCTGAATCCGTGGGCCGTCGGATTTCGCTTCATGCAAACCCGGTGCCGTAGACGACACGCCGCTCACCGCAATCACGATTCCACCACGGCGTGCATACTCTTCGATCTTCAGATAGGTCGCGAGGGGTAACCGCTCAATGCCCGGCAAAATCAACACCGCATAAGGAATGCCTACAGTATCGACGGCGTCAGCGTCGATAAAGTCGACATTGAATCCGGAATCGAGAATCTGCGGAATCAGTCTGCTTACCAATGAATGTTTGTCCAACGACTCATCCATGCTGAAGGTTGAACCCACAGTGTTAAAGCCGCCGCGGTTAATCACCGGCTTCGGGGAATCGCTTTTCGCCGCGAATGTTGACCAGATATCGTCAGTGGGGAGTAGCAGTGCCACATCGTTTGCCGGCTTTCCTTGCCGAAGCGCAAAGCTAACGCGCTGCAAATAGCCAGTGAGATCACGCATTGCAAACGACCATGGGTTGTGAGCGTTAAGCGCCGCCGCAGCATACATGCGCCATCCTGGTTCGCCCGTCTCTTTGGGTGAATACGGCCAACCGTGCCCGACCAATTGATTGATGCCTTGCAAGAAGTGCAGATCGGCTTCCGCCTTCAGGTCCAGCGGCGTGGCACGAAACGCGGGGGAGTGCAACCACGTCCAGGTTTCCGAGGAGATCACCGGCCCGCCAAACAAGTGTCCTGCTGACGACGCCCATCGCAAATCGGAAAATTCCCGCCACATTAGTAAAGATGCTCTGCCTTCTCCTTCGGGAAGATCGGCATAGCGGTTGCTCGAAAGAGTGACCGGAGGGAAGCCATAGGTTTGCGAGCGGAATAATGTGTGGTGCCGCTGCGCCCAATCATGCAGCGGTTCTAAGAATCGCTCATTCGCAAGTTCAGTGAGCGTCTTTCCCCAATCATGTCGAACGGAGGCAGTCAACGGGCCAATATCTCCGATCAGAGCTGGGAGATAGGGAGTGAGATCGTAGCCGCGGCGCGTGCGGAACTGCTCCATGAAATCGCCGGTCCAGTTGGAGCCGTAATCCTCCAGGCTGTCGCTGAAGACGGCGTATGGAGGCCAGTTGCCAAAGGCCTGCATCATGCGATCTCCCACCGCATGAAGATGGTTTTCGATCGCGTTTCGATCATAGTGGTCAAGCACGAAACCCTCTGCGCCGATTGCCGGACGTTTAACCGTCATCCCGGTGCGACTCGATATAAAAAAGATTGCGGTGTCGGAGGCCTCGAGCTGCGAAGCTATTTGCAGGCGCCCGTTCGTGACTGTCGAGACTTGTTTTGCGTCACGCAATGAGAACTCGCCATCCCGGGGCGGAACAAGAAAAGTAGCGATCAGTTGCTCACCCGTGTCGATGTCGGGAACGGCAATCGAATCCGTGCCCGGAGGAATTGAAACAGTCTCTACCCGCAGTTCACCAGCAGCTTCTGTCACCGGTATATGCGGGCCACCAAAAGGCCAGCCGCTTCCTAATGTGATGTCAACCCGCAGCCCGAGCTTCCTGGCGGTGGTGACGGCAAATCGAAGCGCATCGATATGTTCCTCCGAGAGAAACTGCTGGTTGTGGAATCCGGTATTCGGATCATCCAGTGCGAGAGGATAGAGGGTCGCGATTTCGACTCCGCCAATCCCTTCCGCCTTCATCTGCTCTAGTTCCCGCTGCAACTCGGGCTTCGAGACAGCCGGCCCAAACCACCACCACCGCACCATGATTCGGCAGTCATCGGGCGGATTCGCAAACGCTTTCTCCAGAGCAGTCAGATTTTCGTTCTGCTGAGCCCAGACTGTTGGAACTGATCCAAACCAGGCGAACAACGTAATAATGACGAACGCAACTTTGCCCTTCAAAATCGCTTTCTGCATGCCATACCTGCTTTCCGACTTCAATCGGGGGCGCGATGCTCGTTCAAGAGAGTCATCGTACAACTTTGAAGTGAAGGGATGGGATAACGGGTGGAGTCCGCTCGCGGATGAAGCTATTTTCCCGCTGAGTTACTTCCAACGGCGAACTCCAACCGTTCCGTGGCCCCGTCGGTCTAGCTGACCTACAGACAATACCGGATACCCACGGATTTCACAGACAGGTAGCGTCTGCAATGCGCATCGTCAGCAGTCGTGTGCGCACACTGATGGAAGACTACACACTCATGGGCCGCGCACATGCAAGCACCCTCAAGCAGGGAAGCTGAGTGGCAAGGTTGGGCGCGCGAAATCGACCAGTGGATTGCCAGTCTGACGCCAACCTGTAGGCGCGGTCAACGGCCAAGCGACCTAATCTGACGCTAGAAGCGACAACCGCCAATACTTGTTTCACATCCAAGGTCTCATGCCTGAACTGCCGCAGGAGCACACTGTACCGGAAACTTCGTCGGGACCGATAGAGATCCCGGCGGAACAACAGTCTCTCTTTCGTGAGATCCTCGAACTTCTGGAGAAAAAAGGCGTCTCCTTTGCTGTGGCGGGCGCTTTCGCCCTGCGCGAACACACCGGCATTTGCCGCGACACCAAAGACCTTGATCTGTTTCTAACCCCTGAAAATGCCGCCCTCGCTCTTCAGCATCTTCAGGAAAAAGGCTTCGAATGCGAAGTCTGTGATCCGGTCTGGCTCTTCAAGGCACATCAGAATGGTTTTTTTGTCGATCTCATTACCGGGATGAGCAATGCCGCGATTGTGGTTGACGACTCGTGGATCGAACGGGCGAAACCTGCCTCGGTTCAAGGAGTACAGACCCGGGTGCTGGCAGCAGAAGAATTGTTGGCCTCCAAGCTGTTTATCGCCCGCCGGGAGCGCTTCGATGGTGCCGACATCGCCCACGTAATCTTCGGAACCCGCGGCAACCTCGACTGGCAGCGGGTATTCCAGTTGGCGGGGGAGCACTGGGAGATGATTTTGTGGGCGCTTGTTTTGTTCCGCTATTCGTATCCGGCGCAAACCCAATACGTCCCCAAAGAGGTATGGTGCGACCTCGTCACACGATTTCACAAGGTTGTTTCCCACTCCGACTCCGCCGCCAAATTTCGAGGTAGCCTGGTCGATGACAAACAGTTCGCCATTGATGTCAATGAATGGGGCCTGGAGAATTTGATGCTGGAGTATCGCGACCGCCGGCTGAAAAATATTCCGCCCCCGCCTACGCTATGAGAATCGCAGCCACTGCCGACCTGCATTTCTCCGCGGCCCGTCACGGCGTGTTGCACGATCAACTCAGCCGGGTGCGAGACGAAGCGGACGTCCTGGTGCTGGCCGGAGACCTGACGAACTATGGCCAGCCCGACGAGATGGAACCGCTGTTGAACGTCGTGGTTCGCACCAGGGTTCCCACCGTTGCGGTTCTCGGAAACCACGATTACGAAAGCGGGAAGCAGGCAGAATTGATGCGCATGATGACTGCGGCTGGCCTTAAAGTACTCGATGGAACCGCCTATGAACGCGATGGCGTAGGCTTTGCGGGCACGAAGGGTTTCGTGGGAGGCTTCGGGCGTGGCTTATTAACTGCATTCGGCGAGCCCGAGATCAAACAGTTCGTGCAAGCCTCCATTGACGAGGCTCTGAAGCTGGAGCGCGCCATGGCCCAACTCCGTACGCCTAGGCGCGTGGTTGTGGTGCATTATTCTCCCATTTGCGCCACAGTGCAGGGCGAAGCTCCCGAGATCTATCCGTTTATGGGTACCACGCGTCTGGCCGAGGTGGTCGATCGCCACGGCGCAGACTTGGTCCTGCACGGCCACGCGCATCACGGACAACTGGAGGGAAAAACCATTGGCGGGAGCCCCGTGTATAACGTTGCCATTACCTTGCTACAGGCGCAAAAAGCATCTAGCGCGTATCGAATCTTTGAGGTTTAGCCGTGGCCCTAACCTTTTAAGCCAGATTCCTTAACCGAAATATTTCAGGCGGCATCTATTGCATAAGCCGACTACCAGCTGAAGGTCTTTTCAGCAGACTTGGTATTGTGCAGAACGGATAAACGCCGGATCGGTCGGCTTTGATCCAGCCTATATCGAGCAATGTCGATAATCGAAGCTTCTACCACGACGCGAGTAGGCGCTAACCGGCTGCCAGAGGGCAACTGGGAATTCCTCGTATGGGCGCCGCTTGTCCGCGCCGTGAGTTTGCATCTGCCCCGCAGCGGAGAACGGATATCCATGGAGTCACTTCCCAGCGGATACCATCGCGCGACCCTTAATACCATCGAGCCCGCCTCTGAATATTTCTATCAACTCGACGGCGAGCGCGACTTACCCGATCCCGCTTCCCGGTTTCAACCGCAGGGGGTGCATGGGCCTTCTCAAACTATCGACTTGGACGCCTTCCGGTGGACTGATCAACAATGGAAAGGAACCAGTCTGGAGCGGAGCGTCTTCTACGAACTCCACGTAGGAACCTACACGCCCCAAGGAACGTTTGATGCGGTGATCCCGCATCTTCCGGAACTCGCCGCCCTCGGAATTACTACGATTGAACTCATGCCCGTCGCCCAATTTCCCGGTTCGCGCAATTGGGGCTATGACGGCGTCTATCTCTTCGCTCCCCAGAATTCCTACGGCGGCCCGGAATCGCTACAGCGGCTGGTAAACGCCGCTCACCAGCATGGCCTTTCCGTCGCGCTGGACGTGGTTTACAACCATCTCGGCCCGGAAGGCAACTACCTTAATGCTTACGGCCCATATTTCACCGATCGCTATCACACTCCCTGGGGTCAGGCCATCAACTTTGACGGCGAAGAAAGCGACGATGTGAGGAGATTCTTCATCGAAAACGCGTTGTACTGGCTCGAAGACTATCACTTCGACGCGCTTCGCCTGGACGCGGTTCACGGGATCTTCGATTTCGGTGCCCGCCACTTCCTGGCCGAGCTCAAGTCTTCAGTGGCCGCCTTGTCGCAGCGACTTGGCCGGCAATTGTATTTGATCGCCGAAAGCGATTTGAACGATGCTCGCCTCCTGCATCAGCCCGAAAGCGGCGGATACGACCTCGATGCCCAATGGAGCGATGATTTTCATCACTCGGTCCACTCGTTATTAACTAGGGAAACGGTTGGCTACTACTCCGATTTCCAGGGCGTCGAGCCGCTGGTTTCAACACTGGAGGAGGGTTGGCATTATCGCGGACAATACTCGAAATACCGCAAGCGTCGTCACGGCAATTCCCCCCGCGGGCTTGCGCCTTCGAAATTTGTGGTCTGCAATCAGAATCACGATCAGGTCGGAAACCGCGCCGCGGGCGAACGGCTCATCGGTTTGGTGAACTTCGAAGCCTTGAAACTTGCGGCCGGAATAACCCTGCTCTCGCCTTTTGTGCCCCTGTTGTTCATGGGCGAAGAATATGGTGAGACAGCTCCTTTTCAATACTTCACCAGCCACGGAGATCCCGCTCTGGTCGAGGCAGTGCGTCATGGCCGGCGAGAAGAGTTCGCAGCGTTTGGCTGGGAAGGCCGAGTGCCCGACCCGCAGGACGAGAAAACTTTCTCGCGCTCCCACCTCGACCACTCACTCAAGGAAAAAGAACCGCATCACACACTCCTTCGTTTCTACCAACGGCTCATCCAGATCCGCGAAGAGCAACAATTGGGCACACCCGGCCCGCGCACCGTTCGCGAACTGGGAAACTGCGCGCTTTTGATCATGCGAGAAAGAGATTCCAGTCAGTTGGCGATAGCGTGCAACTTCGCGGAGTTTCCCGTGGCCTTGAACTTGCCCGACCTGGCAGGGAAGTGGGCAACTGTAATTCACTCGGCCGACGCATCATGGAACGGTCCGGAACCGAATCTGGCACCCGAAATTACCTTGTTGGCGGCGGGTAAACTGCTGCTGTCGCCACACTCGTTCCTGGTCATCGAACGCCAACGCAACACGGAGGCGATGTGAAATACGTTTGCATCCACGGGCATTTCTATCAGCCCCCGCGCGAAAATCCTTATCTTGAAGCGATTGAGTTGCAGGACTCAGCCTATCCCTATCACGATTGGAACGAGCGCATCACGGCTGAGAGCTATGCTCCTAACGCCTCTTCGCGAATTGTTGATTCTGAAAATCGCATCGTCAAGCTGTTCAATAACTACGCAAAGATCAGCTTCAACTTTGGACCCACGTTGTTGTCCTGGATGAAAGACCAGGCTCCCCGGGTCTACGAGGCAATTCTCGAAGCCGACAAGGAGAGTGGCCAACGCTTCTCCGGACACGGCTCCGCTCTGGCGCAGGGTTACAACCACATGATCCTCCCGCTCGCCAATCGCCGCGATAAAGTGACGCAGGTCAAGTGGGCAATACGAGATTTTGAAAGCCGCTTCGGAAGAAAGCCGGAGGGAATGTGGTTGCCGGAAACCGCTGTAGATACCGAGACTCTCGAGGTCCTCGCGGAAAATGGAATCAAGTTCACAATTCTTGCGCCCCGGCAAGCCCAGCGCATCCGAGCAAAGAACAGCTCCAAGTTCGAAGATGTAAGCGGAGGCCGCATCGACCCGGCTCGCGCCTACGTTGCGGAACTGCCCTCCAAAAAGCGCATCAACTTGTTCTTCTATGATGGCCCCATCTCACAGGGAGTAGCATTCGAGGGACTATTAAACGACGGCAAACGATTTGCTGATCGCCTGATGAGTGGCTTCTCCGACTCCCGCCAAGGGCCTCAGTTGGTTCACATCGCGACCGACGGCGAAAGCTACGGCCATCATCATCACTATGGCGAAATGGCGCTCAGCTTCGCCCTGGATGAAATCGAGAGACAAAAGATTGCACAGCTCACCAACTATGGCGAATTCCTGGAAAAGTATCCTCCTAAACATTTCGTCGAGATCGTCGAAAACAGCTCGTGGAGTTGCGTCCATGGCGTCGAACGCTGGCGTAGCGATTGCGGATGCAATTCCGGCGGCCATCCCTGGAACCAGCAGTGGCGTGCTCCGCTGCGTGCAGCCCTCGACTGGCTGCGCGACCAGCTCGCTCCCATCTTCGAATCACGACTGAAAGAATATGTTCGAGATCCATGGGCTACTCGCGACGACTATATTCGCGTGATTCTCGATCGCTCTGAAGAAACGCGCAAAGCATTCTTTTCCGACCATGCCATTCGACCGCTCGAGCCTCACGAACAGGTGACTGCTCTCAGACTTTTAGAGATGCAACGTCACGCGTTGCTCATGTACACCAGTTGCGGATGGTTCTTCGACGAACTCTCCGGCATCGAGACTGTCCAGGTCATCCATTACGCTGGACGCGCCTTGCAACTCGCAGAAGGGTGCTGCGATGAAAAACTGGAGACCGAATTCTTGCAGCAACTCGCATTGGCAAAGAGCAATATCCCAGAGCATGGCGACGGCGCGAAGATCTATGAAAAGTGGGTCAAGCCTGCGGTCGTTGACATTGAGCGGGTGGGCGGCCACTACGCCATCAGTTCCTTGTTCGAAAGCTATTCCGACAAAACGCGGATCTACTGTTATGAAGTCGAGCGCGAAAAGTATTCCGTGGAAGCAGAAGGGAAGATACGTTTGGCCACCGGCTGCGCGCGATTCCGTTCCGCAATTACTGAGGAATCTGCCGCCCTGGACTTCACAGTCCTTCATCTGGGCGACCATAACGTAACCGCAGGTATCCGCGCTGCCGACGCCTCAAGCGAAGAGGACCAAAAGAAACTGATCGCGGCTTTTGCCCAGGCTGATACCGCAGAAGTAATCCGATTGCTCGATCAGGTCTACGGTAAGAACACGTTCTCCCTGCGCCAACTCTTCCGCGACGAACAGAGAAAGATCACCAACCTTATTTTGAATGAGTCTCTGAATTCGGCCGCTGCAGTCTACCGCACATTCTTCGAGAGCCAGGCGCCCCTCATTCGCTTCTTGAATGGCCTCGACATACCGGTTCCGAATGCCCTGAAGTCCGCAGCCGAAATCGCATTAAACAACCAATTGGAACAGTATCTCGAGCGTCCAGATCTGGACTTGGACAGTATTCACGGTCTTTTGCGCGAAGCGGCGGCTACCAAGATCGCATTAGACTCGACCACTCTCGAATATAAGGTCCGCAAGCGGCTTGAGAAAGGCGCGGCTGACTTCGCAGCGCATCCCGAGGATCCAATTGCCGCCGAGCGCATGATCAAGTTGCTCGACCTGATCCCCACGCTTCCGTTTTCCGTCGTGCTGTGGGAAGCGCAAAACGTTTGCTATCGCCCTTTGGTCTCGGCCTTCCAGCACAATGGATGGCATTCTCCCGGCGCAGATCCGGATGCGGTACGACGCCACGACGATCTGAACCGTCTGGCTTCCCAGCTTCACATTCTGTTGCCTGAGCGCGCGGTAGAAAATGTCGCCTAAACGCTTGCCATCCGCGACCTATCGGGTGCAATTGAACCAGGACTTCCGCTTCGCGGATGCTCTCAAGATTCTCGATTACCTGCACGAGTTGGGTATTTCAGATCTATATTTATCGCCGGTTCTCGCGAGCCGGAAGGGAAGCGGCCACGGATACGACGTCACCGATCCCACGCGCATCAATCCGGAGCTAGGAACTGAAGAAGAATTCGCGGCACTGCAGACGGAACTGCAGAACCGCGGCATGGGCCTACTGCTCGACACCGTGCCCAACCACATGGCCGCCAGCGCGGAAAATCCCTGGTGGATGGACGTACTGGAAAACGGTACGCAGTCCGCGTTCGCCGCCTTCTTCGATATCGAGTGGCATCCCCACTCCCGCAGTCTCGACGGCAAGATTCTGCTTCCTGTCCTCGGGCGTCCCTTCGGCGAGGCTCTTGACTCCGGCGAAATTACACTTACATTTCAGGATGGCCGCTTCTTTTTTCAGTATTTCGACTCTCTGTTTCCGTTGACGCCTCGCTCCTATCACGCAATTCTTGACCATCGCTCCGATCGCCTGAAAGAAATGTTGGGAGAGGAAGCTCCCGCCTACCACGAATATTCTGGAATCCTCGCGTCAGTCCGCGAGTTCTTTGCCGGGGACCGGCGGTCAGCAGAGACGCCGGCGGAACGGCGATTGCGCTTTGAATCGGCTCGCGACCGCCTGAAATCACTGATGGCGAGCAGTCGAGAAGTGGCGACCTTCGTGGAAGAAAATGTGCGCGAGATCAACGGTAAACAGGGTGATCCGGGCAGTTTCCGATTCCTGCAGCGTCTACTCGCGGAACAGAATTACAAGCTCGCGTTCTGGCAAAATCTGAATGAGAGCATCAATTATCGCCGCTTCTTCACCATCGCTGACCTGGTTGGAGTCCGAGTTGAAGATCCAATAGTCTTTGAGGCGACCCATGGTCTCGTTCTTCGCCTGGTCTCGAAGAATCCTTTCGCTGGATTGCGCGTCGATCACATCGATGGCCTGCGGGATCCTCTCGCATACCTGAACAAGCTGCAGGAGCGCCTGTCTTCTGATGAGGCCCGGAAAGAAACAACAGCATATGTGCTCGTCGAGAAGATTCTTGCCAGACACGAGAATGTGCCGGATGACTGGCCTGTGTCAGGGACCACCGGTTACGACTACCTGAATGAAGCAAACGGGCTCTTCGTAGAACCGGAGGGCGCGCGCCGCATCGAAGAAATTTATTCGACCTTCATTGGCCGCAAGCAGGAGTTTGCCGACGTCGTTTACCAGAAGAAAAAGCTCGTTATGAATACGCTTCTCGGGGTTGAAATGCGAACCCTGGGACGGCACCTGGCCGAACTCGCTGCCCAGGATCGTTACGCGCGTGAGTTGAACCGCGAGCAACTGATCGACGCTCTCATCGAAGTCACCGCCTGCCTCCCCGTCTACCGAACTTATATTCGCAACATGGACGTGCCCGCGCACGCCGCCAACTATATTGAAGAAGCGCTGACGTGCGCGCGCCGCCGGGCTCCAAATGTCAGCCCCGCCTGTTTTGATTTTGTTCGCGAAGTGTTGTTGATCCTCAGCCCACCTCACGTGCTGGTCGACCAGCGGGAAGCGCGCCTGACCTTCGTGATGAGGTGGCAGCAATTCACCGGTCCGATCGTCGCGAAGGGTTTGGAGGATACCTCTCTCTATGTCTACCATCCTCTGTTGTCATTGAACGAGGTTGGCGGAGATCCCGATCCGTCCGATGTGCCCTCGCTGGAGGACTTCTATGCCTTCCTCGAAAGCCGCGGCAAATGGCCTGGGAGTCTGAACGCCAGTTCCACCCACGACACCAAGAGGAGTGAAGACGTCCGCGCCCGCCTCAATGCGCTCTCGGAAATGCCTGTCGAATGGAACGAACATCTTGCGTTATGGGCGAAGCAGAACGCTCAACACAAGGAGCAGATCAATGGGCACGCGGTACCCGATCGCAATGAAGAATATTTTATCTACCAGACTCTGTTGGGCGTTTGGCCGCTCGAACCGGACGGCTGTGCCACACTATTAAAAAGAGTTCAGGACCATGTTCTCAAAGCCACACGTGAAGCCATGGTGCATACCCGCTGGACTCGACCCAATCAGCCGCATGAAGACGCGCTTTTGAAATTCGTCGCCAGAATTCTTTCACAGGACCAGAGTCGCGATTTCCTTCAGGATTTCCGCCAATTTCAGAAAAAGCTGGCCTATTTCGGCATGGTTAACGCTCTGTCGCAAACACTTTTGAAGATTGCTTTGCCCGGCGTGCCCGATTTTTATCAAGGGTCGGAGTTGTGGGATCTGCGGCTCGTCGATCCCGATAATCGTGGTTCCATCGACTTTACTAAGAGAGCAGCGGCTCTCGAAAGCATCGTCAATGCGGAGTCTGCGCAAGGGCCACGCCATTTCGTCGACAACTGGCGCGACGGATGCATCAAGCTGTATCTGGTCTGGAAGGCTATCCGCTTTCGCCGAGATCACGATGAACTGTTCCGCGACGGAGAATTTATTCTGCTCCGATCCGCGGGCGCAAACGCACGCAACGTCATCGCTTTTCTCCGCAGACAAGGAACGTCGTGGGTCTTGGCCGCCATTCCGAGATGGCTTTCGCAAGTGCCTACAAAAGCAAGCAGGGAATTCAACTGGGGCGATACCAGGCTGACATTGCCGTCTGCCCCTCCCGCAAAGTGGAACAGCATTCTCACGCCAACTCAATTGGCCTTACAGAACCAAGCGGGCGAGCAGCATATTTTAGTGAACGACCTGTTTCGAGACTTTCCAGTTGCATTGCTACACGCAGAAGCGAAGTAGTTCTCGGCGTTCTCAGCGCAACCTCTGCGCGCTCGGCGGTTAGGAGCTTTGAAAGCTTTAGATCTCAGAGTTATCTTCCAGTCGCCGCCTCAAGCCTACGCAGCATCTCACCGATCTCCGGGTTGGCCATAAAGTGTTTCCACACCAGGCCCGTTCGGTAGTTCTCGACCATTACCACAATCGGCGCCTGGTTCAGTCCCATATAAATCAGTGAAACCCAATCCTGCTCAGGATTGTATGCATCCCGCGGCCCATAAATGTCCCACAACTGAGCACCCAGATCACGGTAATAGTGCTTGAATGCGGCCATTGAAGCTTCCGGAGTGTAAGGAAACGATGCGAGCGCGCCCGTCAGCGTTAACGTCCCGCGGTCGTTGATTGCGTCCGGCGCATGCGGCACATAACCCTGCGGGCCATCGCTCGCAGTCAGTCCCCACGCATCCGGTCCATATCCTGGGAAGTGTTTCGGATTGTCGATGCAATACGCTCGATTGATGCGCGCGAGGTTTTGGTTGTTCTTGAAATAAGAGGACGTGTACCGGTCATGCAGACTGTGCGGATCAAATCCGAAGTACGAGTAATCCGTAAAGAATAACGGCCCACCCGTACCCACGCCCACATCCAGCTTGGTTCCATAATAGGTATGTCCGTTGTAGTAATGGTCTCCATCCACACTCCCAGACCATCCGGCACGGTAACGAATCGCCCAGTCCGCCTGGCTCGCCCATCCGGAGTAGTACAAATCTGCTGGCACGCCATGAGTCGGTGATGACATCGCCAGCAAATAAGTAATCATGACCTCGTTGAAACCCGTTAGCCGATGCTGAATCTGCCAGCCCCACTCCGCAGACCAATGCCAGAAGAGATAATCTGCATGTTCAGGCCCGCGATACCAATCCCACTCCACTGTCTCCCAGAGTTGCGAAATCCGCCGGCAGAGATCACGTTCCGCGTCGCTGTTTCCGCGAAAATACTGACGCGCGGCCAGCAGCCCTTCCATCAAAAACGAAGTCTCAACCAGATCTCCGCCGTTTTCGAACATGCCAAAGACCGGCATCGTCTTGCCGGTGTTTCCGTCCATGAAATGCGACCATGCACCGTGATAGCGTTGCGCGTGTTCGAGAAAATTCACGATCCGCGTGAGCCGTTCGATGCCCTGCGCCCGCGTGATAAAACCGCGCTCCACGCCCACGATCAGCGCGGCAATGCCCATCCCGCTCGCGCCCGTCGCAATGATGCGGTCGTCGCCTGGAATATTTTCGTGAGTCATTCCTGAGTGCAGATCCGCCCCTTCCCAGTAGTAGTGGAAGCAGGCTTCCTGCAGCATCGTTAACAGTTCCTCGTCGCTGAATTCCCGAGTCGAGGCGGTGGCCGTGTTTGAAAAAGGAGAAATCCGATATTGCCAATCGGCCGTGGCTACTCTGTATTGCGCCGTCACGCCTGCTTTTCCCAGAAAATCCGAGTACCGGTTTGTTCCCGGAAGTTGAATGCCGACCGGTTCAAACTGTTTACCATCGATTGAGCGATAGATCACGTATCGGCCAAACAGCGCAGGGCTCACCGCATCCCACCGCACCTCTACGTGCCGGTCGTAACCGACGGCCTGAACATTGGCTGGAGCAGTTAACGGCGCCTTGTTTTCATCATCGTCGCCCACTCGAATCTCATCGATAATCAACGTGTGGCGCACTCCGTCGGAGCGTCCCTGATGAAAAACCACGTTCTGCAGACTTTGCGGCCGAAATGGATAGATCGACGCACTGCGAACATTGGAAAGCGGAATTCGAACCTGAATCCATCGCCGCGCTGGAATGCTCCCCACAACGTTTCCCAGCGGCAGAGGTTCGGTAAACGCGGCTGGAAATTCTGCGACTTGAAGTCCTTCGCCCCGATTGGACAGCACAATCATCGGAAGATCGTCGGCGGCAATCGTCTCAGGCGCGTAACACCAGAAATAAAGATTGTGCCCTTCAAGTTCCGGGTAGCGATTGCGAAAACCCTGCACCCGGACCTCTGCTTCCCATCCTCCACTCGTCTGTGATTGCCACTGTAGTCGAAGCGCATTCGGCGGCGTCAGATAGGTTTTTGTCTCGACCGGAAGACGTTGCCCTTTCAACTCAAGAAAGCTCGACCCATTCGCCTTGCCGTTGCTGTAGAAGTAAGAATCCGACGTCAGACTATTGTCGAAGACAACGTGGCGATAATATTCTGTGTTGCCCCGCGCAGCCGCGCTGCACCAAAGAAATCCCAGCAGCAAGGTAAAAAACTTCGCCCGCGCGAACACAATGTGCTTGCCGCGTTTCATAACGTATTTTCCTCGATGTCTGCTTTTCGCCAGGAGAATCCCCGCTTACGGAACGATCTCTGCTTGTGCCGGCGATCCATGCGCGGAGTCCGGACTGATCCAAACGTTGAGCTTGGCCGCCTCCACAGCGTACTGATTTCGATCATTCCAGATCGCAAACGCTTCCGGCTTTAATTCGAACTTCACCTTCTTGGTCTCGCCGGGAGCTAGCGAAATCGTTTGAAATCCCTTCAGCATGCGAACCGGCTCGGCGACACTTGTCCCGAGCAGCTGAATATAGAGCTGCACAATTTCATCGCCAGGGAGCGATCCACTGTTCGTCACTTCAGCTTCCGCAGTCATTGCCGCTTTCGCATTTCCACCCGAACCGAACCCTCGGTTTAAAGCGGAAGCACTCAACCGCTGCGTGCTGATCGTAGTGGCTCCATATGAAAAGCTAGTGTAGGAACCGCCATATCCAAACGGAAATTGTGGAGTGTTCTGTTCATCGATATAACGCGACACATATCTGCTGGCCACATCGCTGGGCGGGCGCGTCAGATCGGTATTGCCGGCGGGACGCCCGGTGTTGAGATGATTGTAATAAAGCGGCTCCTGCCCAACCGCGCGAGGCCAACTGACCACCAATTTCCCGCTGAAATTTACATCGCCGAACAGCATCCGCGCCAGCGCCGGTCCGCCCGCCATTCCCGGCAGCCACGCCGCGATCACGGCCGGAACATGTTCAAATGCCCAAGGCAGAGTCAACGGTCGTCCGCTGAAAAGAATCAAAACCACCGGCTTTCCGGTTCTGACAACAGCTTCGAGCAATTCTTTCTGTCGGCCCGGCAGTCCGAGATGCGCGCGCGACGCGGCCTCGCCACTCATCTCCGGAGCCTCTCCCAAGGTCAGAATGACGACGTCGGCTTTTTGAGCACCCGCCGCGGCCGCGGCAATCTCGTCGTCCGTACCGTCCAGAATGCCCACACCTTTGAAGCGAGAAACATGGCTTTCCCCCACTCGCTGTGCCACAGCCGCCGCGAACGTAACGCGCGGCCCTGATCCGGGCGGCGCTCCGCCAGGATACGAGGAATCGTCGCCTAGGGGGCCGATAACCGCGATGTTTTGAGTCCCCGCCGCCAGCGGCAGCAGCGGTTTGCCACCGGGCCCATTTCCATTCTTGAGCAACACAAAGGATCGCTCCGCCGCAGTTTGAGCGAGCGCAATATTTTCCGGATGGTAAACCGCCTTCGCGGCCGCGCTCTCGTCTACATAAGGATGCTCGAATAAACCCAATGCGAGCTTGACGCGTAGCACATGCCGCACTGCTTCATTCAATTCCGCTTGCGTAGCCTGTCCCGACTTCACGATCTGTTGCAAATTGTCGTGATATAGGCTGCTCACCATGTCCATGTCGACGCCTGCCAGAAAGGCTTTCCGCGCAGCGGTCGCGCCATCATTCGCAATGCCATGGGGAATCAGTTCTCCCACCGAATTCCAATCGCTGACGACTAGTCCCCGAAAGCCCCATTCTTTCCGCAAAATTTGTTTCAACGTGAAAGGATTAGCTGTCGACGGCGTGCCGTTCAAGGAATTGAATGCGCTCATCAGCGATGCCGTACCGGCATCCACTGCCGCGCGAAATGGCGGCAAATAAAATTGGCGCAACGTATGTTCTGAGATCTCCGTGCTGTTGTAGTCGCGCCCACCCTCGGCCGCGCCATAGCCAACATAGTGTTTGACGCAAGCTGCTATGCTGTCCGGCGAATCCAGCCTTGCGCCCTGATAGCCCCTTACATACGCCGCCGCCATCGCTGAACCTAGAAACGGATCCTCTCCCGCTCCCTCCGCCATTCGTCCCCAGCGGGCATCGCGCGCGATGTCCACCATCGGCGAAAACGTCCAGCGAATGCCGTCGGCCGCCGCTTCCATTGCCGCCACATGTGAAGCCTTCTCCACGATCGAAGGGTCCCAGGTCGAAGCTAGTCCCAGCGGAATCGGAAATTCCGTCTTGAATCCGTGGATCACGTCGAGCCCAAACAGAATGGGAATATGCAGCCGCGACTTCTCCATTGCGATCTTCTGATATCGATTGATCTCATGCGGATCGTTCACGTTGAACAGCGAGCCAACCTGTCCCCGCGCAATCATGTCCTCGTAGTCGCTACGGCCCGTCCCTGGCCCAGTCGGCTGCCCTGCGGAATACTGGACCAACTGTCCAACTTTTTCCTCTAGCGTCATACGTTGCAGAATCGATTCCACCCGTGTGTCGAGACTCTTATCCGCAATGCCACCCGGCTGGCTCGACGGCTCTTGCGCCGGCAGAGTTAGATTCGTGACCACGCATACTCCGGCGTACAGAACTGCGCTGCAAATCGTTTTCACAAGGTCTGATCGATTTCTTCCGGCGAACCAACCATGAGCAATATCGCGTGTTGAGAATGGCATGGGTCGAATCTCCGCAGGGCACGGCTCCCACTCTTTACTAAATCGGGTTAGTAGGGCATTGTCGCTCTGTATCAAAAACGTTTTTCTTACCAAAGTCAATCAGTATCGCGCCGGAGTACGGCAAACATCCGCTTGCTCCCTCGATTGGTTTGTGCGAGACTGCGCAGCGTGACCACCAAGAAACGGGCCAAGGGAGCTGTCCGGACCGTGCGCATGGGGCCTAAACCGGTCAGCCTGAAACAACTGGCAGAGCGCCTCGCGCTTTCTCCCGCTACGGTATCGCTCGTCATCAATCGCTCGCCCGTTGCCGATTCCATTCCGCAGGAAACCAAAGACCGCATTCTAGACGCCGCTCGCAAATATAAATACCGGCCCAATTTCTTCGCCCGTTCCTTGCGCGCCCAGCGCAGCTTCACCATCGGCGTTATCGTCCCCGAAGTCAGCGACGGCTACTCCGCGTCAGTCATGAGTGGCGTAGAAGACTATCTTCTCCAGGAAGGTTACTTCTACTTTGTTGCCAGTCATCGTCACCGCGCCGACCTGATTGATGAATATCCCCGACTATTTCTGGAGCGTTCGGTCGACGGGCTCATAGCCGTGGATACTCCCTGGACTCTTTCTCCGCCCGTGCCCGTGGTCACGGTGTCAGGGCACAACCAGGTGAAAGGCGTTACCAATATCGTTCTGGACCACGTTCGCGCTGCCGAAGTCGCGCTCAAGCATCTTTTTCAACTCGGACATCGTGAAATCGCATTTATCAAGGGACAGGAATTCAGCTCCGATACCGAAATCCGTTGGGCCACGATCGAGAAGGCGGCCAGGCACTTGAATCTCCCGATTTGTCCCGCACTCGTTTCCCAACTACAGGGAGATTCTCCCTCGCCCGAGCTCGGTTATGAGGCCGCCCGCGAGCTGCTGGCGGCCCACAGACCATTCACAGCGTTGTTTGCCTTTAACGATATTTCGGCGATGGGTGCCATCCGCGCCCTTCGCGAAGCAAAGTTGCGAGTTCCTGAGGATGTTTCCGTGGTGGGTTTCGACGACATCCAGAGCGCCGCCTATCAGAATCCGGCGCTGACGACAGTGCGCCAGCCGCTGCGCGAAATGGGAAGGATCGCCGCTGAAACTCTGCTGCGCCGCATCCGGCGTTCCCCATCCGATTCCCAGGGCGGCGAAACCACGGTTGAACCTAAACTGATCATTCGTGAGACCACTGGCCGCGCCCCCGCGGGATCCATTTCTAAATAACCATTCCGTCAAAAACAGCCTTGGAGACCAAAGTTTTGTCAAACATAACGTTCCCAATAAGTCATCTAGCGATTCGCTCGCTCAAAAAGTCTGGTCACCTTAACAAAATCGTTAAGGCATCGCTTTTTAAAAATTTATTGCCGCGTGTACCCGAAACTGCATCCTAGTCCTCCAGCATAGCGCGCTTGACTGTCGAAAATCGCCTGTGCTATACAAGCCGCAGTTTGCTACTAAATCGCTTTTCTAGCGTTTTAGTAAAGTTGTTCCACCGAATTGATGTTCTAAGTTTCGGAGGCCGCAATGCGCCGTTCCACTTCTTCTGCTCTCCGCACCTTTTCGCTATTCGCCTGCTTTCTCCTTTCTGCCGCCGCGGCACACGCCCAATATCGAACATCCATTCAAGGCGCGGTGACCGATACTTCGGGCGCAGTGATTCCCGGCGCGAATCTTACGCTGACCAATCCTGCCACCGGTGAACAGCAAGTCAGGGTCAGCAACGATGCTGGCATTTACAATTTCAATGCGCTCCCCGCGGCGCCCTTTCGGTTGGAAGTATCAAAAGACGGCTTCCAGACGAAGGTGATCGACAATCTTCACCTGATTCCCGAACAGGCGAACGCCGTCAACGTCCAGCTCGAGGTTGGAACCGCCTCGCAGACTGTGACCGTGAATGCGGAGACGGAGCCCCTGCTGCAATCCGAGACCGCATCTATTAACGGCGTCGTCACTGACAATCAAATTCAGCACATGCCTTCGTTCGGACGCGACGTATATCAACTCGTGCAGTTGGCGCCCGGCGTCTTCGGCGATGGTTCCCAAGGAAGCGGTGGTGGCGCCCAACAATTGCCCGGAACACAGGGTCCCGGCGGCACCGGCGGAAACGCCGGCATATTTGCCACCGAAAACGGTCCGCAGGCTCTCGCCGCCGGCCAACAATATGAGGACAACAGCTATTCGATTGACGGGATCAGCACCACCAGCGCCGTCTGGGGCGGAACTACCATCATCACTCCGTCAGAAGATTCGGTCGATAACGTCAAAGTTCTCTCCAATGGTTACGATGCCGAGAACGGCCGCTTCAGTGGCGCGCAGGTTCAGCTCACTTCCAAAAGCGGGAGCAATAACTTTCACGGCAGCGCTTTCTTCACGATGCACCGTCCCGGATTCAACGCCTACCAGCGCTTCAATGGCTTGCACAATACTGATTTGAGAGACCCAAACTTCTTTGATCAGTTTGGCGGCAGCATCGGCGGCCCGATCTGGAAGAATAAAGTGTTCTTTTTCTTCGCCTATGAGACGGTCCGTAGCCCGAAGTCACAGACCAATACTGCAAACGGGTGGTATGAGACCGCAGCGTTTGACAAGTCCGCCCCTGCAGGAAGCATTGCCGCGACCTATCTCACCTTCCCCGGGGCTGGTGTGAACAGCACAAAGATCAATCCTTCCACGTGCGCGGATGCCGGACTCACGGAAAACGTAGACTGCAGAACCATTCCCGGCCAGGGTTTGGACATCGGCTCGCCCTTGAAAACCGCTTTGGGCACGCAGGATCTGACTTGGACTAGCACCTCGAATCCGGGGGTTGGCGGCGGCCTGGATGGCATCGCCGACATCGCCAACTACGTCACCACCAGCAACACCACCTTCTCGAAAGCCCAGTACAATGGCCGCGCCGATGCCAATCTCAACGCAACTAATCGGATCGCCTTTGCCATTTACTGGGTTCCGCAGACAACCACTTTCCTGAACGGTCCTGCCCGCCAATACAATCTCTTCCATCACTCGCAAATTAACAACGCCTATTCTGCGCTCTGGAACCATACTTTCTCGCCAAGCTTCCTCAACGAAGCTCGCGTAAATGCTGCTGGGTGGCGTTGGAACGAGATCACTTCCAATCCTCAGTCGCCGGTTGGACTTCCGACCGATACCATTGGTCAAACCGGCAGTCTGGTCAATGGCACGAACATCAGCCAGTTCGGACCGAACGTCGGCAGCATCTTGAATCAATGGACGTACACTTACAAGGATGTGGCCACCAAGATTTTCAGGAACCACACCATCAAGTTTGGCGGCGAGGTCACGCGTCTCCTTTACCTACAAGAGTGCACCGGTTGCGGCGTACCCAATTATGCCTTCTTCAACATTTGGGACTTTCTCAACGACGCGCCTCATTCCGAAAACACGAACTTCGATCCCAGGACCGGCTTTCCGACCACCAATCGGCAAGATCAACGGACAGACATCTGGGGCTTCTTCGTTCAAGACGATTTCAAAGTCCGGCCGAACCTCACCCTCAATCTCGGCCTGCGCTGGTCGTACTTCGGTCCACTCTCCTCGAAGGAGAACAACATGTTCGTGGCGACTCCCGGTCCCGGCTCTGCTTACCTGACCGGGCTGGTCGTTCACAGGGGACAGTCTTGGACCGCGCAGAAAGATAACATCGGACCGCAACTTGGATTTGCCTGGAGTCCGACTGCCTTCAAAGACAAGTTGGTCATTCGCGGCGGTTACGGCCTGAACTACAATCAGGAGGAACTCGCGATTTCGGCGAACATCAGCAACAATCCTGGCCTCATTGTCCATCCCACATTGCAAATGGGCTCCCCAACCTCGCCCAATCCCGGTATCGTGTATGCGACTTCCGTCAATCTGCACTCGATCAACGGCTATCCAGCCAATCCGAATGCGGCTTCTCCCAATGCATTCGGCCCCAATGGACTGCCTACGAGTGGAAGCTCGGTGAACGTCAGCATCTTTCCCAACACTCTTCCTACCATGCGTGTTCATCATTTTTCGCTCGACACGCAATATGATCTGGGTAACAAATTTGTAGCTTCGTTGGGGTATCAGGGAACGTTATCGCGCAACATCTTTTTCCACGAAAATCCGAACGCGACTCCTGCGGCCCTTGGCTACGACCTGAATCCGCAGATCGGCGGCGGCGACTACTGGGGTGTTTTAGGCAGCGGCAACTACAACGCAATGCTCGCCGAGTTGAAGCATGATTTCGGTCGGCAGTTTATGGCCGATGTTCAATTCACTTGGGCCAAGAGCCTGGACAACAGTTCCGCGCCCTACTCAGAGCAGATTTACCCCTACGATCCCAACCTTAGTTACGGGCGCTCCGACTACAACGTCGGCAAGGCCTTCAAGCTGTACGGCATGTGGCAGCCGATTTTCTTTCACGGCAACAAGGCGTGGATAGATAAGATTGTCGGTGGATGGTCAATCAGTGGAATCCTCAATATCCACTCTGGATTCCCCTGGACCCCGCTAGTCAGCGTCAACGGCGGCAGCTTGTACTGCGGAGCTTGCGGTTATTCGACACTGCTGCCTTCGGCATACCTCGGCGGTGCGGGCACCAGCACGAGCAATGATCAATTCAAAACTGGCTCTAACTATGCCAATGGGGGCAAGGCATATTTTGCGACCCCAACCTATACCGCCTATACCGGCAGCAACTTCGGTAACGCACTTCCGCAACCCCCGGGCGTGGAACGCAACTCGCTCAACGGCCCCGGATACCGGGACGTTGACATCACGATCATCAAAGGATTTGGTTTTCCTAACAACCGAATCCTTGGCGAAAGCTCCAGGCTGGAGCTCCGGCTCGATGCTTACAACGTATTTAATAACTTGAATTTCAACCCGACCAGCATCTCCAACAACATTGCTAACGCTAACTTCGGCCAGGATACGGCTGCCCTTGCGGCCCGCGTTGTCACGGTGGGGGCACGCTTCAGCTTCTGAGTTTCCTCTGTCGCACTGAGCGCGCCCCGTTCGGGGGCGCGCTGTTTTTTTTCACGGCTGTTACGTGGCAAGTCACGCCCTGAAGTTCCGGCGCGCTCCGCACCGCGTACAATATCCTTTTGCATTCTTGGAAGCACGGTCCGGAAAGAGGCCCGAATGACCACTACTCACCATGCTCGTCCGCAAGTCGCTGCGGAAGTCCCCGCAGTCCCGCTGACCACCGAAGGTTACAGCGTTCTCCACCAGATGATGCGGCTCCGTTGGCCGGCCTGGCGAGCCCTGCCCGCCGTCGAAAAATCGGCCATCGCCAAGGAAGCGTCCGACGCGCTCTCCGCCATGGAGAAACATTCTCCCGGACAGTCCGCTCTTTTCTCACTTATCGGCCACAAGGGCGACTTGATGCTGATTCACTTCCGCGAATCTTTCGCCGATCTCAACCAGGCCGAACTCCAACTCGCCAATCTGCGACTCAGCGATTATCTCGAGCCCACCTCGTCCTATCTTTCCATCATCGAGCTCGGCCTCTACGAGTCCACGCTAAAGATCTACAAGGAACTCACCGACCAGGGCATCGAGCCCCATTCCGACCAGTGGAAAGCGGAGATTGCCTGCAAGCTTGAGCGCCACAAAGAAGCCATGCGGCCACGTCTCTATCCCGAAATTCCGCCGCATCGTTACGCCTGCTTCTATCCCATGGATCGCCGCCGCGGCGAAGACAAGAACTGGTACAAACTGCCCATCGAAGAACGCGCCCGCCAGATGAACGATCACGGACTCATTGGCCGACGCTATGCCGGGGATGTCAAACAGATCATCAGCGGCTCCATCGGCTTTGACGACTGGGAGTGGGGCGTCGACCTGTTCGCCGACGATCCACTAGTCTTCAAAAAGCTGATCTATGAAATGCGTTTCGACGAAGTCAGCGCCGTCTATGCCTTGTTCGGCCATTTCTACGTAGGAGTGCGCGTCCCCGCAGCGGACCTGAATAAGCTGTTAGCAGGAGAACTTCCCGGCAAGCCGTAGACGTCCTCTTGCGGCGCTTTTCTCCGCGCTCGCTGCGTAATCTTTTGATTTGATAGATTCCATTACGACGGAGCCAACATGTCGACACTAGGCCTGATCGAGTATAAAGATGCGAGTCCTGAAGTCCGCGCCGTCTACGACGACATCATGACCACCCGCAAAACCGATTGGATCAACAATTTCTGGAAGGCCATCGCCCACGATCCAGCCACGCTCAAGCGCACATGGGAAGACATCAAGCAGATCATGGCTCCCGGCGCGCTCGATCCGTTGACCAAAGAAATGATCTACGTCGCTGTCAGCGTCACCAACCAGTGCAACTACTGCATCGCATCGCACACCGTCTCCGCCCAGAAAAAAGGCATGACCGACGCCATGTTCAAAGAATTAATGTCGGTAGTGGGAATGGCCAACGAGACCAACAAAATGGTCACGGGATACCAGGTCGAAATCGATCCGCAATTCAAAAAATGATCTCTTAGCGATAGCGGAAAAGATCTTAAGGTTGGAAATGCTCATGTGGGACAGCCGCCCCGGCTGTCCGCCCGGCAACGCCCGGCACTTGTCGTCAGAGTCTCGCTCGCCTCGCCCGCCCAAACTTAAACTCGCATGCCCTCATATCCACCTTCCGCCCACGAAATCGCACGCCCTCGGCCTCGAGTCGCAGCCTCTGTTCGACTGCTGAGTCCCCTTGCAACTTAATTGCGCCGCCAGCGCCCAATACGCGTTGCCAAGGCAATCCGAATCCGCGGCGCAAAGCCGCCGCCACCTGTCGCGCCGCCCCCGGAAATCCAGCTGCCCGCGCCACTCCGCCGTAGGTCGACACTTTACCCCTCGGTATCGCGCGAATCGTCCGCTCGATCCGCAAGCGCATCTCGCCAGTCTTGTTCGGGCTATTTTTCCTAGCGCGAGAACTGCGCCTTGCAGGCCTCAAGTCTATCCGCTCCACGACAAACCCGGTGCCCCGTCTTTTCCGCATCCGGCAAAAGCGGGGATTTGGACTTTCTGGAAACTTAAGGAGAAGGTTTACGCCGCGGTCCGAAACGATTCCAGTGCCCCATACTCCGACTCATGCACGTCAAATACGGTCAGCAACTTAGTCACTTGCAGCAGGTCGCCTACCCGCTTCGTCAAGTTTGCCAGTTTGATCGTCCCGCCGGCATTATGCGCCGTGGTATGCAGCGCCACCAGCGTCCCAAGCCCACCGGAATCGATGTAGTTTACTTCGCCAAGGTTCAGGACAATGCGCTTGACGCCATCCGCAATCGCTTTCTTCACCTCATCCCGCAGCAGGGAAGATTCTTCTCCAAACACAATTCGCCCATTGCACTCGATGGCCACAATCCCATCTACCGTTCGCTTCTGTAATTTCAATTGCATACGTTCTCCTTTGGGCCCGCGATTGACTTGCTCGCCCAGCCAAATCCGCCAAATCTGAGGCACTAGCCTATCGCGAGCCAGCGCCCTTCGCAAGCCCTGACTATGGTTGGGTGACAGGAATCCAATATGCCTCCCTCTGCGTACTTCGCGACCTCCGCGGTCAAAAGCTTTTGCTCCGCCAGCCGCTAGCACCGCCGCAGATCACGTATAATCGACTCTTCCGCCCATGAGTTACACTGTCCTGGCCCGCAAATACCGTCCTCAGAGATTCTCCGAGGTCATCGGACAGGAGCACGTCACCCGTACCCTGCAAAACGCCATCGAACTGGGACGTTCTGCCCACGGTTACATCTTCAGTGGGCACCGCGGAATTGGCAAGACCACGGTCGCCCGCATTCTGGCCATGGCCCTGAACTGTCGCTCCAAAGATCGGCCTGTCCCCGAACCCTGCGGCGTCTGCGAGTCGTGCACCGAAATTCGGGCTGGAAATTCGGTCGATGTCATTGAAATCGACGCCGCCACCAACCGCGGGATCGATGAGATCCGCGAACTTCGCGAGGCCGCCCGTTATCGCCCTGCTCGCGACCGTTTCAAGATCTACATTCTCGACGAAGCCCACCAGATCACCGACGCCGCTTTCAACGCCCTCCTCAAGACTCTGGAGGAACCGCCCGACCACATCGTCTTCATGCTCGCCACCACGCAGCCCGAGGATATTCCCCAAACCATCCGCTCGCGCTGCCAGCACTTCAGCTTTCGCGCCGTCAAGTTCGACGCCATCGTCGCCCAGCTGCGCGACCTAGTTACGCGCGAAAAGATCGAAGCCGACGATGATGCCCTCGCCTTGCTTGCCGAAGCCGGTGACGGCTCCATGCGCGACGCGCTTTCCATTCTCGAGCAGGCCATCGCATCGGCCAGCGGAAGAGTCACCTCCGATTCCGTGCGCAACCTCGTCGGTGCCGCTCCGGCTCATATCCTCGAACAAGTGATGCAAGCCGTTTCCGAGGGCAAGAGTGAAGAAACTCTCCGCCAGGTCGATCACCTTATTGGTGAAGGCCACAGCCCCACACACTTTGCCCGCCAGATGGTTCGTTTTCTGCGCAACGCGACGGTCGCGAAAATCGCAGGGAAAGATTCTTCCTTACTGCAAATTTCGAGCGAAGAGCGCGAGCGGGTCGCTCGCGTCGCAGAATGGTTCGGCGAAGAAGATCTCACGCGCCACCTGCAGATCATGCTCCGCACCCACAGCGAGCTGGGATACAAGCAGGAACAACGTTTCCATCTCGAGCTTGGCCTACTCAAAATGGCCCATGCACAAAAGCTTATCCCCATCGAGCAATTGCTTAGCGACGCAGCCGCCGCGCCCATTGCAACTGTGCAGAAGCCGCCCGCGAGGCCGGCGATTGTTGGCGCCGTGCCGAATTCCGAAACACGCCGCTCCGAGCCTGCGCGTCCAAACTTCGTTTCCCCATTCGCCGCCGATTCCGCCCGCAAAGGCACGCCAAGACAGGAAGCCTCCTCCGATCCCGCGCCTGCAAATGGCCCCCGCATCGTAGCCACAGCCAGCACGCCCGAACCAGTGATCATGGGCTCCGCCGCGCCCTCTTCTTTACTTGATGATGAGGATCGTAGAGACATAGCTGGCTACGTCTCTGCCGGTACCGCCAAATCTCCGGCTCCTGAACCCGAATTCGAAGCTTCACCGGTGCCAGTAACGACCGCGGTAGCGCAGGCGCCAATGGAACATTTGCAGAACGCAGTTCTGCAAGCCCTCGCCGACGGCAACCAACGCATTCTTGTCTCCATGCTCTCTGCCGGAGAATGGAGCATTCAGGGCAACGAACTGGTCATCAAGATTGAAGAATCGCAAACTGTAGTCGACATGTCGCTCAGTTCCGAGGCAAAACGGCTGGCCATCGCCTCCGCCAGCGGCGTTCTCGGCCGTGCGGTGAAGCTAAGAGTTGTTCCCGGCGCGACCGTGACCTCACAGGAAAATAAACGGAATGGTGGCGGCACACACGCTCCTGGCCCAAGCGGCCGCGGACGCGCCGAGCAAGATCCAGTCGTCCGTCGCATGCAAGAAAAGTTCGGAGCCCAAGTTCGCACCGTGATTGATTACAGAGACAAACGCTAGTGCGTATTCGGTTGTTCGGAGTGCCCAATACCCAACACCGAATACCTAAGCCCCGAGCAACGAAAGGCAGCCGTCCATGGGTGGATTTAATCTGCAAGACTTGATGTCGAAAGCCAAGTCGCAGTACGAAGCCCTGCAAAAAAGAATGCAGGAAACCGTGGTCGAAGCCACGTCCGGCGGGGGCACCGTCACCGCAAAAATGGACGGCCGCAAGCAGTTGCTCAGCCTGCGCATCGATCCTGAGGCCGTAAAATCAGCCGACGTCGAGATGCTGCAAGACTTGGTCCTCGCGGCCGTGAACGAAGCCGCCCGCAAAGTCGACGCTCAAATGCAATCCACAGTCGGCGGGATGCTGGGCGGCCTGGGGATCCCTGGACTCTAGTCGCGTTGTCATCCTGAGCGAAGCGAAGGACCTCTGCAATCCGTCTGCAGCGTCAACTGTAAGAGATTACCGGATCATGAGCCGATCGAAAGTGAATTGAGAATGTCCAAATTCGCCGAACCCATGTCCCGCCTGATCGATGAGCTGAAGAAACTCCCGGGCGTCGGCGCGAAAAGCGCGCAGCGCCTGGCTTTCTACATCCTTCGATCCAGCGACGAAGACGCGGAGGCTCTGGCTGCAGCCGTGCGCGACGTCAAGGCTAACTTGCGCCTCTGCTCGGTGTGCAACAACATTACCGACGTTGATCCTTGCGTCTACTGCTCGAGCCCAACGCGCAATCAGCGCCTGGTGTGCGTTGTCGAGGAACCCACCAATATCGCCACCATCGAAAAGACCAAGCACTTCAACGGTGTCTTCCACGTCCTGCACGGCGCAATCTCTCCCTTGCACGGAATTGGCCCTGAACAACTGCGCATCTCGAATCTCATCACCCGGGTCGATGAGGGAAACGTGGACGAAGTCATCGTGGCCACCAATCCCACCGTCGAAGGAGAAGCCACAGCGACTTATCTCTCTCAACAACTCAAGCGTGCAGGAGTGAAAGTTACACGCATCGCCATGGGCATTCCGGTTGGAAGCGATATCGAATACACCGACGAAATCACCATGCTCAAGGCCATGGAAGGGCGCAGAGATATGTAAGAGGACCGGCCCTAAGGCTCAACACGGCACTTCCGGCTCGAGGAAAACATTCAACTCTTCCTCGGCAGCCGTCAAACCTTCCGGCAGGGCGCCGCGATTGTACTCTGCCATGCGATTCTTCCACTTCAGGAAGTCGGTGATGCTTTGCGGTTCGATGCGGACTTCCACACGCCTTAGGCTGGCGAGCAGCAGATTCATCTCGTACCGTAAGCCCGCTGCGCTCCTCAGATTCTTTGCCGAGTTCTGAACTAGTTCGATTCTTCCTTGTCGCAATTCCAGCAGTCCCCACCCAGACGGCAATTCTTCCCTCTTTACTAAAGCAGGAGGCGTGAAATAAAAGCGCTCGCAGCCCACTCCTTGTTCTGGCTTCTGCCGAAACGGTTTGCCGCAGTCTGCCAGGAAATCCGCGCGCGTCACTTTGCACTCCACCAGCACCGAATGGTTGGCGCGCTTCCAGCCAATGGCATCGGGCATTTCACCGCTAACGCAGGCCTGCTCCGACAGCACCACTCCGCAGCGATACGAGCGCAGCCATCGCACCGCCCGTTCCACTAATTGCCCGTGAGTCATGGAAACAGTCTACGTTGTATGGTTGGAAGGAAAAGTGACTGGATCGTTTCCCCGCTTTTACTCGGTCGGAATGATTTGAAACTCAGGCATCAAGACGCAATTCTCCGAGGTTCAAGCGCAATTCGCTGCCGTCTAGAACTCTTCACCGCCCTGACCACGATGGGACGTCGTAGTACAGTTTCGAGTAGATATCTTTCCCCGGCGACGGCCTGTGCCGTGGAGCTATCAGGCACGAAGCCGTCTGCGGCAATCATCAACGCCTCACGCGGCGCCAACTTCGCGGGCTTGCGCAGGAATCCATTGGTTCGCCGTTTGCGGCCTTGGGATTGGGCAGCCGCGTTCTCGATCCGCAATCGGCGGACATGCCCGTCGTGCGCGGCATCGAAAGCATTGGCCAATCGCAGAATTGCTGCCAGCTGAATCGTAATCTTCTGCTCGTCCGGCAACAGGTCGCGCAGCGCTCGGTGACTTCGCGTGGGCAACGCCCCGCAGTGAAAGCGCGCTACCACAGCGGCGCGCTCCATATTCTCAGCCTTCCAGCCCAGTGGCGTACCGTGGGCCTTGATCAGTTCGAGCGACTCCTTGTGATGTCCTCTATTCCCTTCCGCCTTGCCCACGTCGTGCAGCAAAGCAGCAATGTACAGGCACGCGCGCGCATCCGCAGCCGCGTTATTGCTAGGGTTGCCATTTAAGGAGCCAAGCAATCCAGCGGCAGTGAGTCCATCGTAGAGTTCAAGCGCCAGCCGCGCAACCCGCTCGGAGTGCGCGAAGTCGGGATCGAGTACTTTTGCCCACAACTTCATTCGGCGCGTTGCGGTTTCCTGAATCCGTTTGCCCTGTGGCAATCCGGCGCGCCAAACATTCCAAAGGGAATCCGGACCAACCATTCGTTGCCGATATTCTTCAATCCGCTTCGTACGCTCTTCCATGATACGCGCATGCCAGAGGCGACGCGCCGCTTCGTCAGGGAAAACGTGGCACGATAGTGCTGATGCCCACAGCACGTCGAGATCGTGCACTTCACCCAGCAGATCCTGCATATGCTTCAGATCGTTGCTCCACGCCTTGTGCTCCTCTGGGAGGAAATTCTCGACAATGTAGCGAAAGCGTTTGATCCCAATCCGCAACGTATGAAATGCAATCTGCGACCGATTGCGCATAGCACGGGTGTGCAGTTCGCGCGCCGCCGTCCAACGTTCCAGCGCCAGATGCTTGAACACCGTGCTGCCAGGGCGAATGTGGGCGGCGCGGAGGGGGAGTGACTGGCACCACTGACGCCATTGCTTGCGGTCGAATTCGTCAAGCGCGGCGCGAGCCTGGTGCTTCTGTTCGGATTCCCGCGCTTTGAGAATGTCGAGCAAAGCATGGGCTGTGGGATCATGCGGAGATCTTTCAGTGGAGGAAGTGCTACCCGTTGCGACATCCGGTTCTTCTTCCGTTGGCAGCAACGCGAGCGAGGGGGCCCGCGCCACATGGACCGCGAGCTTTTCAATCCATTCCATCATGATCTGTACGTCGCGCAACGTGCCCAGGCGCTGGAACAGGCGCTTGCCGGACTTCTTCATCGCCTTCCAGTCTTTGTCAGGATCCATGGCCATCATACCGTCAGCCATAGATCGGCAACGCCGCAGCGCCACCCGCAAGTCGTGCACCGGGTCCGCGCTGAAGTCGGTGGCAACGTGGTCGCACTCTTGCAATACGCGCCCCATCCAGTAGCGCAAGCCCGTGGTTTTGGAGGCAGGTTTCACGCGTTTAGCCGGCAATCCTCCGCCAGTATTTTACTGAAGATGGCGCTTCCACGTTCGTGCGCGTCCGGGCGCGAGTGTATCGAGCTTCGAATTCCTGGCTGTAGATAGGGGTTAGGTAGACGCGAAAATGGGATTGATCCATTTCGAGAGCAGTTTCTCAGAGGTGAACCTATACCGACGGCGTGTAGCGCCATGTTTGGCGCCGTGTTGAAAAAATAAAGGGGCGGACATCTTCGGTCCGCCCGTTAGAGTTTGGTTAGTAACGATCGTGGTCGCGCTCATCCCAGTCGCGTTCAGTGCGCCACCGGTGCTCGTGCTCATCCCACCACCGATGTTGCTCACGCCAGCAACGCTCGCGCGCTTCGTGCAGTTCCCGGCGCTCGTGCTCCGCTTGCCGGCTGTGACGCCCGTGTCGCTCAATGGCCTCATGCAGTTCATGCTCAGCGTGTTCAACTCGACGCTGGCAGCGGTCTATGTCGTCCGCGTGAACCCGTGGCACTGTGGTAAAGAACAGTGCTGCAGTCAGGATGGCGCCGGAGATAAAGGGCATAGTTGCGGTGGGAAGCTTTGGTCGACGATTCATGGAGATTGTGCCTCACAGGGTAAGGATGTCGAGAAACGGTTCGCGCCGACGAAGTGGACAGAGAAAGGCGTTCGATTCTCCGCAAGTTAAGACGCATTCGCTGCCATTGTAGTTGCAGGGAAAGTTTGTGGGGCGGCTATGCGGGGCTGCTACTCTTGTCGCCGCTTTTGACTGTGCCTTCGACTTTGTGAGCCTTCGACTCCTTGCGCTTGTTCACTCTTCAATCCTGTCGATGCCATTTGGGGCATGTCCCCGCGCGTATTTGTTTGGCCGTGCTTATTACCTCCGTAACGTTTCGGGGCTTACTATTTCGCTTTAACCTTGAGGTTCAAAGCTGCGTTTCGAGGAGCCTGTTATCTCCGACACAAACACATCGCAAGGTACGCGCGCGGCGTCGGCGCGTGCATTTGTGCATAGCCTCAACATCCTTATCAAGTATGCACGGATGTATGGTTACCAGCACAAACGCACGGAGGCGCAGTTCGAAATTACCTGGAACGAGTTGAAGCAGGGGCTGCCGACTACTGGGGATCAGGGTTTTCTCCTGGGAGTTTCCGACAACAAGTTGCTGCTCGATGGAATCCCGCTGGAGACGGGCAATGCAGAGCGCAGCTTTGCAACTCTATTGACTACGGCGGGACTGGCGAGCCTTCACTTTTCCAAAGACGTCACTGAGGAAGACTTTGTTCGGATGGTGCGCGCCTTCACGGTTGCGGGGTCAAAAGGGCAGGACGTATCGAAGCAGATCAAAGAAGCTCTGGGCGCGAACAAACCTGGCAGCGGCATCCGCATCAACGAAGTGAAGTTCGTCGCGGCCGATCCGCTGACCGGGGACGTAAGCATCGCCGCGCAAATCGCGGCCCAAACGCTGGGACCCGAGTTCAAGCAGTGGCTGAATGATCCCCAAAAATTATTGCAGCTCATCGCGGCAGCCGAAGGTGCGAACGCCGGCGGCGGGGGCGGCCAAGTTTCGGCCGATGGGACTCCGATGGTTCCGTTGGGCAGCGTGCCCAATCTTCCTGCCCCAAGGGGAAAGGGACGATGGGTCCCTGACGGCGCTCCGGACGGCTCTGCAGCCGGGGCGGCGCCAGCATGGACCGGGGGCATGGTCCCATTGCAAGAGCAGGAAGTGATTCAGGCGATCCGGCTACTGACGCGCTTCGGCCAAGTGCAGCAGGATCCCAACGTTAAAGAAGAAGATCTGCAGAAGGAGTTGACCGAGACCGACCCCAATACCCGGTTAAACCTGCAGCAGTTGCTAGGAAGCCTGGCGGCAAAGGCGGCGACCGCGGAGGAGGAAGACACGCCGCTGCTCATGAAGGCCGCCGAGCATATGGCCATCCGTTTCGCCTTGGAGCGTTACCAGAAGGGCGAGGTCAAGGTGAACGCCGTGCACCAGATGATGGAGCACATGAGCCGCCAGATGGACTCGTTGCGCCAGATTCTGAAGCTGCAAGAAGAAAAAATGAGCAAGGCCGGCATTCTGGTGGAGTCACACGCCGACATTCTCGACCGTATGTTCTGGGCGGAAGTGCCCGAGTCAGGCAAAAAAAGCGTTTTGCTTTCCCACGAAGCGCCTTGCGTGCCTCCGAGGAACCTGCGGCAGTTTGTGGAGGTTCTACTCGATCGGGACGATAAGCAGAGCGCGACCGAGATCCTGAATAACTATTCAAGTTGCCTCGGCGCCAAGGACATCGAGCCGCGCCGGCGGACCGCAATCGGGCTGAGCCAACTGGCCGACCTTTACGCGCGCGTGGGCGGAGAGCCCATGGGCCAGGCTGTCCGCCAGTTAAGCGAGCATTTGGTTCACGAAAAAGACGCAGAGCTGCAAAGCCTGTTCAGCGCGGCGTTCGTGCGCTTGAGTCAGGAAGCGAGTTCCGCAAAAAACTTCGCTGCGGTGAATGAAGTCTGCGCCGGCATGGAATTGATCAGCATGGAGCGCCCGGTGCTGATGAGCGATTTGCGGCCGCGCGTGGGCGTGGAAAATCGCTTGCCTGAGTTTATCGAAGAAGCGCTTCACATGGAGCCCATTCCCGCCGATATGTTGTCGGTATTACGCCGGACCAGCCACTCCGGCGCGGAGCACCTCGCAGACCGCTTCTTCCGCTGTATGCGCCGCGACGAATGCGACCGCATGATCGAACTGGTGAAGCAGCTTGGCTCTCCGGTGTTGCTGCAGCTGCGCGAGATTCTGCGCACTGGGCAGCCCCGCCAGGCCTCTGGCGCGGTGGGATTGGTTAGCCGCCTTGACGTTGGGACACTGCTGGAACTCCTGCCCGCGCGATTGCCTGAATGGAACCGCTTCTATCACGACATTGTGGTGCGGCAGATTGCGTACGGAGCCGCTGCGGACCGCGGACGCACTCTGCTTGAGCTGACCGAGATTTTAGATGCGCTTGTGTTAGCCGAAGCGGTGGACGAAATTGGCATGAGCGGCGACCTGACCGCGACTCCGCCGCTGCTTGCCATGGCCCGGCCGGGTGAAGCCGCCTCGCGCTCCCCTTACGTGCAGCTCAAGGCGATCGAGTCCCTGGGCCGGTTGAAAGATGGCGAAGCGATAGCGACACTGAGGGAAATCCTGGAAGCCAAAAAGACATTCGGATTTGTCCATCACCGCGAACTCCGTATTGCCGCAGCGCAGGCCCTCGCCAAGACCGATCCGCGCTACAGTTCGCAAGTGATGTCCGACAGTGGTCTGGAGCCAGCGGAGATTGCCATTGCACCCCTGGATCTGGCTCCGGCGTGTCCGTGGGTGCGGCAGCGGCGGTACGAGCGTCTCGTGCTGGCCAAGACTGTTTACGGGATGCTAGGCAGTTCCTGGGGCAAGTCCAGAATTCAGATTCGCGAATTGAGCCTGGGCGGTGGCATGGGCACGAAGGAAGACAATCTGCGCATCGGCAGCGAGGCCGATCTCGAAATCTCTCTGGGCATGCGGGCGAAGATTCGCGCGCACGTACTGCTCCGTCGTGCGCGCGTAAATGAAGTGGGATTTGAGATTGTAAGCACCGACCTCGACAGCCGCTACCGCCTCCGCCGCCTGCTGGTGGAAGCCCTCAACCATGCTCCCCAGAACAAGGACCAGGAGTGGAGCGGCGAGCGAAAAATCTAGAAAACCAGCTTTCACCTCTCAAAAATAAAAGCCTCCGCTAGTCGGCAGAGGCTTTTGTTGTAGCGCCGGCGTCCCGCCGGCTGTCGCTAGGGCGTCTCGCCCCTCGCACTGGTCTGCTACTTCACCTTCAAAAAGATGATCGCCAGGGTATAAAGCGCCAGCGACTCAATCAGCACCAGACCCAGAATCAGCGCGAACTGAATTCCGGGACGGGCAGCGGGATTGCGGGCCAGTGACTCGGTTGCGGAGGCGACGGCTTTGCCCTGGGCCAGCCCGCAGACCGCAGATGCGATCGCCATCGAGAATCCTGCTGTAATGGCGATCCAGTTAGTTTCGCTGGCTGCGCCGCCCTGCGCGAAGGCAGGCATGGCGAAGCACAGGGCAGATAAAAACATGAACAGGTAACTCAACTTACGCATGGTGTTTCTCCTCTATCAAGTTGCCGCCAGTGGGTGGTTGACGTCATACCGTGCAGACGCCCTCACGCTTGCGGCGGGTAAAGTCTCTTTAATTCCTGGTACTGACCACTAATCACTGCCCACTGTTCCTAATGCTCGTCAGCCACAGCCCCCGAAACATAAATGATCGACAGCAGCATGAACACGTACGCCTGCAGAATCGCCACCACGATGTGTAGGCCGCTGAAGATGATGGGAACGCCGATTGGGATCATGGAAAAGAAAACCAGGGTGATCAGATCGCCGGCAAAAATGTTGGCCCAAAGACGAACCGTCAGCGAAAGCAGGCGGGCGAAGTGGCTGACCAGTTCGATCGGCAGCATCAGCGCGGCGAGCAGAATTCGCGCCACCAGCGGCATACCCTCCATCGGCGGTCCGAAAAAATGCAGGAGATACTTCGGCCCGGCATGCTTGAATCCTTGCGTGTGATAGTACAGGAACGCGCAAATCGCGCAACCCAGGGGCACAATGGGCACGCCGGTGGGCGATTCGAAGCCGGGAATCAGACCGATCAGATTACAGATCAGGATGAAGATAAAGATGATGGCGAAAAAAGCCGTATAGGGCTCGCTGTGATGGCCGATAATTTCGCGGCTCTGGTCCAGCACGAAACCTTCGATCGCTTCGAATCCGTGCTGCAGCCCTCCCGGCGATTCGACCGACAGGCGTGAGCGCACCAGCAGAAAGAGCGCCAGCAGAAATGCGAACACCAGCAATTCCATCGCGAAAGAATCCGAGATGGGCGCCATGGGGTGCTTGAGCTCGATGCGGAGCGTCCGCAAAAACGACGTGACCGGAGCGGCGAACAGGTGGTTCAGAATTTTTGTAAACCAGAGTTGTTCCATAAGCCTTGAACTGCGAACTCCTAGTTCGTTGTTTCGAAGCGAACGTCCCGGCTAGATACCACGCGCCATTGCTGCGTAAAGTTCATACACTGCTTCGCAGGCAATCGCTCCCACGGGCAGGAATAAGCCCGCAAACAAGCCGCGAAGACTTCCGGGAAAACTGGTTAATATAACATACGCAGCGCCCCCCAACAACGCATAGCGGAGCAGGAAGCGGGCAATAATCCCCTTTCCGGACTGGGGTTTGCCGGTGTGCGTGACGCGGTCGGTCAGACCCGAAACGCCGCTCTTCAGCCAATGAAAATTCAGATAAGCGATGATGCAGCCGAGCAGAAAGCCGAGCGCCGCAAAGCGCCCAAACCTCCACCAGGCCCCGGCGAACAGTATCAGAGCCAGTCCGATCATCGAATTGCGGATGCGATCGAGCGCGCCAGCATAGAAAGCGTCGGTGTCGGCCAAAGTTGGCGGCGCCGTTGCCATGCCAGAATCTCGTTGATCATCCTTCATGTGTAGTTCATGTAAAGCAAAGCTCGCGAGTGGCATAGAGAGGTGTATCGCCCGGATGTCTTCCACGTAGCCCCGGACGCATTCGTCCGGGGCCGCTGGCGTCGCAGTACGCGCGCACGAATGGGTCCGCCGCTACATCTTCACTCCGTATCGCGCAGCACGGTGCGAATCAACTCGATCATCCCGGCGGCGATTCCAAGGAGCAGGCCCACAACGCTGATCCAGGAGGTGTGCAGCCAGCGGTCCAGCGCGGAGCCAAGTAGCCATCCGGCGACAGTCCCAGCGGGAAGCATCATGGCCAGTTGGCTGTATCGCCCGACTTGTACCCAGGGGCTTTTCTTCTGATCGGGCACGGGTTTCTCGGGAGGAGTGGAAGATGGCACGAATCGGCCTCGTTCAGAAGCGATTCTATCGTATCGGGACCGCGAATTAGTGCGTCAGCTTCGCAATGCTCGGGTTCTGCGCAATCCCCAGCGCCCAGTTTACGAGTTCAATAAAGCGGTTGGGCAGGATGCCGATGTAGAGTGTTGCGAGAGCGGTCACGCCGAGAGCGGCGCGCATGGTCAAGCTTACGGGCAGTTTTTCCTCGCCCTTCTCCACTTGGCCCATAAACATCGCGTTGGCGATCTTCAAATAGTAGTAGAGTCCGAAAACGGAATAGAGAACCCCCAGCGATGCCAGCACGTAATGTCCAGACTCGATCAGGCTGAGGAAAATGAAATATTTCCCGTAGAACCCAGCCAGCGGCGGAATGCCCGCCAGTGAGAGCATGAACACCAGCATCAGCACCGCTTCCACCGGCGCGCGGGAATAGAGCCCGTTGAGATCGTCGAGCTCGTCGCCGACCACGTTGCGGTGCCGCAGCGATGTGATCACCGCAAAAGCTCCCAGATTCATAAAGGTGTAAACCAGCAGATAGATCAGGATGCCTTTGATGCCGTCGGCGCTGAGTTGCGTAGCCGTCCCGGCGATCAATCCGAGCAGCATGTAGCCCACATGCGCAATCGACGAGTAAGCAAGCAGGCGCTTGGTATTAGTCTGAGTGAGCGCTGCGAAGTTCGCACCGGTCATGGTAGCGATCGAGACGAACACGAGCAAAGGCACCCAGATCGGCCGCATGGGCATGAGTCCGATCACGAGAATGCGCAGCAGCATCGCCCATCCCGCGGCCTTAACGGCGACCGACATGAAACCCGTGATACTCGTGGGAGCCCCTTCGTAAGCGTCGGGCGCCCATTGATGAAACGGAATGGCAGCGATCTTGAAGAGCAATCCGGTGATGGTCGTCAGCAGCGCGACCACGGCGACCGGCTTGTATTCGCTGTGAAGAATGTGGCGCGCCAGTTCCTGTTGGATGACCGCGAGATTCGTGCTGCCTGTCAGGCCGTAGAGCAGAGACAATCCATACGCGAAAATGCCCGACGAGAACGCGCCAAGCAGTAGATATTTTAAGGCCGCTTCATTCGAGCGACGGTCGCGCCGCAGGAATCCCACCAGCACGTAAGTGGAAATGGCCATCAATTCCAAACCAATAAAAATGAGTACGATGTCGAAGCCGGCCGCCATGCACATCATGCCGGCGACTGACAGCAGCATCAGCGAATAATATTCGCCGTGATTTTCGTGCTCGGTCTCCAGGTAGCGCACCGACATCAGGATTGCGACAGCGGTTCCAGCTAGGAACAAGTACCAGAAATAAATTGCGAAGCGGTCTACCAGCATCGTGCGCATCAGGCCGAACGATCCCGGCGACGCGCCCATCCACATCTGAATCTTGTAGACACCGGCCGCAGAAAAGAGCACTCCAATCATCGCGGTCACGGCGTTGGCCCACTTCATCTCACGCGGCAGCATCAGGTCGATCAGCAGGATGCCAAGCGCAAACAGCGTTAGCAGTGTGATCGGCAGCGCCAGAAGATAGTCAGTCCAGACCACTATTTCTTCCCCTTTACTTTCGCTGGCGCCGATGCCGCTGAAGGCTCCGGAGTTGTCGTGTAGGTCACGTTCGTGGGCGCCGCGACCGTCGTCGCAGCTTGCGCGGCCGCATTCACCGCAGGCAGCGGATAGTCCGGGCGCACGATTGCGATGGTGTGATTCACCGGCTGCTCGAGAATCTGGAAAAACGGTTTGGGATACAAACCGATCCAGAACGCCATGATGAGCAGAGGCACAAAAGTCGCGACCTCTCGCGGCGTAAGATCGTTCAATTTTTCGTTCTTAGGATTGGTGACTGTCCCGAAGAACACGCGCTGGTAGAGCCACAGCAGATACGCGGCCGCCAGTACGACTCCGGGCACCGCCCAGGCGCCCCACTTCCAGTTCTCCATGAACGTCCCCTGCAAAATGGTGAACTCGCCAACGAATCCGTTGAGCAGCGGCAAGCCCATCGAAGAGAGGAACATGATCATGGTGATGGTCGCGTAAACCGGCATGACGTTCGAGATGCCGCCGTATTCGGCGATCTCGCGGGTGTGCCGCCGTTCGTAGAGGATGCCGACAATCAAGAACAACGCGCCCGTAGAAATTCCGTGATTGATCTGTTGCAGAACCGAGCCGCTCAGCCCGAGCGGCGTCAGCGCAAAAATCCCCAGCGTGCAGAAACCCAGGTGGCTGACCGACGAGTAGGCCACCAGTTTCTTCATGTCTTTTTGCATAAGCGACACGAGCGCGCCATAGATGATGCCGATGATGGAAAGAAAAATCATCCAGCCGCGAACCGTCATGCCCATGAACGTTGCCGGATTCAACAGCACGTTGGGGAAGAAGGGAAGAGAGAAGCGGATAAAGCCGTAAGTCCCCATTTTCAGCAGAACCCCGGCCAGGATCACGGATCCCGCCGTCGGCGCTTCCACGTGCGCGTCGGGCAGCCAAGTGTGAAACGGGAACATCGGTACTTTAATTGCGAAAGCGAAGAAGAAACTCAGGAACAGTAGTGTCGCAATGTGCGGCCCGTAGTCGCTATAGATTCGCGGCGCAGTATCGTACAGCGCCTGCAGGCTAAACGTGTAAACGCCGGTCACATGTTGATGGTGGAAATAAAGGAACAGAATGCCCAGCAGCATCAGCACCGAGCCGGCCAGGGTGTAGAGAAAAAACTTGATGGCGGCGTAGAGTTTCCGCGGACCTCCCCAGATTCCGATGAGTAGGTACATGGGCACCAGCATGGCTTCCCAGAAAACAAAGAAGAGAAAGAAA
This sequence comes from uncultured Acidobacteriaceae bacterium, assembly GCA_937879855.1. GTDB lineage: Bacteria > Acidobacteriota > Terriglobia > Terriglobales > Acidobacteriaceae > Sulfotelmatobacter. Next base: position 65,795 of record CALFMO010000006.1, on the reverse strand, counting down.
TCGAGCGCCATGAACACGCCCAGCATGCCGGTCTGCAACACGAGGAACCAGATGTAGTATTCCTTTACGCGATTCTCGATGGCCGTCCACGATGAGAGGATCGAAATCCATCCCAGCAACGTGGTCAGCATGATCAGCAGAAACGAAATGCCATCGATGCCGAGCACGTAACCCGCGCCAATCGAGGGAATCCAGTTGCCAGGTGCGCCTTCGATGAACTTGAACCCAGGCTCAAACCGCTGCTCCCAGAACATCGGGACGAGCGGAATCGAAACGAGGAGGCCGGCCAGCGCGAAGAAGTTCGCGATCCAGCGGATGGCATTCTTGTTCTCCTTAGGGACGAACAGGAGAAGGATCGCGCCTACTAGCGGTGTGAAAAGGATGATCGATAAGATGTGGTTTTCCATGAAAGCTCTTAGCCTTTAGCTCTTAGCCTTTAGCTTTTAAACTCTTTGCCAATCGCTTCGGCTAAAAGCTAAAGCTAACGGCTAAGAGCTGTTCGTCAGTGATACACGTAATAAAACGCGAAACCTACCAACCCCGCGGTCATTACCAGTGCATACCATTGCACCAAGCCCCACTCGAAGAGGCGCGCCGGATAACTCAGCATGCGCGCTAGAATCGCGGGACCGTTCACTCCGATGCCGTCAATGATCCACTTGTCCCACCAACTGGAAAAAGTTGCGGTGCCGCGCGTGATCGACCCCGCAGCGTTCACCGCGCCGTCAATGATGTGAGTATCGAACCACGAACTCGCTTCGCCCGCGCCCAGCACGCCCAGGCGTACGTCACCCATTTTGCGCCGCCCGGTGAAGACGTAGTCGTAACCTTCGTCGACGTAATACTTGTTGAGCAGCGTGTTGTACACGGGTGCAGACGCAGCCGCGATGGGCTCAACATATCCTTTGTCTGCGTTCCGGTACGACCGCCCCGCCATGAACCACCCGGCTCCTGCCGCTGCGACGGACAGGAACATCAGCAAATACTCTGTCGGGCTAGTGTGCTCTTCTTCTTTTTCTCCGGCGGCAAGTTGTCCCGCTTTGCCTTCCTCGACGAAGACTCGCGCTTCGCCGTGCGCGAAGACCGGATCGAGAAAGCGCGCGAAGCGATCCGACCCGCCCAGGCTGTGCGGCCATCCCAGAAATCCCGCGAATAGCGAGCAAACCGCCAGGATCACGAGCGGCATCGTCATCGACATCGGCGACTCGTGGATGTGGTGTTCCACTTCGTGGCTCATGCGCGGCTTGCTGTAGAACGTGAGATAAATCAGGCGGAACATGTAGAAGGCGGTCATCAACGCGGTGGCGTAGCCAATGAACCACAGCACGCGATATGCGCCGCCCTCCGAAGTCCACGTCTGCCACAGGATTTCATCCTTCGAGAAGAATCCAGCGAACGGCGGAATGCCCGTGATCGCCAGCGTCGCGATGAACATGGTCCAGTAGGTGGTTGGAATGCGGACACGCAGGTCGCCCATGTTACGCATGTCCTGCTCGCCGCTCATCGCATGAATCACCGAGCCCGCGCCGAGGAACAGCAGCGCCTTGAAGAACGCGTGCGTAAATACGTGAAAGACGCCGGCAGAAAAAGCTCCAACTCCGAGCGCCAAAAACATGTAGCCAAGTTGCGAAACCGTCGAATACGCAAGCACGCGTTTGATATCGTTCTGCACCAGCCCGATCGAGGCAGCGAAGATCGCGGTGAGCGCCCCCACAATCGCCACTACTAGCATCGATTTCGGCGCCAGCACGAACAATGCGTTCGACCGCGCCACCATGTAAACGCCGGCCGTGACCATGGTGGCCGCGTGGATCAGCGCCGAAACCGGTGTCGGGCCTTCCATCGCGTCGGGGAGCCACACGTACAGAGGAAGTTGCGCCGACTTGCCGCAGGCTCCCACGAACAGAAGAAGAGTCGCGGCAGTAATGATCGGATCGCCAATCTGGAAATGTCCGCTGCGAGCGGCCCCAGTCACGTCGATAAATCGCAGCGAGCCCATGTACCAGGCGATGAAAAACATGCCGAGCAGAAATCCCGCGTCCCCGATCCGGTTGACGATGAATGCCTTGTTAGCCGCGTCGCTGGCCGACTTACGATGAAAATAGAAACCGATCAATAGATAAGAGCAGAGCCCCACACCCTCCCAGCCCACAAACATCAGCACGTAATTGTTTGCCAGGATCAGCGTCAGCATCGAGAACATGAACAGGTTGAGGTATCCGAAGAAGCGGTAGTACCCCCCTTCGTGCGCCATGTAGCCGACAGAATAAATATGAATCAGCATGCCGACGCCAGTGACGAACAGCAGCCAGATGCTGGAAAGCGGATCGAGGAGAAATCCCGCGTCGGCCTGAAAGGAAGATTGCGCGCCGTCGTGGGTTACATAAGTCAGGTGACCCGTATCGGTTCCGAGCCACGTGTAGAGGATCGTTTCGTAAGGCTTATGATCGTGCGCAGGAGCCCAGTTCGTGTACTGCAAGACCGCACCGCACGCCATAATGAACGCGAGCACCACGGACCCGACGCAGACGGCACTCACCGTCGCCTTCTGCAGCTTGCGCCCGAAGAAAAACATGAGCGCCGCCCCAACAGCAGGCAGTAGCGGGATGAGATAGATGTGAGAGAGAAACATTCGTTCTCAGTTCTTGAGCTTTTAGCTCTTAGCCTTTAGCTCTTAGCTCAGCCGTTTTGGTGTCGGCTAAGGGCTAAAAGCTAATGGCTAAGAGCTGTGCTTTCACCACTTCAACAAATTCACCTCATCCACGTTCACCGTCTCCTTATTACGGAAGAAGGCGATTAGAATGCCGAGGCCGACTGCGGCTTCGGCGGCGGCGTCAGTGATTACGAAAATCGCGAACACCTGCCCGTGCAAGGCACTGGGACCATGGATACCCTGCCAGTAGCGCGAGAAGGCGACCAGGTTCAAGTTGACGGCGTTGAGGATCAATTCGATCGACATCAGGACGATGACCACGTTGCGCCGCGTAAGCACTCCGATCACCCCCAATAGAAACAGAGCAGCGCCCAGCACCAGGTAGTGCAACGTCGAGATGTGAAGCATTGCGTCCATTTTGATTATGGCCAGCAGCTCCCGGTAGTTGCTCGCCGGCCCTCAATCACTTCGTGTTATTCAGTCATTCCAACCTACAACTCATGACATCCCGACCCACAGCTCATGACGACTCTCATCATCCCGACTCATGTCATTCCGACCAAAGGGAGGAATCTGCTTCCTGTCGGCACTACGCCGCGCGAGTTGCTCACTTCAAATCCTCTTCTTCGCCATCACCACTGCCCCGATAATCGCGACCAGCAACAGCAGCGAAGCGATTTCGAAGGCGAACATATATTGTCCCGCGCCGCGGTCGAAGAGCAGCGACCCGATTGCCTGGGTGTTTTGCGTTTCGCCGTAGGTCAATTGACCTTCGGGGAAAAGTATCTTTCCCTTTGTCGTGGTCGTATAAACCGCGATGAACAGCCCGCCCAGCGCCCCAGCCGCGACGATTCCCACCAGCCACTGCTTGTTGAACTGCCGCTCTTTCTCGGCGCGCTCGATCGAGATCAGCATAATTACGAACAGGAACAGGACCATGATGCCGCCGGCATAAAGAATAATTTGTACGCCAGCGACGAAGGGTGCATAAAGCATGAGGTAGAGCCCGGCTTGCGCCAGGAGCGTGGTAATCAAGGCCATCGCCGAATGCACGGCATTCTTACGCGTGATCACCAGGATGCCGCCCGCGATCATAGTTGCGGCAAGCAGATAAAAGAAAAAGGGCGTCGCGACCGGAGGATTCATGGACGCCACACTCCTTGCAACTCCGCCCACAGTTCCGTCCGCATTCCCACCAGAGCGGTCAGGATCAAGAGCACCAATCCCGTCGGCAGCAGCACCTTCCACCCTACCTTCATAAGTTGGTCAAATCGGTATCGAGGGAACGTGCCACGATACCAGATATAGAGGTACATGAACGCGCCAACTTTGGCCGCGAACCAGTAAATATCTGTGACGCGCACGCGAACGGCAGGGATGAACAAAATCAGCCCGATTAACGCAAGCACCACACCGAATCCCGCCAGTCCCATCGTCTGCACCCGGAACAGCGGATGCTTCGGCATGCGGGCAGTATTGTAGAAACACATTACGGCTAGTAACAGGAACGTGATGCCCGGGAAGAGTGAGAAGACTAGATCCCACGTGGGGCCGGTCAGCGCGTTTGGAAACGGCCGAAGCCATCCACCAAGCCACAGCGTGACCGCGATCGACGAGACCGCGATCATGGCGGAGTATTCAGCCAGAAAGAATAAAGACCAGCGGAAGCCGCTGTATTCGGTGTGGAATCCCGCGGTCAATTCCGATTCAGCTTCCGGCAAGTCGAACGGCGCGCGATTGGTCTCGGCCACCATCGCGATGGCAAAGATAAAGAATCCGACCAGGCCCAGCGGGAAGAACTTAAAGATGAACCATTCTCCCTGCGCCTGTTGCGCCTGCACGATTCCGATCATGCTCAGTGTGCCGCCCTCAGGGCCCAGACTTGTCATCAGAATCACGGACACCACGGCCAAGCCCATGGCAACTTCATACGAGACCATCTGAGCGCTGGAGCGCAGCGCGCCGATCAGGGGATAGTGCGAGTTCGAAGCCCATCCGGCGGTGACAATTCCCAGCACGCTCAGCGACGACACCCCGAGCATAAAAAGAATGCCGATATTCATGTCGGTAATGGCATGCGTCGGGCCAAATGGAACCACCACAAACACGGTAAATGCCGCCAACACCACAATGAACGGCGCAATCCAGAAGACGAGCGCGTCGGCCTCAGCCGGAATGATGTCCTCTTTCAGCAGCAACTTGATGGCGTCGGCAATCGGCTGCAGCAGGCCGTGCGGCCCCACGCGCATCGGGCCAAGCCGCACCTGCATGTGCGCCAGAATCTTGCGCTCCAGCCAGTTCATTGCGATGACGGCGACAGAGAGGCCCGCGAACACGAGCAGAATATAAACGGTAGCCCAGAAAATATTTCCCGCCCCGCCGGGCGTTTTGTCGCTGTCGAGATATGACTGGATGTACTGCAGGAACCCGTGCATCAGCGGTCTACCTCGCCGAGAACGATGTCCAGCGTGCCAATGACCGCAATCACGTCGGCCACGAGCTGACCGCGGCACATCAGATCGAGCGCTTGCAGGTTGACGAACGATGGCGGGCGCACGCGAATCCGGTAAGGTTGCGTCGACCCATCGCTGACTATGAAATATCCCAGTTCACCCTTAGGCGCCTCGATGGAGTGGTAGATCTCGCCAACAGGGGGCTTCATCACCTTGGGAACTTTGGCCATAATCGGCCCTTCAGGAATTCCTTCGACCGCCTGTTCGATGATCCGCAGCGACTGCCGCATCTCGATCATGCGCACAATGTACCGGTCGTAAGTATCGCCGTTCTCGCCAGTGGGGATTTCGAATTCAAAATTCTTATAGTTCGCGTAGGGCTGGGCCTTGCGCAGATCCCACTTCACACCGCTGGCTCGGAGCACGGGCCCGGTCACTCCTAGAGCGATGCAATCCTTGCCCGAAATTTTGCCGACCCCCTTCGTCCGTTCCAGCCAGATACGATTGGTGGTCAGCAGTTCTTCGTACTCGTCGATCTTCGGCTTCACGAAGTTGACGAAATTCTTCACGTCCTTTTCGAATCCCTCATACGCCTCATATTGCAGGCCGCCAATGCGAAAGGCATGTGTGGTCAGTCGCGCACCGCAATACTTCTCGAAAATCTTGAGAATCTCTTCACGGTCGCGGAAGGTATAGAACAGCGGCGTGATCGCTCCAATGTCCAGGGCATGCGTGCCCAGCCAGAGCTGATGGCTGGCAATGCGGTTCAGTTCCGTGAGGATCACGCGAATATATTGCGCGCGCGGCGGCGCTTCCACGTTGAGCAGTTTTTCGACCGCCTCGCAATATCCCAACCCATTCGACACCGCGGCCACATAATCCATACGGTCGACGTAGGGATTGAACATCGTGTAAGTGCGATTCTCGGCAATTTTTTCGACCCCACGATGGAGATACCCGATCACGCACTCCAGGCCCATCACCTTCTCGCCGTCAAGGCGCAAGATGACCCGCAGCACGCCGTGCGTCGCCGGATGCTGCGGCCCCATATTGATGACGAGTTCGTTGGCATCGAGAAACGTCTTATCCGGCGTTTCCAGATCCAGCGGCGATAGCGTGTTGGGGTCCGTCATTGCTTCGGTTTTAGATTCCTGGCTACTGTCCGCTCTCAATCCCCAAATTGATCTGCACCCACTCATTATCCTGCTGCAGGATTCCGTAATCCTTCCGCAGCGGATGTCCCTTCCACCCATCGGGCAACAGGATGCGTTTCATGTCAGGATGCCCATCAAACTTGATGCCGAACATGTCAAACACCTCGCGCTCCAGCCAATTGGCGGTCGCCCACAGCGGAACGGCGCTCGGCAAGCTCTCGCCATCTGCAATCAGCGTCTTCACGCGAATGCGTTCGTTGCGCGAAAACGAGTACAGCACCCAGACCACATCGAACTGCTTTTCGCGCTTGGGATAATGCACCGCCGTAATGTCCACACAATAGTCGAACTGCTCCCGATCGCGCAGAACATGCAGAATCTCAGGGATCAACGAACGATCCACCACCAGGTAGTTCTGGCCAAGATAGGTCAGCGCCTCGATGCCGGAGCCGTGTTCGCCCCTGAACCTCGCGATCATCGGCGACTCCCACGGGGTCGGAACTGGAGCCGCCGGTTTCGGTGGAGCTGCGGCGGGTTTGGGCGCGGCAGGAGTTGCGGGCGCGGCAGCCGCGGGTTTCGGCGGAGTAGCAGGAGCGGCGGGCTTGTCAGGAGCAGGTTTCGTTTCTGATTGAACCGATCCGGAAGCAGTAGCTTTTACTCCACCCGGGGTCGCAGGACGATCCGCCGTCGGCTTCGGTTCTCCTTCCGGCGGCGGTGAGGAGGGGGATTTAGTTTCGTCCGGCATAGCTCGCGAAGGACAAACCTCCGGCGCAGTCTCGGTTGAAAAGAACGTTAATTTTTATCAGCTTGAGAGTGTGAAGTCAACGAGGGCAGCCGCGACAAATGGTAAAGACTCACGCCCCCCACTGTCATTCTGAGCGAAGTTGTCGCGCGCGAAGCGAACGACGACGAGTCGAAGAATCCCTTTCACAACTGCGGGGCCTGCATCACTACACGCGCGCCTGTGCCTGATACGTCTCAATGAGATCGCGGATGCGTTGCGCATCCCGTTTGCGGTGGCCATGGCTGGTGATGGGATCAGTCCCACCGGTGGATTCGACGATAATCTCCGACCAGAACACGCCGGTATTGATGTGCACCGACGCGATCTTCGACATGGCAATACTTTCTTCGTTGCTGCCGAACAGTCGGGATTTGACCCGCGCAACCCGCTGCGGGCTGATCACCAGGCGTGTAGGAAAAAAAAAGTTGCCCTGCGTCCACCGGCTGGCGGTAAAAGTTTCCGCAGGCGACGAATCCATCGGATTATCAATTGCGGCGGTCATTCGGAAGGAGCGTATTCGTTTCTAAGTAGCGCCGCCGTCCCGGCGGCTGTCGCGAGGGCGTCTCGCCCTCGCACTGTCGCCCGTTACACCCATTCGAGCGCGCCTTTCTTCCATACCCAGATGTACCCCACGACCAGAATCACCAGAAAGATCAGCATCTCCAGCAGCCCAAACAGCCCGAACGCCTTGAACTTCACCGCCCAGGGAAAGAGAAAAATCGTCTCGACGTCGAACACCACGAACAGAATCGCGATGATGTAGTAGCGAACCGTGTATCGCCCGCGCGCGCTGTCGATCGGGTCGATGCCGCATTCATAGGGCATCAACTTCGTCTTGCTGGGATTCGACGGCCGTACCAGTTTGGCGAGCAAGAGAGTAATCGGCAGCAGGCTCCCAACGATGGCGATAAAGATAAAGATAGGAACGTAGTTTTGCGGCATAGCGACTTTTCCTCTGTACCCGGCGCAGCAGGCCATAGTAGCGCCGATACGCCTGGCGTTCAAGAGACACCCAAACCCCCGCCGCGAATCCGGCACTCTTGCCCTTACGATTTTGCTTGCTACGCGTTGGTTTGGGTGTAGATTATTTCCCCAGAAATGGGTGACGCTATGTCGACCATCGCAACCCCCACTCGTGTGGTTGTTCCGCAAAGAAAAAGAACGACGAACCGTGCGGCGAAAATCGCCGCTTCGGGCGCGATTCTGGCTCTTGCACTGACCTTCGTCCTCAAGTACGTCTTCCGCTACTATCTTCACTACAACCAGGCGGCCTTTAACGATCCCGATCTGGGAGCACCCAACTACTGGGCCAATCGCGGATGGCTTTTGATGCACATGACCGGCGGCATGGTGGCTTTGCTCACCGGGCCCTGGCAGTTCTGGAGCGGCTTTCGGGCACGCTACGCGCGTCTGCATCGCTGGACTGGGCGCCTGTTTCTCTGTGGCGTTGCCCTCGGTTCGGTCGGAGCCTACCACATGGCGATCACGACCACGTTTGGATGGGCCTTTGGCTTTTCACTCTTGGCGCTGGATACAGCTTGGGTTACGACCGCCGGCATGGCCTACTACGCGATTCTAAAAAGACGCATCCCCATCCACAAGGAGTGGATGGTGCGGGCTTACGTGGTGACCTTCGCATTTGTCACGTTCCGCGTACTGAACGACTACGGTCCCACCTCGCGCCTGCAACCGGCCAACGATCGCGCAATAGTGATTGGTTGGGCATGTTGGGCCCTCCCGCTGCTGGTCACCGAGGTGATTCTGCAACTGCGAAGAATGCGTTCACCACTCATCTCCAGCTGAACCGATGAGGGCGCAGAAGATTCCTCTGCGCCCCCAGTGTCCTCTGTGGTTGTCTTGGTTGTTCCCGCGAGCTACGAAAATCCGTTGCGTGTCAGCGGCAACTCCCTAACCCGCTTGCCTGTCGCCGCAAACACCGCGTTGCAAAGCGCCGGAACAAACGGAGGCACGCCCGGTTCCCCCACGCCGGCCGGCGGCGCAGTGCTTTCGACGATGTGCACATCCACCTGCCGCGGAGCATCGTTCATCCTCGCGACTTGGTAATCGTAAAAATTCGACTGGTCGATAGCCCCGCCGGTCGCTGTGATTTCCCCAGTTCGCGCAATGCTGGTGCCGAACACGGCCGCTCCCTCGAATTGCTGCCTCACCATCTCCGGATTAGCGACGATCCCGGCGTCGACCGCAGTGGTGACGTGCGGAATCCGGATCGTGCCCTGATCGTCAACCTCCACCTCGACCACCGACGCAACATAAGTAAAGAAACTTCGGTGTACCGCAATCCCTATGCCGCTTCCTTTGCCGGATTTCTTTTTGCCCCAGTTGGCTTTCTCCGCCGCGACTTCAGCGACCCGGCGCAACCGCGCCGTATCGTAGGGATATTTTTCGCCGACTCCATTAGGCCCCTGCGGGCCCGCATCGAGCACGTGCCCGTTGCCGATTAAGGCCAGCAGGTAATCGTACGAATCGCGATTGGCAGCAACCGCAAGTTCATTCGCGAACGACTGCACCGCGAAGGCGTGATAAATATTCGCCACCGAACGCAGCCAGCCGATGCGAACATGAGCCACAGCCTGTCCGTTCTCGCTGCGGAAGTTAGGAACGTCGAAGGGTACAACGTTCCATCCCATCGACATTTCGCCGGCCCCGCCATACACTTCGCCCTCTTTAAACGTCGATCCGATGGGAGGAAATACGGAGCGTTGCAGCCAAGCCGTCGGCTTTCCGCTGTTGTCAAGCGCAGCCTTCAGATACATTGCCGCGACCGAGTGATAGTAGTCGAACTTGATATCGTCTTCGCGGCTCCAGATGACTTTCACGGGCTTGCCAGTGTTCTTCGACAGTACCGCCGCCTCAACGGCGTAATCGGGTTTCGACTTGCGCCCAAAGCCGCCGCCAAGAAAAGTCACGTGGCAGGTTACATTTTCTTTCTTCAGCCCAAGCGCAGCCGCGACCTGTTCTTGCACGCCTTGCGGATTCTGCGTCGGCGACCACACGGTCACCTTCTCGCCTTGAACATCGGCGACGGCGACTGGAGGCTCCATGGAAGCATGTGCCAGGTGAGGCGCGAAGTATTCCGCCTCGACGACCTTGCCGCCCTTGGCGAATTCGGCGTCCGGATCGCCAGTGGTATGCACGACTTTGCCCGGCTGACGCGCAGTTTGCTGCAACTCCTTCTTATAGTCGGCGGAGTTGTAACTGGCGTTGCTTCCATTATCCCAATCGATTTTGAGTTGTTTCCGTCCCTTGAAGGCGGCGAACGTGTTGTCGGCAATCACAGCCACCCCGCCAAGTGGCTGAAAACCGTGCGGCGGTTTGAAAGGATCGATCGCAATGGTTTTCTTCACCCCGATCACTTTCAAAGTCGCGGAGTCGTCCAGCGACTTCACTTTTCCTCCCAGCACCGGCGGGTGAGCGATGGCCGCATACAACATGCCGTCGACGCGCACATCCATGCCGAATAGCGGCTTGCCCGAGCACACATCCGTCACGTCGTAGCCGGGCGCGGGCTTGCCGATATACCGCCATTGCTGCGGCGACTTAAGTGTCAGCTCTTCTTTCTTTGGCACCGGCTGGTTAGCCGCGAGCGACGCCAGTTCTCCATAGCCCAGCTTGCGGCTGGAACTCTTGTCCGAGACCACATGCACCGGATCGGCAACGCACTGCGACTCCGGAACTCCCCACTGCTTGGCCGCGGCGCGCACCAGCATCAAACGTGCCGTCGCGCCGGCTTCTCGCAGCACGTCAAAAAATTCGCGCACCGAATGCGAACCGTCCGTGTCCTGCGAACCGTAAGCCTCATTACCGTCGGCCTGCACCACATGCACCCGGCTCCAGTCGGCATCGAGTTCGTCGGCGAGGATCCGCGGCAAGCTGGTACGCACGCCATTCCCCATCTCCGAGCGGTGGGCCACGACGTAAACCGTACCGTCGGTGTGAATGCCTACAAACACGCTGGGATGGAAAGCGGACGTGCTCACGGACGCGGCCGCCCCGCTGCTCACGGCCCAGAGAGGCTCAGGAAGAATCCGCGCGCACAGCACGAACGCTCCCGCCGAGAAGATGCCCTGCAAAAACCCGCGTCGACTTACGTTTTCTATGGCGATCTTTTCTATGGCGATCATGCGGTCTCCTTGGCCGCTACCTTAATCGCGGAGCGGATGCGCTGGTAGGTGCCACAGCGGCAGATATTGCCCGCCATCGCCGAATCAATATCCTCGTCGGTCGGCTTGGGCTTCGACGACAGCAGTGACACGGCCTGCATGATTTGGCCGGGCTGGCAATAGCCGCATTGCGGCACGTTCACTTGCGTCCAGGCCTTCTGCACCGCGTGCTGTCCGTTCGCCGAGATCGCCTCGATCGTCGTGATCTCGAGACCCTCCACCGTGCTCATCTGCTTCGTGCAGGAGCGAATCGCTTTGCCATTTTGCAGCACGGTGCAGGCCCCGCACAGCGCCATGCCGCAGCCAAATTTTGTGCCTGTCAGTCCGAGGATGTCGCGCAGGTACCACAGCAGGGGCATTTCCGCATCGCCGTCGAAAGTCTGAGCGCGTCCGTTCACCTTGAAATGAACCATGAGACACTTCCTGGAATTGGAGTTGAAAAATTAAGGTCTATTCTACTGCCGAACTAATGCGGGAATGCAACTGGGATCTAAATCACCTTGTCGGGAAACACAAACACCGTGCGCGCCAGATCCGATTTCAAAGTGGCTTCCTCATAGTAGCGAGTGAGAATCCCGTCCTTCCAGGTAAGCAGATCGCTATTGCGCCGGGAGAATTCATCCCAGTCGACGGTAGGGAAGCGCGCCATCCGCTCGCGAATCAGGAAGAAGTAAGCGTGTGTAATCGTCTCAGCTCCCCTTGCTGCATCTTCGGAAAATCCGGAAAAGGATTTACCGAATACCGTGGTGTTCATCTGGACGACGTAACCTGAACATTCTTCTGGAAGAAGCGCGGACAGCAAAACCCACATGGCCACGGCGACCTTTCGGTCGATCCGCCCAAGTGGGCTGCTGCTTCAGCCTTCCTGCTGAACTCGTCTACGCCCTCTGCTCCAGCTTGGATTCCAGTTCCGCGTCCGCCTTCGCCTTCTTGGCGGTAACCGTCTCGGCTGCTTTCTTCTCACTGGTTTGAACCGCTGGCTTCGTCGTCGTCGCCGGTGCAGGAGCAGTGGCTTTCGCCAACCGATCCGCCTGCTTCTTCAGCAACTGATCGCCGTTCACCGCCGCATCGAACGCCTTGGGGTAACTCTTGATCGCTGGCAAATCGATGCCGCCACCTACGCCGATTCGAATTTCCGGCCATCCTTCTCCTACAAGAACGATTAGAAACTTACCGTCCATCTTCGTCGTCATCTTGCTGAGGTCAACCTTGCGAGCGGTCCATGCTTGCTTCAGTGTTTCCAATGTTGTCTGTTGCTTGCTCGGCGTCGCTGCTACAGGTGCCACAACTGCGGGAGCCACAGGAGTAGCTGGTGTTGGTGGTTGCGGTTGTGCTTCAGGAGTAACTGCTGGCTTTACCTCTGACTTAGAGGTATCTTTCTTTGCTGCTGTCATCTTGATGTCCACCTATCTCGCGGTTCTACGGGTCCGCGTCCCGAATCTCTATGCTTGGATATTAATGGGGTTACCGCGAGACAAAAGTGGTTTATTTTTAACAACTTACGGACAATTAGCGGGTATTGTAAACACGCGGAAACACGGCAGTTAAAGTGCTATTAATCAAATCTTCTTGCGGGCTTCGCTGGACTCATGGTAGAGCTGCGGCTTGCCCCGCGCGGTGGCATAGCGTCGCAGAGCTGTGGAAAATTTCTCAAGCGCCTCCAGAGCCAGGTACTCCGAGAGATACGCGAACGCCAGCCGCACGTGGTCAGCGTGATGGAACGAATCCGCCCGAACCAGGTCGGCTTCGAACGCTACGATGAATTCTTGATTGCACAACTCGGCACATGAGGACGGCTGATTGCCCAGATTCGAATGTGGGGACAGCCGCCCTCGGCTGTCCGCCGAGCGCAGCTCGGCAGCTTTTAACGAATGATCAGAACCCACGTTATTTTCCCCACGCAACGGCAAACGCCGCCGCAGCATAAATAACCAGATTGCCGATCCCATACGCCCCATGCAGCAAATGAATGAGAATGGCCATAATGAAGACCGCCACCAGCAACCAGGCCCCACGTACGCTGGTTCGCGGAATCAGCATCAGGATGCAGCCTGCGATCTCGCCCCACCCTAAAATCAGCCGCACAAAGCCCGGCATGTGAGTCCTCGTAAACTCGTGAGCAGCGCTGGGCATCACGAACAGTAGGGCCTCGATCAGGACCACGACGCCAAGCGCCCATTGCAAAACGGTCAGGCCGATTCTCGATTTCACGAAGCCCATGATCGTCCCTCGTCCTATTTTGTTTTCGCTCCAGCCTGCCCGCGCGGAGATTTTGCTTTGATCTCCTTCAGCCGATGGCTGGCACTGGAGTCCAGATCGAGGCCATAAAACTTCTTCAACTCGCGAATCCGCTCCAGCGAGGCCGCGTTGAATGGAGCCTTGCCATCGAAGGCATGCAGTACGATGCCTTCGAGCAGGTCGCCCAGCGTAATGTCGTGGTACTCGGCAAACCCTTTGAGCACCTTTAATATCCGTTTCTCGATACGAACCCCGGTTTGCACGCGCTCCACCAGAAGCTTCGCCTCGTCTGTCATGTGTACCAAGGTACCACGGTACCACTTAAACAGCAAGACCGAATTTCGAAGCGCCGCCATCCCCACGCCAGTTACCACCGTTACTTCGAACCGTTGAATTCAATTGTTCGACCAAGCTCTCACCCGCTTCAATAGAACGGGGGACTCTATGAAAAAACTGTTTTGGCTCGGGACTTGCCTGCTGGCATTCGGGGCTCTGGCAGCCGCGCAGCAGGAGAAGGTTTTCGACTGGGTTCGCGCCACCGATGAAGCTGCGCAACTCGATCCCATGGACTACCACGCTGGGCGCGTATACACCGCGGCGGCCACCGGGGGGAACATCCACGTCGACATTCAAGCGGACTTGCCCGTAACCATCGCCCTGGCGCCCAACGATCGGTGGATGGCGGCAACGCAGAATACCGGCGCCTCCCCGAGTTTGGATTTTATGTGCATGCGCGAGCACGTCGTGAACACCACCTACGAGTGCCATCTACCCGACGGCCGCCCCAGGGTGCTGCTGATCCGCGATGAGCGCCGCCCCGACCGCGCCATCGTGCAAGGTATTGGTGCGGTGCTCAACCGCGGCGCACGCCGCTTCGTCTCGCCCAACGATCTCAAGATCACCTACTACCGGTGGGATTGCGTGCAGAACTGCATTCAGCCTGAGTTTCAGTGGTCGGTGCTGGTCAAGCAGAAGTACGAACTCTCCCCGGCGCCGCAAGTCTACAGCCTGCTCACGCCCGAGCGCGACGGCCAGCCGGTCTGGATCCGCCTCAAGTCGCCTGTCCCCATGACGCTCGCGCTGCTGCCTTCCGAAGTCGCCGACAAGGTCTACGACGATCCCTCGAAGTTAGCGTCGGCCCTCGAAAGCACTTCCTGCAAACAGCGCGGAGTGCAGTCGCTGAACTTCAGCTGCAAAGTGAATATGGCGGACGGCCGCCAGTCGCTGCTGGTCGTGCCCGAAGGTCGCGGCAACATTCCGCACAAGAAAGCGGAAATCGAGATGCAATCGCAGCAATGCACCGAGCACTGTGAAATGCTGAATCAACCTCTCCCGCAGCAGAACCCAGGACCACAACAGAATTCACTGCAGAATTAAAGTTCGGCAACGCTCTACCCCGTCATTCGCCCGCGGCTAAAAAACCGCGGGCGATCTTCAAATGTCCCTTCGTCAGAGCAGGCCTACGCGCCGGACAATATCCTTAAAGTGCTCGTCCGAGCGGTACCGGTCAAAAATCGGGTCGACACCGAGGTATCCCATCCAGACGGCATGATCGTCATACGCCGCCTGCAGCCATTTGAGTGTTTCATCTTTCCTGTTTAAGGCTGCGTAGATTTGAGCCAAGCCGTAAGGGGAAACGTAGCGCTTCCTCCCGGCGGTTTCCAATTCGTGCGCAATTTGAAGCGCCTCATGATTTCGGCCTGCGCTTGCGAGGGCCACTGCGACTTGCGCCCTGTAAATCGGACTGTCCCCTGAGAGATCTGACGCCTTCTTCAGTTCGTCAACGGCTTCGTTCCGCAACCCAGCGTGGACGTAGTCTTCTCCGAGCAAAAGGTGAGCGGCGGCGAAGTTCGGATCGAGTTCAACCGAGCTCCGATTTTGTTCGATCGCGTGTGAGTAGTCGTGTGCCAGGTAGTAGCGGAGCCCCACCCAGGTGCTGATCATGAGATTAAGGGGATCCAGTTGCAGCGCGCGCTTCGCTTCCGCAAGTGCTTCGTCATGGCGGCCACGAATAGACAGATAGTCTCCATACCAGTGGTGTGCATTCGCATACTGGGGATCCAACTCGAGCGCGCGTCTGAACTCGGCCTCGGCTCCGGTCCAATCCCAACGATGGCTCATGACAAGGCCAAGAGACGCATGGGCCTCAGCCGATTCCGGATTAATCTCAAGCGCTTTGCGCGCGGCCGCATAGGCTTTCGGGAGCGCCTCGGCTGGCGCTTTATAGCCATGCCACGTCAGTCCGCTGTTGCAGTCGGCCAGTCCGGAATAGGCCGCGGCATAGGTTGGATCGTTGTCGATCGCCTGCTGAAAATATTGCTCCGCTTTCTGCATGCTCTCGCCGGTTCGCTTATTCCAGTAGTAGCGCCCCTTCAAGTACGCCTCGTATGCTGCCGGACTGAGTTGCCGCGGAGTAGCGAAACGCTTTTCCTGTTCTTCCGTAAGGGCGATGTGAATCTGGCTTGCAATGCTTCGCACCACAGAGTCCTGCACGGCCAGCACATCTTTGAGTTCACGGTCGTAACTCTCTGTCCAGATGTCGGTCTGATCTTGTGCTTGAATGAGTTCGACCGTCACGCGCAAACGGTCCGCCACGCGTCGAACGCTGCCTTGGACAAGATAGTCGGCGTTCAACTCCTTACCGATCTCCTTCGCCGACAGCGTGCTGCCTTTGAACTTTGCGACAGAACTACTGGCGATCACCGTGAGTCGAGCCGGATTCAACTTCCCCACCTGAGCGAGTATGTCCTGAGTCAGGCCCTCACTGAAGAACTCTTGATCAGGATCTCGGCTCAAGTTGTCGAACGGCAGCACCGCCAATACCGTCTTGCGTTGGGAAACGGTGGGCGCACTCGAGATTCGCCGCCAACCCCAAATTGCAAGAAGTGACAGAATAACAACGATCGCCAGCGTGACCACTCCGCCAAAAAGCCACGTACGCGCGTGCCCACGACCCACCGCCGTAGCCAGCAATGCCGATGTCCGCGTCTGTTCATGGATTACGCTGCCTTCCGGCCAGCTATCAACTCGGGAAACCACCCCCAGTTCGCCCGTAGAAACCGTCGGACCTTCCGCCCCTGGCTCTGCGGAAGGCGCTTCTTCGGCAGAAATCACCGGTGCAATGAAGCGATAGCCCCGCCCAGTCACGGTCTGTATAAAACGCGGGGCTTCCGAGTCGTCTTTAAGCACTTGGCGGATTTTGCGGATTGCGCCCCGGATGCTGTTGTCCGTATCGAGGAAGACATCATTGCCCCAAACCCTGGCCACGATTTCTTCGCGACTGACGACCTCGCCGGGGCGCTCCAGCAGCAGAATAAGTATTTCCAGTGGGATCCGTTCCAGCTTCAACACGCGACTGCCGCGGCGCAACCGCCGGGGACGGAAATCGAGTTCGAAGTCCTCTCCGAACCGGATCGATTGCTGTAGTCCCATTGGCCGGGAAGTCATGGCACGCCCCAAAAAAGTAAACGAATTTTACACTACATGGGAAAGCGCGACCTAAGTCTAAACAATGCCTGCGCTTGGCGGGACACAAAGCATAACGCCGCGACACATGCTTCGCTATGGACACGCAACTCCGAAATCGCAATCATTCCGCTCGCGCATCGCGTGCACTCGGAGGACTCACAATGAAAAAGATGTATCGCAAACAAGCAACTCTCGGGCTCTTAAGCGTGTTAATGATAACCCTCTTGTTCGGCTCCGCCGCAAGAGCCGATGTCGTTCTGGACTGGAACACAATTGCGGTCAATACCGCCGTCGCGAACAAACAAAATCCTTTTGCCCAGGCGCGGTACGCGGCTATCGTGCAATTGGCTGTATTCGAAGCCGTCGACGCCGTCACCGGCGACTACCAACCATATCTTGGGACCATAACAGCGCCGGCGGGCGCTTCGGCCGAAGCAGCAGCCATTGAAGCCGCGTATCAGGTGCTTAACACCTATTTTCCAGCCAGCCACGCCGCGCTGGATGCAGACCGCACAAACTCACTCGCGTCCATACCGGATGGCCAAGCTAAGCTTGACGGCATGGCAACAGGGGACGCTGCCGCTGCAGCCCTGATTGCCGCGCGCGCCAACGATGGCTCGTCACCACCGAAATTCAAGGTTCCCGGCCCGGCCGTCCCAGGAGAATGGCAGGCCACTCCAAGTTGTCCAGTTGTGAAGGGGGTCGCAGTCGGAATCGCTTTTCAATGGCAGAACATAACTCCGTTCGGAATTCCTGACGCCAGTGACTTCCTTCTGGGTCCGCCCCCAGCGCTCACCAGCAACGAATACGCGAAAGCCTACAACGAAGTGATGACGGTTGGCAGCGTCAACAGCACCGAGCGGCCGCAAGATCGCGCCAATGTCGCTCTCTTCTACGCGGCTTCCTCGCCCACTCAAGTGTTCAATCAGGCCGCCGACCAAGTTGCACAGGAACAGGGACGCTCGCTGTCTGAAAATGCTCGTGCTCTGGCCCTGATCAACATCGCGATGAGTGACAGCCTGGTGGCCTCTTTCCTCAACAAATATCACTACAATTTTTGGCGTCCGGAAACCGCTATTCACGCCGGGGGCACGGACGGCAACCGCAAGACCGACCCCGATCCCAGCTACGTCCCCTTCATCGTGACCCCATGTTTCCCGAGCTATCCCTCGAACCACGGCAGTGCGGGCAATGCTGCGGCGGAAGTGCTGAGACGTATCTACGGTGAAGCTGGCCATTCGATGACGTTGACGAATCCTGCGGTGCCCAGCATCGTCTTGCAATACACCTCCTTTAAGCAGATCACCGACGATATCTCCGACGCACGCGTTTACGGCGGGATACATTTTCGAACCGACCAGGAGGCAGGCGCAGACCTAGGCCGCGCAGTCGGCACCGCAGTCTACAAAAACAACTTGCATCGCCTGCATGATGACGAGTGATCGCTCAGCCGGCTTGCTCACCACTTGTGCCATTCGTGCGGTTGCGCAAATGGCACAAGTGTTCATGATTGTGGTGTGATCACATGACCTGCCTCAAGTCCGTCTGTTCGGAACCCACGAGCCGCTGAATCGCAGATCAGGAGCATTTGACTTTCCCGGTTAGCCACCCTAGCATTCTCGTGTTTCATTGGTGGCCTTTCGCATCGTCGTGCCACCGTAAGTCCGACTCTGGGGAACCCTTCACGAAACACTGGCCCGTGGACATCAGTACCCAAGGAGGCAGCGATGCCAGCACACAAGTATCCCCTCGCCATTCCACGCTTTTCCAGTCGCAGAACTTTTCTACAGGGTTCAGCCGCTGTTACCGCCGGACTCTCAACTCTATTTGGAGCGCTTTCGCTGCCCCAGTCCGTCCACGCAAGCGACTCGAATCCCAACGTCCTTGGACCGAGGCCGGGATACAGTCCGCAGGTGGGAACGTTCGTCTCCCTGCTGACGTGGATGCGCGAGGCTAACGGCGTAATCCGTGCCACGAAGAACCTCACGACAGCTGACCTGGACTACCTCATCGACCCGAACGCGAACACCATTGGCGCCTTGATGCTCCATCTCGCGGCGACGGAGACCTACTACCAGCTCAATACCTTCGAAGCCAGGAAGTGGGACAGTTGGCCCGATTCCGTCAAGAAGCAGTGGGATCCGGCGATGAATCTGGGAGACGCGGGCCGGAAAACCATCAAAGGTCACGACCGGGACTATTACCTGAACATCCTCCAGGAAACGCGAGCGAAGACGCTGGCGGAGTTCAGCAAGCGCGATGATGCCTGGTTTATGGCCGTCGATAAAGACTGGCCTTGGGGTCCGACCAACAACTATTGCAAGTGGTTCCACGTTTGCGAGCACGAAGCGCATCACACCGGCCAAATCGCATTCCTGAGAAAACGCCTGCCCGGCGCAAAACCGGACAGCGAGTGACCTCAACTTCCACCACCTTGAAACTCGCGAGCAAGGTGAACAGGTCGGTGAGTGTAACGGCGATGTTGCGCCAACTTGAACTGGAGCATTACCCGCATTAAGCTTTTCCGCGCATCCATTGTGGGGAGCCATCTCATGCGAATTGTCCGTCCGAGTATTGCAGTTTGCGCAATCTTGGTGTGCGTAAACACCTCGGCGCCACTGGCTTCATCGCCGCAGGCAGCCCATGTCCCCCAGACAACTCCGCTCATCCTTGAAAAGGACGAGGGCGAGCGGCGAATTGTTAGAGGTTGGCCGGGACACCCAGACCCCGGAGAAACCTTCATTCTGAAGGTGGATCCCAAGAACGGCGGCTCGTCGCATTTGGTCTTTATGACCGCAGACATCCGAAGGGGCGGAGCCATCGATCCCCACAGGCATCCCGGAGCAGACGAGATCCTATTTTTAGAGAGCGGAACGGCCCGAGTGCATTTGGGAGACACCGCGAGAGTGGTCCACGGCGGCTCGACCGTGTTCATTCCCGCCAATACGTGGATTTCTGTCGACAATATTGGAAACGAGGCCATCCGAGCCGTAGCCGTCTTTTCCGCACCGGGCTTTGAGCAGTTCATGCGCGAGACGTCCGTTCTGGAAGGGGAGAAAAACGTCCCGTTGACAAAGGCCGAGAATGACGCAGCCGAGAAGAGACACTCACATGCTGTGATTTACAAGGAGCCTTAGATTGGTTCCCCCTTTCCGCCGTCTGGTCACCCTTTTGGAAGGTCAATGCGTGAAATGGCGATTTTTCGTCAATCGGAGAGCGGTGTCTCAATTACTTTTGATAACAGAAGAAAATGCCAGCCAAGAAGTACATTGCCATTAGGAACCAAAACGTCTTCGGCTCTTGGGCGCGGCTGACCGATCCTCCGCGTATACGAGTTTTCCCTACACACATCGAAATCCCAGTCACGATCAGGAAAAAGAGCCCAAACAAATGATCTGGCTTGGTGGTCCAATATGCAATACGATCTATGTTCATTTGGCGGATGCGTCCTGCAATCCAAGCAGGGCCACTGTGGGAATGGCCGCTTGTTACCGCGATGTAACCTGAGAAAGCTTTACGGCTCCGAGTTTGCCATACGATCACAGCTCGATCAATTGTGGCTAACAGATGGGATGAGAAGGCCGGTCTCCGGACGGGATGCTGTACGCTCCCAAATTATCGACGTGCTCGAAGCACAGATAAAAAGGAGACCGGCAATGAAGAACATTAGCATTGCAGGGGTGACGGCGACGAAGAATTTTTCTCAAGCAAAGCTGACGATCGGTCTGGATCTGGGCGACCGCTCGAGTTGGTTCTGCCTGCTAGACGGAAGTGGCTGGAACAGAAACTGGGTACGACTGCGAAGGCGATACGAGAGATACTCGGAGCAATGGCGCGCTGCCGCATCGCGTTGGAAACGGGGATGCACTTGCCCTGGGAAAGCCGCGTCATGGAAGGCCGATTTCCTCAACCTCCGGTTGCCGCATTTTCAATTACCTTCACGCGCTCGATGCCTTGATTTGAAGGCACCAGTTGGCCCAATGCCGGAAATTTCCCGAAATGATGAACACATTGCACACCCGTGAAGTTTGTCGGCAAGTCGCCGATGTCATAGCGAGAGGGGTTGCAACGTGCACGGATTCGGTCAGGGCCAAGGTCCGGATTTAGGTAGGCTCTCACGATTGCCTGCTGCTGAAGGCCAGGCTGCGGTACGATTTGTCATCGACGCCGAACGTCGACTGGTGATTGCCAGGTTTGGCAAATGCCTTACGGCAACTGACATTCAGGTCTACGTGCAAAACCTGCGCGCCCATCCCAGTTTCAATCCATCGTTTTCGGAAATCGCAGACATCAGCGACGTGGAGGAGCTTCCGCTGAAAGGTCCCGATTTTCTGAAACTCGCCGATCGCTTCGACCCGTTCTCGCTCGAGTCGAAGCGCGCTTTCATTGCGCATACACCCGTGCAGAAGCATGCGGCGCGGCTGCACAAGATTCTGCGTAGTCAGAGAAATTTCGAGATTTTCCAGACACTCGAAGAAGCAGAGGGCTGGATCAGGAGCTGACACAAACCGCTTTTCGTAAGCTTTCCAGTTCGCGGCCTACCGCCAGTCGCTCAAGTGCAGCCTACAGACTGGCCCATGCGAGTTTGGCCGACTCCCGCAACCAGGTTTCCGAGTAGAGTCGTTGTCGCCACCATCCACGCGGTTGATAGTCGGGATCAGACACGCCCTCCACCGAGACGCGAATTGACCGATCCGCCGTAGGCAGAGTCTTCCTCCAAACCATTCCAACCCGACGACTCTGGTAGTTTGAAGTTAATAGCGCAATGCTTTTCCATCCATGTTGCTGGATGCATGTGCTGAGCGCTTGCGCTTCCTGCTGGGCAGAGGTCACGTCCGGCTCGGTATTGCAAAAATCGACTCGTGCAGCCAAGTCAGTCCCATACTTCTTTTCGAGGTACGGGCGTGCAACCGGAGGTACTTCTTCGCCCCAATAGGATTCCCTGGGCACGCTGATTGCGACTCGGTTTGCGGAACCCCGCTGCAACAGTGCCATCGCTGCAGCGGTTCGCGCGTTCTCAGAGGCTATCGAACCCCGCAGGACCACGGCGGCATCGACATGTTCCGGCACGGAATCTCCTGCGACCAACAGAAATCCGCCCCAATGAAGGAAGCAAGCAGCGAGTACAGCGAGAATGCCGACTAGCCACAGCCTCCAGTACGACCTCTCGCGTGGTTCCTCGTTCTTGGAGATATTGATAAAGGTGTAACCCAATGTGCACCTCCGGGCCAGAGGTCTAAAGGACGAAGAGCAATGAAGACCGCAAATCACAACGGGTAGTAACCGGGAAGCCAGAGATCAATGGGCTTCCCGCCATAATTCCCTACGAGAGTTTTGGCAACACCTTTACAAATCGCAATCTTAGATGCCGGTCGTGAATGCCGCGACAACCCAAAATGACATTTTGCCGGGCAGGGAAGAACGCTGGCGAGACCGAAGAGGATGGGGTTGAGTGCAATGAGGATACTTCGATAGTGATGCGTGTCGGTCGGGAAGGCTTTCAGAGGACCAGTTAGCCCCAGGTAGGGCGATGTAGGATCCTTCCCCTAGAATGGCTCTACCGAAAGCTGTGGCGAACCGGCGATTTTCGGTCTTGTCCTAAAGTTGCGTTGAAGAAAAACAGCAGGCGCTTGCATTGCGAAAAACAGGGTGTTAGTTTTGTCGCATGGCACGACGAAATGATCTGCGATCTCTCCGCAATTTGATAGCGGAAGCGCATGGTCTTCTTGTTACCACGACGCTGCCCGAGGGCCGCTCGCAACGTGCTCACGAATTGCTCGCCGCCGCTCTGCATTTGGCCGACGATCTTCTTAATCAATCCCCAGCGGCCGCGCTGGGTAAGAAGGGCGGGAAAGAAACCGCTAAGCGCGGTTCCGAATACTTCAAAAAGATAGCCGCTATGCGGAAGGATTTTAAAGGCGGACGCCCATCTAAAAGCTCTAAGGTCAATTAAACCATCTACTTACGATCACGCAAGTACTAGCGGCGCACTCTAAGTTAACACTAGGAATAGTGCGTTAACTAATATCTACATACTAGGTATTGGTATGTATATGCCCGCATCTTTGTGCAAACAGAGGCGCCAACAGCATTGGATAATAAATTGGAAAGGGGATTGTAATGTGATTGGATACTGTGCTATAATGTTGTTGTTAGCTTATCTCCTCTGGGCTGGGAAGGATTCCCAAGCCCAGGGAGAGGAAGCATGAGTGTTATATAGCGCAAGTCTTTAGGGTGCGATGGCCCTGCGAGAGATTCGGCCTTGGTCTACGCCGTCCTTGTCGCAACTTAAGTATACATATCTCCCTAGAGCGGCGCAAGTGTCTTCCAGATAAATAGGAGAATGCTATGCCGCTAACCCCAGAGTTAAGAGCGTCCTATGAGGCCGTGCTGCGTGATCAGGAATCAGAACGCGATGATGTCCAGCAGCAAGTCAGCGCTGGGCAAGCTCGGTTAAAGGAGCTTCACAATAGCATCTCCACACTGGTGAAGCGTCTCAATCCAGACGCTCCCAGTCCGACTCTTCCTTCCAGTTCGGTAACTCCTTCGCGTCCGCCCAGCCGAAAGTACGCTTTCATGTCCGTTCGCTGGGCAGTCCTCGATCTGCTGGCCGAATCAGAGCCAAAAACAACGGCAGAGATCGCCGAAGCTTTGATCGCGGCGGGAGTGCAGACGAAGGCGGCGAATTTTGTGAACAACGTAAGCGCTGTGCTGTCTACCACCATGAAAGAGGCGCACAGCGAGGTACAGCAGCTCGCAGATGGCAAATGGCAACTCACGGAAAACGGTAGGAGTGCGATTGAGCACATTCGTACAACCCCGAAGTTTCGCGGAGCCATGCGAGGTACCCGTCCGTTCACAAGATATTGAAGGAGGAATCGAAATCGTGAAAATACCCTGAGTAGCCAACGCTAAACGCTCATTCGTAGCGAAGGCCGCAACTGGCCTATTCCGAAGTGTTCCTCGCCGGATCGTTCGGAATAGGCCGTAATGGGCACTCGTTCGTCCACGGCGGAAGCGTGGCAGAGCGGTTTATTGCGGCGGACTTATAACCCGCTGGTCGGCCCTCCCCTTTCCCAAGGATATGACTGACCCGTTGGTTCGAATCCAACCGCTTCCGCCATTTTATACAACCCTCAGCCTTCCCCCAAGGAGGGGGACTAAATATATGCCGATGACAATTCACAATAATGAAAACCTGAAGAATGTTGCCTTCGTAATCGAGGAGCACATCTTCAACAACTGTAAGTTAACGAATTGCCGCCTGATATACGACGGCGGTAGTTTTGAGTTTGTAAATACAACGTTTGAGAATTGTGCATGGACATTCCGTGGTCCTGCACGTGACACAATGGCGTTGATGAACACGCTTGGAATGGTAAAACCCGGCCAAGCCCCGCCTCAGTCTTTGCAGGGCACAACTGGCGGCCAGATGAACTAAAAGGGATTACTTTAGCGCGGCTCTTTTCCACCGCGCCATTGTAACCCCGGTTGTCAATTTCAGACCCGGAGGGTCGCCGCTCAAAAGGGTGGTGACCTTCCGGTTTTTTCTTCTTGCTCACGCTTTTTCTCCCTGACAAACAGCAAGCGCTTGCTGTAGTTTGTATTTATGAATTGCCCTACATGCAATCTCGGATGCATGAAGTTTGGGAAGCACCGCAACGGCCTTCGGCGCTTTCGCTGTGCGAAATGCGGCAGGACGTACACCGAAGATCACGCGCGCCTTTTTGGGGACATGATTGTTTCTGAAGAGAAGGCGCTGCTGGCAATTCAACTCCTGCTGGAAGGCACCAGTATCAGAAGCACAGAGCGGATCACGCAATTGCACCGTGACACGATTATGCGGCTGCTGGTCATCGCTGGGGAGCGTTGCGAAAAGTTGATGGATCAAGAACTGCGAAATCTCCGTTGCCAGCGAGTGCAGGGCGATGAAATTTGGGGATTTTGCGGCAAAAAGCAGCGCCATGTAACGGAAGATGATTCTCCCGAGTTGGGAGATGCATGGATTTTTGTGGCGATTGACGCCGAAACAAAACTGATTCCCGCCTACACAGTGGGAAAACGCACCCGCGAAACTACGTACAGATTTTTGACTACGCTTCATAATCGTCTCGCGGAAGAACATCGCTTCCAACTCACGACCGATGGATTCCATTTCTACCGAAAGGGTGTGGAGGACGTGTTCGCGGGACGGGCCGACTTTGCCCAACTGATAAAAATATTTGTCGATCACGGCCAGCACGACGCGGCGGGACGCTATTCTCCTGCTCCGCTGACGCAGACGATAATAAAAGTACGGGACGGAAGGCCGGACTCGCGCCACATCTCCACAAGCTACGTGGAGAGGGTCAACCTTACGATTCGGCAATCTATGAAGCGATTCGCTAGGCTCACGCTCGGATACAGCAAAAAACTGGACAACCTGAAGGCCGCGTGCGCCCTTCACTTCGCCTACTACAATTGGTGTCGAGTGCATCAAACTCTCCGAGTCTCTCCTGCGATAGAATCTGGCATCACCGACCACATATGGACACTGGCAGAACTGCTGGCCAATCGCGAAACTTTCAATCCAACGCAACTTTAGGACAAGACCCGATTTTCCAAGACTTCCCACCTTACCTAACGTACAATTACGCGATTTCACTCCCCCGTTTGAGTCTCTGACCAAATTTCTCATTGGAGGTCGACAGTATGATTCCGTGTGGGTGTCTCTTTCGAAATCTCAAACGGGACGCAAAAAGCATTTTGCGTTTCTTGCTATTCACCGCAATGGTCACGGTTTTATTTATAGTTATCGTTATTCCCGCGACTGCCCAGAATTCCGCCGGAGATCTCGGCGTAATGACTTACAACGTCAACGAAGGAACGGATTTCCTGCAAGTGCTGAGCGCGACGAATGCGACCCAATTCCTGCTCGGAGTGGGAGATATCGTGACTCAGGTGCAGGGAACGAATCCTCCCGAACGCATGCAATCTGTAGCGGCGCAGATACTGCTGGCTCAGCCAACGCTGGTCAGCTTGCAGGAAGTCGACCAATGGTATTTGGGAAAGTTCAATCCGCTTACTCAAACCTGTGGACCAATGTCGCTGGAATACGACATGCTGCAGGAACTCATCGATGCGTTGGCAGCGCAAGGCGGACATTACAAGGTCGTAGAGCAAGTTCCCGAAATTACACTCCCGGCGACTCCGGGACTGATTCTGCCGAGCACATTTTTGTGTGCCGCCGTAACCGACAACAACGTCATTCTCGCCCGCACCGACCTGAATCCGCGAATCTTCAGCTTCAGCAACCTACAGTCCGGTGAGTTTCCTACCGCGGTGCCCTTCACAACACCCTTTGGCACCGTTCCGATCACGCGATCATGGGCCTCGGTGGACGTACAATTTCACGCCAGCACATTTCGGTTCATAGGCACACATCTCGAATCGTTCGTCCCGATCGTTCGAGAAGCACAGGGGGCCGAATTGCGCGCTGGACCAGCCAACACTGCGCTTCCGGTGATCGTTGCAATGGATGCAAACGCCCAGGCTTTTCCGTTTCCGCAAGATCCGACGTACGTGGACTTCATGGCCGCGGGATACAACGACGTGTGGCAGGAAATTTTTCCGTCGGTGCCAGGACTGACCTGTTGCCAGAATGAGTCTGACAATAACCCTGTGTCAGAGCTCTATCAGCGGATTGATCTGATTCTCACGTTAGGAAACATTGAGGGACAAAGGATCGCCCTGTTTGGCGCCGATCCCAGCAGCCGTACACCGGACGGATTGTGGCCATCGGACCATGCCGGTGTGGCAGCACGTGTGAACGTGGAAGAAGAATAAGTAACCCCTATTTTTTCGCCGGGGGCCCTCTTGAATTGCTTCGCAGGAAGACCTGATGGCGAGCTCTTCTGTCCTTGCCGTTCGCAGAATGCAGATCCGCCTCCAGCGCGTATTATTTTCGGCGCTATTGCGCCTCTTTGGATGGCCCGCGGGTTGACGAATTCGTCCGCCGGCACGTGAGCTGGTCTTCCGCGCAAAAGAATGCCCGGGTCTACGGGTGAGCACATAGACCCGGGCGGGCTGTTCCTATGTATTGGCGGATCATGAGGGGGAATCCGGCAAGTCCGGCTGAAGGCCAGAGGGTGCCGGTGAGCGGATCACTCACCCTCGATCACGTCGCGGCTGCGTCGTTGCGCAGCGCGGTTGCGCCGTTCGGAACAGCGATCCCTACCACTGCACATCTACTGCTCGACTACTTTTTCTGCGCTTCGCGGATGTAGGACACGACCATCTTGACCTGGTCCGGCGTCACACCCTTATTCGCGAACGCATGCATCGCTTTCTTGTCCTTGCCACCGTTGGCGATCATGTCGGTCAGATCGGCGTCGGAGGCCTTTTTTGCGTCGTCGGAAACCAGGCTGGGAATCTTGGCGGCTGGCTTTCCGGCAAGGTCCGCACCATGGCACATGGCGCATTTTGCTTTGTAAACGGCAGCGCCGTCATCGGCGGCCCAGGAAAGGTTGGGCAGAATGAGGAATAACGCCACGGCGATCATTCCGATCAGGATTACGAGCTTCGACATCTTCATGATTGCTTTTCCTTTCAGAACTTTCGTTGTCTCGTCTCGACCGGCGCTGAAGCAGGAGAATCTCGCAGGCGAGTTTCAAGACTCGATAAGAATGTGCTAATCGTCACGCAGTTTCGCCGGAAGCGGGGCAGTTGGTCAGTGATCGTGGTCACGCCCAATCGTGATCGCGGTGCGCCTCTAAACCAAAGCGGGAAAGGGACATCGCGTCAAAAGACTCGCGATCCGCGCCATATGCCACAGCGGGAAGGATGAAAACAACTCATGATCCGCAGTGCCGCGTATAACTTGATGAAAACACAATGATTGGCACTAATGGCCCCGGGCCGGTTCTTTGGCAAACGGCTTGCGCTTCTCCGTATGCAACTCGCGCCCCGAGGTATCGTCTTGGAACCTACGCTCATGGTGATCGGATTGAACCACCGAACGGCTCCGCTGGCCATGAGGGAACGCTTCTGGATTGGCGAGAACCGGCGCTACGAGGTGTTGCGGCAGCTGAAGAATGCAGAAGGCATTGAAGAAGTTCTCATTCTTTCGACCTGCTGCCGCACGGAGTTTCTGGTATGGGCCAGCGAGCCGACTCTGGCGGCGAATTCGCTCCTCCATTTTCTAGGGGTTGAGCACGGGCTGAAGCTGAGCGAGTGGGAACATTTCTACCGCCTGCTCGACGAGAGTGCCCTGACCCATGTTTTCCGCGTGACTACCGGCCTCGACTCCCTGGTGTTGGGTGAGTCCCAGATTATTTCTCAGGTGAATACGGCGTGGGAGCAGGCGCGAACCGTGGGTGCAGCCGGTCGGTTCTTGAACGCGGTGATGGAGAAAGCGCTGGATGTTTCCGGGCAAGTGCGTCAAGCGACAGCGATCCAGAACGTGTCGATTCCGACGGCGGCGCTCGACCTGGCGAGGCATATCTTCGGGTCCCTTACGGGCCGAAGAATATTGCTGTTGGGAACAGGGGAAACGAGCGAATTTTCTGCGCGCCAGATGATTGACAGCGGAGCCGCATCGGTGGTGGTGATTGACCAATCCGCGACGCGCGCCTGCGAACTGGCAAAAAAGCTGGGAGGTACGGCAGCAACGCTAGCGGACCGCTGGAAGTGCATGCTGAGCGCCGACATCGTAATCAGCGCCACGGGATGTCCGCATGTGGTTCTGAGCCGCGAAGAGGCGGAAAGAATCGCCATCGAGCGCAATCGGGTGGCGCTGGTCATCATGGATATTGGCATGCCGCGGGATGTTGATCCCGACGTGCACAGGGTGGACGGAATCCTGCTCTATGACCTGGATGGCCTGGAGCGCGCGGTCAGGAACACTGCAGCGGAGCGCACGGCTGCGGCTGCGGATGCGGAAAAGATTGTGGCTGCGGAGGCGCAGGCGTTTCGCGGCAAACTGCAGGCGGAGAGCGTAGTGCCGACCATTGTGGCCCTGCGCCATCGCCTTGATGAAATTTGCCGGCAGGAACTGGAGTCTTTTATCGAAGAGCGCGGGCCTTTTACCCGGGAGCAGGACCAATCGCTACACGCAATCACAGCGCAAGTCATACAGAAGATTGCCAGCTCCCTGGCTCGGGAACTCAAAGAACTTCCAGTCAAGGAGGAGCAGGAGCAGATGACCGCAGCGGTCACGCGCCTGTTTCACCTGGAGACGCCGGAACGGGCGCCTGCCGGCACCATCTTGGAGAAACGAAAAAATGAGCGAAGTAAAAACCAAGTCCTTGCAATCTAAACCTGTCGACGTTGCGCGTAGCGTCGCAGCGAAACTTTGGACCGCCAAGGAAGCTTATCTGCTGGCGGCCTTCTGCCTTCTGCTGGGCGTGGCCCTGGGATACCTGTTTCGCGGTTCGGCGTCGCCTGCCAATGAGCAAGCCGCAGCTACGACGACTACCCAGCAGGGAACTGCTTTGCAGAAACAGCAATCTGACCCCAATGCGCAAGCTGCTTTGGCGCAGGCCGCAGCACCGTTAATTGAAGTGGTGAACAAAGATCCTAACGACTTTGATTCGTTGGTGAAGCTCGGCAACCTCTACTACGACGGGCAACAGTTCCCCAACGCGATTCAGTATTACGAGAGGGCGTTGGTGATTCATCCCGACAATCCGGACGTACGTACCGATATGGGAACGGCGTACTGGTATACCGGAAATGCCGAAAAAGCTCTGGCTGCAATGGAGACGTCTTTGAAATACCGGCCGGGGCATCCACAAACCCTATTCAACCTGGGCTGGGTGCGGTGGCAGGGCAAACAGGACCCAAAGGGCGCGATCGAGGCTTGGCAGCAACTGCTGAAGGCGAATCCCAATTATCCCCAGCGGCAACAGGTGGAGCAGTACATTGCTAAGGCGAAAGAGCACGCTTCGCGAGGCTAGAGATATTCCATAGATCGGCGCTTTTCATAAACGCTCATAATCGCGCCACGGGGCTTCCGCAAAGGAAGCCCTTTTTTTCAATTGCCGTGTCTTAGCTGGAGGATTTTTCCGAGGGAACGGAATCGGTAGTGTTTTCGTCGTCGCCCACGGGAACGAGTTCGAACTTTTTCAGCTTGTAGCGCAGTGCGTCACGGCTGATATCGAGCAGGCGGGCGGCGTGAGTCTGGTTGCCGTTGGCCTGCCGCATAGCGAGTTCGACCATGGCGCGTTCGACCTCTTCCAAAGAAGTGCCTTCCTCTGGAATGTAGAGCCGCGGAACCACGCGGCCATTCGGCAGTTGTTTACCAACCCCATCCGCGGACGTGCTGCTGGCTTCGAATGCGGTCAAGCCGCTGCGAGCCGCCTCGCCTACGGCGAACGGCATGTAGACCGGGCGCAGGATGGTTTCGTCTTCGAGAATCATGGCGCGCTCAATGGAATTCTTGAGCTCGCGAACATTTCCCGGCCAGGTGTGAGACAGCAGCAAGCGACGCGTCTCAGCGCTGATGCCGCGGATTGATTTCTTGAACTTGCGGTTGTACCAGTCGATGAAGAAGTCGACCAGCGGCAGAATGTCTTCGGTGCGCTCGCGCAGCGGCGGAATGAAGATGGCAATGATCGCCAGGCGGTAGTAAAGATCCTGGCGGAAGTGGCCCTCGCGAACGGCTTTCTCCAAGTCGCGATTGGAGGCGGCGATGACGCGCACGTCCACCTGCATATCGCGCACACCGCCGACGCGGCGAATCACCTGATCTTCCAGCACGCGCAGTAGTTTGGCCTGCAGCAGCGGAGAGAGTTCGCCGATTTCATCCAGGAACAGAGTGCCCCCATTGGCAGTTTCGAACAGGCCTTTCTTCATCTGCTTGGCGTCGGTGAAGGCGCCGCGCTCGTGGCCGAAGAGTTCGGCTTCCATCAAAGTCTCGGGAATGGCGGAGCAGTTGATGGCAACGAACGGACCGTTCTGGCGAGTGCTCTCGTAGTGAATCGTCTTCGCGATCAAGTCTTTGCCGGTACCGCTTTCGCCTTGAATCAGAATCGTGGTGGCCTCGCTGGCGGCAACTTTTTGGACAAAGCTCATCAGTTCCATCGACTTTGGCGAGACGCCGACTACTTCGTGATAGCCGGTGCTTCGGCGTACCTCGCCGCGCAGGGATTGGACTTCGGTGCGCAGCCGCGAAGCCTCTAACGCGTTCTGGATGGTGACGTGTAATTCCTCGAAGTCGAGGGGCTTGCCGATGAAGTCATAGGCGCCCAGCTTGAGCGCGCTCTTCACGTCGTCCAGTTGAGGGTCCGCGGTAATCATGATGACGGCGGGAGCGTCAGGACTCTTCTTCAGCTGTTCGAGAACCTGAATGCCGTTCAGATCCGGCATGCGGACATCGAGCAGAACCAGGTCAGGAGATTCGTGCTGTGCGAGGCGCAGCCCAGGCTCTCCGGCCGCCGCTTCGACGACCTGGTATCCCCACTCTTCGCACTTCTGACGCAGCGACCAGCGGACCAGGCGTTCGTCGTCGATGACCAGGATCTTCTCGGCAGGCATGCTGGGTTTAGCTTACTACGGAAGGGACGGGGAGCGCAGAGCAGCATAGGGAACCTGAGGGTTGCTGCAAGGGCGATCCATGAGTGCCGTGAGAATATATTGAGCTCTGAGTGCCAGGCACTGGCGCACCGAGCCAAGGCGGCCAACAGCAGAAATGCCAATAACTTCGTGCGTGTTCTGGAGTCCACTATCGCTCGCCGATGAGACGACGAGGAAGCTCCCAACTTGCGGCATCAATACCCTTGGGTTATGTTGTCAGGGACTGAATCGTCTCGGCCAAGCTCGCCATAGATCGCACGCATGAAGTCCTCGTTTCGCCCTACCTGCGCCGCTGACCTCAACAAACTATGCGAATTTCTGGCGCGTTCGTTCGGAGTTGACTCGAACGCCCCATTCCTGAGCCCTGCCGTTATGGCGTGGAAATACTGGGATCAGCGCGGCGATTGGAGCGGGCCGCGAAGTTACGTTTTAGAGAAAGATGGGGCTATCGTTGCCCACGCCGGTATCTGGCCTATGACTCTTGGCAGCGAAAATCCCATCCGCGGAGTCCAGATGATCGATTGGGCCGCCGCGAAGGAGTCACCGGGATCAGGGCTGTCGCTGGTTCAGAAATTGGCGGCAATGTTTGACTTCATCTATTCGATCGGCGGATCCGAGGCGACACGAAAAGTGCTGCCCTTGTTTGGATTTGTCGAATACAGACGACAGTGGATGGCCGCGTGCCCGCTCCAGCCGCTGCGGCAAATTATCACTCACCAGACGCGAACCTGGAAACTTGCTCCAAGGCTTGTCCGAAACTGGTTGTGGTCGAAGGGCAAGGGATCGACTCCGTATGCAAACTGGAAAGCAATTGAAATCCAGCCGCAACAGATCCTGCGGGAAACTTATATCCTGAATCAGGCCGATGCTGGTTTCAGCCAGCGGCCCCCCGCTTTTTTTGAATATCTTCTTCGCTGTCGTGCCGCTCGTTTTAGCCTGTACGGAATTTTCGATGGCGGCGAAGCGATGGGCCATTTCGCCATCAGCATGGTGCGAGGGCAAGCCCGAATAGCCGGCGTGTGGTTGCGCCGTTCCTCACCGGACACCTGGGCTGCGGCTTACTACCTCGCCCGGCAAACCGCTTCGCGTTTAAAAGGAGCCTACGAGATTGCAGTGATTGGCAGCGATGGTTTCACTCGTGAGGCCGCGGCCAAAGCTGGCCTGCAAATTATGCCAGGTCCGAGTGTTTATATGCTGAACAAGAAAAGAAATGCGCAGCTTTCCGCCGAGTTCCAGTTCCAGCTCTCGGATGATGATGCCGCATTCCTCGACAGCGGCGGGACATCTTACTGGACGTGAGCTCCCGACCTTTGCAGATATTCCACGAGTAGTTTATCGCGTGTCATCATCCAGGCGATGTCGCGACCTCCGAACGCAACCGCCGGCTGCGGAGTGCGTAAAAGCAGAGCTTGATGCGTCTTCATCTGCTGAATCTGCTGGTGGATATCGTCTACTTCGAAGCAAAGGTGGTGCATTCCGCCGCCCTTCTCAAGAAATCGGGCGACCGGCGAGTCTGGGCTCAGCGGCTCGACAAGCTCCAGCGTTGTGGCGCCTGATGCAAACCCCAAGAACAAGACCTGCGCTTTCTGAATCTCATCCTTGAAAACTTCGGAAACCGAGACCACCGAAAGCGCGGTTTTCCATCGCGCGAGGCTCTCCACGATAGACGGAACCACGAAACCGACATGATGGAGCGATGGTTCAGGCACCGGCGCAAATCTCGCTTATCTGGCGGGCGAGAGCCTCAAAGGACGTCGCCCCTTCAAACTGCTCGAAGTTAACCTCAATGCCGAATTCCTCGCCAATCAGCGATAGCAGCGTCACTTGCGCCATAGAATCCCATTGGCTGGTGTTCTCTGCACTCGCGGTGCGATATTGGCCTGGATCCATTTTTGGAAACGCCAACGAAAAGCAGCGAGCTAGTTTGTCTTGGATGTTGTCCATCGTTCAATCACTTTCTGAAAAAATGACTTCATGAAAAAGGGGCGGGCAGGATTTCGCAAACGTCTCCGCAGACAGCTCCAATTCTCCTTCGGCCAGGGAATCCGATGGGAAAAAGCGGCGCAAGAAGGTTTGTAATGGCCCATTACGTTCGGTTGGTCGAAACTGAAGCCGGATCGCGGAAGCGCCCGACTTCGCAAACAGTTGCTGAAGCGCCTGGAACTCGATATGCCGTGAAAAAGCCCGGCAACTCATGACGAATATATCCACACAACATCGATCATCTTTCATCCAGCCGCCAAGAACTGCGATCTTTCCTAAGGGTCCAAACCGATCTTCGTAGGAGACCGTTGTCAGAAAGCGGCCGGGCTGATGATTCTTCGTTTTCCACTCCGCTTCGCTATAACGCACGCCGTTGAGATTGAACTGGTTGGTTTTGTTCACAAGCTCGAATGCCCGGCCATGATCTGCTGCACAATTTGCAAACGTCAAATGCGCCTTGAGGCGGGCCAGAAAATCCGCAGAAGCCTCGGCGGGAACTTCCTCAACGAACTTCGCGGCGCGGCGTAAACTCTGCCTTCGCAGGCCATCCTCCTCGCGGATTTCCTGTTTTCCGAATCGGGTTCTTAATTGCCAGAGTAGCGCGAGAATTCCTTTTGGATCGTCGGAAGGAAACTTGAGGCACTCGATTCCGGGATGCTTTTCTGCAACTTCGGCTAACTCCATTGGACTGTCGTCGACGAACACTACGCTGTCGGGGCCGATATTCCAGGTCTTCAAAATGCGCCCGATCGCATCCGATTTCGCACCCCAACTAACTTCGATGGGAAATACATTTGTAGGCGGCAACAATAGATCCGAACGCCGCAACGCAGCTTCCACGAGCTTTGGGTCATTCTTCGAAGCGATCGCCACCAGCACACCGGATTCTGCCAGCGAAGCGAGCACCTTCTGGTAGAGCGCATGTGCCTGTGACTTGCCCTCAAGCGACCACGAAATACCATCTACTCCCAAATCGCCGAGAACGCCTCTCCAGAGAGTCTCATCAAGGTCGGTGATTAATCCCTTCTTGGGAGCGGCCGGAAACAGACAGTCCACGCTTAACTGTGCCAGAGCATCGGCGTGCGGCGGAGTATAGGGAAATCCAGCTGACAAATCCATTTGAACGTCATGCCGCGCGTTCTGAGGGGAGGTGATCGCCAGGTAAGAAGCGTTCAGCAATTTTATTCCCTTCTGTTTGCACACCTCCCGCAAAAAGTCGTTGAGGATTGTGTTTAAGCGCAGTTCGAAAGCGCTAGCTTGAGCGGGAGGCAAATGAGTTACAGGCGGAAGCGCCAGGGTCGGAGCCACAACCGTGACGGGCATAACCTCTGCCAATCCGGTCAGCTGTGCTGCCAAGCGCGAGCTTTTCTCCTCGGCTTGTGTGGCGATATCTTCGAGAGTGGACCGTGTCCAATCGCTCGAACTGCGCAAGCCAAGCCTTGGATCGAAGTCGTCCCACTCGGCTACGGCAATGGCGCCTTGCGCTTCCACGTCCCGGGCGCGTTGTATATTCCCTTCCAGATCTCCGTATAGACCGGTATGAAGGGAGATAGAGTCTCCGGGGAAGCGAAGGCTTGAATAGGCTTTAACAAAAGTCGCGAAATGAAGAGGCGTAAAGCTGCATAGCAGATGAATCTGCCTTTTCCGGTCTCCCGTTGCCTGCTGGATAATCTGTAACGCTTCCCCGAGACGCATCTGAGCTGTGATTTTAACTTGAATTCCACAGGCAGACCAGCGAGCTATCTACGTGGTTACGGTGGGGTTTGATAGGAAAGCGAGCCAAAGCGAGATCAATTGTGTCGCAAAGAACGCTACATTTCCCGCGGCTCGTCCGGCCTCGCGGCGCGTGTTCAGTCGGTTGTTGGGCTAGTGGGTTTCGGTATAGTAGAGAAAGTGGCCGCTGTTCCGGGAGCTAGGATTGGTGACGCCAAGAGCAAAGCACTGGTTGAAGAAGACGATACTACGCAGTTCGATTCTTCGCCACGCCGGCCGCTTTGCACCTCCGAGCGCGGTAATCCTGATGTACCACTCGATCGTTGAAGAGCCTAATCGAACTGACCACATTCTCGGTGTATCGCAGCCGCGAGCCAGCTTCGAAGCGCAC
Source organism: uncultured Acidobacteriaceae bacterium (assembly GCA_937879855.1). Classification (GTDB taxonomy): domain Bacteria; phylum Acidobacteriota; class Terriglobia; order Terriglobales; family Acidobacteriaceae; genus Sulfotelmatobacter. Next base: position 30,224 of record CALFMO010000006.1, on the reverse strand, counting down.
ATGGAGACAATTGCCCGGCATTTCTCCCCTGTGACGGTTGGGGACGTGGCACAGTTTGCCCACTCTGGCCGAGAACTTCCGCCCCGGGCAGTGGCTGTGACCTTCGACGACGGATTTGCCGACAACTCTGAGGTGGCGCTGCCAATTCTCAATCGCTACGGGGTTCCAGCAACCGTTTACATCATGGTGGATGCGGTTGCGAACGGGACGCTGCCGTGGTATTGCCGGCTTCGCTTTGCTTTTAACACCACCCGCAAACCTGAATGGCGCGACATGGAGAGTAATCGAAATTACCAACTCAGTTTCCCGGAGCAGCGCAAAGCAGCCTTAATTGCGGTGTGGGAAAAAGGCGCAAGAACGACGGGTTCAATTCAGGAGGGGTTCGTGCGGGGAGTGGAAGAATCCCTGGACATTGAACCGGTAAACGGGCGACAGAACTTCATGCTCAATTGGGATCAGGTTCGGTCCTTGAGAAGAGCAGGGCATACGATCGGGGCGCACACTCTTTCCCATCCTAATCTTGCACATGTGAGCGGAGACGAAGCACGGTCTGAAATCACAGGCTCCAAGACGAGACTCGAGAAAGAAATGAATGAGCCGATCGAGCATTTTTCCTACCCGCACCCTGCGCTCAATCCGCAATGGTCCAGGCAGACGCTGAAGTTCACGCGGGAAGCGGGATTCCAGTCGGCCGTGCTGACGACGTCTGGGCCAGTGCGCAACGGAGACGATCCGCATGCTCTCAAGCGAATCTACGCGTCGGCCGACTTGGATCAATTTACCTGGAATCTCCAATGTACTTTCTTAGGGCGATCCATCTGATTGGGTGAGTCGCGGATGGATTGAGCGCTCGCTGCCAACTCTTGAAAGATCCCTTCGCACTCGTTGGCCTTTCAAAGCCACGCATAACAAGAATGCATGGATTGTTGCTGTCATTCGGTGTAAAGTGCCCTGCCGAGGGGCCACTGCATTCAGATGAGAGCGGAAGATTCTGGTGCCAAAGCCTCAATTCCTGTTATGCCGGCGGAACCATCAACGCCTGGTATGAACCTCGGCCGTCATGTGTTTGGAGCGGCGGCCGTGGCCTTTGGTCTCATCATGCTGGCGTGGCACGACTATAACGGCTGGCATCTACGTTACAGCGTCTATCCGGCCGCAGCAGCGGAGATCTTCGGCGGAATTGCGATTCAGTTCCCGCGGACTGCAAAAACGGGCGCAGTCGTTCTGGGTGCGGTTTATCTGGTTTTTGCCGTACTGGGTGTGCAGCAAATCTTCTTCAAACCGCAGATTTACAATAGTTGGGGCAACTTCTTCGAGCAGTTCTCTCTGGTGAGCGGAGCCGCGATCGTTTATGCGCGCTTGTCCTCGCCGTGGTCGCGGGAAATGGTTCACCGTATTGGTCGCATTCTTTTGGGCGCCTGTGCCGTTTCTTTTGCCCTCGAACAAGCGTTTTATCTTGGCCCGACCGCGAGTCTTGTTCCGAAGTGGCTTCCTCCAAATCAGATGTTTTGGGCGGTAGCGACGACAGTTTTCTTCGCACTCGCGGCCGTGGCTCTTCTGACGAATCGGACAGCGCTTCTCGCGACTCGGCTGCTGACCATGATGGTGTTGCTCTTTGGGCTGATCGTGTGGGTACCATTGCTAGTTTCGGATCCTCGCAATCATACGAATTGGAGCGAAACCGTCGAGACCTTCGCGATTGCCGGAGCCGCGTGGATTCTCGCTGATCTCCTCGGCGAGAGCACCAAGCCTGTGACCAGAGATTGAGAATGGAATTCTGCCAGTGAAAGGAGAGACACCATGTCTCCGTCATTGAAGACGATCATTGAATACGTTGTGTTGGCGTTAATCGTGGTGGCGGCAGTTCGATTTTTTGCGAAGCGGTGATCAGCCTGGCTTTTCCGGCTCTCAACCCTTTTGACATTCGCGTTGAGAGACTCTTGAAGATGACAGTGCTCTCACCGTGCACGAGCGATCTGATGTGCTCGCCCTCATGACCCCGAACTTGATTTGCGACGCCTACATCTTGTCGTAGACAATCGTCAAAGCTTTCGGCTGGCCCGTCTCATGAATCGTGAGCGTCAGCGTCTTGCCATCTCCTGAGACTTCGAATTTGGTGTGATCCATCACCTCGCCTTTTACCTTGTCGGTGACCTCCAGAGTGCGCGGGTTCACCCGCTTGTCGGCGGAAGCGGAACCCGGAGCCACATCCGGGCCCTTCTCTTCGTAGTCCTTGCCGTCAAATTTCATGCTAAGCACGTCTTGATAAGCGGGAGTATTGAAAGTCAAACCATCGCTGCCATAGGGCTCAATAACCCACTCATCGGGTGAAGTAAATTTCACGTTGGCCTCTTCCCACGTGCCGCCCCACCCCGAACCGCCGCCCGCCTTCTTCCAGACGACGTCAAAATCCGAGGTTGTGCCGTCGGGTTTGGTTTCCGTCCCCTTAATCGTCTGAGTTTTCCCGTCATCCGAAATCTTGTGAGTCATCGAACTGAGGACCCTGCCGTCCTTCTTGATCACCATTTTCCAGCTGTTCGCTCCTTCAGGAGTCATGGAGATGGTTCGTCCGAAGTGGACCGGCTGGTCGGTGCCATCGTACGTGATCGTGTCGGTTACATTACCCACCGTCCACTTGTACTTATTGCCGCCAAGATCCTGAATTTTTATTTGCTCTCCGGTAAATGTGCTCTTCTCCATGTTCAGTTTCCATTTCCCGCAAAAGGGATCGTCCGCGGCCCAGAGCGTGCCTGTCACTAAGCAGGCAAGCGCGACTGCAAAATAGAAGCGTTTCATGGTGCCCTCCGGCGGCGGATTATAGATCAGAGTTCCACAAACGCAAGCAGGAAAATTCCACCGCAATCGAAGGAGAGAGTTGCCGACAGACGAGGCATTTCCTAAGGGGCAACCATGAGCTTCACTACGAAGCAGGTCCGACGTGAATCGTCGCGGTCTGCCTCGGAGCTTTTCTAGCCAAGAGCCAGTTGGACGTAAAGCGGGTGGCGGCGACGCTGCCCGAATCCGTAACGGTGATGCCAAAACTTGTGGTGCATCCCACACAATCGATAGAGATTCCGGAAATCACCCCCGAACTACTTAAGGTCAGACCCGGAGGCAAGTTGCCCGAAGAAACCGTCCAGGTGTATGGCGGGGTACCACCCGTGGCTGTAAGCGTGGCTGAATAAGCGACGCCTTGAGTCGCTCTCGGCAGCGAAGAAATAGTGATAGTTAAATGGCGGCGCTTTAGATTCGACGTGGCCCGTGAATCAGAGCCTGCGACCCCAGCTACTTCCCGCAGAACTTGATCAGTCGCAGTCAACTCCGCAGTCGGTTGCTTCATAATCCGGCTCGTTGCAACTCGAGCGACAGCATCGGTTGTTTGCGCCTGGCTTGAGTAGCACAGGAACAGAGAAATGCAGGCGGCAAGGAAATACTTCATTGCAGGTAGTCCTCCTGGGACAACTGCAAGTACTAATTGCAAGTCGAATGCCGGGCTTGAGGTGCCGAAGCATGAGAAAGAGCTTAGAAAATGGGCATTCAGCGAATTGTGGATGAATGGTTCAAGGAGAAGAAACATTACCTGTATCTCAAATGAGGAAAGATTAATACGCCTTGTTAGGAGAGGAGGGTCCGTCTGTCTGTCTTCACATCAACCGAAAACGGGTTCGACAACGCAAGCTGACCGGGAAGGAGCGGAGTGAAACCAATCGCATTGCAGTCTACGGCGGCGGCTAGTGGTTCTCTCTCATGGAAAAGAAGCGTCTGTTCGTCGATAAAAATTTTCACTTCAACCAATTCTCATGCCGAAGATTCTCGACGTAGGAAAACTCCTTTTCATTATTTGTCACAACGGTGTAGCCAAGCGCTAAACCCTGAGATGCAATTAACAGATCGTTGCCGCTAATTGGTCGCCCGGCCTTCTCAAGCTGGGTCCGAACCAGCCTATACGCCCGGTCGACTGGGGCTTCGAATGGCAAGACTTCAAGGGCTCCCAGGACAGCTTCCAGTTGCGCCGATAGTTGTGGCGAGCCTTTTTTGGTAGCTCCGTAGCGCAATTCAGCGGCGACAATATGTTTTTGACGTTTGCGTCAACGCGCGGAGGCGGGCGTTGCCGCCCTTTTCAGAGGCAGAATTACAGCGAACGTTGTGCCCTTGCCGACCGCGCTGGTAACGTCGATGCGGCCGTGGTGATCTTCCACGATGCGGCGGGCCAAAGACAATCCGAGGCCCGTCCCATCGCCCTTGGTGGTGTAAAAGGGCCGGAAGATATTGGGCAGTTGGTCGGGCAGGATGCCGCGGCCATTGTCGGCAACTTCGACGATGGCGGTAGTTCCATGTGGCTTCACGGTGACGATGATTTTTCCGTTGGTGTCGATGGCCTGCAGGGCATTCAGCAGCAGGTTGAGCAGAACCTGGTGAATCTGATCGCTGTCGTGCTCGACTTCCGGCAGAGAAGAATCTTTCTGTAGCACTATTTCGATGGACTTCGCCAGCGCTTGCTGGCGGCCAAGCATCACGGCGTGTTCGACCGTGGTATTCAAATCGCTCTTGCGGACAGTGGGCGGATGCGGCCTCGCGGTGTGCAGCAGATCGGTGACGATGTGATTGATGCGCGCGATCTCCTGACGCACATCTTTGACCACAGAGCGTGCGGGGCTGGTCACAGGCAGATCGCGGCCAATGATTTCGATGACGCCGGCAATCCCCGCCAGCGGATTGCGGATTTCGTGGGCGAGGCCGGTGGCCATCTCGCCAAGAGTTGCCAGATGTTCTGCTCGGGACATCTGAGTGCGATGCAGGCGTTCGATCTCGATGCGGCTCTCCCGCAGTTGCTGCACCATCTGATTGAAGTTGCGACCCAGGTCGCCAATCTCGTCATTGCGGCGTGCGAAACTCACAGACACATTGAGATCGCCGCTGCCGAGTTGCGCGATTTTCTGCTGCAATTCGACCATGGGCCGCTGCACGGTGTAGGTGAGAACAACCAAAAGAGCGCCGCAGATCGCAACGGCGCCTGCGCCAGCAACCAGCAGCACGATGTGGCGTTCGGGATCGCGCCAAGAAAGCGTGGCTAGCAGGAACAACAACATTCCGCCCAACAGGACGCAGGCAATCGGGACCAACGCTTTGATTTCCCAATTGATGCGCAACCACGGGAGTTCGGGATTCTCGGCCTTGCTTGCAGCTGAAGCGCAATCGTCCGCAACCGGTCCGCTGGAAACAGGCTCGGTGAGCATGGCCGTGCCGGAATAGGCCGTGCTGAAAAATCCTGCGCGTGGCCGCGCGGAATTACTAGCCTCAACTTCTTCCATTGGAATATCCGGACCCGTTGGCTGCGTCATAGTCTCAGGCATATGCATGTAGTCCAGGCAACAAGTAGGTCACGCCGAAGAAGGTGAACATCACCACCGCGAATCCGAGGATGGCGAAGTAGGCCGCGCGCCGGCCCCGCCAGCCGCGCGTAATGCGCATATGCAGATACCCGGCATAAACGAGCCAAGTGATCGCCGCCCACGTCTCCTTGGGGTCCCAGTTCCAATAGGAACCCCAGGCCCGGTTGGCCCAGTAGGCGCCGGCGGCGATCATCAGGGTGAGCAGGGGGAAGGCAATGCAAATAGTTTTGTAGGTGATGCGGTCGAGGGCGTCGGCGTCGGGAAGAAGTCTTTCGAGATCGGCGCGCCGCCAGAGCAATAACAGATAAAGCAGGTTGGCGAAGATTCCACCGACCAGCGCCGAGAGAATGAATGGGCTCGCGGCCAGGCTAGTCGCGTAGAGGCCCTCGGCGTCGAGCGAGGGGTACTGGCCGTTTCGAACGCGCAGCAGGAAGAACACCAGCGCCAGCGTTTGCAGCAGAATGCTGATGAAGACAGCGCGATCGGCGATCGCCAGCAGACTTTCATTCTTCTTTACGCGCGAGACGACGTAGAGCACCAGAGGCGCGAGAACGGCGGCGAAGACCAGAAGCATCAGCCAGCCGAGATCTGGAATCGTGACGAACAGGCGAACACCGCGCGAGATAAATACTTCCGCTTTGTTTTGCGCATCCCAGGCAACCACGCTGAGCCCGCCCCACTTTTCGAAGCGCATCAAGACAGCGGCGTAAATTCCGACGGTGAAGATGCTGGTAGCGGCCAGGAATGTTTCCGTCTTCATGTTGTCCTGGATCAGGAACATCATGGCCAGCGCAAAACTCAGTGCACATGCGGCGTAGGCCAGCATGGCGAGCGTTACGTGCACGTGCAGCCAGGTGGATTGCAGCGCCGGAACCAGCGGGCGGACTTCGCTGGGCAGAAGTTGCATCAGGATCACGCCGACAATTGCGACGGGCATCGTGACTGTGCCGATGACTTTCACGCCGTAGCGTTTCTCTGCGATCAGGGTGAGCGCGGCCAATGTCCACACGAAACTCAGCAGCATTTCATAAATGCTGGCGAAGGGAGGATGCCCCGCTTCATACCAGCGATGAGCGACGGCGCCGGTGTTGGCCAGCAGTCCAGCCCAGGTCATGAGGGAGGCGAACTTGATATAAGAGTCGGTTCCGGTCACGCCGAAGCCCAGGTAGAGAGATCCCGCGCCCGCGTAAAAAATCAGCGCAGCGTAGAGCAAGTTGGCTTCACTCAACAAGCTTCCACTCTTGATCACATTCAGAAAAGCCATGAACAGCAGGAACGCCATTCCCAACCCCACCATCACGATCAGCGTGTTGCCGGTCGCGGGCTGCTGTTCAACGTTTGCGCGTGCCATACACTTCCTCCGTTGCCGGACTCACTTGCCGGCGATGGTTGTTCTCGAGATCTTTATCTTGGCCGCTGTGATGGAGGTGACCTTCGGCTGAGCGCAGGCCACGAGTTCCGGCTTCAATTCCATCTGAATCTCTTCCACGACGGTCTTGAACTTATGTTCGAAGGCGTCGCGATTGCGGTTTGCAGTGCCGCCGACCCACAGTAGAGTACGGCCATTGGCATCGACGACCGGAACCACCCAGAACCGCATGTGCACCACATAGAACACAAAGGTCAGACCGATCGCCATCAGGACAACTCCCGCCCACACTGCGAACTGCCCGGGCTCGTGCGAGACCTGCAGTCCGGTGTACAGGCCCGTCTTCAGATCTTTGGGATCGAAAATGTAGGGGGAGGAGGCGTTCTCGTCGACGCCCGGAATGTTTGGCAGCCATACGTTCACGCTGGTGTTGGTTTTCTTTGAGGTCACGATCAAGTGGACCGCGGGATTCGCCACATCTTTGCTGCGGGCGTATACCCGGCCGTCCTGCACCACGAAGTCGGGGATGAAGTCGGCCAGTTGCACGCTTGTATCGGCGTCGAGAGCGACAGTCTGGTTCATCGCCAGAGAAATTTCCTGCGTGCTCCGGTTGGCGCCGCTCGCCGGCGTTGCATTAACGATCAGCCGATCGAGTTTTCCGGTGCGGCCCCAACTCGCCTGGTAGAAGCGCAGGCCCTGATAAACAAGCGGATCGTTGACCACGATTTCTTTGCGCGAGATTTCCCGTCCGCCTTCAACTACGGCGAGCTTCGACCACCAGCGCTTCGGAGTGCCGTCGGCGTACGTGTCTTCGCCGGTGGCGTCGCAGCGGATAGAGAACGGAATGGTCCGCAGCGATCCGTTTTTCATTTCAACCTGGTTACTGGCTGTGCCCGGACTCAGCATCAGGAATCCGCGCCATCCGTAGAGCGAGTCCACGATGAAGCCGAGGAAGATGAGCAGCAGGCTGGCATGAACCATGTAGACCGCCATCTCAGAAATACGGTTGCGCTCCGCGAACAGTGAGAAGCTGTCAGTGCGGACGATATGTTCGGATTTCAAGCCCAACTTTCGGAAGGCTCGTTCGGCGGCGCTCAGCCCTTGCGCTTCATCGTTGTTGGCGAGCGGAATCTGTGCATGCGTGGGGAGGGCTTTGCGGAAGTTTTCGTCAGGACTCTTGTAAGGGCGCGCGTAAAATCGCCAGGCGTTGGGGAAGCGCTGCACGGAAGCAGCAATGATGCTGCAACTCACCAGAATCAACAACGCGACAAACCAGCGCGTATGAAAAACGTCGGTCAGGCCGGTGAAGTCAAGAAAGCGCAGCATGGCTGGCGAGTAGGCGCGCTGCAGGTCGTCTGGGTCGGTCATGGGACGCTGCAGGATGACCGTGCCCGCTGCGGAAAAAATGACGACGAGAATAATTAAAACGACGCCGGTCTTAATGGAACTGAGGGTCTGCCAGAGGTTGCGCCACGCGGAACGAAGTGACATCGGCATATCGGTTATTCCCCACCCGCTGACGATGCACGTTCCGCACCAACCCTTGAATTTCTGCTAAGCCGTTTTTCTTCAATGGATTATGGGTGCGCCTACTCGCGGTCGCATCCGCTCGCATGAGGCATAACACTCATCTTTTCAAGGCTCCACGGCCATTTCCCCCACTTATGGAAAGGTGTGATTCCAATCACAAATGGCGTGAAATCTAGCTGAAACGGGTTTTCTGCTGGGTCATGGACGGACGTGCGTGATTTCACCGAGCGAGTGAGGCAGAAAGCCCATTCGCTGCAACGCAAAGCTGATTAGGAAAGGATTCCGGGCATACGAGGTGTAAGGTGGAAGGTTCGTTGTTGCAATAATTTACAGTTTTCTCTGGGCGCTGCACTGAGTCCACAAGCGCAAAGGCGAGGATCGTGCACACGCAATGGTTGGCAATGGTCCCAAATCCTCCAAGTCGATTGTTTGCCAGCCGGAAAGTAAACTTCGGTCATGCCCTCCTCCGCCTCCTTCAGTTGCTGGCATTTTTTCTTTTGATCGAGGTGATGCCGGCGTCGGCCAAAGAACATCCGGTGCCACTCGATAAGAATGTAGATTCGGCGAAGTGTCTCGAATGCCACGAGGATAAGACCAAGGGCAAAGTTGTCCATTCGGCGATCGCAACCGGTTGCCTGACCTGTCACGAAGTTCGGGTCAATAAAGACGTGACCCGCATCAAGCTGATCACTTCGACCCCGCAAGCACTCTGCCTGAGTTGCCACGCGGATAAAGACGCCTCCACGCTCAAAGGCACCGTGCATCCTCCGGCCGTGCGGGACTGCATCAAATGTCACGATCCGCATACCAGTGACAACAAGAACCAGTTATTGAGGGCGGAGTCGGGGGACAAGGGCCAGAACCTCTGTCTCGATTGCCACACTAAAGGTTTGAATGTTCCCGAAAAAGGCAGCCGCCATGCCGCGCTCGACATGGGATGCGACACCTGCCACACGACTCACAAGACGGGACAAGTCGGCAAGGCCGAGTTCGATTATCACCTGACCAAGACTGCTCCGGCGCTCTGCATCGACTGCCACGATGTAAAAGACGCGGCGCTGCAGAAGGCGCATCACGATCAGCCGTTTGCGACTGCCGACTGTACCACGTGCCACGATCCGCATCAGTCGGCTGCGCCAAAATTGATGCGGCAGTTCCTGCATCCGCCGTTCGCGGAGAAGTCTTGCGATATGTGTCACGCTCCCGCCAAAGACGGCAAAGTGGTGTTGACGCAAACCGATGTTAAGTCTCTCTGCGTGACCTGCCACAGCGACCAGGCGGAAAAAATTGACAAGGCCAAAGTGCCGCATCCGGGGGCGGCCGGAGATTGCACCGACTGCCATAATCCGCACGCCAGCCGGCAGCCAGGCTTGCCCAAGACTAACGCAGTAGATATTTGCCTTGGCTGCCACACCGATCAGGCCGAGCAGGCGAAGAAGCATGTGCTCCATCAGCCCGCTTTCAAGCAGGGATGCGCGACGTGCCACGAGCCGCACGGCAGCGAGAACGATCATCTGCTGCGGGCGAAAAACATCAATGGACTTTGCCTGGAATGCCACGGGGCCGAGTCGCAGCCGAAGAAGCTCGAAGCGGAGCATGTACTGACGATCTTCAACGGAAGCGTAAAGCTGCCCGAGGATTATTTTGCGAAGAACAAAGTTGTGGTGTTGCCATTGAAATTCGGGCGCGGACATCCAGTGGAGGGCCACCCGGTCTCTGATGTGGTCGATCCGACCGACATTACGAAGACTAGGGCGCAGATTAACTGCCTGTCGTGCCACCAGCCACATTCGTCGGCACAGGCGGATCTGCTGATCAAGGATCAGGCCAACAATATGATGTTCTGTTCCACCTGCCACAAAGATCTGACGCGGAGATAGTTATGAGAAAAACATCTACGATGTGGGAAGTCTGCGATAAGTTCACCGGCAATCGCCACAGCATCGTCGCAGGGTTGCTTCTGTTGAGCCTGATAGTCGTGGCGCCTGGAGCGGCGTTTGCGGGGAAGAAAAAAAATGATGCACCGAAGAACGTTCCAGTCATCGACTATTCCAATATCGTGTGGCCGAATCCGCCGGCGATCGCACGCATCCGCTACCAAGCATTTTACGCAGCGCAGAAACTCTCGCAGGTTGAAACTCCGAACAACAAGAAACAGAAATGGATGGACCGCCTGGCAGGCACGCAGGCGACAAGTGACGGTGGAAAAGTTCTTTTCCAGCTTGTAGAGCCCTACGGATTGGCAGTGGATTCCAAAAATAATCTGTACGTGGCCGACCAGAAAGTCGGCGCGATTTTTATCTTCAACACGGAGACTCGGGAAGTCGAACTCATTAAGAATAAAATCCACGCCCATTTCGCGCGCATCATTGGCCTGGCGATGGATGATAACGACCGTCTGTTTGTCTCCGATCCCGGACTGCATCATATTCTCGTCTTCGACGCCACCCATAAGGCCGAAGACGTGATTACGGACGGAATGGTTGAGCCCGGCTCGATGGCGATCGACCGGGAAAACCGATTCCTCTATGTTTCCGACGTGGCTCTGGACCAGGTGCTGGTCTATGACGCCGACAGTCTCAAACTGCTGCGCAAGATCGGGACCACGGGACGCAACCACGAGCTGACCACGCCGGGTGACTTCGCTAAACCTACGGGCGTCGCGGTCGATCAGGATGGAAATCTCTATGTTTGCGATACTCTGAACAACCGCATCGAGATCTTCGATGCTGATGGCAAATTCGTCAGCACTTTTGGAAAGGCGGGAGATGGTCCGGGATACTTCGCGCGTCCCAAGGGCGTGGCGATTGACTCCGACGGGCACATCTGGGTCGCCGATGGGCAGCAGGATCGGGTGCAGGTGTTCAACCAGCAGACACAGTTGCTGATCACCTTTGGCGGACATGGACTTCTGCCGGGGCAGTTTCAGGGACTGGTGGGCATCGCAACCGACAAGAATAATCGCGTGTTCACTTCGGAAATGTATCCCGGCCGTGTACAACAGTTCCGCTACGTCACTGACGCTGAGGCAGAGCAGGCGCGCAAGGAAAGGGAAGAGCAACGCGTGAAGAAAGCAGGCGCGGAAAATAAGGGGTCAGCTCCGGCAGGCATTCCAGCCGCGACTCCTGCGGCAGAAGCGAAGGCACCCCCGAGTAAATAAACATTCGGGAGCTCGCGCTGAATGCTCTCGCAGAGGCGTTGCTAGCAACATCTCTTCTTGTTGGCGTCGGAGACGTAATGAGTTACCTCTCTATCGATCGACTTGAACAAAGACTCAACAATGCTTTTCGATCATCGTGCTTCCCCACACATCCTCTGCTGCATTTTTCAACACTTCTGCTGTAGTTCTAAACAACTGGGGAATTTAACGTAGCGAGTTACGTAAGTGGTGGTTTTCCCCCAGTTTGGGCACGTTTTCCAAAATAGAACGCGCTGATGCTCAGGCAGCAAGCTATCTGGAATCAGCAGATTACGCTTAAAACGCTGGATTTGCCACGCGGCTTCGTTTTCGGGTGGTCAGTTGCACTTAAAGGGACGAGGGGCGGCTGCACCGAGCGTCCAGGCGCACGACGCAGCCCACGGCCTAAGCCTCTGGGAGTTTATTAACAAGACAGAAATACATCATTCATGGAGGTCGTGAGATTTTATGAAGAAAGCGATGTTATTGGTACTTTTCGTACTCGCAGTCGGGGGCTTGGTGATGGCGCAGAATTGGTCATCGCCTGGCGTTGACGTCCTCGGCGCACACGGGAACAACGGCCGCGGATGCGCGGGTTGTCACCAACCGCACAGCGGCTCCTTTGGCTCCGGCCAAAATGGCGCGGCTGATGCCGGAAGCTATGCATTGTGGGGCCAGGATGCAAGTCCGCTGTATGGCAAGTCGATACTTTTCGGCGACAGCGGCAGTTATGCAGAAGTTCTGCCCAATGGAATTCAGACCGGTACGCAGGAAGTGGGCGGCATTCTGCTGTGCCTGAGCTGCCATGACGGCAACGTCACTGCGAAAAACATGATGGCCAACTACTCGTATGAACAGAAAATTGGCCTTCTAACCCAGACTGCCTATGGCAGCAACCCGATCCCAACCCTACTCGGAAATGACGGCACTGGCGTAGCCGGCAATTACACCAACGATCACCCGGTGGGACAGCAAGCTACGATCCGCGCTGGAAACGGCTTAGTGAATACCGGGGGAGTGCTGACGGTGACTCCTGGGACTGCGTATGCGCAGTTCGTGGCCAACTACGGCTGGCCATCCCTAGCGCCCGGAAAATGGTCTGCCCCAACAGGCACGACCGCGACGGGCCAACCCTTCGTGCTATGCACCACCTGCCACAACCAGCACGTGATGACCGTTTATACGTCGACCGCAGCGAGCCCGATCGCAGGAGACGGCGGCGGCAAGTTCTATGCCACCTACTTCTTCATCAACGGCCCGTACAACCCGAACGTCAGCAACATCGCCAACACGAATGCGCCTTCGACAACGCAGTTCTGCCGCCAGTGCCACTTTGGCGAGGCGAACGAAGCTAATAACACCAACAACATCAAGACGGTATTCCAGTAGATCCAGGACGTTACACCAGAGGGGAGAGGATTTGCTCTCCCCTTTTTTTTCGAACTTATCGAAGTTAGCGAGCGAGGAAATATGAAATACCAACTCCTGATCAGCGGGTTCCTGACAACGGCACTCGCCGCGGCAGCGGCGCAAATGGCTTCGCACGCGCCGAGCGCAATTGCGAGTACGGCCTCCGCCCAAACGTCTCCCCTGCAAGTGAGCGACAAACCGGTCGCTCGGGTGAACGGGGCCGTGCTGACCGACCGCGACCTGCTGCGTGAGATGTATACGATTTTTCCCTACGCGCAACAGCACAATGGTTTTCCCAAGGCACAGGAAGCGCAAATTCGGCAGGGCGCGCTGGAGATGATCATTTTTGAAGAACTGGTGTACCAGGAAGCGGTACGGCGCAAGCTCGCAATTCCAGCGGAGAAACTGAATCGCGCGGAAACTGAATTTCGCAAACAGTTCAACAGTCCAGATCAATACCAGCAATACTTGCAGACCGAGATGCACGGTTCCGAGCAACAACTGCGCCAGCAGATACGGCGATCGTTGCTCATCGAGCAGGTGCTGAAGGCGGACGTGGAACTGAAGGCGAGCGTAACGCCAGCCGAGTTGCAGGCTTACTACATCAAGAATGCGGCTCGCTTCAGTCAGCCGGAGACGTTTACGTTCCAGAGCATTTCTGTCGTGCCGCCGCTGAAGTCCACCGCCGAGCAGGCGAAGCAGGCGCGCACGAAGGCAGAGGACGCGCTGCGCCAGGCGAAGGCGACAAAGACCTACCAGGATTTCGGATTGCTGGCGGAAAAAATTTCGGAAGACGATTTCCGCGTAAATATGGGCGACCACAAGGTGGTGCCCGCCGACAAGTTGCCACCGCAGGTCGTGCGATCGTTGCAGGCCATACAGTCTGGGCAGATCACCAGTCTCATCCAGATTGAGAGCGCTTACACCATCATCCGCCTGAACGCGCATAGCCCGGCGCGCAAGAAGCCGCTGTCGGAGGTCAAGAGCGAACTAAGTTCGGATTTGCAGAAAAGCAAGTATGAGAAGCTGCGTTCGAACCTAGCGAAGCAATTGCGGGCGAAGGCGAAAATCGAGGTGGTGTAGTTGCTACAACGCAATCCTTCCCGCGGTGACGGTCAACCGGCAGGTTTCTCATTAAAAGCCAAAAAAACGGCTGATCTTCCGTTGTTGTGTATTTCAACTCGGGAATCGGGTGATATGCCGCACCCGGCGCGAATTTGCGTCTAATCAGCACTCTTAACCACTCCCTAATACCTGTGTTTTCAAGCGATTAGAAAGTGTGGGGTGGAAGCCTCTTTGGCAAGCGTTGTGCCTTAAAGGAATGTAATGAAGGTCGATTCTGAGCCTCCGGCCAGAAGGGGAAGTGGCGGAATGAGGAGCGCACGACGCATCATCGCATTCGCGGTATTGATGATGGCTCCGTTCATCTACGCCCAAAACCAGCCGCAATCCCAAAACCCACAACTGTCAATCGGCGAAAACACTAAATTGAGCGCCGGCGGCTTGTTCACCTTCGGATATACCGGAGACTACGGCGACGTAGTGTCGTCACAGCACGGGCTGACCTTCGGTATGGACGGCAGACTTTCAGGTTACTACTACAATCCGAACTTCATTTCGTTCACGGCCACGCCTTACTACAACCAGTCGCGAGACAACTCCAGTTATCAATCGCTGACCGGAGCGACGGGAGTGAGTGCGACTGTTGACTTGTTCCGGGGCAGCCATTTTCCAGGTTCGGTCAGCTACCGCTACGATCGCAACAGCAGTGGAACTTTTGGGCTGGCCGGACAGCCGAACTTCACCACCATCGGCAAAGGCCAGGGATTCGGAATTAACTGGAGCGCTCTGTTGCCGAACCTGCCCACGCTGACGGTCGGATACTCGCAAGGTGACGGCAGCGGCACGATTTACGGAACCAACGAGACCACTGATTCCAATACGCGGCTCTTCAACGTGCGTTCAGGCTATCAGATCGAGGGATTTCGCCTGAATGCGTTTTACGACCGCAACAGTTTGAACTCCAAATTCCCTCAATTCCTGGCGGGACAATCCGAGTCCGTGCAGGATTCAACCGGCAATGACGTGGGATTCGGAGTGCAACATCCGTTGCCTCTTCACGGGCAGTTCTACTTGAACTATAGCCGCTCGTCGGCCGATACCGCCTACTTCACGGATGCGGGCCTGAACTCGAACCGGTCCAACTACACCGATGACATCGTAACCACGGGAGCAAGCTTCCATCCACTCCAGAAACTGTCGTTGAATGTCACCGAGAACTACACCAGCAATCTGAACGGATTCCTGTCGCAAACCGTGAGCGGCACCGGGACGGCGCAGCCGGGACTCAGCCTGGGATCGGGGGCACACTCCTCGACGGTGGGCGGAGGCGCAACCTACCAATTCACCAATAATCTTTCGGCCACCGCGCAAGCCACCTACTATGACCAGCAATATTTTGGAAAGAACTATACCGGCACGTATTTGAGCGGTACGGTGAATTACGGGAAGAGACTATTCGATATGTTCACGTTTTCCGGTTCAGTGATCGACAGCAGCAACGGGCAGGGAACCAACGCACTGGGATTTGTCGGCAACGTGAACTTTTTTCACAACATCAAGGGGTTCCAGACCTCCGGGGTCTTCACCTATGCGCAGAATGTGCAAACGCTGCTGGTTACCTATACAACTTCCTATTACAGCTACAGTGCGAACGCGCACCGGCGTTTGCCGGCGGGCTTGCAGTGGACAGTGGCCTTTAACGGAACGCATAGCGGCCTGACAAATTTTCAGGGAACGAGTAGCAGCGGCGAAGGCTATTCGACATCGTTCGGATCGCGGAAGTTCAACCTGACTGGCAACTACACGCAGGCAACGGGAATCTCGCTGCTGGGCGCGGGCGGATTCGTCCCGGTGACCGCGACGCCCGGGGTGACCGACTTCATCACTTTTGGGGGCACGAGTTACGGCGGAGGAATCTCGTTGACGCCAGTGCGGCGCCTGGTGCTCGCGGGCAGCTTCAACCGCGCCATCAGCAACACCGTAGGACAGACGATCTCGCACAACAATACTGAAATCTTCAACGCCCAGTTACAGTACCATTTGCGCAGGATCGGAGTGCAAGGCGGTTACACGCGGTTCACACAGGGCATCAGCGCCGTGGGGGCGCCGGCCAACACTACATCGTATTTCATCGGGATATCCAGATGGTTCGACTTCTTCTAGCGGAGGGGCGCGGATCGACTTCTCGCAGCAGGCTGAGTGCCGCCGGGTTGGTGCAGTTGCTCGCGCTGCTGCTCGCGATGCCAGGCCTCGCGGCGAAGCGGCCGAAGGAAACGGTGCTGCCGCCAGCGCCCGATCTGCTGATGGACGGCGGGCGGAAACTCTCGTTCGAACGCAGCTTCAGCCTGGAGCGCGAGGTCAAACCTAAGCGCAGTTTTTGGACCCGCGTCGTCGATGTGATCGCGGGCCAGCCAGATTTTCATTACCTGGTCAGCCCTTACAGCGTGGTCACCGATTCGCACGGACGAATCATTGTGAGCGATGTGGCCGCGCGGGGCGTGCATATTTTCGATTTCGGCCGAGAAAAGTACAAATTCATTTCGCGTCGTGACGCCGGAAAAAATCCCATGCTGACGCCGCAGTGCGTGGCTGTCGACGCCGAGGACAACATTTATGTA
Source organism: uncultured Acidobacteriaceae bacterium (assembly GCA_937879855.1). Lineage (GTDB taxonomy): Bacteria > Acidobacteriota > Terriglobia > Terriglobales > Acidobacteriaceae > Sulfotelmatobacter. The sequence goes on along the minus strand of CALFMO010000006.1, from coordinate 13,664 downwards.
ACCGATTCTGAATCGGGCAAGATTTTTGTCTTCGATGCGAACGGCAAATTTCGGCGAACGATCGGAGCCCTGAAGGGCGGCGAGGGATATTTCAAACGTCCCACGGGAATTGCGGTGGATTCGGCGGCGCAGCGCATTTTTGTGACGGACACGCTGCGCAACAAGATTTTCGTGATGGACATGCAAGGCAGCGTGCTGCAGATGATCGGAAAGACAGGCGCGGGCGACGGCGAGTTCAACTATCCGACCGAATTGCGGCTGCATGGAAATGATCTGGCGGTGGTCGACGCCATGAACTTCCGCGTACAGGTGTTGGACCGGTCGGGCACATTTCGCTACACCATCGGAAAAATCGGCGATGGCGCGGGATGGATATTTCGACCCAAGGGAATTGGGTTTGATTCCGAGTCGCATCTCTATGTAGTCGACGGCCAATGGGGCGTGGTGCAGGTGTTCAATGAGCAAGGGCAACTGCTCTATTACTTCGGCGGCAGGGGGACCGGTGCGGAACAGTTTCAATTGCCGACCGGACTGCAGATCGACGAGCACGATCGCATTTACGTGGTCGATTCGTTTAACCGGCGGGTACAGGTGTTTCACTACTACGGCCTCGCGCAAGCGGCGGACGCGAGGAGGCAACCGTGAAGCCGCTGCTCACTCTCGCCGGTGTGCTCATGGTCGCACAGAGTTTTGCCCAGGTGCAGCCCAGCGCAGACGTGTTGGGCATGCACAACATGACAGTATCGAGCGGCGCGTCGGTCTATTCTCAAGGAAGTCTGGCCTGCACTTTCTGTCATGCGCCGCACAGCGGGCTGGGAGGAAATACACCGCTGTGGAACCAGAAGTTGTCGCAGAAATCGTACGTGCCTTATACGAGCACGACCGATCCGAACCTGGGGACCACGCAGCCCACACTCGGCGTGGGTAGCAGCCTTTGTCTGAGTTGTCACGACGGGACGGTGGGCGTAGGTCAGTCCGCCGCCTATGGTCAGTTGCCGGTGGTCGGATCTCTGAACGCGGCCGACTCTTTTGGTACGACACTGACGGGGTCGCATCCGTTCAGTCTGGTGGTGCCGCTGAAAGACGCTTCGAACCTGGTTGCATCGCTGGCCACGCAAGGCAAGACGGCCGATGCAACAGGAGCGGTGACGTTGGTGAAGGGCAATATTGAATGCACCAGTTGCCACGACCCGCACGTTCAGAACAAAGACCGCATTGCGCAAAACTTTCTGGTGCGCGACAGTTCCAACGCACAGATGTGCCTGGCTTGCCACGATCCAAATCGGGTTGTGGTGGGACAGATCAATCCGCTGGCAGGTTTCACGAATAGCATCCACCAGACGGCCACGAACCAGGTTTCACCTGACGCGCATGCCGGACCATATCCCACCGTCGGAGTGAATGCGTGTACGTCGTGCCACATGTCGCATGATTCGGTTGCGCCAGCGCGGCTGTTGCGGCCAGCGACGCCCGCGGCTCCAGCCTACGATTCAGTTACTCAAAGTTGTATGACCTGTCATGGTGGAGGAACGTATCTTTCACCGGCGATCTCCAACATCATGGCCGAGGTCGCGAAGGTGAGCCATCCTCTGCCCGCGGGAAATAATTATCACGATGCCGCCGAGGCGCCGTTGCTCAACAATAACCGGCACGCGGCGTGCGTGGATTGCCACAGCGCGCACGCATCCAATCCCGAGTTGCAATTCTCCGCGCCTCCCGCCATTCGTCCGCCGCAGGCGGGAGCGACCGGCGTGAGCGCGCTTGATGGCGTTACTCCGATCATTCCCGCAGTCAACCAGTATGAGACATGCCTGCGCTGCCACGGTACCAGCATCGGCAAGCAGCGGTTGCTTATTTATGGATACGCGCCCATTCGGGTAGTGAGCGCCCCCGACCCGCTGAACATTATTCCGGAACTGGCGTCGACGGCTACTTCGAGTCACCCGGTAACACACAGTCGTTCGAGTCCGCTGCCCCAGCCGAGTTTGCTGGCGAACATGCTGGATGAAAAAGGGCTGGCTTCGGCGCGGCTGGTCGGCACTCAGATCTTCTGCACCGATTGCCATAACAGCGACGACAATCGCGAGTTCGGAGGGGCTGGACCGAATGGTCCGCACGGCTCGATCAATTCGCACATTCTCGAGCGCAATTATCAATTCAGCCAGGCAGCGATTCCTGGTGGGCCGGTAACGAATCTCTTTCCAAACCCCGATACCAGCGTGGCCGGACCTTTTTCAATGTGCGCCAAATGCCACGACCTGACGCAGATTTTCGCCAACACCAGCTTTACGCAACATAATTTGCATTCCGTTCAATACGGGTTCAGCTGTTCGGTGTGTCACACGGCGCACGGCATGGGCGCCACAACCCCAACCATCACCGGAGAACGGATGGTGAATTTCGATGCCAACGTGGTGGGGCAGAACGGCGCGGCTCCGATCGCGTACAACCGGAGCACGAACACGTGCACGCTGACTTGCCATTCGGTGGCGCACAATGGGGATGGTACGGTGGCCGCGTCTGCAGCACTGAGACAGGCGGTAGTTAAGGCCAAGTGAGCCCGTTCGAACGCATCAGCGCTCACACTTCGTTTTTCTGTGGCAGACGGTTGTTCGCTTCCAAGCGGAACAACTGCATGCCCGGAACCGGCAGGGCTGGATGAACGAACTGGTGCTGCGGTTAGGCCCGCGGAATCAGATCTTGTCCAGCCCTGTATCGCGAAATCGCAATCACCGAGAACAATGACGCTTCCGGCGACAAACACGGCGATAGAAGCTGTGGCCAAGTCGAGCGAACGTGCAGGTCGTCGCAAGCACTATTGGCCGCAGATCGCCACGGCAATCCTTGCGCCAATTGTGTTGTTGGGCGCAATGGAGGGCGCGTTACGCTGGTTCGGCGTCGGATTTTCTACCGACCTTCTCGTGCCCTGCACTGTGAAGGGCCAGGCCGCTGCCTGCTACAACCTGTTCTTTCCGGCGCCGTTCTTTCCGCCGGGCATGATCAAGACGCCGCAAGCCTACGCGATTCCGACGGAGAAAGGGCACAAGACTTTCCGGATTTTCGTGCTGGGCGAATCCGCGGCCATGGGCGATCCCGATCCCGCCTACGCCTTCAGTCGTTATTTGGAGGTGATGTTGCAGCAACGCTATCCCTCGATGAAGTTCGAGGTTGTGAATACGGGCAGCGTTGCCATCAACTCCCACGTGTTGTTGCCGATCGCGAAAGGTCTTGCGGGGCAGAAGCCAGATCTCTTCATCATCTACTCGGGCAACAACGAAGTTGTCGGACCGTATGGGCCGGGGACCGCACTGACTTCTTCGGGCATGAGCCTGCCCGTCGTCCGCGCCAGCATCTTCGTTCATTCCACCCGCATTGGACAGCTTCTTACCAAAGTAGGAACTCAAAAGCAAGAATGGGGCGGGATGGAGATGTTTCTCGACAAACAGGTGCGCGAGAGTTCGCCGCCGATGAACTATGTATATGCGAACTTTGAGCAGAACCTGCGCGAAACGGTAGCGGTGGCTCGCAAGTCTGGCGCCAGGGTCATTGTCAGCAGCGTGGCCACAAATCTGAAGGACTGTGGGCCGTTCTCGTCTCTGCATCGCGAGAATCTCCAGCCAGATGAATTGCGTTCGTGGACGACGCTGGTGGAACAGGGATCGGCCCTGGAAAGCGGACGCTCGTATGCCGAAGCGTTGAAGGCGTACCAGGCGGCGGCGAAGATTGATGATCAGTACGCCGAGCTGGAATTTCGCATGGCGCGGAATCTGTGGATGCAGGAAGACTACGCGGGCGCCAAGCAGCATTTTCTTCGCGCTCGCGACCTCGACACGCTGCGGTTTCGCGCCGACAGCAGGATCAACGAAATTAATCGCTCGGTTGCATCGTCGACTCCGGGGGCGGAATTGGTGGATGCCGAAGAAATGTTCTCCAAGGAGAGTCCCAACGGCATCATCGGCAGCGACCTGGTGTATGAGCACGTGCATATGACTCCGCTCGGCAACTACATGCTGGCGCGAGCCATGTTTCTGCAGATCGCAAGCAAACTCGCCGTGGAGGCTGGACGTCCGGCGCAGCCAGGGGGCGTTCCGTCCGAGGCGGAGTGCGAACAACTGTTGGCATTCACCGGTCACGATCGGGCGCGCATCGCAGCGGAGATGCTGCAGCGGCTTCAACGGCCTCCGTTTACCAATCAACTCAACCACTCGGATCAGGTCATGCGGTTAACAATTCAGGCTGAGGCTCCCGCCGAAAGCCCGGATGAGACCGCTGCGCAATATGACTGGGCGATTCGAAAAAATCCGGATGACCGGATTTTACATTACAACTATGGGCTTTTTCTCTTCGACCACAACCGTGACGCGGCACTCGCGCAGCTACGCATGTCGCGGCCCTGGGATGGCTTCCCTGTATTTGCGCCGGACGGAACGCTGGTGGAATAAGGAGCCAGTTGGAACTTAGAACTTGCGGTACATAAACTGCGCAGTGCTGGCGCCTCGTGTCAGCGTGATGATCAATAAAAAGACCGACGCGAGTGCGTAGAGCGGCGGGAGCCAGAACCAGCGCCAGCGGGCCAGGTGCGCGATGACCGCTCGATGAGGGCCGGTCTGCGACGTTTGTTCTTCCGTTGACCAGTGATCGAGAGCGTCGATCATCTTCAGCGCGATTGCATAGCCCAACGCCAAGGCCGCGACCAGGAGATACAGGCTTCCACTCAGCACATGCGAAACGTAAGTTGCCGGCGACGAAACCGCCGAGAACATCTGGCGCGCCTGGGACAGAGAGTTGGCGCGAAAAAGAATCCACCCCAAATTGATCAGAGCCATGGTCACGATCCATGAGATCGGAGTCGACACCCTAGGTGGAATCTTCCAGGCGAAGTTGCGCTGGGCATGCTGCACCTGGCGATGGAGAACCAGGAGGACTCCGTGATAGCAACCCCACAATAAAAAAAGAAGGCTCGCTTTGTGCCACAGGCCGAACAGGATCATCGCGATTACCAGGGCGAGATTCCGCCACCACAACTCGCGGCGCAGCATGGCCAGCGGAAGGAAAACGTAATCGCGGATCCAGAAGGAAAGAGACATGTGCCAGCGCGTCCAGAAGACTGAGGGGTTGGTGGACGCAAATGGACGCTCGAAATTTTCGGGCACGGCGATTCCCAGGGCTTGAGCGGCGCCGATCGCGATGTGCGAATAGCCTGCAAAATCCAAGAACAATTGCAATCCGTATCCCAGCGCGAGGCACCAGACATCCGTGCCACTCCAGTGCGTGACGCGGTCGAATCCCGACGCGATGCCGTCTCCGCCCAGAATTCCTTGCCCGAGCAATTTGGCCAACAGCATCATGAATACGCCGGTGGCGATGCGGCTGAAGCCGCGGCTAATCTGGGCCCACGATGTGGGTTGCTCAGAGCGGAATTGGGGCAACATGTCGGGCATGCGGCAGATTGGACCCGAGATCGTCACAGGAAAGAAAACCATGTAGAGGGCGAACTCGAAGAAAGAGGGATGCAGTTCCTCGCCGCGATACAGATCGAACAGATAGCTCATCGCCTGAAAGGTCCAGAACGAGAGTCCCAGTGGCAGAACCAGATGTGAAAAGGTGTGAAAGAAAGAAAGAGGGAGATGACCTGCAGCTTCGGGGAGATATTTGAAAGTGGCCAGCAGAGCCAGGTTCAGAGAGATACCTGCCGCCAGGACAATGCCGGAGGGATTGCGGCGAAGCTGCTTCCCGACTGCAAAGTTCATTCCCGTGGAAACGACAAGGATGGCCGCAGGCCAAATTCCCCACGTCATGTAGAGGGCGTAGCTGGCAAGCAGCAGAATCGCCTGCCGCACGGTTCGCTTCCGGATTTTAGCGAGCAGGACGACGCAAAGAAGAAACAGCAGAACGTACAGGATGCCTTGGAACAACATTCCTCCGTGCATCAAGGAAACCGAACCGTCAACGACAGCGAACAAGAATAAAGGTGTAATCCGCGAGTTACAAGAACACTCCGCGACATCGCATACAATGACTGCTTGCTGCGCTTCCGCAATCTCATCGACGCTATGGAGGCGGCTCCCGAGAACCGTTCGTTCGTTACTTCCTGGATCGATGAAGACGAGCGGGAGAGCGTGACGTTCGGCGCCTTCCGCCATCGCGCCCGGTTGCAGGCCGCGATGCTGCGAGACTACAGCGTCAGCGTTGGCGACCGGGTAGTCATCATCATGCCGCAAAGCATCGCCGCCATGGCCACCTTTGTCGGCGCGATGATCATCGGCGGGGTGCCAACCTTTCTCGCCTACCCCAACTTCAAGATTGAGCCTTCCAAGTACCGCTCCGGATTAGCCGGGGTCACCGCGAATCTCGATGCCAAGGCCGTGGTCATCGACGAGGAATTCCCCGAGGAGATGCTGGAATACGTTTCACTGGCGGAGGGAGCAAAGCTCATTCGTGCGCAAGCTGGTAAGGGCGAAGGAAGCAACTCCTCCGTTCCGCAGATTCGAGGTGAGAGCCTGGCCTTCATCCAACACTCGGCAGGCACAACCGGACTGCAGAAAGGTGTGGCTTTAACCCACGCCGCGGTACTGCGCCAACTGGATCATCTGACGCGAGCATTGAAGATCGATGCGGCCGACAAGATTTATAGCTGGCTGCCGCTCTACCACGACATGGGACTGATCGCGTGCTTCATGTTGCCGATGGTCAGCCACATTCCGGTCATCATGCAGTCGCCGCTGGATTGGGTGATGCATCCCGAGACGATGCTGCAAATCATCAGTGAGTACAAATGCACTCTCGCTTGGTTGCCAAACTTTGCTTTTCAGTTCGTATCGCGACGGACGCCACAAGACCGGCGGACTCAATACGATCTGTCGTCGGTACGGGCGCTGATTAATTGTTCCGAACCGGTTCGGGCAAGCAGCATGCTGGAGTTTCAGAAAGCCTTCGCGGCAGCCGGGTTCAAGGGCAGTGCGCTGCAATCGTGTTATGCGATGGCGGAGAACGTTTTCGCCGTCGCGCAATCGGACATCGAGCGCACGGACGGCTGCCCGACAATCTGGGTGGATGGTCAGGAATTTCGTGGTGCTCATCACATCGTTCCTGTGGAGGCGGGCACGCCGAGAGCAGTTGCATTCACTTCTTCAGGACGATTGCTGCTCAAACACGAAGTTCGAATTGTGTCTGAGAACGGCGAGCTTCTCGGCGGCCATTCGGTCGGCGAGATTCTGGTCAAGAGCGATTGTTTGTTCGACGGCTACTACAACCGTCCTGACCTTACGGCGCAGGCGATTGTTGACGGTTGGTACCACACGGGGGACCTCGGGTTCTGCTTGAATGGCGAACTCTTTGTGGTGGGCAGGAAGAAAGACCTGCTCATCATCGGCGGAGAGAATATTTATCCGCAGGACATCGAGGAAATTGTTGCCGCCCACGGCAACATCCATGACGGACGGGTGATTGCGATGGGTGTGTACAATCCCGATCTAGGTACCGAAGAGATTGTCGTGGTCGCGGAGGTGGAAAGCGAAGAAGCGCTCGGGGATGCCCCGGAGATCGAGAGCGAAATCCGCCGCATGATAGTAGCCGCGATGGGAGTGGCCGTACGAACGATCTTTCTGAAGTCTCCGAAATGGATCGTGAAGAGCACCGCCGGGAAGGCGGCGCGTTCCGCCACGCGCGAGAAGCTGTTGCAAGAGCATCCCGAACTTAGGCTTGAGATCTAGGAGACTCCGCGGCATGACCGACGAAGCGCAGCAAATGATTGAACACATTGTTCGGTTAATCCGAAAACCGGGCGTGACTGTCGACGAGAACACTGCTCTGGTTTCCTCGGGCCTGATCGATTCGATGTCGCTCATCGATCTGTTGGTGAAGCTCGAAGACCTCACTCACATGCGCATTCCGGCAGGGAAGGTCCAGCCGAAAGACTTGGACACGGTCGCAAAGATGTTTGCGACCGCGCAGCGGGTGGGGAAGCCTCGCAAGTAGCGTTTCAATTTGTTTCGTCCGAAGAGCGAAAAAGACTTTAACCGCTAAGAACGCAGAGAGAAATCGCAAAGTTCGCTGAGAAGTTCCTACCCCCCTCACCAGATACGTACTCGGCCGGCTGGAGCGAGGTAAAGTTTCTCTCCCGGCTTCACATCAAACGCCGCGTACCAGGCGTCGATATTGCGCACCTCGTCCGCACGGTACATGCCTGGAGAATGTTCATCGGTCATGACTTGCTGGCGCAACGCGGCCTCGCGATCTTTCGTTCCCCAATTTTGTCCGAACGCAATGAAGAATTGCTGATCGCCGGAGAAACCGTCCTCCATGGGCGCGGTCTTGCCCGAGAGCGAAGCCTTGTAGCCATCATAGGCTGCGGAGATTCCGGCAACGTCGGCGATATTTTCCGCCAGCGTCTGCTTGCCGTTGATCGACAGATCGGGGAAGGGTTTGTAGGTGTCGTATTGCGCGGCGAGTTGTGCCGTGGCCGCCTCGAAATGCTTGAGATCGGCGGGAGTCCACCAATTGCGCACGCGGCCTTTGGAGTCGAATGTGCTGCCTTCGGTGTCGAAGGTGTGGCTGATCTCGTGGCCGATCACGGTGCCGATGGCGCCGTAGTTAGTAGCGGCGGGCGCCTTCGGATCAAAGAACGGCGGCTGCAAAATCGCAGCAGGGAAATTCAGCGCGTTTTGCAGGGGCAGATTTACGGCGTTCACTGTTTGCGGCGTCATCGACCATTCCTTGCGGTCCACCGGTTTGCCCAGGCGCGCCACCTCGCGCTGATAATCCGATAGGCGGCCACGCCAGATGTTGCCAAAAATATCGTCGGGCTTCACTTCGAAGCTGGAATAGTCGTGCCAGGTTTCGGGGTAGCCGATGCCTACATATAAAGTCGATAGCTTCGCTTGAGCCTCCGTCTTGGTCGCGGGATCCATCCAGGAGAGGGCTTCAATGCGCTTGCGAAAAGCCGCAATCAGGTTGCCGACCATGGCCTCGACTTGCGCCTTGGCTTCCGGCGAGAAATAGCGCTGCGCGTAGACTTTTCCAACCTCATCTCCCAACAATCCGTTCACCAGGAACACGCCGCGCTGCCAGCGAGGGCGCTGTTGCGTTGTGCCGGAAAGTTCCTTGCCGAAGAAAGCGAAGCGTTCCTCCACCAAAGCTTTGGGCAGCACTGTGGCGTAAGCTTCGATCACGTGGAACGCCATCCAGTCTTTCCAGGTGTCGAGGGGAACCGAAGCGACAAGAGCAGATTCTCCCTTGAAGGCTTCGGGCTGCCACACGATGAAGCTGCCCTGCTGGCTGATGCCGGCGCCGCGAAAATATTCAGCCCAATCCAGTCCGGGCGCTTTGGCCGGAAAATCAGCCTGTGTCCACGTGTTATTGGCGGTGTGGATGTCTTCGTTATCGGCCAGGCTGCGGTGGATCTGTGCAATGGAGTGTTCAAGCTCAAGGATGCGAGTGGCGCGGGAGTCGGTATCGGTGAATCCTGCCAGCTTGAGCATGGCTGCGATATGGGCCTGGTACTGCGTGCGAAGCTTGCGCATATGTTCGCTATCGGCCAGATAATATTCACGATCCGGCAGTTGCAATCCGCCTTGCAGCAGGTACGCCGTATAGTGGTCCGAATCATTGAAGCCGGGAGCGACCCACAATCCGAAAAGGTTCGCGGTGTGAAAGTTAGTGTTATTGAGGGCATCCACGTCGGCTCGCAGAGTTTCACCCAGGGCGCGTGCCAATTGCCGCTTGTCACGGATGGCGGCAATCGCATCAAGGTGCGGGCGCAGAGGCGTGAGGCCCTTTGACTCGATCGCGGACTCGTTCATGAATGAGTTGTAGAGATCGGCGACCTTGCGCGCCCCGGAACCGGCAGGCGGGTTGGACTTGGCGATCTCTTCAATCAAACTGGCGGTGCGTTGATTGCTTAAGTCGCCAAGCTCGGTGAAAACATCGACCTCGGCGCGATCCGGGGGAATTTGGGTGCGCTGTAGCCAGGAGCCATTGGCATATTCATAAAAGTTGTCGCCGGGCTTGACCGAACGATCCATGTCGTCGACGGCAATGCCGTGCATCTCGGCGGCAACGGCGTACTGCGGGAATGAAGCGAGTGAAAATGCACCTACGCACAGAAAAACGATCTTTAAAAAATGGGGAATGCGTTGCATGGCTGGGCTCCGAAAGAACATTTCAAACTGCGGCTTATGTATGCTCGAGTGCTGCTTTAAGTGTACCGCGATTGCAGCAGCGAGAAGCTGAAGGTAGGACGTCCGGCAAGCGCAATCGTGAGCCCTAAGCAGAGGTGAATGGTGGGAAAGTGGCGCGACGGTGGAACCGCCGCGCCGCCACGGTTTACGACTGTTTTTCCATGGTGAAAGTAGTCTTGGTATCGTGCAGTTTGTCGGTGTATTCAACCTGGATGGACTTGCCGTCCTTGGAGACCGTCATCCGGTTGATACCCACTACTTTTCCATCCCGCTTGTCGGTTTCCTCAATGGTGTCGTCGCCGACCCGCTTCAGCGAAACCAGAGTGTGTCCCGGGTCGCCCTGGATCGGATAATCTTTGCCATCAAACTTCGCGTCATAGCTGTTGCCGTTCGGATCGGACATCTTCAGTCCGTCCGCCGTGCCCTGAAAGGTCACAGTCAGTCCATTGTTGGAAATGCTGTCGACCTTTGCCGTGCGCCACGCTCCTGAGACCGAGTGCGAACCAGCCGGTCCCGGCTTTACTCGAGTCGAAGTGACTTCTCCGGTAACCGGTTGAGTTCCAGTGTTATCGGTGAACTTTTCCTTTAACGTTTTTCCGTCGTCCGTGACGGTCGCGTCGTTGGTAAACATGACCTTCCCGTCTTTTTTCTCGATCAACTCGATCGCACTGGCATTTTTCACGGTCACAGCGACCGTGTCGTAGTAGGGATGACCTGTGACCTTCTGATCCTTCCCGTCGGCCTTGACCGTAAATTTCGGCACACAAGTCAGGCACTCATACATGTTGTCCTTCAAGGTGTACTGATCCGGCTTGGCCGGAAACTTAGCCGTGTCCAGTTTCGTCATCCAGGTTCCGTCAAACGGGCTTTGGGCAAAAAGAGTCGCCGATGCAAACAGCAAAAACGCCAACGGTAGCTTCTTCATAGGCACCTCTCTGTGGAAGATTTTGACAACCCAGCAGAAAGGTTCGGCCCGAATTACAGTCCGTCATCGATCGAAGTGCCGGGTTGTCGATAGGACGGCGCAATTGTAGCAACCGTCTGAAGGAGCGTCCAGAGGTCGTGAATTTCGTCAGACCCGTTGTCGCAGTTACTGTTCTCGAATGGTCGATGGATCTAAATGACGAGTGGCCATGGCGTTGGATTCTGCTTCTTCAAGCATCTGATTGCGATCCCATTCAGGCCGCAGCACCATGGCCTTGATTCGAAAACGAGATTCCTTGGCGGCGTCATCGATCCGAATCAGCATTTCATTTTTGTGCAGCCGAAAGCGCGTTTCTTCCGCCAAGGGTATGAGTTGTTCGGAGCTTTTGCCGTTGATGACGTAGACCACCTTGTCCGCCACCAGAACGTATTCGGGACAGAGTTGGCCCGTCTCCCCTTTCGCGTCGCCCGACATGGTTGCCATGAACCCGTGTTGCGGTCCGAGGCATTCGGTCATGCGCATACGGACGATGGTGCCTTGCTGCTGGCGGTGAGTTTGGGCGGACAGAGCGATGGGCAGGACCAGCAAAATGATACAGAGCAGCGTGCGTTTCATAGATTCTTCTCCCTTACTGAACCCGGTTGGGATAGTAGTATCCGCTTCTGCTGCGGAATTGCAGGTTGCGGTTGTGGGTGGGAAGTATTCGGACGGCGTGAAATCCGGCGGCTCGGCTCGGTAATCGATAGCTCACCGAGTAGCTTGTTCGAAAATCTTCAAGTATTGCGTTCAGGGCTCGAATTCCGCCGTCTGGCGCTGGAAAATAGCGGCCTCCAGTGGCATTGGCAAAGCCTCGCAGAACGGCGGGGCCTTGGGAAGCGGTCGACCGCTGGTTCAAGTCGATGCAGTCGAGTTGAACTTCACTGCGTAGCGAGGCGTCGACGGCGTCGCGCAGCGAGTGGCGGCTGATGGTATCCACGCCGTCGGAGAAGACGATCAGGACTTTTTCGGCGTGGGCGTCGCCTCGCCGGGAAAGATAGTCAGAGGCGAAGACAATAGCGTCGAACAGCGGTGTAAGTCCGGCGGCACGTCCTGTGGGAAGTTGCCCGGCGGCGCGCAAGGCGCGACAATTTCCGGCACACAGCAGGGCAGGTTGCATCTCCTGAAAGGAGAACATCGATAGATTTTCGTCCGGGATTCCGGCGGTCTGGGCGATCAGATTCAAAACGTCGGCGGTTTCCTGACGGAAGTGTGGGCTGACGGATCCGCTGGCGTCGAAGAGAATGGCGATTTCCAGCTTGGTCGAATCCGTGCGGGTAAAGCTTTGAAAATTACGGACGATAATATCTTTGTCGACAACAGCGAAGTCGGAGGGCTGCAAGTTGGCCACGCCGTGATGGCTCTGATCACTGGCTGAAAACGTCAGGCGGACTTCAGCGGCATCGGTGCGATAGGTGAATTCGCGCGGATTGCCGGCACTGGCCGGAGCCATTCCGGCGGAAACCAGAAACAGTGTCACTAGAGGCCAGGGGCGCCGACAAGGTATAGGTGTGGCCATACCGACTCCATCGGCCTTTCGTAGGAAACTTTAGGACGGCCCCCATTACGATCGTCATTTGCCGCCCGTGTGTTTGCATAGGATGTGGCGCAGAGGTTGCCGGTTGCGAGTTGCGAAAAAAATCCTTTAGATTTTACAAATCGTACCCCGATGTGCGGATGGGGCTAGTGAACTTAAGCCTGCAGTTTTGTTTGGAGGCCCGCTAATCGGTAGGCTTGGGTTGCCGCGCCTGGGCAATGAGTTTCTCGACCGCTGCCTTCTTGTCGGCCGCCAACTTCGGATTCGACTTCAGCAATTGCTGCCATGCGGTCACCGCTCCGCTGGGATCGTTCTTGGCCTGCAAGCGGATCATGCCCAAGTTAAATAGCGAATTGGCATCTTTGGGATCGTAGCGGAGCGATTGCTGCAGTTGGTTAATCGCCCCATCCGCGTCACCTTGGTAAAACAGGCACGAAGCCAGATCGGTGCGCGCGGCGACGTTCTCGGGATTAGCATCAATGGCCTTTTGGAAATATCCAGCCGCTTCTTTGAATTGATGCGTGGCTTTGTAGAGCGTCCCAATCTGGTTGAGCAGATCGGAGTTGTTGGGATCGGTCTTGAGTTTCGTGAGCAGGGGCTCGGCCTTCTTGTCAGCCATCCGCTTCATGTCTTCCAGGCTGGGCATCTGCGGATGGGTGGCAGGAGCGCTTGCAGCGGCAGGCTGAGTCGTTGACGAAGCTGGAGTCGAGTGAGCCGCCGATCCGCGGAACAAATAACCTAAAACCAAGCCTACAGCCAGGCAGAGGGCAGCCATTGCGTAGGCCTGCCTCGTCGTCCAGCCTCGGGGAATGTCGGGTTGCGGCGCATTCGCGTTCATTTCTGATTTTTCGCTCAGCCTTCGGCCCAAAGACCTAGATCGCACGCCGGTTGCCATCTGCCGCGTCATTGAGTACGAACGTTTTCAATCACATACAGATGGGATGAGAAGGCCGGTCTCCGGACGGGATGCTGTACGCTCCCAAGTTAT
>CALFMO010000005.1 GCA_937879855.1 uncultured Acidobacteriaceae bacterium | reverse complement strand
GCTGGTCATCCCAGCCGAAGTCACGCTCACCGTATAACCACCCAGTGGGGCGTTGCCAGCGATCCCCAATGTCGCCGTAATCTGCGTCGCGCTCCCCACCACCACGTTGCTCACCGTCACCCCGGTTCCGCTCACATTCACCGTCGCGTTGGCCGCGAAATTCGTCCCCGTCAACGTCACCGGCACATTCGTCCCCTGTACTCCGCTCGTCGGACTAATCGAACCGAGGGTCACTGAGTTGCCGAATTCCACCACCGAAAATGGCAGGCCTCCTATTGTGATACTTCCGTTTAGCTGGCCTCCGTTATTCGGAGCGACTGTGTAGGAGATGGATCCCGAACTCTGACCGGAGGTCGCAGATGTAATGGTGATCCACGAATTATTGCTCGTGGCAGTCCAGCCGCATTCTGGCGTTGTCGCGATAGAAACAGTTCCCGATCCTCCGGTCGAAGCGAATTGTGCGTTTGGTGGGGTAAAGGCAAAATTGCACGTCGACAAAGTCGTGATAAAGGCGTCTTCCGGTCCTCCGCCGAATGTTGCTTGTAGGGGGTTCGCTGTGGGAAAGTTCGTGGAGGAAGTTGTCCCGGTAAGGTACGCTCTTCCAGCCATGTCTACTGCAACGGCCCTCGCGAAGTCGTTTGCGCCGCCGCCCAAATAGGTGGAAAAAACGATGGCCGTTCCGCTGGCGTTGATCTTTGTCAAGAAAGCGTCGTAGCCACCTACATTGGTGTTTTGAAAGGCGTTTACAGTCGGGAAATTAGTCGATGACGTCCCCCCGACAACATATGCGTTGCCATACGCATCGAGCGCCAGATTCCCAGTCGTGTCATCGGAGCTTCCGCCCAGGTAAGTCGAATAGATCAGAGCCGATCCCGATGGATTGAGACAAGTTACGAACACATCGTTGGCACCCCCGCCATAGGTAGGCTGGATGGCATTTAGTGTGGGAAAATCTACCGAAGCCGTGGAACCGACGAGATATAGATTTCCTCTATTATCCACCTTGGCGCCCCGCACTTCGTCACCTGCCGAGCCCCCAATATAAGTCCCATAAATCATGCTTCCCGTCGGACTCAGCTTAACTACCCAGCCATCTGAGGAACCACCGCCATAGACCGGCTGAAAAGCATTCAGTACCGGAAAATCGGCGGAGGCGGTGTCGCCAAAAGCGTAGAGATTTCCACTGCTGTCGATCGTGAGACCGTTACTGAATTGGCCGGTGCTGCCGCCAATGTAAGTCGAATAAACCAAGCTTGCGCCCCCGGTGGATATCACGGCCGCAAAAGCGTCGACATTTGCTTTGCCGAAGTTCGGCTGCTCGGCATTTACGGTGGGGAAGTTTGACGAACTCGTGCTCCCGACGACGTATGCGTTCGCACTGGCGTCAACTTCTACATCTTCGGCATAGTCAAGTGCGCTGCCGCCCAAATAAGTGGAATAAACTAACCCGTTACCGCTGCTGTTTATTTCCAGGACAAAAGCGTCGCCACTTCCGCCGCCGTACACCGACTGAAGGGGATTCACCGTGGGAAAATTCGAAGCAGTCGTGTTGCCTACCAGGTACGCATTTCCGTTGCTGTCGACCGCCAGCCCGGCCCCAAACGCTTGATCGTTTGTTCCGCCGATATACGAGGAATAAACCAGCGTGCCCGAAGGGCTGATCTTAGAGATGAATGCGGCCCGTCCGGTGCCGTTCAGAGGCTGGCCAGAGGGCGTACCAGGAACAGGAGTGCCCTGAAAGTTAGTCGAGCCAGTTGTGCCGCTAATGTAGATATTGCCAATTGCATCCACCCTGATACCGGTGCCGATATCGTCGCCATTCCCGCCAAAGTACGTAGAAAACACGAGGACGGGGTCGATGGTCAAAGACTTGTGCCGATCATAGGCGGCGACTTCGAATCCAACCCGGTTTCGGCCGCGAATCACGTACCTTCCTTCAACGTTGCGTCTCCCCGCAGGTGAGTCTTGGTACAGAACAGGCTTCCTTTGATGGATCTCGGCAGACCCGACCTTCAAGAGCAGATCTCCGGTTTCATCGACCTGGATCTGATCCGCACCTTCGATGGCGAGACGGATGCGCCGAGGATCGGTGCCTGGCGCAACCACGAAGTCGTATTCCAGTTGACGACCGTTGCCGTAATAAGCCAAGTCAATCCCTGGATATACTTCCTCGTATTCAACTCGTCCGTACTGGGGAATGTCGGTTTGCCATGCCGCGCGATTATTCCCAATAAAGTAGTTACTTGTGCCTGATTGTGCCTGACTGGCTTCAGCACGGGCGTGTGCATTCGCACCCCGCAATTTGATCCGAACTGTGCGCTCTTCCCTTAAGCGCCTTGTGCCTGGATCTGTGGTAATGAACTGTAGGTCAGCCCGGTTTGGAGTGAGCGAGAAAGTATAACCAGGCCCATGCGAGACAAAGTCAATTCCGTGCCCGGCCTGACCGCGATTTGGCTCGAAATTCAGCGGCAGAGCGACATACGACTGTCTCACCTGCGCAGATGACTGCGCGTGTCCCTGAGTCGAAATAAGACTCAGAGAGAGCATGATGAGTATGGGAGCGAGTCGCCGCAAGTGAAGCTTGGCGGAGCCTCTCAGCTTTTGTTTGCTCATAAAAATTATTGCGGTTCGCTAATTTCGTAGTGCTTGCTTAAATACCATCCGATCGCCCATCAAATTCGCCGGTTGAGAAAACAATCGTTGTTGCTGCTGTAGAAATACACCTGAGTGCACCAGCAAACGTCTCGGCTCCGTTGGCCAAAATTGCTTCATGATGTATACATGTGGAGTGCCAAGCCACTCTCAGCGCATCCTGCTCACGGGAGGAGCAGGCTTTATCGGGTCTAACCTGGCGGAAGCTCTGCTGGGTCGAGGTGCGAACCTTACCATCGTCGATAATCTCGATTCCTTTTATCCACCTACGTGGAAAAAAGACAACCTAGAGGCCATTCAAAAGGCCGGCGCCTTCGAGTTTTTCGAAACAGATATTTGCGAGGCGAAGTTGGCGGACGTCTTCGCACGCGTCCGGCCGGAGATTGTGATTCATTTGGCTGCGAGGGCTGGCGTACGCCCTTCGATTGAGCAACCCGTGCTGTACGAGCAGGTCAACATAGGCGGAACAGTAAAGCTTCTGGATCTATGCCGCGCGTACCGAGTGAAGAAATTCGTATTCGGCTCATCGAGTTCCGTTTACGGTGCAACTTCCAAGGCACCTTTCTCTGAGGACCAGGTGGAACTCAGGCCGATTTCTCCCTATGCGGCCACCAAGCTGGCGGGAGAGATGCTCTGTTACACCTATGCCCATCTCTTCGCATTACCTGTGATCTGCTTGCGGTTCTTCACGGTTTACGGGCCAAGACAACGGCCTGACCTGGCCATTCACAAATTCACTGCTCTCATGGAAGCGGGAAAGCCCGTGCCCATTTTCGGAGATGGTTCAACCGGCCGCGACTACACTTTCGTTGACGACATTGTGGCGGGAATATTGGCGGCGGTGGAGCACACGCCGGAAACGGAAAATGGCACGCCCTTTGAAGTGTTCAACCTGGGCAATTCTCACCCGGTGAAACTGGTGGAACTGGTGGAACTTCTCGAGCGCGCAACCGGTCGCAGAGCCATTCGTGAACAGAAGCCGCTTCAGCCTGGCGATGTGCCTCTCACCTGGGCGAATATTGCTAAAGCCTCTAAAGCTCTTGGTTATAGTCCTGCAACAGGTTTGGAGGAGGGCTTGGGGAGGTTTGTAGGATGGTATCGCTCGGCAGCATCGAAACGCGTTTCTTGATTTTCATGACGCGCGCGGAGGTGGAAATTCTTGGGAGCAAGCAAGCCGTCTGCGGCCGGTTTGCCTACGCCTTGATATTCAAATCCCAGCGCCGCCATGGTAACGCTGTCCAATAGGTTGCGTCCATCCACTAGCAGCGGCCGCCTCATTGAGTTCCGAACGCGCTGCCAATCCAATGCCTTGAACTCCGCCCACTCAGTGACAATCAAGAGCGCATCAGCTTCGTCAGCCACATCATAAGGGTTTGCACAGTAACGTACCGAAGGAAACGAGACCTTGGCCTTTTCCATCGCCTGAGGATCATAGACTTGGAGCTCGGTGCGTTCCAGTTGCAGCTTGCGAATAATTTCCATCGCGGGCGCAAACCGAATGTCGTCCGTGTTGGGTTTAAAGGCCAGTCCCAGGATTCCAATACGCTTGCCTTTCAGCACCCACAGCGCCTTTCGAAGCTTCTCGATAAAGTAGTCGACGCGCCCTTTGTTAATGCACTCCGCGTCTTTCAACAGACGGACATCTGCCCCGGCTCTTTCACCCATGCGGATGAAGGCTTGGATGTCCTTCGGCAGACAGAATCCCCCAAACCCAAGGCCGGGGTGAAGAAAATCGGGCCCGATTCGCCGGTCCAATCCCATTGCGTGCACCACCTGCTGCACATCCGCGCCCATGTTTTCACAGATGTCCGAGATCAGATTCGCATATGAAATTTTCAGCGCCAGGAACGAGTTACAGGAATGTTTGATCAATTCGGCGCTGTTGATACTGGTCACTACCAGAGCCGGAACCTGTTCTGGCGGGCAATTCCCGTCGTGAATATGGCACGTCAAAGTGCGATCGAGAATCGGTCGGTAAATCTCCCGTAACTGGGCTTCAGCGACTTCGTCCTCGACGCCAATAACGATCCGATCGGGATGCAGGAAATCGAATACCGCTGTTCCTTCCCGTAAGAATTCGGGGTTGGAGGCAACGGTGAAACTGTAATCGGAGTTACGAGAATAAATGGCCAGCGCACGTTTTAGCTTTTGGCCGGTTTGCATGGGTACAGTGCTTTTCTCAATGATCAATTTGGGGCTGCGAGACTCTTCGGCAATCAGGCGAGCGCAGTTTTCAATGGCGCTCAGATCCGCGTCTCCGTCTTCGAGAGGCGGCGTACCAACGCAGATGAAGACGGCATCACCGAACCTGATCGCCTCTCCCAGGTCAGCGATAAACTTCAAACGTCCGCTGCGCATGTTGCGCGTGACGATTTCGTCAAGATGAGCTTCGTAAATTGGCAGTCGACCCTGCTGTAAGGTCTGAATCTTATTCAGATCATTGTCGGTACACGTGACCTCATGGCCGATTTCGGCGAGACAAGCGCCGGTGACAATGCCTACATAGCCGCACCCAAGAATTGAAACTTTCAAACAACACCTCCTGTTATCGCGATGTCGGGGTCGATTATGATCGCCCGTATCGAACGGCACTGCGTTAGGATTTGACGTGATACAAAATTAGTTCTTAGTTAACGATGGCGATGGTTGCAGCTCGGGATTCTTGCTGCGATCGAAGTTACTTAAAATCCAGCTCTGGATCTGCGATGCAACTAGAGCATTGGCTTTTCCATTCGGGTGATCGTCGAGCGGTGTAACCCACAAAGTGGTTTCAGCGCCATGATTCCGCAGACCATCGATCAGATCCAGCACAGGGGCGTGCTCGGCTGTGAGAATATCCTTGATTTTCTGGTGGGCCGCTGTGAACGGGTAATTGTTGTTGATCTGATGCAGTTCGGGAAGGATCGCCACTAGCAGCTTCGTATTTTCCCGTTGTGTTGTGGACGCCAGGTCAATGAGAGCAGATTTGCACGCCTGAAAACCAGGACGATTGTCTTCATACAGAGATGAGTAATACTTGTTCCAGTCCGGCCGGGTGCCGATGCGTCGCAGAACACCGTCAAACCGGTTGACGGAAAAGGCGATCAGGTAGGAACTGTCGACCAGGAAACCTTTACGCTCCACCGGCACTGGCTCCGGGTCGTTGATGAAATAAACCAGGACCACCAAATCAGGATGGAAAGCTCGTCCTCGGGTTTCGTAATAAGTCACTTCCTGGACAGTATCGTAGTTCCCCACTCCAGCATTAAGCACTTCTACACGGTCGTATCCCGGCATTCCCGTCGCATTCAGGTCCCGCTCAAGGATCTTCGCAGTTGTATCTTTTAGGGGGACGCCCCAACCGAACGTCGTCGAGTCGCCCAGCAGCATGATGCGATACACGCCCGCTGGTTTAGCTAACGAATATTCGTAGTCGCGGAGCCCTTGCGAATTGATCTGTACGTCCTGCCCCATCAGAAATGCGTGCCCATTGGGCCGGTGCCCGAAACTTAACTTCGGATTTGGAACAGGACGCTTGAGCTGGACGGCATACTTCCACATCTCCATGGAGAAGTCTTTGCTGTGATAGAAGGCCACGCGCAGCATGCCTTCAAGAAGCAGCGCTACAAAGAACAAAGCTACTACCAGCAAGGCCAGCTTGCTTACAACCTTGGCGGCCCGGCTGGGTTCCGGCTGTCGGTGAGACCAAACTGCAGGCTTTTCCCGCTCAAGCTTTATTTTGGAATCAGGTCTCACTTCAATTGGAGCGTAGCTTTCCATCAGGATTCTCCGAGACCTCTACGGATTTCCGGCGAGGGGATGGCTTATCGCGGCCTAGTAAAGACTTCACTCCAACTTTGTCTTGATCGCTCAAGAACTGCGTCAACTGATCTGCAAGCATGGAGTTGTATCGACGATTAGGATGAGTTCCCACCATAAATTTATGGGGATCGATCTTGCCATCTGGAAGACGCGGAATGTCCATTAGCATGGTCGGGACATTCGCTGCCCGAAGCTGATCGACGATATAGCTTCGATCCGCCTGCGCTTGGGGAACGTAATCCCACTTGTAGGGGAGCATCACGACCACTAGCTTGATTCCTCGCGACTGGAACCGCCGGGCAAACGTAGTAATCAGCGCCACCGTGAGTCGTGTGCCACCCTCATGACTCTCGATTCGATGAATATGATCAAAGAATACATTGAATGCACGAGACATCACCGTGGAGTGGTCCACAAGCTTATCGACGGTGTTACCGAATGACCAGAACTTCAACAAGCCCTGATATTGCACTTCGTCCCCTGTCCTCACAAATAAGGGCTTGCCGAGGGGATAGAGCGTCGAGAGCCATCGTTCGGTGCAACGGTTGCGATCGATTTGCGAATCGTCGAAGCCGAGCACGACGACGCGAGATTCGTCGGGAAAGCGCACCGCCTCTCGCTCCGCTGCGAGCAAGGCTTGGTCCGTGCCGTAGGCCATGGCCGCCACGTTCACCACGTGGGAACCAGGTAGGCGCTCCTGGAGAAGCCACGGAGAAGTATCTTCGTCGTTCACACCCTGCCCAAAAGTGTAGGAGGCGCCCGTCACGATAACTAGGGGCCCCGATCGTTCCTGGAGCGAGGTGAGTCTCTCACCGTGGCTGATGGAGTAGACTTCGGCAGGCGCCGGATTGGACAGAGTGCCGACAGGGTGGCTCTTGACTGTCGCAGGTGTCAACACCCATCCGATCTCCGGATCGGCAGCGTGAATCGGGGGCGAGAAATTGGCGTTCTGGTCCCTGGTCACGTGCTCCTGCGAAAGACGATACTTACTTGGCACCAACCAGCGTCCTGCAGCCTCGCACAAAAGCAGAGCGAAGACGACGGAGCAGCCGGACAAGAGGATTTTTCGATTCATCTGGTGAGTCTCTGCGCTAGCGGCCGCGATCAGCACCTTCATTAGATTTGGCTGCCAACGACTGGTTTTGCGTCGAGATTAGGTAGTCGTGGATGGCTTCCGCGGCAATTCTGTGGCCAGCCTCGGTCCAATGCGCGTCGTCGCGATAGTAAGGGAGTTCGCCTCTCTTTACCCCATCGATGAGCGCCGATGTCAAATCCAGATACTCCGTCGTGGGAGAGGCGGCGCCGACGGCTTTTTGGAGACGCTCTGGCACGTCGTTCACAGCCCAAGTGCTGCATTCCGATCCGGCTGGAAACGCACAAGACGAGCGAAAGACCCTAAATTTTTCTGGTATGAACACGAAAACAAGTCGGATTCCGTGAGATGCGCATAGCTCTTGAGCAGCCGCCACCGTGTTGGCGGTCTCCTGAATTGCACCCAGGAAGTTTGGCTGCAGAAGTGTAGATTCTGGAAGGTGGGGTTCGAAGTATACCCGGAACTCGCCGCCGGGCGTCCGCATGATTCCGAGGCGCTGGACTCCCGGGCGCTTGGCCGGAGGAAAAAGAAAGCGCTCGGCTCCCTGCAGCGCGTTCTTCGTGAAGGAACGTTCAACAAACGTCCGCCAAGGGCTCGGCGGATCATTCATCACGGTGTCATAGCGCATCACATCCGTCAGGTCATTGCCTTCGAAAAACATCCAGACCACGGTTCTCGGCCGCAAGGGCAGCCCATAACGCCTTAATACGACTAACTCTTCTTTCGGGCCATAGTCGGAATGCCCCAGGTTGGCGACCTCCTCTCCCTGCAAGCTGGCAAGTTCAGAGGTCACAAGTTGAGCGTCAGGCAGCGTGAACCCCTCGACGAACGAGTCTCCGATCACGGCGATGTCGGCGCTCTTCAAATCTGACAAATTGCGAAAACCGTGGTTGTCGTACTTAGCATCCCATCGGTACCACGTCATATCCGACGGCGGAATCTGGTACTTGAATTGTATGAAGGACCCCAGAAATCTGCCCGTCGCGTGGGCGTGCGGCCGGTGAAGCTTGATAAGTTCCGGATCAGGGGCAAGGGATGCGCCCAACGCGCGCATGGGCCCAATGACAGCACGATAGTCTAACCTGCCGATCAATGCTGGGAGCTCAATGAGGAAGAGCACGAAAAGTACGGAGCCAGCGCTTAAGAGCAATTTCCGAGTCATGGGTTGGGATGTTTATCTTGCGGCGCGGGTGCTTAGTGGAAGAGGCTCTTCACGATCACGCAATGCGGTTCCCACAGGTGAGGAGGGAGTTCGTTGTTCCTCTTGGAGGAAAAATTCCGATATTTCCTGCTCCTCGGCAAGGAGGCGATCCGGTTCCGGGACCGGAACATTCGTCAGTTGCAGATGATGCGAGATCAATTTGTCCTATTCGTTTACTTTGGGTCTGTCATTCGTCGGCAAGGCATTAGCCAGGAGTCGCATAAGTTAATCGGAAGCGCAAGATTCAGCACCCTGAAGCCGCTCAAAACTAAGGCGAGCACGACGGAGCCGACGAAACGCGAAGTCAAGAGGATAGGCAGCGACCACGCAAGTCACCCAGGTGATTGGGTGGCGGTAGCGCGGCTCGCAGTTTGTGATGTAGTAGATTAACGGAAAGAGTACAAGGAAACCGAGGCAGAACCATGCCGCTTTGCGATTCGGTTTCCACATCAGAAGCATTCCGGGAACGCTTAGGATCGTTGCCGCCCCCAGTATCCACGATGAAAAAAAGTTTCGGAAATGACCGGTCTTCGGTTCCTTGATCGGTTCTGTGTGGAACCAGAATCCGACGAACCGCATCCCTGTGCGCCGCCAAAATTCTCTTTGATTATGGCAGATCCATTCCAATGTTTGCGTCAACTTCATGTGGTTGTAATTGACTTCCCCCAAGGCCAGCACCAGGCGAGCCTGTTCGGGGCTTACCGAAGGATGATTTTTCGAGAAACAGCCGAAACAGTCGCCGTTGGACATCGACAGTTCAAGTCCGAGATCACTGCGAAACAAAACCGGATGGCCAAGGGCTTGATAGTTGCGCCACGTCCACGGCGCAAGCATTAGCAACGGCAGCACAAGCACAGGCAGCCACGCAAAACGAATCCCGCAGCGCCAACTATAAATCGCACCTGCTGCGAGCCAACCGGCCCAGACGAACGCTGTGCTTGGCCCGGTAAGCAGCAACAGGCCCCAAAGAGCGCCCACGACGGCCGCTGCAGTTG
The DNA here is from genome assembly GCA_937879855.1 of uncultured Acidobacteriaceae bacterium. Taxonomy (GTDB): domain Bacteria; phylum Acidobacteriota; class Terriglobia; order Terriglobales; family Acidobacteriaceae; genus Sulfotelmatobacter. The sequence goes on along the minus strand of CALFMO010000005.1, from coordinate 333,310 downwards.
CGGCACGCGACGAAACCTTTAGCGCCCCTGCTGAAAGTCGAGTACCGGATAGTTCGAGCGCCCGGAGGTATTGGCCGGCCGCGATGGTAACGATCACGAGAAGCAGGGCCACATAGCTCTGCTCCCACCAAAGGTCTCGCTTCAAGCAGGCGATGGCTAGAATCTCCGCGATGAATCCTACGGAAAGCGGTAGCCCTATGGAACGCGCCAGAGTCGGAAGTAAGGAAACTTGAAGGACGAGCGCAATTGCCTCGAGCAGATCCACGGCGAACTTGCCGCGAGGACCATCGCCGAAAATGTGATAGATGGTCGCGAGCAGCACCGGAAAAGCTGGTGCTACGTGCGCAGTTGGACCAGTGTCGACAGGAGGAAAGGGGTTAGTCCAATCGCCGGTTTGATAAAAGTTATATCCGACACGGGCTGCCTCCGGATATCGACTCGCAACAGCTTTGGGATCGTAATGGAGCGGCGCGATAAAGCGCAGAAGTGCCAGGGCGAACAGAGCAATAGAAACTCCCTTTGCGAACCTGCTAGTCGAAATCGAGGCCAATATCATTGTTCGTTTAGGACGCTGCTTTGACTGTTGTATTTATCGGTGTATTTGCGCTTGTCTTTCGCCGGCAAGCGATTAGCCAGGAATCGCGTAGATTGATGGGAAGCACAAGATTCGACAAAAAAAGCGGGGGCGCGAAACGCAGTAAGGGTGGCAAGTACCGGTGGACTCTTGTCCAAAGATAGTCCGCGGTAAAATACCATGACGGCCGTCGAACGAATACCGGCTCCAGTCCGGCTAGATTCAGAGCCAGAATCAGATTCTGCCGGTTGAAATAGCCAATGTGAGCGACTCGAAAGTGCCACCACCGCCAACGGAGAATGCAAGCGGCGACCGATCCCACGTCCGGGGTCACGACAAGCGCGACTCCTGATTCGCTGAGCTGCTTTGCTATGTTTCGCAGAAGATCCAGCGGATCGGGAACGTGTTCAAGCACGTCAATCAGCGTGATGAGATCGAACTTGCCGACGGCGGCTGGGTGCGGGAACGTGCCGAGATGGACCGGCAATTCGCGCCGTCGCGCCATTTTATGAAGCCAGGCTGACGGTTCCACGCCCTCGGCCTGGTAGCCCATCTGGGCAGCCTGCTCGACGAGAATGCCACTGCCCGCACCAATGTCGAGCAAGCGGCCACGGGATTGGAGCCTTTGGGCAACTTTCAGAATCCCTCGTGCCTGAAGGCCTCTCTCCCGGCGTCCTACTTCATAACCAGAATCCTCAAGCGTCTCGTAAAACTGCAGAACCTGCGGCAGATCGGAACACTGCAGAAAGTCGCAGTTCGCGCATCTGTAGATCGCTGCCGTAACGCCATAATGGCTATCGGTAATCGCAAAAGAGTCACTCGTTAATGGGCTGCCAAGATTGGAGGGTTTCACGAGAACTAGTTCTGTCCCCCCGCAGACTCTGCAATATGAGCTCTGGCACGTCATCAGCGGTTGATGAAATGTTTCTTTGCCACGAACGTCCGCCACCTGCCTGAAGAAAGGCAGAGACTGAAGTCCTAAAGCCCACTGCCGATTTTCTAAACGCATAGATCTCAGGCGGTCTTCGCGACCGCGGAAGTCACGACAGTCGTCGTCGATAGACCGCTACGGTGCCAGTTTTGTCTACCAACGAATAATTGGCATCGACCGCATTGCGAAATGCTTCCAGTTCCTGGGCCGATAAAAGCTGAGGATGAAACTTAAAATCCAGAGGAGTAACAACAACGTCCACCTCGCGCGTCGTTACTGCCGCGATCATTTCGTCTTTAGAAATGATGTGATATCGAGATCGGGCATCGGCACTGATCTTGTTTGTGACGGAATATACGAACTGATCTTCGGAGCCGGGCAAGAATCTCGTACCTGATTCGAACACGAAGCCAGGCCAGAATGAAAGCACAACGTCATTGGGACTGCCATTTACTTCAATCGCCCGTGTAATTCTTTGATAGGTCGATTGCTGCAAGTGTGCACCCGGGGAATGTTCCGCCGCTTCCCTGCCAATCTCAAAATAGAAAAGTACCGGAGCCAATACCGCAAGTACGATCAGCCCCCTGGGCCGAGTTCCAAGACTAACGCGAATTCCCTCTGCCACAAATGGCAACAAAAACGGGAACAATGGACTGTCGAAGTATTGAATCCATGTAGGAAAAGGAATCAATGCTGTGACCGAATAGACAACGAGCATCAAAAACATGACCTCAAAGAAGAGGTAATCCGTGCTCGTATAGGGTCCTGCTTGCTGCTTGCGCAGCCTCAGCAGGCTGCGGATGCCCACGGACGCTATGAGAATCTCGACCATCAAATACAGACGGCTTGCAAAGATGCCCGCAAACAATGCATACACGTGAACCGTGTGGCGCAGGCTCTCATGGCTTGCCAGCAAACTGTGGTAGGAAACGTTGTTGAAGATAAACGCTCGCGGGTCATGGGCAAAGCTGAGAATCACTGGCAGTAAGCCAGCAGTCGCTCCTGCGAGAAAGGTAAAGGTCCGACGGCAGCGAAAACCTGACGTTTTTACCTCCTTGAAGAAAAACCATAGCGAGACAGCGGGAATAAGTGGACCGTAAAGCAATCGTGCGGAGGCGCATGCCCCCAAGGTGAATCCTGAAATGAAGTACCATCTGAATCGCTCTGAATGCAAGGCGGCGTAGAGGCAGATCACCGCGATGGTCATCAAAACGTTGGTGACTGCAAACGTCTTTAATACGACGTTCCACGAAATCCAGTAAGGATTCAGGAGTACCACGGCAAACGTTGCCAAGGCAGCGGGAATGGGTAGTCTTTTGACCAACAGAAGCCCCACGCCCAAAAAAAACACAGCCAAGCCGCCGCAGGCAGCCGATAGGTGCCGCATTGCAATCAACGAGCGCGGATGGACGCCCCAGATCCAGCTATACAGGTAAGGGATCAAGGGTCCCTGGGGATAGGAGAAATCACGATACGGCACCTTCCCTTCCCAGACCAGCCTCGCCGCGGAAGTGTAGTAGCCTTCATCGCCATCAATACGGCGGACACCCGCATAGTTGATCACGCCCGCCAGATACACCAAACAGGCTAAGGTCACGGCAATGAAGGGCGCTAACCGTCTCCTCCGGTCAGGCGTCATGTCGTGTCCGGATGACCTAACCTCGGGCAGGTCCGGGAGCGTCACTAAGTCGAGAGTAAGGGATGATGATTTCATACAGCGCTGTACGGAATGTGTCCGCTCCTGACTACCAGCCTGAGATCGTTGGGCTGAAAATCTTGTGTAGCACCGGGAAATTAACGAAGAGGAGAGCTACCATCACCGTGGTGCACGCCACCACGGCACTCATGAGCGCAGGCTCGCGGTACAGCCCCTCCGGTCGTTGCACGGCGCTGTCAGGCTTGAACGCCAGCGACAGGTACTGAGCCATCACAAGTGCGACCAGAGGGAAGGCAAGAACCAACTCGATGCGGTAACGCATGATGAAGGCACCAAAGAACAGCATCGCTTGCGAGCCGTAGAACATGATCGAGACGAGTAGTCTGCGCTCGTTGTAGAACCCAAATGATTTGCGGTAACAAGCGCTGCGGTGGGGATCGTCAATGTCACGAAACTCTGCGAAGCGCTTGATCGCCATAAAGTAACAACCCACCATCCAATAGCTTAAAAGGAGCGAGGCAGGGGGAATAAGCGCCGTACCGGTGAGATACCAACCCGCCAGCATCCGCAGAGGGTTGTTGATTGCCTCCGAAAGTACGTCCAGATAAGGCATGTCCTTGCTGCGAACTGGCGGAATGTTGTAAATGCAGCCCATCACCCAGAGTCCGACGAGCGTGATGGTGAATTGCCTTGAGACGTGCAGACCGAGAAGCAATCCGACGATCATTAAGGCAATCCACTGAACGTAACCCCATGCAATACTGACCCGCCCAGCCGGTACGGGACGGTTTCTCTTGGTGGGATGGACGAGGTCGAACGGCGCATCCAGGATCTCGTTAATCACATAATTGCTGGAGGCGATAAGGCCGATAGCAAGCATGCCTACAACGAAATTGCTCCATGACCAAGAGAGCAGTTTTTCTCGATCAACGGAGAGTGCTACCGCTACACCTGGCAACACAAACACGTTCTTGACCCAGTGGTCGAGGCGTGCAATCTGAAAATGTCCGAGAAGCGAAGGCCGCTTCGCCTGGAGAAAAGGTGCAGTAGTTGGTCGGGTAACCGCTCCCGGCCACTGATCCGTTTTCACGAGTTCAACGGTATGAGTATCTTTCAAAACACTACTCCGACTGACATCGGCTCATCGCGGCAGACTTGATTCCGACGAGAGTGCACGGCGAAAGGCAAAGGGGCACCGATTCTTACTTGGTGATGATTCCAGCGGATTGCAGAAACGGCTTTAGCTGATTTGCCAAAATCAGATTGTATTGACGGTTTGGATGCCGTTCTTTCTTGTTCACCATAAATTTCTCAACATCGAAGTGCCCGTCCGGGAGCCGGGGAAAATCAGGTATGAACACTGGGATGTGCGCCGCGCTTAGGCGGTCAATCAGAAAAGCGCGATCTGCCTTCGATTGGGGCCCTTGATCATCAGCGTAAGGCAGCACCACGACGGCAAAGCCAACGCCCATCGACTGAAATTTGCGGGCAAAGGTCGTAATTAAAGCCGCGGTGAGCTGCCTCGCTCCAGCGTGGGAGGTTATTCCATAAACCCGGTTGGCGAGCGTGTTGGTCAGGTGAGCAAAGAGCGCTGAGTGATCCCCGACAAAGCCTGGCGACCAGAAGTGGACCTGGCGGTCGTACTCCGCGCCGTCGGCGGTCATCTTAAACAAGGGCTTTGCAAACGGGGAGACAAATACCAGCCACCCCTGCGCGCCCCGGTTGCGATCGATTTGGAAATCGCCCAGACCGAGCACAACCGCATCGGTCTTACCCGGAGCAGAAAGGACTTGTTTCTCAGCCGCCAGCAAGGCCTGATCCGTGCCGTAACCCATGTCCCCAGTGTTCAGTACGCGATAATCCGGGAGTTGATCCTGTAAGAGCCACGGCCAAGTGTCCTCATCCCGAACGGCGTGACCGAAGGTGAACGAGCAGCCAGCCGCCACGATAACCGGACCGGGATGTGGGGTCAGTGAAGTTCGCCGCTGTCCATTCTCTATGGAGTAGACCGCGTCATACTGCACCGAGCCATGTTCATCCACAAAGCGGTGCTCATACTCAAGCGGCCCAGGATTCAACACCCAACCGAGCTTTGGATCAGCACGATGCAAAGATCGAAGCGCTTCACCATTTCGTGGGGTCTTTCCGTCGTTCGGCTCCATCTTTGAAACGAAGGGGTGTGGCAGGAGTACGCGTGCAGCAACTTCGCCAACCAGTAGGCAGAAGACCACTGAGCCCAAGCACAAAGCTAGTTTTTGCCGTCTAGAATTCACTGAGCAGTTACTTTGTAAATCCACAGTCCGTTGGGAGGAAAGTATAGGGAAGTCGAGTATTTCAAACTATCCAGATTTGTCGGAGGCCTCTCCAGGACTAACGTCGCATTGTAGCCTGCCTTCTTCAAATAGTCTGCGTAACCGTAGAACATATGGTTTTGTTCAAGTGGTGGCCAGTGTGTCGAGACGACCAGATATGGAGGCTCGGAAGGCATTGGCAAACTTTCGACTCGGACGTCAGGATACCAGCGCAACGCGTATTGCACCTCACGCTCGCAGCCGCGAGCATAGACGGTAAGTTTACCGTTCTGCTCCCAAGCATTGACGATGTCCTCGGCTCTGTACTGCGGTTCCCTATTTGCATAAAAACGAGGCAGATTCACGGCCCAAAACATGACGTAAAGAAAGGCCAGCGAGATCCCTAGAAGCTGCGTCACTCGGCGACGCCGCAAAGAGTAAAACCCAAGAGCAGTAAAAACCAGAAAAAAAGGACTGAGGAACAATGTTTGCCGTACACCGCCGAACGGAAACGCTCTGCGTAACGACAACAAGGCAGGCACTGCGAGCATAACCATCCCAAGAAACGCCAAATGCTGAATTTGCTTGCCGAACTTATTCGACGCCGCCCTTCCCCAGCCCCACAGACAAAGTAAAACGAGAGGCAAGATCGCCCAGTTGAGCTGTTCCGGCCAGTAGAGTGATGGGTTGTAGAACGGATTCAGGTTGTAGGTGAATACGTCGTAGGCATGCTTGAGTAGCACGGCAAAGGATCTTAGCGAAAGGGTATGGTAGTACGGCACTAAATAGGGGCGGAAACCATACTTGGGGTTTTTCGCGTTAAGCAGTGCTGAACCGGCTAGGATCAAGCTTGCACAAAAAGCAAACCACAAAACTCTCTTGCGGTCTTCCGAGGTTTGCTGGCGAAAATGTGGAAGCAGATGAGCAATCAAGAACATCAGCGAGGCTGCCACCAACAGCCCCATGCTGGGATGGATGCAAAGTGCGAGACTTGCGACCATTGTGTAAAGAGCTAGGGCTCGAAAAAAACTCCTTTCGCTCCACCGACCCTCAACTGCTCGAAGAACCTCGAGGTGCGCCAGTAAAAGAGCGGCGGCCGTGAAGGGGGTGGCGCCGTATGGATAAGTTCGCTGAGAGAACTCGATTTGCGGCATCGCCATTGTAGTGATTACCGCCGCGAAGGCGGCAGGGGTGAAACGATTGCGAGCGACAGGCGCGGGAATCGAGCGATAAACCAACAGAAAAACAAAAAACACCGCGCCGGTTCCTACTAAGACGGATGGCATGCGAGCGATTCCCGCGGTGGACCCGAAGATACGGCAACTTATCCAGATCACGGCCGGCCATCCCCAGGTATTCGTTGTGGCATCTTTTGTCGACCTCGCAAAATCGAACAGCGATTGCGGATGGTCGCCATAGATGTTCTCGTTAAAAAAATCAGTTTCGTCGAGCCACAAGGAGATCTGAGAAAGATGGTGAACTCGAAGCAACAATGCTGCAAAGACGATTGCGCCCAGCAAAATCCATTTCCAGGGCACGGTTCTTGGCCCCGGATCTTTGGTCCGGCCGGTAATCTCGATGATGGGAACAACCTCACGAACCGACAACGCTAGCCTCCCTCTTTAACAAACCCAATGCCTTGTTCCAATCAGGAGAGCAGAAATGAGACACCCTGGAACAAACGGGAATGCGCCAGCAGCATAATGGCGATTACCGCACATGCTACCAACCAGCTTACCCAGTCCTTCGCGGCATAAATAATCGGATCATCTTGCATCTTGCCACGCAGCGTTGCAAGCCACAGACGGCACTGCCAGAACAGCACGAGTACGATGATGCCCCATAACAAATCGGGCGACGTGTAGTTCCGCTGCACCGTGAGACTTTGCACATAGAATGCGAGCACCAGGCACGACATGAAGCTCGAACTGACGCCCATCATCTCCAGTGCGAGAGCGTCCCCCGGGAAGTATCCGCGCCGCGAACGTTTTTGATTGTCTGCAGGAAGTGCCAGAAGTTCGGCTGTCCGCTTGACCGCAGCAAGGCTGAAAAACAAGAAAATCGAGAAGGTCAGCAACCACACCGAAACCAAGTGGCCACCGACGACCCCGCCTGCGAAAATACGCACCGCATAGATTCCCGCAAGGAGAAAAATATCAATCAATGGAAATCGCTTGAAATAAGTCGAATACAAGAACGATAAAACCCCGTATAGCAAAACGAGCTTTAACGATCCGTTGACAGCTGCAAGTGCGAGAGCGAGCGCGACACCTGGCACCAGCAGCGCGAAGCCCGTTACGAGACTGACATTCCCCGATGCGAGCCCGCGTGTGCGCTTCCTCGGATGGGCGCGGTCTGAACGCAGGTCCGTGATGTCGTTGAGGACGTAAAGGGCTGATGCCATGACGCTCAGGGCAAAGAATAGCCCAATACACCGCATCCAATTCGAAACTGATAAAATGTCGTTGGCCGTGAGCAGTGGAACGAAGACCAGCAGGTTTTTCGACCACTGGTAAGGCCGGAACAGCTGCAGTAAGTTGCTGATTCGTCTACCAGGTCCCGGTAACACTTCCTCAACCTGTGTAATCGCAGCTGCCGGAAGATGGAGGCTTCTGTTACCCACGACTATGGCTGATTTTGATTCCTTCCAAACAGCCAGATCGGATTCATCGTTGCCCGCGTAAGAGAACCCGCGCCTACCGAAACGCCGAACTAATTCTTCGGACTTCTTCTTGCCTTTGAGGTTGATAATTCCGTCGGAGGCAATCACCTCATCAAACACTCCCAAGTGTGCGCTGATCCGATCGGCGATTCGGCGGTCTGTGGCCGTGATCAGTACAATGCGGCGTCCAGTAGCCCGTTCCGTCTTAATCACCTTCAATACCTCCGGATCATACGGCAGTGTTGTGACATCCGGTGGGGTGGCCTCCGCCAGGCGTGCTTTAAGAAAGGCTCTGCCACGAGCCATAAAGAACGGTATCCGTAGCAGCACGAGTGGACAGTGCAGACTCTCAGCCAGGCATTCAAGCAGAATGTCGGAGCGAAGCAAGGTTCCATCAAGATCTACGCACAATGGAACGTCGATACCTTGAGTGACGCAGGTTTCAACGATTGTTTCGGTAGTCTGCAATGCCATGATTGATTTTTTCCTGTTTAAACAAAAGCTTGTAAGCAGGGTCCAGCTTGACCCAAGACCTGCCATGGCCAGTTGTTCACCTTAGGAATCAACGGAACCGGCGAGCGAGCTTTGCGAAACCCTTCTTACTGCCTTGTGATAGATTATGGGGCCATGACTTCTGTTGCCACGGCTATGAAGGCTTCCGAACCATCAATGTCGTCGCGCCATCGAACTGTTGCTTTCGCGATCGGTTTGATCGCCACAACCTGGTTTACGCTTCTGTCAGGATGGTTGGGAGTCACGCCCGGCTCAGTGCTGGTTAAGCGACCAAATGTCATATTCAGTTCAGATACCAGTGCGTGGATCGAGAGGTTCGCAGGCGATGCGAAATTACCGAAGGCTTTTCCTTATGCTTACATTCACCCTCTAGAAGAAACCATCTGGCGACCGTTAACCCGAGCTCTTTATCATGTAACAAAACTCTTCCTGCCATCTGACTACCCCAGACTGTTAGCTGCCAGACTTCTCGTGGCTACAGTTGAAGGAGCAGGAGTCGGCTTTTTGGCTTTGCTCGCCCTTCGAAATGAAGTCAACAAGTTAAAGCTCATCTTTCTTTTCCTAATGTACTTGCTCTTTACAGCCAATACCGCCGCTACCCTTCCCGAACACTGGGGAATCACCAACGGTCTGCTGTCGATCACTTTCGTGGCTCCGATTTTGATGGCGACCGTCCAGTCAAAAACGATCTTCCTGGTGGCAATGATTTTTGTTGCAGGGGGCACAATATGGACGAATACGGTATTTCCTGCCCTCTCACTTATTCACTACTCGTTTCCAAAGCGCCTTAAGATTGCTGTGGTAGTAGCGTTGAGTCTGGCAGGGCTCGCTATCGCCATTTTTCTCTACAGCAGAAGTTATTCTATTCATTGGTACGTAAACAAGTATCTGAATGTGCGTTTGATTCGGCATCCATTGCAGGCCATGACTTACGGTGTCCTTGCGATGGTGTTTCCGGCTGTTGGCACTACACCCCACGTTTTGCGATATCCGGGATTTGATCAGGTAACTTATGAGCCTTGGAGTTTTGCCTCTTATCTCGGGATTCAGGCCCTGGGAGCGTTGGCATGGTTGGCTCTTCTTTTCGGGTGTGGCTTTAAAGCGTTCAAAGACGATCGGACGCGACCTTACGCGTGGTTGCTCGTAATGTGGCTTCTTTTTAGTGTTGTGCTCCACAACATTTGGGGGGATGAGTTTCTTCTTTATTCGCCTAATTGGTCTTGGGCGTTAATGGGATTGGTTATTCTGGGAGCTCGCCATTTTTCTCGTGCTGTCGTGGTAGCCATGACGGTTCCCGTTATTGCCTGTCAAATTTACGCGTTATTCGCGATTAAGAGTGCCCTGCAAACGATAACAGAGTGACTGATCCGCGCCGGCTATCACACGGCTCTACCTTCTATTCTGCCGGTACCGATCGCTTAAAACCGCTGCCGAGCAGAACGATGATCAGCAGTCCTGCAATGCCGCTGATTTCGGCGCCGAGAATTTCCGCCTTTCCGCGCGGCAGTATTAGACGGACATCATTATTACCGACTGGGACTCTGACACTCATTAGGCCGTCCGGTGAGTGCGGCTTCAATGCCAGGACCTGGCCACTGGCCAGCATTGCAACCCAACCCGGACAATAAAACTGTTTGATCGTGACCCAAGTATCGGAATCGCTAACCGCTTGGAATTCGATCGATCTTGCCGTCCACTTAATAAGTTTAGCGCTGTTGTTGTCCGAAAGAAGCTTGGTGTCCCCGCCTTCGTGGGCGATTTCTTTAACACCTAGTGGGGTTAAGAGCGAGGGACTGGTCCATTGTGCCCACGCTGTAATGAGATAGTCTTGACTATAAGGCTCACCTTTCCTCACCCAGGAACGTTGGCTTGCCATACTGCGCCTCGTCGGAACAATCCAGCCTAAGATTAGGAACAACGTACAAACTGCTATTCCAACTTTCAGACGATTACGCTGTTTGCGCAGGCTGTCAACCGCAAGTCCGACAAGAACCGCAAGTGACAAAACGAGGATCGTATTAAAACGCCAAGGAAATTGGATCGCTCGTAGTTGCGGTATTCTTTGCCAAATAAAACTGCTCAACGGAAGCATCATGATTACGCCGATAGCAGCCACTATGGCCCAAAAGGTTACCTCCCTGCGCAATTTCTGGCCCTTGACTTGACAGGCGACCGCAAATGCTCCAGCTGCTACCAATGCCGTCCATGCAGTCAACCAGGACACCGTTCTAAGGAAGGGGTCACTGGATATTCTGCTCGAAAATAGAAAAAACTGATCAAAACGATACAGTTCGGGGCGAGATTCAATCAGCTTGTAGGGCGAAATGTACTTTTGCCAGGCCAGGGCGGGTAATAGATAGATGCCAGACAGAGCCGCTCCTAGCAAGAGGCCAAGCGTAACCTTGATTGCTACCGTGTAACGTCCCGTAAATCCTGGGGCAAGAAACAACGCATAGATCAGAGCGATCGGCGAGAAAAGCAATGCCGTGAAAAGATGAGTAGCGAGTAAACAACCGTAGCTTACGGATAGGCCCGCTATTGCAGAGGTGCCGTGCCCTTTCATTAAGCGGGTGGTGAAGTAGAGTATCAGAGGCATCCATGCGAATGCCCAAAACTCAGCCAACGCACTCCGCGTATAAAGATCTGTTTTCAGATGATAGGGGGCCAGCATGTAGATTACTGCCGCAATCGTAGGAGCTAATCGGCCGCCGACCACTGCTGCAAGCCAAAGATATGCTGCGATCCCCGACAAACATAGGGCAAGCCAGATTGACAATCCCAATTCACGTGTTTCCCATCCCAATCCTGAGCTAAAGACCCGAAAGGCAGCCGCGGCATAATATGGAAGCGGCCCATACACGAAGAGATCTGGACTTCCGAGGCCAGAATTCATCTCTAGCAACCAGCGCGGGTAGGCTTCACCGGACCATAGTTGTGCGGAGAAGCCATGGTACCAGGACAGATGTTCTACCGCATCGTGCCCAAATGGCAGCCCAAAGCGGATGATCGGCAGTGCCAAGATAAGACTGACTGCAATGATTACTAAGGTGGGAACTCCAGCCCGCAAACGCCCACTCGTTTCCGGGTGGTCTTGGGCCGGTGGCAGACCAGCGTCGAGTGCAAGACTTGTGTTATCCAGTACCGTGTTCATGACTTAGTGCATTTTTCAAGCATAGACTGAGAGTTAATGTCATGCCCTTTTTTCCGAGTTTGCTCTAATGACTCAATTGTCGGATCAAACCTTGGTAGTCCACCTTATTAGTCGAGGTACGGGGTAGACTGTCGACAAAAACAAACACGTCTGGATTCATGTACGAAGGGAGGTGTTCGTTGCAAAAGTTTTTCATCTCGATAATCGAAGGACGTGAATTTTGCGGTGAGGCCAAGTAGCTAACTATCCGGATCCCAGATTCGGGGTTTGACATGGACACTACGGCTGCTCCCTTTATCTCTGGATGCCGGTAAAGGCAGCGTTCGATTTCATCGAGTTCAATGCGGTAGCCGCGGCGTTTCACCATTCGGTCACGCCTTCCCACGTACACGAATCCATTGTGGCCATCTTGCTTGACGACATCACCCGTGTTGTACCAGCGCCTGCCATCGCGATCGAGAAATACAGCAGCACTCTCCTGCGGCCGGTTCCAGTAACCCGAAAACACCGATGGCCCCGAGATGTAGAGCAAGCCTTCTTCTCCCGCAGGGACCGGGAACCCATCGGAATCGACGACCAAAGCGGCACAGTGCGAACAAGGCCAGCCAATGGGATACGGTTCTGTCCGCTCCTGCGGAACAGGCGTAGCAATCCGGGCAAACGTACACACGTTGGTTTCCGTCGGGCCATACAAATTGTAGTAGGCCGGATGTGGCCAGGATGCCGCCAGACGGCGCAATTGCTTCACCGGAAATACCTCTCCCGCAAAGAGCACGAGGCGAAGTTGTGAATAGTCGAACCGGTCGAGGTTGCCGAACTCCGCGAGCAAGCTCTGAATCGCGGGCGTGGAATACCACACCGTAAGCTGCCGGGCGGAAATAAAACGTGCAAGATCTTTCGGACTCTTTCCCAAGTCATCTGGTATCAGATGCACGCTGGCGCCGTGTTTGATCGGAACGTAAATATCAAGAATGGAGAGATCGAAATGGAAAGGTGCATGACTGCTGAACCGGTCATTTTCAGACGGCGCAAATACGCTGGAGCACCAATCCACATAACTGATGGCGTTGCGATGCGTCAGCATCACACCTTTCGGAATACCAGTGGAGCCGGACGTGTACAGGATATATGCCAAGTCATCGGGCTGCCTTTCGGCAACCTCCATCGCTCGGGACGAGTGCTCTAGCACGAAGTCCCAAGTGAATGATGACGACGAAGAATTGATGCTCTTGTCTTTGCCAAGCCAAATCACTGTTTCGGCGATGTCCGCCAACTCCGGACGGGAAGAGTCCAGGAAAAGGGCCCGCACCTGGCAGTCCTTTAGAATCGTACGGATCCGTTCGGCTGGGCCCGTCCAGTCCACTGGAACATAGGCCGCTCCCGATTTCATAATCCCGAACACTGTGGTAAGAGCTGCGGTGCTCTTCGGCAGCGAGAGGCCCACGCGATCTCCGGCGCACACACCCTGCTCCGCCAGGAACCCTGCAATGCGGCCGGCACGCTCGTTCAACTCTTTGTAGGTGAGAGTTGTGCCATCGGGATCGCTGGCGGCCACGCGCTCCGGAAAACGAGCGGCGCTCGCTGCCAAGTAGTCGGTGAGGTGCACAGCAGACAAAGTATCCTCGCGCCTTCTCATGCTAGAGCTTTTTTGCTTTGGACAAATGCGGCAATCGCCGCGATGCTGTCAAAGTTCTCCACACCGGCCTCATGAGCTTCCACTTCAATGCCATAGCGTTCTTCAACGAAGCTCACCACGCGCAGGGTGCCCACCGAATCCAGCACGCCACTGGTCCGTAACAGTGTATCGTCCTGCAAATTGGCCGGGGTCTCACCAGGCAAGAACTCGGAAAGGATGTATTGTCGAATCTCTTCTTTTATGTTGTCCATCGCTTCTGTACTCCTCAATTAACCAGTTCCTTGACCACTAACTTAATCGACTTAGCTAAGAGATGTCGGATTCCACGGTTTAGCGGCATCTGAACTCCGAGCTCAGAACTGCGGCCGAAAGGAGTCAGCCGTCAGATCGCCAAGTAGTTCGTGCCAGGGATGCTTTTCGTTCTTCTCCACTTCGGACACCATCTTGCGCATCTTGTCCAGGACCGGCGGTTGCGCCTCATCGTAAACGTCTCCCTGTAACAGCTTCAGAACATCCAGCCGATACCGTTTGTCCGTAATGAAATACGTAAACAGAACGTTCAGCCGGTAGTAGACGCTGATAAAGTCATACCAGTTCTTGGTACCACGACCGATCGTGGTTTCGAATGTTTTAAAGCTCTCCCGTGAAAAATCGTTCCGTTCCAGCGCGCCCAGAATATCCTTGTGCGCAAACCGCGAACTATTCAGCGCTATACTCACGCCGGTCGAGAAAATCGGATCCACGAAGCGCCCCGCATCGCCCAGCAACAGGAATCGATCTCCACAGATCTGTTTCATGGCGTAACTGTAATCGCCCTCGTCCTTGAAGTTCCGCAAACGACAGGCGCGTTGCAGCGCTTCCGAGAGATTGGGGCGACTAGCCACCGAATCCCAGAAAAACTTTTCCCGATCTTGTCTCGCTCCGGCGAAGTTCTTCTTCTGCGTTACCACGCCTATGCTGGTGATCTCCTCAGTGATCGGAATCTGCCACATCCAGGTATTGGAGAGCGGCAGAAAGTGAATGTAGATGTAATCGCGATGTGCGTCGGATTTGGCAAGAGCTTTACGATCGTAACCCCCGAACCAGGTATGAATGGCATATTGATCAAACACAGGATCCTTGACCTTGAGCTTCAACTGGTTTCCCAAGAAGGTCTGGCGGCCACTGGCATCCACCACCATGCGCGCACTTACTCCCATCTCTTTCCGGCCCATGTTAAATTGCACGACTGGCTGGGCTGGTGAGAACTCTACCGCACTGACTTTCACGCCTTCGTAGACCGACGCCCCCAACTTATTGGCGTGCTGCAACAAAAGAAGGTCAAATTTTCCTCGGTCTACATGATAGGTATAGTTCTTATCCACACCAGGCTGCTGGCGTTCTTCAAAGCGGACCTCGGCGTGGCAGTCGGGGCTCAGGCCTTCCCAATCGTGATCGTATGGTCTGGCCTGATCGCGTGCTGTCCACACCGCACCAAACTTATGAGGAAACTTCGCCTCTTCCATCTGATCCATGAAACCCAAATCGTTGAACACTCTGGTGGACGAAGGAACGAGAGACTCGCCTACGTGAGGACGGGGAAACAATTCACGTTCGAAAACTACGCAGTTTACCCCTGCTTTGGCCAAATAGGCTGCCAAAGACGACCCTGCCGGGCCGCCGCCGATAATTGCAATATCAAAGTCAGGCTTTGACGTAACTATCATTCGCTTCTCCTAGTGTTAATCGGTCGAGGGATCTTGTATGGGTCCAAGGGAGGGGCGTCTAACCATTCGTTTTGAGCTTCACTGCGGTCTAGACATGATGCACGGGCCGGGTTCCTCTCGGGAATGCTGCTCAGTCAGCGAGGAAACCCGCGAGTTCGGGAACGAGACGCGGTCCCGCCGATACTTCCTCGCGGGACCCTTCTGGATAAATCCATTGCAGCAATGGCGAGGTCATAAGAGTGGTCACTAGAGCCATCAGCACCATCATGGAAAAAACAGCGGGAGAGATAACCTTGATTTCAAATCCGATGTTGAGAATGACTAACTCCATGAGACCGCGCGTGTTCATCAGTACGCCCAACGCGGCACCTTCTCGCCAGGGCATACCGGCGATGCGCGCCGCGATCATCGATCCGAAGAGCTTTCCGCCGATCGCGACTATAATGATCAGCGCACAACAAAACCACATCGCTGGTCCCGTGACCAGACTGATGCTCGTGCGAAGACCGGTCAGCGCAAAAAATATCGGCAATAAGACAACGACGGCTATCGATTCTAGCTTGCTCGTAAGATAACGAACAAATGCCGGCTCCTTGGGCATGACTGCGCCCATGAGAAAAGAACCGAAAAGCACATGTATACCCAGCCACTCTGTTATGAAGGCGGACAGGAGCGCCAACAGCACGATCAGCGCGATCAGATTTTCGCTAAGACGATGTTGTTTTCGGAACGTCAGTTCAAAGCGCTGCAGCAACCGCCTGATGACGTAGATCATAACGAGCGCGAAGGCGATTGACCCGATTAGCGTAATCCACAGGGGATGCTCGCCGTGATGGGCGCGAATCACAATCACGATGTAAGCCAGCACGCACCAACCCGTTACGTCATCCACCGCAGCGCAGGCCAGCGCCACGGTGCCCAAACTCGTCCGCTGTATGTTTCGCTCGGTGAGAATTCGCGCCAACACCGGAAACGCAGTAATGCTCATCGCTGCGCCCATAAAGAGGGCAAAACCGGCAAATGTGACACTTTCATCCGAGAGCCTTGGATAAAGATAGAGGGCCAGCAACGTAGCCAGGAAAAAAGGAACGACGATACTGACATGGCTGGTCAGGATAGCAGCGTGCTTCCCTTTCTTGAGCTCTGATGGATTCAGATCCAGTCCGACCAGGAACATGAAGAGGATGAGGCCTACTTGACTTAACGCATTCAAGTAACCCAGACTTGACGGCGGAAATAGTTCAGCTGAGATGGCAGGAGCAGCCCAGCCCAGCAGTGACGGCCCAAGCAGTATCCCAGCTACCATCTCGCCCACGACCTGGGGTTGACCGATCCAGCGAAAAACAACTCCCATCGCCCGAGCCACGACGATGATTATTGCGATCTGCAAAACTAGCGTGGTCAGATTCGGCACTATTCACTCAGCTTCGTGTTGAGTTCTCGTCTTGCTGCCTGAAAATGGCCCGTTCCGCACGCGGGGCATCCCTCGAACTTCAAAGTTCCAGCCATTACCCGTGGTACCCCTTCGGGCTCGACTTCTGCTGTTAACGACATTCCTAAGGCGCCATTGCAATGTGCCGCTAAGAGCAAGCTCAAGTTCGCAGCAACTAATTTTCCCCGGAGGTCGCCGATTAAGGTAGCCCCTGGTTGGTTATTGATCTTCAATGTGAGATACCGCCCAGACTGCGAGATGCTGAAGACGTTTGAATGCGTGAAACCAAGGTCGGCAAGGCAGGACTCGGCCTGACTGGCTGTAGGATCAATTCGAAAATCCCAGTTTCCAGCGACGGAAATCGGAGGTGTCAAGTGACGGCCCGCCCCAAGAACGCCCATTACTCCAAGCACAGGGATTCCGACTAACAAAACATAAGAAAAGACAAGGCGCTTTTTCGAATGCGGAGTCATAACTGATTAGTTACAGCGGTTGATCCCACTTCACAGGCGGAACGCTAGAGTCCTAACCCTTTAGCAATAAGATTTCGTTGTATTTCGGAGGTGCCGGAGTACAGAGTGCTGGCAATCGCGTCTCGCAGGTCACGTTCCAGTCCCTGTTCAGTCATGTAGCCGTAGCCTCCAAAGATCTGGATTGCATCCTGGCAGCTCGCGATGAGCGACTGCGCGACGTACAGCTTTGCGACGGCTGCCTCCAGAGTGGCAGGCCTGTTTTGCCCTTTTAGCCATCCTATCCGGTAAACGAGCGGGCGGCAGGTGTCGAGACGCACCTTCATGTCTACCACTCGGTTCGCGACCGACTGGAACTTGCCGATGGCCTGGCCGAATTGCTTGCGCTTGCGAACATAATCGATGCAACTTTCCAGTTGCCTTCTCATCACTCCCAGGTAGTTTGCCAGAATGCAGCCGCGCTCCCACTCCATCGATGCTTCGAAGATACCTACGCCTCTTCCTTCCCGACCCAAGCGGCTAGCGGCTGGAATCATGCAGTCTTCCAGCGTGACTTCCGCCATTGGTGAGGTGCGCAGACCCATTTTTTCTATGGCTCGGGTAACTTTCAGCCCTGGTGTATCACGTTCAATCACGAAAGCGGTGATGCCCATCGGCCCCAGCCTGACATCGAGAGTTGCGAACACGACGAAGAGATTCGCTACGGGCGCATTGCTCACAAACATTTTGGTACCGTTCAGTACGTAACAATCGCCACGTCTTTCAGCACGAGTGCGCATCGCGAATACGTCGGAACCCGCGTCCGGCTCAGAGGCGGCGTTGGCCCCGATGAACTCGCCATTGCACAAGCGGGGAAGGTATCTCTGTTTCTGCTCCTCCGTTCCATATGTGAGGATAGGAAGGGTATTCGTCCAGAGATGAGCATTGATAGAGAACAACAGGCCCTGATCCCGTGTACCGTATCCAAGGCCTTCCATCACAGCAATTACTTCGTTGATGCCTAGCCCCATACCTCCATAGCCAGGCGGAACAGGCAAACCCAAAGCGCCGAAGTGAGCACATTTCTTCCAGCCAGCCAGGCTGAAGACCTCTTCGCGGTCGCGCCGAATGACGTCATCGTTCAATTCCGAAAGAGCAAACTCAATGGCCGCATCTTGCAGTCGCTGTTGTTCCTCAGTAAGCTCCAGATCCACTTGGAAATCCTAGAATGTATATTTGATCGGAGATATTATCTCTGATTCGTAGCATCACGCGAGTACCCCACCAGGCCATTCCAGATCTCAGGCTGTGCACGGAGTTTGGCGTAAAGGTTCCGATAAATCATCGCGTGACCCTGCGCATTTGGGTGGGGGTCGCCCGGAAACGCAGCAATCGAGCCAGTCTGCATTACTCCGTCGAACGTGTCCAGCGTATCGATAAAAGGGATTCCAAGCGAGTTTAGTAATTCAGGAATTCCTTCAAATCGTTTCTTACTCAGCTCCCCGGCCTCCACAGAGGGCAGGAGTACGACAAAGAACGAAGCATGGTGGAGCATCGCGTTAGCTTTCATCTCCGCGAGTGCTTCGCGCAAAATGGAAATCCGGTACGGAGCTAGCTTACCGTACAACGTGAGAGCGTCATCTGCCTGAGATACCTTCGCTCGCCGAAGTGTTTCTCGGAGGAACTCGTACTTCGGATCAATTCCCGACTGAATCAGTTGCACTAGGTGTCGATCCCACGATCTGTAAACCGCCAATTCAGTGAGCGCCAGCATGTATACGTCGGGATCGAAACGCGCAGCCTCATCTTTGGATACGTCAAGAATCTGGGGAAGCGTATATGCGATAGTCGCGAAATTCAGGACTTCGAAATGCTCCGACGCTCCGGCAGCATGGTCAGCGTTAAGCCGGTCTTCCAGCAGTGCTCCGAAGATTTGATTTGCTCTGACCATGTGGCCAGCTGCCACCGAGTCTCCCAGCAGCGCAATTCTTCGGGTGTGCGGGGGCTTGCGCTCGGAGCAATCACCACCGACCAAGCCAAAGCTGTTTGTCGTCAATAGGTCATGTTCCCAAGTGAGATTCGGTTTGAAACGGTAGATTCTAAAGCTGTGGTCAAAGATATAGTTCTTTTCCACTCGCGGAGCGGCAGCGAAAAGCCTTTCGTAGTACCCCGTAACGCCGGGATTGTTCAACAGTTCTCGGCTACGAGTCACCGAGATCATGATCGCCGGATGGCGACCCCAGGAAGTTCCATAGAGCCGATTCGTAGCTCTAGCCAGCGTGGCCAATCCGGCCAGAATGGCGGCGACCAGCACCGCCTCACGCCAAAATTGTTTGTTAAGGCGCTTGCCGCTGTTCATGAACCGCTCCGGATCCAGTGTGTCATAAAGTAAACCCAAGAATTCAGGCTAGCTGACGACCACAATGACCACAGTGTGATAATGACGGCCATTGTTCCAAGCGTCCGCATCGCCAGAAACGCTCGGCCTCGCCAGGACGAATCGGGACGAGCCTTGTGCCGCCTTTCATAGAGCACGTTGGCGATGATTAGGAACCCAAGAATTGTCCAGAAGATAGTGTCTGGCCAGGTGAAAATAAACGAGCCCTGGATCCAGAAGAATTGGTAGGAATGCAGTGCCCAAGTCACCACGAATACTACTGTGGTGGCCAGCAACTGAGCGCGAAACTCTCCCTTTTTGCGTATTTTAAAATACACAGGAAAATACACAATCTTTACCATGAAATCTTTCCAATAGATATTGGCGCGACGCCAGAAATCAACAAAACTGCTGGACAGCAAGTAGCGCCGGTTGGTTTCAGGAAGATCGTAACCAAAAAGATGCAGCATACCCACAACCAAATGGAAACTTCCCGAGACGTTCAAATAAAGCAGGAACGTGAGAACCATGGTAGAGATCAGAGCGCCTAAGTTTGAGATCCGGTCCGGTAGATAGCGATCGTTGTAATAGATCACTAAGCGGTAAAGCATCAGTTGGACCGTACCACGTGTCATCCAGCAGATGCCTTGCTGAGCGATGTCGTGAATATCGCGCTGGTAGTATCCGCGCCGCATCGTCTGATAGTCGATAACCGGAAAGAGTGTAAAGCAGTAGTTCGGTAACAAGAAGAAATAACTCAAAAACGACAGCAGGTGTGCCGGTTCTTTTCCGTGCGCCAGATCGTAGACATAGATGACGATGCGGAACATGAATAGCGCCCCAAACACAGGATAAAACGAAATTGGGATGTGGAAACTGCCAGTAGCGCGGCCATAAATTAAACCTGCGAAGATGGCAACCAGACAGAACACGCGCCATCGCAGCGCCATTGGGCTCCGAAGAATCAGGAACAATGTCAACCCGAAGGCCACAAGCAAGGTCGCCACGACCGGTTGCAGTAGGTAGAATGCGGCTCCCATTGACACCGTTACAAAGAACGGCTCCTTCAGGCGGAACGGAATCCAGTAGTGAATCAGAAAGGCTGTACATACGATGACAGACATTCGCAAGAAAACGGGGGTTTCGAGATGGTAGAGACGAAACACCGCTAACAACAATAGGAGTTCTACCGCTAGCGCCATAAAGCGCGCCAAGTCTGGCGTGCTGCGGATATCTTGTGCCGTTTTCTTCGGAGTATAGTGCTCGACATCCAAGCGCACCGGTGCATCGAGCAAGACTTCAGTCTCGCTGACCAGCATGGTATTCAGACTGAACAGAATGTTTTTCGGGTTCATTGTTGAAATCGCGTTCTACCGAGCGACGCCATGCGAAGCAAGCACTTTTATGTTCTTTCCCATCATGGAGGCCCAACTCATCTATGCTCTTTGCAACCGTTTTGGACGGTTAGTCCTGTTCCTATTAAAGGGCCTTTTCATTTACGGGAATGTAATAAACGAAGATTGAAGCACCTACTTTCGCAATTGGCTGATAATCCACCAGCCAAGCAAATGGACCTTTTTCCTGCTTACGGCTATCAAAGTTCCACGGAATGTAATAGTAAGGTGCGATATTCGGCAATTGATTGACCAGGAACGGAGTTGGCAGGGTGCGATTGTACGCACTAATAGCAATCCAGCCTGTGGTCCTTTGATACGGAATGAGCTGGTGAAAAGCCGGCAGATCCGCATGGGTAAGATCGGCTGTACCAAAGTACGATAGCGTCACGTCCTGCACATTGTGCGCATGCAACCACTTTGACAACCCAGCGAGATCCTGCCCCCAGTCCAGATCGGAATCGACCTCGATTCGTTCAGGATGGCGGGAAACGAAGAAATTGAAGTAGGCCAGATAGTTCGGATGCGCCAGAATCGAGCCCACCGCCAGGCAAAGTATTGCACTTGCCACGAATATGCGAGGCAGCGATCCCTGCTTTTTCGAATTCCACAACTCCGCTGCGATAAAACCACTCACAATCGCGAGCAGGATGTAGACTCCGAAGATGTGCCGCAACCCAACCGTAATCTTGCTGGAAAGTGAGAGCGCCAAGATTACAAGAGCGAAGACCGCCGGCAAGCTCTTTCGCCAGTCATCTTCTCTGCCTGCGAAGCGAATCAGCAGTGCGCTCCCAATGAAAGCAAGGAGAAGAAACGGCAGGGGTGTTTTGACCAGGAGCATGACCGGAAAGAAATACCACCATCCGTGCCGTCTCCATTCGCCTAGAAAAAATGCGCTGTGTCCCCCTCTGTTATGGGCAGCCAGCACATGAATGGTCTCCGGCATTTGGCCCGCTGGCACAGGCATCTCCAATAGGGCGTCGAGCGACTTGTGGATTCGTGGGATGCGAGAAAAGAATCGATCGACCAGAGCATGAGGCGGGGATGCTTGAATTGGGCTCGTGGAGAATAGATAGCCAGCCCAGATGACGATATAGGCAACAACCAATGAGGTTACGATTTTGCCAACTCGTCCCCAGACTCCCCGATCCAGGAGGGACTTTCGCCTATGTATAATCCAGATAATTAACAGGATGCCTACGCATCCAGACAAGAAGAGCACGGCAGAAAGCTTGGACACTATCGCCATTCCGATCGCAAGGCCCAGGAATCCTGTCGCCCTCCACGTGGGTTTCTGACTCCAGCTCGCAAGGGCGTACAGCGCAAGACATAGGGTAGCGGCAGCCGCGATATCCGTCGTAGCAAGCCCGCTGTGCCCAAGTATAGGCGGGAGCAGAGTGTAAAGCGTAAGTGAAAATAGAGCCGCCTGCCTGCCCCACAGCTGATTGCTCCAGAACCAAACTACAGCGCACGACAATAGAAAGAAAGGCAAGGTTCCGAGACGCGCGACTGCAAGGTTATGCCAATACTGATCGTTTCTATTCAGAATCGTATTGCCTCGTTCGGTGCCTTCGTCGGTACCCTGGCGGAAAGTCTGTTGCAGCCCATTAGTTCCCTCATGGGGCGCTCGCAGCTCCTGCAGGTACAAACCCAACGCAATAAAAACCTGGGCGAGTGGCGGATGGTCAATTGTAGGGGTTCGGTGCTGCAACAACTGCATACCCGCTGCGATGTGGTAAGGTTCATCCACGGTTTGGGTAAACTGCTGATAGGTAGACACAATCCGGGCAACGGCTATGCCAACAACCAGCACTACAATAAGACCGTAAGTAGTATTGTTGCTGGAACCTTTTGGTGTCTCGCACACGACGTCGTTCGTGCGAAACACGCCTGCCTTATGGGTATCGGAGATTTCGTCGGTCAGTTGTCGGGTAGCGCTCATGGAAACACGTCACGATCGCATTCTTCAGATTCTTTGATCAGTTTCCTAAACTGCCTTTAGCCAATACGCGTCGAGGTGTAGTGCGGGCTTCCGGAACGACTGCGGGGATATACTTGAAGCGGTACGCGATGATCATCGCCATCATGCGTAAGCCCAGGCGGAATGCCTTCCAGAAATTTCCTGTGATTTTTGATGTTCCGGTACGGGGTCCGTAGTGAACGGGGATTTCGATGCAATCGAGATGGGAGCGAATGGCCAAAATCATCAACTCTGGCGAGAAATGACTGTGTCCGACGGTAAACATCGGAATCAAGTGCTGCAGAGCTTCGCGACGGAACAACTTGTAGGTGCAACCCACGTCGGTCAGGCAAGGACCGTTGTGTAGGTATTCAAGCATCTTGCCCACCGCCCAATTTCCGTATCGCAAGAACGGCCCCATATTTGAGCCTTCCCAGATACACGACTTGGAAGTGCGGCTGCCTATCACTACATCGAAATCCTCCGCGTACACTAAAAACTTGCGGACATCCTCGGCCCGGAAAGTAACATCGGATTCGACGACTACAACGTAATCGGAGGCGGCAGAACGGAGCGCCGCTTGTGATGCGTAGCCATACCCTCTGCGTTTTTCCTGCACTACTCTTGCGCCGGCCTCTGCCGCCAGCTCGGCAGTCCTGTCACTGCTGTTGTTGTTGGCGACAATGACCTCGTCAACCTCCGGCAAGCTCAAAAAAGAACGCACCACCGTTGCAATACCCTTCTCCTCGTTGTAGGCGGGCATTACTACGCTGACAGTTTTGCCGTTGTACATAGCTTTCTCCAGGATGGGGGCATTTCTTGTTCGATCTCGATGTTGTCGAAGGGCTTACCTTCGCGAGCCCCGACTTGTTTTACCCATGCGGCCATTCTCTGCAAACCTTCTTCGAGTGTGACTTGGGCGGCAACACCGAACACCTCTCTCGACTTGCTGTGATCGCTGAACGCGTGCAGAACTTCCTCACGGGCGGGAAGGTGCACCACAGCGGTATGTTTTCCTAACGCGCGTTGAACCTGCTCGGCCAGATAGTTCACTGAGTAAGGAATATCCGCACCCACATTGAACGTCTGGTTGTAAGCCGCAAGATTAGACACAGACGCGGCGATCACGGGAGCGACATCTTCAATGTGACTGAAAGCGCGGGTCTGGGTTCCATCGCCAAAGATCGTGCACGGCAATCCTTGCAGGATCTGATTCATGAAAATGCCGATTACGTTGCGATAAGGATCCCCAATGTTCTGCCTTTCGCCGTAAACGTTATGGGGGCGGAAGATGATGTAATCTAGCCCAAACATGCGCTTTGCCGCCTTGAGATCCAACTCCACCGCATATTTCGAAATGCCGTAGGGATCTTCCGGTTGGGGCGTCATGGATTCATGCATTGGGGTCTGTCCAGCGCCGTAAACAGCGATACTGGAAGTGAACACGAAGCAGCGGCAGCGGTGGCGGATCGCATTGTTTAGCAAATTCATGCTGCCCACAAGATTATTCGCGTAGTTAAAGTTTCGAATGAAATGGCTCAGACCTTCGGCGGCGTATGCGGCGAGGTGATAGACATAGTCAATTCGATGTGTGGAGAAAAGATCATCCACAAGTGCGGTGTCCGTGATTGACCCTACAATCAGAGTCGCAGCTGGATTGACGTTCTCGCGAAAACCGCCAGAGAGGTCGTCGAGCACAAGGACGTCGTGCCCGAGTTCGAGCAGAGAATCCACCACGTGGCTCCCAATAAAGCCTGCTCCACCGGTGACCAGCGAAACGGTATTCCGGTCTTGTTTTGAAAACCGTGATTGGTAACTCATTTCATTTCCTCTCACTCATAATTACGACCTGACTCGAGGATCGATGCGACCGTTCACATCGGATTTGAAGAGGAGTTCTGGCGCCTCGTCATTACCCTGGCCTGATCCAAAGAATTCCGACAGCAGCACGAGCCGAAGGCTCCTAGAACAGTGTGTAAATGAACGGAGCGATAGCGGAGCTCTGTGCCAGCACCAGCAACACTCCGAACAAAAAGAGTGTGACTAGGATCGGTACCATCCACCAGCGCTTGTTGCTCCAGAAGAATGAAAACAACTCTCCCGCGATTCCCAAACGTTGACCCGTATTTCGTAAGACGCCCATGACAGCCCTCCCTCTTTCCTTGAATTTTGGCGGCTGTGCCGCACGCTAGCAACTTAGTCCATGTCTGACGAAGAGTAGTCTACTGAGAGCACCGGGCTGGCGGCAGGCAGATGGGTTAAGGCCCCTCGGTCCCCGTTTGCGCGCACGGGTGCTGGCGGGATCCGTGGCGGTTCCGCGTAAGCGGGACGCCGAAGCTCCTTGTCTACTAGGGAAGCTTGCTCTTCGCGTTTCTCTTCGTGATATTCGGGCTCGGTGTTGATAGCCCACAAATCGTGCTTCGCTCCCAATATATTTTGCGCGGCGCACGAAGCCGTCATCATCGAGTGGTCCTGGTTGTTGTATTTGTGCATTCCGTTTCGACCGACCAGTTGAAGATTAGGCAGGGTGGTCTCGAGATAGTGGCGAATTATTTCTACCTGCTTGGTCCATCCGTGGTCATACATCGGGTAGGCCTTGGGCATGCGCACGACCGCGCCGTCTTCGATCTCTTCCGGTCGCGCTAGTCTTAGCTCTCCTATTTCGCGCTTGGCCAGTTCGATCAATTTCTCATCCGAGCTGGACCACAGATCATCGTTCTCGAAGACAAAATATTCCATGCCCAAACAAGTCTTATTGGGATCTGGCACCATCTTCGGGGACCAGTTCTTAAAATTCTGAATTCGTCCCACGCGTACGTTCGGTTCGTGGATGTAAATCCAGTTGTCGGGCATGACATCCTTGCGATTCACGACCAAACTCACGATGAGGAAATCGCGATAGCGCAGACGATCGGCTGCCTGGCGCACTTCCTCAGGAGGCGGCGGATCAAGTGCCTTAATCAACTCGCGAATAGGCATGGAACTGATGAAGTGAGTCGCCTCAAAGCGCTCTGGCCCGCGCGGGCCGCCACATTCGAGCGCAACCACTCGCTTCCCATCATGAACGATCCTCTGAACCGGCCGCTCCATCACCACGGGGTAGCCTCGCTCGCGCAACAGATCCGTCATGGCCTCCCACATTTGCCCCGGTCCGCGCTCGGGATACTGGAAGCTGTCGATCAGCGTCTTGACTTTCGTTTTCTTCTGCTTGAACAAGGCGTTGCGCACCGCGGTGGTGAGCGATAGGCCCTGGATTCGTTGTGCCGCCCACTCTGCTCGAATCTCCGTGCAGGGGACGCCCCACACTTTTTCGGTGTAGGTCTTGAAGAAAATCTCGTAAAGGCGCTTGCCGAAGCGGTTGGAAACCCACTGTTCCAGATTCTGTTCGTTATGGTAATAAAACAGACGCGAGCGCAAATAACTGAAAACAATTCGGACCGTATCGATCAAGCCCAGGCCGAAAAGCGCGTTCTTTGCTTTCAACGGATAGTAGAAAAATTTTTTGCGATAGTAGATGCGGGAAAGCCGAGGCCGCCGAAGGAACTTGTCACCAAGAACTTCCTGCCATATTTCATTCACTTGGTCCCATTTGGTGAAAAAGCGGTGCCCACCAATGTCAAACAAATATCCCTTGTAGTTCACCGTTCGAGAGATGCCGCCGACGGTCTTGTCGGCCTCCAGAACAACAGCTGGAACGTCGTGCTTGGAAAGTTCGTAAGCCGCCGTCAGGCCGGCCGGGCCAGCGCCGATAATGGCAACACTGCGTCGCTCTGATGTAGCGAGCGTCATGAAATTATCCTCGTCGGGTAAGACTTGATTAGAGAAAACTTAGGGGTGCAGTGGTTGAAGCTAAGAGGGAAGAAATTTCTCAAACTCTCGCGTAGAAGCCCTCAGGCTGGCGGCGCATTCGCCGGATGAAGCGCCGGGCAGCAATGTAGGCGGCAAATTTCGTTGTAAATAACATTCGGAAGCTTGCGGGATGGCGTACGTAGTGGGCATCCGCACGCGGAAGGGCGAACGGGTCCGCGTCGGGCTCGACGAGGCCCGCAGCCGTCGCACACGCCCCGCGAAAATTTCCCAATACTAGAGTACGCAGCGTTGGACTCCAGCGGCCGTAGGGATATGCGAAAAACTCCACTGGGCGCGCGGTGCGCTCTTCGATTTCAGCCTTGCTACCCGAAATTTCTTGCTCTGCCTCTTCCAAGGGCAAAGTAGTTAGATCGGAGTGATTGACTCCGTGTGCTCCGATCTTGAATCCGTCCTGTATGAGCTCGCCGGCCTGCTTCCAATCAAGTAAGGCTTCTTTGTTGACCCATGCAGGTTGACTCGGCCAGCAATTCGACTTACCGCAGTAGCCAGTCGGCAAGAACACTGTCGCGGGAAGTCGCAACCGCCTGAGGACAGGCGCGGCAGAATAATAAAAATCACGGAAGCCATCGTCGAACGTAAGAGCCACGGCTCGCTCCGGCAAAGGCCTGTGCCCGGCTAAAGCGGCCACGATCTCGCCTAGAGTCACGACGCGAGCATTGGCTTTCAGCCACTCCATCTGCTCGGTAAACAGGCTCGGAGAGACTTTCAAGGGAGAGACTCCCTCGGAGATCGAGTGGTACGTCAGGATGACCGGATATTGGGCCGCGTCCATGATTTCAGACGGTACTTCGCGCATCAGCGCCGCCGGGGCACGGAAGAAAGTCACCGAGCGCGAGGATCTTCTGCAGAAACATGAGAGGAAAGACGGCGAAACAACGGAGGACTCAGTCTGAGCGTTCTAAGCCATCGCGACTTTGTTGTAAACCGCACCTAGCACAACGCCCACGACAAAACCTACAACGGCTGCGTAGCCGAAGCCGATGATACTGCCCAGAAAAGTAACGCGATAGCCGGGGAAGAAGTTTGATAGCAGAAATAAGTGTGCTCCCACATGTGGACCGCCTTTGAGCACGAGGAAATTAGTAATCAGGAACAACCCGGCTCCCGACAGGAAGCCAAGGACGATTCCCAGCAGCTTTGCGTTGAGCAATATGACTGCGTGCTCGATTTGTTCTTCTTCAGCTTTCATGGTCAGCCACTTCTCCTACAAATGATCGAGAAAATCCGAATAGTGTTCCATTTCCGCGCGAGATCGGATGAAGGTCATCCACATCCAAACTGCCGCATTGCGGACTACAGCGAATCCGTAGCCCAGTGCGAAGCCGACCAACCAACCCCAAAGGAAGCCGATGAAAACGCCAGCCCACGAAACGGAATAGCCCCAGAAGAACTGAGCCAATAAATAAAGTTTCACGTTGGCGTATCCGCCGTGAAGCACCAAGGCCAATGTGGCGAGGGCAATCAGGCCGCCTACAATCACGCCGCAGGCGATCCCCAGTGCGCTGCGATGCAATGGCAAGAAGGCCCGCAACAGCGGCTGATCGACAATGTTGTCGTCAAGCACTGGCAACCCGGCTCCTACAGAGGACATGTCGATTTCGGCTGATACGCGCAATTTTACTCTCCCAGCATGGGGTTTCAACAGCGGTTCTATGAGGCAGCCTGCACGGTTGAGAGTTGCAGCGACCGCCGCGCCGCCTCGTGCCAGGGAACAAGTCCCAACTTTCGCCACGCTGTTTGTTCCAATACCTGGAAATATGCTTCCAGATGTGCGCTCTCACTCCACTTCTGTTGGAAAGCACGATAACCGCGATCACCCATTTCGTCGCGAAGTACGGGATCGATGCGCAGCCGGTCCATTGCTGCGAGCAGTTCGCCGGGACTGCGGTAGAGCAGACCGCCCCGGCTCTGTTCGATGATTTCTGTCAGACCGCCTTGATCGCGCGCAATCACTGGGGTCCGTTGCACGTAGCTCTCGACCACGACCATCCCTAGCGTTTCGTAGCAGACCGAAGGCACCAACAGTGCGATCGCGTGACGATAAAACTTTTGAAGTTCTTCTTCGCCGAGGGAGCCCAGAAAATGCACGTTGGTCAGGCCCTTCGCCTGACGCTTCAACTCAGCTTCATAGGTACCGGTGCCTGCAATGAGCAAGTCCGCATACGGATACTGTGCGAATATTGGCAGCAATGTACCAATGCCTTTGATCTTTTCCATCCTGCCGGCAAAGAAAAAATACGGCCGCGGATGAGGTGGATTGCCGGTCGAAGGCTTCTTCTGTTCGGGCACAAAGTGGGGAACCACGGTCATGGGAGGTTCGAATCCGCGTTGGTGGTGCATCTGTTGAGTGAAGCGAGTCGGGGCGATGAATGTATCCACCGAACGCACGCAGTCTTCGAGCAAATGCGTGTACCTCCACCACTGCGGAGGACGTTTGAATTTGAGCGTGCAGCGGAAACAGTCTGGCTTTTCGCAGAGGCGCTCGTTGTTTTTCCAGAGCACGTGCATGGGACACACCAGCCAGTGCTCGTGAGTCGTGTAAAGCTTGATGAAATCAGCGTAGTCCGGCTCAAGCTTCAAAACCTGTGGCCCCAGCAACGAAACGTTGTGATAGTGGATGACGTCAAACTTTTTGCTGTAGAGAACTTCCAGAATGCGATCGGTCTTTGGCCACGTGGTTCCCATCTGCTGCGCCAATAACGGCGAAAGAAACCCTAGACGACTCCGCAGGCTGTGTATAGTCACATTGGGATGATTGACAACCGCCTGCTTCGGCTCTTTCCCGCCCATCGAGCGATACGTGTCAAGGCAGTGGATAACATCGACTTCGTGGCCGCGAGTTGCCAGCGCATTGGCGAGGCGATGGAGATAAATGGCGTCTCCACCGAAACTGTATGGCGGATAGAAAATCGAAAGGAAGCAGAATCTAAGCGGACGCGCCATTTCGCCTCACTTCATCACGCTGCACTTCATCGAAAACCGAGAGCAGTTGCCGAGCGGAGTTTTGCCACGAGAGACGATTCGCCGCGGATAGCGCTGCCTCCCGCATGCGTTCATGGAGGGCTTCGTCTGTGAGCACCCGCTCGAGCGCATTGAGCCAGCCAGACCGATGGTTGGGATCCACAGCCAGCACGCCATCACCGAGCAATTCCGGGAGCGGACTCTCGGTGGTCGCCACGATGGGAGTTCCGCAAGCTGCCGCTTCGACGCCCGGCAAACCAAAACCTTCGCACACCGACGGTAGAACCAACGCATGCGCCCGGTTCAGCAGCACAACTACATCTTCATCTTCGAGGCGTCCGGTGAACAGAACGCGTGGATCTAGGTTGTACTCTTTCACACGCTCTACCAGTTGGCTATAGCAGGAGAAGAAGGGATCGCCGGCATAATCGCCCACCAAGATCAGCCGCAGATCGCGAGACCCTTGTCGATCGGCGAGTTCGCGGAATACATCCAAGAGCATCAACAGATTCTTGTGCGGACTGAATCCACCGACGTAAACCAGGCACTTCGCATCAACTGGGAGGCCCCATCGGTTCGAGACTTTGGCGGCGACAGACTCCTCCAGTGGCCGGAATATCGGGTCAGGAGCTTCGCCGACCACGCGAAAGCGACTCTGGGGGATGTTCAATTTTTCCGTCAATCGGCGCTGCGAATACTCTGACACGGTGACCAGCAATCGTGCCTGGTGCATTCCTGACCTGACCTTTGCGCGATACAGGATCTTAGAGCGAAGAGTGGGAAAGATCATGTCCGGAAATAATTCCGAGATCGCGTCATGAATCGTCACGATCCGGGGAATGCCCATGAATCCCGGGACGTAGGTGTAGTCCGTCGGAAAGTAGAGCAAGTCGATGGGCGCGTTGCGAAACGCCTTGGCAACTTGCCATAAGTCGGACAATGATCGGCTGCCCTCCGCCGAGGCCGCCTGCACCGTGGGCACTCTCGTGGGGACGCGCCATACATCAACGTCCGCGGGAAGCGGAAATTCCTCGGATTCCTGGTCGACGAAGAATGTGTAGCAGTTCTGCCGGTCGAGCTTGATCACTTCGCTCAGCAGAGCGCGCGTGAACCGGCCGTAGCCGCGACGATTGGACCACGACATAGCATCGACCCCGACGCGCATGCAACTATTCCTGCAGACTTACTTTGTGTGCGGATGAGAACGGCAAACTCAGAAGATGCCTCGCCGCGCACAGGAAAAATGTGAGGCCGCTGTACAGGTAATAAAACCAATGGACCAATACCGACCGGGCGGCGAACCACCAACCCCGTTTGCGTACAAAGAAACGATAAACATCCCAGTTTAAAAGCAACAGCAGCGAGCATAGAACGATGATTGACGCCGGCAGAAGGACTGTCGGCAAGTGCATTAGCCCGGTCAGGGTGAGTCCCAGCAAGACCAGAAGCACAGTCAACAAACCGATTAGGAGTGAGCTCGCGCGCGAAGAATAAGTCAGGTTGAGATCCCGTGGAAGTTGTCGCGAATTCAAAATCAGCCGGCTCCAAGGTATCGCACGATAAAAAATGTCCGCTCTCAAAAGATTGCGTAGGGTCCATCGCTTCAGGTGCTTTACTTGAATGTGCTTATCCAGCAAAATCCGGCGCCCGGATCGCGCCATTTCAAGCCCCAGTGCGATATCTTCGATCGAAGGCGCCGTGTATTTCGCACCGTCGAAACCGCCAAACTCCTCGAACACCGTCTTCCGTATGGCGCCGCACCCCGCCCAGAACGTCCCTGCCGACTCATTCGAAATCTGGTGCACGTAGTGATGCATCAAGTTCTTATATTGCGAGATAAAAGTCCGCCATGCAGGTCGATCGTCGTAAGACCCGAAAACGGCGGCAAGATTGGCGTCCCGCGCAAAATCCTCTGCAATTAGACGCAAGCCGCCCGGCGGTAGAACCACGTCCGCGTCTACGAAGGCGAGAATCTCGCCCTCCGCTGAATGCGCTCCCAGGTTGCGCGCCCCCCCTGGGCCCAGGGTTCGAGGCGTACGGAGGCAACGCGCGCCGTACTGCTCAGCGATCTGAGGCGTGATGTCGGTGGAGCAATCATCGACCACGGTCACGTCGAAGCTGGCATACTCAGAGCGACTCAATGCTTCCAGACATCGCGGCAGATGCGCTCTTCCATTGCGCACCGGAATGATGACTGAAATCCAGGGCATGCCGCCGGATTGCGGACGCGGTTCGTTCACCGTGCGATCGATGAGTGAAGTTTCCATTACCGTTTTATTACTGCGGTGCGCATCCGGATTCATGGATGCCCGGTGACATATCCGACAAATTCGCCGCTGGACCAAACGAGGTCAAGGAGAAAGGTCAAAGGCAGCGCTCGGAGAAATGCACCCCGATTGCGCCCGGTACGCAAAACGTTCTGAAATTGCCGCAGCACGAGAACAAACGGAAGCAAGGGACAAAGCAAAGCCAGAACGATACGGCGCGAGAACGGGGTGCTTGAAACTCGAACCGATGCAAACGATCGACCCCAGACGTAGCGTTCCAGTAAGGCCGGTCCCAGACGTAAATCCAATCGGTGCTGGTAAACGACCGCATCCGGCGAGAGAGCAAGGACTTCGCCTCGCTTCGCTAAAGCCGCGTGCACGCGGGCTTCGTTGTAAGAGCCAGCCCATGCCTCGGCAACGTTCTGCAGGGCGTCGCGTTTATAACAGACATTGGCATCGCTGACGTAGGAACTGGGGCCTGCCGGAATCGGATTTTGGTAGCGACCGAAATCCCCAAAATAAACCGCCCAGTTCAAAGCGCGATCAATTCCATTTTCCATTGCGCCACCGATCGCCGCGTAGGGCTGCGCATGTTCCTTTACTAGCTGCGCGCACCAGTGGGCGTCGGGTCGGCCGACGTCTTCAATGAGCGCGACCAGTGGGGCCTGCGAGTTGCGAAGACCGATCCCCCGCAGTTCGTCGTGATGTTCACGACTGGGTCCGGAACGCGCAGTATGAAGTTTCTCGACCGCAATGAACTTGACTTGCGGGAATCGCTGGCGGAGTTGGTCGACTCCCTTCAGCCGCGCATCGCACGTAACCAGAACTTCCATCTGCGGCGGGTCGGCTTGACGTTGCAGAGCTTCCAGGCAGCCCTCAAGGGATCTGGTGTCGGCTGCCTCGGACGTATCGCTGACCACGGTGACCACGACCGCAAGACGGGGAGCCGCTCCCATGCGAAGTTATTCCACTTCCATCAACGCATGGCCCGGTCCAAATGCGTAGCCCATCCACTCGCCCGCCACATAACTGGTCATGGCAGGAATCAGGAGGGGAAGGCTGAGCAAAAATTTGTTGGGATAACACTTTCTCGCGAAAACGCGGGACGCAATGCGGGAGAGGAGCAAGAAAGGAATCGCAGGAGCGGCGAGCAGATAAAAAGTCCGCTGCGCCGCAGAAATGGTTCGGCGGCGGGCGCCGGAAAACGCCCGGCTAAACAAATATCGCTGGCGCAGGTAGTAGAGATAATCAAATGGACCGCGGTGATAAACGATCATGCTGGGAACGCTGCGAAACTTTTTGCCCTCAGCCAGCAGCTTGGGATGCAGTGTGGCTTCCCAATAGCCGTCGTTCAATATTGCCAGGTTGGAAAGCAATGTCTCGCGCTTGTAGGCTGCATTGGCGCTGCCCACATTGAGCGTGTCGCCGTCTGCCCATGGAGGAAGATACGAGTTGTATTCGACGAAGTAGGTGATCCAATCGCGCAAGCGGCTGTCCTGGCGAAAGTCGACGGGGCCGCCAACCGCAACATGATCAGACGAGAAGGCCGTACTCAATGCCGCCAACCAATTGTCCGCCGCCAAACAATGCTCTTCGATAACGGCGACGATTTGCCCTCTGGCTTGCTCCACGCCGATCCGGCGAAGCTGAGGAACGGTCTCCCGTTTCTCTAACTGGAGGAACCGCGCTTCCGGAAAACGCTTGGATAAGCGGGAGACGTTCTCCGGACCGCGACAGTCCACCACGATCACTTCGAAGTCTGGCGCGTTTTTCTGCGCGTAGACGGATGCCAAACAGTCGTCGATGAAGGGCGCCCCCACAATCGACGCGATGACAACCGAAACTTGGGGTGAAGTGCTCATCTGGGATGCGGTTCAGGGGCCAACTCGCAACGGCTATTGCAGGATCTTCAGTCCCGGCGCCGTTTGAGGCGATAACCCGGCCAATACTCTCTGTTTTTCGGCGTCATCCAGAGCATCGGCCTTTGCCCAGGCGTTAGAGCTCACAAGCGCTTTCGCCAACTGTACCGGCTGGTAAGTAATACTCGGCCATAAGAAAACTTCGTTCGTGCACCAGCACTCCTTTTTGTGCACGCTCTTGCGCAGCGCATCTGCTTCCGGGGAGAACCAAATTTCGCGAAAACTCTTTTGCCGCAAGTTGCCGAGCGGCGCATGCGTCTCGCAGAAACTTACGTCTCCATTGGCATACACTACGCCGGTCATGATCCCGGCTCGGCAGGGGACTACCTGCGTCTGCTGCACGGCGGTCTTCACCTTGGCCCACTGCAACATGGGTTCGACGATTGAGCCGTAGCGTTGTTCCTCGCGCGGTGCCCACAGTCTGCGGGCATAGTGAACCAGTTCCTGATAGGCAGCCAGGTTCGGACCTTGCAGCGAAGGGTTCTTGCGATCACCTCGAATGAGCGCCAGGTTGTGATGGTCCATGGCTGGGAATCGCTCGTAGAGGTACGTGGTCAACTGTTTTATTTGCTCGAGGTTCTCGTTGGTGACCGTCGAAATCGAATGGATTCGCAGGCGGGGTTCTTTGACTTGCAGCTCCGCAAGGGCTTCGTAAGTTTCGATCAGTTTTTCGAACGACTTGGGGTTTCCTCGAAAGCGGTTATGGTACTCGGGCATGCCGTCAATCGAGAGCTCGCAGACAAAGAGCTTCAAGCTTTTCTCTTCGAAGACGCTCTTGAGCGCATTGATAGTGCGCTCAGGAAAATATCCGTTTGTCGGCACGTAGATCTGTTCTACGCCATTGTTCTGGATAAAGAAACGGCAGATCTGCGCGAACTCAGAACGTAGAAAAGGCTCACCGCCGGAGAGATTCAAGTTCTCGATTCGGCCCAGTTCCTTCGAGAGCGCAAGGATCTCCTCAACCTTCAGATCGTCGCGCCGGTTGAGATTCCGCCAGTAAAAGCAGTGCTCACACGTGAGGTTGCAAATCGAGTTAATAAACAGGATCAGGAATGGCGGCGTGGGAGGATGCGGAAACGCCAAATTTTGCCATGTCAGCCGGGCATGCCGGGTCACACGATCTAGGGTTTTCATGGGGTTAACTCCGCGAGGCCAGCCGAAAGGGCACACCGACTCCCTCTGAGCCACAGTGCACTTGAGATACCAATCTTTGGTCTGTATACGACTGAATCGAAACGGCCTTGTTCACGCCCTGGGGAGGCTCGAACCAGGCTCTTTCGCGGGGGAGAGAATTATAACTCCACTTTCGGAGGATTTTCCAGCCCTTTTTTTAGCGTCCCGGACGGGAGCGTTTGGGGAGGGATGGAATGGACAATGGGCAAATCGCAAAGGCGTGATAGATTTTCACTCGCCCGGAGAACCCACTGTCGAACCCATTCCAGAACATTCTGCGCCTCGCCAGCGGTGACCTTCTCGCCAAGGCGATGAGTTTCTTCGCTTTTGTGTATCTGGCGCGGATCCTGGGGGTGGCCAGCTTCGGAGTGCTGGAGTTTGCCGGATCTGTTCTAACGTATCTGCTGCTGATCGCCGATGGCGGCCTGGAAATGTGGGGCACTCGGGAAGCGGCTAACGCAACCGATCTCCGCGCCCTTGCCGCGCGCATTGTGCCGCTTCGCCTGATGTTGGCTTCAATCAGTTTTGGGTTGTTGCTGGTAGCGCTCCCGCTGTTCCCTCATTACCCCAGCCTCCGCGCTGTGCTGGTGGTCTATGGGCTCACCACGTTCGCCCAGGCGGCCAGCTTGAAATGGGTGTTTATGGGGCAGCAGAGCATGTCTGGCGTGGCGCGCGGGCTAGTGATCGGACAAGCCACTTTCGCGGTGACGGTGGTGGCATTTGTTCATAGTCCCGCTGGGCTGCTGTGGGTACCGGTTCTGAGATTGCTCACCGATCTACTGACTACGACTTATTTCGGGCGCTGGTTTCGCAAAGTTTACGGCGGTTTCTCTTTGCTTATGGATTGGCACGGCATGTTGAGCGTCCTCAAGCCCGCTTTGACCATTGGACTTTCGCTCGCCATGGGATTGCTCAATTACAACTTCGACGCAATCCTGCTGGGCTTCCTCCGTGGCGCGACGTTCGTCGGCTGGTACAACGCCGCTTACAAGCTGATCCTCGTAGGGCTGAGTGTCGCAATCACGTACTTCACCGGTCTCTTCCCTGCCCTCTCACGCCTCTATATGGAAAACCTCGACGAATTTCGGGTTCTTGTGCGCCGCACCACTGAGCTCTGGTTGGGCTTCGTTGTTCCGCTGGTGCTCGGGGGCACGTTCCTGGCCGATCCCTTGATTCGCTTCCTGTATGGCGGAGCTTATGCAAACTCAGCGGCGCCATTCAGAATCCTGGTTTGGTCGGCTGCGCTCGTCATCCTGCGTTGGGTGTACATGGATTCCCTGCGAGCGACAGGTCATCAGGCTCTCGACGTACGCGGAGCAGTTGCTTCGGCATGCGTCAACGTCGGTTTAAATATCCTGCTGATACCTCGCTTTGGAATGGTCGGAGCGGCTTCGGCCACAGCAATTGCTGATGTCGTTTGGTTCGCCATGTCTTACTACTATTTCCGGCGCGCCGTCTTGCCGCGCGAATCCTTCCCTTCCCTGCGCGGGCCGCTTGTTGGCGGCGTCGCAATGGCCGCTGTGTTCTGGGCTACTCAGTCTATGAACTGGCCGCTGCGAGCTGCGTTGAGCCTGGTCGTTTATCTCCTGGCGCAAGTGCTTATCGGCAATCTTAACTTGAGGGGGCTATACCAAAGAATGTCCATCAAGTAAGAGTCTCAATTCTTTCGCACGTAAAGCACGGCACGCGCACGCGGAAGTTCAACCGTCTCCTGTACCCGATAGTCAGCCAACGCTTCCGCCATCGGCTGAGGTATCGCTTCGTCGTAGAACAACAGCGTCCAAATGCGGGGCTGAGAGCTCTGCTTGCTAGCGGCGAGATAATCCCGGCCAACCAAGCGATCCCAACCTGAATTCAGATAGTAAAACGTTGGCGTGGAATACCAGGATGGACGGAAGAAGATAAGGTCAGTCTTGTCGAGTCGCGGAGTCAGGGCAGTCACAAAACTTTTGTAGTTGGCTCGGCCTGCCGACATCTGGTGGTAACCCTTCGAACCACTGTAGACAGCGACACTCAACACCACCAACAATGTTCCGGCTGCAATACGGGAGCGGCTGAGCCGGACAATGCCCCAAGCAAGAACCAGGAGAAGATATGGGCTGACCAGCAACATGCCACGGGCATTGAAAATCGGTTTGAAGCGCGACACGACCGTTAGTACACAAAAGGGCAAGACTGCCAAACAAACTACCAAGGCTTGTTCACCAGCGAGAAAGCCGCTCCGGGCGAAGGGCCGAATCCATTTCGCAAACCACCCCCAGTTCTTTTCCAGTACGATTGCGAAGCCGGCCAGCACCAGCGGTAAAACGGTCATCAATTCCGTGGTGCGCAAAGTCGGATTCGGATGGTCCAGAAATCTCTTCGCCATGAAGACGAAAAACACAATCGCCAGTGTGGCGAATCCAGAGCCGAGCAGCCACGCTTTGGACGAAACTCCACGCGAGTCGCTGAGCAGGACCTCTTTCGAATTCTTAACGTAGACGAGACCCACGAGGAATAATCCCAAGGACAGCCCAAAAAACAGCCAACGCGCCACGGAAAGATGAGGATCATCGATCAGAGGCGCGTCGGAATCCAGCGGATAAACTCCGGAGGAAAAACCTGTCAAAGGGAACAGGAACGCAAACTGCAAAAATTCACGGGCATAGATCCATGCATTGTTGCTCAACGTGGCGAGTTCATTCGCGTTCTGATACGCCGCAAATGCCAAAAGCGGGCTGCCTGCAATGGCGGCGAGGATTTGCAGTCTGCCCGCGCCCGGCAAAGCTTGCCTCTGCCCGGCCGCGTTGAAGAACGTCCACAGGACGTGTGTTCCCAGAAGAGCCCAAAAGAAGATATGGCAGGAAACGCCCATCAAAACAACCAGGATGTATAGAGATCCCAGCCACTTTGGAGCACGGGATTCTTTCGCAATCATCAACAGCAAGCACGTGGCCAGCAAACCCAGAAAACAGGTCAGCGTGAACATCCGAGCCACCTGACTCCAAAAGATGTGATGGCCATGGACAGCCAGCAAGATCGCGGCAAGCCATCCGGCATTTCTTTGCCCCGTAAGCATCCCTAACCAAAAGATTAGCGGAATGCAGGAAATCCCCAGCAATACAGAGGGCAAACGCAGAGCCCAAACACTGGTGCCGAAGCACTTGGTCCAAGCCCACATCAGGATGTAGTACCCGGGTGGGTGCGTGTCCGATGAAAATGTGCCGGTTAACACGCTCGCCAGAGTCATACGTTGGCCGGGCACCGAGATGCCTTGCGGCATTCGGATTCCCGGAACGTACATTTCCACGTGTGTAACGCTTTTCTCGGGCAGACTGGAAAGACGCAACCACGCCCCCAGCATCACGACAAGGCTAAGGCCGACAAACATGATCCAACGCGGACGAGAAGCTCCCGCCGAGATCTGTTTTTCGACGCCAAGCGTACCAGGCGATTCAGCTACGCTGGAGATGGTTCCCACCAAAATGCCCTGTGGACAATGCTGAACTACTGCTGCTTTTCGACGATGAAATTGCCCATAACGAGCATGTCCATTTCGCTCTTCGAATATGTGCTAAAGGCGTTAGCCGGAGTGTTCACGACCGGCTCGCCCTTCAGATTGAAGGAAGTGTTCATAACGGCTGGCATGCCAGTCGCCTGGGCAAATCGCTCAATCAAGCCGTAATACCGCGGATTTGTGTCGCGAAACACGGTCTGCAATCTGCCCGTTCCATCCACGTGGGTGATTGCTGGCAGTGAACTCTGCTGGCACTCGCGGACCGGGACTACATACAACATGTAGCGTGCCGGATAGTGCTGCGTGGCACGAGGCAGATCGAAGTACTTCTCCGCACATTCCGCCAGCACTGACGGGGCAAAGGGCCGGTAGGGCTCGCGGAACTTGATCTTGGTATTCACGATATCCTTCATATGCGGATTCCGCGGATCGGCAATAATGCTGCGGTTACCCAAAGCTCGCGGTCCCCATTCGAATCGATCCTGGAACCAGCCAATGACTTTGCCGTTCTGAAGGCGGTCAACCACTGTATCCAAAAGACGATCCTCGTCCTCAATGTGCTGGTAGGGAATGTGGTTGGTCTCCAGAAAGTCGCTTACCTCACCGGGCTTATACGACTTTCCCCAGTAGGCGTGATCCATGCGGAACCGGCGCGGATTACCCAGCAACATATTGTCCGCCCACAGTGCCGCTCCGAGCGCACCTCCGCCGTCACCGGCTGACGGCTGTACAAACAGTTCTTCGAATCCCGTTTCGCGTAAAATGCGGGTGTTAGCCACACTGTTAAGACCGACACCGCCCGCAATGCAGAGCCGCTTCATTCCGGTTTCTTTCTTGATGCCACGCGCCATGCCCAGCAGAACTTCTTCCGTGACTTGTTGAATGCTGGAAGCAATATCCGCATAATACTGATTCACTTTGCAGAGTTCGTTGTAGTTCGACGGAGGGTCGCCGAAATACGTCGGGAAGCCCGACTGCTCGGTGAAGAACAGCATCTTCGGCGGGCGCGGCTCCCCGAATAGTTGCGTGAAGCGTCCGTTAAAGGTTTTGTCGGTCGAGCGGTGGAAACAAAAGTAATCCATATCCAGCGAGAACGAACCATCTGCGTCCTGCCGGATCAACTTCCACACCTTATCGACATATCGAGGCTTCCCGTAGGGCGCCATACCCATGACTTTGTACTCGCCCTCGTTCACTTCGAAGCCCAAAAACGCGGTAAAGGCGCTATACAGCAACCCTAACGAGTGCGGAAACATCATTTGCTTGCGCAATTCGATCTGGTTACCGCGTCCCACACCCCAGGTTCCCGTCACCCATTCGCCAACGCCATCCACTGTTAGGATCGCGGACTCTTCGAACGGCGAGCACAAGAATGCGCTGGCCGCGTGCGAGAGATGGTGTTCGCAGAACAGGACTCGGTCTTTCGGAATGCCCAGTTGAGATGAAATTTTCGATCCTACCCACAGCTTGTCGATCATCCATGTGATCATCGACTCGCGAAAGACCTTGTAAGACTTAGGATAGGTCTGCAGCGCGGTCATCAGGATCCGATCGAATTTTCGAAACGGCTTCTCGAAGAACGCGACGTAGTCCACATCCCGGCCCTGAATCCCCCCGGATTCTAGACAGAAGTCAATGGCGTTCTGCGGAAAGTCATAGTCGTGCTTCTTGCGGCTGAACCGTTCTTCTTCGGCGGCAGCAACCAGCTGACCGTCACGCAATAGCGCGGCAGCCGCATCGTGGTAATAGCAGGAAATACCCAGGATATTCATTGGTTAACCTTGTTGGCGGGCCCGTTGCAGATTATTGGCGTCCTCGGGATGTTCGAACCAGTGTTCCGGCCGTTTTTTAATATTCAATGGATCAGAAAACCAACGCATTGCCAAACCAAAGGGCAAGATTATGACCGCGTAGATCGCCGTCAATAACACCCGTGCCTGGAAGTCGCCAATCACGTGCGCAATTTTCTTCCAGGCTGCCCAGGCTTTTTTTAGTTGTTGCCACATCGGACTTCCTCCCTTGCCTGATTCGTCTGTGGATCGAATCAACGGCTCAACCTGCTTTAAAACAGGGTGTAAATGAATGGAGCGATAGCAGAGCTTTGCGCCAGAACCAGGAGCACGCCAAACAGAAACAGCGTGACCAGAATCGGCACCATCCACCAACGCTTGTTGGCCCAGAAAAACGAGAACAATTCGCTCACGATTCCAAAACGTTGACCTGTGGTTTGCAACATACCCATAAAACGCCTCCTTGTGTTTTCGTAAAGATTGCGTTGATGACTGCAGCTTCCGTAGCCCGACACGTCTGGCTCAGGCAATCTAAATCATCATTATTGAAGGGGGGAGACTGAGGGAAAGGCTAGTGAGCAGTGTACCATTGATTCTTCGTCATCGCACTTGTTGGATTGTTCCGTATATAGTCAGCCAGAAACTCGCCTACGAGATGATGACCTGCGGTGTTCCAATGCGGATCGCGAGGGTAGTACAAGCGGTCGGTCCCAACTGTCCTGAACTCAGCGGAGGGATCCAGGTATGGGATCCCTTCCACCTGACAGATCTGGCCTAAACGTCGAACGACCACACTGGAGTCGTAGTCCGCGGGCAGATGGGCACTGCTCCACTCGGTAGGGGACAATTCGATTCTGGTCGGAACATAGAGGATGATCAAATGAGCGCCGTGTCGTTCCGTTTCCAGATTCATTTTACGCAGCAGCGCTTGCGTAATTGACCATTCCCGAGCCAGTTCCGGCGACTCGGTTAGGTGGTAAACAGCAAATTCATCCGGTCCCCCCGCCGCACCCGTGGGCGACGGCCGCGAACCATTGGGCAAATCGCTATCGGACAAGCCAGCTTTCATAGCGACCGCATAAAACAATCTGTTCCGCTTCACGGCGGTCCGAACCAAATCGTAGAGCTTGAACCGTTCTCTCAACCCCGGTGCAGGAGGAGGAGGAGGTACGTTCCCGATCTTTAGATTGCCCGCGGCATCCACAGAGAATACCGGTTTTTGCGTCCTCGGGCTCTCGGAAAAGTGTCGGCTTCCATTTCCCCATACATCGTTGTAGTAGAAGGCAAGTACAACCAGATCAGGCGCATATTTCCAGCCTTCCTGTTCAAGAAGCAATAGCTCCTGATCGGTACTGTATCCGGCCACCCCGAGGTTAATAACATCAAACTGAGAATCCAGATTTGTTTGAAGAACCTCGGTGAATCGATCCTGCGTCGCAATCGTATAACCATCAACGAAAGAATCTCCCAGAACCACAATTCTGAAAACATTCGGCGCTTTGCCTATCTTTCGATCGGGTCCACGCCATCCCTCCGCGTTGTAACGTACTCTGATTCGATATTCGTCGCTAATCATCTCCCGGGAAACGTTTCGCCGATGCCGCCAGCCCAAAAGTGGATCATATTCCATTAGTTTCTGAAGGGGTGTACGGTTGGCCTCGCCGTAGTGTGAAAGCCGCAGAAGAATTTCGGCTAGGGCCGAGGCCATCACCAAGGAAGTTACAAGCAGCGTCACTCTAAATAACAGCTGTCGCATGAATATCCGTCAGTCGCTTCTGCCGAGTTGCCTATGGCTTTTCAGCGCGCTGCGTAACCGAGGGAGCGTAAGCGCTCGAGAGTTTGCGGATCAAGGGGTTTCCCGCGGCTCACAGTTTTGGGCGCGGCCTTTTCCCAATCTTCCAGTTCGCGCTGCATCGCGGAACAGCGGGCCGTCTCAACGGAGCAGAGGTCATGGGCCTCGCCGGGGTCAGCCGAGATATCGTAAAGTTCATGTTTTCCTGCGGTCGAGTCAATGAACTTGAAGTTTCCAGAATAGATCGCTCGTTCGATGCGTTTGAATCTTGGATTCAAGCTGGTGAGTCCGGTTCCCGGAAAGGATTCGCTGATAATTCTGCGGTTGGCATTCCCTAATCCACTACGCAGACTGAAGCCCTGGAGAAATTGAGGAGGAGTGGCGCCGGTCACCTCCAAAATGGTTGGGAGGATGTCGGTGTGGCCAACTCTTTCTTCTACTCGCTCCGAATGACTACTCCCGGGATATTTCACGATCATGGGCACATAGACCTGGTTCTCATCTACTGACAGTCCGTGTCCAACAAGTTTTCGTTCTCCGAACGCTTCCCCGTGGTCTGAGACAATGATGAGCAGCGTGTTCTCATAGAGGCCTCGCTGCTTTAGCCCGGCGATCAAATTTCCAATCTCTGCGTCCATGTACGCAATGCCGCCGTCATATTGGGAAATATAGTGGGTTCGCTCCTTTTCTGAAATCTGACCTCGGCCTTCGGCTAATTCTTCAAATAATTGACCATATCTTTCATCGGGAATCGAGAGGTCTTTCTCAGCTGGATACAGTTCATCGAATTTCGACGGCGGAGCGTAAGGCGAGTGCGCATCCATGTAATTCAGAAACAAGAAAAATGGCCGACTAGAACTTTGGGTACGATCGAGCCAGCGATACGCTTCCCGATTGATTTCCCCGGCTCGAACAAACATCATGTCGAATTCCGCAGTGTCGAGTACGCGATGCAGCACCTGGCGAGCGCCGTAGCGCAGCAAATATTCTTTTCGCGGAGGCATCATCCGCACGGCACCGCGGGAATCGAAATACTGAAAACCGCGGTCAAATC
The DNA here is from genome assembly GCA_937879855.1 of uncultured Acidobacteriaceae bacterium. Taxonomy (GTDB): domain Bacteria; phylum Acidobacteriota; class Terriglobia; order Terriglobales; family Acidobacteriaceae; genus Sulfotelmatobacter. The sequence continues at coordinate 290,255 of CALFMO010000005.1, read as the reverse complement.
CCCATTCTCGAGTCAAGAAACCGGAGTTCGCCACCACCGCCCCTGTGGAGTAACCATCCTGTGAAAGAATTTCAGCCAGCGTCGGATATTTGGCGGAAAGGGGTGACCCATTTCCACTGGAATCTTGATGGGGTCGGGCTCCGTTCCAACTAGCGTAAGTACCGGTAAGAATGCCCGCATGCGAGGTTATCGTCATATCGCCCGAGGCAGTCGCATGTGAAAAGACCGTAGCCTCCCGCGCGAGTGCCTCTAAATTAGGCGTCGTGTTTCTCTGGTATCCGTACAAAGACACGTGATCCGCACGTACGGTATCCAGAGTTAGCAAGAGGACGTTGGGCCTTGAGGCACCAACCGCCGCTGATCCGTGATTGTTTTCCTGAGCGTGAATATGGGTACCGAAAACGAAAGCGAATCCCAGAACGAATACTATGGCGGCGCTCAGAGCTATTAGTGGCTGCCTCAGCCGAACAGCCGTAAAAGCTCGCTGCCGGGCTCGACTTCCGAAAACTGACATCCCAAGAAATGCGCCTGCAATCACCAGACTGCAGATACAGCGTATAAGTAACGAGCGCCTGGCAAGCAAGTCGGTGTTGACCCATGCAGCAAGAAGTACAAAAAACGTTACTAGCCAGGGACTTGCAACCCACGCGAACCGCTCTGCACGAGTTCCCGACGAAAGGCTCCAGATCAATCTGATTGCCAGACTTATGCTGAATATTAGCGTGGCAATCTCGGGCTTATCCACAATCAGGTTTGCAGTGAATGCCAACACTAGCGCAAGTGTGCCAACCGTCTTGAGTTGCCGTTTACTGATTTCCGCCGAAGGCTTGGTTAATGCGGTAACCAGGATTGCTCCGCATCCTCCCGTAACCATGCCGGCCAATGTATAGAAAGCGAAAAGCAGCAGACTCAATTTCCAATGCCATGCCGCGACCACCATGGGGCGATAAGCGACAAGAGGCGCGAGGGTTGTGGCGGCATATTCGATGACACCATAAACCTGCCAGGCGATCATTCCCCAGAATGCGCCCCACATGAAGTTCCTGCCCCAGGATTTCACCATTCCACTCATCTAGTCCTTCGCCTGTGACTCAAGCGGCATCACCGCCGCATCATGGTTAGTTACTTATTGCCTATGCAATCCGAGGTCGGTACTTTTCACTTCCGAAGTTTTCTGCTTCTGCAACGGCTTTTTCGCAATCTTCGGTGCTGAAAGAAGCCGCGCATACAATTCCTTTGCCACCCACTCGTTCCCTTCATCATTGTAGTGACCGGGAGCTTCTGCGAAATAGTGCACGGAATCAGGCCAGATGAACATGCTGTCCTGGCGGGTGACTGGCAGCTTATGAAAATCATCAATCAGGTCTACAAACGGGATGCCTCTTTTTGCGGACTCAGTTCTTATCCAGGCACGCCAAGCGGGCGCTGGTCCACTCTGCTCGTGCTGATGTACCGTAGTTGGCAGACAAACCAGGAGAAGATCGCTGCCCTTTTGCTTTTCGATTGCCTGAAGTTGCTCTAGCATCTTGTCGATGACGCGGGCTTGTTGATCGCTGGGACCGTAGTTGAACGGATCCTGAATCGGCCGAGCCAACCCTACGAGCGAGCCTAAAAGCTTGACCGACCTGAACTCCTGCAATTGGACACGTTTTTGCTGGAACCACGGCAAAGCACGGGATTGGCGAGGCACTGGCACGTTTTCCGTGATCAGTTCGCCGTTGCGCAATCCTAAGACTGGTTTGCCATATCCCACATAGTTGCTGAGTTGCATCCGCCTGAAATCTTCGATGATGAATGCAACGATATGAACGCTGTGGTTCAAGACAACGCCTTGACGCTGGTACCACAAATACATCTGATCCACTCCGTATCCACTCTCGCCCATGTTGACAGTCTGAAATCTGGAATCCAAAGACTCGAGACGTTGACACCAAGTGCGATCATCGCCGACGCCCTCTCCAAATGTGAAGGAATCTCCAGAACAAATGATTCGCAGTTTTCCTGGGGGCGGTTGAATTGCAAACTCTTGCTGGGCTCGAAGGCCCATGGAATTGGTTCGCAATCCAATGCCGGGCGCGAAGTAGTTCTTTTGATAGAAATTAGGAACCGTAACCCATCCCAGCTGTGCGTCATAACGCATCACCGGTCCAGACAACGTTCCATGGTTTCTAGGCGAGAACAACTTGTAAGAAGCTGACAGGCTGCTGCACAGACCCTCCAGAAAAAGAAAGAAGAGAACGCAAGAGCCTAAAGCCAGGCAAATCTTCTTCAGTGACCCTCCGTTGCCTGTATGCAGTTTGGTTTCCTGGACCGGAAGAACGATTACGGCCGGGAGTTCAGTTGGCTGAGGCATGGCTGTTCGCAATTCCAACGACGGGAACGGCAGCCAGCTTGCCCAAAGTTGGCTGGCCCAATCTGGTCTCGATCTGAGGAATGGAGATCAGGCGATCGTAAAGTTCTTTGGCGATCCAATCATGACCTTGGTCATTGTAATGACCGGGAACTTCGGGGAAGTTTTGAACTGATCCCGGCAAAATGAATAGACCGTCTTTCATGGTCACGGGGAGGCTTTGAAAGTCATCTATAAAATCGATAAATACGATGCCATGCTTTGCGCATTCGTTTCTAGTCCACGTGCGCCAAGCCAGCGAAGCTCCTCCCGCCTCATAATCCGCCACTCTCGTCGGCAGATAAAGCAACACCAGCAGGCTGTTCTTCTGGTTTTCGACATTCTGCAAATTTCTGAAAATGGTATCGAGAATCTGAGCTTGCACCTCCGTCGGCCCGTTCGACAATGTGGACGCGCGAGCTGGAACCACTTTTTCGACTAGTGACGACAACAATTCGAGTGATTTGAATTCTCGTAACGGATTCGGCTTTAGCGCTAGCCAACGCAGCAAAGAAGATCTTCGAGGGACGGGCACGTTTGTAATCTCGAGTTCTCCATTCCGAATTTTCAATGAAGGTTTGCTATAGCCTCCCAATGCGTTCAGTTGCATGCGCCGCATATCGTCGGCAATGAAAGCAAAGACAAGAGCGTTATGCTCGATCTTCGGGCCTTCGCGCAGATATCGCAAGTACATCTGGTCGATCCCATACCCAGTCTCGCCCATGTTTACGCTCTGAAAACGAGGGTTCATCGCCGCCAGGCGCTCGCACCAAGTGGCATCGTTGTCCACGCCGTCGCCGAATGTAAATGAATCTCCAGAACAAACAATCCGAAATTTCCCTTCCGGTACAGTTTGGTTGAACTCCTGGTTTGATCGATATCCTCGGGAGTTGGTTCGCAAGTATATTCCTGGTGCGTAATAATTTTTCTCGTAGAAATTCGGGACGCTTACCCACCCTAGCTGATCGTCATATTGCACCGAAGGTCCAGAGAGGGTTCGATGTTTGTACCGGGACGATAGCTCGTAAGCAACCATCAAGCTGCTGCACAGCCCCTCAAGAAGAATGAAGAACAGGACGCAGCTTGTGGCTGCTAAACAGAACTTCTTAAACATTTTGATCCTTTGATGCCTGCTCACAATTGAGCAGGGTGACCGGAAGCTGCGACTCCCCGGATGAAGCGTAGCTGCGCCGCAGGCCTGGGACTAACCAGATGAAAGCCATTGCTAGCACCACCAGCGTAAATGTGATCAATGGCAGTGCACGGTTGACGCAGATTCCGATGTCATTCAGGCGGATCATCCACGGCAAGGCGAATCCCCTATGCCAAAGCGTGCCGAGGACAAGTCTTACATCGTTCTGACGAGCAGCTGCCATTGCCAGACTCTGTACGCAAGACGCGATTGCGATTGCCCAACGAACAATCTCAGGCAGCGCTTGGGCCGTGTGCATACCCAACAAAGCGAGCGCCGGCACTACTGGCACAAGGTATCGAAAACCCGTGGCTGGCTGCAGCCAGGAATACTGATTCGCGGCGCAGAACAACGTAAATGTTAAGAAATAGGTCATCAATATCAATGTTTCCCGCCGCGGAAAACTGTATCGGACGCGCTTCACAAAGGGTGACGCCAATGCCAATAAGAGCGCCGGACAGTAAATGAATAGACCGAAACGAGGATCAAAAAAATTGGCCCAAAGAAGAGCTGGGGAGGGCCAATCGAAGCCGCGATATCCGTGGGAAGTTGGGGCGGTGGCCGGCATAAAGTGTTGTGAGGGCCGATAAAACGAACCAAAGGCCCAAGTTTGATAGATCGCTAACGCAAGCACTCCAGGAAGCACCCCGGTACCGAAGACGGCCATCAGCCGCCATCTCTCCGCAGTTGGCAGCTGCGTAGAACGCAACCACACATAGAGTGCGACGATCAAAATTACGACTGCGCCGCTGTAGTCGCAAAGTAAAGCATATCCGCTTAGCAATCCCGCCACTCCAGCACGCCAGGGCCGCAATGCGGCGTCGTTTCGATCCCACAACATGAGCAGCGCAATAAATCCGGCATCGCCAACCAGGAGATTATGATTTAAGTGTCCGGCCCGGAACAGCACCGGCGTGCCGAGACCGTACAGCATCGCGGCTCCCGCAGCTCGAGCGACTGGAATTCCTGCGTCGGCGAGTCGCGTGCACAAGTATGCGGCAGTGCCCGCTGTCGCGGGAGCCATCACGAAAGCCACGGTCAAGAATCCGATCAACAAAAAATAAAGGGCGCGACCTTCTGAGACCGTCCGCCAAAACAGATCGCCTTCGTCCCCTTTGCGACTGGGTCGGGGCAACCTTTGATTCCATTCGTCCACGCGGGTCAGAACCGGCCGGAACAGGAGCAGGGGTATGGCCCCGGTGAATGATGCTCCGGGATTGTTGTTTATATACGCTCCACCTCGAGACCCCTGAAAGATATCCGGCGACCATCCCAGATAACGATCCACGTTCAGGCTTCCGCGCTCGACAAGCGCGATGGCAGGGAAATGTTCGCGAACAATATAAGGAGCCCATAACGCCGTGTAAACGACCCAGCAAGTGAGAAATACTCGCCACGCCGAGGCGCGTGAATTAGGAGAATCAGGTGTTAAGCTGGCAGCGTCAACGACTCTTGCTTCAAGATCGATCACTTTAGAAACTCGATATTTGCAACATCAAAATGCTTCTTCCGCGATCCGTGTGGCATTCGCCATCAAGGTCAGCGTAATGTTCTTGGCTGGTAGTTCCGGAAAAGTCGAGCCGTCAGCGAAGTACAAATTCTCCACGTCGTGGCTACGCCCGTATTTCGAACAAGTGAGGGGCACACGCGTACTTTGCATCGGCAGGGTTCCCGCATAATGCACGCTGGAACCCATCGGACGGATGTGTACGGTTCGGGAGGGGGCGAAACATCCGAGTTTCCGAAGAATCTTGCGGTAGGTTGAGATTGCGCGCTTCAACCTTTGGGGCTCGTCGGGCTTAGCGCGGTACTGAATTGAAAGTCGGTGTGGCGTGGTCGTCACATCTAGCTTTACGTGGTTCTCTTCCCTCCGCTCATCAGAAAGATTTATGTTCACCATTCCAAGCGCACCATGAATATTGCGAAACACGGAAACCGCCGTTCCAAGATCGAATGGCAATGTCTGTACCAAAGGATGAATCAGAGCAGTCTTGAGCGTAGTCACCAGTCCGTGCAGGTGCTCGTTGGCGTTTTCAACGGCGATCGCAATCTGATGATACTGGTAACTGTTCGGATTCCATTTGCGGCCCAGCAATCGCAGATTCACGAAGGGCATAAGAATCTGGCGATTGTCCATCACGCCCCGAAGTTCGGGCGTCTCTGCGGTATTGCGATAAATGGATTCGAGAAAAATCTTGGCAGAGCAAAGCGTCCCCGCCGCCAACACCAGCGAGTCAGCAGCAAATTCCTGAATCTCACCCTTGGCCGAAGAGGCAACCACAGTCTTGGCTTTGCCGCTGTTATCCATGCGAAAATGATCCACATATAATCCCGGAATATACTGGAAGTTCGGATAGGTCCGGCACTCATCTAAAGTCAAGGATGGAGTGTAGAATGCACCGCTTGGACATCCCCACAAGCACCGTCCGCAGTAACTACATGCTTTGCGGTTTGGCAGTTCCTTGCTGAGTGCTGCGCAGCGGGCCCGGCCCATCGAACATCCAAACTTTTCCTTGAGAACAGTGCGATGTCGTTTATAGGTATCCAGTAGAAGCGACGCGTGATCGTCGAGATCAAGCGGCTTCATCAAATCGCCTTGCCATCCAAAGACGGAGGTTAAGTCGTCGTCGGCACCATTGATTCCGATGTTCTCCGCAACCTTGGCGTAGTACGGCGCAAGTTCTTCATAGCTAAATGGAAACTTGTTCAGTTCGCGAGCCGTAAACGGATAGCATCCACCGGTCCAGGCTTCCGCCAGACCACCGGCGGCAAATGAATAGATAGGATTGAATCCGCTGGCGCGATGCTGAAATCCCGCTGGCTTCTTGAACACATGCTGCTTGGTCGGAGGAAACGCGTAGTATTCGCCGTGTCCGCCTGGCAGCACAAGAGATTCGTAACGTGACCCCAAGAAATAATCGATGGGATCGGGCAGGTTCTTTTTGAGCTCGTTAAGTGAATCGGAAGGCCGAACCGTTCCCCGCGCGGTGTGGCCGACATCCAGCATCAGCACACGCCTGCCCTTGCGCAACGCTGTCAGGGCAAAATGAACGCCGCTCGCCCCTGAGCCCACTACAACGATCGGTTCCATTAACGTTCCAATACTGGTAGAGCGCGTGGTTTCAAGGATAAACTCGTCACTATGCGCACGGGGGTAAATACCAAGACGGACGCGCCCAGCAACAGTGAATATCTCAAGGCGCGCCAAGACAACTGGAATATCGTGGCAGCAAGACTGAGACCCTGAACGTCATCGAGCGCTTCGAAACTGGACGCGGCACATTCCAGCAATGCCAAGGTAACCACCAACTTCTTCCGCACGACGGAGTCTTTGCGGAATACGCTGGCATAACTGTCTGCCATGCCAGCCCAAAAAGGCCGCCGCGCGGAAAGGCTGACGAGAAACCGGTCAAACGCGTCAAATCCTGAAGCGCGCACTGCATCTGACTTTTGGTGAAAGTCCAGATAGCGATTTACAACGTATGGCGAGGGCGACTGTCCGATCAAATATTGAGTGTACGTATGGCACTCGCGTTCGAGTTGAGATGTATTGTTCATGGTCAATACGCGAGCATTTCCTCAACATTCTTCATTCCAGTCTGACGTGCTTCCACCCATGCATCCGGAGTGATACTTCCAGGATTCGTGAACGAGGCCAACTGCCCGGCAGTGAGCGGCAATAATGGCCGCAACCAAGGCTCGACCCATGCCAAACATGCTGCAAGAGGCCAGGCAGGCAGATGCACTACTCGCGCGCTTCCCTTGCCGATGGCACAACGGATACGTAGCAAAAGATTCTCAATGCTGAGCACCTGAGGGCCACCTACCTCCAACGTTCTGCCGATCAATGATTTGTCCTCAAGCGTGGCGAGCAAGAACGCTGCCAGATCTTCTGCAAGGATAGGTTGCACGGGGTTGCTGCCGTCCCCGAACATCGGAACCAGCGGCAAAGCTGCAAGACGGGAGAGACCTTCGAGTGCCGGGGCATTTGTACCGAGAATCATCGTAGGCCTCACGATAGTCCAATCCAGGCTGCTTTGCCGGACCGCAGCCTCGGCCTCCTCTTTCGACTGCGCGTAAGGGTAGTGAGACTTATCAGGAAAATTCACTGCGATCGTACTGACATGTACAAAGCGCCGTGCGCCCGCTCGCTCCGCCTCAGTTACAAGTGTCTGGCTCCCATCGCGGTTGATCCGGAAGTATTCCGCAGGAGCTCGCTTCCCTGTTGCTGCCGCAAGGTGAATGACCGCATCACAAGTAGCTAACGCGTCTGCGTAAGCAGGACTGTCAACCAAGTCGCCTACAACGAATTCGACATTTTCGGGCACGCTTTGAGCCGGCGTGCTGCGCACTAGGCAAACGACCCTTCGATTCGGGCAGGCAGCCAGCAATGGCAGCAGCCGGCGTCCGACAAACCCATTCGCTCCCGTCAGAAAAATCGAAGCTGCCACTTCGAACCCTTTCGTCATCTGAAGCACCGACGCTTATGATTGTTGCACTTAGACGAAGTCGAGGTGTAATTTACTCAGCACGGGCCTAAGCCCCACTAGGCGGTGCGATGGAGCTCTGCTTTCGCCGGCCGCTCACCAGCGTGGGCGATTGCCGATACCTCGTCGACCGCGGCGTCTGCCCCGCTAGGAAGAATCGGCTTGGGAACTGTCGTGGCGAACGATGTTTTGCTCCACAACTGTCGCCGTAGACGGAACAGGCCCTTTATATCTTCCCACCCAGTCTGAATAATCTTGACGCGGCTATCATCGTCCTCAATCCACACCACCGGAAGATCTTTGATCCGATAGCCTTGTTTTTCAGCAAGGGTGAGCAGTTCAGTATCGAAAAACCATGCCTGGTCTTTGATCTGCGGCACTATCTGCTCGACTGCCTTGCGGCTTAAAGCTTTGAAGCCACATTGCGCATCGCTGAAACGTGTAAAGAGCACAGCCTTGACGAGGATATTATAGATGCGGGAGATAATCTCCCTTTTTACGGATCTCTTGATCTGCGATTCTCGCATGAGCCGCGAGCCCGTTGCCACGTCATAACCCTCGTGCGCAATCGCATCCAGCAGTTCGGGAACGTGGTCGAGCCTGGTAGAGAGATCCACATCCATATAGCAAACCACGTCAGCATCGCTCCGCAGCCAGGCATGGCGCAGCGCGCGTCCACGTCCCTTCTGCAGCAGGCGGAGAACCTTGACCTCGGGGTATACCGCGGCCAACTCCTTCGCCACGTTTTGCGTGCCGTCCGTTGAACCGTTGTCGACAATCACGATTCGCCAGCGATATGACAAGGAACCTTGCAAGAAGCAAGATAGAGTCTCCACGCTCTTCTTGAGTACGTGCGCCTCATTGAGAACGGGAATGACCACATCAACGCTGAGTTGACTATCGTCCTTCGTGGGAGCGTCAATCATCTTGCTGCCTTCTGGTTAAAGATGTTTTGAACGATTGGAGCTAACTACTCAGACTTCTGACTTAGAGGGAGGGTCTTAGACGGAAGCTAATCCAATTCTTCGGAACTCTTCTACAAACAAATAAAGTCCTAACTGCTCATGACCTCCACAACAGAACGTTCCGTTGCCTCAGTGGCAGACTGAGGTTCACTACGCAGGCCAGTCGACCACAAAACGAATATGAGTGCTGCTACAACCGCGAAGATCGGCAACGGTGAAACGCCTGCAGAGGTGTAATCGCCATACTGCCCGCTGTTCATTCGCGACAACACCGTTAGCACGGGAACCTGAAATCCTCCAATGAAAACACGCAGCACTGGATCGAGCACGCCGAATCCGCGCTCGACGTCTCGCGACATCGCCATCGACCAAGCCTGGGCAACAGCAATAATCGAGGCGAGGTATGCGAGTCGCCGAGAAATTATCTTTACCAGGGCCACCGCCACTGGCACGAACAAGAACGGCAGAGTTGGAGCCAGATAGCGCATGCCATTGTTGAATTGAAGGCGCGTGTAGCTGATGCCGCTACAGAACAATATCAACGCTAAGGGGAGGAGCATCAATATAGCAAATTCAGGCGCAGGTAGGAAGCGCTTTATAGCTCGGCGCCTGTACAAAGCCAACAGGACGAGCAGCAACATCGGGCACGTCGTGAACAGCCCGTACCGATAATCGAACAGCAGATGCCAGAAAAGGTCGGGCTGGGGCCATGTAAAGCCTTGATAACCGATATCGATCCATTCAACGGGCGGCATCCAGTGCTGGCCGGGAAGAAACGGATTTCCGAAACTCCGCCACTGATAGAACCATAGCAGGAGTATAGGGCCGATAGACCCCAAGACATAAGTCCCGGCCCGCCGAATCACATGGCGAATCGGCTCCGCCCTCCAAGCCTTGACCACCGCGTAGCAAAACAGTCCACCGAGTATCACGATGCCGGAGTAGTCGAGCAGCATCGCTGCTCCAGCCGAGAGGCCACAAAGAAAATAGCGGACACTCTCTGGCCAACGAAAATCCTGACCTGGGTTCCACAACAGAAGAAACCCGATGAATGCGAAATGGCCGAGAATCATGTTGTGGTTCAGGAAGCCAGTACGGAAAAACACAGGAGTGCCGAACGCGTACAGCAAGGCGAGCCACAGGCCAATGTAGTCCGAACCGAATACCCGGCGCAGCAGAAAGAACATTGCGACCACGCCCAAGGCGGAAATAGGCGCCATGCAAAACCACTGCATGACAAGAGCTGCCAGGCCGAACTTAATGTCATACCCGCGGCGCCAGGCCTCGGCGTAAAAGGCCCTCCGCATTGGCCATGGCGAGTTGTATGGTGGAGGCTCATTTCGTGCACCCGCAGTTCGAGATCGATTGACCGCGGCCACAATCTGATCAACTACCGGCCGGCTCAAGAAATAAGGTATGGCTCCTAACATCGACGCCCCGGGGTTCGCTCCGATGTGCCAGCCGTAACCAGGTTTTTCGAACAGATCGGGATGCATATTGGCATAGTCATCCACCCGGAACGAAAAGTGATCGCCAATTGCCAGTGCCAAATAGATCTCGCGTACCGTATTCGTGGCAACGTGCACTGCATAGATCATCCAACAAGTAATGAACAGACGGACTGCGATGCCTCTGGTCGTATAAATCCAGGGCTGGGGGAACATGAAGGCGGTGGATGAAGTTCGGCCTTCGCGGCTGTTCATATTCTTATTCAGAGTTGCAAGCACTTGTTCCGGGTCCTGGAGAGAAATAAATAGCGGGATATCGCTCGGCGCTGTTTTATCTAGCTTGAGGCAGTTAGAAGTAACTCGGAAATCAAAAACCGGAGACCACAGTCTTAGCGGGTAGCCTTTGTCTCGGCCTGCAGCTTCGCCTCCGCCGCAGCATAAAGATCGACATCAACCCAGAAAAATCTCCTGCGTTGGTGTTCGAGATAAGTCTGCGTGAGTTGCTGCCGAGCCAATTCGGCTTCTCGAATTGCCTCGGGATTGCTTCGATCAAAGACCGAGATCAGCCAGACTCTTTCGCATCCTCCGGAGCCGGGCGTTACCGAGTCAAGAGGAAGAATCTGCGGAGTCGACTTGTCGCCTTGGTAAATCGACCACGCCCATCGCGCTTGCCGCTCTTCCCACGTCGGAGCGACCACTTCGCAGTCACTGGGCTGATAGTCGTTAGCAATGGACGCGAGGGCATGTTTGTAGTCTTCTTTATAGTTAATAAAATAATTCGCCCGCAGAGAAAGGACGCTGTACGCGAGTATTAGGGTGACCATAATCCGGCGCGCTGCCGAAGAATCGCCCAAAGAGAGACCACGCGCAACCAAGATGTAGTAAGGAACGGCACAAAAGGCCACATACTTGATGTCGTAGGTCCGATACAGCAGTCCTGCCAAAAGCGCCAAGGCTATCGGTACCGTGAGCAACAGCAGCAGGTACAGTACGCTCTCGCGCTCCCTCGCCTGTTCCAGTCTGGTGCCAGGCGGATCCAGTAACGGCAAAAGTGCAAGCGCTGCTGGCAAGCAGAATAGCAGCCCGCCCACGACAAAGGTCCATGCAGGACAACTCGACATGAGCCCACTTAGACGGCCGTTGTTGAAGACGTTGATGGCGGTGGCTAATGTAAACCAGTGAACTGGTGCTGAAACCGAATGTGCCATCGCATTGAGCCGCTGTATTTTCTCTCCGCGCAGCGCCTCACTTACGATGCCGCTCGACAGCCATGGCACATAGCCGAGCGCCATCCCGAATACGCCGCCCCACAGCCATGTCGACGGCAGTGAATATTCCTTACGCCGTACGAATGCGAAGGCAAACAGAGACGCAATCGCCAGAAATCCGTAATAGTGTGTGTAGATCAGCAGACAAGCACAACACAAGAAGCCGAGCCACATCCCTAAACGTTTTTCTCGCAGAGCCCGAAGGAAAAAGTAAATGCAACCCAAGTAGAGCAGTGAGAATTGAGCGTATGGCCGCGCCTCTTGCGAGTACATGATCGCGAGTTGTGAGAATGCCAGCAGCGCGGATGAGATTAGTGCGGCGCGGCGGTCAAACAGGTAATCGGCCAAGAAGTAAATCAGCAAAACCGCGAGCGCTCCAAACACGGCCGACATCAGCCGTGCCTGGAACACTCCAAAACCAAACACTCGAAACCACTCATGCATCATGTAGTAATGCAACGGGGGATGCACCAGGTCTTGTAAGAGCGCTTTGTGCATCTGGCCAAACGGAAGTCGGCTGACGCTCAGTGCAAATACTTCGTCGTACCATACACTCTGGGAATCGAGGCGGAACATTCGCAGGGCAAAACCCACCAATGCCGTAGCTCCAAGGAGAATGAACCATGGAAAACGGTGGCGCGCGCCAACACCTAGGGGCGTGGTCACTTTCAGGGTTTCAAAGTCTTGCCAACGATGCGGTTTGCGCTTTGATTGTGTGACCAACTGCTCCACGTTATGACCTCAGGGATGGAAAGCAAGATGAAGATGTTTAGGAAAGATAAAGGTGGTTAGCAAAAGTACCGATTGCTATTGGGCATAGCCGAGCGATTTGAGTTTCTCAACCCTGCTCTTATCCAGATTGCCAGGCTTTTCGAACTGTCGGGGGGATGCGGCGACCCAGGCGGAGAGCCGATCCGCAAGAGCTTTGGCGTGACGATCAGCAACTCGATACAAGTTATTATTTTCATCAGGGTCCGTCGCCAAATTGTAGAGCTCAGGGGGACCCTCACTCCACGCAATCAGTTCCCAGGAGCCGACAAAAATAGCGCGGCGAACGCCTCGAAATCGCGGGCTCGTAAGAAACCCCATAGCCCTGCTTTCGGCGTACACGGGAGAATCACCAGCACGCGGCTGGCGTAAGGTCCGCCCCTGCAAGTTCGGAGGTGACACGTATCCCGCAAAGTCGAGAACGGTAGGCATTAGGTCAACGTGACTCACCAAGGCATCGGACCGACGCTCCTCATGCTGGCCTGGATACTTTATCAGCAATGGCACGTGGACCTCGTCCTGATAAGCTGAACCCATCGCGTGTTGGACGACATCCCGTTCACCAAATGCCTCTCCGTGGTCCCCCGTGATGATGATGAGCGTATTTTCGTACAACCCCAGTTCGCGTAAGCGGCTGAAAAGCTTTCCCATCTCGTAATCCATGTAGGCAATGCCTCCGTCGTATTGTGACACGAGGTGCCGTCTTTCCGTCGCGGTGACATGGCGTTTACCAAAGTCAACTTCATACGTCAACAGTTTGTGATCGGCATATGGCTTAAAATGCAGATCTCTGCCGTCGAATTGAGCGTTGAACGGGGACGGGGGAACATAAGGCATATGCGAGTCCATGTAGTTGATAAAGAGGAAAAACGGGCTTTTTCGTTTAGTCTCTTCGAGTAAGGCCAGTGCACGTTCATTGATGTCCGCCGAGCGGAGTTCAACAGCGTCAAATGCATTCGTATCCGTCAGAAGATTCAACGCGCGCCTGGCGCTTTCACGCAGGTAGAGATGAGAACAACACAGCCGTACCGCACCGTGAACGTCGCTTATTTCGAAACCCTTGGTCAGACCCATTGGCTCCTGTAAGTAAGCAGTGTTGGCTGCTACCGACATCGTCCGGTAGCCCTGCGAACGCAGTACCTCCGCCAGCGTTACAGCGTTCGGTGAGAGCGGACGGCCCTCGGGATATTCTCCCGGCACGACATACGCGCCGTGCCAGCTCGGGTAGAGTCCCGTAAAAATCGACGCATGCGACGACAGCGTCAAGTCTGAAGCTGCGATGGCGCGAGTGTAAACCGTTGCTTCGCGAGCGAACTCTCGTAGGCGCGGCGTCGTATTGCGCTCGTATCCGTAGACGGAGAGATGATCGGCGCGAACCGTGTCCATCGTGATCAACACGACATTGCATCTACTGCCGGTTGCCAGCCCGCTGATCTGGGTCTCTTGAACCATGTGAGTCTTGCCCTTACCCACCCCGATCAACAACAGCATGGTCGCTATGCCTGCAGTTACCGCTGGCTTCAGGGTCCGCTTTATCGTTCCTAGTCGCCAACTTCGCGATATGGTCGACAGGCCGACAACCAAGCCCACGAGCACTAAGAATACAGTCATCCTTAAGATAACTGAATAACTGTGTAGCATGTCATTACCAACCCATGGCCAGGCAAGAAGCAGCAAACTTACCGTCCATGGATTCGCAAGAACGAGCACGTGTTTCAGGGAGATAATTGAGGCTGATGCTCCGGCAAACCCACCTGCCAGCAAAACCGCCATGGCTAGTGCAATATACTCGGACCGAGCCGGGGGCCAAGCGAGCACCCCATTCGCCACAAATGCGAGCACTAATGTCAAAGCAGCAATAATCTCGTGGGCACTGCGCGGGTTGCTCTTCTTACACATCCCGGTCCACAACACGAGTGCCCCACCAGCGCCACCCAAGAAGACTCCGCACATTGCGTAGACACCGAACACCAACCCGAAGAGATGCCATTGCCATCCTGGCACCGTGGTCTCGCGTTGCGCCAACATGGGAACGACGCAAGTCAGCACGAACTCGACTACGCCGTATACCAACCAGATTCGAAGGCCGCTGATCGCGCCGCCAACGATATTCGTCTTCCAACTTCGGTTCGGATTCGAACTGTCTGTGTCCATCCGCAAGTCCCTAATTCGTGGCTGACCGCTGGTATCGTTATCGAAGATGGTTGTTCCAGAGAGCATTAAAACGCCTTCAGAACGCTACCCGAAATTGTCTCTTGAAAATCAATGCGCTTGCCATGGAGAAAATCAGCATCCAGACCAGCCAGTGGAGATCGAGCCCCAAGGCGTGGACCGTTGCTGGTGGATAGCGCAGCTCGATCCAGTCCACCGGGCCGGCGGGCAAGCGGCTCTCGGCTGGATACCAGAGCAGATCCAGCGCTGAACTCACACGACGCTCAGAGACGTACTGCGGCTCGGCGCCAACCTTCACGCTCTTGTCGAGCGTCTGCCCCGGAAACAAAAATTGCAGGTCGCCGGTAACTGGGCGAAGAGCGCGAATCCGCCAACTGATCTGCTGACTTCCGTTCACGCGAATCGCCGGACTCTCTACCGCAATTCCATCCGGCGTATGCAGCACCGGCGCCTGCGCGCCCTGACCTTTCAGCTGGACGGTCACAATGGTCTCTTGCCCCGGCGCGAGTGGCGCATATCCATAAAAGCATTCCAACTGGGCGAAAATCAGGATCATCGGGGCGGTCAGTACTAGTGCTGGCACCAGCATCATGGCGATGTATCGGACGTTGGCCGTGAGCAAGCCCCATTGCGCTTTCCAGATGAGCAGCGGTTCGTCGGTAAACAGTCTCATCTCGTACAGGTGTGCGTACAACTCGCTTTTCACTTTCCGAATCGCCGCTTGATTAGAAGTTCGCCCAAACACCCACAGCATAACCACACCTAGCAGCACACTGAGCGGAATTAAACTCATCATTGGGTTTCGACCGCTAAACGGCGACAGCATCCCGGCGATGGTAGCGCTTGCGATCATCCGTGCGAGTTCCATTCTGCTCTTCGGCCTACTCGATGTAACCAAGCCCCTGCAGCTTCTTCACAATTGCTTCGTCCGATTCGGCATCTTCCAGTTTCGCCAGCTCCCTCTCGAGAACGTGCTCGACGAATTCTTCCGGCGAGGAATACCCTGCCGCATCGCTACACTTCTTCACCCGCTGCCAAGTTGCTTTTTTCAGCTTTACTGTTGTGTTGAACATGACTACCTCAATAAATAGAGTGCCCGATCATGCCGGGGCCGGGGGCGACGCCAAATTCCTGCATCAAAGAAACGGTCAAGTCATACAAATGCGGATCCGTCGCGCGGCTCTTGCGATTGCTGATGAGCACTCCCGGCACGAACCGTGAATCGATGCAGTGATCCGCTCGCCATTCCCCCTTGTTGTCTTCCACTAAAGCCGCGGGGACCGCGCCCAGCACCGTTTGCCACGAAGAGCGATAGCCGGGCGTATAACCAACGAGAATATCTGGCGCCTTGTTCAGCATTTCCCCGTGAAACTCCCGATGCGGCAGGGTGACGCCCCCGACCATGGGCTTGCCACTATCGGGGTCGCGGGCGTTCCGCAGTTTCTCGGCGATCTTGTTTATGATCGCATCCGCTTCGTCGCCGGGCTCTACGATTCCTTCCCGCTCCCGGCCGCGTAGATTCAGATAAATTCCGTTCAGGCCGATGGAGTAGGCCTGCGTTCTTGACCAGTCCACGTGCGGGAACATTTCTTCATCGCTGACATTTTTGGGATCGTCCAGCACCAGGAAACCTTCTTTCATCAGCCAGGTATTCAAATTCACGGCACGGTCAAAAGTAGAGAAACCATGGTCAGACATTACGATGAGTGTGGCGTCGCCCATGTTCGCTCGAACCCAGCCGATAGTGTCGTCAACCATTTTGTACGTGCTTAGGAGTTCGTCATCGTACTTGCCCCAGAGCATGTGCGAGTCCTGGTCGGTTCCGAAGAAGTGAAAAAATAGCAGTCCGCCGTGAAAATGTTCCACGCCGTAGCGCAACAGTTTCAAGTGCTCGAGTGAAACCTGGTGACTTTGCGTGACGTACTCTTTGTAGTCAAAAACTCCCTGCCGAAACGCCGACGTGTCTTGCGCCATGCCCTGCGTGTAGAACAGGCCGACTTTCTTCGCGAGTTCCTGGCTGTAGGCCGCGGGAGCGGTGATTGGCAGCTCTGGATCGGAAGGATCAATATTAATCGGCGAAACGTAGAGCTCGAAATTCGGCTGCAGCTTTTTTGCGTACAAACGGAACATGCCGGCTGCGCTCTTCAAGCCTGGAATCAGCGGGAACTCCACTTGAATCCAGCTTGACCACTCCCCTTCTTTGAGAATTAGTTGCTGCTTGCCAATGTCGAAGCGCGCGGCTGCCTGGTCGGGATCGACGTGCACCGTCATCTCCACGAAAGTCGGCGCCTTGTCCTTGCGCAGGGAGTTATCCGGACCTTCAATTTTCAGCGTCACTGAATGATCTTTTAGATCGACGTGAACGATCTGGCCTCCCGGAACCGTTCGGCTCTGTTGCGAGGGCACATCGGTATAGAGCGCGAATGTCCCGAAGGTGCCGCGTAGATCGGGGGTACCCATCCCCGAAACCGAAAAACCTTCGTCCTCGTGTTCGGGTGGAAAATCAGTTGGCATGCGGATGATGGTCGTCGGGACGTGATGTTCGGCAAGAATCTCCCAGAACGGTTTCCCCTTGCGGAACGAAACCACTTGCCCCGATGAGAGCGGCAGTTCATAGGGGCCGATCGGAATCGTCCATCCGCCTTCCGCCGTTTGCGCCATCGAAGAATAAGGCGCGAGCGTCAGAGGATTGCGATGAACGAAATCGAAAATTCCGTGGCCGCCTGGGTCCATTCCCGTAATAAATGTTGACCACGCGACCGGACTCTGGGGAGGCATTGTCGTTTGCAGGCGCTTGAATTCGCCTTCCCGTCGCAACTTGTCGAGATTCGGCAGCGCATCCCAGTGACGTTCCAGAAAGTTTGGATCCATGCCATCAATACCGAGCACGATAATGCCCTTGGTGGAAGCGCTGGTTTTTCCGCACCCCGTCGTGCCGGCGGTCAGACCAAGAGCCAGCACGATCCAAACAGCTGTCTGTAATTTCGTTTTCAGCATCAGAAAAATCACGCGAGATTGAATACAGGCTTGCCTTCCATCCATGCGGGCCGATCGACGCCGAACAGATGCAGCACGGTGGGAGCCATATCTTCAATCCCTGGATCTTGCGCTTCGATCTTGCGGTTGGAGAACAGCACGCCCGGAACCAGCGTGGGATCTACCGAATGATCGCCACTCCAAGCTTTGCAATTATCTTCGAAAACCTTTGCCGAGACCTTCCCCACGGCGGCATCCCACGAAGTGCGATAGCCGTCATTGTAGCCAACGATCATGTCGGGAGCTTCAGCTAGATAGGGCCCCCGATAAAGCTGACGGGTCGCATAGACTGCACGAATGCCGGTCTCATTGCGCTCTTCGTCGCGCAGTTGACTCAGTTTCTGGATCAGTTCCGCGGTGAGTGCGTCGGCTTCGGCGCCGGGTTTCACGATCCCTCGCGCCTCGCGTCCCTTCATATTCAGATAGAGTCCGCCCAAGCCCATCGTATAGGCACGGGTGCGACTCCAATCCACGCCTTTGAAATAGCGATCGCTTTCCGTAGCGCCATTCTCAAGCACCAGGTAGCCGTTGTCTCGTAGCCAGGAATTCAAGTTGACCCCGCGCCGGAACGAGCAGAATCCGTGATCAGAAAGGACAAAGATCACAGTGTCCTTGTCGACATGCTCGAGCGCCACTCCGACTAGCTTGTCCATCCGTTGATACAGATCCTCGATCGTGCGGCCGTAGCCATTGTTTGTTTTCTGATCGCCGTGAAGGTACCGATAGAACATGTGCTGCACTCGGTCGCTGGTATCGAAGACGCACGCCACTACGCCCCGCCTCGTCTTCTCCAAGGCATTCCGGAACATCGCTTCCCGCTCTTCCATCAGAAGATATGCCTGCTTGAGAAACTCACCTTCGTCAATCACGCCTTCATTGAGCGCCCAAGTATCTTCAGCCATGCCCAGCGTGGAATAAGTGCCCAGCAACTTTGCCAGATACGCCGCGTAATAGGACGGGTGGCTGATGGGCAATGCCGGCTTTTCGGGATCAATCTGAATCGGAGAGACGTACAGCGAGAAATGCGGAGTCGTTTCGGTGACCAGGAAGCGTGCGATACCGTTCACCTTGATGCCAAGAGACGCCTTGAACTTCAGCTTTACCCATGGGGTGTAAGTTCCAGGTTCGAGAGGGTAGGACCCGTCTTGAATCTCCAGGATTGGCTTGCCCGCGTGAAAGCGAATGCGAAATTGAATCCGCATCGCTCCGCCATTTTCCAGAAGAATGTTGTCGGGGCCTTCAAGCTCTCCCTCGAGAGTTTCGTCAACACGCTTCAAAGGGTAGCGACTGCCGCTTTCAAACGTTGTCTGACTTACCCGAGTGGTGAATTGGGAAAAGCTGCCCTGCGTGCCGCGCAGGTCCGGGGTGGACATCGCCGAAAGCTGCCGGCCGTTGAACTTGTCGGGCGGAAACGTGATCGGAACGCGAATGATGGTAGATCCGATCTGCTGTTGCCCAAGCAACTTCCAAAAAGGCTGACTCTTACGTCGGAGTTCCACGCGCGCCCGTGAAAGAGGAATTCTCAGTTTCCCGAGCTTCAGGACCCGATCGCTGTTTTGAACCTTGGCCGCAGCCAGCTCGGGAACGTAACTCCTCATGTTGCGGTTGAGAAAGTCGAAAATGTTGTGCTTGGCGGGATTCACTCCAGTCGCAAACGTAGACCAAGCTACGGGCGAGAGAGCTGGGAAAGTGGTCCGCAGCCGCGAGTAAGATCCATTCTCCTTGAGCTGAGCCAAGTTCGGCAATTTGCCTTCAGCCATGAACTGCTCAGTCAATCTGGGATCCAATCCATCCAGCCCGAGAAAAATAACTTTTTTTACATGCGCGTTGCGAAAACCCTGGCGCCGCAGAACCAGTCGCCACGTCATGCGAAATGGCCACGTCATCAGCGAAAACAGACTGAAAAGGAACCCCGCGGCCAGGCTCAAGAAAGAGCCAAGAAACGCGAACCCGGCGCCCGGACCAACGTACATCATCATCGCAATTTCCCTTCGACGAACGGCACTTGCCAAACCTTCTCGTGATAAATCGGGCCATGGCCGAAATATCCGTCCTCGCCAAACAATTCCCCGTGATCTGCGGTGATAGTGACGTACGTATTCTTGGGAAGCGTATCGAATAACTCTTCAACCACTCCATCCAAGTACTTAACCGCCGCAACTTGTCGGTCCCGAAGTTCCTTCAGTTTGCGGTTGTTGAAAAATTTCTCTTTTCGCACCAGCAGCTTGCCGCCGACTACCTCATCGTCCAGGTGCTTGAAGACGCCATGCACACCGCTAATGCGCGGCCATTGATCCTGCGGTTCATCGGGCAACGCATAGGGATAATGGGTTTCGCCGATGTTCATCAGAAAGAAGTTCGGCTGGGTCTCCGAGAATGTCATCTGCCTTACCATGGCCCGCATGTCGTTGTGCTTTTCCATAAGCTTGTAGGTGTCAAACCCCGTATTGAGGATGGTTTTCGGGTTCAACACAGGCAGCGAAACCATGGCATTGGTGCGATAGCCCATATTATCTCGCAGGAATGTGGGCAGGAACATTTTAGGCACCAGTGATTTGAATTCGAAGTCGCTGCATCCCAAGCGCTCGTTGAACTGCAGAAAATCCTTCTTATAGTACTCCGATGCATACACATGCTTCGGGCTGGTGTGCGGCATAAGCCCGATCAGCAGGTTGTAGTGCGAAGGAGATGTCCAGGAAGCATACGACCAGCGCTTCTCCACCTTGCCTAGCTTCATGATGTTCCGCGGCCGAGCACGCATGAAGGAATCGTAGCGGCAGCTGTCGAACACGATCAGAAGGTAGTTGTTCCGTACGGATTTTGAAGAAATTGTCATTGAATACTAAACCCCGACGAGGCTTTGCGCCGAAGATCAATCTTCCACAACATGCTTTTCAAACACTTCGCGGTATTGTGCCCAGAGACTTCTGTCTAATTTGCCATCGGGTTGAAGGCAATCTGCGGCTGCGCGAGCCATGTAAAGAGCGTGATGTGTATTGTCGTGGACGAAAAGTCCCTGGCGGCCGAACGAAAGCAGGCCTTCCAGCTTTCCCAGCCATTGATCGACTTTATCAAAATGCTGCTCGAAGCCCCGGCGATACACGGGATACGCCTGGCGCAATTTGCGAGTTGTTATTCGAAGAACCTTGGCCCGGACCGGCAAGTTCGCCTTCTCAAGCCATGCGCAGAGCGAATCTCCAATCTCCTGGTCGCTCATTTGCCACTCGCGCGAGCCGGGATCAGCCGGCAACTCCGCGCACAGCACCGTGATCCCTTTGGGTTCGCTCGAATGACTGTAATTTTTAGGCTCGGAGAGGCGCGAGATGGGGATCGCTTCTTCGGGGAAATAATGCGCGTCGTATTCGGAAAACTGATCCTGTTCCAGCGTAACGTAAATCAGGATCATTCCCCGGAACGAGATGCCCTTTCCTGCGTCCAGAATCTCTGCCGGCGGCTCCGGACGCATGCTTCGGACCAACAGACTCACAGGCAGAGTTGACCACACGTTCCTGGTCGCGATTACATGCTCCTTCCCGTTCAATTCGTAACGCACCGCAGAGACTTGATAGCCCTCTCGCTCTACGCCAAGAACCTTCGCTCCTAGCAAGAATTTGGCACCCCCGGCTTTTGCGGCCTCGCAGATTCGCTCAGAGATTTGACCGTATCCACGCCGCGGATAGAAAAATCGTCCGGCACGGGGTTTCTTTAACCCCGGCACTGAGTTGGCGACCTTGCGAAGGATTTTGCCCACGGAGTTGCCCGAGACCCGCCGATGCGCTTGCGTGGAAGCCAACTCTTCCGGTGCCAACCCCCAAAGCTTGCGGGCATAAGGAAAGTAAAACTCGCGGCAAATCGTAGGGCCCAGACTGCGCTCGAGAACTGAAGCAAACGATTCCACGTGTCCATTGGATTTCACAAGGTGTTTGCGAAGAAGATCCAACGTCACTCCAGCAGCGAACTTTTTCGGAAGTCGCAGCAAGAGATCGTCCGGCTTGAGCGGAAAATGAATCCAACGGTCTTGCAGCCGAATGCGACCGTGGCGTGGACGATCGAGCAAATCCTCGCCCATTAGTTTCTGAAGATTATTCAGAATTGTAGGATCGCACGCCGGGTGGAGGCGGTGACTGCCGTAGTCCACCCAAACTCCGTCCAACTGAAAACTGCCGGCGTTGCCGCCCACGGCGTCTCGTTGCTCGAGAACTGTGACTTGAGTGAACCCGTTGCGCGTGAGTTCGTACGCAGCGCCTACGCCCGCAGGTCCGGCGCCGAGGATGACTACGTGAGGAGCAAGATCTCGAGTTTGCTTGGGTACATCCATCAATTTTGTTGAGCTGGGATTCAAAGCACCCGCGGCGGTCTGCTGCTCGCTACTCCATTTCGCCAGCGGGAGTCAGTTCTCGGGTTGACGACCGCGATGGAGTCGAACGAAGGACGGCGCGAGCAAATCCCGCTCCGCCGATCAAAAAAGAAATCAGACCTGCAACCAAGCCACCGACAATAATGATCGACTCCCATGAGAGTCCGACCGCGATTGAGAGCGCCGCCGGAGCGCCGAACGGAGCGAGAAGCGCCGTTAACCCTGCTTCCCGAACGCCCAGGCCTCCAAGCGTAATGGGAACCAGAGCTATCAATTTTGCAAGCGGCCAAACCAGGAGCCAGATGCGAAAGGGAATATGGAGCCCGCACGCCGCCGCGATGGTGGCAGCCAAAGTAACTAGCGCCGTTTGGATCAGGATGCCAAGCAGCATAGGCAACAGCACGTATAGCGGCCGGGATGCCATCGACCGCCAAGCTCGCCGGAGTTTGGCCAGCGTCCGGCGCAGCTTGAAAGGCAGCCGTCGCCAAGGAATAAGCGCCAGGAACCCAAACAGCCCTGCGATTCCCGTTGCGAACATTACGGCCAGCACGATGAATATTCGGCGATGCCGTTGCTCCAATGCTCCCGGGAGCAGCAGCGCGCCAATGCCCGCCACCACAGCCAGGGCCACGATGTCGAGAAGCCGGTCCACCAGACTGCCCAAAAGCACGCCTGCGCGATTCCGATGGATGCGAAACGCCATTCCCATGCGGACCACGTCACCACCCACGATCGACGGAAGAAACACTGTACCAAACAGTCCGGCAAAGTAACAGCGGGTCGCTTGTGAGAAGGTAAGTCTTGCGTCGCTCAAGCCAAGAGTCAGGCGCCACTTCATCACGCCGATCAAGTGCGTCGCGAGATAACCGGCGACAATCCAGAACCAAAGAGATGGCGGGATTTTTCTCATGGCCGTGCCGAGCTTATGCAAAGGCACGAATACGAGCAGCAACCCCAGCATGGCCACACTTCCTGCAATGCGGGTAAAAGGATGACGCAAAGAACGCGCGACAAGTTTCATGGATTATTTCGCCCGTGCGCTTAACGCGATTCTGGAAAGCTGGTCGGAAATCAGGCCGAGCGCCAAAATCACTAAAGCCGCCAAAAGAAATATTCCCGCGGCCGGCGAAAACACTCCGTGCGGTATGTCAAAGGCGAGCTTTCCTAGCCCAATAAGAAAGAACACCCCCCCAAGGGGAAGAAAGAAGCGAAGAGGATTGAAATAGATGGCCGTACGGAGAATCACCAGCAGGAAATCGTAAACATGAAGCGCGCGGACCTTCGAAAGCCCCACCCGCTTGTGGTAATCGATCGGCAGATACAGCACCCGATAGTCATTCAGCAACATCGACATGGTGATCGTCGAGGTGAACGAAAAGCCCGAAGGCAGGAGATGTTCGAACTTCTCGGCCAAAGATTTGCGGAAGACGCGAAGTCCAGAATTCAGGTCGGGAATCGGCTGTCGCGCCAGATAGTTCGCCAGACGTCCCAGCACCCACTTCATGGGACGCCGAACCAACGGGATATGTACGTGCGGTCCAGTTCTGGCAGCGACTACCATGTCGTAGTCGGGAAGAGCCTCGAGTAATCGAGGAATGCTTTCGGCCGGATAGGTACCGTCGGCGTCGATAATGAGAATCCAATCGTACTTGGCTGCGGCAATACCAGTCTTGAGGGCCGCGCCATAGCCCCGGTTGTATTTCTTTTCGATCAACTGCACCCGGTGCTGGCGTACGGCGTTGGCAGTGTCGTCCGTGGAACCGTCGTTTACCACGATCAATTCGTAGGGGCAGTTGGTACGGTCCATCACTTCCCGAATTCTTTCGATCTGCGCGCCCACCATTTGAGCCTCGTTAAACGCGGGCATAACCACCGACACTGCCACGGTTTCCACGTTCGTGTTCTCGATCTGTTCCGCCAACGTCACAATTTGCTCCCCGACTTCTCGCATGAACTCCCCCCAATCTCAGTGCAGGACCACCCGGGCCCGCTCGTCCTTCGATCTGCAGACGAAGATCTCGCCGCCTGACAAGGTCCCAGGAAATACGCGAACTACGGTAAATTTATTCTGGATCTCATTCCAGACTTCAGGCTGGCTTGCGCGAATGTAAATCGGCATCGCGTAGATCAGCCAGGTTCCATGGTCCTGCGACAGGTGAGCATCCAACTGGGCGCGGGTTTCCAGCAGAGGCCAGGAACGGCCGTAGTAGCGTTGGAAGGCGGTCGTGACCATCCCTACCGTCACCACTTGCTCTTCCGATCTCTGCTGCCCTTCGACGAATCGAATGGCGGAAACATAATCCTGTTTTGGATGAAGATATTCTGCTCGCAAAGGAATCGCAGACACGAGCAGCATCACAACCAGCACGGCAGTACTGAATCGGGATGCGAGCCGGCCTGTGCGGCTCACCAGATTCGCAGCAAACTCGCTACAAACCACAGCACCACGGACCAGCAAGAGAAGAGCGAAACCGATTTCGAAAAAGAAAAATCGGGGCCAGAAGTTGTGGCTGGTTGCGAGCACAGCGGCGGCGGTCACCAACCCTGGAAACAACATCAATCCGACGGCAAAACGGTTGCTCCGCCAGAAACTCACCAACCCACTCAAAAGCAAAAGTCCGCCGAAAGGAATAGCGAGCAAGCCGCCGCCCGCACCGTTACGTAACCCGTAAACCATTTCTTTAAGCGCCCACAGCGGACTGGCCCATTCCGACCTGACCGAGGTGCCGGCGACACCAATCGTGCGCGCGAAGACTCCTGGAAGGACCGGCGCGTACAGGGCAAGGGACACAAATCCGGCCAGCACGAAACCATAAAACAACAAAGAGGAATTTCGAGGCACTTGGCCGTTGGATTTTTTTTTCGACCACAGCAACCAGCCGTAGAGGATCGCGTGACCCACGACCACGAAGGCCATCATCAGATGGGTGTATATCCCGAGCGCCGCACTAACGCCGTAGATGAAGCAATCTGACCTCCGTCCCTGGCTGGCACAGCGAATGAAGAAGATACTCGCCAGCAGCGTCCAGAACACCATCCCGGTATACCCACGCGCATTTTGCGAAAACCAGACATGCTGATAATTAATCGCCATCAGCGCGGTCGCGAATAACGCCTCGCGCCTGGTCGTAACCAGACATCCAAAGAAATACAGTGCGGGGATTCCGGCTACGCCAAACAGGACGGCCGGAAGACGAAGCGCCCACGGCTGCTCCCCGAAAATTCGAATCGAAAAGTGCGCCAGAACCGAATACAGCATGTGCTGATTCTGACCGGCATAGTGGGTCATGATCCTGGAAATTGGATCGCGAGCCGAATCGAGCAACGTGACAATTTCGTCAAACCAAAGCTGCTGATTCAGAGCAATCACACGCAGAAGTAACGCCACGGCCCCCAAGACTAATAGCGTGGACCACGCGATGGGCTCCTCAGGCCGAACCGCACGAGCGGGCCAGAGCGTAAGTTCGTCCTTCGAAAAGTGGCTGGTCATGTTTGCGTTTGTTTGCCCTAGTTCGGCCACGGACGGCCAGCAAGCCTGGCTAAATTTACGAAGATGGCATGGCGCAGCGTCATCATGGGAATCATGACATTTCGATCTGTGCGGTGGAGTTCTCCGCGATATCGGAAAACCTGGATTTGGTGCACTCGCACATCCGCTTGATTCGTGACCACTGGGAAGGTTCGCAATAGCTCAAATTGATCGGATTTCAATAGCTCGCGGACTGGTCCAAACCCGGGAAATGGATCTGCATCTTCGACGACCGCATAGCGAATACCCCAGTTCTGAAAGAACTCCTGGACTTCTTGAGTTGAATGGAGAATGGGTCGCCGTTCACGACCCAGGACGACAACTTGTTTCTCTCGAGCCACAAAATGGCTTTTCTGCGGATCAAGCTTTCGTACATAAAAAATAAAATCGCCGTGCAGAACGCCCTGATAGTAAACAAGGTCCGATTCAGGCAGCGAAAGCACATAGTCGGCTGCTTCGGCAGCTCCCGTAATCATTGGCCGTTGAGAAAGGAGTGCATTTGCGATGAGACAGAGCGCCAGTGCCGACGAAATGACAAGCGCGAACGTCCGGCGCACCAACAGCGTTTCCAAGGCAGTGAGCGCCAGATAAAGAAGAGGCGGGATCCAAAGCATGGTATGCCGCGGATCCTTCTCGCTGATCAGCACAAAACAGGCATAAGCTGAGAATATCCAGACCAGCAAAAACCGATCGCTTCTTGACCGCCTTATGAACGCGATGATAAGCCCGACACACGAAACGCCGAGCAAGAGCGGCCCTAATTTGTGATAGAGCTCAATCGGATAATACGTATAGGTAACGCTCTGTGCGAGGTGCTTGAATCCATATCCACTAACGCGCCCCACCATCGTTCCCAAAGGGACACGCTCTGTCCGTTGCGTGAGCAGGTACCAAGGCAAGATCGCCGCGCCGGATACCAGCAAGGCTAGCCAGACATCTATCCGCTTCAACAATCGAAACCGCCGTTCGACGAGCAGATCGGCAATCACGAAGAACACCACGAAAATCATGGTTTGACTGGTGAGAAAACCACCCACGACAAACCCTGCCAGTGCCCAAAGATCTCTTCGGCGCTCGGTTTCTAGAAAGGTTCGCCAGAAAAAAATTGCCCCAAGGCACATGGCGAGCGCCGGAATTTCGAGCATGGTTATTCGCTCATAAATGAGGATATAAGGCAGGCACGACAACATCAGGGCGGAAAGAAATGCACGGTAACGCGGGCCTAGCGGCACCGCAATCCGATACCAGAAGTAAACTGCGAATAAAGCGAAACCGAGGACTACTAATCGGCTGACCCAAGGCGAGATGCCCAACAAGAGAAATGCGCCTCCCTCCAGAATATAGAAAAGCGGAGGCCAATGAGGCAGGGCTACTGCGGGATACTTTGCATAATATTCATAGGCGTATTGAATCGGGTGGTGGAGCGGCAGGTCGACCACGAAGTCACGGACAAACACCCCGTTCATGGCGTGGTACATCTCATCGGTGTGAAAGAAAAATTCACCGCGGTTGATGCCTTGCGATGCTACCAATGCTGTCACGACGATGAGGAAGATCGACGGCCGGCACAGCAGCTCAATGAGGTACTCCAGCATCGAAATGCGCGCGGGAAACGGCGCACTGACCGGCGAGGCGATACCGAAATATCCGGCGGAGGACTCTGTGGTGTTTTGAGTCATAACATTCGTGGTTCTAGCGAGCGGGATTCTTAACGCTGTACAGAGGCGAATCTTCTCAACGATGCTGCAAGATTCGTTTACGACGCGCGGGGAACGAGGGAGACGTGATTCGCCGCAGATTTGGAGAGTAAGAACATATCAATCATGAGAGCATCTACCCCGGAACAAAAATAGCTTCGCACTGCGTCCCGTGGTTTGGCCACTAACGGTTCTCCAAAAAGATTGAATGAAGTATTGACGAGCAAAGGAGCCGGAGCGCGCTCTCCGAAGCGCTGCAGAAGTAGCCAAAATTGAGGATTGCTTTTCTGCCGGACCACCTGCAGGCGCACCAGGCCCCCGGGTAAAACGAAGCCATCCAGTAGTGTTTGCGCTTGGGGGCGCGCCCAGGCCAATGAGTTCATCGACTGGCACAGCTGGGAGCAGTCAAAATACCGGTCGCACACTTCCTCCGGAACGGCAAGCGCAAAAGGGCGAAACCATTCGCGGTGTTTAATATAGTCGTTCAAATTGTCACGAACATAAGGCGCCCAGGGCGAAGCCAAGAGACTTCGATTACCCAGGGCTCGAGGCCCGAACTCCGTCGGCCCTTGAAACCAGCCGACAATCTTTCCGGCATCCAACAATTGCAGTGCCGCTTCCATCTTCCGATCGATCGTGGTCTGTATCGAATAGCGGGCTTTACAATTGTCGAGCACGTCCTTGATTTCTGACCGCTGGCAAGTGGGGCCGCTATAGACCTCGGATACCGCCGGCAAGCGCGGATTCCCGAGACTCGAATGCCAAACCAGCAATCCCGCTCCTAACGCGCATCCCGCATTGCCTGGCGCGGGCGGCACAAAGACCTCATTGATTCCCAAGCGCTTTTCCAACATAGCGACCAGGAGCGCATTTTGAAATAACCCGCCCGCAAGACAGACTTTTTGTACGCCCTCGCGCTTGCGAAAGTATTCGACGAGAGAACCCACCACTTCGACACAGGCCTGCTGCAGACTGCTGGCCAAGGCTCGCCGAGTGTCATCCGGGAGCGGCTTTGTACCGGCCTCGCAACGTATCTCTCGATAGAACCTGTCAGAGAAAGCGGCGTGATCTGGGGAACTTGTGAAATCGCTGTTCAAAGCGGGCAGGTGATTGCGCCGGTTTTTGAACATCTCAAGAAATATGCTCTTGAAAACCGGCTCCCCTTCGATGCTAAGCCACTGGGTCTTGTGCTCGTCCTGGTGCGGCTCGAAACCCAGCAACGAGGTTACGCGCGAGTAAATCCATGCCAGAGAGTTAGGAAAGCGAATCTTATTGACCACGCGAATCTGACTGCCTTCCCCGACCGCAATCATCCCGCAGTTCCCATCTCCTTCTTCATCCATCGTCACGATCAAGGCGCGATCAAACGGTGAGAGATAAAAACTGCTAGCTGCGTGGCACAGTTGATGATCAAAGTGATGGAACTTGGTCGAGGCGCTATCCTCCTCACTCCTGGTCCGGTTCGCCTCCACAGATTCGCTGGCGAACAAAGGAGTCCGATCGGTTTGGCGAAAAGCCTTCGCCCGCATGAAATCCGGTAAGCTGTTTGTGTTCTGATAGACGGGTGGCGCCATCGCTATTGCATCAAGATCGTTCCAGTCCGCGCCTGCCTGTTCCAGGCAGAAACGGATCGCCTCTTCCGGTACGCCACCCGCACGTGAACGCACAAGTTTGTCGTTTTCGATCGCTGCCTTTATGACGCCGTCCTCAAACAGCGCAGCAGCCGTGTCATGCTTAGACGACGACAATCCCAGGATCAACATATGGTTCCGATAGCTTGGCCGAACGTTTTGAGCAGATGGAATACTCAGTTTTTGTTTATTAGACCCGACGGAAAGTTCGTTGTCTAGTTCGATTGAATCTGCGCGAGTGTGTCTTGCGCACGCTGAGCATCATCCGGGCTGAGTTTGAGGCGCAGTGCAGCGTCGAGCTCCGACTTCGCTTCCCGCTTATCCCCTGTGGCCAACAGGGCCATTCCCAGGTGGTATCGGTAAACCGCCCTCTTGGGATCTTTCTGCACGCACTGTTTGAACATGGGAACAGTGTCCCCGTAGTAGCCTTTGAGATACTGGACCCAAGCCAGCGTATCGGTAATTGCTTCGGCATTGGGCGCAAGCTGTTTTGCCTTCTGAGCCAAACTGAGGGCAACGTTCAAATCGCCGCCCTGTTTACTTTGTACATATGCCAGATTTCCCAGAGCTGGAGCAAAGTCCGAATCGATTGACAACGCCCGCTCGTAATACTTTCGGGCGGTAGCGAGATCACCCTTGTCGTCCAAGTACAGATTCCCGATCATGGTCAGCAACGGCACCAGCTTCGGCTGTAACGAGAGGGCTCTTTCATAACCGGCGATGGCACCGTCGACATTGCCGCGGTCCTGTTCCAGTTTTGCTAATCGAAGATACGCCGCAATCAACTTGGGATCCAGTTGAATAGCTCGTTCCAATTCCGTCTGTGCCTGCTCATAGCCGTTCGTTTCCGACAAAAGAGAACCCAGAATTAGATGGGCCTTCGCGTCGTCGGGATACGTCGCCAAATATTTCTGGACGCGGTCGAGGGCTGTCGGTCTTTCGTTCCTCAATACAAGAAAGTCAACGAGCGCTCCCAGTATTTCAGGCGAATGCGGATTGAGACTCAATGCGGTTTCCAACTCGCGCTCCGTTTCGCTCCATTTTTTTTCAGTCTGGTCGACTTGGGCAAGCTTGAGGTGGGGCGTTGGATCTTGAGGGGCAAGTTGCTGAGCAAGAGCAAACTGCTCGCGTGCCGTCACAGGGTCGCCGTCACTTAGAGCGACACTTCCGAGCAGCACATGGGCTGCAGGATCCCCAGGCGATAATTGCACACTGCGCTGCGCATATCCTCTAGCCTGCGAGATATTGCCCTGAGACAATTCCAGGCTCGCCAAAGATTGTAAGGCGGTAATCCTATCCGGGGAAACTCGGAGAACTTCATTCAACTCGCTCTCCGCTCGCGCGAGGCTTCCCTGCTGCCAGTAGGCTAGCGCCAGGAAATAGTGCGCGTCTGGGGAGTCGGCGGAATCGGGCAGCAGGCGTTCCAATTGGGAAATAGCGTCGCTCACGCGCCCGCTGGCCATCAAAATGCGCGCGCTCTGAATCCTGGCAACGACGTCCTTAGGCTTCTGCTTCAGCACGGATGCATTCAGGGCCGTTGCCTCATTCAAACGATTGCTTTTGAGATAAACATCAACGATGCGGTTCTTCAAGTCCACATTCTTGGGGTCGACTGATTGACCGTGCTGATAGGTCACAAGCTCCTGGTCAATCGCACCATGCCGGGAATAATACTCACCGATGGCCAATGAGGCTTCCGTGGAATTGCCTGTTTTGCGATTGAGTACTTCCTGCAATGTCGCCTCGGCTGCATCTTTTTTGCCTTGCACAAACAATACATCCGCCAGTCCTATATAGAGGAGAACCACATCCGGATTCCGATCAATTCCCTTTCGCAGAACGCTTTCCGCGTCTGGCGTGCGACCTTGGAAACGGTAAAGTGTTGCCAAATTGGCATAGCCTTCCACAAACGTCGGGTCTACTTCGATGGCCTTGCGAATGTGAAGTTCGGCCTCATCAAACCGGCGTAGCGTCGCTTCGACCAACGCAAGGTTTTCGTAGGAAGAAGGATCCGTAGGGGCCAATTCTGCCACCTTGTCAAATGCATCCAGGGCTGCCTTCAGATTTTGCTGCCCCACCAGGGCATGACCAAGCAGACGATAGGCTTCCGCGTTCTTCGGATCTTTTCGCAATAATCCGTTAGACAGCTCTTCAGACTGTTCGAATTGGCGGGCTCCAAGGTAAAGCTCGGCAAGCTGAAGACGAGCGTCGGCTCGTTCAGGCTCCAGTTCCAATATTTGCTGGAACGCACCTAAGGCATCATCCCATCTGTGTAGAGCCAGATTCGCCAACCCTAACTGGTAATAGGCATCTCCGAAGCGCCGATCAAGTTTGAGGGCCTTGCTGAATTGTATTCGGGCCTCGTCGTACTTGCGGTCGGCGGCATATTTCCGGCCACTTTCCAAGTATCGTCTCTTGCTTACTTCCGGGCTGCGACTGCAGTTCGTTAACAATCCCAATAGAATAATCGGCAGAAACAGCTTGTGAGTTTTCACGTGTTGTCCTCAAAAACGCTTAAGTGCGCAGGGTTAAAACTGGAAGTTGAGTGGGGAGGCAAATCAGATCCGCAATCCCGAGAGTGCAGATTGGGGCGAAACTAACCGACCCGGCATGGATTGCCGTCGGGTATGTACGCGAACAAATTCACATCAGGGGAGGCACCAACCGCCGGCCCCCAATTCGATTTTTGTACCGGGCGCCCGCTTTTAGGATGACGTCCGCCGGGAGGGGGAGACCCCGGCAGCGCATACTGTGTTCAGATAATTGACTTCGCTTTTCTACGCAGATAACCACCGAGACCAAGTATTCCCGAACCAAGCAATATCATTGAGCCGGGTTCTGGAGTGGGTTGGATATTACCGGTAGCGATGGCAGCCGCATCACTCCCGAAACCAATTCCTGCGAGGTTGGTTGGACTCGTGAACTGGATGGTGATAGAAGCGATTCCGCCAGCGGCCGTGAAATCAGACGCCAAGCTTCCACCCAGGTTGGTTAGGTTGGCCACCAAACTCTCGTTGAAGACGCCGCTTGAGGATGATTGGATCAGGCTCTTCAGTTGCAGGTTTCCGGTAAGGAAAGATCCGAATACAAAGCTTAGCGGGTTCGCTTGGGTGATCTGCCAGGTGTCCGCCCCAGCCACCAAGCCCAAGAAAGTACCGGTGATGCCACCAGTCTGCGTGATTGAATAAAAGCCGTTGTCACCAAGAAATATCCCTTGGCCAAAGGCAATGCTGGTTAGCCCACTGGTTACGAGGTTGAAATTCCCTCCTCCGGTGCCATTAAAAACGACGGAGCCACTGGCAGTCCCCCCCAAGGATATCTGGTTCGTGGCGGCGTTCGAAATGGGAACGAAGCAGGCGATAGTTAGCAACAACAGAAGCACAATACGTAGCGTCCTCATCAAAGATGCTCCCTTCAGATGTCCTGAACTGGGACCCCAGCGACAGGAATGTACAGTACTCGTCAGCTTGCTATGAGCAAGACGACGACCAATGTGATTGAAAGTGATTACTTCTCCATAAAGTCTGCTGCATCGCGCTGAGACCAAATGCGTTATGGGATGAAGAATCAGCACGAAATCCACATTTTGCACAGCCGTTTTCTGAGTCGCCTGCTGTGCCGTTTGCAACCCTTGGCTCAAGGTTGCAGAGTCGTGCAACCTATGCCTTTTCAGCTGGGAACGTTCGAAGAGTGCCTCTCAGCAGCCTAATAAGGAAACAATTCCTTTGATTGCGCCAGGAATTCCTGCGCAAATGCCCCGGCAGCTGCCCTGGAGGCAATCTCGTTTCTCTTAACAATTGGCGTGGAAATACGAACCAAAGCGGCATCGGTCCGATTCAATCGTAAAGCGTCCAGCACCATGTAGGCCTTGCCACGATATTCGCTAGCAATGATGCGTCCATGAGACTGGTACCAATAAAGGACTAACAGGCGCTGCAAACCATTCTCCACAGTATATTGATTCACCACTACTTGCGACCCATCCCTCAGAGGCAAGGCCAATTGACCGACGCTCACAGGCTCCCAACCGGCGCCGGGCAGGCAGTTCTTGGGGGAATGGATCGACACGCCCGTCCGTTGGCTCTGGTAGTAGCCAACATAGAGGAATACAGGGTATTGATCGGAACCTTGGTAGACCCGATATAGATAATCGCTAACTCCCAGAGCCTGAACGATGCGAGGCTCCATTGGAACGTTTGCTCCCTGCCAATCGCGGATCTGCATTGGGAACGTACTCAACGGCTTCGATAACGGAACGGACTCACCGTGGGAGAGATGATGGAGACCCACTGCAGCGCCGCCCAGAACCGCGAACATGAGCCAGAAGCGCGAGGCTTTCCTCATCGCGATGGGGCTGCCTTTTCCGGCCTAAGAAACGCCATTTTCCGAATGAGGTTGATCAATCCGTGAAGCATTAGTAACAAGGCAGTTGCCATCAGAAAGATCACCCATCCTGAAAAGGAATGGAGAAATCCATCGGCTACCTTTGGTCCCCAGTAGTAGGTGAGCAGAGCCGTACCTACCACTCGAAAACCATTGCTGACCACGGCCAATGGCACCATGGCCAGCACCATCAGAATTTTGACGTAGCGGTTTCGCTCGGCAAAATATCCGTAACCGACTGCCAAAGTGATTAACGACATCAGAGAGCGAATCCCACTGCAAGCTTCGACCACCTCAAGCCGGTTGTGCGGTAGTACCAGAATATTGCCCTCCCTCATAACCGGAAACAGATTCAAGGTTTCCAGCACGCTCGTGGCGAACGAAGAGGCGACGAATTGCAAGGGAAAGACGATCTCGTTGTATACCAGGGCAGGTAAAGGAATCATTAACAAAAGCAGACACATCGGAAACAATATCGAGCGCAGCGTCGGCCAACCCTGAAAATAGACAACCAAACCAGCAATCGTAGTTACCAATGCAACCCGCGTAAGAAACAGCTCGGCTCCCAGACTTCCCAAAAAAAGCAAACCGAGCGATCCCACCACGATAAACAAACCGAGCCAACTCGGCTTGGAGGGCAGTCGGAGGAATTCCGCCCGTTTCCGCCAAATCAGATAGGCCGCCAAAGGGGGAACGAAGAATCCATGAGAGTAGTCCGGATCTTGGTACCAATTTATGAGCAGCCCCTGCGTGACCGGTGCATACAATGCAAACAGAGCTGCCGCCAGAAACAACCATTTTAAATGTGGTCGTAGGGTCTGCCACGAAGCGAGGATACCGGACTCTTGTTCACCTGTTTGAAGGGACACAGGCACTGAATGGGATTCAACGCACTCAGCCATTTGCGGCAAAGCAGCTCGATTAGGCGTACTCACGATGATGGTTGATTTCTTGGCGCGGAGACAGTGGGAGAGTCAGGAATTAGCGAAATACAAAAAGCATCTGGGGCGTCGAGCAAAATCATCATCGGGAGTGAGCATACTGCTCGCTCCCGAGACGGAATCTGTCTTTGCTAATCGATCCAGTTCTACGGATCACATATGCCAGCGGTGAAGAGGTTCGTCATGGGCAGGAGCGTATTGCCCCAATTAGCGGACTCGGCGGCAGGTGTGTAGGGGCCTTCATTCATCCACGTACAGCTGCCGTCATTCAGGG
This sequence comes from uncultured Acidobacteriaceae bacterium, assembly GCA_937879855.1. Lineage (GTDB taxonomy): Bacteria > Acidobacteriota > Terriglobia > Terriglobales > Acidobacteriaceae > Sulfotelmatobacter. The sequence continues at coordinate 255,718 of CALFMO010000005.1, read as the reverse complement.
TGCGCCCATTGAAGTTCGTGTTCCATGCCGGCGCCCCTCCGCCACTCACGCACGACGCCACAGCCAAGCCTTGGTAGTTTCCGTTTGGATCCTGGCAGATTGCCGGCGCCGTGTATGCATGGTTTACAGCGCAACTCCCGCTACTGAGAGCGGTCGAGGCCGCCGAACCATCGTATCCGTTGTCGTTTGGAGTGAACAGGCCGAAGTCCCGTCCTTCGGTATGGCTGTCATAGAGCGACCAATGTTCAAGGCCAACCACCGCGTACTTCCCGGCAGGGTTTTTAAGAGCCAGCGAAGTCTGGTCAAAAGTAACTGTCATGGAACCGCGCAACGCTTGGGTCGTCTGGCAATCCAACCCCGAGCCAGCATCGCAAGCGGCTTTGTTCCAGGAATCCGGCGTAGCCCGGAAATAATTCGCCACGATCACGGGCTTCCCGCCATCGTTGTTGATGATGTTTTGCACTTCTCCGCTATAGGCCCCGAGCGTGTTGTACCAGGACGGTGCAATCCAAAACAGGTCTACATGGGGCGCCATTGCGGCGTACACACTGGACGTTCCATTCCATGGCCCGTCATAGACAGGAAGAGCCATTGGCGGGCACGTCGAGCCACATGCCGCCACCCATGCACTTCGCAATTCTTGAGCATATTTGCCGGCCAGTACGGCGACGAAGCTGTCCACGTCGGTCTGAATCTGAACCGGGTTTGACCAGCTATCGGTCTCCTGCGGTCCGTTTCCAGTCTTCCCGCCGCAGGATTGTGTTGGCTTGATAATGTTGTTCCCGTTCTCGTCGAGAAAACCGGTCCCCTGCGTGCACGATCCCGTTCCCGATCCGGTGCAGCAGGCGTAGGGATTGCCGCTCGCGGAACACGCTGCATTCCCGCCCCAGCTCTGGTAGGTCCCGTTCGTAATTCCCGCCAAGCCCGCCGGGTCGGACGTGTCCCAGGTCGTGTAGTTCGTTCCCCACGCAGTGTTGAGAGAGGCGAGAGAGCCGCTGTATTCGGTTTTCAGATAATCCCGCAACGCCTGCTTTGCATAAAGCTCTTTGTCCGTGTATGTAAAGTTTCCACTCTGATAAAACGGGCTCCCCGGACGACTCTTGGTTACCATGGGATTATTGGCCGCAATCATCAGACCGATGTCAGGATGCGCATTATTCGGGTTATTGGCTTGATCCAATCCAAACAGGAAGTCCGCCTCGTCTGGAACCGCGATAATGGCATTCCCAAAGTTCCAGCCGTGCATAAAGTCATTCGCAAGATAGTCGGTAAAGGCTGCTTGGGTATTGGGGTCGTATGGGTCGATTTCCGATCCCTGATAGAAATTTCCGCCGCACTTCATTCCGTTCTTCTGCGGAATGTATCCCAAGTCTTTCGCATGGTAGGGACCAAGGTTATCGTGCGCCGTATCCTGCATGGAATACCCGCTGGTCCCATAAGTTGGGGCAAAGGGCAGTCCACTGGCCGGGAAATTGGACGCGTAGCGGTACGAATACATGCCCGCAGCCGTATACCCCAAAGAGGCCAAGCGGTTTGATTGCTGTTGCGCCCATGAGTTCCAAGTTCCGTATTTCGCGAGAATGGCGGCATCGGTACCCGCGCTCTGCAAGTCCGTGTCGTCCACCTTCGAAACCCCGTTGTACTTACAGGTAACCGCGCCGTCGGGAGCCACGAACTGCCATCCCACAGCCGTAGCCTGTAGAGACCAGGCATTGTTCGTTGGCGTAATCACTGTAATCGTGTCTGCCTGGGTTGCACTCTGGACCGGCGAACTGGAGTCCACGACCTTCAGCGTGAAGCTGTACGTCCCATTCTGATTAGGTATTCCGGAAATCGTGCCGGAAACAGCTCCGATGGTCAATCCCGGCGGCAATGCTCCTGCCGAAACACTCCAGGTATAAGAAGGCGTTCCACCACTCACCTGGTCGGTGGACGAATACGCTCCACCGTTCGTTGCATTGGCCTTGATGCTGCCTGTAATCGCAAGCTTGGCGAGAATGCTGAGGGTAAATGCGCGCGATGCGTTCTGGGTGGGCGAAGAAGAATCGGTCACCCGAACGGTAAAATTCGAAGAGCCAGCACTGGTCGGTGTACCACTCAGAATTCCAGCCGCGCTCAAGTTGAGGCCCGCCGGCAATGCCCCCGCTGTGATCGCCCACGAGTATGGAGCCTTGCCGCCTGCAGCCGCCAGTGTAACGGAATAGGCGCTGCCGACTGAACCATTGGGTAAAGAGGCAGTGGTGATGGCTGGTGCCGCGCCGGCAACGCTTGCAGTGATCGAAAACAGTTTGCTGGCATTCTGCACTGGCGAAGAAGCGTCCGTTACCTGCACCGTGAAACTGTACTGAGCGGCCGTCGTCGGCGTCCCGCTGATCGTTCCCGCCTTGCTCAAAGCCAAACCTGCGGGCAATGCGCCAGAGAGTACCGTCCAGGAGTATGGAGTTGTGCCGCCTGTAGCCGCCAAGGTAACCGAATACGCGGATCCGACCGTGGCATTAGGCAAAGTCGCGGTCGTGATTGTCGGCGCCGCTCCCGCTGCAATTGTGCTGATAGAAAGCAGTTTGGTCGCATTCTGGGCTGGCGAAGACGAATCGGCTACTTGCACTGTAAAGGTCGGCTGGCCGACGGTGGTTGGCGTACCGCTGATCGTGCCGCCCTGGCTCAAGGTCAATCCAGCGGGCAATGATCCCGATGCCACCGTCCACGAGTAAGGACTTGCGCCCCCGGTTGCTGACATTGAATAAGAGTATGCGGTCCCCACGGTAGCTGCCGGCAATGCTGTTGTATTGACCGTAAGAGACGTGGCGGCGACGTGCGCGGTCGAACCAGAAGAGAATCCGCTGCAGCCGCTGGTTACTAAGAGAATGATGAATACAAAACTAAGCAAACAGACGCGGACACGAAATTGGCCTACTGGGGGAGGCATGCTTCGTCGCTCCAAGTCAAGATTGACGCTCTTGACTATAGCGACTCAGCATCCCTCGCAGAAGATACCTAAGGTGCCGCCCACCGTGCGAAAGGGATTAGCACTAACGTGTTGGCAGAGCAAGACTTCACGCCTTTCCCCTTCACGTTTTGGCCCCTGCCGTGGCCAAACCCCGGTCCGAGATGAACCGTCGGCTCCGTTGCCACAATTGCCGTTTTTCGAACCCCGTCAGGCCCATCGTCCAGGTAATCACGGCAAACAGCCCTACCTGCAGCCCAAACATCCCCACGAGGCTCACAATGCCCACTGGCGAGACCGCTTTCATAAGCGCGTAAGCAACTGCCAGAAACAACGCGCTCACAAGCATGGCTCGTATCAAGGATTCCTGAACATAGACCCGAGCCGATATGCCCAGCACGCGAAGCGTGTACCAGGGTTGGAGTGTGAGCTTCACTATAAGTAGAGGAACGGTGGTACCCAAGGCGACGCCGACTAATCCATATTTTCGGCCCCAGTAGACGCTCAAGACAAGATTGGCCAGCCCCTCGCCTAATGTCCATCCTCCCAAAGCCCGATGGCGTCCCAGGGACAAAAGGGCAACGGTCGAAGGCTTCTGAGCCAGTTCCAGAACATATCCGACCAACAAAATCAGGACCAGCGGGTAGGCTGAAACAAATTCTTCCCCTACCCAAACCCGCAAGAGAGATTGTGCATCCAGCGCCAAAATGCATCCGATCAGCAACGTGCACATGGTGGTCAGCTTCGTAGCCTGCAGGAAAAATCGTTGCAGTTCCCCATGACGTTGCAACCCATCGAGTTCGCTCATCACTGGCAACATTGGGCTGGCAATACTGTTGACCGCGGGTTCGAAGTATTGCATCAGGCGCCCCGCTACACTGAAGGGAGTGATGAGCGCCACGGTCAACACTCTTCCGATTACGAGCGAATCGGTGTAAGTCCTCAGCCTGACTCCAGTACTGGTGAGGAACATCCACCAGCCGAATCCTAATAACTCTCGTCCCCGTTTCGCGGTAGGGCTCTTCCAATCCAAGCGAAGTTCCGGGTCGACATGGCGCACCATCTGCCAGTCCCAGGGTATGCAGCACAAGGTGAGGAGCAGGGTCACGACTCCTAAGCCCACAATGCCGTACCCCAAGCGCAGTGTGACCACCATAGCCAGCGCCTGCACCACGGTGAACACGACAACGTTGAGATTGTAAAGTTCAAAACGCTGCCAGCCGCACAAGTAGGCTTTGAGCAGCAGCGAAACCAAGGTGATGGCCAACGTGAGTCCCATCACGATCAGGAGCACGCTGAAGTCGTGACGTCGTTGACCCTGTAATCCGAAAAACGCCGGCAACACTCCAGCGAGAATCACCATGACGACGAAAATGAGAAACCCGCTGCCCAAGGCGAGCACCAAAGCCGTCATGAAAACCTGGTTGAGAGACTCTCGGTCATTGAGTCCCCGAAAACGCGCAACGTAGCGCTGAAGCGTGGTGCGAAGACCGAACTCCAGCAGCCCAGAATAACCACAAATGGAAGAAACCAGCACCCAGATCCCAAATTCCAGTTTCCCGAGATGATGAATCAGGAATGGAGTCATCAAGAACGCGACCGCGCCAATGATGACGATTGCGACCCAGTTGGAGAATATGTTCTTCAGCATAGTGCCCGCGTTCCAGTCCTTCCGTCGAACAAAAAGAAACTGGAGGATCGAGCTATCGTTCGATCAGCAACTTGTCCAATGCCGTCGCCGCCTCGTCCTTATTTCTCGAGGAAACATACCACTCGATGGTGCGGCGCAAGCCTTCGACAAATTTTACTTTCGGTTCCCAGCCGAGCCTTTCCTTGGCCAAAGCATTGTCGGCAACCCGATTGAGCGGTCCGGTCGGCATCTCAAGATGTCGCTCGATCTCTGGCTGGTACCCGAACGCTTCTACAATCTGCTGTACCGCGTCAATCACACGAATCCGCTCCATCGTACCCAGATTGAATCCTGAGCCGTCCTCTATCTTCTCGGCGGCCAGAATCGTGCCTTCAACGATGTCATCGATGTAGGTCCAATTCCTGATTTGCTCGCCATTTCCCCAAACCACAAACGGGTCTTGTCGGGTATAAGCTCGAGCAATCATCGCAATCAGTGCATGGTTTTCGACTCCGCGAGGACCATAGGCCGTAAAGTACCGGCAGCACGCCGACTTCATTCCCCAGTCCCTGTAGTAGGCACGCAGAGTCATTTCGGCCATCAGCTTAGCCCAGCCGTACGTCTTATCGGCGTCGTAGGGAGGACCGACCATGTCTTCGGTCAGATACACAATTTGGGAAGGGTCCGTCTGGAGACCGGTTGGGTAGACGCACCCGGACGAGGCGTAGATGACTTTTTCCACTTGGGCGCGGTGACAGGCGCGGAAAACCAAACCGTCCAACAGCAGGTTGACGGCACAGGCTGCCTGGTGAAGATCGACATAGCCACGACCGCCATGGTCGGCAGCAAGATGGAAAACGATGTTCATGTCGTCGACTGCTGCCTCGGCAACACCGGCGTCTCTCAGGTCCGCCTTGGTGAATTCAATCCGCCCGGCGTCGATGTGTTCACTGATGTTTTCGAGTTTTCCGCTGCTGAGGTCGTCAACCACGCGGACTTTGGCCCCACGCCGCAAGAGAGCATCTACCAGGTGAGAACCGATGAAAGAGGCTCCACCCGTTACCAGTACTTTTCGATCTGTCCAATTCACTTGAGTTTCTCCTTTGTCGTGAAGCTTTTAAATTTGCGATTTGTAACTGATGCGCGGAGCCGGTCCCTGCCGGCTTCGCTAAACAGACTGCTTAAGACTAATTTGCTCGCGACCGGCTGCGCCGTTCGTCCTGCACTTGCTGGTAAAGTTCTTCGTACGCGCGCCCGCGCGAGTCCCAACTGTACTTCTCGCAAACCAATTGGCGGGCCGCCTTTGCCATGCTTTCTGCTTTTGCTGGATTCTTCATAAGATCCAACACAGAGGCGGCGAATTCTTGAGGTGTGGTCGCAGCCAGCAAGTGCTTTCCGTGAACGCATTCGATGCCCACAGTCGAACCGGGGTGATACCCGACAATCGGCATCTGCATCGCCATAGCCTCCAGCATCTTGCTCTTGAGGCCGGTACCGTGCCGAATCGCGCAAACATAAATTTCTGCGGAACACACAGCACTGCGCAAATCAGGCAGATTAGCGGAAATCTTGATACCCGGCCGGGAGGCCAACTGGCGAATCTTAGGATCGGGATTCGCACCTACCAAATGAAACGTGACGTCGGGGACTTCCAGACGAATAAGAGGAAATATTTCGTTGGCGAATTCCAGCGCAGCCTCAATGTTCGGTGCATATCCTAAGTGACTATGAAACACCAGAGTATGCGGTTGTTTTGCAACATTCTGAGGATGAAAATACTCGGTGTCGGTGCCGTAAGAAATCAAATCCACTTTTGCCCTCGGCACGGTTTTGCGCACGGCGTCGAGATCCGGACCGGCTACTACCGTGCACCTCTCAAACCGTGGAAACACCAGTTGCTCGTAACGCGGCTCGTGATATTTGAGAAAGGTGTAGTAGAGTTTTTCCCGCCAGTTCTGGGCGCATTTAAGCATTTCCTCGGATCGTAGGGTCCAGGAATCATGCACTGACAACACTTTAGCGATGGGCAAGTCATCTGGAAGCAGTCCGCCCGCGTACTCCCCTTCCACATGCAGCACGTCCCACTTGCCCGCTGCAATTCCTTCGCGAAGCATGGCACCCAACTGCTGCCTGCCCACCAGGGGCTTGCCCCACAGGTGGGCTGAAGCTACATTAGCTAACCGCCGCGGGAGACTGGCGCCATCGCTGGGAAGAGTGCGTACGGAAGAGCAATAGGGCTCCGGCCACTCAAGGTGTTGTTGATCCTCATCGCGCAGGAAGGAAATCAGATCGATCGTGTGGCGCTGCGACAAACAGCGAATCAAGTTGCCACCGAAAAGACGAAATCCGCCGCGGGAAGGCAAGTACGGCAGGGCTTCGGATACAAAACCGATGTTCATAATGGCCTTTGTTTTCTGTCGTGCAGGACTGGAAATTTAGTGAACTGAAGGGACCAACTTTTGATAGACATCCAGATTCGCAATTCGGACGGCACTGATGAAATCACCGTAGTCGGCGTTTTCTCCTCCAGCCGGATAACCCCACGGATCTTTTGAGGCAGCCACACGAGCCTCAGTACCGTCGTATGGATTGTCGTGCGGCGAGACTAATCCCCAATTTGCCTTTTCATTGCCCTGGTCTGCCCAGCCCCAAAAATCAACACCCAAGGAGGGATAATCGCCGTTCGATCCGTGCGCGTTGAACAAATGATTGATATAAGCCGCGTATTTTTCTCCACGCGCCACCTGACTCGAACTGTGGTCCACGCCATATGGGTCTGGGAAAGCTGACATGGACGAGTCTTTATTGGCAGTAAAACCAATCCAATACATCGCCGGTTTGCCGGCAATGTCATAAGTAGCTGAAGGCGCCGCCAACCGTTCGCGCGGAAAAACAGGTCCTTCTTGATAACCCACGTTGAGAACATCAAACCATTTGGCGGCTGCGCGTAAAACCGGCTCGCGGCTCACAAATCCCCATTGGTTCATCGCGTCCGGACTGAAAATCAGATGGTGGGGATCCTTTGCTCGAATGGCGTTAACGGCGACGGATGCGATCTTCTCAGTGAACGCTTCGAGGAAGTCGTCCATATCTTTCTTGGCCCCTGCCGTCATGGCGTCCAAGGTATTCCAATCTCCAACAGGAGCCGGACGACGCGAAGTCACCCAAATATGTTGCCCCCCCTCATCCAAAAATCCACTTCCGACACCGTAACCGCCGTCGTGATCCCAGGAAGTGTACGAACTCCGCCAGTTCGCGTTGAGAGCAGCCAGGTCGTTGTTGTATCTGGCCTTCAAAAAGTCCCGCAGTGCCTGCTTGGAATAGTTTGTCAAATCGGTATATTTCTGCTGCGGATAACTGTTAGGCGCGGCGGGGCTTCTCATCGGATCCATCGATACCAAAACGGCCCAGGCAGGATGCGGCTTGAGAATGTCGTTATCCGGTCCAGAAGAAACGGTAAGGCCAAACCACTCGTCGCCATCTTCGGTTGAATATCCAATCAACCACGGATTCTTTGCACCGTCGCGAATCCATTCCAGATTGTATGAACTGTCAAAGAAGCGCTTCGCATATGTGGCATATTTGGGATCGAAGCCATCGATCAGGACCCCACGATAACCGTTGTAAACTGAGAGAGGAACATTCTCGTAAATCTCCTTCACCGCCTCTTTCGCAAAGCCGCCGGTATTTCGGATTGCATTGCTGGCCGGCCGGAACAGAAACAAGAACGGCATTTCCTCACCTTTCCCGAACATCACCTCTCCCGCTCCGTACTCCCCAATGGTATTGAAGCCCCAGCTTTTTAGCCTTCGGCGTACTTGCAACGCCCACTGCGCCTTCCCACCTGGGTACTTCGTATTTCGAAAAAAGTAGTCGCCGATGTTCTGCACCGACAACATCCAGAAGGCGTGACCAGAGGGAGTTACCAGCAACCAGCGCTTATCGAACTTCTCCACGCGAAAAAAGCCGCTTCCTCCCTTTGGCGAAGGCAATGCCATTAACCCACCATAGTGATCCAAGTCCGGCGCCGAGGAGGCCAGGGCTGGCCCAATAGCGGGATTGATTTGGCTCTGCTTGACGAGCCCCTTCCTAAGAGAGCTCGCGGAAATAATGACAGTTACGTGCGCCGCTAACAGCATTGCGAGGAGCAAGAGAAGAATGACTCGAGGGAAGGAGGTACGGCGAAGCATTACTTGGGACTTGCTATCAGCGGGGGAAACCTAACCTGCTGGGAGTTTGGCTGCAGTCGTTACTCAAACTATGGAACTCTGGGATTGAGTCTGCAACGTTGCGTAAACGCTCTCCGTCTGGAGCGGACGCTGTGCTCTCACACGTAAGACTCTTTCTCTTTGTTTTCGCGCAACCTCGTCAACCAGCCGCGGCAGACACATCGTCAGGAATATCGCTAGCCAAAGCATTTTTTGGTACTCCCCGGAAACGAAGAAGATCGATATGCTGCTGCCCAGAATTCCAGCCTGCAGACCTAGAGCGACCTTCGCCAGTGTGGTGCTGCCGAGACGTTTTGACCGTTGCGCCACCTGTTCCAATGAAAGAATGCACGCGAATTGCATTCCCACGAATAGCAGCAAACCAGGCAAGCCCTCCTCGGCGCCGATCTCAACATAGCTGTTGTGAGCGATGCGTCTTAACTGGTCCATTCCCTTGGCTTCCTCGGGGGTTACAAAGTCGGCAATGTTGAACTTAAAATTGTCCAAGCCCACACCCAGCAGTGGATGCGCTAACATCATTCGTACTCCGCCCCGCATGAGTGCAACGTGCGTGTCAGCCGACTGTTCATCCCCTCGACTAGGGTTCCTAAAACGTGCGATCGGCGAGACCGGAGAGAACAGGCTTACCGCAACGAAAGCTATGGCAACCAGCGTTAGATTGCGAGCCCGCCGTTTGGATCTCACGATCAGCCATAAACTCGACAAAACGATTCCGAGAAAGCCTCCTCGTGACGCGCAGACCCAAACGCCAAACAGGGTTACAACAAAACACAACGCGCAGTACCAGCGCTGCCAGCGGGGCCGCGGCTCCATAGCCAGAAGAAATGTTGATGGAATAAAAAGCAGGACATTCACGGTGAAGTAATTAGGATCGCCGACGACAAAGCCGGGACGATAATCTATGTACATGGAATGATACAGCTGCCAATCGCGCAGAACATAGAGTGAGGCAAGCGCGATGGAGCTGGTCGCGGTAAGCAAGACCCAGCGCAACCGCTCAAGGGAATCGACAATCGCCACGGTAATAAAGAAAAGCATTAAAAATGACAGGTCGGTCAGCCAGTGGCTGGCCACCCAACTTCCCCGTTGGGGGCTGGTCACATAAGACACAGTGAACACAAAAAACAAACCAAGGAACAGACGTGCCTGCCAAGTTTCAAAAAGAGGTGGCGCAGACCCTCGCATGCTCAAATGCACCATCGCATAAGGCAAGCAAGCCATGCCAACATACTTAATCCCGGTAAAATCGCCGGCAAAATGGGCCCAAAAGTGGTGCTGGCTGAGGGGCATTCCCAAGATTAAGAAATAGTAGAAAATCACGGTGTAAGTTTCTCTCTAGCGCTGCGCAATTAACAACAGGTTGCCATCTGGCCTTTCACTTACCGGGTGGCACTGAAAACAATCTCCACCGAGGCGCATCGCCGAGATTAATGCAGCCCACGACAGGTGCAGGAACCATTTATACCGCTCCAGCTTTCTGCCCCTCTGAAACGTCCAGGTCTGATCGAAGTTCTGCGGAGCGTCTACCGGGTTTCGGCTTCGCCAGCGCCGATACAGGTCGAGCGGCCGCTCGTGCAGTTCGCGATAAAGAAAACCGGCATAAGGCCGGAGGCCTAGGGCATGCACAGAAGACTGACTGAAGCCAGCGCTCCGGACCATTTCCTCAAGTTCGGCGCGGCTGCCGAGGTAAGTCGGTGCTTTGGTCTTTTCTTTCGGATAGTTAGGCCACTGCAACAGCAAGCGGCCTCCAGGAACTAATACGGACGCGAAATTCTTGAGGCAGGTGCGGGGATCGCCAACAAACTGAAACATGTCGAGACTAATCACGACATCAAACGGCCCCCCCACCTGGGCCGGCAGATCCGGCAAGCACGCATCGGCGCACACCATTTGCAGATTCGGCACATCGGCGAGATTTCTGCGCAGTCGCGAAATGCTTTCGGATGCGATGTCCAGCAACGTAATTTGCCGCACCTTGGGCGCCAGGCGAAAAGCCGTGAAGCCCACGCCAGGTCCAACTTCCAGCACTGACATATCGGATGACAGCGGCAGGTACTGGAAAATTATTTCATCCCGCATAGGCAGGTCGTGGAGCGGAGCCTGCGAGATGTCGGCCCAGCGGAAACCCGGCCGCAGCGGACGAACGGCCTTCATAGAGTTCGAGAGCGGGTCGGTAATCGCAGTGGCTTGCACGGTCGTCTCAGTTATGCCCATTTGATATCTGCCGAAGTTATTGGAATTGGCACGCCACTTCTCTTGCTTGCTGACCGTCTGCGGTCACTGTCAAGTCACGAAGGGAGGCGCGAAGAGCCGTCATGCTGTATTGCTGTTCAACCCTTCGTCTGGCGGCGCGACCGAGCGAACGACGGCGTGCAGCGTCGCGAAGAAACCCAGCCACTGCGTCGGCGAACGCCTGGGGTTGGTCCGCAAGCACAATCTCCGAGCCATCTACAAACTCCAAGCCTTCTGCCCCTAGCGTGGTTGAAACGATCGGCTTTCCCATAGCGGCGGCCTCAAGAATCTTCATCCGAGTTCCGCTGCCGATCCGCAACGGAACCACACTGACGGCCGCTTTCGCGATCTCAAGGCGCATGTCGGAGACGGTACCGGTAAAACTGACATAAGGAATGCTTTCAAATTGCCGGCGAAACTCGGGAGAAGGATTCCGTCCTGCCACGATTACTCTGCAGTCGGGAACCAACCGACGCAGAATCGGAAGAATTTCGAAAACCAGATATTCCACGGCGTCTCGGTTCGGATACCAGTCCATCCCACCCTGATAGATCAGAACTGATTCATCGACATCCGTGGTAGGACTGTAGTTATTCACGTCGACGATATTGGGTACCACTGAGATGGGAACCCGGGGACAGAGCTCTCGGATCAATTCTTTATCATGTTTGGAACAGCACATGACATAGTCCGCATGGAAACAGGCGTCGCTCTCCCAGCGACGTACTTTCTGGGTTTCAAGCCATCCGTAAGCGAGTTTTAGCGGGTTCGACTCATGCGAAAGATAGCGCTTCAAGATCATGTATTCCAAGTTGTGAGCATTAAGCGCTATGGGTACATCGGTAGCGGGGAGGTTCAGCATACCGAATGCGGTGTCGGCAATAATCAGATCGAACTGATAGCGCGACAGGAGCCCTTTTATCCGTTCGCTCATGTGCGGGGAATGGAAGCGGCCCGCAGCGTAGGGCTGGAGGGAAAAGAGCGCCAGCGCCCGTTTCCAATAGTCCCGACTGGATGACAGACTGGTGAACCGAAATGGAACAGCCGTCACGTCGCGACAAACCGAGCCCAGCGGTAAAACCTCTGCCCGCAGTTCGCTGGAGTCCCGAAAATATACCAGCGACAGCTCATGGCCCTCGGCCGCGAGCGCCTGCAATAGCGACCAGGAACGCATCTTAAGCCCGTTATTCGCGGGGATCGGAAATTGCAAGGCGACGAAGAGGATTCGCATGCTGAACGGTCACAGTTTCAATTAGGGGGTTATGTGTGCTCTGCGTCAGCCTCGCCGTTCCAGTTTCCCGGCGGAAGCGAAACTTTACGCTCGCGTCTCCACCAGAAACTGCTGATAATTCCAAAGAGTTTCGGCGACGAGTTGCGACCAGAGGGAGCGCTCGGAGCCCGATATTTGCTTTCGCACTGGCAATAAATTGCGCCAGCGTCGGCAATCGGAATCCGTGAGGCCCTGGACATCATTTGGCAATGTAGAAAATCCAAAGCAAATTTCGCCCGCTACAGAGTAAATACAATAGCGCGGGGAAGCTTCACGCATCAGTCCGAGCCACCGGCGCCATTCGCGCCAACTGCGATGCCAGCCCTGTTTGCGACAAACATAGGCCCAGCCTCGAACTCGGCGCGCCAATCCTTGATGACGCATCCAACGTTTTAATAGTTGCTGGTCGTCTGCTTCGTCATGGGAAGCTGTCAGCTGTTTCAACTCCCAGCGCCATAACTGTCGGGCATAGGACATGGCTTTCGCGGTCGCAGAGCCTAAGTGGGTTCTGTCGAAGTCACCGAACTCTTCGCCGTGTTTACCATCAATCTTGAACTCTGTTGCTGCCGAGACCAGGTTGGAGAAGTCCCTTAGCGCAAACGGCGCATCGGCAGGCTCCGACTGCGCCAGCTTACGTAAGGCAGCCGCTCGTTGAACGTACCCCGGCTGGTAGGCTCGGCAAAACACAAGGAGCGACGTGCACATGTCGAGATAAAGCTTGACGATCCGATACGAGACGTGAGGCGATATCGATTTATCGTCGCTTTCCATGCACTTCAGAACTTCCAAGCACTCGACCAGGCGATTACAGAGCAACCGCCAGGCATCCTCCAGCGGGATTTCCGACGCCTCAAAGTTCGGGGCGAGAGACAAAACTGAAGCATCGCCCGAAAGCACCTGACCGCACACACGCAACTCAAACGCGAAAATTGAAGGTTGTAGTTTTCGGAAAAAATCAGCGTGCACAAAGCCGAACGACAATGAGCAACTTACGCCGTGTGCTAGCAGTGCGTGGCTGGCTTTGCTTGAAAATTGTTGTTGCTCTGTGGTGGACGGCAAGCAGGCAGAATCGGAAAGAACCACGATGAATTCGGCATCACTGAGAGCTTGCCAGGTTTCATTCTTCCGCATGAAAGAGCCTTCGCCACGGGCGAAACTGCCGGTAAGAATGAGAGCATGCAAGCCTCTGCCGAATTCCCGTTCACAAGCCCGGCTGGCTTCTTCGCAAATTCTTCTGGTCACCGTGGCCGGAGCTTGCGCTTTCGCAGAGTCCGTGCAGGAGGGCAGTTCGCCGGTTGTCGCATTGGCAGACATTATCGTGGGATTTAGCCGGCCTTTTCGACCAGCTGCACTTCTCGGGGTCCGACAGGCTGCGAGCCGAACATTTGCTGGAGGCGCTCAGTTCGAACTCGCTCCAGCGAGCTGAGATAAAGATCTTCCGTTCTTTTTATCTGTTTTTCCTGACTGAATTCCTCTTCCACCCAGGCTCGGCCCGCGCCACCGAACCGCGCGCGCAGTTCGGGGTCGGCCAGAAGCACGCAAATCGCCGAAGCCAATTCGTCTGGGGCGCCAGGGGGCACCGTCAGACCGGTTCTTCCGTGAATCACGATCTCCGGCGTTCCGTCGACGGCGGATGCTACGACTGGAGTTGCTGCTGCCAGCGATTCGATGGCCGAAAGCGGCAGACCCTCATAGAAAGAAGGCAGTACAGTCACGTCGGCAACGGAAAACCATTCCTCCATATTGCTTTGGAAGCCGACGAAATCGACGATTCCCTGCAGGCTGAGCGCTTCGACTTGCCGTTGCAATTGCTGAGTTAATGCTCCCTCGCCGGCAAAGACCGCATGCACGTTCGGAAAATCTCGACGTATCTGCGGAAGGGCTGATAACAATACCGAATGCCCTTTCTGCGGCTCCAGGCGTCCGGCAACCAGAAGGATAAGGTCGTCGTTCCGGAAACCGAGCTTTTGTCTCAACCCCGATTTGGAGCGCACGTGCTGAAATCGCTTAAGGTCGGAGCCATTGTGAATGACAGAAATTTTTTGACTCGGCAACCGCTTTTCTTCAGCGAGATATCTTCCATTCGCCTCGGACACTGCAATATAGCGATTCACGCAATGGCCGACCAACCGATCGATCACGTACCTTGACTTGAGCCGTCCACGCCGCCAATACTCGCGGACATGCGGCGTCTCGATGACGATGGGTACACTGCAACTCCACGCCACAGGTGAGGCCAGCAGACTGGCATAAAAAATGTGCGAGTGCACAATATCCACTCGGCGGCTGCGAAGAATTTCAGCCAATTGCAGCGCAGCATTCACCTGCCATGGTTTACGAAACAGCAAAGGAAGCACTTCCACATCGCCAGGCAAGTCGGGTTTCAGTAATCCCGCCAGGTGGGGCGTACACACCAAATGAAGGTCGAAGTATTCCCGGCTTAGCCCGCAAAGTAGCGTCAAGATGTGCTGTTCGGCACCACCTCTGACAATCTCGTTGCAGAAGTGCAGAACGGAGATTTTGTTTGAGTTCATGGTACTAGACTCCCGCAAGGGTTGTGCGGGGTTCGACCGCTCGACGCATGCAGAAATGAACATCGGCGACACTCTCCACCGGCACCGGCGGCATTCGATCGCTCAGAAAAACTCCGTCGGAGTAGGCATCGTCGGGATGATAGCCGTGCATTCCGACAGGCATCCAACCTTTCCCATTGAAATCGCTATTCGAAATTAGCCAGCCTGGATGCAGCAGGAAAACCAACTCGCCGTAGCGGCGATCTGGGAAAAACACTCCGAGCGCCTTCAGTTCCGATTCCGACAACACCCGGCCGCACGGCAATGACTGCAGTGTTTGAGAGATTTTGCGCCTGGCCTCTTCATTGAAGAACCAGTAACGTGCCATGGTTGAATCGTAAATCGACAAGTAATCATCCGGCATCGAGAATCCGCATTGGGTAACTTCTTTGACGACATCGAAGTGATCGGTGACCGGCGTCATCCCATGGTCGGAAAAGAGGGTGAGATCGGCCTGCGGATCGACCTCCCGCGCCGCGGTGAACACTTTCCGCAAATTCGCCGCGTACCACGTCAGGCGTTCATTGAGTTGGCTGCTGCTGTCGCCGCAGTGGTCGTGAAGAAACCGATCCATCTCGCTGAGATAAATGAAGTAGAAGTTCGCAGCGCCCTGTCGGATGTCCCGCTCGGCGTTCTGAAAGATTTGCTCGTCGCTGGCATGATGATAGGTGTAAACCTTGTAAGGCACGCCACGCTCCGCCAGTTCGTCGAAGATGGAAGGGGCGCCGGACACGCCGCCCTGTTCATAAATGCTCTTCTTTTCCACCCAATTAAACCAGGGCATCAGCCGCGGGCTGACCGCGCACTCAAATTGCGATCCCAGCCCGAGGAGGCGGCGTCCCATTTCCTTAAGAAGTTTTCGCGTGACTCGATGATCCGAAACACGCTTAGGCAGGAAGTTCAAATACTTCATCCACCGAAACGGCGACCCTTGGGGATCGTAGTAGAAAAGATTCCAGTGCCCGTTCTGCGCAGGCGGCACGCCCGTAAGTATGGTTGGGATTGCCCCAGAACTGAAGCCCAGCACCGTGCGCAAAGGCCGCCTAAACGGCAACCAATCCTGGAGAAAGTCCTGACCGTCCAGGATCCTCCATCCGAGCGCGTCAATCAGCACAAAAACGTGAACAGCACTGCAATCATTCATGACGGCTGCGCCAACTGTCCACCCATCCGGGAAATAGACTGAACGCCATCTGCTTGGGCACACCCAGCAACGCCGCCCTGCAAGCTGTTTTGACGAAGAATGCAGGACTCTTTCTTAAGATTGCGGAGAATTGCCCTAACGTCGTGTCCGAATAAATGCAGACCCGATCCATGATCAGCGAAGTGGATCGCGCCAATCTGCCTCCGCTCGAGCAAAGTGCGCGGTAGCCTGCGCGCCGGGCCATAGTCAGAGTGTTTGATCCCATGGAACCATAAGGTAGCGCGAGCAGCTTTACCTCACTGCCCAGATGGTCTTCGATTTCGACTTTCGATCGCCGCAATTGATAATCCAGTTGCGTCGAGCTGAGCCTGGCTAAATCCATGTGCTCATGACTGTGCGACTGCACGGACATTCCGGCGTGTTTCATTTCTCTGAGATTGGACCAGGTGAGATGTCTCGGAGTGTCAATCGTGGCAGTGTTGACAAAGAAGGTTGCGGGCAGGCCTTCGCGAACTAACAACCGGTAGGCGATTTCGTAGTCGCAAGCGCGCCCGTCATCGAACGTTATTGCGGTCGCGAAACCGTTCGTTTCGTCACGGGAAGCCTGCAAGACATCTTCGACGCGGAGAACCTTACAGCCAAGAGCAAGGATACGGCGCAAATGCTCAAGAAACATGCTCTCGGCCACCCAGAAGCGCGCATCATTGACCCTGAACCGGGTATCGGTGGCGGTCAGACCGTGGTAATTCAGTACTGGAATACCGGACAATGAAAACCGAGCAGAGGACCGGCGACTTACCCGACTCGTTCCCATGTGGCTTCCCTTTTGCCCGATAGGAATCGGATGAAGCCCACCAAAAAAGCCAAGTTCATCGCCAGCAGAAAATAACCGACCAGACCAAACCGCAGCTTCTGCATTTTTTGATGCAGAACCAATCCCAGCGCCGCCCACACATAGAAGAGAAGCTGAGACACGGCGGTAATCCGATAAGGAAGCTCCCCCAACAGGAAGGCGTTGCTGAGCAGAACTCCAATAAGAAGGAAGGGCACCATCCAACGCAAAACTTTGTGGGAGAAGAAGGCAATCCGAGTGAAACGAGGCAGGGGCACGCGCAGGAAACTCGGCAGATTACGGAAACTACCAATTGCCAGGCGCACGCGGCGCCGGAACTCTCCTTTGATTGATTCTGCCGCGAACTCTATGCCGACGGCCTCCGGGTCATAAAGTACCCGGTAACCAAGTTTGCGCGCATTCATTGGGATCACGAAATCTTCGATTACCGAATCTGCCGGAAGAGGGCGGTAACATTCACGCCGCAGCGCGTAGATAGCGCCACTGGCAGTCAGAGTTGCTCCCATCCGCGATTCCATAAGCCGGAGCATGCTTTCGTACCCCCAGTAGACGCCTTCAGTTTGCTGGGATTCCGCTGTTCCTCTAAACTTCAGCGCTCCACAAACTGCACCGACATTGGATCGACGGAAGTGCCGGGTCAGTTTCTGCAGGGCGTCCGGGGCAAACAACGTGGCTGCGTCGGAGAACACCAGAACATCATGCCGAGCGGCTGCCACGGCCTGATTGAGCGCCAACGGTTTACCATGGCGCTCTTGGAGGAAGATAGTTCGTACATTCGGGATGGTCACATCTTTGAGAATCCGATTTGTGCCGTCCGTGGAGCCGTCTGAGACAAAAATCAGTTCCAGTTTTTCCAGCGGATAGTCAAGCTGCTGGAGGTTGGCCAGCTTTTCCGGAAGATGTTTCTCTTCGTTATGCGCGGGAACCACCATGGTAATTAACGG
Organism: uncultured Acidobacteriaceae bacterium; assembly: GCA_937879855.1. Classification (GTDB taxonomy): domain Bacteria; phylum Acidobacteriota; class Terriglobia; order Terriglobales; family Acidobacteriaceae; genus Sulfotelmatobacter. The sequence continues at coordinate 237,899 of CALFMO010000005.1, read as the reverse complement.
GAGTTCCTGCGCCTCCGGTCGAGGACAGCGACGGTCGCCGCGCGATTTTAAATATTTCCAATCGCGTCGAATCTGTGACCACGCGTAGGCAGCGAACAAGAAAATCGGGTACACGAAATAGGTGTACGCAATCAAGGACGTACAAAGCCAGAAGGCAAATTTGGAAATCAAGGTGAACACGTCAGCGGCCGCCGCGTCCGAGAAGCAGGGTCTTTACTGTTTGGAAGATAATCAGCAGATCTAGTCCAATCGAGATGTGCTTGAGGTAATAGAGATCGTAGGAAATCTTCTGGATATTGTCTTCTAGCGTGGCGCAATATCCGTAGTTGATCTGTGCCCAGCCGGTCGCTCCCGGTTTAATGATCCAGCGCTGTTCGTAGAAAGGAATTTGCCGCGCACATTCTTCTTCCTGATCCGGCACAAAGGGGCGCGGCCCAACAAAATCCATGTCTCCGCGAAGAATGTTGTAAAGTTGCGGCACTTCGTCGAGCCGAGCGCGGCGCAACCACTTGCCTAGCCTCGTGCAGCGTTCGTCGTCGTCCTGCGCGGGTCTGGATCTGCCGTTCACATCCGCCCCGTCTACCATGGTGCGGAATTTGTAAAGGTTAAAGAGCTTTCCGTCCTTCCCAACGCGTTTTTGTCGGAAGATGGCAGGCCCTTTGGATTCCAGACGTATTGCAATCGCGATCACGACCCACAAAGGCAAGATCACGATTAACGCGGCTAACGAGAGAAAAAAGGAAATCGATCGTTTGTAGAATAGAAGGCGCCCAGAAGCCCGGAAGCCAGATGAAAATAGCAGCCAGCCCGGACGCAACGATTCCAACTGAATTCTTCCAGTCATACTTTCGTACAAGTCAGCTCCATCCTGTACGATTACTCCCCTGGCCTTGAGCGCGAGCAGTCCCTCCAGCGGAAGCCTGCCTCTGCGATCCGCCAGAGCCACAATCACGCGAGTGATCTGGTTAGAGTCAACAACCTGGAGCAACTCCTCCATGCTTCCGAGGTAGGGCACTCCGGGAAATGATTGCTCCTCCGGCACATCCAAGCAGCCTGTGATGTCGATGCCGAACTCGGGCCGGTTCTTTACTTCGGTCCAAAGCGCCCGGGCCAACGAACCGCTTCCGATGAGGACCGATTTTTCCTCCAGGTGCAGGGACCTCACCAGCCGTGGGAAAGCCTCTCTCCACAAGACCAGACAGGGCAGCGCCAGAAGAAGCCCGAACAGGAACGTGCCTCGTCCTAGCTGGACTCCTGGAAACGAGTAGTACACGACTGCGAGTACGATTGTGCCTAGGCCCAGGACCTGCATAATGCGAGTAAGAACCTCGTGTCGGTGGGCCAGGATCTTGGTGTCATACAGATCCAGGTAGTACATGCAAAGCAGATAGACACCGGCGACCAGAGCGATCTTATAGATGCCGTGCTCATCGGTGAGCACCAGGTCCGCATCGCGACCGGCACGCGCAATCAAAGATAGCGTGAATGCCAAGAAGACGAGGATCCATTCCGAGATACCCAGGAATAGGGTTCGAGCGGGGAAGTAAATGTTGAATACGCGGATCACGATTCTATGGTCGTTTTATGCTTCGCGACTGACGCGCTCCTCTTCGCGCGGCCGCTCGTACTTCTGGTCATAGTTGTGGCCGGCGCTTAGCGTGTCGTTGTGCACCACACCCAATAGCTTCGCGGTATCTAACCCCGCTAACCCTCGGACTAGAGTCTCCTTCTGTGCTACGCCATCACGAATGACAAGAAGCACCCCATCGGCTTTTTGAACCCAAAGGTGAATGTCAGCCAGGGGAGTAAGCGGAGGAGCATCGATAATGATCCAGTCGAAGCAAGACGCTAAGCGGTTCACGGCTTCTGCAAACCGTTCCGACTGCAGGATTCTCAATGCGTCGCCTGAGGGGGCGCCGGCGGTAAGAAGCCATAGTTGCAGACCTTCTACCTGATAAATGAAATCGGTGAGAGGTTGCTGTCTGTCAAACCACTCACCCAGACCCTCGAGATGTTGCAATCCGAACTTGGGCGCCACCGCGGGATTACGCAGATCACCCTCAAGCAACAAAATCTTCTGCGACGTGTGCCGAGCCAGACTAATCGCCAGGTTGGCGGCTACTGTAGTTTTGCCTTCGCCGGGAGCGCCACTGGTTATGACAAGCTTCTTAAGGTTGCTGCCGTTCTGCAACTGACAGAGGCGTGTTCGAAGCAGACGGAATTTTTCAGTGCCGAGGCTCTCCTGGTCGGTGATCGTTACCATCCGTTTTTCATGGTTTCCCACAGGTTTGACAACCTTGACTTGCTCCAGCCACAAGGTCTCATTTGGACTCTCATGAAGAGATTCCGGAGAAAACGGGACACCCTGCTCGATTGGGTCAATTCCTGCGACCTCGGCCTCAGCTTGCTGCAGAGCTTTGTATACAATGCTCATGGGGTCTTGCTCCTTCTTTCTAAACCTTTAGCGTCAACCTTGACTGTGTAGAACTGATTCCAAACGGTGGCGTTGGCTGAACGTCCTTATGGGCGTCACAGATACCGCTTCAGGGAAACGCTATTGGATTGGCGCCGCCTGCCCGATATCTCTGCAACAAGTCCAGCAAAATCCTGGCCGCCGCTTGTTGTTCTTGTCCGTTTCCGTTGGTTTTTGCCGGCGCTTGCGGGTACTCCCGATCAAGCCGAAACTCGACGGAGACTTCTCGGACCATCTCGGGGGTTACGGTCTTTGACTGATGGGCAAAAGCTGCTGTTAGCGCATTCTCACACAGCGTATTGATCAAGCGGGGGATGCCGTTGGAATACTGGTGGACGAGGCTCATGGTGTCTGCCGGAAAAACTGATTCCGCTCCCTGCGTCATTCCAGCGCGTCGAAGTCTTTGCGCTACGTACTGACTCGTCAACTGTTCATTGAAGGCTCCCAGTCGGCAGCGCAGAGCAATTCGCTGCTTCAATTGCCGAAGATCCGGGGAGTCCAGGCGCTCCTCGAGTTCGGGCTGGCCAACCAGCAGGATCTGCAAGAGCTTTTGCTGCGAAGTTTCCAGATTTGTCAGTAAGCGAATCTCCTCCAGAACCTCGGGAAGGAGATGTTGCGCTTCATCGACAACTAACACAGTGTTCAGTCCCTTACGGTAACGGGCAATCAGAAGCTCATTCAGGGTGAGTAAGAGGCTGCTCTTAGAGGGGTCTGGGGATCTGAGGCCCAAGTCAGCAACCACGTATCGCAGAAACTCAGTGCCGGTAAGAACGGGATTGAACACATTGGCGAAACTGATTTGCTGCCGCTTCAGCAAGTCCAATAGACAGCGCACCAGCAAGGTCTTGCCGGTTCCCACCTCGCCGGTCAGTACCAGAAAACCCTTGCGCCGTCCGATCCCGTAGTAAAGGGACGCCAGAGCATCCTTATGCCGCTCCGTGAGAAACAAAAAGTACGGATCGGGCGAGATCTCGAACGGATTACGATTTAAACCAAAGAATTTCTTGTACATGCTTTTATCCGCGATAAACGGTGAAAGCAAACCCACTGGCCATCGCCATCAGCATGACAATAGCTGCCGTCCACTCCAGCCGTAGCCGTCGAACTTGCACAACGGTCTCCAGCGGCGTGGGCAGCGGTGGAATCTCGGTCAATACCGGCGCATTGACAAGTTCCTTGAAATCCGACTCATGAAAGATCCGACCATCCAGGAGCTCCACTCCGGCCGTTATCGTCACGCCAAGAAATATTCCTGCCAACAGTCCACCTAGCGCGAACATCATCCGGTCTGGCTTGTAAGGCTTCAGGGGCAGGCTGGGGGGGTCGATAATGCGGAACTGCTCACCTTGCTGCCTTTTCTCCAGGCTGGTGGCTAATTCAGATTGATTCTTTTTTGACAATAACGAGTTGTAGTTTGAAAGAGATTGATCGTAATCCCGGGTGATATCAGCTAACTGCTGTTCCCTGACGGGAGTCTCGTTCAGACGGGCCTGATATTCCTGGATTTGTGTCTCCAGCTGTGAAACTAGTTTCTGACGATTTTCCAGCTCCATCTGATTGGATTTGAGCTGCCCTTCCAGCTGCACCATCGGCGACATTTCCTTCAACTCGGCAAAGCTTGTGGGATGAGGTTCCGTGGCAGCCTTAACATCGTCGCTGGGCGCGGGCTCTCTATTATTCTTTTTGCTTGCAGCTGCCGTCTGAAGGTCTTCTGCCATGTGCTGCTTCATGGCTTCGATTTGAGCGATCTGCTCCTTGATCTTGCGATAGTCAGGATAACGCTCGGTATAGCGGGAGCGAATGTCCGCCAGTTGCGTCTTCAGCCTGAGTAACTCTCCATCCATAACTGGAGGTACTTCTGGATCGGCTGAACCTTCATTAACACCGAGACGCAAAGAACGGTACTGATCCAGTAGGGTGTTGAGGTAGGAAGCCTGTTGTTTGGCTTGGTTGACCCCTTGCATTTCTTGCTGCAGTCTCGTTTGCAGGCCGCTGAGAATGTTTAGATTGCTGCCCAACTGATCTGGCAGAGCCCCGAGGTACTTGCTTTTGAACTCCCGGACGCGCTGCTCCTGCTCGGTAAGGCTCTTGCGAGCCTCTTCCAGCTGGGCTCCGAGAAAATCTGTCGTACTTTCAGACTGCTGAGCTCGCTCCTTCAAATTCTCGTCAATGAAAAGCGAGGTCAGTTGACCGGTAACTTGCTGTGCCAACCGCGGGTTAGTAGAGCTATAGGTAATCTTGAAAGCGGTTAAGTCAGCCATGCGTCCAGGCGGCCCAGGCGCCTGGACCAAGTCGATCTTGATATCCTTTCTCATCTTATCGACCATCTCGTCCAGTGTGAGCTGTGACTTAAGATCAGCGTACAGTTGAAACTGATCAATGATCCGCATTAGGCGCGTGCGGCTTAGGATTTGTTGTGTCATGCTTTGCAGCCGATCCTGCAAGTCGCTGGTTACGTTCGGCACGACATATTGAGCCGGTACTTTCTGCTGCTCAACTAAGATCAGGGTCTCCGACTTGTAAGTAGCTGCCACAAACCAGCTAAATCCCCATACGGCGGCCCAGATGACAAACGTCGGCAGAATGATCCACCAGCGGCGGCGCCGCACCGTGTCCCAGTACCGTTGGAAGTTTTGTCCTTGCGATGGTTTTTCGTCTAGTTCTTCAAACATGATTACCTTCCTAATGGTCTGGTGAATTGATAAGAGATGGTGGCCCAGGCTCGATTGTCATTGATCGTCTGGTTGTTGGTACCCGTTGGTACAGTCGTGTTGCCGGCAATGAGATTGTTGTAGGAGCTGTGCAAGTTGTCTCGCGCGTAACTGAGCATCATCGAGAAGTGCTCCGACAATGCCCAGTTCAAATTGGCCGTCCCTAAAATCTGTTGAAAAGATGCACCATATAGAATGCTTTGGGAGTTATTCTTGCCGTATATCAATATGCCGCTGGCAGTCCAGCGCTGGCTCAGCTGGCGGCGAAGGTTGACGGTCGCGCTGTCGGAGCGCGTGGCCCCACTGAGACCGCCCCCGTCGCTGATCCGGTGCATATACATTCCACTGATCCCGGTGCGTTGCGCTCGCCACCCCAGTGTCGTTCCGAAGTTCGTTCCCCAGCCATGACTTGGAATGGTCAGTGGAATCGAAGTCCCGAGGATGTCAATCGCGGTCTCGGCCTGCGATGTAAAGTAACTCGGCCCTGCGAATAAAGAGACACTGGTGTGCGCACTGGGAGCAAAGGTGTAAAAAAGCTGCAGCGACGGGTTGTCGGCACCTTCCTTCGTCACGCCTGTGGTGTCGATTCTTTGAAAGTTGCCAGTAATTCCCAGCCAGTTGCTACCTTGGATTCGGTGCGAAACGTAGGCGTTCACGGAACCGGAGTTAAAGTTAAACAAGGGCTGATTGAGAGTTATTTGTACCTGGGAAAAATTCCCGGTGTTAAAGGAACCGCCGATTCCCGCCACGGTGCTTTCGCTGGCCTGGTAAACCAGATTGAGCGACGAGATGCTGGATGCAATCACCGTTCCTTTGGTCAGAATGGATTCGTTTGGCGTTTGAATGACATTCCCGCCAGGTTGCGTAGGATTAACTTGAAGCCCCGTAAACCAACTGTTCATTCGCAGATATCGTTCGCTTAGTTGCAAGGTAAGTTTTTCGCTGAGCCGAAATTGTGCACTGCCCAACAGCGTCTGCATAAATTGACTTCCAGCTCCCTGCTGTTCGCGCGTGTATCCGGGCGAATACTGCACTGACAGGGCTGTGCGCGGCCTGCTCTCGGTGATGGCAATGCTCGGATTGACCGTATAGTTCTCGTAGGCAGGCTCGCTGGAATTGTTCGAAGAAGCGTTCTCGTAAGCCACTCCCCCTGCAATCCCCAATGAAAGCTGATTCACTCCAGACTCTCCCAGAGTGCTGATTGGGCCGGTCTCTCCGTTGAGCCCAACCGGCAGCCATGACGTATTAGGATTCTGGCCCCTCGCGGTAGACCACGCGAATAGAACGCTGAGGAGAACCAATGGCAGGAATCTTTTCATAGACGCCTCACGGAACAATGATGATGTCGCGAGCCTGGAGCCGAATGTTCTGTTCCGAGTGTTCCCCTTTAATGACCTCGGGGTAATTAAATGGAATTCGTTGTTCGCGGCCGTCAGGACCCGTACGCAGGATGTACACCTTCTTGCGCTTGGCGAAATCCTGGAAACCTCCGGCAGCGGCAATCGCGTCCAGAACGGTCATTGGTCCGGTCAGTGGGGACGAACCGGCGCGTGCCACTTTTCCCAGAATGCTGTATTTCTTACTATTGATTGTCTGCACGATCACAGCCACTTCAGGGTCGGAGATGTAGGACGAGAGTCCTTGAGCGATCTCTGTCTGCAACTGTTTCGCGGTTTTGCCCGACGCCTGAATATCGCCGAGCAGAGGAAGCGAGATCTTTCCGTCGGAGCGAACGACGACCGCGCGAGAAACCTCAGGCTCTTTCCAGACATCAATCGCCAAAACGTCTTCGCTGCCAATGACAAAGTCGTTTTGCTCTTTTGCCATCGTTGCGCTACTTCCTGGCGTAGCTATCGAGGCAGGAGTTGAGGCTGCTGCCATCTGTTGTGAGATTGCAGTGTTCTTATCGGAAGTCTGAGTCCACCCCAGCGTGACGCAGAACATCCCCACGAAAAAGAGCTCCAAAACTTTGTTCGTTCCAATTTTCATGATTCGCTCCTCGGCAATCGAGCTTGCTAGGTCTTACGAGGGACCGATCTCCCGGTCCCGGAGGGAAGGCGGCAGAACGGCTCCGGTCGCGCGCGTAATGCCGTGCTGGCGTATCTTGTAAAGCAGTCCGCGGTAACTGATATTCAGCAGCCGGGCTGCACGTTTGCGGTTCCAGTGGGTTTCTTGAAGAGCGCGACTGATCGCCTGCAGTTCGGTTTCATTTTTCAAAGTACGCAGGACTGACGTGAAATGCGCCCCGTGCGCTTCTCCGTTCGTGGGAGCGACCTCGTCGCGTATCATCATCGGGCTTCTAGGCAACTCTTTGACGATTTGGCTTTGCCGCCCGTTGCTTCGCAACTCAGCCATTGCCATCGCCTCATCAGCCATGACTAGATAGCGCTTCACAAAATTTTCCAGCTCCCGCAGGTTGCCCGGCCAGGCGTAATGCAAACATGCGTCGATCAAATCGGTGGAGAAGTGAACGGCCGGCAGAGAATATTGGGCAGCAAGCCGGGTCATGAAGTGACGCAGCAACACGGGAATTTCCGTCTGGCGCTCACGTAGTGGAGGCAGATAAATCGTGAAAGCACTCAGCCGGTAGTAGAGATCCTCGCGGAACTTCCGCTCTTCAATGGCTTCGTGAACGTCGATATTGGTGGCGGCCAGCATTCGGACATCGACGTCGATCATGGTTTCGCCACCCAACCGGAAAAATTGCTTGTCCTGGAGTACGTGTAATAACTTTGCTTGAAGATTCGGCGGGATCTCGGCGACTTCGTCCAAAAGAATGGTACCCTTGTTGCAAAGCTCGAACTTACCCGCCTTGGTCCTCATGGCGCCTGTGAAAGCGCCGCGCTCGTAACCGAAAAGCTCGCTCTCCAAAAGTTCACCGGGCAAAGCGGCGCAATTGACCTTCAGGAACTTTCGTTCGGATCGCGAAGAGAGTTTGTGGATCAGGTGAGCGGTAACTTCTTTCCCGGTTCCGCTCTCGCCAAGAATCAGCACCGGAACATTGATGTTCGCCAACAGTTCTGCCTGCAGTCGCACCTTGCGCATGGCTGGACTGGCAGCTACAAAGAAAATGTCATCGCCCAGGTTTTCGACGATCTCACGACTCTCCGCCATTCCATTGGTGCTCAGTTTTGGACCAAGGCATCGCAACAGTACTTGCTGCACCTCGATCTCCTGCAGCGGAAAGGTCAAGTAGTCACGCGCTCCCAGGCGAATCGCGTCTACTACTTGCCTGGTATCGCCGGAAGCCAGCAGCACCACAATGGCTAACTCCGGCCGAGTGGCACGAATTTCCTGCAAAAGTCGGAAGCCCGCATCCCCCCCGCCATTACCAAGTTCCAGCAGAACTAGATCTGGCGGAGGATTGCCATGCACCCGCGCCATTGTGTCAGCGCCCATTGCGGTCTCTTCGGTCCGGCAAGAAGACTGCGCCAGCATGGCAGTCACGGCACGCTTTACGGTCGGGTCTGCGCCGACTACGAGAATGTGGGGCGAAATAATACTTTGACCTCGAGAATCAAAAAAACTTCAAATGTCCTTAGACGGGCTGAACTTGATAACCGTCGAGATTGATAGCCAACGAGCGCTGAATCGGCTCCACAGAAATTACCAGCGTGCGATTTCCGTTGCGCGCGACCAGAAGGCCTTCCACGCCATCCAGAGATCCACCACGCACCCGCACTCGCTGGCCGACTTTCAGGAAGGGATAAACGGTATAGGGAACTTTGCCCGAAACCAGAGTTCGGATACTCTCGACTTGATCATCGGGAATCGGCACGCCTTCTCCGCGAATTCCTACGAAGCGCAATACGCCGTTGATGCTCAGGACTTTGGCCCATGTTTCCGGCGCCAGGCACAAATTCACAAACGCGTAACAGGAGAACAAGGGAACTTCCACGACCTTGCGCCGGTCGCTCCACTGATGAACTTCTGAAACCAAAGGAAGAAAGGTTTCGATCCCCTCATTTTTCAGATGGGAAACAACCGCTTTCTCGTGTTGCGATCGGGTGTGAATCGCGTACCACTGCGGTGCACTCGCTCGAACCCATTCTTGTGCGGCGGATACTTCAGTAAACTGATTGCAACTGCTCACACGTTCCCCCTCTGAGTCCCATAGGACTGCTGTGGCATTTAGCTCTTTTGGGTAGTTACAGTCTCGTTCGGGGTATCCTTGCGGGGGGGAGCAAGGTTACTTCACTGGTGGCAGTAACCCTGAACGATCATGCAATGTTGGAAAGAGTATGCAACATCGCAAGTATCTGCAAGATGCGGAAACTCTCAGGAGTGAATGGCCTACATCGTCGGAAACTTTCTTCCAGCGGTCGACTGGCCGTGTAGGTCTAATTTCTCTAGGAAATCTGGTTAAGGGCGCGGCGGATCAGGCCCGCACTGGCTAGAGTCAAATTGCCCCGAGTGGAACGCCGCGTCTTGCATCAACTTCATTCCATGGGAGATGCAGCGATCCCAGAAATTCGAACGCTCCGCAGCAGAGATGATTCAATCCGCCACCACGAATTATTTCTAATACAGATACTGAGGCTGATGTCGACCGTGTGTAAACGGGAGTATTGCCTTGACAGCCCTGCTGGTTTGAACTAGACTGCCCGCCGGTAACCTCCCTCCCCGATTCTCCCCCGAATGCACTGCGGTTGTTGGCGCTGATTTGCGTCTCAGTATGAGCACAAAACTGAAAGTTCTGCTTGCAGATGTTGCCCGGATGGATTGCCAGTTGCTGGCCGATGCCTTGCAGCGCCATACTAGTTTTCAAGTCATTGGCTGCGTAACCAGCAACGCAGAAGCCAGTGCGATCATCCGCAAGAACCAACCCGACATAGCCCTGATCAGCATGCGCCTTCAGGATGGTGACGTGGCCGGCCTGACGTTGCTGCGCAGGTTACGCGCGATACCCTTGCGCTGTCACCCGATCATGCTGCTCGACGAGAACGATTCTGAGATGATCGTAGAATCATTTCGCCAGGGAGCGCGCGGTATCTTCTGCCGCACAGGGTCGTTTCCAGAACTGCTCAAGTGCATGGAACGAGTTCATGAGGGCCAGTTCTGGGCAACCAACGCTCAATTGGAACACGTCGTACAAGCTCTGATGCAGGTGCCGGCGCCCGGCATAACCAGACCGGAAGTAACCACGGTTCTGACCAAGCGCGAAGAACAAGTGACGCGTTTGGTGGCCTCTGGCTTATCAAATCGAGAAATCTCCGAAAGATTGGGATTGAGTAAACACACCGTGAAAAATTATTTGTTTCGTGTTTTCGATAAACTCGGTTTCTCAACCCGCGTCGAACTCGTTCTTTACATGTTGACTCAAAATCAACGACCTTTGATCCCAGAGCGCTCCGAGTATCCAAGAGAAGCCGAGGAGTTGAGCGCCTAAAAGCCTTCGGCGCTGGCGTTAACCAGCATCAATTCCGCGCAAAAGGTCCTCATATAGGGCGAATGCGCCGCGCACAGCAAATCCTGCGCCTACAGCCATTTCCATTGTACGAATAATTTTGCCGGTGGATTCTAGTCGTACTCCCGGGGGCGCATTTTCTCTTATTGCGGGCAGATGAATCTCAAGTCTCACCCGTGTGCCTACAGGAAGCCCTGCTTGAGAGGTGAAAAAAGCTCCAGAAATGCTGATGTCGTAAATGCGCCCAATGTCTTCCCTCTCAGCTCCCGCGGCGTCGCTCCACCGGATAATCACCGGAGCGTTCAACCGAAAGCGAACTGCCGCCCTCCGCTCCATAGATGTTGTAGGCGACCTCTCCATTTTTATTTGCTAGGCTAATGTGAATGTGGCAGCAAGTTAACTTCCAGTTGCCTTGATCATGCAAACAAGCCAAGAACATGACACTGCGGACGAACAAAGCGGAAGCCAACCGACGTCGTAGGCACCGTCTGCTTTTCGCAGGACTAATCGTTTCAGTTGATCGTGCCGTCCGCGAAGAAGTCTGCCTCCGAGTTCTCGCCCGGTTTCAGATATCGCGATAGTGGCGATTCGGCGGCAGTGAACTGGATGTTACATCCCCTCGGTAGCTTTGACTGGAGGCGTAAATGACCACTTCCACTCGACTCGATACTCCAAGCTTGTTAAAGATGCGGAACAAATAATTCTTCACTGTCTTCTCACTAATTTCCAACTCCTGAGCAATCTCAGAATTGGTGAGACCTTCGGCCAGTCGCCGAACCACATCCTCTTCACGTTTGGAAAGCAAGTTTGCTCCCGCTTTATCCACCAGGTGGGTGGCTGGAGCGTCAGACAATACTTCCAGAATGAACTGGAACTGGGCACTACTCACCCAAAGTTGGCCTTCGTACACTCGATGAACGCACTTGCCCAACATTTTGAGCGAATCGTCGCGGCTGAAGACCCCGCGAGCTCCGCCGCGAAATGCCGCTACCACTGAATCGCGATCGCTACGATCGAGGAGCACGATGGTGCGAGCCTTGGGAACGGTCGTGCGCAATTGCTTCAGAACGGCCAAGCCCTGGCCTGCGGTTCCCTCCAAATTTTCGCTTACGATTACGATGTCAGGTTGCAGCGCCAGGGCCTCTTTCAGAACGGAACTACCATTCGCGTCACTCACCGTCAGCCCGCGGTCGCGTCGTAATGCGTCAGCGATCAGATGCGCGGTCAAAGGCGTACTGTCGGCTACCAGCACGCGAATACTTTTAGCCGATTCCGACGGCTCTAATCGAGGGAACAAATCGCTCATGCGGAAGTTACCGGGTCGATTTGGATTCAACTAGCATCCTCTCAGTTGTGCTTTGAGTCAAGCTTTCAAGGGGAAAAGGTGGTATCTTGGAAAGCAACGGGTCTTGAATCGAAGCTCCTCACTGAGCATTGCAAATTGACCCCGCCGAGTTGAAAACCATCCAGAGCTCTTTTTTTCCAAGCGGATCTCGACGCCAGATTAAAAGCTCCAGCCTCAGCTTCGGAATTCTATTGAGCATGAGTACGAAATCCAAGCGCATCAGGCGACGGTATGATAATCGCTGACTTCCGAAATGGACCGGGGAAAATTCGGCCAGAAAGAGAACCAATTTCCTTTTCACATCTGAGAACAATGATTAACAGCGAATTTGAAACAGGCCATGATCTGGAAGGCCGCCTTGCGCGCCGGCGGGCCATGGAGTCGGCTATTCACCCCGGCCGCTGGAAGCGCGCCCACAAGGATTCCCTGGTTCTGCGGGAACGCATCCTGCGGCCAATCGTGCGCACTGTTTTGAAGATTGCGGGGATTTATACGCGTGGAATGCGAAACGCGCTCCAACCGGTGGTGCGACACGTGCGACTACAATTTCGAGACTTGCCCGCCAGCTTTGACGGGTTTCGAATCCTGCATCTCACCGACCTGCATATCGACGGCATCGACGGTCTGGCCGAGATCGTTGCGGGCCTGATTGCGGACTTGGACACCGACTTGTGCGTTATGACCGGAGACTACCGCTATGAACTCGTAGGACCGTGCGATGAAGTCTATCCCCGCATGGCCAGGATTCTATCCAGCGTCCGAGCCGAGGACGGCATTGCAGCAGTCCTGGGCAATCACGATGAGTCCGATATGGCGGGGGAACTGGAAAAGCTCGGCGTGCGCATGCTGATCAACGAAGCATTCGAGGTCAAGAGAGGTGACGCCAGTCTATGGGTTGCCGGTGTGGATGATCCCCATTTTTATGGCTTTGACGACCTGAAGATGGCTCTGGAAGGGGTGCCGGAAGATGCCTTCAAGATTCTGCTGGCCCACTCGCCGGAGATATTTGAAGAGGCGGCGGCAGCGGACATTGATCTTTACCTTTGCGGTCATGTGCACGCCGGACAAATCCGCTTGCCGCTGATCGGAAGCATTCTCACTAACGCCGATTGTCCCAGGTCCTACACTTACGGCGATTGGCAGCACCGCGGAATGCGCGGTTACACGGGCGCGGGCGTGGGCTGTTCTTTCTTGCCAGTCCGATTTAACTGCCCGCCGGAAATCACCGTGATCGAATTGGCCACAGAAGACCGGCTTGAGAAAACGGCCGGCCGACGCTTGCCAGCCTTAAGCTAAAACGTCGAATAAGTTTGGAACTTCATGCAGAGTCTTGCAACCTGGGGCTTGCAAGATAAATACCCGTCGGGATGCTCGATGTGGAAGGCAATTCTGAGGCACGCTACTGCAGTTGCAAGAAACTGAATTTAAATCAGTTACAGTCAGACAAATAAACTTGCTCGCCGGAGGGCTTAGGCCCTGAAGTTGCTCTATGCGTTTCGTGTCCGAAGTGTATACCTCTGCGCCAATTCGTCGCTCGTCGCTTCAGTCTTCAGTCAGCGTCCTCATTTTGCTGGCGCTAACCCTTATTGGCGTAGGTTGCCAGTCAAATACGGTCAAAGCGAAGAAGGATTTTGAGAGCGGCAAGCGTTACTTCGACCAGCAACAGTTTGCCGAGGCCGACATAGAGTTTCACAAATCCCTTCAGCGGAACCCCGACGCGTGGGAACCGCGTTACTACATCGCGAAAATCGATCTGAAGCTCGGCCGCTGGGAGGATGCGCACCAAGGCCTTAATGATGTTCTGGAGCGGAATCCAAAAGTCGTTTCCGCGCACCTCGACTTGGCTGAGTTGCTCCTGGCGAGCGGCCAGACGCATGAGGCAGAAGCCCAGTTGGATGAAGCTGAAAATCTTGAGCCCAACAATCCACGTACTCAAGCCGTGCGAGCCGGGCTCTACATTGTGCAGCAGGACTTTTCCAAAGCCATTGAGCAATGCGACACTGCGAAGCGGCTGGCTCCGGCAGAATCGATTGTCTGGGCTGAGTGTGGCTTCGCGCGAGTGAGCGCAAAGCAGTACGCGGCAGCTGAAACCGATTTCCACCGCGCCCTCGAACTGAAACCTGATTCGCCCGAAAACTATCACAATCTTTCCAACCTGTTCCACGTTGAAGGTCGCGAGCAAGAGATTGAGCCGCTATTGAGGCAAGGAATTCAAAGCCACCCAAAATCCTTAGACTTCGTCTTCTTACTGGCGGACGCTTATCTGCGTGAAGGCCATCCGGAAAGGGTTGACGATCTGTTCGCAGGACTCAAGTCTCGGGCAAGCGACTTCCCGGATCTGGCAATCGAGTTGGGTGATTTTTGGATGTGGCGAAGCCAATTGGCTCGCGCAGTGGCGCAACTGGAGCCCGCAGAGGCCAAACAACCGAATTTGCTGGCGGAAAAGAAGTTGGCGAGCGCTTATTTGACACTGGGCCGTGTCGCAGATGCAGATCAGCAGGTTGCGAAGATTTTGAAGAACAATCCCCGTGATGTTGAAGGCAGAGCCTTCGACGGGGCGGTGGCCTATCTACACGGAAACTTTCCTTTGGCTATTGAGAAACTTCAGGTCGTGCTCAAGAACGATCCTGACTCGCTCATCGCCAACTATTACTTGGGGCTCAGTTGGGCGGCCTCTGACCAGCCGCAGAAGGCCAAAGCAGCATTCAATGACTGTGTCCGCTTGAACCAGAATTTCGTCCAGGCCTACACCAAGCTGTCAGAGCTGTCGATTCGCACCGGGGACGGGCAAACTGGGGCCGAGTATGCCAAGAGAGCAATTGAGATCGACCCCAGTTTTGTGGATGGCTACCTATTGCTCGCCCAGGCGCAGATGCTTAGCAAGGACCTCAATGGCGTTGAGCGTACGGTCAATGCAATTCAAAAGCTGCCCGCAGTACCTGCCGAATTCCACGAGATTGCCGCTCAGTTCTACACCCTCAAAGGGAACGAGGCCGCTGCCCGAAAGGAGTATCAACAGGCCTCCGCATTGGCGGCACAGCCTTTCACAGTTCTCACTCGCTTCGCCGGTTTCCAGGCCGATCATGGGCATATTGCATCAGCGATCCGGCTGGTGAAGGACTCGTCAGACAAGTTTCAGTCACAGCCTGCGTACTTCAACCTGCTGGCCGGTCTCGAAGTCCGCAACCACGAGTTGGGCGATGCCGACGCGAATTGTCGCAAGGCTTTGCAGTTGGATTCCCAGAACTGGGACGCACACTTTTTATTGGGCACGGTATTACAGAAGCGCGAAAAATCGGAAGACGCTCTGGCACAATACGAGGAAGCAAACCGGCTGAACCCGCGCCAGATCGCGGCCAGCATTCTAGCAGGCAATCTTTTGATGACCCGTGGTGATTATGACAGAGCTAAGCCGCTGTTTGACGCGGCGTTGCGACAAGATCCGAACTCATTATTGGCGCAGGCTTCGTTAGCACGGTGGTATGGGGAGCAGGGCAAGAATCTCGATGTGGCGCTGGGCATGGCCCAGCAAATCAAGAAAAGCGTGCCCGACGATCAGACCGTGGCCGACACGCTGGGATGGATCTACTATCAGAAAGGCGAGTATAGGCTTGCGCTTCAACAGCTTCAGCCGGCGGCGAGCGCGCTGCCGGAAAACGCGTTGGTCCAATATCACCTCGGAATGACGTACTTGCAGCTCGGACTGAAAGAAAAAGGGCAGAAAGCTCTGCACACTTCTCTAAGACTGGGCTTAACTCCTTCAACTCTGGCCGTGGACGCGGAGCAGCAACTCAAGAAACTGAGCCGCGAAACTACATCCGCAACTAAAACTGAGCCCCTCCCCCAGATCACAGAAGCACTTTCAATCGATGACGCAAGGAGACAACTAAGATGAAAAACCATCGGTGGCTATCGCCCTTACTTCTCGCGGCGATATTTTGTGCCGGTTTTTTGGGGCTTCCTGGGGCGAGAGCCCAGGTTCTGGACGACCCAACAACCCTGCATCTAGTGTGCACGGGAACCACAACATGTACTGGAGTCCCCCCGAACAGTACTACGCAAGTAGTTACTTCGGCAGGTAATCCGACGTTCAATATCACCACCCAATCGAAGTCAGGCTTGGCGAACGGGGCGAGTGGGACGATATTTCTAGTTATTCTGGTCCCGAATCCTTCATCCCTTGGCGCTTCGTTTAGCGTCAATGGCGTTGCGGGCGCTGCCGTCAACGCTGCACAGTTTACCGGAGTGGACCCGAATAAGAAGCTGGAAGACCCGGGCGTGCTTAACCTTACGCTGCAGGCTACCTCGAATCCTGCGTTTAGCGCATTTCAAAGCGCTAGTGCGCAGGTACTAGGCGGTAGCGGACCGGGTTCTTTCACGGTATACACAGTTAACCTGGGAACTGTGACTTCGCCCCCAGGGAAAAAAGGTGGGTTTGCGAACGACACCGTTTTGGCTAGCGTCAGCAGCTTTGGCGTGAACCTCCCTGCCGGAACTGTGTTGTATGGAATCCTGATTCAAGGCTCCACCACCAATGGCACGCCGAGTGGAATGACCGCAGTCAATACAAGTCCGCTGAGCGAAAGCCTCACAACGCCTGGAACACCAACACCTGAGCCGACGTCGATGTTGATGTTTGGCTCTGGATTCATGTTCTTGGGAGGAATGTTGCGGCGGCGTTTTAACAGTAAGGCATAATCAAGACGCGGGGTCTGGGCTTTTCGTGGCGACAAGTTAGTCCCACGACGAGGCCCAGTCCCAACGCCTGTCTCGAAGATCTGCAGCCTAGACCTGGGTGCGTTCAACGCAGGAATGGCCGCAATATTGATGTAGTCGTCCTAGGCACCACCGCAATAAAGCCAGCCATTGCTATTCCGAGCATCGCCCGCCACAGACACGCCATTCGGAATTACCCCACCTTTTACGGTTCCCTTCTTCTGGCCGTTACAAGCCGAGAACCTTAGATCTCAACTGCCATGCTTCCTCGGTTACAGTATTCAATGGCGAAGAGACCGAGGCCGCAAACATCTTTGGACAGAAACCCGCGTTGAAGTAAGTCTTCCTGGCTGCCCAAGAGATATGGGCTCTAAGGCGGGGTTATCTCGTTTTCGGTGGCAAGGGCGAGTTGCTGCGTGTTTCAATCGGCTTGATACCAATGTACGGTAACATCCTCCACCTTTTCGAGCCGTGCTTCCGCTTAAAGATCGAGCCCAGGCAGGATCAATGAAACGGTATTTCGTTTTTTTCTTCATCTCAGGTTTTTGCAGCATTCTGTATGAGCTGGTCTGGTTGCGGTTGGCCATGGCGCAATTTGGCGTCACAACGGCGTTGGTGTCCATCGTGCTTTCAATGTTCATGGCGGGTCTGGGAGCCGGTTCCTGGGGAGCCGGGATTCTTGCACGACGCTATGGGGAACGGGTCCGCTTTCCCCCACTTCGGCTGTATGCCTTGGCCGAACTTTTGATCGCTTGCTCCTCTCTGGCTGTCCCCGTGGAACTGCTCTGGGGGCGCCGCCTGCTGGAATCCTTGACGGGAACGACCGGGTTCTCATCGGCGATCTACCATCTTGCTTCGGGCACGCTGGTGGCGATGTCACTCATCCCTTGGTGTCTCTGGATGGGCGCAACGATCCCGCTAGCAATGTCTGCGATACGCAGCGACACCCGCAATGAAACGCGCCGCTCGTTTAGCTTTCTCTATATGTCAAACGTGCTCGGCGCGATTGCGGGCGCCATTGTCCCGTTATTTCTAATCGAGCTCTATGGATTCCATCGCACGCTGCGCATCGGCGGGGTGCTTAATGCTGCTATCGCGGTTTCCGCATTCGCGATGACAGTCGGACAACGCGGGCGAGGCCCTGCACCTGCGCCGAGCTCGACGGCAACAGGCGTCCACGGACAGGGGAACGGAGCGCTGGCCCTGCTTTTCCTAACTGGACTCGTAACGATGGGCATGGAGGTCATCTGGATCCGGTTGTTTACGCCATATCTCGGCCCGCTCGTTTATTCTTTCGCAGCTATACTGGCGTCTTATCTCGCAGCGACTTTCGCGGGCTCGATCGTTTATCGCGATTCAAGCCGCAGTCGCGATCCCCGCAGCCACCTCGCCTGGGTTCTGCTGGCGCTTCTCGGGCTGCTGCCGCTCCTCACGTCCGATCCCCGATTTTCTCTGAACGCGGTGCTGCGCGTTTTCCTCGGAGTGGCTCCATTTTCCGGAGTGATCGGCTTCCTGACGCCAATGTTGGTAGACCGATGGTCGGCGGGCGATCCCGATCGCGCAGGCCGGGCGTATGCGGTCAACGTTCTGGGCTGCATCCTTGGCCCCTTGCTCTCTGGATTCGTCTTGCTACCCTTCGTTGGCGAACGCGTGTCCATGCTGTTGTACGTGGTGCCGTGGATTGCGATGGCAGGCTTTTGGCCCAAAGGCGTGCAATATCGAATCGGCGTGCGCATCTCAGCCTATGCGATCGTTGGGGTGGCGCTCGCAGTCTTTTTTCTGACGAAGGATTACGAGACGCGTTTTCCGCAACGCAAGGTTCTGCGGGACAGCACTGCTACTGTCATTGCGACCGGTGCCGGCATGAAGAAACAGCTTTTGATAAACGGAGTAGGGATGACGTACCTGACTCCGATCACGAAAATGATGGCTCACCTGACGCTTGCCTCTCTCAATCAGCCACCGCGGAACGCGCTGGTGATCTGTTTCGGAATGGGCACAACTTACCGTTCCGTGATCTCCTGGGGGATCTCGGCAACTGCGGTCGAGCTGTCGCCGAGCGTGCCTCGGCTGTTTCCCTACTACCATGCGGACGGCGCCGAGGTATTAGCATCGCCGCTATCGCACCTCGTTATTGACGATGGCCGGCGTTTCCTGGAGCGCTCAACCCAAAAGTACGACGCCATCCTTCTTGATCCGCCCCCTCCGTTCCAGGCTGCTGGGGTCAGCCTCCTGTTCTCGGAGGAGTTCTATGCGGTTGTCAAGAAGCACTTGACTGACGATGGCATCCTGCAGGTGTTTTGGATCCCCGAAGGTGGCAATTCAATGCAAGCGTCGGTTGTGCGAGCCCTGACGAATGACTTTCCCTACGTGCGAGTTTACCGATCGGTCGAAGACTTAGGTTGGCACTTCCTCGCAAGCAAGCGTCCGATTCCTGCTCGCAGTGCCGCGGAGATGGTGGCACGGATGCCCGATCGTGCCGTCGCCGACATGATGGAATGGGGGCCAGCCCAGACTCCCCAGCAGCAGTTTGAGCGCATGCTTTCTACGGATATGACAACGGCGCAGATGATCAACCTTTCGCCAACCACTTCTGCGCTGCAGGACGATCGGCCGATCAACGAATACTTTCTGTTGCGCGGCTTGGCGGCCCAGAGACAGCAATCGGGGTCGCGTTGATCCTGGTTTAAACGTTTCGAAGCATTGAACAATCTTTCAATCAGCCGTGTTTCCTGCAGCACTTATCCTCCAAACGAACCTTCCGATGCTGTCCTTTCGTGATGCTGCAATTCCCTAACCGCAGCGTAATCATTACCTAATTCGCGAGCCCGGCTTGGCCCCAACTATGGAATGTCCACACTGCCACAGGCAAACCAGTGCTCATGCCAAAAACTGCGGATCTTGCGGGGCTGTGATTCCTCCAGCGCAGCATCTGCTTGAGGAATTGGGCTTAACTGAGCCCGAGGCTGCCGCGCCAAAGCCCGCAAACAGGCAAGTTCAACGAGAGCCGAAAGACGAGTCCTCTTACCGAATGGCAACTCTGGGGGATCGCTTGATCGCGTTCGCGCTGGATAGCAGCTTCCTCTTCGGCCTCTTTGCGATTGTGGATGCATGGGCCTTCATGCGCTGGGGCATTGTCGAGGGGACGGAACTGAAGCTGACTCTGGCTGCGCTGGTCGTTGCCGAAGGTCTGAATGCTTTGATTTTCTTTGTCTACCTCTGGTTGCTGGAAGCTCGTTTCGGCGCCACGCTAGGCAAAGCAATGCTCGGCATCAGGGTAGTCCGGACAAACGAACGTAACCCTCTCGCGGTTACCGCAATCCGCAACGTGCTCCGCATCGTGGACGGACTGGGCTTTTACCTGGTTGGCGCGGTGGTTGCAGCTTGCTCCGACGTTCGCCGCCGCTTGGGAGACATTTGTGCCGGCACGGTGGTGATCGAGGACGATCTGGGGTACGGAGTGAAGATCGCTGCCATGGCGCTTTGGGCAGCCGTTTTCGCGGGTGCGGTCTGGTGTGTTCCTCAGATCTGCAAGACAAATACTGCGCTGACTCCACGCTACCTTAAACAAGTGGTCGTCCAAGTGGGCCGAAGCGAAAAATCCGCATTCTTCACCGTGGCCGGTCTTCACGTTGAGGTCCAGCTGACTTCGGGGCCTGCAAGGTAATTGGATTCTCTCCAAAAACTTCTCCTGAGGTGTACGGACTGGAGTGCGACCTTTGCCCGGCGCCCAGCCCCAGAAGTGGCGTGTGCATATGGCCCACAATCTGCGCGGGCGTGCGATGACCGTTCTGTTTTGGATTTTTGAATAGTTTGCAGAGTTGATGGTCTGTGGGTGCAACGTATGTTTTGCTCAAAGCCTTTGATCCGCGGAGGTTCGTGGAAACCGCGATGCGTTGCCTGCAGCCATCATGACGCGACCGGTCTACTCAGCTTGGTGCAATAGCTCGAAGCTCCGGCAGCTTGGCATCAAACATTTGTCCTTAAGTTGACCAGTAAGTGAATGCGGTCCCGGCGTCTGAAGGTGCTTTGCCGGGACTTGCTCTTTTTGTCCAGAAGGACTGCGAGGAGGATTACGCGAGGGTGCTGCATCGGAAGCGAACGGCACAACGGGTTTGGGTTAGCCTCGACCTCTGGAGTTCGCCTTCGGTACAGCCGTCAAAAGGCCATGTTTGCTCTTAGAATGCGACACCTGCGGCCTCGGAAAGAACGTACGGGACTGATAGTGGCGTGTCTCGAATCGGCCCTGAGGCGACGAAGCGGCTGACATTTTTCTCGCGAGGTTGCGTGTTCTGTCGATTTGGATTGACTTGTGGCCGCTTGATCGCTAACTTGGCTGTACACAGGCCAGAGTTCTTCCGCATTCAACGTCCCTACAGTGCTGTACGATGGCACCGCGCCAACGCGGTTCGCAACCTCGGCCAAAATCAACTTTCTCAGGAGAATCGGCCATGAAGTCCGGCCTCGTGCTGCTATTTCTGACAGTGTGTTTCGCCTCTACCGCGCAAGCCCAAAATCACAAGAAACTTATCGACTCCAATATCGACGACAATAATACTGGCTGGGGGTCCTGCACCGATTGTGCCGGGGGAACAAACAACGCTGACGTGTACTGGATGGCTCAATTCCAAACCACACCGTCACTTGATGGCAACAGCACTCAGTTCTACGTCTCCGCCAGCCTGCCGTATTCCAATGTGCTCTTTTGGGAGAAGCTCGGCGCACAAGACTGGGCGACACAGTTCACCTGGGACTTTTGGGTATACCTCGATAGCGCCTCTCTGGGTGCTGAAGCTCTGGAATACGACCTTTTCCAATTCATCAGCGGTCGGGAGTTCATGTTTGGCTCGGAGTGCGGGTACGCCAGCGGTTATTGGGACATCTGGAATGAGGGATCCAGAACGTGGGTGCAGACTCATCTTCCCTGCCAGAAGTTCACGCCCAACGTCTGGCATCACATCGTATGGCAAATGCATCGCACATCGGACCAACAAATGCACTATGACTCGCTAACGCTCGACGGAATACAGAATACGTTGAACGTTGCCGAGCCATCCGGTCCGCTACCAACGGGGTGGACGGACAATTTGGGTGTGCAATGGCAAATGGATACCGGGTCAGGTCCGCTTACTACGAGCGAATGGATTGACAACGTTAAGCTGACGATTCGGTAGTTAAATCGATATCCGCGTTACGCAAGGCATCACGGGACTGGCTATAAGGGGTCAGGCGAATCTTAGGGGAGAAATCACCCGAAGCCTGGACAGGCCCTTGTCCCAGCTTTTATCTCAGCCACAAATCTCTCCCCGTTGTAAACGCTGCTCCAACATTGCATCTGGCTGGGGCTGCCCATTCGAAACGGGCACAGGCGAGTCAGTAGGTGACGGCTAAAGAATTTCTGGCGACCGCCTAGGTAGCTGCTTCTTGAACTCGGCGGGATGCAAACAGAAATTGGCCAGGACGATCTTGCCCGTATGATTCACCACAAGCATGGAGTCTAGCGCCGGCTGTCGAGCGCACTGCGCGCTTTGCCGAGCAAGACAGAAACGTGCTCAAACTTTGAGACCAGCGCGAACGCGCCCGCGGACCGGACTTCCTTCTCGGTGGAAGGACCACTGTACGCGCTGAACATGATGACTGGCACTTCTGGCATCAGGCGTTTCAGAACGCGTGTCGCGTCTAGGCCGTTCATCACCTGCATGGAGAGGTCCAACAGAATCAAGTCGGGGTGCAGTTCCCGAGCTTTCTCAACTGCCTCCTTTCCGTTCTTTGCCTCCCCGCAAACGTCGAAGTCCTCTTCCCGCTCGAAGAGATTACACAAGGCGTCCCGAATGAATAGACTATCGTCCGCGATCAGAATGGAGTAAGACATATGCGGCCTCGTGACCCTTGACAGGCTGCTGACCGCGCCGCAAAGTACAGGCCGACGGACTGCACGAGGAAGGGTTAGCTCAACCCTACACCCTGAGCCCCGGGAATCCATCCGGTAGAAACCGTACGATAGCGCACAGTTAATCGTGCGGCATAGTTCCGAAGGGAGATGTCAGAGCGGCATGGATGTTCACCGCCGCCGAAATGGTGCGAGCGACGCAATTTCGACTCCGCGGACAGGCCGTTCGACACGGGGCTCAGGCGATCCAGGTACAAAACGGATAGTGCTACTTCGGAGCGGGCTTATGGAAACTGATCAGCATAAATGGGAACCCAAGCGTCAGGGATGATTGTGGCGCTTGCGTCTACAGGACATGCCGCTCCTTTTTCGGCCCATTCTTGGATTTTCTCTAAGAACTCCTGCTGAGATGTTGGTATCGGAGTACGACCTCCTCCTGGCGACCATCCCCATAATACAAGGGGCGTGTGCATATGCTCCACAATCTGCGCAGGCGTGCGATGACCGTTCTGCTGTGGGTCTTTGAATAACTCACAGAGCTGATGGTCCGTCAGGCCCTCCCAGATCATCGGCATTGCGGGAGACGGCAGATGCCAGCCGGGCGCTCCCGGCGGCGTCCGTGGGCCAACTAGATTGTGGTCCTGGTGACAAGTGCTGCATCGGACAGCGTTCAAACCATGGCCGTCTCGTCCACGATGAACTTGCATCGTGTGTCGATGGCTGTCGTCACCTTGCCGAGGAAAATCTCCATTGGAGTGACAATTCATGCAGCGAGGGCGGTGAAGTACCGGCACAATAGCTTCGAAAGCAGCAGCGGCACCGGCATCGTCGCGTGACATTACGTCAGGAGCCGATTTGGCATGTCCCGCCGCTTGAACGGCAATCCGCAAGGAGAAGAAAACGTACGTTACGGCGGCGACCGTGAGGCATGAGGCGATGAGTCTTCTATTTCGCATGTTCACGCCCTGTGCTCTACCTCAACAAGTGCAGCTTTTACTCGTGCGGGAGTAAACGGCAAATCCCTGAGGCGAACACCCGTGGCATCAAAGATAGCGTTTCCGATCACAGCGGGAACGAGTGTAATTGCCGTCTCGCCTGCGCCAGTTGCGGGTACATCGGTCGGCGTCACAAAAACCGTCTCCACGGCGGGCATCTCGTAATCAAGATACAGACTGCTGTACGTTTCCCAATCCACTGAGGTGATGCGTTTCTTGTCCCAAATAACTTCTTCCACCAGAGCCCGGCTCATGCCCTGCAGGATCCCGCCCTCAGTCTGATTTCGCAGACCATCCGGGTTCGAGATCGGCCCGCAGTCTAACGCTGCTACGAAGCGCTTCGGCCGCACCGTTCCCGTCTGCAAATCCACTTCGACCTCCGCGACCAGAGCGGCGTAGCCGTTGTCTCCTTCGTACGCAACGCAGGCGATACCGCGTCCAGTCACGGTTTGCGCACGAGAAGTGTCCGTTCTCGGCGAAGGGCGGGCCTGCCAGTTCGACGCACTCGCGGCGGCCTTCAGAACTCCGATGACTCGTGAATTCTTCAAATGTTGCAGCCTGAAAGCCACAGGATCCGCCTTGGCGAGCTTGCACAGTTCGTCCATGAAGCATTCGTTGGCGAAGGTATTTTGGATTCGCAGCGGTGAGCGGAGCGGCCCGGTGAAGAATGGCGAACGCACCGAGTGCGTCAGAGCCCTTTCACTCCGGATGGTTCCATCACCCTGACAGCTGCCGCCTACACACCCAGCGAAGTACGAGGGCACAATATTGCTTCCGTTGCGTAACTTGCCCGCAGGCGCCTTGGCCGAGCGTGGCTCAATCGGCTCAGGGTCATAACCTAAGAGCATCCCGGTTATGACATTCCCCGGCTGATTGTAGCCGGGTCGACTGCCGCGAGAGGCAACCCAATCCTCGCGGTCCCACGCGGCGATTCCATCTTTTGTAAGGCGAGCCCGATGCTCCACCACACAGGCGGCGCCCAAGTTTTCCCACATCATTTCGTCCTGGCGGGAGAACTGCAGGCGGACTGGTTTCCCTACGGCCTGCGAAAGGATTGCCGCGTCAAAGGACACGGCGTCAGCGCCATTCAATCCGTAGCAACCCGATCCTCGCACAAAGATCACGCGTATTTTATCGAGGGGCATGTTCAAGAGCTTTGCAATGATGCTCCGTGTTGGATAAGCAGATTGTGTCGCCGACCAGACCGTGGCACTGTCGGCCTTGACATCGGCTACCGCGCACGATGTGCCTACTGATCCGTGCATCTGGTAGGGGTACGTGTACTTTGCGCGGATGACGCTGCCCACTGATGAAAGCTGAGCGTCAACGTCCCCGGAGTCAACACCGAGAACGTCGCGTGAGGGCTGCTTCTGGAGATAGTCGAAGAAGTTCTGCTGCGGTGGGAGTTCCGGTCCGGGATTCCACTGAACCGCCAACTGGCACGCCGCAACTGCGGCCGCATATTGCGTTTCTGCGACGACGCCAACGAAATCCTTGCGGACGACGACCTTCACCAGACCTCGAACGTTCCGTACTGATTGATCGTCTACATGGGCGAGCGTCGCTCCCATCTCAGGAGGCCGCACCACACGGCCGTGCAACATTCCAGGAACTCGGATGTTGTGAACGAACTCGAACTGCCCCGTCATCAGGGCGGGCCTGTCGAGCGACGGGACTGGTTTCCCAAGCACCGTCCAAGCCGCAACCGATCGCCGCTTCGCGGTGGGGCTCAGCGAGAGGTTGAAATGCCGGTTTCCAATAAGCTCCTCGTATTTGACGGCGCGTCCGGTCTTTCCGGTGATGACGCCATTCGCTACGGTGAGCTGCTCGGCGGGTTCGACCAATTTCTTGGCAGCGAGATTCAACAATGCTTCGCGAGCGGTAGCTGCGGCAAGTGCCAGACTTTGCGAATTGAAGTTGGTCGGAGTCGATTGGCTTCCCGATGTGGTTCCCTGATCGGGAGTGATCGACGTGTCGCACTGGATGAGTTTGACCCGGGCAAGCGGAACGCACAGTTCTTCTGCGACGAGTTGCGATTGAGCGGTAAAAATGCCCTGCCCGAAATCGCATTTCCCGGTGTAGGCCGTGGCGACTCCGTCGGAGCCGACGGCTAACCACGAATCGAGCTTCCCCGGATCGATGTGCGAGGGATGAGTGCCGAACTGACCTTGATCCTGAGCGGAGAGCGCATTCCATGGCGCGGCGCTAAAACTGATAATCAGGGCACCAGAGCTTTTCAGAAATTGCCGGCGAGACTGGGTCATGCGCGTCGTGTCTCGGCATATTTTCGAATAGCCCGCAACATGCGTGAGTGCACGAAACAGCGGCACAAAACGCCGCCCAGCGCATCACGAATTTCCTGATCAGAAGCATCCGGATTTGCGTCGAGTGTGGCCTTCGCCGTCAGGATTACTCCGCTTAGGCAAAACCCGCATTGGGCCGCGCCTTCCTCAATAAAGGCTTGCTGAATTGGATGCGGCTGCTCAAGCGTGCCCAGCCCTTCCAGCGTCGTGACTTCGTCTTGGCCCACAGCGCTTACGGGCATGACACACGAACGCACAACCTGGCCGCGCATGATTACGGTGCAGGCTCCGCACTGAGCCATGCCGCACCCAAATCGGGGCCCGCACAAGCCAAGCTCGTCGTTCAGAACAAATAGCAGAGGTGTTTCGGGATCAATCTTCAGGACGTGCCGCTTACCGTTCACCTTCAGAGTAATCTCCTGCATTAGACCGTTTTGCTCCTTCTTTTCTTGTACGCGAAACCTGCCCCGGGCAACAGGCGCGTACCTTTTTCAATGCCTGCCTTTGGAATTCTACTTCCATGACCGAGTCGGCACCCAAGAAATCATGCAACTTGTTGCCCTGTCGAATGGGTTTTGAGTGCCCTACTTTGCAGCCAACTGGAGCGGTCTGAACGCAGATATAATTCTGTTCCTTGGGATCACAAATCCGAAAGTCTCGGTGGGCTTTCTGCTGAGTTAGTCCAAGCTTTAATTTCACCTGCAGCGGTGTGGATCTGATGTCAATGCAAAAGCGAGCCTGGGTGGTGGCAACACTCGACACAAAGCTTGACGAAGCTGAATATGTTTGTGGATTGCTCGAAGCAGCGGGAATACCCGTTACGCTTGCCGACCTGTCAACCAAAAATCCCGCATCAAGCCACGATATACACTTACCGCCCTTTCGCAAGCATGTATCCGCAACTCAGATTGCCGCGCATCATCGGCAGGGAGAGACCGCTGTCTTCTCCGGCGACCGAGGTAGCGCCATTGCGGCCATGACGCAAGCGTTTGAGAGCTTTGTGAAGGCGCAGGACGAAGTCAGCGCAATGCTGGGCGTCGGCGGCTCAGGAGGCACCGCCATGATTACGCGTGGCATGCGCGCGCTGCCGATCGGAGTACCGAAGGTCATGGTGTCGACGATGGCCTCGGGGAACGTGTCGGGCTACGTGGGGACTTCGGATATCACAATGGTCTACTCCGTCACCGACGTAGCTGGGCTGAATCGGATTTCGCGGCGTGTGCTGGGCAATGCCGCACATGCACTCGCCGGCATGATGCTGCACACGCTGCCGCAACCGGAACACGAGCTCCCTGCGCTGGGCCTCACGATGTTTGGGGTGACGACACCGTGCGTACAACAAATGGTCGGGCTGCTCGGAGCTCGCTTCGAGTGCCTGGTGTTCCACGCTACCGGTACCGGTGGACAGTCAATGGAGAAACTGTTGGATGATGGCCACATCTGTGGCGTGCTCGACATCACCACAACCGAAGTTTGCGATTACCTTTTTGGGGGCGTGCTCGCGTGCACCGAAGACCGTTTTGGCGCGGTGGCCCGCAGCCATGCTCCGTATCTAGGGGCCTGTGGCGCGCTCGACATGGTAAATTTTGGAGCTCCCGAGAGCGTGCCGCAGCAATATCGCGGGCGCAAGTTGTATCCTCATAATCCGCAGATCACCTTGATGCGAACAACGGTCGAGGAAAACATTCGTCAAGGCCGTTGGATTGCGGGGAGGCTTAACCAGTGCGAAGGCGAAGTGAGATTTCTGCTGCCGATGGGAGGAGTCTCTGCGCTGGACGCGCCCGGCCAGCCATTCTGGGATCCCGCTGCAGACGAGGCACTGTTCGAAACGTTGGCAACGGAGCTCCGGCAGACTGCGCGGAGGAAGCTGTTGCGTTTGCCCTATCACATCAACGATCCGCAGTTTGCAAAAGCGGCGGTGGAAGAGTTCTTGAAGGTTGTTAATCGATGACCGTCGCGCGTCGAGGAAAGTGATTCATGCCCCGTTTTTCACGCGAGGAACTGCTGGCGAAATTCCGACGGATGGTGCGAGAGCGCCAGCCCATCGTCGGCGGTGGCGCGGGAACAGGACTGTCCGCGAAGTGCGAGGAAGCGGGCGGGATCGACCTGATTGTGATCTACAACTCTGGCCGCTACCGAATGGCGGGCCGAGGCTCGCTGTCTGGCTTGTTAGCCTACGGGAATGCTAATGACATCGTGATGGAGATGGCCAAAGAGGTTTTGCCCGTCGTCAAGAAAACGCCTGTGCTCGCCGGCGTGAACGGAACAGACCCTTTCTGCATCTTTGACGTTTTTCTGAATGACCTTGCCGCAGCCGGTTTTTCGGGCGTGCAGAATTTTCCAACGGTGGGGTTGATCGATGGCGTCTTTCGCCAGAACCTGGAAGAGACTGGGATGGGTTACGCCCTGGAGGTCGCGATGATCCGACTCGCCCACGACAAAGATCTTTTGACTACACCTTACGTCTTCGATCCGCAGCAAGCGGAGGCCATGGCGCGGGCCGGCGCCGATATCATCGTGGCCCACTTGGGGCTGACCACGGGTGGGACGATCGGCGCGGAAACGGCTCTTACGCTGGACAAATGCGTCGAACGGATCGATGCCATCGCCCAGTCGGCGCTCGACGTGCGCAGCAATATGATTGTCCTCTGCCACGGCGGCCCGATCGCCGAGCCCTCGGATGCGGCTCGGGTGCTAAGAGAGACTCGCCACTGTCACGGTTTTTACGGTGCGAGTTCGATGGAACGGCTGCCCACCGAAAAAGGCATAACCGGCCAAGTGCAGGACTTCAAGCGAATCACTTTTTGAGTCAGAGGATCCATATGCCTAACACCGTTTACATCAGTCATGTGATTGATGCGCCCATCGAAAAAGTGTGGGGGATCATGCGCGACTTCAACGACATGCCTTCTTATCATCCCGGCATCAAGAAAAGTGTCATCGAGGGCGACTGCCCCAGCGACCAGGTCGGATGCGTGCGGGTCTTGACACTCGGAGAAGGCTTTGTGCGGGAGCGCCTGCTTTGTCTGGATGACAGGAACTACGTGTTCACCTATGAAATTATCGGAGGCACGCTTCCTGTTCGTGACTACATCGCAGGAGTGCGACTGCATCGGGTCACCGATCGTAACCGGACATTTGCGGAATGGTGGGCCGATTTCGAAGTGGTGGGCGTGGACCGTGATGCAATGATCACGCAGATTGGCAACAATGTATTCGCAGCTGGATTCAACGGAGTAGCAGTCAAGCTCGGCTGAAAGATGGGGGTTCGCCACTCGGTGGTCCGACCGAGGTGCAGCCAGAACTTCACCTTCATCTCAAGCTGCAGAAGGCGCGGATCGCGCATATTGCATTGGATTAAAAACGCTCAAGGTCATATTCGCTGACCAAGCCGGTCAAGAAAATAGTGCGCAATTCAACACCGGTTTGAGAGAGTAGCTTCAAACATATTCCCGCTCCGCTCGCCGGATTGATCGATAGCGTTCGAAGACTTTCCTCTCGCTTTCCAGTCCCAGCACGGAGCGTAGCGAACTTCCGCGAAAAGTATGGAACAACATCTTCCAGCCTCGGAACAGAACGAATCCCGGGTCGTGCCTTAGTGCGGCAGGGATGTGATGCACTTTCATCCAGCGCTCCGCTCTCCAGCGCAGAAATTCAATCTCTTCCGCAGGCAGGTGCTGGGTGCGAACTACGGCGGTGGTGCCGTCGTATTCTTCGAGTCGTTCATTGATGATAAGCCCCTGATCGCGGAAATCTTTCGTCATCGGCGTGCGTGGATACGGCGTTGGATGCTGAATGTAGGGCCAGTCGACATACCGGCGGGCAAATTCGAGATTGGCGTCGATCGACTCGCGCGTGTCACCGGGGCTGCCGACGATTAATCCGCCGACCACAAACATTTGGTTGCGATGCAGGTAATCGATGGCTTTGAGAGTAGCGTTGCCGGTGTTTTGGCCGTTCGTGCGCTCCGTATTTTTCGCCGATGCTCGAAGAAATTCCAGATCGCCTTCCATGATGTTCTCGATTCCGAGAAAGACATAGCGGAAACCAGCCCGCCGCATCAGTGGGGCGAGGGTTTCGCCGTGGTTGGCGATCGCGGATGTCATAGCCTGCACAAAGTAATCAAGCTTGTGCAGTCCGGCGGCAATGATGGCTTCGCAAAGTGCCTCGAAGCGCCGCACGTTCAGGGTAATGTTGTCGTCGACGAGGAAAATAGTTCGAGCCCCGTGATCGCGGGCGTCACGAATATCGGCTAACACGCGGTCGAAAGAGTAGGTAAAAAAGTTGCGACCGCGCATCTCGATGATGGAACAGAAGCTGCAGTCGTAAGTGCATCCCCGCGAAGTCTCGATTACATCGACTTGGCGGCCCAGTAATGTGTATCCCTTCAGCACACGCGCATCGCGGTTCGGCGGGCGAATTTCGCTGTCCTCCAGGCGATGCGGGGGCCGCGCAGGATTATGCACCCAGTTTTCGCCGTTGCGATAAGAGAGTCCACAGATGTGATCCAACCCGGAGCCCTGCTCGATCGCACGCAACAACTCACGAAAAGTAACTTCGCCCTCGCTGCGCACTAGGTAGTCGACTCCCATATCCTCATAGGCCTCGGGAGCAAGGCTAGGATCGTACCCCCCCACCACGATCTTCACGTTCGGACGCAACCCGCGGACCAACTCGATGATGCGCCCCGCGGTTCGACGCTGAAAGGTCATGATTGATAGTCCAACGACTTCCGGCTCGAGTTCGCGCACGAGGCGGTTGACAGTCTCGCGAACTTGACGATGAACCAGGATCAAGTCAGCGACTGCCACGCGATGCTGCGGATCGACGTTTCCCGCTAGCGACGTGAGCGCACCGTTGGGCATGCGTATTGCTACTGGTGGCATGTGTTCGAAGGAGTCGGGCATGGAGAGCAACAGGACGTTCATAGGGACCAGTCCTTATTGCGGAGCTGTGACCCTGCGGGCGAGGGTAAGCCCAGCCCCGGCAAGACGAATGGCAGTCATTCTACCGCATGTCGGCTGAGTGAAAGGCCGGAGAATAATCGCATACCCCGATCTCGTTCCCCCTGGGCGGTGTTATGCCAAAATGATGACTACTTTTCCTCGGGCGTGCCCTTCTTCCAGATACCGGATAGCGTCTGGGACCTCTGACAAACGGTAGCGCCTGTCGATGACTGGCCTTACTTTTCCGGTATTCATGAGGTCGCCAATGACGGTCAGGTCGTTTCTGTTGGGTTTTGCCAGGATCATGACGAGTTTTTGGCTCGCGACACGCGACATTATGGGCATTGTGATCGCGCGGGCGAAACTTCCTATCATCCACCGGCCGGTTGATCCTCCGACTCCAATGTAGGTCCCCGTGGCATTTAAGACGCGCCTGCATGCCGTCAATGAGTGGTTCCCAACGCAGTCGAAAATCAGGTCGTAACGTTGCCCATTCTTGGAAAAATCCTCCAGGGTGTAATCGATGACGTGAGCCGCGCCGATGGATCGGACCATTTCCAGATTCCGTGTACTGCATACGCCGGTCACCGCTGCGTCGAATGCCTTGGCGACCTGTACAGTAAAGGTACCCACACCTCCTGCCGTACCATTGATCAAGACCTTGTAGCCGGGCTGAATGTGTCCCTTGTCGCGAAGACCTTGCAATGCCGTGAGTGCTGCTACCGGTGCGGAAGCCGCTTGCTCGAACGTCACATTCGCCGGCTTCACTGCCACTTTTGATTCCGGAGCACAAGCATACTCGGCAAAAGCACCACGACACACGCCGAACACTTCATCGCCCGGTTTGAACTGAGTTACGTTCTTGCCCACGGCTTCGACCTCTCCGGCTACATCCGCGCCAAGGCGCCCGTCCCTGGGTTTGCTCAGGCCAGCCACTAGGCGAAGGAAGTACGGCGTCCCTCGCATAATGTGCCAATCCATTGGATTGACGGAAGCGGCACGAACCTTGATCAAAACTTCGTTGTCTTTAGCAAGGGGCTTTTCGACGTCCGTGATTCGAACAACGTCCGGCGACCCGTACCTGGTGTAGATAGCGGCTTTCATTGGCATGCCTTTCGGGTTGTTACCGCCCTCGCAAACCGTCGCTCTCTTCTCGCGTCTATAAATTTAGACGTGAAAAAGAGGACATCCGATGAGGTAGACGAAAAGTATAGAGTTGACGAAGTTTGGATGCGACGGATTATTCAGCGACGAAATAAGCGAACAAACCGAGTGCAGAATATGCTGTCCGTTCACGCACACTGGCGTTCGAAACTGGACGCTGGATACAAACACGTCGTGCTCCATCAGCGGGTTCAGACCGCAATTCCTCCTTTTTTCTCCGCTGGAACTCTGGCACGCTGAGTGCAGTCGCGGTCAGCGGAGAGCTATATCAGAAACACTGCACAGTCGCAATTTGTTTCTCGGAACCATGGGGAGCTTGTGGCGTAAAGGATGATTCGATGGGGACACTTGGACAGAATCTTAGACTCGCACTCCGGCAGTTGAAGCGCAATCCGGGTTTCACTGCGACCGTAGTTCTCACGCTCGCGCTTTCCATCGGCGCGAACACAGCCATTTTTTCGATCGTGAACGTGCTCATGTTGAGGAGTCTTCCGTACTCGCATCCCGAGCGAATGGGCACGATTTTCACTCGCGTCACCGGCCCCATGGCTTGGGACGACCGACACAACGTGGACGGTGAGCAATGGGAATTGTTGCGTGACAATGTCCCTTCGCTGATCTCGGCGGTTTCAAGTCGAGGAACTTCGGGCATTAATTTCCAGGCTGGTTCTCAGGTTCAGTATCTTCATGCCGGACGTATCTCGGCACACTACCTTGACGTGTTGGGAGTGCAACCGGTCCTAGGTCGCAACTTTTCGGAGGATGACGATCGGCCTCACGGGCCCAGGACCACCATCCTAAGTTACAGTCTCTGGCGAAACGCCTTCGGCTCTGATCCGAACATTCTGGGGCGAGCCATTCTGTTAAAGGGAGAGCCCTACACTGTCATCGGCGTGCTTCCGGACGGCGCCACCACTCCTTTGAACGCCGATCTATATAGCGCTCTTCAACTCGGTCGCGATGGTGAGGGAAGCGGCACAAACTCTCAGGTCATCACCCGGCTTCGCGATGGCGCAACCTGGCAGCAGGCGGATGTCGAGATTAACCGCGTCTGGTCTCAACGCGCCGATCGCTATGAATTGAAGAACAACCCCGGCGCGCAAGTGACCTATTATTCGGTGCCCTTGCAGAGAGGTGAGACCGCCAAGTTGCGCCCGCAGGCTTTGGCGCTGATGTTGGCGGCGGGATTCATTCTGCTGATCGCCTGCGCAAATCTTGCTGGTCTAACTCTGGTGCGCGTGTTGCGGCGGATGCCGGAAGTCGCAACTCGACTGGCACTTGGAGCTTCGCGGTGGCAAATTCAAAAGCAACTTTGGGTGGAGACTCTTATTCTTGCACTCGTGGGTGGAGTGGCGGGCGTGGCAGTAGGTTTCGTTGGGCTACGTGGGTTGCTGCTGCTTCTGCCGGAACACTTTCTCCCGATTGTCGGTGTACCGCTGGATGGCCGCGTATTGGCCTTTACACTGCTGATTTCCCTTTTAACGAGCGTGCTCTTCGGCATGCTTCCTGCGCTGGCAACGCGCAAGTTCGATTTACGCACTGCTATAGCTAGTCGTGCTGCGACCGGCAGTGACCGTTTACGCTGGCGGCAAGCTTTGATTGTGAGCGAGGTTGCCTTGACGGTAGTGCTGCTGGCGGGGTCAGGTCTGCTCATTCGTACCCTCATTTACCTGCAGACGATGCGGCCTGGATTTAACGCCACTGGAGTAATGGCCGCCAAGGCTTCCCTCGACGATGTGCGCTATCACGACCCGGCGGCCTTTCAAAAACTGCTCAATGAAAGTGTCTACTCCATGCGGCAGATTCCTGGGGTGGAAGATGCGGCTGTCGGCCTGAGCCTGCCCTACGAGCGATCCTTGATTAACGGCGCCCTGACCATCGGTGACGGCAAAGAAGCCGGACAACATGCCCAGACGGATGAACTCTACATCACCCCCGATTATTTCAAGACATTGCAGATCCCGGTCCTGATGGGGCGGTCGTTCACCGAAGGAGACGTTGCGGATGCGCAGCCTGTGGCCATCGTCAATCAGGCTTTCATGCGCCGTTTTTTCCACGGGACAAGTCCGGTGGGCCGTTATGTGGAAAAGAACAGAATGATTGTCGGCGTAGTGGAAAATGTCGCCGTGCCGCCCGTCGTCGACGCCGTTGCACCTCTGAGCGACGAAGAGGCGATTATGTATATTCCTGCTGCGCAAGTGGATGCCAAGTCGCTCTCGCTGCTTCACGTCTGGTTCCAGCCAAGTTGGATCGTCCGCGCCGCCGCTCCGGTGGAAGGGCTAACCGCGCAAATGCAACGCGGACTGGCGAGTGCCGATCCCAACCTACCGTTCTCCGGCTTCTATCGTATGAGCGATTTGCTGGCTAAAACCTTGGCCACACAGCGGGTTGAAGTGGCATTGCTGAGCGCGGTGGCCTTTCTGGCCCTGTTGCTGAGTGCGGTCGGAATCTTCGCACTAGTAGCCAATATCGTCACGCAAAAGACGCGCGAGATCGGCATCCGCATCGCTTTGGGTTCCACTACTCGTCAGGCCATGGTCCATATCGGAGCGCCGGGCATACGAGCATCAGCGCTGGGGCTGGTCCTTGGCCTGGTTTTGTGCGCTGGAGCAATGCGTGCCATGCGCAGCGTGCTCTATGGAGTGGGCGTGTATGACGCTTCGACAATCGTTGCTGTTGTATTGACTCTTGCGACTGTAATTCTGATCGCGACGACAGTTCCAACCTTAAGAGTTGCGCGGATCGATCCTGCGCAGACGCTGCGCGATGAATAACGATGAACCTTCGGGCTCAGAACTTGTTTCAATGGGACCAATTCCTCCGTACGCAAACAATCTCCTTTAATGGGCCGAAGGTTTTTGTTCGGTCCGAAAACGTCCAGAATACGTAGCGAGGTTGGCTATCATAAGCATGCGGTCGCTGCTCCACGAGCCGACTCGCGTGGTCTTCCCAAGCAGAGGTCTGCGAAAAACATGAACTTGGATTGGCGGATATGTTCGCGAGCGCGGCTGTCGCGTGATCCCCGATTCGACGGCAAGTTTTTCATCGGAGTAGTCGGCAGCATGGTCTACTGCCGTCCGATATGTCCAGCCCCTACGGCGAAAGAAAAAAACTGCCGCTATTTCCCGAGTGCTGCCGCCGCGGCGGAAGCGGGCTTTCGCCCATGTCTGCGTTGCCGTCCCGAGAGTTCTCCGGGAACTCCGGCGTGGCTGGGAACTTCCAACACAGTTTCGCGAGCTCTCCGTCTGATCGGCGAAAGCGGACTGGAAGATGGCGGAGTCGAAGTCTTGGCGGAACGACTGGGTGTTGGCTCGCGCCATCTTCGTCGTCTGTTTTTGAGGCATCTTGGCGCGACCCCGATGGCGGTTGCGCAGACTCGCCGATTGCACTTCGCTAAGAAGTTGATTGACGAGACGATTCTGCCCATGGGCCAGATCGCTCTCGTCTCCGGATTCGGCAGCGTTCGCCGCTTCAACGCCGGAATCCGCAAGGTCTATCATCGAACTCCTACGCAGATCCGCCGCCTCGCACGGCAAACGACAGCGCAGCCTGGAAACCAATATTGCTTCCGCCTGCATTTCCGCCCGCCGTACCACTGGCAAGGAATGTTGGATTTCCTGGCGGCGCGCGCCACTCCCGGAGTTGAAATAGTGGAATCCGGAAGTTATCGCAGGACCATTTCTCTGAACGGCAACGCGGGTTGGTTCGAAGTTTCGCCGGATAATGCTCGCGATGCACTCGTCGTGCGCATCGAATTCGGCGACCCGCACTCGCTCTTCTTCATCGTCGAACGGATTCGCGCCCTGTTCGATCTCAACGCGGACTGGGCCGATATCGTGCAAAGTCTAAAAAGCGACCCAGCGTTGGCTGCCCGAGTGGATGCCGATCCCGGGCTTCGCGTACCCGGTTGTTGGGATGGCTTCGAACTGGCCACGCGCGCGATTCTCGGCCAGCAGATTACCGTGAAGGGGGCGACCGCCCTGGCCGGGCGCATGGTCCGTGCTTTTGGTCAATCCTTCCAGGGTCCCAGTGGCCTCACCCATCTCTTTCCTTCGGCTGAGACGCTCGCAGCCGCGAAACTGGACGACATTGGGCTTACTGGGGCGCGGGCCGAAACCATTCGTGCCTTAGCTCGCGCCGTATGTGCCGGCAAGATCAAATTCGAGGGCGTAATCGACTCTGACGTGTTTCTGCAACGTCTGTGTGAAATCCCCGGCATCGGCAAGTGGACTGCGCAGTATGTCGCCATGCGCGCACTCGGCGAGCCCGACGCGTTTCCCTCCACCGATCTTGGCCTTTTGCGTGCTTTGGCTTTGGAGACTGCTCGTGAACTGGAGCTCCGCGCCGAAGCCTGGCGCCCGTGGCGCGCCTACGCTGCCATGTATCTCTGGAGAATCGCAAGCCAACGCGTTCCTCGCGAAAACAAATCGTCCGCCCGGAAGGCCCGTAAGCAGGACATGACGAGTAGTCTTCCGGGCGTGCATGTGTCCATGGTGGTATAGCGGACAACTAAAATTATCCACGGTCATCGTCGCGACCATCTTCCCGGAAACATTCTTCTCGCTGCCCGATGTCTAATCCATCCTGTGGTAGCGACAATCACGAGGAGCTACAGAGTCGGCGCGCTTCTAAGGACAGAGGCCATGGGTCGGGCAGGTTTCTGATCACTACGGGCTTGGGTCTTGACCGCAAATAACATTAGCCAGATGCCGGTTCCGACTTCCGCGATGGCCATCGGCGCCCAGCCATACTGTAGCGTCGCCGCGTACTCGGGAAAGATCAGACTGCCGAGGCACATGACTGTAACGATGACCGAGGCAAATACACCGATTGCCGCCAGGAGCCTGGGGATATATCTTGATTTGAAAAACAGGTAAAAGAAAAGAATCGAGCCGATACTGAAGCATGTCGCGCCGATATTGTAGGCGGCAGAACCCGCGTGGCGCGTCAAAGCCACTAACGCCTGTGCCTGGTCGGGTTCCAAAGCCCCGACCGATTGCGGGGAAGTATAAAGACCCAGCTTGGCAAAACCGAAGATCATACCCACGCAGCCGATGAATGATTCTCCCAACCTCCAATACATTGCCACCTGCGCCAGAAGCTTATCGACCGGCTCGAGCGTTACGTAGAGGGCGAAGGCAAGCAGAAGTGCGCTCAAGGTCTCAATCAGTTCGCTGGAGAGCGCGACCCGATATAAACGTTCCGACGCTACGACTCTGGTCGCCGTTTCCGCAAACGTCCCAGACCTAACAATATGCGATACGGTCAGTTCGCCCGCCAGACCAGTGATGATCAGCCATAAGAACAAGAACCCCGCAACTCTCGCGTACCTGCGTTGCGTTCTTTCCATCGTTACTGGTGTGCTCATAATCGCTTCTCCTTATGCGAGGAAGGCAATCCATGGTGCAAACGACTCAGATCGGCCCTTGCCGGCGCCGCAGGCGCATGGCTGCGACGAGAAATGCCGCCGTTACTGCCAGCCCGAGCCACAGGCCGGGACTGGCCAGAAATTTCCCCGGGGTAAGTTGCATGATCGGATCCATCGCGATTTCTCTCCCCGTAAAAGTGCCGCCTGCGGGGCCGCCGCTCAAGCGGTGCTCGAGCAGTATGCCGAAATGCGACGTGTTGAAAGCAATCTTCTCCACGACACCGACCGCGAGCAGGGGTAAGGCCGCCCATAGAAACGCAGCGCGCTTTGCCCACGCCGATGCCAGCAGCAGCCAGCCGTAGAATGGGGCGTACCAGAGGGTATGCACGGCGAGAAGATGGTAGAGCAACATCAACGACATCTGGAACATCGGCAACTGGCTCCATAGCATCGCGACACTCTGCCTGTTTCCCAGTAGCGCAGCAGTACTGAGCAGCAACATGATCCACTGCGTGGCAATCGTGATAACGAAAGTGAGCAGCGGTAGAATCACGAAAGGGATGCTCGCCTTCGAGAGCACAGTCGTGAGATCGGAAACCGGCAGCGACTTCCAAAATAGAATGCTGCGATCGCGACGCTCGCCTTGCAGCGCATCGAGACAGTAGAAAACCGCGACGAAAAGGTAAGTCCCCATGAGCAGAAGCGCGGCCATGTTATATGGCCGCTCGATTATTTCGCGCTGCTGCATTGGGTCGAGCGCCAATGCGGCACTCATCTTGTCCGGCAAATGAACAATGCTGACTAAGAAACCGAGCAGAAAGACGGCTGCCACAGCCAGCGGCGCGATGTAGATCGAACGGTTCTCCCACACTTCACGTCGCATCGACCAGTACATTGGCCGTGTCTCCGACATGGGCTCAGCTGCGATGTCCTGCGCGCCAAGGGGAGAATCCGCCATGGCCTTCGATGGAACATTCATTTTGCAACTCCTTGTGCCTCGCTGGTTCCCTGGCTCATTACGGCAACAAACAAATCGGCGATGCTGGGCGTTCGCACGTCGCCCAATGCCGCGAGTTGATTGCGATCGACGCTATCGAACAGCAGAATGCTCCGACCGAGCAGTTGCCGCTCGTACATGGGTCTGAGCGCCCGTGCAGCCGCGACCTGTTCGGGATTGACCGTCACTTCTAGATAGCGCGATTCGAATGCATCCATACTGCAGTCAAATACGATGCGGCCGTGGTTGATGAACATAAGATCAGTGAGGACGTGCTGCACTTCTTCTACCTGGTGGGTCGCCACGACGATAGTGCGGCTGCGATCAAGGTAATCGTTGAGCAGAGAATCGTAGAACTGCTTGCGATAGAGGATGTCGAGGCCGAGCGTAGGCTCGTCCAGTACCAGCAGTCTCGCGTCGATGGCCATCACCAGGGCAAGGTGCAATTGGGTAACCATGCCCTTCGATAATTCCCGCACTTTGCTACCGCGTCGGATGTTGGTCTTGGCCAGAAAACCTTCCGCCTTCGCGCGATCGAAGCGCGGATGCACGCCGGCGACGTAGTCCAGGGCCTGCGAAACCCTGATCCAGCGCGGCAACACGGCCACGTCGGCGATGAAGCAGACATCGCGCATGAGTCGTTCGCGCTCGCTCCAGGGATCGCGTCCGAGCACTCTCAGTTCTCCCTGATATGGCGTGAGGCCAAGAATCGCGTTGAGCGCGGTCGTCTTGCCGGCGCCGTTGGGACCAATAAGTCCGAGAATACGGCCCTCTTCCACTCGCAGATTCACCCCGTCCAGCGCGATCGTGGTCCCAAATGTCTTGCGAAGACCGCGGGCTTCTATGCATGGCATGGCTTCAGCGTTCCTCCTCGCCCGTCTTCGACGACGGGCTTTTTGCCGAACCGTCCAGCAATTCTTCCGCCTTCAGGCCGAGCCGTTGAATGGTTGCGTGGACCCGCGGCCATTGTTCCGCAAGAAACTTCTGGCGTTCGCCCTGCAGCAACAGATTGCGTGCCCCAGCATTGATGAACATGCCGCGGCCTCGCCTGGTCTCGACCAGTCCCTCGTCCACCAGTTGTTGATAGCCCTTCAGAACCGTGAGCGGATTGACCCGATATTCGGCCGCGACATTCCGCACGGACGGCAACGGATCGCCTTCCTTGAGCACCCCGTCGAGTATCATGTCGACGACGCGGTCGCGAAGCTGGCGATATATCGGCTGACTGTCGTTCCACTCACGATCCATTAGGGTTTCCGAATAGCTTTACCAGGCATTAAGCATCTTGTTATTTTGCGCGCTGCAATTCGAAGTGCGCATGCACCGGCTTGTCCCCGGGCTGCATGTAAGTCCAGTCCTCGATGTGATGATTCGCATCAATCAGAGTAAAGACTGCATGGTGCATGTGTCCGTACTGCGTGCTGCCGGCGACATCGATAAATTCGAAGTCCACCGTTTTTCCGTCTGGCGACATTTTGCCTGCCATACGCGGCCGGTTCCCCGCGTCACAATAATGCGTCAGGAGCAGGCGATCGCTATCAAGGTAAAACATGGTGACCGGATGGTCCGGTCTTCCAGCTCCCGACATCTCATGCACCATCGCGTTCCCCATAGAAGTCACACGAAGCGAGACCTGCATCAGCTTGCCTTCTATCTCGGATTGGGGAGGCACGGTTGACACGTGACCTTCCCAAGAACCTGCCAGCGCTTTCAATTCGTCAAAGGACTTTTGTGCGTCCGACTTTTGCACGTCGGCCTGCGCAAACGACATCGTTGTGAACAACATCAGAACAAAGGGCAACAAAACCCGAGCGGATTTCATGTCATTCTCCTTAGGTTTTACTTGCCGGGTCGGGCTCAGTTGCTTCCGGGCGACCAGCCTCCGCCGACATCTAGTGTTATAGTTAACTACAACACTATGTAACATGCAAGCTATTTTATTGGCTTCTTGCAAGACATTCTTATCTCTTTACAGAACAATGACTTGTGAGATTTGTCTCAGGGACGCACTAAGTTGTGGTCAGGACCGTACGATCCGCGCAGGGGGCGCCCAGCAGGACTGTCGGCAGACGATGACCGGAATATATGTCGAATTCTATGACCGACCAGGTGCTCGAAACGCTTTTTGGATCAGCGTGTAACGCGCGGCTCCGATCATCCCGCAGTCGTCGTTGACCACGATCTTGACCGGCATATCTTTGAGAATCGCTGCCATGCGTCCTTTGTCGAGAAATGATTCCAGAAACACGGGATCCTTCATTTTGGGTACAATTTTTGCCGCAATAACGCCCCCGATGAAAATTCCCCCGGTGGACATGAAATTCAAAGCACAGTTGCCAGCCTGCGCGCCAAAGACGCTGACGAAAATCGACAAGGTTTGATCGCAGATCGCGGCCTTACCCGCCAAAGCAAGTCGGGAGATCAGCGCTGGAGGATCGGGCGCAGCACTAATTTCGGTTCGCAACCATTCCGGCTCCTCGGCTTTATGCGCATCTCGCAGAAAGTCGTAAATATTCTTGATCCCGGGTCCGGAGAGAATTCGCTCACAGCTGATGCGGCCGTACTTCTTTTGCAGGTAGACCAGCAACTCCGTTTGCAGCTCGTTCCGCGGCGCGAAATCCGCATGCCCGCCTTCGCAGGCGAAGGGATGATGGCGGAAGCCATCCCAGTAAAGGCCGGCCATTCCCAGTCCGGTCTTTGCGGAGATAACCGCGCGGTTGCCATCTGCATCTTCCGCACCCTCGCTCAATGTGATGAAATCCTTCGACTCCAAACCGTCGATTCCATACGCGTAAGCTTCCAGATCGTTGAGCAAGCCGACTGAGTTCAGTTTGAGCTGCTGCGCGACTTCCCGCGCGTCGATTATCCAGGGCAGGTTGGAAATCTTACTCCGTCCCGCTCGCACCGGACCAGCCACACCAATGCATGCGCTGTGAACTGGAATACCTTCGGTCTTAATGAACTCAGCGAGAATGCCGGACAGGCCGTCACGCTGCTGGCTCATATAAGTTTTTTCGACAACGCATTCCAGTCGGTTGCCCTCGGTTTGAAACGCAGCCAATCGGGTACGTGTGGCGCCGATTTCGCCTGCGAGAATCATTGCTCAACCAGAATCATGGCTCAATTCTCCTCCACTGGCGCCCATCAAGTGCCAGCAATTGATCCGCCTCCGCCGGCCCCCAACTACCGGATGCATAATTTGGAAACTTGCGCGGAGGCAGCGCTTTCCACACGTCTAACACAGGGTCCACTACTCTCCATCCCGCTTCCACCATATCGGCACGCTGGAACAGCGTCGCGTCACCGATCATGCAGTCATACAACAAAACTTCGTAGCCGGTATAGGCGTCCGCTCCGAAATACTTCGAGTATTCAAAACTCATGTCGACAGAACCCACGCGCAACAACGGCCCTGGGACCTTCGCGCCAAAGCTCAGCGAGATCCCTTCCACAGGCTGAATCTGAATGACCAGCGTATTGGTATGTAACTTGTGAAATGGAGCTTTGCGAAACAGGTCGAAGGGCGTGCGCTTGAACTGAATCGCGATCTCGGTATGGCGTTGTGCCAGGCGCTTACCCGTACGAAGGTAGAAAGGCACTCCCGCCCAGCGCCAATTGTCAATGTTGACTTTCAGGGCTACGAATGTCTCCGTGCGCGATTCCGGAGCGACCCCTGGTTCCGCTCGGTACGCCGATACTTTTTCATCACCCAACACTCCGGGACCATATTGCCCCCGCACGCTGCGCTGCAAAACGTCGTCCGAGCCCAGCGGCAGAATCGAATGCAAAACCTTGGCCTGCTCGTTGCGCACTGCGTCCGCCTGAAACGACACCGGCGATTCCATACCGGTTAAGCTCAACAGTTGCATCACATGGTTGGGCACCATGTCACGCAACGTTCCCGCGGTGTCGAAGTACCCGCCGCGCCGCTCTACGCCTACGGTCTCGGCATTCGTGATTTGCACATGGTCGATGTAGCGCCGGTTCCAGATGGGCTCAAAAATGGCGTTGTCGAACCGGAAGACCATGATGTTCTGCACCGTCTCTTTGCCCAGATAGTGATCGATGCGGTAGATCTGATTTTCTTGCAGCACATTTTTGATCTCGCGATTCAGCGCCTGCGCCGAGTCGAGATCGTGTCCAAACGGCTTTTCGATGACAACCCTGCGCCAGTGCCCATCTTCTTGGCGCGAAAGGCCAGCTGCTCCCAACTGCTGCACGATCTGCGAGAAAAACTTCGGTGCGGTCGCGAGATAGAAAAGATAGTTCCCTTCTGTGTGTTGCTCGGCGTCGAGCGCGGTAAGCCTCTGCTTCAGACTGTCAAACGTGTTCCGATCGCCAAAGTCGCCACGCTCGTAAAACAGACGCTTGCGAAACCACTCCAATTCTTCGGCTGAGTCCGCACCGGACGGCAGGAAACTTGTAACCTGGTTGCGAAAATCTTCCACGCTCAAGTCGTCGACGGAAACGCCTAACACCGCAAAGTCTGCGGGCAGCAACTTCGCCTTGCCCAAATTGAACAGCGCAGGCACCAGCTTGCGTTTGGTCAAATCCCCAGCCGCACCAAATAGCACGAACACGCACGGACCCGCCGCCCTCTCGGCGAACCCGAGGTCATTCTCCACGTTGCTTTGCGTTGTTGATGCCATCTCAGCAACTTCGGACCGGTCGCCCATAGTAAACGACCAATGTCTTAGCTTTCTAGAGGGTATCGTAGATCAGCTGTTTCTTCTCGCACTCCGTACGATCGTTAAGGTATCGTTCGAGTGCAACGCGGGTGAGGAAATGGAAAAACCCAACAAGTCGTTCTGGCAGATCTGGAACATGAGTTTCGGTTTCTTCGGCATTCAGTTTGGCTGGGGACTTCAGATGGCCAACATGAGCGCGATCTACGAATATCTCGGCGCCCGCGCTGACCAGATACCGATCCTGTGGCTCGCCGCGCCGCTCACCGGACTTCTCGTACAGCCCATCATCGGGCACGCCAGCGACCACACCTGGGGACGCCTTGGCCGCCGCCGGCCATATTTTCTCACGGGAGCGATTCTGAGTTCGTTCGCCTTGATCATGATGCCGCGATCATCCGTGCTATGGATGGCGGCTGGCCTTCTCTGGATTCTAGATGCCTCGATCAACATCAGCATGGAGCCCTTTCGCGCCTTCGTCGCCGACCTGCTTCCCGAGCAACAGAGGACTCGCGGTTTCGCCATGCAGAGCCTGTTCATCGGCCTCGGCGCCGTGATCGCTTCCGCGCTGCCCTGGATGCTGACCAACTGGTTCCACCTGGGGGCGGGAGGCGGACACGCCGTCCCGCTGACCGTGCGCCTTTCGTTCTACATGGGAGCAGCCGTATTCTTCGTGGCAGTCATGTGGACCATTGTGACTACGAAGGAGTATCCGCCGGAAGATATGGAAGCGTTCCGGCGCATGAAGAGCGAGAAACGCGGTCTAACGGCGAACGCTGCTGAGATCATCGATTCCATTGCAAAGATGCCGAAGACCATGCGCCAGCTTGCGCCGGTGCAGATTCTGACCTGGCTTGGATTGTTTTGCATGTGGCTCTACTTCCCTGTCGCGGTCGCGCGTAACGTTTTTGGCGCGCCTGACACCACATCTCCTTTGTATTCCGCGGGCGTCGAATGGGGAGGCATCTGCTTCGGACTATATTCAGCAGTGTGTTTTGCGTTCGCCTTTTTTCTTCCATCCCTGGCGCGAGCGCTCGGACGAAAACACACGCACAGTCTCTGCCTCATCGCCGGTGGTATCGGATTGATCTCGGTGGCTTTCATCCACAACAAATACATCTTATTGCTGACCATGGTAGGTGTTGGCATCGCGTGGGCGAGCACTCTCTCGATGCCTTATTCCGTGCTGGCAGGATCGCTGCCTAAGGAAAAGACGGGCGTCTATATGGGCATCTTCAACTTTTTTATTGTGACGCCCGAAATCATCGCGTCCTTGTTGTTTGGATGGGTGATGGCCCATCTGCTGCACAACAATCGGCTGACTGCGGTAGTGGCGGGTGGATGCTTCATGATCGTCGCGGCTCTGCTGATGC
Source organism: uncultured Acidobacteriaceae bacterium (assembly GCA_937879855.1). Lineage (GTDB taxonomy): Bacteria > Acidobacteriota > Terriglobia > Terriglobales > Acidobacteriaceae > Sulfotelmatobacter. The sequence continues at coordinate 193,526 of CALFMO010000005.1, read as the reverse complement.
AGCGGGTTCTCGATCCGGGAGAAGAGAGGATCAGAGTAAAAGAACAGCCCGGAGCGCTGCATCCCGTCGCCACAGGGAACGTCGACGATGCATCGGAACCCGTTTTTAACAGCCGGTCGAAGAATTAGTCGCTTTCGAGCTACTGGGCGCCGTGCCGGTTGTAGTTTGGATACTCAGGCTTGTGCGGCTCCGGCACAGGATGCTTCGCCAGTTCTTCCAGCGCCAGACTCACCGCTTTTTCCAGCTGCGGATCGTGACCCTCGCTCACCGCCTTCGGTTCCATATCGACTTCGTAATCGGGTTTTACGCCGTTGTTCTCCACATCCCACTGACCCTGCGGATTGAAGAATCCGAAGCTGGGAGAAGTGACCCGACCGCCATCCATTAGGACGGGAATGTTGCCGATTCCGACCAATCCGCCCCAAGTCCGCTTGCCAACCAGCGGGCCTAGCTGCGCTTGACGGAAATACCACGGCATCGCATCGCCGCCAGACCCGGCGAATTCGTTGGTGATCATTACCTTTGGCCCCAGGATTGAGGCTTCCGGTGTGCGGTAGATCGCGCCGTAGCGCGGAGCCCACCAACTCATCAGCGAACGTTGCATTGCGTGGATGATGTAGTCCGCCGCCTGCCCGCCGCTATTGAAGCGCTCGTCGATCACCGCGCCTTGTTTGTCGAGCTGCGCGTAGTAGTAGCGGTTAAAGTTTGTCAGACCGCCCTGAAAAGTATCGGGCAGATACACATAAGCGAGTTTCCCGCCACTCAGTTCCTGCACCTTACGCCGATTCACCTCCATCCACGCGAGATTGCGCAGGCCGAGATCATCGGCGATCGGTGTCACGGTAACCTCGTGCGCATCTTTGCCGCTGGCATCCACCGCAATCTTCAGGACGACTTGCGTTCCCGCCGTTCCCTCCAGCAAACGATGAATGTCATCGGAGCCGCTGAGATCCTTTCCCCCAATCGCGAGAATGAAGTCGCCTTCTGCAACTTTCACTCCCGGTTCCGCGAGTGGGGCGTGCGCCCTGGGGTTCCAGTGCTCACCGGTATAAATGCGCGCGATGCGATAGCGCTGGTTGACAATCTCATAATCGGCTCCCAGCAAACCTCCGCGCACTTGGTCGGGATGGGGAATGGTTCCTCCCGAGCCCCGCAGGTGGCCGATCGAAAAGTCGCCGAGCATTTCCTGAAAGAGATAATTCAGGTCGCTGCGCGAACCCAACTCTTCCAAATAGGGTTTGTACTTTGCCTCTTCCGCGATGGGATCAACTCCGTGATAATGCGGATCATAAAAATAGCTGCGCTCGATTTGCCAGACCTCGTGAAACATCTGCCGCCACTCGGCCCGCGGATCCACGCGCACTTCCATTTTGGACAGGTCCAATTTGCCCTCGTCGGGCTTTACGGGTGAATCTGCGGGAACGATAACAAAAGTTGGCACTGGACCAGCGGCCGTTGGCGGGCCTTCGGGCTCTTCATGCGCCATCTGCAGAAGCATTTTTTCTCCGTCGAAGGAAAGTGCAAATCCTGCGACGTGATCGGCAAGCTTCTTCGATTTTTTCGTCTTCAGCACGAAACGGGTAAGAGTCTGCGCGCGTTCTCCCTGGAATCTGCCGGCGCCCTCAAGCAGGTAAAGTATGCCTTCCTTTCCCGCCGTCAGGCCGGTGTAACCGGCCGGCGGGAGTGGCAACGCAACGGCGCGATCCTCAAGATTTGCGAGATCAATCTTCACTGGCTTTGGCTTCTCAGGCTTTTCCTTTTTCTCGCGCTTGTCTTCCTCTTCCGACTTCTTGGCGGCGTCAGATTTATCTTTGTCTTTGTCCTTATCTTTCTCGGCATCCTCGTCGTCAGACTCTTTCTTCTCCTTAGCGTCCTTCTCTCGTGCTTCCGGTGTCTTCTCGTCTTCCGCCAAGGGCGCAACAGGAGAAGCTGTATCGGCTGCCAGCGCGAGCCCGTATACGCTGCGTGTGACATCAAACTCGTCACTGCTCATGTCGAGCCCGCTGGTGGACGTCCCGTAATTCGTGCTTTCCATGAAGTAGAGATACTTTCCGCCGCGGTCAAATGCCGGAGAGCGTACATCGCTCATGCCATCGGTGATACGAGTGCTTTTTCCCGACGCGACCGAGTAAAGATATAAGGCGTGGAAACGGTTGGAGGTTGTCTGGGTATATGCCAGCCACTTTGAATCCGCCGACCAGGCTGCATCGTTGTCCTGGTCGTTCACCACGCCCCTATCGATGACAACGGCCTTGCGAGTCGTCGTGTCCAGCATCCAGATCTGCATTTTGTTGTCGTGAAATGCGATTAGCTTGGAGTCTGGCGACCACAAGGGGTGGAAATAATAGGTTGAGTCACTCGCCAGCGGGAATTTTCTCACTTCGCCGCCGCCGGTCTGGCTGCTGATATGCAGCGCATATTGGCCCGAATCGTCCGAGAAATACGCGATGCTCTGTCCATCCGGCGACCACGCGGGCTCGCGCTCCATCACGCCCGGCGTATTCGTGATATCTCGTGTCGAACTTTCTTTTGCAGGGACGGTGAAAATATCGCCATGCGCCTCAAACAGGGCGCGAACTCCGGTAGGCGAAATGCCATAGTTCTGAATGTCGCGGTCCGCGGGCGAAAGGCGCGGACGCACCTCCGGCAAATCCGCGCTCACGTCTACAGTGATCTGGTGGGTCTGGCCGCTCGCTGTGTCGTACAAGAAAAGTTCGCCAAAGCGGTCGTAGACGATGCCGCCCGGGCCCGCACTGGCCGACCGAATATCCGCGCCGTCATTCTTCACGACTTCGGTGACAGCCTTTGTCGCCGGGTCAAAGCGAAACAGCGATATCGGCCCATTGCGGTCGGAAAGAAAATAAACCTGCTTATCGACCCAGAAAGGATTGAAGTCATTCGACCGTTCGCGCGGCACCTTCATAACGTCGAGCGTTGCCATGTCGACGATCCACACCGAACTGGCCAATCCGCCCCGATAGTTCCTCCACGCGACATAGGTGGAATAGTTGAAAGGCGATGCTCCACTTACTGGTGAATAGGCAAAGTATTTTCCGTCCGCAGAAAACTTTCCGGAGGAGGCCATCGGCAGCGGCAATGCGGTTGGCAGACCGCCATTCAGCGAGACTTTAAACAGCTTGGTATATCGCGGGCTGCTGCTCTCGCGATTCGACCGGAAGATCACGAACTTGCCATCGGGAGTCCATCCCACCGCCGAATCCGCTCCCGGATGGTGCGTAAGACGCCTCGGCACTCCGCCAACCGTGGGCACGACGAACACATCCGTGTTGCCATCGTATTCACCGGTGAAGGCGATCATGGTGCCGTCGGGCGAAAAAACGGGGTCTGTCTCAATGCCGGTGCCGGTGGTCAGACGAGAGGCATGGCCACCAGTCTTGTCGACCGTCCACAAGTCGCCAGCGTAAGAAAAGACGATCACGTTACCGTTGAATGTTGGCCGCTGCAGCAAAGGATGCGAAGTCTGACCGGCAACGACAAGGGCACACAGCGCGGCGAAAATCGTGGCAAAAAGCGGGCGAGTCATTCTCATCTCTTCTGCTCCGTTGTGGCGCGGCAGGCGACTACATTCGCGTCAATAAGTTCGTTTAGAAAAATTCTCGATTCGTCCTAAGCTAAGGCGTAGAGATATTCGACGAAGGAGCGCACGGCTCCGTCCATCCCCGCAACCTTTGGATTCGTGGAATCGATCAGATAATACTCATTCGGCGCATGTGCGCCCGTGCCGTGACCGATTCCAAAATGCCCAGCGGGAAGATTGAGCGGCTCAGACGTGAAAATGTATCCGGGCCACGATCCGGCCGATCGAGGCCAAAGCATGGGATCGAGACCGAGCTTGCGGTACGTCGCAATTTGCGCCTGGATAAGCTTCGAATCCTGCGAGGTTTGTGTCGGATCGTATCCGCCACTCATGTTGACCTCGATGTCTCCAAAGCCGTGCTTCGCGAGATGCTCCTTCAAGAGCGCCAGCGTCCCGGCGGCTGTCATGTCAGGTACTAGCCGCATATCAATTTTCGCGACAGCGCGATGAGGCAGAACGGTTTTGCCGCCGGGCCCAGTGTAGCCGCCGACAAGACCCTCGATGTTGATGGTAGGCTTGGACTCGAGCAGTACGAGCGAATCAAACCAGTTCGTGTCGTGTACCCAGTGCTCAACTCCAAGCTGCTTCTTCACGGTGGCCTCACTTCGGCGGGCAGCGGCATCCTGAATCATCTTCATCTGTGCAGGAGTGAGCGGCTTGACCTTATCAAAGAAACCCGCCACCGCCGGCGTATGTCCGTCGGACTCAATCAGTGAATTGAGCGCCTGCACCAAATGCCATGACGGGCTATCCACCTGTGCCTCGAGGCTGGAATGAACGTCGTGCTTCGGTCCTCGTCCCCACCGCTCGCCGCTGGAAACCATCTCGAGTTCAACTACGCCTTTCGCGCCCAGAGATATCTGTACGCCTCCATCCGGGTCCTGGCCGGCTTCGGGCACAAATACGCCGATACATCTCTTCAACGCAGCAGTAACCTTGGGTTGGCGGACAACTTCGGAAAAGTGGGTAGAACCAATTTCTTCTTCGCCTTCGCAGACCAGCACAAGATTCACCGGGAGCTTTTTCCCTGCGGCCTTGAACGCGTGAAGAGCACCGAGAAAAGAGTTTTCAGGACCTTTCTGGTTCACCGCGCCGCGACCCACGCAAATCTTGCCCAACCCCTCCTTGTCCACGATGCGGCCTTCGAGCGGAGGCGATGACCACTCTGCGGGATCGAATTGTTTCACGTCGTACATGAAATAGACGCCGACAGTAGTTGCTGCGCCACTATCCAAAGTGCCGAAGACCCCAGGCTTGCCCGACGTGGGCACTAGTTCGACGTCCGCGAATCCGGCGTCGCGAGCCAACTGCGCCATATGTTGGGGACCTTGGGGATAATTACGATTCTCAGCCGCGATTGAGGGCAATGCGATCCAATCCTGTAATCGCTTCAGATTCTCGTCGTGCATCTTCGGTATTTGACTGAGCACCGATTGCAGGTCGGCGTTTTCTTCAGCAAAGGCAGCGATTGGCAGTGCGGCGAAAGCGGCTCCAGCAACTGCACCTTGGATAAATTCTCGACGATTAAGCGAGTTGCGGCACGAGTCTGTCAATGCATCCTCCGTTGTCCGACTAAGAAATTGAGAAATGATTGTCCGCGAGGCTTCGGTTTTCGAAAGAGACCCATCTGTGTTTGATCGCCCGTAATCATACCAGCGAGCGTGCGGATGCCGGCAATCTTTTGTGGCTTAGACAGAGTTTACGTGGTTGATTGTAAACTTTTGTGAAGGAAGATAGGCGCTAGGTGAGGATTGATTTGAGAAATTCCTTGGTGCCCGCCGGCCCGGTCATGCATACGCTGATCGGCCCCATGGCTGGCTCAAGAATCAGTTCAAACTTCAGGAACGGACAACACTCCCGCTCTGCCATGATCAATTCTGTAACGAGAGCAACTGATTTGTTATCCCCGCGGACGCGGAATAGGAAGCCATTGTCCAGTTCTTCGCTTTCGATCACCGCTGCCTTGAACTGAGCAAGTAGGGTTACTTCCCGAATTCGCAGCTCGGAGTCCGACAAACAACACGCAACAGGAATTTCTTCCGACATATTTCAATTGTATCTTCGGCCAGAATCTCCGGCCAGAATAGGCTTCCGACTTACTCCTTGGATGCGACGTGATCGCCGGCGGGCGCAGGTGTTTTGACGACCGACTTATCTTCATCTGCGCTCATCGCTGACTTGAAGCCCCGGATGCCGTCACCTATTCCCTTCCCGAGTTCTGGAAGTTTCTTGGGTCCGAAAACGAGTAGGGCAATTCCAAAAATGAGCAACAGATGCGTCGGTTGAAACAGTCCTTCCAACATACGAGCTCCTTTTATTTGACTCAAACCGTGTAACCAAAAATGCAGGCGTTGCAACCAGGTTCGGATACAACGCCTGCTCAGGACAGCAGAGGGAGAGCCTGCAAATCATCAAAATTGGCGTTTGACAGAATCCGCAGCTATTGCCAACTGCATTGCCAACTTAAAACAATTCTGGTCTTGCCCTTTGAACAGCCAAGATCACCGTTTTTGGATCGAGCATTCACGTTTGTATCTCACCGCGGTTCTTGCCCATTGAACGCTTTCTGTGAATACAACTTAGCTTTTCCGGAAATATTCCCGTGGTCGGAGCGAATCAACAAGCGGGCTCCGATAACAATTCACAGAGAGGCAGTTGTCACTGAAGGACCTGAGGGCATAGCCTATCGAGAAGGAGTTACCCATGAGCACGATCGACGCTACTCTTCCAGCCGAAATCCTTGACATCAGTCCATACGGTCCTACTCGGTCCACGGTAAAGGGTCACCCTCTTAGCGCTGAAGAACTGCGCAAAATAGAAACGTACTGGCGCGCCTGCAATTACCTCAGCCTGGGCATGATTTACCTGCAGGAAAATCCGTTGCTTACAGAACCGCTCCGGCCGGAACAAATCAAGAACCGATTGCTTGGCCACTGGGGATCGAGTCCCGGATTGTCATTCGTCTATGTGCATCTGAGCCGACTGATCCGAAAATACGACCTCAATATGATTCTTCTCGCCGGGCCCGGGCACGGAGCACCGGGCGTCCTTGGCCCCACATACCTTGAAGGCACCTACTCAGAGATCTATCCGGAAAAGAGTCAGGATGTTGAAGGTTTGCAGGAATTCTTCCGGCAGTTCAGTTTCCCCGGCGGGATTGGCAGTCACTGCACACCTGAGACGCCGGGATCTATCCATGAAGGCGGAGAACTCGGCTATGTGCTGTCGCATGCGTGCGGCGCCGCCTTCGACAATCCTGAACTGATCGTGGCCGCCGTCGTAGGAGACGGCGAATCGGAAACCGGTCCTTTAGCAACTTCGTGGCACATTAACAAGTTCCTGAATCCTGCACGTGATGGCGCTGTTTTGCCCATACTGCACTTGAACGGCTACAAGATCGACAATCCCACGCTGCCTGCGCGCATCTCGCATGAAGAATTGGAGAATCTCCTCCGCGGTTACGGCTGGACTCCCTATTTCGTAGAAGGCTCTGACGTCGACGAAATGCATCAGGCCATGGCGGCAACGACGGAGCATTGCATTTCTGAGATTCGTCAACATCAGCAGTCCGCGCGAAAACAGGGGGCGGTGAGCCGGCCTCGCTGGCCCATGATCGTGCTGCGTTCACCGAAGGGTTGGACCGCGCCGCGCGAAGTCGAAGGCCATTTCCTCGAAGGTTTTTGGCGGGCGCATCAAGTGCCCCTGCCCAACGTGAAGAAAGATCCCGAACAACTTCGTGTGCTCGAGAGCTGGATGCACTCGCTGAAACCCGAACCGTTCTTCGATAGCAAAGGCAAGTTGGCGATCACGTTCCGCGATTTGATGCCGTCCGGGACACGTCGAATGAGTGCGAACCCGCATGCCAACGGTGGACGCTTAAAGAAGGCACTGCGGCTGCCGGATTTTCGCAATTATGCGGATAAGTCCGGAAAGCCGGGACGAGATCTGGTCGAGAATACGCGTCCGCTCGGAGCATTTCTGCGCGACGTGATGAAGCTGAACATGAACAATTTCCGGGTGTTCGGTCCCGACGAGACTACTTCAAACAAGCTCGACGAGATCTATGCTGTGACCAAGAAATTCTGGATCGAGGAATTCTTTCCCGAGGATAGCGACGGAGGCCAGCTCGCCACCGACGGCCGCGTCATGGAGATGCTTAGCGAGCACACCATGGAGGGAATGCTGGAAGGCTATCTCTTGACCGGACGTCATGGGTTCCTGTCGTCCTACGAATCGTTCGTGCATATCATCGACTCCATGTTCAACCAGCATGCCAAGTGGTTGGAGATGAGCAATCACCTGTCCTGGCGTGAGGCCATTGCGTCGTTGAATCTGCTCATCACTTCCACCGTGTGGCGACAGGATCACAACGGTTTCACCCATCAGGATCCGGGCTTTCTGGATGTGGTCGTCAACAAAAGTGCGAATGTTACTCGTATTTACCTTCCTCCGGATATTAATTGCTTGCTCTCGGTCGCCGATCACTGTCTGCGGAGCCAGAACTATGTGAATGTGATCGTGTGCGATAAGCAAAAGCACTTGCAATATCTGAGTATGGAGAAGGCGATCATTCATTGCACCAAAGGCATTGGCATATGGGATTGGGCCAGCAATGACGAGGGCGGCGAACCGGACTTTGTGATGGCTTCTGCCGGTGACATTCCCACGCAGGAGGCGCTGGCTGCGACTGCGCTGCTGCGCAAGGAATTTCCGGACCTTAAGATCCGGTTTGTTAATGTGGTTGATCTATTCAAATTGCAGCCGACAAGCGAGCATCCGCACGGACTTTCCGATTGGGATTTCGACTCGCTATTCACGGTGGATAAGCCGGTTATGTTTAATTTTCACGGCTATCCGCAGCTCATCCATCGGCTGGCCTATCGCCGTACGAACCATAGCAACATTCACGTTCGCGGTTACAAGGAAAAAGGCAGCATCAACACGCCCTTGGAATTGGCGATTGATAACAACATCGACCGGTTCAGCCTCGCGATGGACGTCGTCAACCGCGTGCCCAAGTTGCAGAAGATTGGCGGGCACGCGAAAGAAAGATTTCTGAACCAGCAAATCGAATGCCGGACTTACGCGCACCAATACGGCATCGACAAGCCTGAAGCGGCAGACTGGGTTTGGCCGTATTAGCGCGGGAGATGTTTATGACGGGTGCGGCTCGCCCAGAATGACTCGAACTGTGTCGCGAGCGATCAAGAGTTCCTCATCGGTCGGGATCCGTAGGCCAGCAATTTGGAGTCGTCGGTGCAAATCTGGCTTTCGCGTCCGATGGTCTCCTGATTTTTCGCAGTGTCGAGACGAAGCCCGGCCCATTCCAGGCCTGCGCAAATCCGGGCTCGGACATCGGGAGAGTTTTCACCAATGCCGCCGGTGAAAACGACGGCATCCGCTCCGCCCATCGAAGCCAGGAAAGCGCCAATATATTTCCGCGCGCGGTAGCAGAAAATTTCGATGGCTAGCCGGACCCGGCGGTCGTCGTGATCTTTCAGTTCCTCTTGCAGTTCGCGCATGTCATTCGTCAGCCCGGAAATGCCGAGCAATCCGGACTGAGTGTTCAGCAGTGTATCTACCTCTGATGACGACAGCCCCTCTTTTCGCCCGATCAGTCCGACAATCGCAGGATCAAGATCGCCGGACCGCGTGCCCATGACGAGACCTTCCAGAGGCGTCATTCCCATGGAAGTATCGACAGACAGTCCTCCCTTGATGGCGGCCGCCGAGCAGCCATTCCCGAGATGTAGCGTGATTATGTTGGTTTGCTCCCGCGTAAGTGCCCGCAGGGCGCGATAACGGAATGCGACGTAGCGATGGGAGGTCCCGTGAAATCCGTAGCGACGTATGCGGTGCCGCCGATAAAGATGATAGGGAACCGCATACAGATAGGCCTGCGCGGGAAGCGAATGATGGAACGAGGTATCAAACACGGCCACCTGCGGGACATCTTTGCCGAAGAGTTCGCGAGCGGCCAGAATGCATTGAATGTTGTTGGGATTGTGCAGCGGTGCCAGATCGATGCAGTCCTCGATCCCCTTCAGCACCTCGTCATTGATGAGAGCTGATTCTGTGAACTGTTCTCCGCCATGCACCACGCGATGTCCCACGGCATTCACGTCCGCAGTGCTCTTGATTTCAGTGACCCCCGACCGATCGGATGCGATGTAGCGAACAAGATAGTCCAGCGTCGATCCAATATCTCGCAATGAAGCGGTAAGGGTGCGACTCGGCTGCTCACGGTATCGCATGCGGATGATCGCCTCGCCGCCGATGCCCTCAATCTCGCCCCGGCAGATGCGATCTTCCTTGTGTTGCTTGATTCGCTCAAGATCGGTCGCAATCACTTGAAACTTCAGACTGGAACTTCCCGAGTTCAAAACCAGAACATTCATTGCAATGGTTTCCTTCGACAGACGATTGGATCACAATCAGTTCTGGGGCATTGCGTTGGGTGGCGCGAAGGCTTCGGCTAGTGATATCACCTTCAGCGCCTGCCGGAGTTGATCCTCGCCCACCTTGCTGTGAATCGCAATATTAACGGGCTGACCTGGGATCAGGTCGAAGTAATTGTCGGAGACTTGTGCGTCGCTGTCTCCGAACGACACGTAGACGCTGCGGGCTAACACCTTGGACGTGAGCCGGAGGCGATAAGACGTGCCATCAGAGCTCAGTTCGGTAGCGATCCCCGGCTCCGGCAAACGAATCTGCTTCGCAGGGACGAAATACAGAATATTGCTTGACACGACTTTCCCATCCACAAGCAGGTCGGTAACCGCGAAAATTGTGGCGGAATCAAGGCTGTTGGCATTTGTGAATTCCGAGAGCGGACGTTGCAGGTAAACCTTACTGGAGAGTTCCGGAATCTGGACATTCTGAGTGTTGTCGCTGACCGTGGCACCCGCGAGTGTCATCACGCGCACGCGAAGCTGCCCGGTCGTGGGCGCAGTTTTATCGGAGATGACGTAAACGTTGAAGCTACCATCCTCCAGGTGCGGCGAGACCAGCAGTGGCGCGTAGAAACGCCGCGCATAGTATTGCAGCGCCTTCCAGCGTCCGTAGTAGTCGATGCTGGACCAGGAGGCGACCGGCCAACAGTCATTCAGTTGCCAGAAAATGGAGCCCATCGTCCGCGGCCGGTTGCGGCGAAGATGTTCCGCGCCGATCTTGATTCCTTCGGCCTGCAGCACCTGGCTGGCGTAGAGGAACGATGCGAAGTCCTTGGGCTCGGAATAGTACTTCAGCATGTAGTCGTGAATGATCGAGTTCCCCTCATTGTTCTTCTGGTGGGCAAGCATAACCGGGGTGAAGATGCTGGCGCGATCTTCGGGAATGGTGAAGGCGCTGACAGAAGACATTTCCGGGAAGGATTGGAAGCCGTACTCGGTCATGAAGCGGGGGAAGTGTTTTTCATATTCGCTGAAGGGAACGCGGCCGTGCCAGACGCTCCAATCGTGAAAATCGCCGGACTGGAACGCTGGCGAGGTCTCTTCGTAGTCGGAGCTTGGAGAACTGGGCCAGTAAGGCGTTTCAGGGACAAGGCGATTCACGGTTCGATCCAGGATGCCGGTGAAAACGGTGAGGTAGTCCTGCCACATCTGCATTCGGGCTTGCGGAGTAAGAGTGTCACGGCCATTCCAATGAAACGCTTCTTCGGTCTCGTTATTGCCGCAAAAGATGATGATGCTGGGATGATCGCGCAATCGGCGAACCTGGTATTCGGCTTCTTGCTCAACGTTCTGCTTCCACGCATAGGTGCCGGGCTGCCAATCGTTGCCGAACATGAAATCCTGCCAGACCATGATTCCGAGTTCGTCGCAAATGTCGTAGAACTCGTCGGTTTCGTAGTAGCCTCCGCCCCAGTGGCGAACCATGTTCATATTGGCGTCGCGGGCGGACTCTAGAATCCGCCGATATTGCGCGGTCGTGACTCGGTTGGGGAAGCTGTCGAATGGAATCACGTCGGCGCCCTTGCCGAACACAGGAATACCGTTGATGACAAACTCAAACGAGCGGCCCCACTGGTCGAGATCGCGGCGCAGGACGATCGATCGCAGGCCAGTGCGGATGGATGCATTGTCTTCATCGGCTTTGCCGATTCGCAGGTGGACATTGAATTCATAGCGCGGCTGCGAGCCGTATCCGATGGGATACCAGAGTTCGGGACTGTCGATTTGCAATGGGAGATCGAAGTGATTGATGCCAGGATGCACATCGACATCTTGTGAGACTTCGGCTTTGCGGCCCTTGTGAGAATAGTCGAGCGTGAGTTTGCCGGCGGCGTCGCTGGCCGCGGTGATTTCGACCTGAGCAGTCAAATGGGCCACTTTCGCGGTCACGTCGCGCTGGGCAATGTGGAGGTTCGAGACGCGGGCATCGTTCCATGCCTCGAGCTTCGCGGGACGCCAAATGCCGCTGGTGACGAAACGCGGCCCCCAGTCCCATCCATATTCGTAGGTCGCTTTGCGAATGTAAGTTTTTTCCTCTGTGTGTGTTTGAAGCCTCCACTTGTCAGTGACGGCCACTTTGGCCGCCGCCGTAATGGGAGAGGGAAACACGATGCGAAGCTGGTTGGCCCCGGAGTGCAGGTAGGACTTCACGGGCACGCGCCACTCGCGGAACATGTTGTCAGCAGTAAGAATCAACCGATCGTTGAGATAGACTTCCGCGTACGCGTCCAAACCGTCAAAAACGACGTCAACATTCTTGTGGTTGAGCAAAGCGGGCGCAACCTGAACGGCGTTGCGGTACTCCCAACTGGCATCCTCAATCCACTGGAGCTTGGCTTCGTTGTCGCGATAAAAGGGATCCGGGATCAGCTTATTTCGCAGCAAGTCCAGGTGCACATCTCCGGGAACCTGCGCTGGGCGCCACGTCGTTTCGGCGGCGACGGAGGAGTCGGGGATTTGACGAAATTCCCAGCCTGAGTCCAATTGGATGCTTTGTTTTGCGGCGGCTGATTGAGCGTTCGTAGGAATTGAGGCAAATATGACGCAGAGAACAGCGCCGGTGAGGATTCTTAAAGTCCGCATGAGAAGCTCCGCATGAGTCTGTTTTTATCGAAAAGTGAGTTAGCCGAGAACGCGAGCTCAATGGGGCGTCATGCTAACATGATGGATTCGCGAAAGTGAAACGCATTAGAACATCGGGACATGAATTTCAGCCGTCGTAGCTTTGTCCGACTTGGGGTAGGGGCCGCGCTGTCACTTCCCGCGAATCGCTTGCTCGCGCAGCAGGGTATGGGAGGCCATACCGCTAAACCCGCGCCCAGAGCTGCGCCCTCCGGTCGTCCGTTCAACGCGCACTTCGTCGACATTGCCACCGAAGCGGGTCTGCGCGCGCCAGTGATTTACGGCGACGAAGAAACCAAGAATTACATTGTCGAATCCGCTGGATGCGGCTGCGCCTTCATCGATTACGACAACGATGGATGGATGGATTTGTTTGTGCTTTCCGGTACTCGTCTGCAAGCAGTTCCCGCGGGCACCACCAATCGACTGTACAAAAATAACCGGGACGGCACATTTACCGACGTTACAGAAAAAGCTGGTTTGCACTCGCTGGGGTGGGCCGGCGGAGTGTGCGTCGGAGACTATAACAATGACGGCTTTGACGATATTTTTTTCACCACATACGGGCAGAACATGCTGTACCGCAACAACGGCAACGGAACCTTCACTGAAGTCACTAAAGAAGCCGGGCTGTGGAGCGATCAAGTAAGGTTCGGCGCCGGCTGCTCCTTCGTGGACTATAACCGCGACGGACATCTCGATCTGTTCGTTTCGAACTATGTCCGCTTCTCGTTCGAAACTGCGGGTGTTCCCGGCCAAAATCCCTATTGCCGCTGGAAAGGAGTCCCCGTCGAATGCGGTCCTCGCGGCCTTGGGACCGGCCAACATTCTCTGTATCGAAATAATGGTAATGGAACCTTCACCGACGTTACCCGTGAAGCAGGCATTCATAAAGCTCCGCCAACCTACGGGTTGACTGTGATCGCCGCTGATTTCGATGAGGATGGTTGGCAGGACATCTATGTCGCCTCTGATTCCACTCCCAGTCTGTTGTTCATTAATAATCGGAATGGAACATTTCGGGAAGAGGGAGTGTTGCGAGGCGTAGCCCTCAGCGAGGATGGCATGGAGCAGGCGGGCATGGGTGTCGGCGTCGGCGACTACGATCTGGACGGACATCTCGACCTTTTCAAAACGCATTTCCTGGATGACACCAACATCCTCTACCACAACGATGGGAAGGGTAATTTCGATGACGCTACCGGAGTGTCTCGCATTGGGGTAGAAACCAGATATATTTGTTGGGGTGCGGGCATTGTCGATCTGGACAACGACGGTCTTCCCGACATCTTCATGGTTACCGGCCACGTTTACCCGCAAGTGGAACGAAGCTTGCCACAATATCCCAACAAAACTCCGCGCGCTGTTTTTCGGAATCTTGGCGAAGGCGTGTTCGAAGAACTCATCCAGGAAGCGGGCCCAGGAGTAGCGGCGCTCCATTGCAGTCGGGGATGCGCATTTGGCGACTTCGACAACGACGGTGATATCGACGTACTAATCATCAATCTCAACGAGCCTCCTTCGCTGCTGCGCAACGACATCAGTGGCAAGACGAACTGGATCAAGGTGAAATTGGAGGGCGTGAAGTCCAATCGCAGCGCCATTGGAGCCAGAGTTTTGGTTCATTACGGCGGCAAAACCCAGGCGCAAGCGGTGTTGAGCCAATCAAGCTTCTTTTCCTGCAACGATCCCCGTTTGCATTTCGGTTTGGGAAGCTCCTCAACCGTTGACATCGATGTCTATTGGCCGAGCGGGGTGCATGAGGCTTTCAAGCGGTTGCCCGCCAATCAGCTCGTTACGATCAAGGAAGGCGTCGGGCCAATCGCCAACCACGGCTGGTCCAAAAGCTAAAGAATCAGTCGCGAGCTGCGATCCCGGTAATTTGTTCCTGTTCGACTCGCGGCGCAGGCTGGCATCCGCAGGATCTGCGGATGATGAGTTCCGTGGGGAGAATAACTTGTGCCTGGAGGGAACGCGTTTCTGGGCCGCGTGGACGCCGAATCCAATCCAGTAACAGGTGGGTTGCGCTCTGTCCCAATTGGGCTGCCGGCTGACGGACGGTCGTAATCGGCACCGCAAGCAAAGCAGCGAGTTCGAAGTCATCAAATCCGATGATGGCAAGATCCTGCGGCACATCGATCCTTTCCTGCTGCAGAGCTTGCAAAACCTGGATGGTAGCAACGTTATTGAGCGTGAACAGGGCGCTTGGCGGTTTCGGTGCGCGAAGCCTCTGCAGAACTTTATTACTCACTGCAGACACATCGTCAACCAGGACGAACTCGGGCTTCAGGCCCGCTTGCGTCATCGTCTTTTCGTATCCGCTCATTCGTTGAGTGATGGAGTTGAACTGGCTATCGTAGGCGACACAAAGAATCGATCGATGTCCGTGTTCCAGCAGATGTCTCACTGCCATCTGCGCGCCCTTTTCATTTTCGACCATCACTTCGCCCGCCTGCATTCCAGGGAAAATGCGATCCAGCATCACCACCGGGATCCCGCGCGCCTGAAGTTGTTGCAACTGCGAAATGCTGTTCTGACTTGTTGGAACAATCAAAATTCCCGCGACGTTCCTGGCGTTCATCATCGCCAGTGCCGAAGCCTCGCGGTCGGAGTCACGCTCGGAAGCCAAAAGCAGTGTCATATAGCCGTGTTTTGCGGCCGCCTGCTGTACAGCATGAGCACATGTGGAAAAGAAAGGGTCTGCCAAGTCCGGTAGGATAAATCCGACGGTCCGCGCGGAATGACCTTTGAGAATGCGGGCGGCTTCATTGGGTTCGTATCCGAGCCTCTTGATCACAGCTCGAACGCGGGCTGCGGTCCTCGCACTGACGAGGTCAGCTCCGTTCACCACGCGGGAGACAGTCATGGTCCCCACTCCACAGGCTCGCGCCACGTCGGCAAGCGTTGGACTCGTCGACCTTCTTCTTGGCATTTCTCCCCCTTTTAAGACCCGCGGTCGGGAACGTAATCGTTTACGTTACCTGGAAGTGTTTGGAAAATCGTTTTTCGGTAGATTTTTTCTTGACAACGCTCATGCATAGCACTTATATATCCGCCCCATGGTAACGATACCAAAAAACGTTAGTTCCGGTAAACAAGGAGGGAAGGTAATGCGTAACTGGAAGCTTGGGGTCCTTCTAGCGGCGGTTCTCATTTTTGCGCTCACGCCTACGGCCGTGTGGGGTCAAAACGTGTACGGAACCATAGCCGGAACTGTCACCGATAGCAGCGGCGCTGCCATCGGCAACACGACCGTGACGTTGACCAATCTGGACAAGAACGAAAAACACGACATGGTAACGGACGCGTCAGGCAACTATTCGTTTGTAAACATTTTGCCGGGCCGCTACAAAATTGAAGCCGAGAAGAGCGGATTTAAAAAGTTCGTGCGTGAACCGATCAACGTGGAGATCGAAAGCGGCCTTAAGGTCGACATTACCTTGCAAGTGGGAGCGCAAACGGAGACGGTCGAGGTAACCGGCGCGCCGCCTCTGCTGCAGCCGGAAACAAATTCGCTGGGGCAAGTCATCGAACAACGATCTGTCACGGATATGCCGCTAAACGGGCGCAACCCGCTAGCCTTGGTGCAATTAGTGCCGGGCGTAGTGCCGCAGGGCCAGCCCTCAGCGGGGAACTCCTCGACGAGCAACCCGGTCGGCGCGAATCCTTTCGCTCTTGGAGATTTTCAGGTTGGCGGAGGCATGGCTGGTCAAAGCCAGATTTTGATCGACGGTGTGCCTACCAATGGCGCGTACCTGAATGTAGTCACCGTTATCCCGACGCAAGACGCCATCCAGGAATTCAAGGTCCAGACCAATAACCTGGGCCCGGAATACGGCCGGTTTGCCGGTGGAGTCATCAACCTTTCCACGAAATCGGGCACGAACCGTTTCCATGGTTCAGCTTACGAGTTTTTGCGCAATAAGGTTCTGAATGCGAATGATTTCTTCGCTAACCGAGAAGGGCTCAAGCGTTCTGCCTTTACCCAGAACCAATTTGGAGCCAACATCGGAGGGCCCATTGTTCACGACAAGTTGTTCTTCTTCTTTAGTTATGAGGGCTTTCGGCTGCGAAAGGGAAACACTTTCACAAGCTGGGTTCCTACGGACCTCGAGCGCACCGGAGACTTTTCACAACTTGGCTCAAGCGGCACATCCTCAGTGCTCACGATTTATGATCCATTGACGAGCGCTGGCTGCACCTCGGCCGCGGCTACTTGCAGAACTGCTTTTACCGGCAACAAGATTCCTGCGGGCCGAATTGACCCCACCGCGCAAGCCCTTCTGTCTTACTTCCCGGAACCTAACCTGGCGGGCAGTACCGCGGGTAACTTCGCGACCAGTTTCAGTAGCGGCGGTGCCGTGAATCAATACAATGGGCGGGTTGACTACAACCTGAGTTCGAAGCAAAGGATTTACGGACGCTTCACGTATTCTCATATTTTGTCGCTTCCCGATAATCCGTTTAGCCAAATCTGCACCGACCGCTGCACGGAAACCACCACCGCTAAACAGGTTTCCCTGGGCGACACACTCGCATTGTCAACCAAGACGATCCTGGACTTGCACCTTGGCTACACGCGTTACGTCTACCTACGCACGCCTCTGAGCCAGGGCATCGACTTGTCGAAGTTTGGTCCGAACTGGAAGGCCTTAACCCCCGAGTTTACCTACACCCATATTCCACAGGTATGCGTCTCGCAGACACCTGGAGACAACCGCTGGGGTGGCGGTTGGTGCGCTCAAGGTACCGGCAGCGGCATCGGCGCTTATGACGACACCTACAGCTTCGCTCCGGTGCTATCCAGGATTATGGGGAGGCACACACTCAAAGCCGGCGCAGAATTTCGCGTTCTCCGTAACAATTATTACCAGAGCAACGATCCTGCGGGCTTGTTTCAGCTCAATGCCAAGATGACGGCTGCAAATCCGCAAAACGCGACCAACGGAACCGCGGGCGCGGCTGCAGCGGCTGGGGGAAATGGCTTTGCCTCCTTCCTGCTCGGGTATGGAGACAGTGGCAGCGTCACTGAGCCGGCCAGAACGGCCGATCAGAATCTTTACTACGCGTTCTATGCCGGCGACACCCTTCAGCTCACGAGAAAGATCACACTGAATCTTGGCGCTCGCGTCGATCTACAGGGAGATTGGACCGAGCGGTCCAACCGCATTGTCGCTGTCAACCCGAGAGAAACCAGCCCATTGTTGGCGCTCGATCCGGCCCTGACCGGCTCGTTCCCCAACTTAAAGGGCGGCTTTGACCTGGTGAGCTCAGGCCGGCATTCGAGCCGCAGCGCGTTTCCTTCCTGGAACCACGTGAGCCCCCGCGTTGGGGTTTCCTACCAATTGGACCAGAATACGGTGGTCCGAGCCGGCTACGGAATGTTTTTCCTACCAGTGGACGTGCGGTGGAATGATGCGCCCCACAACTTGTTTATTAACTCGTTTACTACGCCGTGGCTGACGGCTGAAGCCGACGGAGTTACCCCGAAGGCTACTCTGTTCAATCCGTTTCCGGGCTCGGGAGTCACGCCTCCTTTCGGCAGAAACCAGGGGCTCATCGATGTGCAAGGAAACGGCAACGAAGCGGCCGCGTCCAACAATCCGGCCCCATATGCCCAGCAGTGGAACCTGGATATTCAGCGCCAATTCCCTGGGGAGCTGCTGGTGGACGTAGCTTATGCCGGATCCAAGGGTACGCATTTGCCCATGCACGATCAGACGATCGACCAATTGCAACCGCAGTTTCTGCCCAAAAATGCTACGGATGTGGCGAACCTGACTAAACTGGTCGCGAATCCATTCGCCGGGAATTGCACAGGTTGTACCGGACCCGTGCAATCTGGTGGTGTGGGAACAAATTCGACGGTCAAGGCAGCCCAGTTGCTATTGCCGTTCCCGCAGTTCGATAACTTCTCACTTGCCGAGCCGGACGACCGCGATTCGATTTATCACTCGATGCAATTGAAGGTGCAGAAGCGGTTCGCAGCAGGCGCTCAAGTGCTTGCCAGCTATACCATCTCGAAACTGATCGACAACACCAACTCGGAAATCAATTGGCTAGAGGCCGCCGCTCCCAGTTGGAACGATGCCAATGCCTATAACCTGCGAGGTGAGCGCAGCCTGGATGGCTTCGACGTCCCGCAGCGACTGGTTGTGGGCGCCATTATGGACCTGCCCATGGGACGCGGAAAAAGGTTTGCCAGCGGCGTAGATGGAGTTGCCGACAAAGTGATCAGCGGATGGGGAATCAATACCATCATCACCTTCCAGAGGGGCTTCCCGATTATTATTGGGGGCTGCCCTGGGGCGCTGAGCAATTCGGGCATTCCCAACGTCGGCTGTTCTCGCCCGACGAGAACCGCCCTGTCGCACCTCACTTCCGGTTCCAAACAACAGAAGTTAGATCACTGGTTCGATACTTCCGTATTCACGAACGGGGACCCAAACGTCTTCAACTATGGCACCGATTCGCGTACCGAGCCAAACATACGTTCAGACGGAGTCAAGAACTTTGACTTCGCCGCTTTTAAGAACACGAAGTTTGGTCCGGACGGTCGAATAGGCTTGGAGTTCCGAGGAGAGTTCTTCAACCTATTCAATCGTACGCAGTTCAATCCACCCAACACTAGTTGCTGTGGCGGTTCGTCTTTTGGCCAAGTGACCGGCCAGTACAATCTGCCACGCGTGATTCAGTTTGCACTGAGGACAACCTTCTAACCTCCTCATCTGTTGCGTCCGGGTGGGCTCTCCACCCGGACGCAACATTTCTTCACTCCTTCCTGTCTATCCATTGGCTGGTATTCTTAGCTGTGGGGCCCAAAACGTTTTTCATGCGTTCAATGAGAATCTCGAAGGAACTTCGATTGATTCCCATCGTTGCGAATTTTCGTCTGAGTCTTGCTGCGCTGAGGCCCGTTTGGCCCACATATCTTCACGTCACGATAACCGCTCTGGTTCTTCTTATGTTGTCATTGAAAATGCCCGGATTCGCCACTGGCCAATCGTCCGAGCAAGAAATCGAAACCTCTTTCCGCGCTGGTCAAGCCGCACTCAGACGGGGCGATTTCGCTCGCGCCACTGAAGAATTTAAGAAGGTGCTGGCTCTGAATCCAAGCCTGCTCGAAGCTGAGGTGAATCTTGGCCTCGCTTACCAAGGCCTGCTCCAATATGACTTGGCGGCCCGCCATTTAGATAAGGCTCTGCGCGAAAGACCGAACCTGATTAACCTCAATGTAGTCGTCGGAATGGATTACCTCAAGCTTGGCTCGCCGGAAAGAGCATCTCCGTTCCTGCAGCGCGCACTGAGGCTCGATCCTGCCAATAGCGACGCGCATGAGGCCGCGGCTTTGTATTACTTGAGTCAGGAGAACTTTCAGGCTGCGGCTGTGGAGTTCCGCAAGATCGCCGACCTCGATTCCGATAAGGCCGGGGCTTGGTTCAAACTCGGACACGAATACCTGGATTTGGCCGCTCGTTTAGCCTACAGGGGCGCTCGGCTTTATCCCGAGTCGGCATGGGGACATCGTTTCCTGGGCGATATACTCTTGCAGCGCAACCGAGGGGAAGATGCAGTCCAAGAGTATCGAAAGGCCCTGGCTGTTGCGCCTCTTCAATCCGGCCTACATACATTGCTCGGCGAAGCCTATTCGCATACCGGAAAGCTGGAAGAAGCGGAGAAAGAATTTCGCCTCGACCTTCAGCTTGATGCGCGAAACGAACTCGCGTGGCTTGGTTTGGCAAACCTGCAACTGGCCAAAGACCAACCTTCAGAGGCCCTCTCCTCCATAGCCAAAGTCTGGGAAATCTCTCCTGAATTCTTGAATTTGCGCCCAGAGTTTCCTTCGATCGAGCTCACGACAGACAGCGTGCAGGCCTCGATCTCGCACTTGCTAAGTGAGCCCGACGGACCAGCCAAGCATTTTCTGTTGGCGGGTCTTTATGCCTCCGTGAATGAAAACGCATCTACCCAGAGCACCTGGAAATCCTTCGAAGACGATTTTTCGAAGTGGCAACGGGCGTCTCGCGCCGCTAAACCAACGCAGACCAATCCGGATCCCTGTAAAACCCATCTCTATTCTCGCTGTATTGCCACGCTAAAAACGGCACAGGTTCGAACCAGCTCTAGCCAGATTCTCCTGGGAAAAGCGTACTTCTCGTTGAAGCAATACGAGAGCGCAGCTGGCGTGTTTGCGCGCGTTCATGGGGACTCCAACCTTAATGCCGAGGCCAGCTACTGGTTGGAGCGCACCTATCAAGCCTTGGGAGCAGAGGCCTACGCGCGACTCGAAGATTCCTTTCCTGACTCCTGGCGAACTCATCAGCTGCGCGCTGAAGGTTTTGCCCTTCGCCAGAATCTTGACGACGCGGTCAAAGAGTATAAGGCGGCCCTGCAGTTGCGTCCGGATGAGGCAGAACTCCACGAAGCATTGGGAGAATTCTATCTGGATAATCACTCTGATGAAGACGCGCAGCGTGAGTTGGAGAAGGCCGTGGCGCTGGATTCCTCGCGGACCAAAGCGTTATATCTGCTGGGACGCTTGTATGTGCTTGACCGGGAGAATGAAAAGGCAGTGCGCTACCTCGAGCGGGCCCTCCGGCTGCAACCGAATTTGAATGAAGCCAGCGGCCTTTTAGGAACGGCATACGTGCGCATGGGAAAGTTTGCCGATGCCATCCCGAGACTGGAGAAGGCAGCCGCGTTGGACCATTATGGCAACATTCATTATCAAATGTACCTGGCGTATCGGAAACTCGGCCAATCCGAACCCGCGCAGAAGGCTTTGGCGCGCTCGCAGGATCTACGTCGAAGCTCTCTTGAACGTGACCAGGCGCTCATTATGGGATCTCCGCAAGTGGAGTCAGACCCGCAGTCCCCGTAAACCCAGCCGCAGATATTTCCAAGACTTCGCAAGAAACACGATGACGCGTTTTGCGGCGTTGAGCCACTTGTAAAGCCGCGGCTTTGGTAGTCTGTCCTAGACTCTGTTCTTACTTTCCCTCTTTTCTGGAGGCTTGATTGGCCCCTTCTTCCAAAATCTCCGCTGCTCTGAGAAAACGTGCTGCGCAAATTAAAGTGCTTCTGATGGACGTCGACGGCACAATGACCGACGGCAGCGTTACGCTGCTCTCACAAGCCGACGGCACCGCCCTCGAAATCAAAACCTTTGACGCGCACGACGGACAAGGCCTGACCCTGGCCCAGACCGCGGGTCTGCGCACCGGTTGCATCACCGGCCGCGAAAGTACGGCGCTCCTCCGCCGCGCCCATGAAATGAGGATGGAATTTATCTACATGAAACAGCCTCTAAAAATGCCGGCATACGAAGAAATCTTACGGAAAGCGGGGGTTACCGATTCGGCCGTTGCGTTTATTGGCGATGACCTTCCCGATATACCCTTAATGCGGCGGACAGGCCTAGCCATTGCTGTCGGCGATGCCGTCCCCGAAGTAAAACAAGTAGCGCACTACACCACAAAAGCCCTCGCCGGGCATGGCGCGGTCCGGGAGGCGGTTGAACTGGTTCTCAAATCAAAGGGCATCTGGAACGCAATGATCGATAAGGCTCGTGCCTGAGAAGCTGCGACTTTGATGTGAGGCCTGGAATTCTGAGAGTCCTTGCTCGAAAACACCGTCCTGAGGATTTAGAATACTCCGGATATGCCTGCGCCGAGAACATTCATGTGGCTTGGCCGAACGCTGTTCGCCGTCTTTGTCGTAGGCACTCTCCCTGCTCAGAATGCCACTCCGGGTATTCCCGGTACGCAGGCTAATCCATCTCCGGCAGCGGGTCCGGCTTCGACTGCAACCCCGTCAGCGCCCTCCAGTCCTGCTTCTAACATTGTCGCTTCCAATCTGCTCATCGACTCGGCCATTCGGCAAGAACGTCGCCTGGTTGTTTTAATGCGCAACTTCAAGCCAATCGTCGAAACATACATTCAGGTAGAAGAAAAGACGGATCCCGAATCAGGCGCGACCTCCCCAAAAACCGACGACTACTTCTTAAGCCGTCTGGATTTGACCGGCGAGGAGCCCGCCACTCTTCCTTTTGCGGACCGCGAGCACCCGAAAGAGATGTGGGAGAAGAAACTGCGTAAGAATCAGCTACCTTTCACCCCCGCCGGCTTCGCGTTACCGATCTTTCCTGATCTGGAGCGCCTCAATCGGCAAAACTACACGTTCGAGTTTGTCCGCTGGGAGGTTCTTGGCGAAGTCAGATGCGGAGTTGTAGACGTGAAGCCGCTTGAGAATACTGAGAATCGTGGCTTTGTAGGCCGCATGTGGGTCGAAGATCAGAACTTCAACATCGTGCGCTTCACGGGGGCGTATACCTCAAAGCGGCTGTCTCGGCGTTCATATCACTTCGATAGTTGGCGACTGAATACTCTGGGCATTATGTGGATGCCTGCATACATCTACACCCAGGAGGCGACATCCGAAGATCCTGCAAACCACAACGTCTGGTTTAAAGCACAGACCCGCATTTGGGGCTACGACTTGCAACAGGCGGGCGATCACAGGGAATTTGCCAAGCCTCTGACGGACTCACCGGTATGGGTTGATCCCAAGCGGCATGAAGCTTCCCAGGACGTAAGTCCGTCGAATACTGTCGGAACAGGAACCTATACTCCCGAAGATAATATTGTCGAGCGGCTGCAGGTTGCTGGACTCATGGCTCCGGATGGCGGAGTTGACCAGATCCTCGAAACTGTCACCAATAATTTGCTGGTGAGCAATGATCTCGACGTTGCCGGGGTTCGTTGCCGAGTGCTCCTCACAACGCCACTGGAGTCATTCGTGATCGGGCGAACTATCGTCCTCAGCCGCGGCCTGCTCGATGTGCTGCCCGATGAGGCCACTCTCGGCGCAGTACTGGCGCACGAATTGGCCCACATTCTTTTGCGCCATTCCCTCGGAGTCGGGTCCGTGACCGGTCATACGCCGCCCTTTTCGGATCTGGAAATCTTTGCTCACCTCAACTTCCGTTTCAATCAGGCGGAGGAAGACGACGCCGACAAAAAGGGCCTGGAGCTGTTTTCTAAATCACCCTACAAAGGGCAACTCGCCAATGCCGGACTGTTTCTGGAGGCTCTGCAAGCACGCTCCACCCAACTGCCAAATCTGCTTCGCGGACGCCTCAGCAACGATTTCGCCACTAGTCACCTCGGCCAAATGACGGCCTTAGCCAACCTTCCCAAGCATCTCCAGTTGGATCGCCTGGACCAGGTTTCCGCTTTGCCGTTGGGTTCGAGAATCAGGCTCGATCCCTGGTCGGACCGAATCGAGATGCTTAAAGTCCAACCGGTCCGCCTGCAGTCGGCATCGGAGAAGATGCCTTTGGAAGTGTCCCCGTTTTTTCCGTACCTCAAGCGGCTGGACGCCCACGAAAAGGCTCAGGCCGGAATCCAGCCGTAAGGGCCCTTCGAAACTCGCGACTCTCGTGATTCCCTTGCCGTGAAGGCACAAATTGTTATGTTGTTGTTCAGTTAAAAGCCCTTCAACTCGAAGGCCTAAAAATGTTATGAAACCGAAAAGCTTGGGAATAATCTTAAGAGCGCGCGTACCAATTCACCAACAAGTGAGGACGAAATGAAGAGAACGCTTTTGATCCCTGCATTGTTGCTACTCGGCGCCGCAGCGACGGCACAAACAACAGAACCAGTGAAGAACCCGGTCAGCAGCGCCCTCAGAGAAATTCTGCCCGGCCGACAGAAAAATACAGTCGCGGCCGTCGAAGCCATGCCCGCCGATAAATTCAGCTACAAACCCACCGCCGATCAGATGACATTCGGCCATCTCGTCACCCACATGGTCGACTCGAATTACTTGCTGTGCGGCAGGGCAACGGCTGTCCCGGCTCCCAAGGTCGAGGCGGTGAAGGACACGGACCCAAAAGACAAGCTCGTCACCGCGCTCAAGGCTTCATTCGATTTCTGCTCCGAGGCGCTGGGGAAGATGGACGATTCGAAACTTGGGGAAATGACCGAAGGATTCGGCGGAAAACAAGTCACGCGTGCATGGTTTAGCCTGGTGGTCGCGAGTGCATGGGCCGACCACTACGCCGCGGCCGCAATGTATCTGCGCGCGAACGGCGTGTTGCCGCCAACCGCTAAGAAGTGAGCTTTTCGCATTGCGTGGGGCGGGCGCCCTCGCCCGTCCCACACCCTAGCTACCCCTTGTCGTATGCCTGCTGCAATCGGCTTATCTCGATTTTGCCCATCTGCAACATTGCATCCATGACCCGCTTTGTTTTCTCGCGATCTTTATCCTGCAGCATTTTACCTAGAGCCGAAGGTATGATCTGCCACGACAGACCATATTTGTCTTTCAGCCAGCCGCATCTCGATTCTTCTCCGCCCGCGGAGAGTTTTTGCCACAACTCGTCCACCTCTTGCTGTGTCTCGCAGTTTACAAAAAAGGAAATGGCGGGCGTGAAGGTAAATACCGGGCCCCCGTTAAGAGCATAGAATTCCTGTCCGTCCAGTTCGAAGGTGACCGACATTACCTTTCCCTTCGGACCTGGAGCGCCCTCGCCATAACGCGTAACCCTGCCAACCTTCGAGTTCTTGAAGATCGAAACGTAGAAGTGCGCAGCCTCTTCGGCTTTATCATCGAACCACAAGAAGGGCGTGATTTTCTGCATGTCGTTCTCCTGTTTCATTCCTCAGAATCTTTCCCTTAACCCATCGTTTTCGCATACTGTCCCGATTGTCAACTACTGTGTTGGCAGGCCGGGAATCTCGACTAGGGGGCGGATTTCAACGGTACCCTTGCGTGCGCCCGGAATCTGTCCGGCAATTTCGATGGCCTCGTCGAGGTTCCGGGCTTCGATCAGGAAGTAGCCGCCAAGTTGCTCACGTGTTTCCGCAAAGGGACCATCGGTCACGAGCCGTTTGCCAGCGCGTACCTGGACGCTGGTCGCCGTCGTTACCGATTGCAGAGGATTGGCTGCCAGATACTGTCCCTTCGCCTTGAGTTGATGTGCCAACTGTGTTGACTCCCCATAACACTTCTCCCGCTCGGCCTCGGTCCACACCTGCTCATCAGCGTATATCAGCAACATGTATTTCATTCCCGCTCCTCCATTGGTAGATCGAATGGCAAATGTCCAAATAGACATTCCAGCCAGAAATTCCTAACACTCTAAAGCGCCGCGACAACTCTTTGTCCCGGCCACAGGCCGAGAATGGCGGTGATCAGGAGTGTTTTTACTAACCAATCTCCCGAATGGATGGCCGCGATTTGCCATGGGGTCTTCTCCCACATGATGGCGCCAACCCACATCATCGCCGAAAAACCGAACCACAACCATAGCGCCAGACCAACCGCGCCCTTCCAGCCTCCATTTCCCAAAAGAGCGATCAGGCGGGCAAGCACATAGGTGATGACCAAAGTCCGAGCAATCTCAGCAGCCACTTTGCCTATCGATGGCGACGCGCCGGCCGCGGGACCAGGGTCCACGGCGCGCCATACATTGCCCAGCAAAAGCGGACTGTAGTACAGCGAACTCATCACAAACGCAGCAAACGCTGCTACGACAATGGCCCAGTAGTTGAGTTTGAGCATAAAGGTTCCTCTTACTGTTTGTGTCTGTACCTCTATGTGTGAGTCGAGCAGCCGGCGCCTGAATCGACACTTCGACTCGAAAAAATCTAGAATCAGGGTATGCCGCTGGACGCCACGGAAGTCGTGGAATCAGTTTACCGCTCCGATTGGGGGCGGATTGTTGCTGCGCTGATCGGACTGATCGGCGACTTCGATCTGGCAGAAGAAGCCGCCCAGGAAGCCTTTACAGCAGCTGTGAATCAATGGCGCGTCTCTGGAGTTCCCGAATTCCCGCGCGCCTGGATCATTCAGACGGCTCGGCACAAGGCAATCGATCGCATTCGCCGTAAGGCACGGTTCGAGGAAAAGCTGGAATCATACGCCAAAAGCATCCGGACCACCGAAGAGCCCGATTACGACACCAGTGAGATTCCCGACGACCGGCTCCGGTTGGTATTCACTTGCTGCCATCCGGCGCTTGCCCTCGATGCGCAAGTGGCACTGACGCTCCGCACTCTTTGTGGGCTCGAGACGGACGAAATCGCGCGGGCGTTTCTCGTGCCGCCGACAACTATGGCGCAACGGTTGGTACGCGCAAAGCGCAAGATTCGCGACGCGGCCATTCCCTATGTTGTGCCCGACACTAAAGATCTGGCTGAGCGACTCGACGCAGTGCTCGCCGTGATCTATCTCGTCTTCAACGAGGGCTACGCGGCCACCAGAGGCGGCCCGCTGGTGAGGACAGATTTGTGCGCGGAGGCCATCCGCATGGGGCGTTTGGTGAGATCGTTGATGGGATCGCAGCCTCCAACAGAAGTAACCGCGTTGGTTGCCCTGATGCTGCTTCACGATGCACGTCGGAGTGCTCGCATCGACGAGGCCGGCGATCTCGTCATTCTTGAAGACCAGGATCGTAGCCGCTGGGATCATGGCCAGATTGCGGAGGCATTACCGCTGGTTGACGAAGCTTTTCGCAGCGAACTCGGACCGTATGCGGTGCAGGCGGCGATCGCCGCGCAACATTGCCGGGCCGCGAGTACCCAAGATACGGACTGGGCTCAAATCGTACGCCTCTACGATCTGCTCGAGCGTTTGCAACCGTCTCCCGTTATCTCGCTGAACCGCGCAGTGGCGGTCGCGATGGCACAGGGGCCGCGCCCCGCGCTCGCGATTGTCGATTCCCTTGCCGAGGCGGGCGACCTCGACAACTATCACTTGCTGCACGCCTGCCGTGCCGATCTGTTGCGCCGAATCGGGTCGCTGGCGGAAGCTGCGCAGAGCTACCGGCGAGCCCTGACGCTGGCCACCAATGAGAGCGAGCGCAGATTTCTCGAACGACGTCTGGCGGAAATGGAAACATCGGCCGCGCCTTCGTAACGTGTTCTAGTAAGAGATCAGACGTAGTAAGAGATCAGACGCAACGCCGGTTGGACTTCGCGATCCAGCCGGGTGACGCCCACTGCTTCCACTAAGGCGAGTAAGCGTTTGCTACAATGACGGTCTTACGATCGTGCACTGCGCACCGGGAAAGGTTCCTGTCGATGCCCCTCCGATTTTTCTTGGCTCGCCTTTTGTTCGTCGGTCTTCTATTCCAGGTTGCGCAGTCCCAACAACAAACTTCGCCGCAGGTGCTGGAAACACGCGGGGACGTTCAATTCGTTCACGATCCTGCCATTATTCGAGAAGGCTCGACCTGGTACTTGTTCAGCACGGGCAATGGGCCGGATCGAAAAGGGGAAATTCCCATCCGCTGCTCTCAAGACCTGCATCAGTGGCAAAAGTGTGGCTACGTCTTTGCGCAAATTCCAGACTGGATCAAGAAAGAGAGCCCGGACACCAAGGAACTGTGGGCGCCCGACGTCTCTTTTTTCAACGGTGAATATCATCTCTATTATGCATTTTCAGTATTCGGCAAGAACACGTCGGGTATCGCCCTGCTCACCAACAAAACTTTGGATGCTTCCCGACCAGATTTTCGTTGGGTCGACCGCGGCCTGGTGTTTCAGTCTCGCGTAGAAGATGACTTCAATGCTATCGATCCCAACCTGATCCTCGACGAAAAGGGTCAAGCATGGCTCGCGTTCGGAAGTTTCTGGGATGGCATCAAGATGCGGCGCATTGACGCCAAAACGGGCCTGTTGTCCGCTGAAGATACGAAACTGTACTCGCTTGCCCGGCGCAAGCGTCCTGAGAATCCTCCACCTAATCCGCCCGGCCTTCCGGGTAACTGGCAGGCGATTGAAGCGCCGTTCATTGTCCACCACGGCGTTTATTACTATCTGTTTGTTTCATTCGATCTCTGCTGCCGCGGCACCAAGAGCAACTACAAGACGATGGTCGGCCGTTCGCGCTCGGTTACCGGGCCATATGTCGACACGGATGGCAAGCCCATGCTGAACGGCGGAGGCACTGCGCTGTTGCTCGGAAACAATCGCTGGTTCGGGCCGGGCGGTGAGTCCGTGTTGCAGCAGAAAGACGAAGACATCATTGTCTTTCATGCATACGACAGTACGACCGGTCATGCCTACCTCCAGATTTCGACGATCGCATGGATCGATGGTTGGCCTAAGGTTGCGCTGGAGGGCGGCAATCCCGCAAACAAATAGTGATGTGTCTCCGGCTTCCGAGGTTTTTAAATCATGGAAACTCGACTTCTAGGGAATAGTGATCTAGCTATCACTCCGATTGGAATTGGGGCATGGGCCATTGGCGGCGCAGGATGGAATGGCAGCATGGGACCGCAAAATGATAGCGACTCCATCCCCGCGATTCATGCGGCGCTCGACCACGGACTGAACTGGATCGACACCGCCGCGCTGTACGGACTTGGGCATTCGGAGGAAATGGTCGGACGCGCGATTCGAGGCCGATCTCCGAGACCGTACGTTTTTACGAAGTGCGAACGCGTTTGGGATAAGGATCGCAACGTCGGAGCGTCGCTGAAGGCGGAATCGGTCCGTCGCGAGTGCGAAGACAGCCTGCGCAGATTGAAAATTGAGGCAATCGATCTGTACCAGATCCACTGGCCCGAGCCTGACAGGGACATCGAGGAAGGCTGGACGGAGTTAGCCCGATTGAAGGAAGAAGGTAAGGTTCGCTGGATTGGAGTGTCCAACTTCAGCGTCGAGCAAATGAAACGGGCGCAGGCTATCGCTCCCATTACCTCCCTGCAACCGCCGTACGCAATCGTGCGCCGCGACATCGAGCGGGTGATCTTGCCATTCTGTCTGAGCCAGAAAATTGGCGTGATCGTCTACTCGCCTATGTACGCGGGTTTGCTCACAGGCGCGATGACCCGCGAACGAGTTGCGAATTTCCTGCCCGAAGATTGGCGCCGAAATCTGCCAGGGTTTAAGGAGCCAGCCCTGTCTCATAATCTGCGAGTCGTGGAGCATCTGCGGGAGGTTGGCAGACGTCACGGTCGCACTCCGGGCGAGGTAGCGATCGCATGGACTCTGAATCATCCGGCCGTCACCGGAGCGATCGTGGGTTTTCGCAACGTGCAACAGGTTGCGGGAATCATCGGCGCGGCCGAATTCCGGTTGAGCCAAAGTGAACTGTCGCACCTCGAGGGTGCGCTGCAGGAAGAGATTGCGAATTGAGGTCCACTCGACGCAACGATGTGACGAGTCATTTGACAAAAGGATAACGACCCTCATAGCCTGCTCTTTGGTAAACGATTTCTCACATCGGGAGGACCAATTTATGGCATCTCCAGTAAATCGCAGAACGTTCCTGAAGGCGACGAGTGCCACCGCGGCTGGTGCCTATGCCGCAAGCGTCCTTCCCGTCTGGGCGGCCGCCGAAACAGGTCCCGCCGAAAAAAGTCTCGTGGCCGTTTCCACCCCGCTGACAACCTTTGCATACTCCGATGTCCAACTGCTTGACGGGCCGATGAAGCGTCAGTTCGAAGAAAACCATGCCCGCTTTCTGAATCTCGACGACGATCGCTTGCTGAAAGTCTTTCGGCAGGTCGCCGGCTTGGCGGCACCGGGCGAAGATATGGGCGGCTGGTACGACCTTACCGGATTCAGCCTCGAAGGAAATGACTTCCACGGATTCATTGCCGGCCACAGTTTTGGACAGTACGTTTCAGCGCTGGCCCGATCTTACGCAGTCACAGGATCTGAAGCGACGCGGGCCAAGGTCAATCGCCTCGTGAAAGGCTACGGAGAGACGCTCGATCCGAAAGCCAAGTTCTTCGTCGATTACCGGCTTCCCGCTTATACCTACGACAAGCTTTCTTGCGGCCTGATCGACGCGCACGAGTTCGCCCATGACCCAATGGCGATGGACATCCATGAGAAGCTCACACGCGCAATCGTGGCGTACCTGCCTGAGAAAGCCTTGTCTCGTGCTGAAATGCGTGCCCGCCCGCATAAAGACACGTCCTACACATGGGACGAAACCTACACTTTGCCCGAGAATCTGTTCCTCGCCTATCAGCGCAGTGGCAAGGCGCTTTACCGCGATATGGCTCAGCGCTACTTAGAGGACGACACGTACTTCAACCCTCTCTCCGAGGGCAACAACGTACTTCCCTTCGAACACGCCTATAGTCATGTCAACGCTTTCAGTTCTGCGATGCAGGCCTACATCACGCTCGGGAGCGAGAAGCATTTGCGCGCAGCGAAGAACGGCTTTGAAATGCTGCAGACCACCCAAAGCTTTGCGACGGGCGGCTGGGGGCCGAATGAGGCATTTGGAGAACCGGGCACGGGTCAGCTAGGCAATAGTCTGACGACGACGCACGCCAGCTTTGAGACTCCCTGCGGAGCATACGGTCACTTCAAGATCACGCGCTATCTACTGCGTGTCACGAAAAACGCGCGCTACGGCGACAGTATGGAGCGCGTTCTTTACAACACCATCTTGGGCGCGTGGCCGATCCAAGCGGACGGGACATCGTTCTACTATTCTGACTACGCCACGACCGGCAAGAAAGTCTGGTATGGACAAAAATGGCCCTGCTGTTCGGGAACATTTCCGCAACTGGCGGCGGACTATCACATCAGCACCTATCTGCGCTCAGCCGATGGCGTATACGTAAATCTATTCACCCCTTCGAGCGTGCACTGGAGCGACCAGGGCGCAAAGTATGGTTTGCAGCAGGAAACCAAGTATCCTTTCGACAACAAAATCCGGATTCATGTTTCGGCATCGGCCCCGAAGGAGTACACGCTATACGTTCGCATTCCGGCGTGGGCGACGCCCAGCCCCGTTCTCATGGTGAACGGAAAGCGAGTTGCCGGAGAAGTTGAGCCGGGCACCTTCGCCAGCATTCGGAATAGCTGGAAAGATGGAGACCGCGTAGAACTTGAGCTGCCCATGCCTCTGCGGCTCGAGCCCGTAGATGCGAACCATCCTGACGTCGTAGCGTTGATGCAGGGTCCGCTTGTATTGATGGCGGTGTCTGACTCGCAACCAACATTCGATCGCAATGCGTTGCTGCAGGCGAAAGCCGCGAACAACACCACAGGAGACTGGTTGGCCAACTCGGTGGACGGAAAAAGCATTACGATGCGACCGTTCATGACGATCGACAAGGAAAGCTACAGCACCTACGTCCAGCTCAAATCTTGAGAGTGCCACCGCCTTGAGCGGAGTCGCGGCGATGGCGGCCGGGCTGCTGGCTGTGAGAATCGTGCACTATTTGGCAGGTACATCACCTTCGACCAGTTTGTAGCGATATTGCTCGCGTTCTTCCCTGGTTGCGTCCTGTCGGAGCAGCGCAAGCCGCTTCAGCAACTGTGGGATCTCACTGTTCTTCCCGCTTTTTCTCAAGGCCTGGATCAGATGATATAACGCCGCCTGATCCTTGGGATCGCTCTCGAGTGCTTTCCGGCACTGCGCTGCCGCTTCCGAATATTGCCCAGACTGCAAGTAGAGTTTCGCCAGAACGCCGCGAGCGGTTCCTAGCGTTGGACGCAGCGCGACCGCCTTCCTCGCGGCACGCATCGCGGTTTGAAATTCCGGACTTCCCGGCTCGGGGCCTTTTTGGGTAAGAACATCGGCCTCCAGATAAAGCAGGATTGGATCGTTAGGCTTGCTTGCGAGCTTTTCCTGAACACTAGCCAGCGCATGGTCAAGGTCGTTTTCTTCGACCGCCGCCAATCCTTGGGCAGCAGCACTCAACGATTGCTTAGGATCGAGTTCATACGCAGTTTCGAAATCCGCCTGGGCCTTTTCATATTCTGCCAATTGGACGTAGAGAACCCCGCGCGCAAAGTAGAGCGGCGCAGCCTTGGGCTGCAAGTTAATGCCGTCATTCACCACATTGATTCCAACCTGAAATGATTGGTGTGTCGCCGAGATCGCTGCAAAATCGAGATAAAGATTCACGTTTTGTGGATCGAGCAAAATCGCCTGTCGCAGACTATCGACCGCCTTCTCAGTGTCGTGAGCGTCTTCGTACGCCGCCGACGCGAGGTCCAGAGTGGCGGCATCCGGCGCGCTCGCTAGCATGGGGTCCAGAGTAGTAAGGGAATCTTGCGGCTTTTGAGCCATCAATTGGATGGACGCCAGCACCTGCCGCTCTCGTCGATCATCAGGATTGAGAGCCAGCGCCTTTTCGAAAACGCTCGCCGCTTCGTCGAATCGTTTGAGTCTGACCAGGCATGTGGCATAGGCATGGAGTCCTTCGGGTTTCGACTCGAACAGTCTGCCCGCTGCCGCGAAATGCTGAACTGCAGACTTGCAGTCTCCATTCTGATATTCCAACACCGCCAGCATGGCATTCGTAGTAAGGTCGCCGGGTTTTAACTGGAGAAGACGCTGCAGCAGGGGAATCCCTGCGGCATTGCCAGCCTCGTATTCGATTTGCGCGGCCCCCTGCAATGCAGGGATATTGTTCGGAGATATTTTCAACGCGCTGCGAAACGATAAGAGTGCTTGTTTCTTTTCCCCTCGTCCCGCATAAGCGACACCTTGCATCGTCCACAATACGGCGTTCCCGGGGGATCGTTGCAGTGCGGGCCGAAGCAATTCGAGCGCCTGGTCAAATTGCTGGTTTCGCAAAGCCGAAGCGATGGCGACGAACTGGTCTTGCGCAGTTTGAGCAAGCACAACGGAAAGCAAAAAGATAGGGACGAGAACGACAAACGCTTTTCGAATGACCAGCATTTCCGTCATCAGCCGGGTATGTCGCGCAAAGGTATTCAGATTTCTGCAGTTGGAAACTGTGATAGAGACATGGTAACCGACGGCGGCGTATCCATTGCTCACACCTGAGATTGAGGCGCCACAGTTTGTGCCCTTTAATAAACAACAAGCGGCCGGCTCGCCTCGGAGAAAGCGTGCCAGCCGCCGTATTCTACTCGCTGCCGATCTAGAAGGAGATCTTGCCTCCCAGTTGCCAGAATCGGGGCTCATGCGATGCCGTCGCCCGGCCGAAATTTCCATCTGGAAAATTCGTGTCGACTCCGGTCGTCCCGTTCCACGCGTAGTTTGCACGGTTGAAGAGGTTAAAGAATTCGAACCGGACTTGGAAATTGACGCGTTCCGTGATCCTTGTGTCCTTGTAGAAATTGACGTTGGTCTCGATGAAGTTCGGTCCACGGAACTGCATCGGCTTCTCGCCTCCGCCGCCCGTACCGAACGTGGGAATGGCGAAGTCGCTCTTGGGAATGGCCCCCGTGAGCCAAGCCTTATTATCTGTCAACTGGCTGTAACTGCTTGCATTCGGGTAATCGAGATTATTCCCGTCGGCGTTGTAATCTCCGCTCCCAGGCGCATAGCCAATGGCTGGATTCGCCGCCGATGGGCAAGGATTTGGGTTGCCCGCAGTACACACAGGCTGGTATGAGTTGGTGTTGCCAGCCGTCAACGGATACCCAGACTGGAAAATGCTTGTGCCACTGATTCCCCAACCACCGGTGACATAACCCACGGCTCCTCTCCCGCCGTTCAGCCCTTTCAGTGAATAGTTGAGGCTGAGCGAGAAGCGGTTTGGGGCGTCGAAAACAGAGGGTGCGTAGTATTGACCCGGATTCAGCGGAGTCGGATAGGCCAGCGCGTCATCCTTAGAACGCGAATGAGTGTAAGAAACGTCCACGTATCCGCGTGAGAAGCGCCCTTTGAAATCGAAGTAAACGGCGTTGTAGTTGCCATAGCGATTGTTGTCGGCGTAAGCGATCGACCCAAAACTGGGGTTCAGCCGAGTCGGGGCGATGCTGTTGTGAATGATCAGATCGTTCGGCAAAACATTGATATTCACTCCGTAGGAGACATTGCCGATCGAGTTGCCGTTGCCGACAATATCGTAGGAGTGCGATCCGTTATAACCCACGGTTGCGGCAAAGTAGCTGCCCATCTTTCGTTCCACGCTTGCCGACCAGACATTTGCCTTCGGCGATTTCAGCAACGGATTAATCCCGCCGATGGAGAAACTGGCACCCACAACTCCGCCTTGTGCATTAAGCCCGCCCTGGAAAGTCGGAAATGTGAAGCCAAAGGGCGGTTTGCTGCCGGTTCCGAGCACAAAGATCGGGGGAGTCGCCGTTCCCGCAAAAAAGGTAGGCAAGACCAGGCCTGGCGGACTCCCTCGGAATTCTTCCTGGACATTCGCCGAAGTCAGCCAGTTGTTGTACACGCCAAAACCACCGCGCACTACCCAGTCGCCCTTTCCCGAAGGATCCCAAGCGACTCCAACACGCGGACTGAACAAGTTATTAACCGAGTGCAGCAAAGCATTATGCGTCGCTTTCGCGTAGCCGTTCGCTACTTGCTGTTGCTCGGTGTCGCCCGTACCGAGGTAGAAATTTCCGAACACCGTCGCTGCACTCTTGGACCAAGGGTTGCCACTGTCGTCATATCGCAGGCCCAAAGTAAGGGTGAGATTTCTTCTCGCCTTCCAGGTGTCTTCAACAAACAGTCCGAAGGTTCTGGAAGCCGCGTCCCAATTCCACAATTGCTGTTGCCCGGTTGCCGGGTTGTACATGATGCCGTTCTCGTTTGTGGGAGCATCCTTTGCCAGAGTCAATAGATTGTTGAACGAAAATTTCGGCTGCGACCACGGACCTTGGAAGGGTTCAACGTCGTCCCCGTACCAGCCTTCATAACCGAACTTCAAAGTGTGCGTGCCTCGTACGTGCGTAAGGACATCGCGCCAGTGATAATTGTGCTGAATGAAGTCGCCCTGCGCGAAGCCGACACCGTAGGCCTGGCCGGAATCCGCGTTGATCCCGTTTACTGATATGGACGGCACGGTGTAGTCTTTCGCGCCACTTCCCAGAACGCCTTCCACTCTGCTCAAACCGGCGGTGAAGTCATTCAGCGTAGTGGCCGAAAAAGTGTGCGTCCAGGATGCTTGTCCCGCGACTTGCCAGGTATTGTTCAACGCGGAGAATTGCGGCATGGGCGACGGCGCGCCGGTAAGCAAGAGCGTCCGGAAAAGACTGACGTAAATTCTGTCTTTCTTGAAGCCCTGATCGATGCGAGCAAAATACTGCGTTCCATTCCGAATTGACGTTGCACCGAACGAGCCTTGGTCGATCACCGGCAATGTGCAAGGCACTCCGTTCTGCCCGGCTGTTGTCCCGCAACCACCCGCAGCCGACCCGAATACGTCCTGTCCTGTTTGGAGGACAGTCACACCCCCAATGCCGGACGGCAGATATGTAGTGAGCACGTGGGTGCCGACCGTGTTCGGGTAATTCGTTTTTGCGAACGAAATGAATTCTGGAGCCGCGAATGTAGCCGACCCGCCCGCGCTCGATGATGAGCGCAGTGGCTCGACCGCAAAGTAAAAGAAACTGTTGTGATGCGGAACAATCGGGCCTCCAATGGCGAAGTCCATATTGTTCGAGTGGAAAGGTTTGTAGGGGCTCGTTCCCGAACTCACGAAGTGCTGATTCGCGAACATGCCCTGATAGTTAAACCAGTCCGAAGCCGAACCATGAAACTGGTCGGTCCCGGATTTTGTCGTAAACATGGTTTGCAGCCCGGCAGCGCGGCTGTACTCGCTGGAAAATGTGTTGACCTGAACACTGGTTTCCTGGATCGCTTCAGGTTGTGGGGTCAGATTCAGGACGCCCTGCCGAATGCCACTGGTCACATCAAGCCCGTCCACCACGTATTGATTGTTGTTTTGCCCCTGGCCGTTGGCGCTGGCATCAACTTGCTCTTCGGTGGAGTAATTATCCACGCCGGAGGCCGGGCTTCCCGACGTGCTGGTTCCCAAGCCGGAAACTCCCGGCGCCAGGGTCACCAGCGTGACGAGGTTGCGCCCGATGATCGGCAACTGCGCTACCGCTCGATTCTCGATCGTTAATTGGGTGCGACTGTCCGCCGTATCAACCACGGGCGCCTCGGCGCTTACCACTACGGACTCGCTCGCTGAGCCCACCTTCAGCGCGATCGGCACATCCAGATTTTGTTCCGTGAGGAGCGTGACGTTCGCCTCAGATCTCGAGAACCCCGGCGCTTCAGCCGTAATTTTATATTTGCCCGGCGCCAGACTGACGAAACGATAGTTTCCTGAATCGTCGCTCGTCGCGATCGCGGTGCCTCCAGTGGCTGTGTTCGCCAGCACAATTTTCGCTTTGGAGACACCCGCGCCAGTCTGGTCCTTAACTTCTCCCTGAATGCTGGCGGTGAATTGTGCAAAGGCGGCAGAGGCGGAGATCACGAGGATTGAGAACAAGCAGATCGAACGGCGAGTCAGCATGCTTCGCGGCATGGATTCCTCCAGAAAAACATCTTGCTGGTGATGAAGGGCCTTCGGGACTATTCGGGAAAACGTTTACTCTAGCGCGTAATGTATAAATACTATCCCCATGCACTGTCAAGAACTTTTTGGAACGTCGACGTTTTCCCGGAAGACGCGGAGGTGCTAGGAACGGCTCCATCCTTTGTTGGCTACAATTCCCAAGGTTTCCCGAACGGTAATCAGCTGGTTAACAGAAACCTTCTTGAATTGTTCGTGCAGCCCACTGGGCCAAAACACTTCAACTTCCGCCATGCTTGACCCACCGAGACCAAAATGCAGACGGGAATCGTTGCACGAATAATAGCTGGACTGGCTGAGCACCGCCTGCGCCTGCACTTTGCCACCGTAGCGGACCAAGACTCGGGCTCCAATCGCGCTGCGGTTGGATTTCACTCCCTCAAGCTTAATCTTCAACCAGTTCTGTTTGACCTTCATGTCGTTTCTCAACAGTGAAGGCGGCTCATTCATGTTGACGATCAGAACGTCGAGGTCGCCGTCGTTGTCAAAATCTCCAAAGGCGCATCCCCGGCTGCTGTGTGGGGTCGTAATTCCGTCACCAGCCTGTGTCTCGAGCTCTTCAAAAGTATTGTTGCCCAAGTTGCGAAACAGAACCCGCGGAGTCTTGTAGGGATACTGCGGCAACTTGTGTTCGACTTCCGGATAGACGCTACCGGTGACGAAGAGCACATCCGGATAGCCGTCATTGTCCAGGTCAACCATCCCCGCACCCCAGCTGGTAAAGCGGGTTTCGACTCCTACCTTGGCCAAACGGGTTACTTCATCGAAGTTTCCCTTCCCATCATTGCGATAGAAACCGCTGGTGTCCCCGATGAAATGTGTCTTGAACAAGTCGAGGTGACCATCGAGGTTGTAGTCTCCAATGCCCACGCCCATTCCCGCTTGCTCCATGCCATCGTCGCTCAATGCGACCCCGCGCATCACGCCTTCCTCGCGGAAAGTGCCATCATGATTGTTCATAAAAAGCAGGCTGGGCGTAGAATCGCAGGCCACAAAGATGTCAGGCCATCCGTCTTCGTCGAAGTCCGCGGTGACCACCGTCATTCCATAGCTCTCGGTTGCGCCCGCAATGCCCGCCTGCTTGGTGACGTCGGTGAACGTCCCGTCGCCGTTGTTGCGATAGAGAGAATGCCGGCCCGTGGGAAGTCCGCGCGGTCCGC
The DNA here is from genome assembly GCA_937879855.1 of uncultured Acidobacteriaceae bacterium. Lineage (GTDB taxonomy): Bacteria > Acidobacteriota > Terriglobia > Terriglobales > Acidobacteriaceae > Sulfotelmatobacter. The sequence goes on along the minus strand of CALFMO010000005.1, from coordinate 155,423 downwards.
AGTTGACCGGAATGCCCTTCCAGTTGCAGGTCGAGTTTTCGCCTGGCGCCGGAGCATGTTCAAACGAGAATCGAATGTAGTTAGACACGAAGAGATCCAGATGACCGTCGCGGTTGTAGTCAAAGAAAGCGCACCCGGCTCCCCACCGCGCCGGCCCCTCCTCCCACAGTCCGGCTTGCTTGGTCACATCCGTAAACGTGCCATCGCCGTTGTTGCGGTAGAGGCGATTCTGTCCGAAATAAGTGCAGAAGATGTCGTCGAATCCATCGTTGTTGTAGTCGGCGACACACACGCCGTTCGCCCAACCCACGGCGTGGAGCCCGGCCTTTTCCGTCACGTCGGTAAACGTTCCGTCACGATTGTTTTTGTAGAGCCGGTTGGTCGCTTCCGGAGGATCGCTTTCCAACCGTGTGCCGGAAAGCAGAAAGATGTCGATCCATCCGTCGTTGTCGTAGTCGATGAAAGCGCAACCGCACCCGTTCGCTTCCATAATGTATTTCTTCGAGTCGACGCCTCCATAAATCACGGGCATGTGCAAGCCGGCTTCTTTCGCAACATCGGTGAAGTGAGCATTGAACGGTCGACCTGACGGAGCCGGCTTGGCTTGTGGCTTTACGTCCCGAGTTGCGATTCCCTGCAGCTGGGCAAATAGCTGTTGAGCCGTGGCGCAAAGAGAAACCACGAGAAACGAGCGACGGGAAATGGCCATAATCAGGGTCGATTCCGGGGACGTAAGATTATCGCGGGAATCACGCGTGTGAGTAAAGGTTTACTAACATCGCTACTGGTTGGCTGACGAGACGACCAACTTGTAGCGGTTGCGCTCTGCTTCTTCTTTGGTGGCGTCCTGCCGGGCCTTCGCCAACCGCTTCAGCAGGTCAGGAATCTCTTCCTGATCGTTGGTTTTGCGCAGCGCAACAATCAGATGGTACAAGGCAGTCTGATCGTTCGGATTCCCTTGTAACGCGAGGTGGCACTCTTTGATCGCGAGTGCATTTTCCCCGGCCTGCAGGTAGAGCTTCCCCAAAACATTGTGCGCCGCCGAAAGAGCCGGCTGCAAAGCTATAGCCTTTTTCGCGGACTGCACAGCTTGCCGGAATTCCGCACTATCCGGCTCGGGCGCTTTTTGCGAAAGTATGGCTGCCTGCAAATACCAAAGAAACGCATCCGTTGGTTTCTTTGCCAACTTTGAACGTACAGTCGAGAGGGCGCGATCCGGGTCGTTCTGGTTCTGCTCCTCCGCGATCATGCTCTGCGCCGCAGCGCTCAGATCTTGAAGTGGGTCCAGTTGTTCGGCCTTTTCAAAATCTGATTCCGCTCTCTCGTAGTCCGCCATTTGCACATAGAGAACACCGCGTGCCAGGTGAAGATCCGCGGACTTGGGTTCGAGATTGAGGCCCGCATTCATCAGCTCGATGCCCGCTTGAAACGATTGATGCGTCATCGCAAGATTCGCGAAATCTACATAGAGCGCAACATTCCGAGGTTCTTTAACAATCGCGTCATGGAGCACCTTGACGGCATTAGGCGTGTCTTTGTTGGCCTCATAGGCAGCGGCCGCCAGTTGCATTGCGCTGACGTCTGGATCGCTTACCGCTAGCAGGGGCTGCAGAGTTGCCAGCGCAGCTTCCGGTTGTTCCGCTGCAAGTTGAACAGCAGCCAAACTGCGCCTGGCGCGCGAATCCTCAGGATGCGATGCCAATATCTTCTGAAACACGGGGATCGCTTTTTCCGTCTGCCTGAGTTCCATCAGACATCCACCGTACTCTTGAAGAGCGCCGGGCTGTGAATCGAGCAGAGAGCCGCTTTGGGCAAAGTGCTGAACCGCCGTGGCACAATCTCGCTTCTTGTACGCGAGCACGGCCAGCATGGCATGACTGGTAGAGTCGTTGGGACTCAACCGAAGCACGTGCTGCAAGAGTGGAATCGCTAACGGGCTGCCAGCGTCGTATTCCAACTGGGCCGCGCCCTCAAGCGCAGGAAGATAGTCGGGGGCAATCTTCAGCGCATTCTGGTAGGAAGCCAGCGCCGCCTTCTGCTTTCCCTTTCCCGAGTAGGCCAGTCCCCGTAACATCCAGAGCTGCGGATTTTTTGGAGAACTCTGCAGTGCAGGCTCGAGCAATTGCAGAGCTTTGTCGAATTCCCCGCTGCTCAGCGCGGAGGTAATCGCGCTAACGCGATCACTAGCCGTTTGCGCAAACATCGGGGACAGGGCCGTGAATAAAGCCAAGACGCCGCTGAATTTCTTCCAGGTAAAAACAAACATCATTAATTTTGAGGTGTCGACCTCAGTTCCCACCACCTACCGATTTCACCACGGCAGAAAAGTCCTGTTCGCCCAAACCTTCGCCAACGGCGTGTTTAAAGACCTCTAAGGCCGGGCCGGCAGTCTGAAGCCGCACACCGCATTTCGCTGCTTCGCTGATCGCGTATCGAATATCTTTCGCCATCAGCTTGAGGGGAAAGTTCGGGGTGAAATCGTCTGCGGCCATGGCGGACATTATCCTTTTGATCAGTGGACTAGCCAGCGCGCTATTGCTCAGGACCGAAACGCTTTTTTCACGATCAAGGCCGCTCTGACGAATCAGAGACATGGCTTCGGCAAAAGAGGCAGCCTGAACTCCGCAAATGAAGTTGTTAATTAACTTCAAGAGTGCAGCACTACCGTTCGGGCCGAGATACAGCGCTTCCCTTCCCAGAACAGACAGAATATCTCGCGCCCGCGCAAAGCCTGCACTCGAGCCGCCTACCATGAAAAATAACTCGCCCGATGCGGCGTGCGGCTTAGTGCCGGTCACAGGCGCGTCAAGAAATTCGCATCTCTTCTCCGTCGCCGCAGCAGCGAGTTCCCGCACCCAATCAACCGACAGAGTGCTCGATTCGATCAACAGCGAGCCCGCCACAACGCCCGCCAATGCGCCTTCTTCCCCAAGCCACACGCTGCGGGAAGCGGCGTCGTCCGCGACCATGCTGATGACGATCTCGGCTCGCGCAGCCGCCTCCCGGGGAGAAGCCGCAACGAACGCGCCGGCTTTCGCAAATTTCTCGGCCCTCTCCCGACTTCGGTTATACACCGATAGCGGAAAACCGGCGGATAGCAGGCGCATTGCCATCCCTCCGCCCATAATACCGAGGCCTAGAACTGCGACGCGTGGTTTTGACATTGCGTTCTCACCCTAAAGAACTGACTTCAATCGGCATCGATTCCGACTTGGCCAACTGAACCGGATTTCGCAAGGGACGCCCGAAACCTTCAAACTCAACTTCCATCACGTCACCATCCTGGAGACGAACGCCGGCGCCGAAACTCAAGCAATCGGTTCCGAAAAAATGAACGTGTACGTCTCCCGGTCGGCGGTGAGCCTCAAACTTGAAATGATGATGCTCGAGGTTCCGCAGGCTATGGCACATTTCAGCCTCGCCAGTTCGGAAGCCCCCAGACCAAAGCACGCTACCGTCACGTTCAATCTTTACTTTGGCCGACACGGAGGAAAACTCCGGGTCTATGACGAGTTCCGGACCCAGCGCGCAGGTTCGAAGTTTAGAGCTGGCCAAATTCAAATAGTTCGTTTTCTCGAATCGATGATCCGAGAATTCATTGCCGCCAGCCATTCCCACGCGATAAGGAAATCCATCCGGCGCGATCACATAGACGCCCGCAATCTCCGCCTCCTCGCCGCCGTCCTCCGCATAGCTGGGAATCTCGAGCGGCTGACCGTGTGCTCGCAACATAGTGCCAGTGCCTTTGTAGAACCATTCTGGCGCCGTGCCAATCTCCCCAGCAGCCGGACGCCCTCCCTGCTTACCCCAAAGGAACATCTTCATGCTATCCGTCATATCGTTGCTGTCGACAGCGTGCATGGATTGGCGATCGCGCGCACTGCCGAGGTGAGTAAGGCCGGTTCCGGAAATCATGCAACGCGCCGCCTCATCGGGATGGTCAATCGGTGGCAACAGTCGCCATTCAGACCGACCGCTGTACACGAGGTCATATTCCAAGCGTTCACTCGTAAGTCTCTTCCGCACGAGCTCACCAATCGTCGCGCGACCCTTGATGGCTGAATTCGCCAGTTCGTAAACAGAATTGCAACCGTCGAGCACACGAAGCTGGGGCTCCTCCACCAGCGCTACGCGACGCACAATACCCTTTTTGATCTGAACCAGCCGCGTCATAGAACTTGATCCGCTCCACGCATTATTCGACAATTTCGAAATCTTGCAACCTGGACTCATCGATCGAGAGCCCGAGGCCTGGCACGTCATCATCCAGATTGATGAAACCATCTTTTGCCTTCGGCTCGCCGGCAAAGAGATACCAGAAGAGTTCGTTCCCGACTTCGACATCGACCATAGGAAAATACTCCGCCATCGGAGAATTGAGACTGGCCATGACCACGTGGTAGTTATGCATTTGCCCGGCATGAGGAATCACAGGAACCGAGTAGGCTTCGGCCAGCGCCGCAATTTTACGAGCCTGCGTGATACCACCCACGCGGTTCGTATCGAACTGGATGTAGTCAACTGCACTCGCCTCCAGCAAATCGCGAAATCCATACAGAGTAAATTCGTGCTCGCCTCCGGCGATCGGGATTCGTCCGTAGGATTTCAACTCGGCATACCCATGGATGTCATCGGGAATGACGGGCTCTTCAAGCCAGCGAAGCTGAAATGGTTCAAGCAACGGAAGCATCCTTTTTGCGTAGTCGAGTGTCCAGCCCATGTAGGCGTCTGCCATCACATCGATCTCGTTCCCCACAGCTTCGCGAACGGTCCGAACCAGTTCGAGATTACGCTGCATCCCCGCGGCCCCATCCGTCGGCCCCCATCCGAAGCGAAGCTTCATGGCTTTGTAGCCTTCACTCTTATAACGCGTCACCTCGGCGGCGAGTGCACCAAGCTCGGTGGCATACAGACGGCTCGCGTAAACCGGAATCCGCGGCTTCGTTCTGCCTCCCAGCAACCGGTACACGGGCTGCTTCGCAGACTTGCCCAAGAGATCCCACAGAGCGATGTCGACGGCACTGATGGCCGCCATCCCAATCCCCTTGCGCCCAAATGCCATCGTCTTCCGATACATGTGCTGCCAGAGGAATTCGATATCCCACGGATTCTGACCTATTAATAATGGCTTCAAATGAAGATCGATGATCTGTTCGGTGACTTGCGGGGCGAGCGCGGCGTTGCCGATTCCTACCAGACCGTCATCGCTGAAAATCTCGACGACGAGCCAACCGTGGAAGGTGAACGTGCCCATCGACGCCTGCGGCAACTGCAGCACATCCATGGGATTCGTGCAGAAATGCGGCGGCAACGGCACCGTCTTACCGCGCCATCGGAACACGCGCGTTCGAATTTCCTTAATCTTCATCGTGCTCCCTGATACGTCAATCTCCGCTCAATATCGGCAGGCTGGAACAAAGGAATCGTGACCAGAATAATAACGAAGGCGACGACATGAAACATCCCGGCGAGCGTAAGAACAACCTTATAGCCGATGCCGTGATCCAGCAAATAGCCCACCAGTTGCCCAAATACGATTCCGCCCATCGCTCCCCCAAAGCCAACCAGCCCCGCGACGGAACCGACCACACGCCGCGGCAGAAGATCGGTGGGCAGCACCATCACGAGTGTTGACCATGACTGCTGCCCGAAATACGCCACGCTGAAGATTACGATGGCCCACGTCACGGCGACGTGGGGAACGAAAATCACAAGCGGCATCACCGATGCGCTCAACCCCAGCGCCAGTTTTCTCGCTGCACTCAGTGAGAACTCGCGACGCACCAAAAAACTTGAAAACCACCCGCCCATCAGACAACCGATTCCTGCAGCCGCGTACGGAATCCACGCGAACGCACCGACCGCCTTGATGTCGAAGCCGCGGGCGTCGTATAGATATTTGGGCAACCAGAAAAGATAGAAGTACCAGGCCGCATCGCTCAGAAATTTCGCCGCGACCATCCCCCACACCTCACGGATCCGCAACAAATCCATCCAACGCAGACTCGTTGCGAATTCGTCGCCACTGTGGCCACTCAGTTTCGAATCTTTCTCTGGGGAGAAATATGACAAGCGCCACCATGCGGTCCAGAGCAGGCCAAAGGCGGCCGTAATCACAAATATCCATCGCCAAGTCAAGAATGTGATGATGACAGCAATCAGCGGCGGGGCGATCACCGCTCCGACGGCCGTTCCCGCATTGATAATGCCCATCGCAGTCGCCCGCTCGTCGGTTGGAAACCATTCCGCGACTGCCCGCGTGGCTGCAGGAAAACCGCCTCCTTCTCCGATGCCAAGCAGGAACCGGCTCAGCACCAGCATCGCGAAGCTCAAGGCCAACGCGTGACTCGCGCACGCCAGCGACCAGAAAATCATGATCACCGTGAAGCCGCGACGCGTTCCCAAGACGTCAGTCAGCTTTCCGCCACCGGCGTACATGAAGGCGTAGGAAAACAGAAATGCAGATTGCAACGTAGAGAATTGCTGATTCGAGAGCGGGATATCCTTCCCAATTGCATTCACGGCTACCGGAAGAGTCTGGCGATCGAGGTAGCTGATTGCAATCGCCGCGCTTACTAGAACAGCAATCCTCCAACGCACCAAGTGCCGGCTCCGCAGAGTGAGATTACGTTTACCTGAGGGATTTACGATATCATCGGAACGCTTTCAACAATCTTCAATTCTTCTAAAGAATTCTTGAGTCGTGCACCCATGAAAAAACTCCGTAGTCAGGAATGGTTTGGTCGCCAGGACAAGATGGGGTTCATGTACCGAAGCTGGATCAAAAACCAGGGATGGCCCCATGACTTGTTCGATGGCCGGCCGGTAATTGGGATTTGCAACACCTGGTCCGAGTTCACGCCGTGCAATGGACACTTTCGCGAACTGGCCGAGTATGTGAAGCGCGGCGTGTGGGAAGCTGGCGGCTTTCCTCTGGAATTTCCGGTCATGTCGCTCGGCGAGACTCTATTGCGTCCCACAGCCATGCTCTTCCGCAATCTCGCGAGCATGGACGTAGAGGAGTCTATTCGAGGCAATCCTGTCGACGGCGTCGTTCTTCTCATGGGTTGCGACAAAACAACGCCGTCGCTTCTTATGGGCGCGGCGTCGTGCGACCTACCCACGATCGGACTGTCCGGCGGCCCCATGCTCTCAGGCAAGTTTCACGGCCACGATCTCGGGTCGGGCACCGGCGTTTGGCAAATGCACGAGCAAGTGCGGGCCGGAGAGATGCCGATTGCCGAATTCTTCGAGGCCGAAAGCTGCATGCACCGCTCCAAAGGCCACTGCATGACCATGGGCACAGCCTCCACCATGGCAAACATGGTCGAAGCCCTGGGCATGAGCTTGCCGGGAAATGCGGCAATTCCCGCCGTGGATGCGCGGCGAAATACGCTGGCGCAGTTGACTGGACGCCGGATCGTCGAGATGGTTGGCGAAGATCTGTGTATGTCTCGCATTCTGAGGCGCGAAGCATTTGAAAACGCGATCCGAACGAATGCAGCCATCGGCGGATCGACGAACGCAGTCATTCATCTGATCGCAATCGCGGGCCGCATCGGTGTCCCGCTCAAGCTCGACGACTTCGAACAGCTTGGCGCAAAGCTTCCCTGCCTCGTGAATCTGCAGCCTTCCGGCAAGTATTTGATGGAGGATCTCTACTACGCGGGCGGCCTTCCCGCGGTTCTCAAAGAAATGGGAGAAGCAGGGGTGTTGCATCGCGACGCTCTCACCGCCAACGGAAAGTCCATTTGGGAGAATGTCAAAGAAGCGCCCTGCTGGAATCGCGACGTGATTCACGCCTTCGCGAAACCGTTCAAAGAAAATGCCGGGATTACCGTGTTACGAGGCAATCTTGCGCCCGACGGTGCGGTAATGAAGCTATCCGCGGCCAGCCCTCATCTCCTGCAGCATCGTGGCCGCGCGGTGGTCTTCGAGTCCATCGAGGATTTTCACGCCCGCATCAATGACGACGCACTCGATGTCGATGAAAGCTGTGTCATGGTTCTCAAGAATTGCGGACCGCGCGGGTTCCCCGGCATGGCGGAAGTCGGCAATATGCCGCTTCCTCCCAAACTCTTGCGAAAAGGCGTGACCGACATGGTGCGTATTTCGGATGCGCGCATGAGTGGCACTGCCTACGGCACAGTTGTTCTGCACATCTCACCGGAAGCAGCAGCAGGCGGGCCACTCGCGCTAGTACAGTCCGGAGACTTCGTCACGCTCGACGTTGCGCAGCGAGTAATTCGCCTGGATGTCGATGATGCAACGCTCGCCCGCCGTCGGGCCCAGTGGACAGCTCCGCCGACTCCGACGCGCGGATGGGAAAAGCTATACGTCGAACACGTACAGCAGGCAAATGTGGGCGCGGATCTGGATTTTCTTGTTGGCCGCAGCGGAGCTCGCGTCGCCCGCGACTCGCACTAATCGAAGGAGGCAATGGACTGGATGACGCAGCGCTGGAACCGACGGCGGCTGTTAAAGCACCTGGCTGCCTGCTCTACCGCGCTCGTGCTCCCGCGCGGCGCGTCGGCTGCGAATACTCTTCTCCGCGAATCCTCTTCGGATCGAGAGATTCACGTCACCTCCATCAGTGAAAACACCGTGCGCCTTTCAGTGATGCCCGTCGCACGCGGAAAAACCGTCGCAGTTCCTTACGATGGATCGCTGGTCCAAACCTCGTGGGGCGAGCCCATCGCACGCTTGCGTAATAACTCTCCTGCCCAGGAATTCAAATCCGGCAGGCTTCTTGTTCACGTTTCAACCAGTCCAATTACGTTTGCGATTTCAACTGCCAACGGCGGAGAGCTTCAAAAGATCGAGATTGAACGCGATAGCGGCACCGTCTCTTTTGCCACCGGAACTTCACCGCTGTCCGGACTCGGCGAAGGCGGGCCACAGTTCGATCGCCGGGGATCCATTGACCCGATGAAAAGCGGACAAGGAGGCTATCGCCTCGCCACGCACGGTGGACGGGTTCCCATTCCGTGGATCATTAGTGCTGCAGGTTGGGCGATGTTCGTCCATCAGCCGTTCGGGACATTCGATTTCAGCGGACCGCAAAGCAAGTTTCAGCCCTCGAATCCCGATGCGGCTCTCGATATTTTCTTCGTCGCTTCCCCAGATCCTCCCACCATCATGGCTGAATACGCCCGGCTTACGGGCCATCCTGAAATGCCGCCATTGTGGAGTTTCGGATACCAGCAATCGCATCGCACTCTGGCCAACCGCGAGGAAGTCCTCGCCGAAGCCAAGACATTCCGGGAAAAGAAACTTCCATGCGACGCGCTGATTTATCTTGGCACCGGCTTCTGCCCGTCGGGCTGGAACACAGAAAATGGATCGTTCTCCTGGAACTCGCGGGTCTTCTCCGATCCGAAGCAAATCATAGAAAAGTTGCATGAGGACAATTTTCGCGTTGTGCTTCACGACGTAATCCTGACCGACAAACTCCGTGGTACGGTTCACGATTCCTGCGAAGCGGTCTCGTTCGATGCGGAAGAAGCTCGTTGTTACTGGGATGCGCACCGCAAAGATTTCGCGATGGGAGTTGACGGCTGGTGGCCTGACGAAGGCGATCCCTTGGACATCGCGTCGCGGCTGGCGCGCAACCGGATGCACTGGGAAGGTCCGCAGACTGACCGCCCAAATGAACGTCCGTATGCTCTGCATCGGAATGGTTATGCCGGAATGCAGCGCTACGCATCGTTTCTATGGTCCGGTGATGTGTACTCCACCTGGGAAACGCTGAAGACGCAAATTCCCATCGCCATCAACACATCGCTCACCGGCATTCCGTATTGGGGCACCGATATCGGAGGTTTCGTTCCTACGCCGGAGTTCACCGCCGAATTGTATGTACGCTGGTTTCAATTCGGAGCGTTCTGTCCATTATTCCGCTCTCATGGGCGCACCTGGAAACTTCGCCTGCCCTGGGGTTGGAATACGGGAGATCCTGGCCCGGTTGAGATCGGCAACTACGATGGAGCCGCCGTTCCGGATGCCAGCCAACTCCACAACCCGCAGGTCGAACCGATTTGCCGAAAATACCTTGAACTCCGCTACCGCATGCTGCCCTACCTGTACAGCGCCGTACGCGAGTGCGCTACCACTGGGATGCCCATAATGCGCGCACTCTGGTTGCATTATCCGGACGATCCGATCGCGGTTGCTCGCCAGGATCAGTATCTCTGGGGACCGCAAATTCTCGTCGCCCCGGTAGTCGAGAAGGCAGCCACGGCGCGCTCCGTCTATCTTCCTCGCGGCAACTGGTACGACTTCTGGTCGAACGAGCGCGTGGAAGGAGGGCGCGAGATCAGGCGTTCTGTCGACCTTGAAACGATGCCGCTTTATATTGCCGCTGGAACTGTTCTGCCGCTTGGCCCGGTCAAGCAGCACACCAACGAGACGGTGGACCAGCCTTTGTCAATTTCAATTTATCCCGGCGCCGACGGATCGTTTCTTTTGTACGAAGATGATGGTCGTTCGTTCAACTACCGCAAAGGCGGGTGGATGGGGACGAGACTAAACTGGAACCATGCATCAAGAACCTTGACGCTCACTCTTGTACCGGGGTCGCGCATGCTTCCGCCGTTGCGAAACATCTCCATAAATGTGTTTGGAACAGAGAAGAATGTGATCTTTGACGGCAACCGCGTCGAAGTGCGTTTCTAGATTGAACGTTTTAGCATCACTGCTCGGAAAAGACCGTCGCCTCTGTTTACCGCGAATGAAGTGCCACTTCCTTGGGGTGCAACGTTAGATGGCCGCGTCGCATGGTAGTAGAAATGAGCAAACGTTTTCGACCGAAGCCTCGCAGGACAGGATAGGTCAACGGACTCGGTTGTGATCCCAACGTTGGAGGGTTGACGCGGGAGGAGTCCGCCTCTTCGGACCGATTGCTTCGGAGATTACGAATCTCTGTTCAAATCTTCCAGGTCTCGAGATCGAAACAATACAGAGACAACTTCCCGGCTAACGCGACTCACAATACCCTGGGGTTGCATTTGCTGCGGCTTGGGAATAATGTAGCACCCAACGGGTAAACGATTACTGGTCTCGCTGACGGGGCACGTCCGAAAAGGGGAGCTTATGGCCAACAGGAAAATGACGCTGGGCCTTATTGTAGGCAACCGAGGCTTCTTTCCCGATCATTTGGCCAAGAGTGGGCGAGAAGAGATGCTCGGAGTTCTGCAGGCACGCGGAATTGACGCCGTAGCGCTAACTCCGGAGCAAAGCAAATACGGGGCCGTCGAGACGCGGGAAGAGTCCAGGCGTTGCGCGGATTTGTTCAAACGCAATTCGGAGCGCATCGACGGGGTCATCGTGACCCTACCCAATTTCGGAGAAGAACGCGCAATCGCCGACACGCTGCGCCTAGCTGATCTCCCTGTCCCAGTGCTCATTCAGGCGACACCCGACGATCCACGGAAGATGACGATCGCCTCGCGCCGCGACAGCTTCTGCGGAAAAATGTCTGCCTGCAACAACCTCCGTCAGTATGGCATCCCTTATTCCCTGACTACGTTGCACACCGAAAGTCCCGACTCTCCCGAGTTCGCCCGAGACCTAGATTGGTTCACCGCAGTCTGCCGGGTAGTGAAGGGATTCCGTAATCTGCGAGTTGGCGCCATTGGCGCCCGTCCGGCGGCGTTCAACACGGTGCGTTACAGCGAAAAGATTCTGGAATCGCAAGGCATTTCGATCGAGACACTCGATCTTTCGGAAGTGCTCGGCCGCATCGAGCGCATGAAAGACACCGACGATCAGGCTCAGCTTAAGCTTGCGGAGATCAAGAAGTACGTCGACACCGGCAGCACTCCGGCAGCGGCATTATTGAAAATGGCCAAACTCGCCGCCGTTGTGGACCAATGGAAGGCAGCCACAGAAGTGAGCATCAGCGCGGTGCAGTGCTGGACTTCCATTGAAGAGAATCTTGGCGTTGTTCCCTGCACGGTTATGAGCATGATGAGCGAACAACTCCTCTCCAGCGCTTGTGAAGTCGATATCTGCGGTGTGCTCGGAATGCACGCTCTGCAACTTGCTTCCGGTACCCCCTCCGCGCTCCTTGACTGGAATAACAATTACGGATCCGATCCGAACAAAGCGGTGTGCTTCCATTGTTCAAACCTGCCAAAACACTTTTTCCGCTCGGTAAAGATGGACTTTCAGGAAATCATTGCCGGCACCGTCGGCAAACAAAATACATTCGGAACCTGCGTCGGGTTAATCAAGCCGGAAAGAATGAGCTTTGCCCGCTTTTCCACCGACGATCTCTCCGGAAAGATGCGGGGTTATGTCGGCGAGGGGCGCTTCACCGATGATACGTTGAATACCTTCGGCGGCGCAGGAGTCGTCGAGATTCCGAATATGCAACGCTTGCTGCACTTCATCTGTGAACGCGCTTTTGAACACCACGTAGCCGCTAATCTCTCCACCGTTTCAGCGGCCGTTTACGAAGCGACCACGCGGTATCTGGGCTGGGATATGTACTGGCACAACTGCGAAAACGGCGCCTGCTGATGGGACAGGAGTGACCTGAGAACAGCCTATTCACCACTCTGGAAGCCCCGAAAGTTGCATTGCGCTTTTTCCTAGGGGGTGAGAGCATACTTGAAATACATCCTTCGATTGTCAGGCCCTGATTCATGAAGCTCACCCTCCGCTTTGCATCCGCGTGCCTAATTTCGCTTTTCTTCACCGTTCGAAGTCCCGCGGAAGCGTCTGCCTTAAACAAGACTCAGGGGCAGGCGAGGGAAACCGACGCAGCCCCTTCCCTGGCAGAGATTCAGGCCTCGCTCAAGCGTGAGCCAGCTAATTCGAAGCTTTACATCAAACTTGGACAAGCTTACTGGAATCATGGAGACTATCCACAAGCCTTCGATGCCTTCAAACAGGCTGTCAAACTGGCCCCGTCCTCAGCCGAAGCACATAACTGGTTAGGCGCATTCCTGATGGGGCGGGGCAACCTGCCCGACGCAATCTCGGAATTGCAGAGGGCCCTTTCTCTGGATCCGAAGTATGCGCGAGCCTATACGAATTTGGGTTCCGCACTGGCCAAGAGCGGCAATCTTGCTGGCGCGATAACTGCCTTCCAAAAGGCTTTGGCCCTCGAGCCAAACAGTTGGGCGGCACATCTCAACCTCGGACTGGCGCTGCGCGAGAACGGAGACGCCGCAGGAGCGCTTGTCCAATTACGTCGAGTGGCACAAGCTCAACCGAAAAATCCGACGGTGCAATGCGAACTCGGCCAGACACTTCGTCAGAACGGTGATTTGTCGGCAGCCACGACGGCTTTCGAACACGCACTGGAGATCGATCCCCAAATGCGCGAAGCCTATTACGGCCTCGGTTTCACGCTAAAGCAGCAAGCGGCGGCGGCACACAAAGGACAAACCGAGTCGCTTGCGACAAATCAATACTACAAACGGGCGCAGGACGATCTGGCCAAAGGCGACTTAAGTTCAGCTAAGGAACAACTCTCCACCGCCTTGGCCGCTGACGAGAACGATGGCAATGCTCAGAACCTTCTCGGATATATTTTGGGCCAAGAGGGAGACACAGCCTCTGCATTGCCGCACCTGGAACGCGCCGTCGCCCTTCAACCGGACTCCGCAGACGTTCACTACAACTATGGCGCCGCACTGTGGTATAGCGGCGCAAAACAGAAGGCCATCTCAGAGCTTAAAACCAGCACTCGCCTCGATCCTGCGGCGGCCGCCAGTTATGCGTTGCTGGGAACGGCGCAACGCGACGAAGGCGACTTGGCCGGCGCCAGGCTAAGTCTGGAGCGCGCCATCGCCCTCTCGCCAGCAACCGCGGCCAGCTTCATCGATCTTGGCTTAGTTTTTCTTCGGCAGAACCAAGTCCCGCGGGCGCTGCCACAATTCGAAGCCGGGCTTAACGCCAACTCCGCCATTCCCGCTCCCGATTGGGATGGCGCGATTACGTCGCTTCGCGAGGCCATATCAAAGGGCCCCGACCTCGCGGAACTGCACAATATTCTCGGTCTCGTGCTTGGCCGCACGGGCGCCGACAGCAACCAGGTTTTAGCCGAGTTCCGGCAAGCGCTGAATTTGCGTCCGGATTACGCTGAGGCTCACAACAATATGGGCCTAGTTTTGGCCCAAAACAACGGGGACGAGAAAGCCATTGCTGAATTTCGCGAGGCTCTCCGAATTCGTCCGGAATACGCAGACGCTCATGCGAACCTCGGCGCTGTGCTCATGCTCACGGACTTGGAAGGTGCGATTGGCGAATTGGAGAAAGCCGTATCTCTCGATCCGACATTGATCAGGGCTCAGTTCAATCTTGCCGAGGCTTACGGTAACAGTCCGAGCTACGGCGCTGCGAAACAGATGGAGCAATTGCGAAAAATCATTTCGATTGCGCCGGACTTTGCCCGGGCACATCTGGCCTTGGGCAAAGTGCTGCTGCAAGGCGCCAAGGTTGGCGAAGCAATTACGGAACTGCGAGATGCAACGCGCCTCGATCCCACAAGCGGCGAAGCGCATTACCAGCTAGGTTTGGCGTTGGCGCGGAGCGGTCGGCAAGAGGAAGGGGCGGCGGAGGTTAAGAAAGGACGGGAGCTCTCCTCCGCCGACGAGCGCAATGAGAATGCGGAACTTGATATCTCGGAAGGCCAGGCGGATCTTCAAAACGGCGAACTGCAGGCAGCCGAATCAAAGTTCCGTCATGCCATCAAACTGCAGCCGAACTCTCCTGTCGCACAGCATTTCCTGGGCGCTGTATTGGAGAAAGAAGGCAATACGGACGACGCCGTCGCCGCCTATCAAGAAGCATTAAAACTAAATCCTGGTGACTTAACTGCCCGGCAGAGTATTGGCAAGCTGAAACCGCCTGTCGTGCCTGGTACCGCGGATGCCGCCAGCGGAGCGAACGACAGCAAAACCACCGAGGACGCTCCCGCAACCGTCTCCGAGTTTGAAACCTATTTTCGCGAGGGCCGATATAAAGAAGTCGAACCTTTGCTCGTCTCGTACGTAAAGGAACATCCCAGTTCTGCGTGGGGTTGGTACTCCCTCGGTTACAGCCAGTTCGCGCAGAAAAAAATTGGCGACTCGATCAAATCCCTCGCCCAATCGCTCAGCTTCAATGTCAAAAACGCCGACGCGCACAAAGTTTTGGGGCGCGATCTTATGATAATCGGCCGTTACGATGCCGCAGAAACTGAGTTTGAACAAGCTCTTCGCTACGCTCCGAGATGCAGCGAATGCCATTATGATCTGGGGAAACTATTTTCGATCCAAGACAATTGGCCGGACGCGCGCAAACATTTGGAAGAGGCGATCCGGCTCGACCCCTCCTACGTTGAAGCCATCGATGCTTTGGGCTTCGCCCAGGAAGCGTTGGGGAATGATACCGATGCAATTCAGACCTATCAAAAAGCGATCGCCCTCAATGAGCAGCGCCATGGCAGGTTCGTATCTGCCTATGTGAATTTAAGCGCGTACTACAACCGCACCGAGAACCCGGCAAAGGCCCTCGATTACGCGCAGAAAGCTCTCGAGCTTGATCCCAAGTCCGATACTGCCTGGTTTCAGATGGCGCGAGCCCATGAGCGCCAAGGTCAGCTTCAGGCTGCTGTCGATTCCCTGAACCACGCCGTCTCTTTGAATCAGCGCTCGTCTTCCTACTATTACGTCCTGGCAGGGATCTACCGCAGGCTCGGCAATCTTGATGAAAGCAAGAAGGCGCTGGACTCGTTCACGCGCCTGGACCAGGAAAACAACGAACTTCAGAAGACGCGTCGCGACATATCGAAGAGCCGAAGTGCACAACATCCCGGAGCAGACCGCGAGTAAGGCCCGAAGAGGGTTGAAGGGATTGCGTAGATCATGAAACGCCCCCAGGAAATTGGTAGCTCACAACTTTGCCCGACCCCGGTTTAGCTCTTCCCTGGTGCGCCAGGCTCAAGAAAACGATTTCTGCCAACTCGAGAAACATCGCCTTAGTCGCTGATTCGCTCGACATTTGCTGGCGGCACTGAGGTCTGGACTTTGATCTTCCCTCTAGAGAGGCAATTGAGGGACGAACGAAAACGACTAGCCTTTCGCGATTTTAGAACGACCTGTCTCACCTTCCAACTGTCCACTTGCTATCAGTGACTTGCGGTCTGTTTACTCTCCAATGCGCCTGGCAAAAAGCTGCGTCTGGGCGGTTCTAGGTCGACAATTTCGGTTACGAAACCGCTCACTGCGAAAATTTGATTTAGTACAAAAGAATTAGCTTGACAGTCACAATGAACTAGTTGTAAAAGTTCCATCCATCTGAGAAAAGGTTTTCTCAAGGGGCCGCTAGGGGTAGAAAGCAAAAAAGGGAGGCGCCAGATGAAACGGTGGGGCATTTCTGTATTCTCTCTGTTAATCGCCTTGGTTTGGTTCAGCCAACAACAATCGTACGCGCAGCTTGCGGATCGAGCTGTGATTACCGGCGTAGTTACTGACGCCAGTGGCGCTGCCATCCCTGACGCCAAGGTCACCATCACCGACGAGCAGACCAGCGTCAAGACAATTGTCGGTACGAACAACGCTGGCAACTACAGCACCCCGCCTCTTATCCTTGGCACCTACCGAGTGGATATCGAAAAAGCAGGTTTCAAAATTTTCAGCCGCACCGGGAACGCGCTTACCGGCGGTCAGACGGTGCGTGTGGACGCAAGACTCGATGTCGGGGCAACCACGGAAAGCGTGCAGGTGGAAGCTGCCACCACTGAACTCGTCAACACCGAGACGGCGACAGTGCAGCATACGGTCGGCGAAGAGTATTATCACGACCTCCCTGCCGTCATGGGCGCCGACATCCGCCTGGCCGAGTCGCTGCTGCAGCTTCAACCCGGCTATGTGCCCATGCAGCCCAACGGTGACGCGATTTTCCGTGGCAGCCAGTTCACCTCGCGTATGAACGGCGGCCAGACGATGGCGACTGAGAACTGGTTTGACGGTGCGGCATTCGGATACGCAGAAGGGCACCAACAGACACAAGAAAGCTCGATCCCCTATCCCTCTGTTCGGGAAATGACGGTTGTGCAAAATACCTTCTCGGCACAATACGGCCACACCAGCGGCGGTTTCATCACCTACACCACGAAGTCCGGCACCAGCAAGTTCCACGGCAACCTTTACGACTTCTACACAAACAACAAGTTCGACGCATCCAATTACTTCCTGGGACCGGTGTTGGTTAAGGGGGGCTTGGGAAAGACGCTTCCTCTCGGCCAAAACAACTGGGGCTTCGCGGTTGGTGGCCCAATCCCGAAAGTAAAACAAACCTTCTGGTTCTTCAACCTCGACGGTCTTGATTACCACAGCACGGTAAACACAGGTTTCGTGAATACTCTTGCCACTCCGTTGCAGCGGCAAGGAAATTTCAGCGAATTCCTAACTGGTAAACAATTAACAGACTCGAAGGGCAACCCTGTTTCCGACGTCTTGGGTCGGCCCGTTTACGTAGGGGAGATCTACAACCCCGCGACCACCAGGCTGGTGGGTGGTGTGCCGGTGCGTGACGGTTATGGCTTTGACACCATCACCGGTGCGCCAATCGCTGGGAAGGCGAACATTATTCCATCGAACGATCCTCTCTGGAGTCCTTTGGCGACCGCAGTTATTCCCAACATCCCTGCCTTGGATCGCCAGACGGTCCGCGTGAATGGGTTCGGCGGAAACTCGGATGACAACGACAAGATCAACGTGCGGACGTGGCTGTTCCGCTTCGATCACAACTTCAATGACAAGTTCTCGATCTCGAACACGTATTACGAAAACATCCGGCCCCGCATCGCACATTGCGGTGGTCCGCAGGGCTGTAATACGGTGAACAATGGCGAAACGGCCTCCCAGAAGAACGACACCTACATTGGTCAGGGGTTCTATCAGCGCATCACCAACCACTTTGAACACCTGCAGATGAACTGGATCATCAGGCCAAATTTGTTTAACCATACGACCTTGGCTTACGACCGCTGGATGATGCTGGGGCATCAATTGGCCGGCGGAGTGGGATGGAATCAGAAACTGGGGCTTGGCCTTCCCGATTCGCCAATCTTCAACAATGCTGGATTTCCTCAGCTCAACTTCAATGGCTCAGTTGGTTACACTCACTTTGGAACGCCTTGGGCCAGTGGGGGAGCTGATATCAACAACCGCTATCAGTTCCTGGACGACGTGGCTTGGACCACTGGCAAGCACACGATTAAGGCTGGTGTCGAATACCGTTACATGACCTTCCCCCAGACCGGGTGGGCCGTAAACACCGGCGGCAACTTCAATTTCAATGACAACGAAACTGCGGGCTATAGCTCGACTGGTGCGATTCTGAATGCTGGCCAAACCGGAAATGAGTTCGCTTCATTCATCCTGGGTCAGGTCAATGACGCCAATTTCTCGGTGCCGTTCAAATACATGCCGAAGATGAAATATGCCTCGTTCTGGGGCAACGACGACCTCAAGCTAATGAAGAACCTCAATGTGACTTTGGGGCTGCGCTTCGACTGGCAGGGAGGCCTTAGCGAAGAGTACAACCGCTTCTCTACGTTTGACCCCTCAGCTCCAAATCCAGTCGGAGTGAAAGGCGCCACCGTCTTCAACGCTAACAAAGCGTATGGAAAATCCAGTTGGAACGTTGGGCCGCGCCTGGGGTTCGCGTATTCCATCAATCCGAAGACGGTAATCCGTGGTGGCTATGGCATGTACTATGCCGGCGTCCAGGCAGACTCCTGGGATCCGTATCCCGTGGATGGTTATCAAACCAACCCCGTCGCGCCCAATAACGTCAATGGGCTCGCCCCCGCATTTTATTTCAATGGCAAGGGAGCATGCCCCGCAACCCGCACCCAACTTACAACTGTAAATGTCCCTTGCGGCTGGCCCGCAGGCACGATCGTGCTGCCGCCCCAGCTTAGGCCTGACGTATCGAATGGCGGCAACCCGGTTGGCGTGGATCCGCGAACCTACACAATGCCGCGTTATCAGAACTGGTCGTTGTCATTCCAGCGTCAACTCAGCCGCAACATGGGAATTGACCTCGCCTACGTCGGCAACCACGGGACTCGACTGATCGACGGGCGCAGCTCCGCCGGCGTATATGACAATATGAACCCGGCTAGCGTTCTTAGCCTGGGTGCTCCCGTCCTGGGTGCTACCTTTACCAACGGAGTGTGCAATAGCAACTGCGGCGGAGTGGCTGCTCCGTATCCTACGTTCAGCGGATCTGTGGCGCAGGCGCTCCGCAGCTGGCCGCAATATCAGCAGATCAATTGGCGCTTCTTCCCGTTTGGGAATAGCCACTACAACGCCTTCCAAGCTGCCTTCGAGCGACATATGAGTGCGGGCCTGGAGATGAAGGTCTCCTACACGTTCTCCCGGCTTATGAACAACGGGTCGGAAACGGGATTAGGTTCCGGAGGCCCTCCGGTACAGAATCCCAGCGACATGCGCGATCTCTACAGCGTCAGTTCGGATGATGTGCCGCACATCTTCTCAGTAGGGTGGGTCTACAAACTCCCGTTCGGCAAGGGCCAACCCGTTTTGAGTGATGCATCGGGTTTCCTGAACAAGCTTGTCGCTGACTGGCAGATCTCGGGTATTCAGAGTTACTCGTCCGGCAGACCTTTGTCCATCACGATGCCGAATGACTTCGGAGGATACCTATTCAACTACAATAAGTTCCCGAACAAAGCCGGTAGCGGCAGGTCAGGGAAATTCAGTAACCCCTATAACGACTCGTATTTGAATCAAGGCGGATGGTCCGATCCCGGTGCCCTCGTTTTCGGCAACGCGCCGCGAGAGGACGCCAGCGTGCGCGGATTCAGGTACTTCAACGAAGATATTTCAATCTTCAAAGATACTCACTTCAGCGAAGAGAAATATCTCCGGTTCGAAGCGGATGCGGGTAACGCTTTCAACCGCGTCTTCTTCTGCCCGGTGGATCAGTTCTGGCAACCCAACAACGGAAACGGTAACTTTGGGAAGACAGGCAGCCAGTGCAACATCCCGAGGCGAATCCAGTTTGGATTGCAGCTGTTCTTCTAACTCCACTCCGAGAAAGTGCAGAGGGATGGTCCCACACGGACCATCCCTCTTTTGTTGCTCGAAGACTACGATTTCCCGAACCTCTCTCGCCGCAAGATCCCATGTCCTTCCTGCAAAACGATCAGTTGATTGGCATCAACGCTCTTAAGGGACTCCACCAGGCCCAACGGCCATCGCACCTCGACCAAGTCCGCCTGTTTCGCTTGACCCAGGCCAAAGTGCAAACGAAGATCATTCTGGGAGATATAGCTGGATCCGCTCATCACTTCGTTGATTTGCGAATGTCGGCCCGTTACTACACGCACACGCGCGCCAATCGCGCTTCGATTTGACTTGGTCCCCACGCATTTCACCTTCAGCCAATTGTTTCTGGCGGGGCAGTCATTGCGCAGAAGAGATGGAGGCTCGTTCATGTTGATGACCACGACGTCAACATCTCCATCATTGTCGAAGTCCCCAAATGCAGCTCCACGGCTGGGGCGCGGCTCACTCAGTGCGTGGCCGCTCTCGGCCGTAACGTCCGCAAAGCGCCCCGTTCCAAGGTTCCGGTAGACGATCTTTCGCTGTTTGAACGTGAGGTGCAGCTTCTTCGTGTCCACTTCAGGAAAGACGTGGCCGTTTGACATGAAAATGTCTGGCCAGCCGTCGTTGTCAAAGTCGAAAAGTCCTACGCCCCATCCTAGGTAGCGAGTATTACCGCCCATGCCGCCCTGCAGAACAGCATCGTAGAAGGTGCCATCGCCATTGTTGTGGTACAAATTTGCAGTCTGATCAGAGTAATTCGTCTTGACGATATCCAGCCAGCCGTCACAGTCATAGTCGCCGACAGCCACTCCCATGCCGCCCTGCATCCCGCCATTCTCATTCACGGCGCAGCCGATCTCTCGAGCCACTTCCTCGAAGGTTCCGTCCCCTTTATTGTGATAGAAGCGGCTGGGAACGGAATCGCAGGCCACGTAGATGTCGGGCCAGCCGTCGTTGTCGAAATCTGCCGCCGACACACCCAAGCCGTAAGACCCCGTGGGAATCCACTGGTCGGCGACGAAGAACGGATCCGACGGACCATGGGGAACCGCAATTCCCGCCTGCACCGATACATCCTCGAACGTTCCGTCGCCGCGATTGTGATACAGAATGTTGGTCCCTCCGCCCATGCCCTGGGGCCCGCAACCAACCGACAATCCGAAATAGCGGCAGTACGCGTTGCTTCCTGCGACCGGCGTCGTATTCAAATCGAAATTCACATAATTGGCAACGAAAAGATCGAGGCGGCCGTCGCGATCGTAGTCTACAAAGCAGCAACCGGTATTCCAGCGCGGATGCGTACCTTTTTGCAGCAGACCCGCTTTTTCTGACACATCGGTGAAGGTCCCGTCGCCGTTGTTGTGATACAGGACGATACCGCCCCAATAGGTCACAACCAGGTCATCGAAACCATCGTTGTCGTAATCGCCGACGCAGCAGCCTTGCCCCCAACCAGATCTGACCAGGCCTGCCTTTTCGGTAACGTCGGTGAAGGTGCCGTCGCGGTTATTGTGAAACAGGAAATTGCTCGGCGGATGCGCCGTCGAGATTCCGTCGAGGCGGGTTCCGTTCACCATAAAAATGTCCAGCCAGCCGTCGTGGTCGTAGTCGAAAAGAGCCACGCCGCAACCCGTTTCCTCCAGGATGTACTGCTTCCGCTCCACTCCCCCGAAAATGTTGATCGCATCCGAAAGGCCAGATTCCTTAACAATATCTTTGAAAGTGAACCCTGCCGCTCCAGTCGCGCTACTTCCGGATTTACCCTTTGCCGCGGTTGCCGGCGACTTCTGAATTGCTGCAAGCCCGGGTAATCCCGACAGTAGCGAAGATACGGGCAATAGCGAACTGAATCGTGCCGCGGCGCCGAGAAACTCACGGCGTGAAAGATGACTGGATCCGTGACGGTTGGGAAAACGCCGGCTCATCTTGGGTTCAATCAGGCAGTAACAGGCGTAGACGCATGTCCTTTTGCGCGCGCTGCGCCGCCTCCAACTTACGCGACTCCGCGAACTCGCTCTCCGACTCAGCAGACTTCCCCAGGCGGCGAAGCAAAAGCCCCAGCTGATAATGTGCTTCTACTGAATCCGGATCGAGAGAAACGGCGCGCTCCAGATTCTCTCGTGCGTCATCATACTGGTGCGCTCTCAACAGTATGCCGCCTAATTTCACGCACGACGGCGCATGCTTCGGATTGCTCTTGAGCAATTCCCGGAAGACCGGGATTGCACGGTCATCGTCTCCAATCGCGTCGTAAGTCAGACCTAGATAGTAGGAAGCCGCGACCTGATTCGGCTGAGCTGCCAGGCTCTGCTTCAGCGAAGCCTCAGCCTCGCTGTACTTGCCCTGAAGGTAGTAGACGGCGCCAATCGCATAGGTGAGGATCGCATCGTGAGGGTGCTTCTGCAGAAGGCGCTGAAAGAGCGCAAGAGCATCTGGCAGATGGCCGCTGGCAACGTTGGCGGAGCCCAAAACGTAAACATACGAGTCATTGTCAGGCTGCAACTCCGCAGCCTTAGAGAGCGCAGAAAAAGCGTCGTCAACGAGGTTTCTCTCCAGACACACTTTGCCGAACTCGAAGAGAACCTCCGGGTCCTCGGGGGCCCGCTTCTTGGCGGCAACCAGATATGCCAGGGCCTTTTCACTGTTGTCCTGACGATCTGCAATCTGCGCCAGAGTCTGATAACACGCGATGCAGTCGGGAACTAGCGACAAAGCAAGTTGTGTACTCTTCTCAGCCCGGTCGAGAAGGCCCAGACTCAGAAAAGCATTCCCCAGTCTGAGAGCAATGCTCGGCGTCGGACGAGCATCGAGTCGAGTCTCTTCATCCTGGAACACTCTTGTGGCCTCATCCCTCAGCCCGTACATCAGCAGCGTGGTCCCGAAATCGAGCGCTGCTTCGTCCGACGGATCTGGCAACTGTTCCCAGTGAGCGACGAGATCCTCTAACTCATGTCTCTTTCCAAGGGCGCCATAATCGGAGGCAAGGACCACCATCGCCTCATCCGATTCGAATAGTTGAGGCATGATTCTTACGGCTAGATCCAGGGACTGCTGGAAATTTCGCCGGGAGGCCTCCAGTTTGAAGAGATCGAAGCGAGCGTTAAAATTGCGTGGGTCGACCTTCAGCACCTCTCGAAAGCATTTCGCGGCCAAATCTGGCTTACCGCCGAATGCGTAGGCATTCCCCAACGTCGTGCGAGCGCCCACCAGCTTGGGATTCAGGGCGAGGGCTTGTACCAGAAACTTCGTGCTCTCCTCAGTTCTTCCCTGCTGCAAGCGGATGGTTCCGAGCATGGCCAGCGCCAGCGCGCGTGTCGGTGGAATCTGCATCGCTTTGCGAGCCTCGGCCTCGGCTTGCACCGTATCGCCATCGTTCAACGACTGAGTAGCAGTCTCAATGTGACTAATCTGAGCACAGGCGGTGGCTGCAAGGACACACAGAACCAAGAACGTGCGCCAGTTGTCGCTTACCTGCATAGGGTGGGTGTCGGGCGAATATGGCGCCCGGCCAGATCTTTGTCTTTTATAGCATCGCCGCTCGACCCGCGCAATGCGCAAACCCGCGAAAATACAGGGGGATTGTCCCTTGTGACCCAGCGTTCCGCAGGTGTAGATTCATCCAGAGGCGAATCGTTCTACATTAGCAATCGCGGTGTTTTTGGGGGCAAGCGCAGCTTTCATGATCCACGGAAAAAGTGGCTATTTTGGCACCCGCCGGAACTTCCTGAGGCGCGTGAGTGCCCTCCTAGCCGCCTCCGCTCTGCCCGGTTTGCCTCGGCTTTGGCCGTTAGGCGCAGCACCTCCTGAATTCCCTTTTGAACTCCTCCCTCCAGAAGTAACCGGGATAACCTGGGTCCACCGCAACGGGCGCTCGCCAGAAATGTACCTCCCGGAGACGGTTGGAGCCGGTTGTGGATTCATCGATTACGACAACGACGGGTGGATGGACATTTATCTGGTCAACAGCGGGAAATGTGATTTCCTGGATCCGAATCCCCCCCTTCGCAACGCGCTCTATCACAACAACCGGAACGGCACCTTTACTGATGTAACCGAAAAGGCCGGCGTTCCGGGTGGTGGCTACGGGATGGGTATTGCGGTCGGCGACTTTGACGGCGACGGCTTCCCAGACCTCCTCGTTACGCAATACAACGGTGTCATTCTCTACCACAACAATGGAAATGGAACGTTTACGGACGTGACCCGTAAGGCCGGGCTGCCCACGATTGGCTGGGCCTCGAGCGCGGTGTGGTTCGACTATGACAACGACGGCAAACTTGACCTTTTTATTTGCAAGTTCGTGGATTTTGATAAGTCCAAGAATAGATTCTGCGGCAACCAGCAAAAAGGCGAACGTTACTACTGCATCCCCAGCGTTTACGATCCCATGCCGAGCTGTCTGTTCCACAACAACGGCGACGGCACTTTCACTGACGTGAGCCAGGAGTCAGGCATCGGAAAATCCCTAGGCAAGGCGTGGGGCGTGGTCGCTTGCGATGTTAACAACGACGGCCGGATGGATCTCTTTGTTGCCAACGACACGGTCGCGAATTTCCTTTTCCTCAACCGAGGCAGTGGCAAATTTGAGGAGGCTGGCTTTCCAGCGAACGTCGGCTACAGCGCAGAAGGCCACGCGCGGTCCGGCATGGGCGTGGACGCCGCCGATTACGACCAGGATGGCTGGATCGACCTTTTCGTCACCAACGTGGATCGCGAGATGTATTCCCTCTACCACAACAATCACGACGAAACTTTTGACGACATGGCCATTCCTAATGGAATCGGAAGCGTGACCCGCCTGATGAGCGGATGGGGAGTAAGGTACTTCGACTACGACAATGACGGCAATCCCGACCTCTTTCTTGCCAATGGCCACCCCGACGACAGAATCGAAGAGCACTCCTCGGAGGTAAAGTATTACGAGCCGATGTTGCTGTTTCGCGGCAACGGGAAACGATTTGAAAATATTTCCGCTTCCAGTGGTCCCGTCTTCACAAAGCCCTATGCATCGCGGGGAATGGCGGTTGGTGATTTCAACAACGATGGAGCCTTGGACGTTCTCGTCGCGATCAATAACGGCGCCCCTTTGTTGGTGAAAAACAATGCCGGAAGGCACAATCACTGGCTGGGACTGAAACTCGTGGCGAAGCAGGCTAACCCTGATGCCATCGGAGCGGCGATCACATGGCAGGCGGGAGACTTGAAACGATCGATCTTCAAAACCGGCGGCGGGAGCTATTTGGCATCGCATGACCCGCGCGTCGTTCTCGGCATCGGCGCTCGTCCGAAAATTGACTGGGTGGAAATCAAATGGCCTATGCCCAGCGGACGCGTGGAACGATTCACCGATCTTCCCATCGACAAATACACGACCCTAACCGAAGGTAGCGGCAAGAAAGTCTGAAAAAGACGCGGTGTGCAACCGTGGCGCACCGCCCCATTCATCCTTTTTCTTACGTGGCCCACTGAATCACTGTGTAGGAGCGCGCCGGAACTTCGAACCGAGTGCGCCCGTTGGCCGTGGAAGGTTTGTCGAAGGGCTGCGGCTTCACTCGCTCCGGCGCATCGAAACCGTTCACCGCTTTCAGGTCGTTTCCAGTCAATACTTGCGAAGCCAAAACGCGGCTCTGCGGTTGGTCTTCCCAGACCACCTCTATGGCGTGAGCTTTCGAAAGGTCGCGGTTGAGAATAAACAGTGAAGTCTTGCCATCCTCCGTGGTCGCGACCACATCGACGTACGGCACTGCATCCAGCCCCTTCACATCGTAAGTGGGTGCTTCGACCAACACATTGAGCACACGCCCATGCGCGTATTGCAGCGCCCAGGCGTACGGATAATAAATCGTCTGGCGGAATAGCCCGTTTTCGTTGGTCATGATCGGCGCGATGACATTGATCAGTTGCGCCAGGCAGGCGACCTTTACTCGATCCGCATTCCGCATCAGGGTGTTGAGCATGCCGCCGACCAGCAGCGCATCCTCCAGGTCGTAGATTTCTTCCAGGAGATGCGCCGCCTCTTTCCGATGCCCGTTCACCGCGTCTCCACTACGCGCACGATACCAGACGTTCCATTCATCGAACGACAACCAGAGTTTCTTGGGCGATCGCTTGTGCCCACGCACCAGGTCGCAAACCGCCAGCGTCTCGGCAATTTGGCGATCCATGGTCAAGTTCATGGCCAGATACTTTGCGCTGTCCTCCCCCGTTTCCTCATTGTTGCCCAGATACCGATGCAACGAGAGGCCGTCTACAAGTTCATAGCACTGCTCCAAGACTTCGCGGTCCCACTCCAAGTAAGTAGGCATAAACGGACCGCTGGAGCCGCATGCGATTAACTGCACCGACCGATCCACATAACGCATCTGCCGCGCCGAATCCTGGGCCTTCATGCCATATTCGGTTGCGGTCATGTGCCCGATCTGCCACGGCCCATCCATTTCATTTCCCAGACACCAGTTCTTCACGTTGTAGGGCTCGGCATAGCCGTGCTTCCGCCGCAAGTTGCTCCACTGCGTTCCCTGGTCAACATTGCAGTATTCCAGGAGCGCGGCAGCCTGCTCCGGAGTTCCGGTTCCGAGATTGAGGCCCATCAGGGGCAGCGTTCCTACCGCCTTGCACCACTGCATGTACTCGTTGGTACCAAACTGATTCGAGTTCACAGAATCCCAGGCTTTGTCGAACACCTTCGGGCGGTCCTGCTTCGGACCTACGCCGTCCAGCCAGTTATAGCCGGAGACAAAATTACCGCCCGGGTATCGAATGATTGGAACCCCGAGTGAATGCACCTCCTGCATCACGTCTTTGCGGAAGCCATTCGAGTCGGACAATTTCGAGCCGGGATCGTAGATACCCTCGTAAATCGCGCGTCCCAGGTGCTCCAGAAAGGAGCCGAACAAGTTTCGATCCAACGGAGAAATGCTTCGGCGGCTATCCACAAAAATGCGGACGGTTTGATCTGCGGTGGACGCCGCCTGCGCCGAGGCAAAGCGCCCGAAGAGTGTGCTGGAAGAAAAAGCTAAAGCGGCGGTAGAAGCCTGCTGCAAAAACTGACGTCTCGATGACATAGTTTTCACCCTCCAGGGGCCAAGCGTCGGCCTCGCCTAGGAATTTTGAGTAAACGATTACTTGGAGCCGCATCAATATACGACTTTGGGAGCTTAGGGGCAAGAGGAATGCGCTTAGGCCGAGAGCGATTGTTCTCGTCTCGACTGATCAACCGTAGCGTCCTAGAGGTCAGGGAAGTCATCTTCCCAATACTCGCCGGGACGACGGCCTTCGCCGGACTTCAACTCGATACCGCGTAACTGCACGCGTCGAATCTTGCCCGAGATGGTTTTGGGCAATTCGGAGAATTCGATCCTGCGGATCCGCTTATATGGACCGAGACGGGCGCGAATGAACTTAAAAATTTCGCGGGCCATCTCCTCTGATGCCTGAAAACCAGGCTTTAGGGTAATGAATGCCTTGGGCACGTGCCAGCGGATAGCGTCCGGACTGGGCACAACCGCCGCTTCGGCGACGCAGTGATGTTCGATGAGCGCGCTTTCCAATTCAAACGGGCTGAGGCGATAGTCGGAACTCTTGAATACGTCGTCGGCGCGCCCAATGTAAGTGAAGTAACCGTCGGCATCGCGGCGAGCCACATCGCCGGTACGGTAATAACCTTCTGCAAAACATTTTGCCGTACGCTCTTCGTCATCGATGTAGCCTGCCATCAGGCTGATGGGCTTGGGATCGCACTCCACCGAAATCTCGCCGTCATCGGATTCTTTGCCCTCACTATCGAGCAGCACCACGCGATGACCGGGCGAGGGCTTGCCTACAGCGCCGGGTTTTACCGTCTGTCCAGGAAAATTGCCGAGCAGCAGAACGTTTTCGGTCTGGCCAAACCCATCGCGGATGGTGATATTCCATGCAGCTCGCACTTGCTCGATCACCTCCGGGTTGAGCGGTTCTCCGGCGCTTGCCAACTCTTTAAACTTCAGTGGGAATGACTTCAAGTCCTCCAGGATGAACAGCCGCCAAACGGTGGGTGGCGCACACATTGTAGTAACGCCGCAGCGGGCCGCGACTTCGAGAGTGCGCCTCGCGTTGAAGCGTTCGTAGTTATGCACGAAGATGGTTGCCCCTGCGTTCCATGGCGCGAAGAAACTACTCCAGGCGTGCTTGGCCCACCCCGGAGTGCTGATGTTCAAGTGGATGTCGTCGGGCCGAATGCCAATCCAGTACATGGTAGCGAGGTGGCCGACGGGATAGCTTTGATGAGTATGCAGGACCAGTTTGGGCAGCGCAGTCGTACCCGAAGTGAAATACAACATGAACGGATCGGTAGCATTGGTCTCGCCGTCGGGAGTGAAGTCGGGGCTCTGCTCGTACGCTCGCGCATAAGATATCCAGCCCGCTTCGTCTCCGCCGACGACTATGCGAGTGTAATTGCCAGGGAGTGCGGCGAACTTCTTGGCAAGGCCGGGCAGCGTGATCACATGCCGCGCTTTGCCGCGATCGAGTCGGTCGCGCAAATCGTCGGGTGTGAGCAGCGTGGCGGCGGGTATAACAATGGCGCCTAACTTGAGCGCCGCGAGCATGATTTCCCAAATCGCAACCAGGTTGGGAAGTTGGACGATGATGCGGTCACCGCGTCGCACGCCTTGGTGGCGCAAGAAGTTCGCCACCTGATTGGATCGGCGTGACATCTCGGCGAAGCCTAGCTTCACTTCGGGCGCGTTTTCGTCCACGATCCATAGCGCCGGCTTGTTGTTGCCACGAGCATAGGTATCGAAGTGATCGAGCGCCCAGTTGAACTTATTGAGCTGGGGCCAACTGAAATCGCGGTAGGCTGTTTCGTAGTCTTCGCGGTGCTGCAAAAGAAAATCGCGCGCCGCCAGAAACGCTTTCAATCCCTCCCCCTGCTGCACACTCGCCGTCTTGATGTGGCTTACCGTCATAAGACACCTGGAAAGTCGGCCAGTTCGGATCAGGGCGGATGGCCCCATTCTAGTGCCGCCGCTCGGTGAGAGGAAGGTTATTTGTTCTTGCTACATTTCCAGCGTGCTGACTCTACTGAATCCCGTCCGCGCACCGAGCGTCTGTCGACGAGATGCTAGCGGGTTGCGCCGTCGAGTCTGATCAGTGTTTTGCCGTCAGCCTAACTGGATTGCCAGCTTCGTCACTGAAGCTGCGGGAAAACGGAAGGTCAAGATGTCCCCCTTGACGTCCCCATTCTGCGGCTTCGGCGTGACCGCATCTTTCTGAGAAAAAGTATTATGAGCATGGATGTCGGCGTTCGTGAGAACCGTCGCCGCTGCGCTTTTGAAATTCGCTCCCCGCACTGAAATCTGCGTGTCGCGGGACTCACTAACATGAGGATTGACGACGGTCAGCGTAAGCTCCTTGTCACGCAATGACGCCGAGCCCTTCAGTCCCCAAAAAGAAGCAGGCTTGCCGTCTCGATCGTAGTCAATCGTGGGCGCGGAAAAGCTCGTACGAAGCGCTTGGCCACCCTGGTGTGCGGCATACATTGCAAAGACGTGACCCACAGGAGTAACCACGAACCGGTCTTCATGCGCCAGATACAGGCTGTTCAAACAATTGATCAGTTGCGCGCACGCCGCCATGGCAACTTTCTCGGGATGGCGATTGAATGTATCCAGCGTCATTCCGCTAAACACCGCATCGCGCAAGGTTGGCATCTGCTCCAGTTGATCGCCGGCAGTTGCCTCGCTGCCCGGGCGATACCAGGGCCCCCACTCATCGACAACCAACTTCACTCGATGTTGCGGGTCTTCCTCTCCCATAATCTGCCAATGTCCATTGATTAATCCTTCCATGCGATCGCCTTCTCGCAGGAGTTCGTACCAGTCGATGGCATCGAACTGGAGAGCGTCGCCTTTGCCCTGATTCCAGTCCTGCGTCTTCCCGCGGCTCAGGTTCCATGCATAGTGGTGGAGAGCCCATCCATACACCGAGCGGAATTCGCCCCGGCCTTTGCGAGCAATCTCCTCGAAGAAACCTCGAGTCCACGCCCAGTTGTCGACATTCGGACCGGAGGCAATAAAGGACAACTCCCGCCCGAAATGCGGTACCCAGGTGGTGAAGCGGCGGAATTCTGCAGCGTACTCCTGCGGAGTAAAGTTTCCTCCGCATCCCCAAGACTCGTTGCCCACTCCCCAATAACGCACGTTGAAGGGCTCTTTGAATCCGGCCGATGCGCGCAAGTCGGCGAGCGTGGTACTGCCCGCGGGGGAGTTGCAGTATTCCACCCATCGATCCAATTCCTCGGCAGGCAGGCTGCGCAAATTCGCGGCCAGATATGGCTCACCGCCGATGAGTTGACAGAAATGAGCAAATTCATTTGTGCCAAATTCGTTGGGATCGTAGCGATGGCTCGCGGGAGCCGTGGAAGCCTCGCCTTCCGCCCAAAAATTGGTGCGCCTGGGCCGCTTGTCCGCGGGACCAACGCCATCGCGCCAGTCATAACTGTCGGCGAAACAACCGCCGGGAAATCGCACTACCGGAGGCTTGATCTTCCGCATTTCGTCGATGAGCTCTTTGCGAATTCCATCGACATTTGGCACCTTGGATTTCGGCCCAACCCAGATTCCGTCGTAAACCACGCCACTTAAGTTTTCGGCGAAGTGTCCGTAGATGTTGGGGGAAATGGTTCCCAGTGGCTCGTTCGCAAGTATCTCGATGTGCGAGTCAGCGGCACCCGATTGCGCCCAAGCTAAGGGCAGTGATGTTCTAGCGGCGAAAACCGCTCCTGCTCCAGCGAGACTTGTCTGAAGAAACTGTCGGCGTCCGATCATGGGAGAGCTCCATCAGGGAGAGACAGCGGCCATGGTAAACGTTTGCTACGCAAGACGCCACACTTTTCTGGAACTCGTCTTTCAAGTTGTTCTCAGTTTGACATCAGATATTCCACGTCCTGTTCGGCTCCTGAAATTGCGATCGGAGCCAGACTTGCTTCACGCAGCTTCTCATTTAGCTGAGGCAATTTCGTTTGCTTGAACTTGCTCCACTCCTCCATTCCCTCTTTGACTCGTTGACTGGACTCTTTATAGACGTCGGTCGCCTGGGACGGCACGGCGCGATCTCCGCTTTCGACAGCACGCAGTGACGAAGCCAGTTCGACGTATCCGTCTTGCAGGCCTGCCGCTTGAGCGCCCTCTTTGTTTGAAAGAATCTTTGCGATTTCCTTTTGAGCATATGCCAGGGCCGGCTTCAGTTCCTGACTCTTGTCTCCGAGCTTCTGCTCAGCGTCTGCAAGTTGTTTCTTCACTGAACCAATCTCGGCAAGGGCGCGCCGCGCTTCCATGGCTTCGGTGAAGATTGTCAGGCCAAGTTCCAGTTGCTGCTGCAGTACTGCGGGTGTCGCTGGAGAGCGAGGATCCATCAAGATTTTGAGAGACTGGCTCTGCGTTTGTCCGTCGACCGTAAGACGTACTTGGTAGATTCCGGGAACTGCCTTTGGACCGGTAGGAATGCGGGAGTCGGATTCATCGTCGATCGGGTCAGCAGAACTGCCCCAAGTTAGATTCCATACGAAGCGATGCATTCCTGGCGTTGTCTGCAGAATTTCGGGCTTGGGAAACCAGCGCTCGGCGATTGGCAGCGATGAATGCTTCTCGGCGTGCTTATCCGCACAGGAGAATTTACTTACCAGCTTCTTTTGGGCATCGAAAATCTCGAGCGTGACAGTATTGGCTGGAGACTTGAGAACATAATCAATCATAGCGCCAGACGGAGGGTTCGCAGCTGTCGGCTCTTCGGGCGGAAGTGGAGTGCCTGTGAACAAATCATTATCCACGCGAACTGCCGCCGCTGGAGTGTAGAGCCAGAATCCGTTCGCTTTGGCGGCATCCGAAATCTGGCGCAAGGCTGACATGTTGTCGAGGATCCAGAAAGAGCGCCCATGCGTAGCGACCACGAGATCTTCCCCGTGAATCGTTAAATCTCGTACCGATGTGACCGGAAGATTGAGTTGTAGGGATTGCCAGTGGTCGCCGGCATCGAATGATACGTAAACTCCCAGTTCGGTCCCGGCGAATAGCAGGGACTTACTTTCGATATCTTCGCGAACGCTGCGCAGGAAAGCATCGGCTCCAATGCCGTCTGTAATCAACTTCCAGCTCGCTCCATAATCACGGGTCCGATAAAGATATGGCGTGCGATCGTCGAGCCGGCTGCGGTCCACCGCCACATACGCTACCGCCGGATTGAAACGGGAAGCTTCGATGAGAGAGATCCTGCTCCATGCGGTGACTCCCTGCGGAGTCACGTCTTTCCAAGTCTTTCCGCCGTCCCGCGTGAGATGTATCAACCCGGTGTCAGTTCCTGCCCAGATCAGATTACGGTCGAGCGCCGACGGCGCAATCGTAAACACCACGCCAAATCCCCGTTGCTTCGCATTTTCGTTCGTGGGCGGGCCTTGAGATTTATTGTCTCCAGTGGGTTGCGTCGCACCGGTAAGATCGGGACTGATCGTCTGCCAGTGCAGGCCTCCGTCGACCGTCTTCATCACATATTGCGTACCAAAATAGAGCGTCCTCGAGTCGTTCGGCGAAAAGACTAGAACTGGAGTCCAGGGGTCTCGGTATTTACGCTGATTGATGTCCGAAGCAAATGCCACCGCCGGCCACGGAGTAATATCCTGGCTTAGGCCAGTTCGCCGGTTGAAGCGGCTGACGCTGCCGAAAACTCCGCTCAGATAAACAATGTTCGGATCTTTGGGATCGGGCGCCAGGTATCCGCTCTCGCTTCCGCCCGCAGGGAACCAATCCCGCGGCGTGATCTGTCCATGGTCCGTTCGGCTTGGAACGGCCGCGCTTCCGCTATCCTGCTGGGCGCCGTACACCACATAAGGAAACTGGTTGTCGGTAATCACGTGATACAACTGCGCCGTCGGCTGGTTGTACCACGAACTCCAGGTTTGGCCACGATCGAGGCTGATCGTAGTTCCCTGATCCGTTCCCAGAACCATGCTGGCCGAATTCTTGGGATCGATCCAAAGCTGATGGTAATCATCGCCACCCGGCGCGCCGCGAACAATCGAGATTGTCTTCCCTCCGTCATCCGACCTGTAGAGAGCGATATTTGGCATGTAGATCACGTCGGGGTTTTGTGCGTCGATGGTGACACGGCTGAAATACCAGGCGCGGCTGGTCAAACGCGGGTCGCCGTTTTCAAGAACCCACGTGTCTCCGCCGTCGTCCGAGCGGTAGAGTCCCGCCTTCTTTGCTGGTATCAGCGCATAGACGCGCTTGCCATCCGGCGCAACGTCTACTCCAATGCGGCCCCAATCACCTTCCGGTAGTCCACTACCGCTGAGGCGCGTCCACGTCTTCCCCGCATCCTGAGAACGGTAGAGACCACCGCCAGGCCCGTCGATAGGACCATAGGTGCTCCACGGAGGACGGTGCGTGTTCCATGTCCCGGCAAACAAAATCTGCGGCTTTCCAGCACACATCGCCAGATCTGAAACCCCATTCTCTGAACCTGTATCGAGAGACTTAGTCCAATGCATTCCTCCGTCGACGGACTTGTAAACGCCACGTTGTTCGTTGGGACCATAAGCATGACCGAGCGCGCCAACGAAGACTACATTCGGATTCTGCGGATCCACAACAATCCGACTGATCTGGCGCGTATCCTCCAGGCCAATGTGAGTCCAGGTAGAGCCCCCGTCAACGCTTTTGTAGACACCGTTGCCGGAAGACAGATCGGAACGAATGTCAGACTCGCCAGTTCCAGCGTAGATAGTCTTTGCGTCGGAAGGAGCCACAGCAATTGCACCGATGGAACCGACCGGTTGGCTATCAAAAATCGGCGTCCACACCGTTCCCGCATCGGTAGTCTTCCAGATGCCCCCATTGACAGCGCCAAAATAGAAGGTCGTGGAGTCGCCGGAAACGCCAGCCACGGCAACGACCCGGCCCCCGCGAAATGGCCCAATCAGGCGCCACTTGAGCCCGTTGAATAATTCTGCCGACACGGACTGAGCCATCCCTGCCACACTCAGCACAACGAGAAGGAGTGCGATGATGAAGATTCTTCTACGAAGGTACGACCTCAACTTTTGAAAATGGTGATCTTTCATTGGATCGTCAGTCTACTGGAACTGGGGCCGTTCTTGAAGGAGTTGTACTTTTTGCGAATGGTAGATCGATTCCGCAGTATAAAGCCTAGCCGACTATGCGAGCCCGCTTTGCCTCGCAAGTTTCAGCGCTTCTAAAGCCGCACCTCTTGCCCCAGCGGTGTCGCCGTTGGGCATCACGTGAATAGGAATCTCGGCCTGCTCCTCGCGCTGGGCCGGCATTCCAACACGAATCTCTGCCAGAAACCAGCGCTGAAATTCCTGACTCGTCTCCAATACTCCACCACCAACGATCAGGGCGTCAGGATCGAAAGTATTGATCATTTCGTCGAAAAACAGTCCGAGCGCGTGTGCCTGAATCCGGAAAATCTCTTTGCACATTGCGTCGCCCTTATCCGCTAGCCCCCGGACGGCTTTGGCTGCCTGATGCGGGTCCTGCTTCGCCAGCGGGTGATCCGACGAGCGTTTCAGAAAATACGGTAGAAGAGTTCTCTCGATCGCGGTAAGCGAGCACAGCGATTCGAGGTCTCCAATTCGTCCGCAATTGCAGTGCGGATGGATGCCTTCAATTCCCGCAATGCTCTGATACGGTATCAACACATGGCCGAGTTCTCCGCCAAATCCGTTCTTACCCTTGACCACGTTGCCGTCGAGGATAATCCCGCCGCCATTGCCCGTACCAACAACGTCAGAAACCGACGTCTCTCGGCTGTCGGCGCCGAAAATCGCGTAGTGTCCCCAGAGCGCCGCCGCGTTAGCGTCGTTCAAATACGAAACGGGTTTGCCTAATTTGTGTGCCAACCCCTCGCGGATATCGAATCCCGCCCACTTGGGATGCACGAAGTTGGTCGAACCACGGGCGCTGAGCCGGCCGGAAGCACTGGAGGGTCCAGGAGTATCGAGGCCGATAGCAACTATGTCGTTCAGAGTAACGCCCGCGAGGACCGTGGCAACCTTAAGACCATCCGCAATCTGTTGGAGACAGATCTCCGGTCCCTGCTTCGATAATGCCGGATGCTCGCACAGACCTTCGATCAGAAACTGTTCTTCCTGGTTTACTAACGTATAGTTGATGGCCGTTCCGCCCAGATCTACGCCGGCAACTACTTCCACGGTTCTATTCCTCGAGTCTCAAAGTTACGCCGCTCAGCTTATCAGAATTGGGGCAACAGCTGTGGGGTTAGCGACTCTCTGCGGGCGTAGAGCGCAGGACAAACGGAAGGCCGCGCGGAGCATTTTCGGTCACTGTTCTTTGCAGATCGAGAGCGTCGAGAGGAATGTGGCTGCGGGTGCCGTCAGGACTGATGTATTCGAGATACCCGTCGGAGACCCAGTAGTCCGTCACCGCGTGACTGGAGCCATTGTTCAATACCAGCAGGAATACTCCGTCGCGCAGAGCCTGATTTTCACTCATCGTGCCGAACGCCGCTGCTGGACGTGCCGGTAAATTGCCGTCCGCCATCTCATCAATTGAATTGGCCGCAGGTGGGAGGGCGGACATTTCCCACTGCGGAGACCCTTGAGAACTCAGATCTCCAGGATCTAGCGAGTCGCCGCCCAAGTCGAAACCGGAATAAGAGAGATTGAAGCCGCCGTAGCAGGAAAACAGCGGCAGGAACGGCTCGAAGAAACAGACCTGAGTCACGCCGTTCCAGAAGCAGCCGGAGGAAAGAAATCGGCGATAGCGGCTCAAAAGAACTCCGCGATGCCTATATCTCATGGAGGCAACAAATGATGCGTGGCCGCCCGCGCGGCCGGGAAATAGCGGAGATGAAATGAACGTCGACGGAATCTTCGCAGTAGGCCGCACGCCACGCGGGGGAATATTCCACAGGCGAGACGGCTCACGTGCTGAAATATTCGAAGTATTTGCCGTTCCAAATCCCGAATTCCCGCCGGAGCGTCTTCCAGACCCGAAGCGCCACCAGCCAGAGTGCCCACCCGTCTGATTACCGCTGGTGTGTTTGCCCGAAGAGGAAGAGTGCCCAACCCCGAAGTGTCCGCCACCAGAATCGCCGCCTCCGAAGTGACCTCCGCTGGAGTGGCCTCCGCCCCCGTGTTGCCCCTGAGCCGAGGCGAGGAGGCAGATGACAGACAGGAAGATCGGAAGGACGCGTGGCGATCGCTCAAGGAAGGAGGTTCGAGTGAACATGGCCTTCCCACTCCAGGGAATCCAATTCAATCTTACTCCCGTTCCGGTGGGGGTTACT
Source organism: uncultured Acidobacteriaceae bacterium (assembly GCA_937879855.1). Taxonomy (GTDB): domain Bacteria; phylum Acidobacteriota; class Terriglobia; order Terriglobales; family Acidobacteriaceae; genus Sulfotelmatobacter. The sequence continues at coordinate 119,046 of CALFMO010000005.1, read as the reverse complement.
CGGCAATCTTACTTCGCAATGCTGGCATACCCGAAAATGGTCTTCAACTCGAGGAATTCCTCCAGCCCGGCCTCCCCCCATTCCCGTCCATTGCCTGACTGTTTGTACCCGCCAAAGCAACCCGCGAAATCAACACGAGCTCCGTTAATGTGCACATTCCCGGCACGAATCCGCTTTGCAATGCGATGCGCGCGTTCCAGGTTCCCCGCGGTCACAAAGCCGGACAAGCCATAGAGCGAGTCATTGGCGATTCGAACCGCATCATCTTCGTCTTCATACGGAATCATGCAAAGCACCGGTCCGAAAATTTCTTCGCGCGCGATGGTCATCCCATTGTCGACGTCCGCAAACACCGTCGGCTTAACGAAATAGCCTTTGTCGAAGCCGTCCGGACGGCCCGGCCCCCCGGCGACCAGCTTCGCCCCCTCGTCAATTCCCTTCTGAATCAGCCGCTGCACCTTATCGAATTGAGCCTTGTTCGCCAACGGACCGACGGCGGTTTCCTCAGCAGATGGGTCTCCGACCTTCGTGGCATCCGCCGCCTGCTTCGCCGCCGCGACCGCCGCAGCCATCTTAGAGCGAGGAATCAGCATGCGGGTTGGCGCATTGCACGATTGCCCGGTATTTTGAAAGCATTCCCGTACGCCCTGCTTAACAGCTTTTTCCAAGTCGGCATCATCGAGAATGATGTTGGCCGACTTCCCGCCCAGTTCCTGCGTCACACGCTTTACGGTCGGCGCGGCGGCTTGAGCAACAGCCACGCCAGCTCGCGTCGATCCGGTGAATGACACCATGGCCACATCCGGATGCGCCGCAATCGCAGCCCCCACCGTGGGGCCGTCGCCACTCACTAGATTGAACACACCGGCGGGCACGCCCGCGTCGTGAAGAACCTGCGCAAATAAATACGAAGAGAGGGAAGCAAATTCACTGGGCTTCAAAACCATGGTGCAACCCGCCGCCAGAGCAGGCGCCACTTTGGCTACCACCTGGTTCATTGGCCAGTTCCACGGACTGATTAAGCCACACACTCCCACCGGCTCTTTTCGCATGAGGCTCGATCCCTTCAACTCTTCGAACTTGTAGTGCTCCACCACTTTTACGATTTCCATCAGATGGCCGAGAGCCGCGGGAGCCTGCGCTTTGCGGGAAAGCGTGATAGGAGCGCCCATCTCCTGCGAAATGATCGTCGCCATCTCTTCGACCTTGGACTTATAAACCTCGATGACTCTGCGCAACAGCGCCAGGCGCTGCTCAACGCTGGCTTCCGAATACGATTCAAAAGCGCGTTTGGCTGCTCGAACCGCACGGTCAACATCCGCGGCACTCCCCAGCGAAATCGTCGCGATAGGCTCTTCGTTGGCCGGATTGATCACTGTGAAATCGAGGCGCTCGGCGGGATCGACCCACTTTCCATCGATATAAAATTTGCGGTAATCCTTCATGGTTGCATTTTACCGCTAACGTCAGATGGAATAAGGCTGAGGTCCCAGCAAGAAGTGGACCCACTCTCCCAGTTTCGTGAGGAATTGCTAGCAGTGCATCGGGGAGCAGAAGTCTAAAGAAACTAGTGTTGAACTACATCAAATGTCACAGCCGCAGCTGACGATCCGATGTTCAGAAGGGAAACCGCGCGCTCCAGCTTGTGATGTCCGGTTTTGTGAAACAAGTAACTGACTCCGACGACGCCGACGGCTTCGCCCGCGAAATTCAGGGCCAGACCCGTCGTGCTTCCTGCAAAAACGCGCGTAAACGGGTTGAGTTCCTGGCCACCATTGTGAAGGTTATTTCTGGTTACCACAAAGTCGGCCGTGCACAACGCCGCATTGGTCGCAAACAGAATGCTGTTTTTGCGGTCCCAGAATCGATGGCTCGGCGCTTCGGGCAGCGTTACCGGTTCGACCGGCTTTACCAACGCGCCTGGCTCGATCGATTTAGGTGGTGGCAGTAGCGAGAAAGAAACTTGCTGTGCCAGTGCGGAGCCGCAAAGACCCAAAAATACGAGCAGAACTGCAGCCCGCGGTTTCACAATCGCGCCAATCCAGGTTGTCGGCATAACGTTAGTGAGGGGCCTTACTGGCCACTGGTACTAGTACTAACGCATAGCCGGACCATCGAGAATGGCCCCTCCGTGCCATTCGGGAGTCAGTGGAGTATCTAGATTGGTTACCAAAGGTTACGCAGTGCTCTTCCAAGCTGGAGGAGTTGGATTGGAGATTTCTCGCTTACCGGTGTTTTCCACGGCGGCTAGGCAACATAGTTCTCCAGCGTGCCAATGTGGTCGATTTCAATCCGAATGGCGTCACCCTTCGCCAGCGTGAAGTCATTCGCTGGTACAATCCCGGTCCCGGTCATCAGAAATACGCCTTGGTCAAAGCTGGTGTCGCGGAAGAGGAACTTAACCAAATCCTTCGGGTCGCGCTTGAGCTCTGCCAGGGTCGTGCTACCCGTAAAGACAGTTCTGCTCTGCCGCGTAATCTGTATCTGAATCGTGGTGGTTCTGGCCAACGGCTCATTGGACAACAGCACGCAGGGGCCCAGTGCACAACTGCCGTCGTAAACCTTCGCTTGCGGAAGATAGAGCGGATTCTCACCCTCGATGTCGCGAGAGCTCATATCGTTGCCGACGGTGTAGCCCACAATTTTGCCGGCAGGACTTATCAGCAGAGTCAGTTCTGGTTCCGGTACCGACCACTTCGCATCCGATCGAATACGCACGGCGCATCCCGGCCCGACCACGCGCCTGCCCGCAGCCTTGAAAAAAAGCTCTGGCCTCTCGGCGGCGTAAACACGATCGTAGAAACTACCTCCGCCCGCATCCTTGCTCTCGTCCATCCGCGCATTGCGGCTGCGATAGTAGGTCACCCCCGCGGCCCAAACCTCCTGGCTGACGATGGGAGCAAGCACCGTCGCAGGATCGAACTTTGCCCCTGGCCCCTTGTGAATCGCCGCGCGAACTCGCGAATACAGATCGGAACTGCTGATCAGCTCATCCCAATCCGTGGCCGGTACAAGATAAAAAGTATCCTTCTCCTCGACGAATACGCCTTTTGATGTGCGATAAAGTTTCAAGCAACGAGCCTCACGTTCGCTCTCGCGACGCCCGACAAGGTTTGCACGTCCGCTAGCCATCGGGCAAGTCGCGCCCAAAATAAATCGGCGCACGGGTCAAGCCGAGACAAAGTCCTGCGAAAAGATTATCGTTGCAGACGGCATCCCACTTCCATGTAGGGGGATTTTAACCGTGTTGAATCGGAGAAGCTTTCTAAAAGTGGCGGGCACGGCGACCGCTGAGACCCTCCTCGCCGCGAAGACCTACGCGCTGGCCAGAACGCAGACCGAACCTGCAGCGTCACCGGCAGCCAACGATCATATTCAGATCGCGCTGATTGGCGCTGGTGGTCAGGGCCAGGGAGATACTCGAGTCGCGCTGCAGGTTCCGGGCGTGAAGTTGGTCGCCGTGGCCGACTGTTACGACGGTCGTCTCGAGCACAGCAAGGAAGTTTGGGGAAACGACATCTTTACCGCCCGCGACTACCGAGAAATCCTGGCGCGTAAAGATATCGACGCCGTCATTATCGGCATGCCCGACCACTGGCACAAACAGGCCTCCGTCGACGCCATGAAGGCTGGCAAGGACGTCTATTGCGAAAAGCCCATGATCCATCTCTACGCCGACGGCCCAGAGATGATCGAGACCGCCCGCGCCACGAAACGCATCCTGCAGATCGGAAGTCAGCGCGTGAGTTCGATTATTTACGCCAAGGCGAAGGACCTGCTCGCCTCCGGCGCCATCGGCCAGCTCAACATGGTGAGTGCGCACTGGGATCGCAATTCGTCTATCGGAGCGTGGAACTATACCGTTCCTCCGGACGCTTCGCCTGAAACCTGCGATTGGCCGCGCTTTCTCGGCAGCGCTCCAAAGATTCCCTTCAACGCCGAACATTTCTTCCAGTGGCGTAAATGGAAAGCCTATGGCACCGGGGTAGCGGGAGATCTCTTCGTGCATCTCTTCAGCGGCACCCACTTCATCACTGGAACCAACGGTCCGACCCGCGCCATGGCGACGGGAGGATTGCGCTACTGGAAAGACGGCCGAGACGTTCCCGACGTGATGCTCGGCCTCTTCGACTACCGCGAAGGCTTTAATCTGGCCCTGCGCGTGAACTTCGTGGATGGCGGCGAAGAGAGCGAAGGCCTGATTTTCACCGGCTCCGAAGGCACAATCGAGATTGCGGGCGCCACCGTCAGCGTCAGCCGCACGCCGCTGCAAAAGGAACCAGGCCTGATGATCGGCACCTTCCCCGAAGCCATGCAAAAGCGTATTCGGGAAAGCTACAGGCAGAAGTATCCGCAGTCGCATCCATCGGGGCCGCCGTCCGCAGGCTACGAAAAATATGTCGCCCCTGAGGGCTACGCAGATCGCTATGACCACTTCAACAATTTCTTTGCGGCGGTTCGCTCGCGGAGGCCCGTAGTGGAAGACGCGGTGTTCGGCTACCGCGCCGCCGGAGCCGCTCTGCTCAGCAATCTCAGCATCGAACGCGGTGCCGTGGTGAAGTGGGATCCCGATGCGATGAAACTGGAATGAAATAAAATAGCTCCGCGTGGCGACAGCCGCCTCGGCTGTCAGGTTTGAAGTCAAACGCAGAATCAATGCACCGCCGGAGAATCAACGTGCCAAAACCGATGAAGCTCGCAGTTCCTCTCATTCTGTCGCTATGCGCGGCATTCCTCTGCCTTGCCGCTGTCCAAGGTACGCGCAAGACTACTGCCGGGAACGCGCCTGGCGACATTTCGCAGGTGACTTTCTTCGCGCACCGTCTGGGCACAGATCACGCCGAAGGCATTACCGTGCTCGACATGAACGGCGACGGTCGCCCCGACCTGCTGAGCGGAGCGTACTGGTACGAGAATCCGGGTCCGGCCGGAGGCGAGTGGAAACGCCATCAGTACCGAACCGTGGGCGTCCTGAATGAGTTCGTCTCCGACTGCGGCGAGTGGACCTTCGACGTGAACCATGATGGCGCGCCCGACGTTGTGACCGCCGGCTGGATGTTGAACGGCTTATGGTGGTACGAAAATCCGAAGAAGCCTGATGTGATGTGGAAGGCTCGCATGATCACAGACAGCTACGACACCGAGGGTGGAGCGACGGGAGACATCAACGGCGATGGCCAATTGGATCTCGCACTTGCGCACTACAACCACTCCGGCATTCTCTGGGTTGATTTCTCCGGCAATGAACCGAAGGTGCACCATGTTGGCGGAAAAGAGCAAGACGGCCATGGCATCGGCATCGCCGACGTCGATGGCGATGGCAAAGCCGACATCCTCACTCCTAATGGCTGGTTCAAAAATGTCGACGCCAACAACGACCAATGGGAGTGGCACGGAGATTGGAAAATGGACGACGCCGGCTTTCCTATCATCGGCTACGACGTGAACAACGACGGCAAGATGGACATCATCTACGGCCAGGGACACAGCTACGGCATCTATTGGCTGGAACAGACGGGCGATGCGACCAACCGCAGTTGGGTGAAGCACGCGATCGACGAGTCATTCTCCCAAGTCCACGCGCTCAAATTGGTCGACATCGACGGCGACGGAGTACCGGAACTGCTTGCCGGCAAGCGCTACCGCGGCCACTCCGGCAGTGACCCAGGCTCCTACGATCCGCTGGTGATCTACTACTACAAGATCGACCGCAAGACGGGCCAGTTCATGCGCTTCCCCATTTCAGTCAATGGAACCGGCGGAGCTGGCACGCAGTTCGTCGTGGAAGACCTGGATGGAGATGGCGACCTGGATATCGCGACTGCGGGAAAAACCGGCGTTCACTTCTTCGAGAATCTGAAGATCAACAACGTTCCCAAAGAGACTCGTGAGAAGCAACTCCTGCTCGACAAGAATTGGCCTTTCGAAGGCGAAGGCGTCACCGTGAAACAGGAGGATGGCCCTCCGCCAAAGCGGTAGTGCCAACCTTCGAGTCGCGTTAGCTTGCGAAACGCTATCTCTTGGAGACAGTCTTGATTGTGGCGCGGTGAGCGCTGCCCGTTGAAGACTTCTGCGTTTTCTTTGCGGTTGCTTGCTGCGAGTTGTGCACCGGGCTTCGCTTGACAGCGTGGGGAGCAGGTTGTTTCGCAGCGTGTGCTACGGTCGGCGTCAAAGGATAGTTGGTGGGGTCAACTTCCTGCTGAGCCTGCGCCAGGGTTCCGGACATGGCCGCCAGCAGAGCTACCGCGGCCAGTAAATTCGTGTGCTTCATCACTCACCTCCGACAATAAAACTGATCCACGAAGTTAGGGACAGGATCAGAGAGCCCCCACAAGCCCGGTCAGACCGATGATGTCGTCATAGTTAAGGCGGGTCAACGTTACTTCCGTTATGCGCTCTTTCCCGAAACTGACTCTGCCCAGAGCGGACGAGCGCCGACCGAGAACGATCTCGCGGTCGGTAGAGGTTGTAGGAGTTTTATTCGTGCCGCAAGGCTTCGATCGGATCCAAGCGGGACGCGCGAAACGCAGGGACCATGCCGCTGATCAATCCCACGGCCCCGAGAATGAGAGTGGATGCGATCAGGGTTCCGGGGGCAATGATCAAACGGATGTCACCGGCTTCTCCGTTCTTGGCAAAGGCGCTGTACAACGTGAGCCGCCCCACCGAAAGCGCAACCGCGTACGCCAGCATCACGCCTAGCACTCCGCCAATGAACGTAATGGTCAGAGCCTCAGCGAGAAACTGCATGAGGATGTATCGCCGTCGCGCGCCCAGCGCCTTCTGCACGCCAATCTCGCGCGTTCGCTGCGTAACCGAAACCAGCATGATGTTCATCAGGCCAACGCCTCCAATGCCAAGCGTCAGCGTGCCAATGAATCCCATCAGCACCTTCAGACCCAGCGTAATGATTTCAAACTGGTGCACCTGAGTCATCAGGTTGAAAACGAACACAGCCTGATGGTCGCTCTGGTAGAACTTGTGCTGCGTCGCCATGATCGTGCGGACGGTTTGCTCCAGGCTCTCGTACTCCGGCGTCTGGTAAGTGAACCAGATGGTGTCCAGATAATGCGTGCTCTTCAGGTCGCTCATGGTGGTGAACGGGACGTAGATAACGCGGTTGATATCGTCATTTCCCTCTTGCATTTTCGCGGTCAGAACGCCGACAACTTCGAAGCTGAGGCCGTCAATTCGAATATGCTCCCCCACGGCGTTGCGTCCTGAAAATAGTTTCTCCTTCGCTTCCGAACCAATCACCGCCACGCGGGCGCGCTGAATTTCGTCCTCCGGATTGTAGAAGCGGCCCTGGTCCATCTTGAGCGAACGCACATCAAACACGTTCGGATAATTGCCGCTCACCGGCCAGGTAAAAATTCTGGTGTCGTACTGGATGCTGGCCTGTTTGCTGACCTCGGGCGTGATATGCGTAATCTGCGGAAGGTTGGTGGTAAGCGTCTCCACATCGTCTTGCGTGAAACGCACCAGCACGCCCGCCTTCTGCCCGCCAGCCTGCATCGAAGTACGGTTGGGCACAACGATGACGAGCTTGGAGCCGAAATTCGCAAAGATGTTGGCGCAAGCCCGGCCAAACCCGTCGCCATAAGCCAGCAGCATGACGACCGTGGCGATGCCCCATGCCATGCCGAGCATGGTGAGAGCAGTGCGGCGGCGATTGTGCCGCATGGCGCCGTAAGCTTCCTGAAGCAGATCGTGGAACATATCGCATCAACCTGGCGTCACTCCTGCCGCAGGGCCTCCACGGGTTGCAGCATCGCTGCTTTGCGCGCGGGATAAAGACCGGCGACCACTCCGGCCAGTGTCAAGCTGCCAATCGCCAGCACCGCCGACATCGGCACTAACTTCGGCGGATCAAATCCGCCCGGGCCCCTAATATTTCCCAGCATCGCCATCAAGCCTGTAGCCATCGCCATACCGATCAGCCCGCTGCCCAAAGTGAGCAGCAATCCTTCCAGAAAAAAGTGGAAGAGAATGCTGCGATTGGTCGCGCCCAGCGCCTTCCGCAGTCCAATTTCACGCGTGCGTTCCGTGACCGCGACCAGCATGATATTGATGACGCCAATCGCGCCCAACGCCAGCGTGACCATTCCCACCGTCCCCAGGAACATGTTCATGACGTCGAAAATCGTTCCCACCATCTTTGATTCCTGGATCGAATCCCACCCGTCAAAAGCATTCGGATCGGTCGCATCAAATTCGTGGTTGCGGGCAATAATCTTGTGCACATCGTCTTCCGCAAGCTTGTGCTCGGCGGTGACGCGCGGCTGGTATTCAATGAACGAAATGGAGTTTTGGTGGTTCTCTCCCTTCAGTGGAAAGTACGTGGCCATCACCGGGAATGGAATATAGCCGCGCATATTCAGCCAGGTGTTGTCGCCGCGCCCGAGGTGAGGCAAGCTGCCAATCACTTCGAACTGGATGCCGTTCAGCAACACGAATGAGCCCAGAGACGGCCTGCCGGGAAAAAGCGTCTTCAGCAGTTCGTTCCCCAGCACGATCACATTGCGTCGTTGCGCTTCGTCCATTTCATTGAGCCAGCGCCCCTCCTTCAGGGGAAGATAACTGATCTCATTTAGCTGAGGCTCAACGCCCAGAATCTCAACTCCTGCCGTGGCAAATTCGCTGACCTGATGCAGGTCCGAGCGGGTTAGCACCGGGCACGCGTTGCCGACGTGCGCGGCTTGCGTGCGTACATCCACATAATCCTGGTAGGTGAGCAAATAAGGACGCGCGGAGTTCATGCTGCCACTCACTGCAGGGGCGCGCCCGGGAAACAGAAACATAATGTTCCTGCCAAACTCCGACAACTCGCGCTTGTTGCCGGAGCGGAAGCCTTCGCCCACGCCTACGAGCAGGAGCAGTGATCCCACGCCCCATGCAATCCCAAACATGGTCAGGAATGAGCGCAGCTTGTGCGCCCACAAATTGCGGACGATTTGCGCAAAGATATCCGAAACCGTGCGCATAATCGAGCCCCAATTGTACCTCGCCGACCGCGCCAGCATTGGAGAGATGCACAATGGCGAAGGCTTTCGAACAAAAGGCACCCGCACTGGAGACTGGCGTATTTAAGCCTTCATTGGTCCCCCGACTCCAACCCGCAGACTCATGGCATAGGTCGAAATTTAATCGCATTTTTCTTGACAGTCGTCAATCACCGCAAATATAGTTCGGCTCGTGAACTTATACCCAGGGCAGTTCTACATTTTTGCCTCTCGTTATCTGGCATAGGTAATGAAGGACATCTCGTTGGCCTGAGTGGCCTACCGAATCTGATGCGCCGCACGAATTTCACCAATACGGAAGTGGCGTCCAGTGGGACCGCACGTGCCATCAACCGCGGCGTCATACTGAACTTGATCCGGCGGCGGCAGCCTATCTCCCGCGCCGATTTGGCCCGGGTCTCCGGCCTGCAGCGCAGCACCGTTTCGCTGATTACCGAGCAACTCATCGATGAGAAATGGGTCTTATACGGCGCCGTGGGACGGTTGCCCCGCGGACGGCGTCCGAGATTTTTGCGACTGAATGACCGGCGCGCCATCATCGTCGCCGATATTCGGCCCACGCAGATCACCATCGCGGTGGCCGATGTCAACGGTCACTTTCTCGCGCAACAGGGGATGCCGGCCGGCGCAGACGCGCGCGTCGCGATCAAGGAGTTGGGCTCGCGAATCCACAAACTTATCGATGGCCATCCCGACCTCATTTTTGAGGGAGTGGGAATCAGTTTGCCCGGACGATTCGACGAATCGACTCAGCGCCTCATGTTTGCCCCCAACCTGCGTTGGGCGGATTGCGATCTCAAAGGACCGATCGAAAAGGCCACCGGTCTGCATGTGGAGTTGGAGAATGCCGCCAACGCATGCGTGCTCGCCGAAGTCTGGTTCGGACCAACGGACAAGGTCCGCGATCTCGTGGTGGTCACAGTTTCGGAGGGCGTGGGCACGGGGGTTTTTGCCAATGGCCAATTGGTGCGCGGTTTGAATGGCATGGCGGGCGAATTCGGCCATGTCGCCTTGAATCCGGACGGCCCGCCGTGCACCTGCGGCGGCCGCGGCTGTTGGGAGGTTTATGCCTCCAATCGCGCGGCACTTCGTTACTACCACGAGTCCAGTTCGACTAAAGATGGGCCAAGTTTTCGTGACTTGCTGGACCTCGCGGGAGCTGAAAACGCTCTCGCCCTTCGCGCCCTGGAGCAAATGGCCCACGCAGTCGGCAAGGGCATGCGGATGATCGTCGCCGGGCTCGCCCCCGAGGAGATCCTGGTTGTCGGTGAATTCACCCGCTTCTGGCGACGGTTGGGTCCGATTATCGAAGCGGAAATTGCGGGCGGTTCATTTGTTGGAAAACTACCGCGGGTAAGAACTTCCGATGATCCCAGCCGCGCCCGTCTAAGAGGGGCGGTGGCCCTTGTTCTGCAGAAACATTTTGGACCATCAGCGCCTCAACCGCCCGAACGGCTAACGCTGGAAAGACGCGAGAGGATACCCACACTCATGTAAGTAGGCCGCACATAAAAATCGCAGCCGATTGGCGCACTCAATTTCTTTGGTTCTGCGATGCAAGGCTCTCGAACCCCGGTGCCAGCCTGCATCTCGTCTCCGCACTCACTCCGGGGCAAGAGGAGGTTCTATGTCGAAGCTCATGCGAGTCTTGGTGATCCTATATAGTACGAGACAACAACTAACTGTCGCTAGCCTCGCCTCCCTGTTGTTGTTATGTATCTTTTGCGTGCCCATTCACGCACAGGTTTTGTACGGATCACTCACCGGGAACGTAACCGACGCCAGCGGCGCTTTGGTCAGCGGTGCTCAGGTCACGGCCTTAGAGGTGCAGTCCGGCGTTAGCCAGAGAGCGACGACCGACTCCAGCGGCATATATCGCTTCACGACATTGTTGCCTGGGACGTACAAAGTGACCATCAACGCACCAGGTTTCGCCACCCAGGAAACGCTAGGCGTTCTCGTCCGAGCGAATGAAGTCAAACGCGTGGATGCGGCTCTCAAGGTGGGAAACACGCAGCAAACCGTAACCGTCACCACCGAAGCCCCGATACTGCAAACCGACAAGTCCGATGTGCATACCGATCTCACGTCGCAACAAATTCAAGATCTGCCAACCATGGGATCTCAGGGGCGCAATTTCCAATCGCTAATAAGAACCATACCGGGCGCTGGATTGACTGCGGAAACCAACTCGCAAGCCGGCAACCCGCAGCGCGCGATCAATAGCAACGTCAACGGTCAGTCGAATCAGGGAGTCAACACTCGAATTGACGGAGCCCAGGACGCCTATCCGTGGTTACCGGCGAACGTTGCCTATGTTCCACCTGCGGACGCGATTCAAGGGGCCAATATTACGACGAACTCCTTCGACGCCGAGCAGGGCATGGCGGGCGGTGCCGCGGTCAACGTACAAATCAAGTCCGGCACCAACCAGTTCCATGGCGACATTCACGAATTTCACACCGACCAGCACTTTCAGACGCGAAACTATTTCCAGACCGACCTTACACGCTTCCCAGTGAATCTGAACGCCAACCTCCAAAACCAGTACGGCGCTGCTTTGGGCGGTCCCGTCCTAAAGAACAGGTTGTTTTTCTTCGCCGACTACGAGCGCACGACGCAGTCGCAAAAGGCCGGCCCAGATTCACGCGTGTTGCCAACGGCCGCCATGGCGGCCGGAGATTTTTCGGCCTGGCTTCCGGCTCTGGGGAGCACAGCCACTTACAGCAAAGCGCCGTTTGTGGATTGCAATACCACGCCGGCGCCGGGCTGTATCTACGATCCAATGACAGGCAACGCCAGCGGCGTTGGCAAGCAGGTGGTTACCTGCAACGGAGCGCAGAACGTCATATGCCCGAACCGATTCGACCCTGCCGCAGTAGCCATGGTCCAGTTGTTACAACCGAAAATCGCGCAGGAATTCGCCGCTCCACTCGGTCAGAACAATTTCCAGGGTAGTGGTACTGCTTTTTCTAATCGCAACAACGCAGATTTCAAAATCGACTACGTTCCTAACTCAAAATCGACCGTTTTCGGACGGTACAGCTTCTCAAAGTCCTATATTCTCGACCCGCCTCTCCTGGGAGCCGCTATCGGGGATGCGACCAATGGCGGACAGCTTGGGAACGCACCCGGCTTGATTCAAAGTGTCGGATTGGGCGCGACATATTCAATCCGCACGAACCTGCTTCTCGATTGGAACTTCGGTTTCACGCGGCAACGGCTGGGTTCGACCTTCGATCTCACCTCGGCCAAAGGCCTCAACGACTTGAAGATTCCCGGCACCAACAACGCTGGCGCTACCGGGACTGCCAGTCTGTATTACGGGCTTCCGGGCTTCGTTTTCCCGACTGGCCAAGTGTCGCCGAATACCGGCGGCTCGATCTGTGGGAGCTGCGCAGCCCTGGGCAATGCGCAACCGGCCAATCCGTTCCTGTTCCGCGATCAGCAGTTCGTCAGCGGAGCTAACCTGACCTGGATTAAGGGAAAGCATTCCCTGCGGGGCGGTATCGAGTGGAACCATACTCAGCTCAACCACTTTCAACCGCAAGGCGGCACGTTCCAGGAACCTCGCGGCGCCTTCGAGTTCAATGGAAACGTCACGGCCTTGCAGGGCACGACACCCGACTGGGCGAACTCCTGGGCCGATTTTATGTTCGGTCTGCCAAGCGGGACCGGAAAAGCCAGGGCACTCTTCAACCCCAATGCTTTGCGCTGGTCGCAGTGGGCCTGGTACGCGCGCGACCAATGGCAGGTCACCCCAAAGCTGACGCTGAATCTGGGGGTTCGCTGGGAATACTATCCATTCGGATACAGCGACAACAACACCGGTCTACGCGTCCTCGACTTGAACACAGGCAACGTTCGCATTGGCGGGTTAAACGGCGTTCCATTGAACGACGGTATCGACGTCGGATACGGGCAGTTTCTGCCGCGCGTTGGTGTCGCCTATCGAGTCCGGTCATCTACGGTGATTCGTGCGGGCTATGGAATGAGTGCCGATCCGTATACCTGGCACGTCCTGCGCAATGCGTACCCGGCGGTGATACTTGATACGAATACGCCGGCGAGCACTGCAAACTTCATTCCAGCAGCTAGCCTCACTGGCGCAAACGCCACGGGGCTCGGCGCCGGGACTTACACAGTTCCGGTCGGCATCACTCTGTCGCCGCTTCCAAACTTGAATGGGACAGTCCGACTTCCAACGAACGCCGGCACGACAACCATCCCTACCTCGTTTAGCCGTGGGTATATCAATTCGTACAACCTCATGGTTGAACATGAATTCATTAGGAACCTGGTATTCCAAACCGGTTACGTCGGCACGTACAACATTCGACCGGTAGTCAACATGAATGCCAATGCATCGGCTCCGGGAACTGGCAGCAAGGGCGGCATCCTAAGCCAGAGGTACGGGGCGAACTATACAGGGACGATCAACGAGCTCAATCCCTTCCAGCACGCTAAATATGATTCGTTGCAGACCCAAGTCAATTACCGCATGGCTGGCGGCTCTAGCGCTGGATTTGCATGGACCTATTCGAAGGCGATCGACTACGCGGACAACGAGGACCTGGGGTTCCTCGCTTTCCCGTATCCGGCGTTCTGGCAAAAGAACCGGGCACTGGCCGGTTATGACCGTACACACAACATCGAGATTTGGAGCGTGCTGGCTCTGCCTTTTGGGAAAGGACAGCGCTGGGCGCATTCCGGAGTCGGCAATTGGATTCTCGGCGGCTGGCTCATCAACCCGATTATCAGCAAAATGAGTGGTTCACCGTTCACGGTGACCGGCAGCGGCGGAGCACTGAACGCGAACGGCTCCACACAAACAGCCGATCTCGTCGGCCACTTTCACCTAAGTGGTGGCAGGCCGCCGCGTACAGGACAGACGTGTCTTGAGGGCGATCTCACCTGTCACTTTTTCGATCCGACGGCGTTTGCCGCGCCACTGATTACGTGCAGCACGAACCCTTGTGCTGCTGGAACCTTCCCAGCTCACTATGGCACCTCCGGTCGGAACCAATTCCGGGGTCCTGGATACTTCAACATGAACCTGAGCGTGGTTCGTAATTTCAAACTGACAGAGCGGGTTTCGATGGATGTACGGGCCGACGCCATCGGATTCACCAACACACCGCACTTCGCGAACCCGAATGTTTCGTGTCAAGGCAATGGGGCGGTTCCCGGCCCAGTCGCCGGCAGTGGAGGTTTATGCCTCACCGGCAACACAAAGAGTCCTAGCAACTTCGGAACGATTACGGGCACGCTCACACCGGGCGGTTTCTTCGGACCGGATCCTGGCACTCGCACCATCTGGTTTGGAGCGACCGTGAACTTCTGATCGATTTTCGAGCACTCGGGCGCGTGGCGTCCTGGAGCATGACCACAATCCGCGGTTAAGGAGGTCCACCATGCTTCGTTCGGCTGAATATTGCCCGCAGTTCCGGACGTTTTTCTTTCAAGTATGGTCGCCCTACTGTGGCTCTTCTGCTCCAGCCATCTCGGCGCGCAAACAGAACGCCTTCCGACAACGATGCAGGACGCGGATACAACGCCTGATGCTCGCTGCTCTCGTTTGTGGATCCCCGTTATCTGCCCTCGCGAGCCCGCAGGGTCTCACGAAGAATCCTGACGGCCAGGGGCGTGGCAGCAAACAAACATCTGTAATTCTCGACAGCGCGGTAACCATCCTTCAAAGTTCGAATGAACCGGAACCCGTGCAAAAAGCCGTGAACGACTTGGCCCGAGATCTCGAATTAGTGCTCGGAAAACGGCCACAGGTCGTCAATCGGGAAGAAGACGCCGGAGCAGCCACGATTTTTGTCGCTGAACAAAGTAAGCTTCCCGAAGGGCTGCTGCGCCCAGCAAATTTCTCGGGAGCGGAATCTTTTTCAATTTCCGTCCGAACTGCGAACTGGAACGAACGCCGTCCGTCGAAGATCGTGCTGCTTGCCGGCGCCGACATGCGAGGCACCATCTACGCAATCTACGAGTTCTCGCAGAAATATCTCGGCATCGATCCTCTCTATTACTGGACGGACCACGAACCGCTGAAACGCCCCTCAATTGAAATTCCAGCTTCCCTGGATCAGAACTTCCCTTCCCCTGTCTTCAAGTACCGCGGTTTATTCATCAATGACGAAGACCTGCTGACAGGCTGGGCGCCGGGAGAGCAGAAAGACAAGACCGGCATCTCTCTTGAAGTGTGGGACAAACTTTACGAAACGATTCTTCGTCTGAAAGGAAACATGGTAGCGCCGGGGACATGGATTTTCCCGGACGACGCGCAAGTCAAGGCGGCCGCCAAGCGCGGCCTCATCGTGACGCAGCATCACGCCATTCCGTTGGGACTCAATGTCGCGCGCTGGCCAAAAGACGTACCCTATAACTACAGCGCGAATCCAGAAATTCTCCAGCGCGCATGGAAGAACGCGGTCAATTCCTATCTTCCGGACCAGGAACTGCTCTGGTCAGTTGGGCTGCGCGGTTTGTCCGACGTAACTTACGCATCCATGGACCCCAGCGTCCGCGAAAATAACAAAGCCCTAGGCGAACTCATCAGCAAAGCGATCACCGATCAGATGAACATTGTGCGCTCAGTCCGCCCCGATGCGAAGTTTGTGACGAACTTGTGGCAAGAGGGCGCGCGGCTCGTCCAACAGGGCGACCTCAAAATTCCTCCCGAGGTGTCGACGGTATGGGCCGACGACGGCTATGGTTATCTGCAAGACCACGGACAGGTGAGCACAGGACAAGGCGCTTACGATCACGTCGCCATGATGAATGGGCGCGCGAACCAGCTCACAGAAATGGTTCCGGTCGAACGCAGTTTCTCCGAACTCGGCCGCTACATCAAAGCTGGCGCAACGCAGTATTTCTTGGTGAATACCAGCGACATCCGCCCGGTCTCCATGTCTATTCGCGCGGTGATGGATACGGTATGGAAAGGCCTTCCCAGCGGAGATGATCCGGCAGATGAGTTCTACCGGCAGTGGTCGTCGGAAGAATTTGGAAAGCAAGCCGCCCCGAAACTTGCCGCGCTCTACAAGGAATATTTTGCAGCGCCCGCGCATTTTGGAGATCCACCGCACGAATACGGCGACCAGCTTTACCACACAGAAGTCCGGCGCATGCTGTTGACTTACATGATCGACTCGTCGCTCTACGCGCTGCCGAGTCAGTCGCCAAAGTGGCAGCTTCCGCGCATTGTCGGGCCGGGTTCTGGACCCGGAGCGAACGGCCCAGTGGGCAAGGAATGGCTTCGCGAAACAGCGGCAAGAGAAATTCAGCAGTGCGGCGATGCGCAGCCGCGATGGGACGCGGTCTGGAACAAGGCCGTTGCCATTGAGCCCCTGATTCCAGCGACGCGCAGGCCGTTCTACCGCGCCCAGGTGCTGGCAATGATCGCAATCAATCGCGAAAGCAATCGCATTCTCCTTCTAGTATCAAAGGCCATACAAGACGCCGAAAACAAAAAGATGTCCCAAGCCCATTGGGAAGTCGACGAAGCCCTGAAAGAGTTTGATGAAATCGAGCAGGCCGAAACCGCCGCGGAATACGGCAAGTGGAAGAACTGGTATCGCGGCGACTGGTTAACTGGAGTTCACCGCACGCGAGAGCTAGTGCACGTATTCTCGAAATTCTTGGATGACCCTCTGACCCACATCGCCCCGCCAGTTTTCTGGGATGGCTGGGAAGCCTATTACCACATCATGCACTACGAAGGAGATCGCTCGGCTGACGTGAATTAGTCGGCAGCAGATTTTGCACAAGTTCGTCGCATCGGTTCGCATGGTGCCGGGAGGGGGAATCGAACCCCCACAGTCCTTTCGGACCTGCGGATTTTAAGTCCGCTGCGTCTGCCAATTTCGCCATCCCGGCGATGTCCATAAATGACTGATTACAAGCGTATTGTACTCGTCTATGCCGCTGTCGCCTAACGCGTGAAATGTGAAAGTTTGTAAATAAATATCTTGCTTTTGAAGATTTCGACTTCCCAGCGCAACGGAAAAAACCTCGCCCGAATGCGCCTGCTTTTGGTCGTGCAAATACTATTTTCGCTATTTTCGATTATCGTGACTTGTGAAAATAGTGCTGTAAGACATTTCCACGGTTTGTGTGAGGTGCAAGGTGAGCATAACGGCACATCATCGCAATCGCCGTGAGAACTCAGGTTCGCCGGTAAATATGGGATCCCTTTAAAGCGGGAAGGTGCAGGCTAGCCGAACAGCGACTGCGTGGCGTGTGCCCAGGCCGGGCTGCCGAGTAGGGCGACGCGCGCCGCGACGCCCAGCACGATCAGCGCCAGACCCCACCAGTACACCGGGTGGACGCGCCCGCGGGACCGCCGATCGTACACCGCGCCGGCGATGGGGAACACCAACATTAGGCCGTAGGAAAATAGTGCTCCAAGGGCCAACACGCCGGGCCAACGCACTAGCGCCGCGGCCATCAGGCAGGTGGAGGCGAGGATCATCAGCCGCTTGTGCATGTCCTTGTTGTTGCGCCAGAGGACGGCCCCGAGGAAGAAGATGGCGAAGGTCATGATGTCACCGAAGGGGATAGCGATGAAGTTCCATGGCTTGGCGCCCGGAGGGACCGCGCCGAGCCGCGCCGCTTCGATCGCCGTGCGGCCGCCGACCACTATCATTGCCGCCGCCAGAGCCACCCCGAAGTAGCCGAGCTTGCGATGCACTTTCACGCGGTGGGTCGCGACTAAGCTCGTCTGCACGATGAACAGCACCAGCCAAGACATGAACAGCAGCGCGTGCAGGTGCACGGTTACATTCGGAACACGGCCGGTAATGGTTGCCGCATGCCCGGAGAACAGGCCGAGAAAGTACGTCCGCGAGAAGCCAACCAGAGCGGTGAACAGCATCAGAATGCCCATGCCGGTATAGAACTTGCGGTCGGGGGCCGCGAGGGAAACGAGCGAACGGGAAGGAGCAGCAGTAGCCATGGCCGCCAAGGATATTACCACGGTTCGCCAGCCCAGAAGCCGTCTCGCATTTCCTTAGCTCGTGTGGCTAGAATCGCAGCATTGGGCACAAACACGGTCCTTTCGACATCATCGGAGACGTGCACGGTTGCTACGAGGAACTAAGTACGCTGCTCGGTCACCTTGGCCACAAACTTGAGAACGGATCGAGCGGAACCAAACGCCACTCCGCCAGATGAACGAAAAAAGCAATCTTCGTCAGTGATCTTGTCGACCGCGGGCCAAGAATTTCGTTTGGGACTGGAAGCGCGCGTACACAAAGAATCTCTGCGCAGAGTTAAGGAGTGCGTCTTTAGTGTTTCTAGCTTTGGAAGACCGCCGGGCCTGATCGGCCTTAGGCGTGGGCCGCGGCCGATGGGCTACCCGCGACCTCGGGTGGGATCGCTCGCTGCTTGCGCATCGCTTCGTGAAACTCTTCCGCGCTCAGCTTCTCGCCATAGAATAATTGCAGCAATGGATCGTCCGCATATGCCGGTGGCGTGTTGCTCGGTTCCGCTTCCAATCCTTCAGGCTCGACCAGCAACTCGGGCGACAGTGTGCGGTTCTCGTGCAACACTCCCAGAAATTTTTCTACGGCTGCGCGATGTTCCGGCGTCGCTTGCGTAAATTCAATGCCCATCCCTTTCTCGGGATGCATCACCCTCACGACACCCTGCGCCTGCACTTCCACTCCGCCGGCGCGCATCGACAGAGCCACTCGACTCGACGCTGGAAATGGCGACGCAATCTCTAAATAGCATCCGCCCAAACTCAAATCGGTAAGCTGGCAACGAATCGGCGGATCGTCCTGCTCCACCTCCGAAGAATTCTTCTTGAGCCACTCCCGCAACTCTCGCGCTGCTTCCAGCGAGATCTCCTGGAAGCGCAGTCCCGCCTGATCCGCCGCGCCTTCCCAGGCAAACTCCGCAGCCATCTCCAGGGCAGTCTGCGACCCCGGCAGGGTAAACGCGATTTGCCATCGCCCGGTCGGACGCCGCCCGCGCGGGATTTTCACCGCCATCCCCCCCTCGCTTAGGTCGATGGTCGTCACCCGCATGTTGCTGCCGGCACGCGCACTGCGAATCACCACGGGAATCTGCACCGCGACCCGCACGTTCCGCCGCCGCTCACTCTTCATCAACGCCCGCGCCGCCCGGAAATTCGATTTGGCGCGTTCGCTCGATACCGGCTTATAAAGCACGAAGTGCGCTCCCGCCCCGAACACAGCCTTCAGCCCAACGATGGGTTCCACGATCGCCACCGCAACCGCCTGCTTGTTACAAGGAGCGCTGCGCGCGCTCTTCAGCACCTCATTGGCCCCATCGTCTGAGCAATCCACAATGATCGCCTCAAACCGCTGGCGGGTCAGCTTGCGCAACGCGCTGTCGGCATGGGCGCACAACTCGACTGCAATATCCAGATCGCCCAGCACTCGGCGCAATACTCGCACAATCTTTGCGTCCGAACACAGCAGCATGGCTTTCAAACTCATGATGGGCCTATCTGGATGCAGCGAACTCGCCGGATCCCGCTGGCAGGCCAAATTCCTTTTGCGAGCAATTCGACGCCGCGTGAGGGAATGCCTGCGGACTCCCTCCCTGCACTCTATGTCCATCGACGCGGGCGATCAATGGCTCTCATGTGGGACTGGTTACGGTCGTAATCTGCTCATCCCTTGCTCTAACGTCCATCGAAGAGCCAACACGCATGGGTCAGGGGCACTGTGAGGCGCCAGACTTGGCCGAAGCCGGAAAGCATCGAAGATGGCATATGAGGCTACCCGAAGTGTTTTGTTTGTATATGTTTGACTGGGTTCGGCCAAGTTATAGGCTGGAAGTTTTTCATTGACTTTCGGGCCAATCGACGATACGATCTTTGTTCTCCGATTAGCTTTGCGGATCCGTCTTAGGGCCAATTCTGTCCACGCGAAGCCCGCTTTCCAAGTTGCATCCTGTGAGCGCCGCGGAGAATCAAATAGTTAAGTGATATTGCGGTTTTATCCCCTTAAGTGGAAAGGCATTTTTGTTATGGCTAAGCGACGCGGAAATCCAAACTGGGGTAAGCCCGAGCCGATTGGGCCCATCACCCCAACCATTACCGAATTTGAACAGGTTGTGCGCGAATACAAGCTCTCCCCCGACCAGTATCTGCGCTCCACCCGGCTGCGTGAGTGGGCACGCCGCAACAAGAATTCCAAGTACATCCCAGAGCCACTTCTGGAAGCCTGGGGCTTCGAAATCGAATCGACGCTGTAAGCCAGCAGGCAGCAATCTGAGGTCGCTCCTTCGTAAAATGGAGGAGCGACCCTTTTTGTTTTGTGACCTTAGGTTTTGGGTGTTAGGTTTTGGGTCGTGTGGGCTGGCACTCCTGCCCCCCTTCCGGTAAGCCGGAAATCGAGAGCCCGATGTTGGACGTCCTGAAAATCCCGCCCGCGGAGCTCTTCTCGCTCCTGGCCGCGATCGGCTTCGCCGCGGGACTGAATCTTTATGCCACGGTCGCCGTCCTGGGCCTGCTGGCGCGCTTCGGACATCTGCCGCTTCCTCCCGGCTTGCTCCTGCTCGCAGGATGGCCTGTCATCATCGCTAGCCTCGCGCTGTTCACTCTCGAGTTCTTCGCGGACAAAATCCCGGCCTTCGACCTGCTCTGGAACGCCCTGCATACCTTCATCCGTGTCCCTATCGCCGGACTGCTCGCCTACCAAGCCACTAACCAACTCTCGCCCGAACATCAACTGCTGGCCACGCTGCTGGGAGCGGCAGTAGCCCTGATCGCCCACAGCGGCAAAACCGCAGCTCGTGCTGCCGTAACGCCCTCGCCCGAACCGTTCTCGAACATCACGCTAAGCGTCGGCGAAGACATTCTAGCCATCGCCCTGACCTGGCTTGCCACGCGCCATCCCTACCTAGCCGGCGCGCTCGCCACACTCTTCCTCGTAATCATCGTGCTCCTGGCGCGCTGGGTAATCCGCGCCATGCGCGCCCTCTTCCGCGGCGTCGAGCACGAACTAGCTGGCTGATGCGACCCCTCCTCTGTCCGTGCGCTTACCCACCAGAATGGCGGGGGACGACCTCGCTCATGATGGCCTCGTCGGGCTGCATTTGTATTCTTGCTAAATTTCCTCAGTAGGTGACCCCGAAGCGGGCGAGGGCGCGTCCTTTGGGCGAGTTTGTTGGCAGGCTGGGAGTCAATGAGCAATCGGTTCTGACGCTTTGATCCGGCGCGGCGCACAACCTTTCGGTGCTGTCCCCCCGTCGACGCATGCCATTACCTTGGTCATCTTGGGGAAGGGTACGATTCAAGCGATCATGCTAGAGAACGTGGCGCGAAGAAGTTCCCAGGGGAAAAACCCGCATGAACATTGATGACCTGCTTCGAATTGCGACGGAACGGAAAGCCAGCGACTTGCATTTGAAGGTGGGCAACTATCCTCACCTGCGCATAGACGGCGACCTAGTGCCGTTGACCGAGCAGCCGCGGATCACTGCCGAAGACATGCTGAATATGGCGTTCAGCATGATGTCGGCGCGGCAGAAGCAGAAATTCAAAGAGACCACTGAAATCGATATGGCATACGGCGTGGCGGGGCTGGGCCGCTTCCGCGTGAACATTTTTCAGCAGCGCGGTAACGTGGGATTGGTGCTGCGCGTCATTCCGACCAAGATTCGCGCGCTGGATGAATTGTTTCTGCCCAAGGTGGTGGAGCAAATCTGCGACATGCCTCGCGGGCTGGTGCTGGTGACGGGCGTTACGGGTTCCGGTAAATCGACGACGCTGGCGGCGATGGTGGATCGCGTGAACGCTTCGCGCGCGGAACATATCATCACCATCGAAGATCCTATTGAATTCCTGCACCGCGACAAGAAGGGTTACGTCAACCAGCGAGAAATTGGTGTGGACACGCCAGGGTTCGGCGCGGCGCTGCGCGCTTCTCTGCGTCAGGATCCGGACGTGATCCTGGTGGGCGAAATGCGAGACCTGGAAACGATTTCGACTGCGCTGCACGCGGCGGAAACCGGGCACATGGTGTTCTCGACGCTGCACACGCTGGACGCGGTCGAAACCATCAACCGCGTGATTTCGATTTTTCCACCACCGGAGCAGAAGCAGATTCGCATGCAACTCGCGGCCGTGCTGCGCGCGATCATCAGCCAGCGCCTCGTGCGGCGCTGCGATTCTGAGGGCCGTGTTCCTGCGGTCGAAGTGATGATCAATACTGCCTACATTCGCGAGTGCGTGCTGGTACCGGAAAAAACGCGGTCGATTCGCGACGCGATCGCGGCGGGCACGTCGCAGTACGGAATGCAGACGTTTGACCAATCGCTGTGGGATTTATTCCAGGCAGGCTTGGTGAACTACGAAACCGCCCTGGAGAACGCGTCGAACGCCGACGACTTCAAACTGCGTATGGCGGGCATTGCGTCGACGGCGGATATTTCGCGGAATTCGATGCAGTCAGCCGGGTTTGGAAATCGGTAGGACTGCCTTCCGGCTTTCGGAGCCGGATTCGCTTTTTTCTTTAGCTGCCTCCTTGAATGGGCGCGCGTTGAGCGCGCCTTTTTTCTTTCCGTTGCGCGTGTCTGATTTGCGCTATCGTTATGCGGTATGGCATTCCCGCGTCCCAAAAGACGAACGTACTCAGAAGACGAATTGTACGCATACGCCGTTGGCGCATTGGCGCGGCGTATGCGGACCGTCGCCGAACTGAAGCGTTTGATGCGGGCGCGCATTGAAGAGGCTGAGTCGGAGTATGCCCAGACGCTGGTGGAGCTGGTGATCCGGCGATTGAAGGATCAGGGCTATTTGAACGACTCGCAGTACGCTGCATCATACTCCTCTTTGCGGCGCGACAATCAAAAGCTGGGACGCATGCGCGTGATCACCGAGTTGAAAACGCGTGGCGTGCATGGTTCGGTGATTGAGAAGGCGGTGGAAGCGGCATACGAGGGCGTGAGCGACGAAAAGCAGGCGCGCGAATTTCTTCGCAAGAAGCGGCTGGAGAAACCAAAAGATCAGAAGGAGGCGGCGCGCGTATTCCGGCAGTTGGCGCGGGCTGGATTTGGAATGAAGACCGTCTTCACCATCTTGAAGAAGTGGGATGTGGATGACGATACGCTGACAGCGCTGGAGAGTGAGACGGAGTAATCCCCTCGCTCACGCGGAGCGGTCAGTCGTACGGTCCTTCCATTGCATTGCGTGTGGCGTTGTTGCATACTCGCTTGGGGTTCGGCTGACAAAATCGAGGAGGAAAATTATGAAGTCCATTGTGAGGGCATTACTCGCAGTGTCGTTACTCGGTGTGCTTCCGATCGCGCTGGCGCAGGACGTTGCGTCGGACGCGAGCAAGGGCGCAAAAGATACGGGCAAAGCAACCGAGAAGGCCGCCAAATCGACGGGCCATGCGACCAAGGTCGCTGGCAAAGATGCGATGAAAGACACCGAAAAGGGAGCCGACAAAGCCGGGCACGCGACAAAAACTGCGGCCAAGGACACCACGAAAGGCACTGAAAAAGCTGCCGACAAAACCGGCCACGCCACAAAAACGGCAACTAAGGATGTTGCGAAGGGTACCGAAAAGGGTGCGAAAGACGTAGGCCACGGCGTGAAGAAGGGCACCGAGAAGACTGTCGACGCGGTCAAGTAATCACGAGTTCAATTACCACAGAGGGCGCAGAGGGGCACAGGGGAAATCCATATCTTTCCCATGTATTCCTTTGTGCCTTTTGGTTCAGATGTCCTGTCCCGCTCGTCCCGCTTCTTCTGCGTGGTTCATTTAGAATTGATGTTTCATGCTGACCGGGTCTGAAATCCGCCGCAAATTTCTGGACTTCTTTGTGCAGAAGGGGCACAGAGAGGTGCATTCGTCGTCGCTCATTCCGGCGAACGATCCCACACTTTTGTTTACCAACGCCGGAATGAACCAGTTCAAGGATGTGTTTCTTGGATTGGAGAAGCGCGATTACACGCGGGCAACAACGTCGCAGAAGTGCGTGCGGGCCGGCGGGAAGCACAACGATCTGGAGAATGTGGGGTTCACCAATCGGCATCACACATTTTTTGAGATGCTGGGGAATTTTTCGTTTGGCGATTATTTCAAGAAAGACGCGGTTGCTTACGCGTGGGAGTTGGTCACATCGCCGCAGTGGTTTGGGATTGCGAAGGACAAGCTGTATGTGACCATCTTCAAGGGTGAGGCGGGTGTGGCGCGCGATGTTGAAGCTTATGACTTGTGGGCGGCAGAGGGCGTGCCCAAGGACCGCATTTTTGAACTGGGGATGAAGGACAATTTCTGGCAGATGGGCGATACCGGTCCGTGTGGGCCATGCAGCGAGATTTATTACGACATGGGGGCAGCTGCGTCGGATCAGGGACACACGGATTGCAAATTTCCGTGCGATTGCGGGAGGTATGTGGAGATTTGGAATCTGGTCTTCATGCAGTTCGATCGCGATGCCAGCGGTAAGCTGACGCCGCTGCCGAAGCCGTCGATCGATACGGGGATGGGACTTGAGCGGACGACGGCGGTGCTGCAGGCTGTGATTTCGAACTATGAGACAGATTTGTTTACGCCCCTGATCAAGAGTGTAGCGGAGTTGACCTTGGGTGTGGGCGCCGCGAACACCGCGGAGCTTCGCTACGCCGGACAGCCGGGGGCGGCTGTCCCCACACAATCGAGTCATAAATCGGCGGCTTCGTTGCGAGTGATTGCCGATCACTCGCGGGCGGCAACGTTCCTGATCTCCGATGGCGTGCTTCCGTCGAATGAAGGGCGCGGGTATGTGCTGCGGAAGATCATTCGGAGGGCGATTACCCATGGGCGGTTGTTGGGGCAGACAAAGCCGTTCCTGTATCAGATGGTATTTGCGGTGCGCGATCTGATGCGAGATGCGTATCCGGAACTGGTTGACACCGCCGAGCGAGTGTCGAAAGCGGTGCTCGTGGAGGAAACGCGGTTCGCTCACACGATGGATGTGGGTCTCGAGAAACTCGAGGGTCTGCTCAAAGCGTCCGAAGAGAAACTCGCGGGCGAAGATGCGTTCAAACTCTACGACACATTTGGCATGCCGCTCGACTTCATGCAGGATGCGGCTCGCGATCAGGGAATTGCGTTTGATCGAACTGGTTTCGATAGGGCAATGGAAGAGCAAAAGTCGCGGGCTCGGGCTTCGTGGAAGGGCGCGGCGAAGCAGACGGCGAATCCGGCGTATCAGCAATTGCCGAAATCGGAGTTCGAAGGATACCGGCAGACGCGGTCGGAGAACTGCGAAGTGCTGGCAATCATTCGCGGCGGGCAAGGCGTGCGGGAACTCAAGGCTGGCGAGGCGGGCGAAGTGATTCTTGATCACACCCCGTTTTATGCGGAGGCTGGCGGGCAGGTGGGCGACCGGGGATGGTTTTATTCTTCCGATCACAATACCATCGTGGCCGAAGTGACGGGATGCTATTACCCGATTCAGGGTGTGCGGGCGCATCAGGTGGTGGTGCGCGCTTCACATTCTTCAAAAGCTGAGTCAACATCCCCACCCTCTTTCGCTCAGAACGCGAAAGAAGGGTGGGGCACCCTCAAGGTTGGGGATCGTGTTGACGCGGTCGTGAACACCGAAGTGCGGCTGGCGACGATGCGGAATCATACGGCTACGCATTTGTTGCATGCGGGACTGCGCGAGGTGCTGGGCAAGCATGTGAAGCAGGCGGGATCGCTGGTGGCGCCGGGGCATCTGAGGTTTGATTTTTCGCATTTCACTGCTGTTGAGGATGAAGAGTTGCAGGACATTGAGGATCTCATCAATAACGAGATGCTGCGCAACCAGAAAGTTGAAACCATTGTTGACGTGCCGATCGACGTGGCGGTGAACGAGTATCACGCGATGGCGCTGTTTGGGGAGAAGTATGGCGACAAGGTGCGGGTGGTGCGGATCGGCGATTTCTCGACGGAACTTTGCGGCGGCACGCATACGGCGGCTACGGGTGAGATTGGGCTGATTAAGATTCTGAAGGAAGGTAGCGTGTCGTCGGGGGTACGGAGATTAGAGGCGATCACTGGCGAGGGATCGTTGCAGCATTTTCGGAGGGATCATCAGTTAGAGAACGTGGTATCGAGTTTCGTTAGTTCCCACCCTTCGAAAACCGCGAAGGGTGGGGCAGCCTCTTCTGATATCGCTCCTGACAGTGAAAAATCTTTTTCTCCGGCTGAGGCTTTGAAGGCGGAATTGGAGAAGAAAGATGCGGAGATCAAGCGGCTGACGCGGGAACTCGATCAGGTGCGGATGAAGTCGGCATCGTCTTCGACTGCTAACATCGGCGAGCGGGTGAAAGAAGTGAAGGGCGTGAAAGTGCTGGCGCACCGGGTCGACAATCTGGAGCGGGCGCAGTTGCGGACGTTGGTGGATCAATTACGCGACAAAATTGGATCGGGAGTGGTGGTCCTGGGCTCGGCTTCGAACGGCAATGTGGCGTTGATTGTAGGTGTGACCAAGGATTTGACTTCGCGTGTGCAAGCCGGCAAGGTGATCGGCCCGGTCGCGCAGAAAGTTGGCGGCAAAGGCGGAGGACGTCCGGACTTAGCAGAAGCCGGGGGCAAAGATGCGTCCGCGCTGGATGCCGCGCTGGACGGGGTTTACGGCGTGGTGGAGGGGCTGCTGGCGTGATCTCCGATGCCGAAGTGAAAGAGCGTTTAAGTTTCGTCAAGCACAAAGGACAGGCCATTTTCTTAATTGATTTCAGCCACGCGTCGGAAAAAGACATGCGTTTTCTGCTGGATCAAGTTCGAGCCATGATTGCGCGGCACGAGCCAGGATCGGTTCTAACGCTGGCGGACTTTACCGGAGCGCACGTTGACAAGGCCGTGGCCACGAAGATCAAGGAAGTATTGGTGCGGGATCGTCCGTATGTAAAGCGGTCGGCGTGGGTGGGGACGGAAAATCTGCCGCACGTTTTCTACGAACACTTCAAAAGCTTTTCGCAGCGCGAGTTGCCTACTTTCAAGACGCGGGAAGAGGCGATGGAGTGGCTGGTGGCGGACGAACTTCCATAGTAGAGATTCCTTGACGATTTGACGGGCCGGGCTTAGATTTGTGCGAGCGTTGTTGAGTAACTTGGTAATTCTTCCCTCCTTGTAAGTTTTCCGATCGATAATCCGAAATTGTGTCTCTCTCTTCGGAGCACAAATATCAGACACGTGTAAAGTTCACCGGAGGTGCTTATGGCCCAGCCACTCGATGCGAAACAGGCATTCTTCTATGGCCAGTTTGTGCAGGCAGCGTACACAATGTTTCGCCAGCCAAACCCAGATCCGTTGCGGCCTGAGCCAGCCGGAATTCCGGAAGGATGGGAACTCGGGGCATGGATTCACATGTCGGATTTTATTTTCAACCTGAAAGACCCGGAATTCTACGGGATCGTTTGCCGAAAGATCGACGATCCGGACTCGCGAGTAATTGCCATTCGGGGCACCGAGGGCGCTATTGAATGGATCGATGACGCGGCGGCGCTTCCTACTCCGTTCCGCCAGGTACCGACGGCGGGACGCGTGGCAACCGGATTTGACCGAATCTATACCACGATGAAGGTGGTGAAGCGGAGGCTGGCGGAGGACCATGCCGCGATGGCGGCGGCTGCGCCGGGATCGCCAGTTGCGCAGGAGACTTTCGCCGGATCTTTTGCGGACCAGCTCGATCAACTGGCCATCAGCCGCGAATTGACGCGCGGAAAGAGAAAGTCGTTGGCAGAAGCGCGGCCACTGCGGCCCACAGTGGTCACCGGACATAGCCTGGGAGCGGCGCTCGCCACGCTATTTGTGATGGAGAATGCCTCGAAGAAAAAGTTTGAGATCACCACATCGTGTACATTCGCGTCGCCGCGGGTGGGGACTCTCGAGTTTGCACGAGCGTTTGATCAACTGCCGTTGGTGTCGTGGCGGATCGTGAATACGCTGGATGTGGTGCCGAAGTTGCCTCCGCACATTCCTTTGCTGCTGGAATATGACCATGTCGACACCGCGTGTCCATTCACTTCCTCGAAGTTCGCGAAGAGCAACCTGGTGTGCTGGCATGCTATGGAAACTTACCTGCATTGGTTGGACCCCAATTCTCCGCTGAAACAGGAATGCCTGCCTTAGACTCTGGTCTTTAAAATCGTCACATTCGGAACCGGCACATCCGGACGGGCCTTCACACTTGGCGCTTCGCGGGCGGGCGCGCCCGCGCCACATTTGATTCAACTTCTCCACTTCAACGTTACTGGGCCTTGCATCGGGTGCTTCATTTGTGCGCCGGTACGCTTCGCTTCAAGGTGCGCGGCCTTTAGTTGGAAGTACCACTTGGCGGGGCGGTCGGCATCGTCGATGAGCATCAGGTGCGGATTGTGTTTCAAGCCCTCGGCCTGCAGTTCCATGGTGCGGCGGTCTTGCTCGACGAATTTCGCGAAGACGAACTTCATCAGGCTGGGCACGAAGGGCACCCAGCGAAACAGATTCCAGGCAGCGACCACATCGATGCGGCAATGATTGCGGCTGATGGGCGTGACCGTGGTCAGGCTGGAGAACCAGTATCTTCCCGCGCGTATGGTTTCGGTGCGAAGGTTGGGCAAGACGAAATCGATGGTGGTGGTGATGGAGTCGGCGTCGGCGTAAAGGCGCAGCAATTTGTAGGGCGCGGAGTTGGAACTCGGGGTGTGCGCGCTCATGCGGAATCCATTGGGGATGGGCTCGAAATTCTTTTGCTTCTCGTGAATGCTGTGACGGCTGCGCCACCACCATGCCTGGTGAACGAAGGGACCGTGCGCGGGGTCCATGAGGCCGATAATGCCGTGGTCGGTGCTGACGGGCATTTCGGCTTGCAGGTAGGCGAGTTTATAGTTCTCGCTGAACTTTTCCAGTTGCGGAGCGGCATCGGGGGCTTCGGTGCGCGGGGCGAATCCGGCGCCGGGCGGAGCGGGATCGGGAATAAAAACCCAAATAAAACCGTCTTGCTCTTCGCAGGCATAGCTGCCGGCGTAGATGCGATCGACTTTCAGATTCTGGTCGGCGGTGAGCGAAGGGATCAATTCGCACTGGCCGTCATGAACATCGAACTGCCAGCCGTGATATCCGCACTCGAGATTCTCTCCGTCGAAGCGGCCGCAGTGGAGCGGCATGCCACGATGCGGGCAGGAGTCGCGCAGGGCGAAGGGCTGTCCCAGACGGTCGCGGCCGATGACCAGCGGGATATCGAGCAGCGTTGCCTTGTAGAGCGAGGTGCGGTGGACCTGATCGGCGGGCAGAGCGCGATACCAGAAGCCGGTGAGCATAAGCGAGTCTGGGTTCTGGCGCTGCGGGAGGAGTTCGGGCATGTTGATTGCTGATTTTTGATTGTCGATTTGAAGACATATGCTAGCATCCGCTGGCACTTTGGGATGGCCAAAAAGCTTGACCACAAAGGACCCTGGCGATCACAGAGGAAAGCTTGAACCACTAAGGACACTAAGGTTCACGAAGGAAATCAAGAACTGCTCAATGGAATTTCTGGGACATTTTCGGCGATTGACTGCGGTGCAGCGGAATACGTTTATTGCCTGCTTTCTGGGATGGTCGCTGGATGCGTTTGATTTCTTTATCCTTGTTTTTTGTGTTAGCGCGCTGGCCACGCAGTTTCAAACGAAGGTATCGGCGATTACGGAGGCCATTTTTTTAACGCTGGCCATGCGGCCGGTGGGGGCATTTCTGTTCGGGCTGATGGCGGACCGGTTCGGGCGACGTCCTACACTGATGGTCGACATCATCGCCTATTCGGTGTTCGAACTGGCGTCTGCCTTCGCTCCATCGTTGAAGGTTTTTCTCATTTCGCGGGCGCTGTTCGGGGTCGCAATGGGCGGGGAATGGGGCGTGGGCGCGGCGCTGGCCTTTGAGACGCTACCGGTGGAGGGACGCGGATTCTTTTCGGGATTGTTGCAGGAGGGCTACGCCGCGGGATATTTGATGGCGGCGCTGGCTTATGCAGTAGCCTTCCGTTTCGTGGGCTGGCGCGGCATGTTCGTGATTGGGGCGCTACCGGCCTTTCTGGTGATCTACATTCGCACAAAAGTGGAAGAGTCGCCGGCATGGAAACAGGGACAGGTGTCACGAGATGCAGAGAGCCGGCTGAGCAAGGACATCCTGACATATCTAGGGACGTTTGCATTTCTCGTGGTGTTGATGTTTGCCTTCAACTCGTTCAGCCACGGAACCCAGGATCTGTATCCGACGTTTCTGCAGAAGGACCATAAATTTACGCCGCAGAGGGTGGGAATGATAGCCATCATCGCCAACATTGGCGCGCTGCTGGGCGGAATTGTTTTTGGAAACTGGTCGGAAAAGATCGGGCGGCGGAAGGCGATCGTGGTCGCCGCGCTGCTTGCCATCCCTGTGATTCCGCTGTGGGCGTATTCGCACACGGTGCCCATGCTGGCGCTGGGCGGCTTTCTGATGCAATTTTTAGTGCAAGGGGCGTGG
This sequence comes from uncultured Acidobacteriaceae bacterium, assembly GCA_937879855.1. Lineage (GTDB taxonomy): Bacteria > Acidobacteriota > Terriglobia > Terriglobales > Acidobacteriaceae > Sulfotelmatobacter. The sequence goes on along the minus strand of CALFMO010000005.1, from coordinate 88,580 downwards.
GGAGTGGTTCCGGCGCATCTGAATGAATTGTCGCCGCCGGCGGTGCGAGGCACATTTCCCGGATTCGCGTACCAGTTGGGAAACTTTTTATCTTCGTGGAACGGGGTGAAACAGGCGCGGATCGCGGAACAACATTATGGAGGAATATTTGCTCCGGTGCTGGCGTGGACCGTGCTTTTGGTGGCGAGTTTAGTGGCGATTGTCACCTGGAGCGGCAAGGAACGCCGCGGGGCTGACCTGTCGAATACGAAGTAGTAGAACAAATCGTTATTCTAGGGGACGTGCTGGATTTGACGCGCGATTGCGCATGGCACGAAGGAAGCATTGTCAGGGATGGATTCCTGTGTTACGGTAAATTAAATTTCACGCCTGTCATACATTCAGCCGGTCCCAGGGTTCGGTGGTTCGCGTGAATGAATGTATCTGAGGTGCTGCCACTATGAAAGAAATCATGGATCCTGTACTGGCCGGAGTGTCGGAGAAGGAACCTTTCGCCAACCGCAAGCTGATTCGTCCGACTTTGCCCCGGGTAGACAATCATAACAACCACAACTCCGCCCCGCTGCAGACGGCGGAGCGGCGCGAGCGCGGAGAACGTATGGATCGAGGAGACCGCGGCGATCGCGGGGATCGTTTGATGGGCAGCGGCGCAGGAAAGAAGGCCGCGCCTCCGGAGCAGACCAACGCCGAGAATTTTTATTATCAAAAACAGATGCAATCGCGGACACCCATGGTGATTGTGCTGCGCGATGGCGAGGAAGTGCACGGCATCATTGAGTGGTATGACCGAAACTGCATCAAGGTGAACCGGGAGAACGGGGCGCCGAACCTGATGATCTACAAGCCCGCGATCAAATATATGTTCAAAGAAGGGGAGAACCAGCGGTAACCTCCAACCCTTCGGCTTGGCCCACGGCAGGCTTTCCTTAGCTGAAGTCGAGAAGCGCATGTCTCCCCCTTTCTCTCGCCGAACGTTCCTGCAATCCGCTGCATTGGCATCGGCCGCGAGTGTAGTTCCTGGCTTGCGGAATTCGGCGCTTGCGTTTCCTTCCGGCTCAAGCGATCCAACCCAATCTTCTCCTCTCGCCGAATTCGGTTACGGCGATGTCACGCTCCATAGCGCCGTGCAGGAACAGCAGCTGCAACAGACGCAAGAGGTACTCATGGACCTGAGCGATGACGCCCTGCTCAAACCGTTTCGGCTGCTGGTGGGACAACCGGCGCCGGGCGAAGATTTGGGCGGATGGTACCGGTACGATCCCGACTACGACTGGCATACATTTGACGCGGGGTTTGCGCCGTCGGCGACGTTTGGGCAGTGGGTGTCGGCGCTAGCCCGGGCGTACGCGATCAACGGGTCGCCGGTCGTGCGCGATAAGGTTCTGCGCTTGAACCGGCTTTATGCGCAGACGATTGATGGGCAGTTTTACGAGAACAATCGCTTCCCTGCTTATTGTTACGACAAGCTGGTGTGCGGGCTGATCGATTCGCAGAAGTATGTAGGCGATCCGGACGCGTTTTCGATCATGCAAAAGACCACTGAAGCGGCGCTGCCGCACTTGCCGAAGCAGGCGGTGGAGCATGGGCAGAGTTGGCGGCCGGGGAAGGATGAGTCTTACAGCTGGGATGAGTCGTACACCATGCCGGAGAATCTTTTCCTGGCGTACCAGCGCGGGGCCGGAGAGCGCTATCGCGCGCTTGCGGTGCAGTATTTAAACGAACCCTTTTTCGACCGGCTGGCCGCGGGCGAGAATGATCTGGCGGGGCGGCATGCGTACAGTCACGTGAATTGTCTTTCTTCAGCGATGCAGGCCTATCTGACTCTGGGAAGTGAGAAGTATTTGCGGGCGGCGAAGAATGGGTTCGACATGGTGGCGGCGCAGAGTTTCGCCACCGGAGGCTGGGGCCCGGACGAAAAGCTGCGTGCGACCGGGAGCGCCGATGTATATGAAAGTCTCACGAAGACGCACAGTAGTTTTGAAACGCCCTGCGGATCCTACGCGCACTTCAAGCTGACGCGCTACCTGTTGCGGGTGACGCGTGATTCGCGTTATGGCGACAGCATGGAACGCGTGATGTACAACACGATCCTAGGGACAAAGCCACTAGAGCGCGACGGGCGGGCATTTTATTATTCTGACTACAACTTCAAGGGGAGCAAAGTCTATTCACCGCACCGTTGGCCTTGCTGCTCGGGGACGTTGCCGCAGGTCGCCGCCGATTACAGAATCAATACATATTTTCGCGATGCGCGCGGAGTATACGTGAATCTTTATATCCCTTCGACCTTGCGATGGGCACAGGGCTCGGCACAGATTGTGCTCATACAGAAGAGCGCGTATCCCTACGAGGGGCACGTGCAGTTTGAAGTCACGACGTCGCAGCCGGCGGAGTTTGCGCTTTATTTGCGGATTCCGTTCTGGGCCGAAGGAGCGTCGGTGACCGTGAATGGCAAGCGCGAAACGGTGCAGGCGGGGACGTTCGCGCGTGTGCAGCGGAAATGGAAGACTGGCGACCGCGTGGATTTGGAGCTTCCGATGAGGACGCGGCTGGAGGCAGTTGATCCGCAGCATGCGGATATGGTTGCGCTACTGGTGGGTCCGGTGGTGCTGTTTGCAATTACCGATACAGAGCCCAAGGTGACGCGAGCGCAATTGCTAGCGACAAAGAAAATCGGGGAGCAGAGTTGGCAGGTCGACACCGCGAGCGGGATGATGAAAATGTTGCCGTTTACGGAGATCGGGGAGGAGCAATATTCAACGTATTTGCGGTTAACGTAGCAACGTCACCTACGAATGCAGCTTCCAGGGCGGGATCAGCGAGTCGTAATGGAGCCAACTGCTCAGCATGACGTGGAGGACGATGTAGACTGCCCAAATCGTCGGATAAGCCAAAAGCATCTTGCGCCGCTCGCGCAAAACGTACCATAACAGCAGAATATCGACTGGGATCGGAGCGACGACTACCGCCCAGGGCGGAGCGCCCACACTTGCCACGCTGTACCCGAGAAGGCAAACGAAGCAACCGATCGCTAGCGAAGAAAAGACGTGCGCCTTGCGGTCGACGATGTAGAAACCAATACCCCACGAAAATGCCGTGGAGAGGATCGCGATGTCGAGCAGGATTGGCGCGGGCAGGCTATTGAACACAATTTCCCTCTTTCAAATATCCTTCAGCGTGAGGCCAGTATGTTTCGCAATTCGGAAGAGCATGCGAGGGCAAGCGATCATGGCGCATCCTACACGCGCAATTTCCGAAAAACTAGCGGCGACTACGATCGGGTAGCTTTGTGGCCGATTAAGCAAAAGAGGGACTCTCAGGGTCCCCGTACTGAACCGGGCATTATGGCGACCCTCAGGGGCTAAAGCCCGGTTTAATTGGGATTCGGTGGCACGGCTGAAGCCGTGCCCTTCCAAAACGATTAGCGTTGGCGCGGTTTACGGGCGCGGTTTACAGGATAGATGCTCCCGTTGACAATCTTGCGTATCTCCCATAGCATCAATCACTTGAACGACCATTTTGACCCTGCACGCGGGAGCCGCTTGTGATCAAGCTCGACATCATCAATGAAGTGGTGGCCAAGACCGGCATCACAAAGACTAAGGCTGAATTGGCCGTGGAGACCGTCTTCGAAAGCATGAAGAAGGCGCTGGCCGGCGGCAATCGCATTGAACTGCGGGGATTTGGCGTGTTCAACGTGCGTCCGCGCAAAACTGGAATCGGGCGCAATCCGCGCACTGGCGCCGAAGTGTCCATTCCGCCCGGCCGGGCGGTACGCTTCAAACCGGGAAAAGAATTGCAGTCGATCGACTGAAGAACTTCCGCCACGGAGCGGAGCCCGCGAGGCTGCTCTCACCGCAAGTTCTCCGCTCGTAGTAGCATCAAAGCAGGGCCCCGACTTCGGTCTCGGCCGATGAATTATGTCGGAACCTGATTCCCCAATTCCAACTTCCACGCTGGAGTACTATCGTCCGCTGCCGCCACCGGTATGGCGACCGCGGCGCGAGCGCTACTGGCTCCATGCGTTGTTACTGGTGGCGACGTGCTTCACCACCCTCGTGGTCGGAGCGCGGATGGAATTCAACTTCCTGCATAATTTGCCGCTGTTCGATTACAACGGAGAATGGCTTCCATTTTTTCCTTTTGCATGGGTGATGGCACAGCCTTCGCGGCTGTTGCTGGGCATTCCATTTTCGGCGACGCTGCTGTTCATCCTGCTCGCGCATGAGATGGGGCATTACCTCTTCTGCCGATACTATGGAGTGCGCGCGACGCTTCCCTTCTTCATTCCAGCCCCCACGTTGATCGGCACGTTGGGAGCGGTGATTCGGATTAAGGCGCCGATCCGCTCACGCGCGGCGCTGTTCGACATCGGCATTGCCGGGCCAATCGCCGGATTTGTGGTGGCAGTTTCAACGCTGGCGGTGGCAATGTCGCTTTCGAAGCCGCTGGCGCCGGGCATTGGGCCGTCGGATGTGTCATTGGGATTTCCCGTGATCTTTCAACTCATGCATGGCGCGCTGCGCATGGTTGCTCCCAGTAATCCCATCGCTGCATTGCCGCTGACGCGGATTTATCTGCATCCGACGGCGGTGGCGGCGTGGGTGGGCATGTTTGCGACCACGCTGAACCTGCTGCCGAGCAGCCAGTTGGACGGCGGACACATCGTGTATGCCTTGGCTCCGCGGGTGCATCGCATCGTTTCGTGGATTACGGTGATCGCGCTGGTTTATTTGGGACACCGCTACGTGGGGTGGCGGGTGTGGGCGGGCCTGCTCATTGTGATGAATGTGATGACCAACCGGCAGCAGCAAGCTCCGACGTATCCCATGCTTCCGCCAGGCCGGTGGGTGTTGGCATTGCTGGCGCTGATCATGCTGGCGCTGACGTTTACGATTTCGCCGTTCCAAATGAACTGGCAATAGTCGTAGTTAGTCTCGGCTGGCTGGTGGGCGACTGAGGGCTGGAATTCTTCGCTGATGCTCAGAATGTTCCATCAGCGCGGCCAGCCGTTTTAGCTTCGTATCTTCTTTCTTCGCGCTGATCACCCACCAACTGCAGAGACGCTTATATCCGGGTGGCTGGGCTTGAAAGAATTCCCACGCCGCTGGATTCGTACGAAACTTTCTCTCGTAAGCCGCGGGAAGCTTGGCGCCTTTTCTCTGTTCATAGGAATATATTTCGGAACGATTTCCATCGCGTTTCTCAAAAGCCGACAGGCCGGCGGACTGCATCAAGCCCTGGGACGAAAGCTCGGTAGCACGTTTCACATTGACCGCGCTCCAGATGCTGCGCGCTTTCCGCGGCGTGAATCGAATCTTGTAACTGCCGTCGTCAATGCTCTTGCGGATGCCATCGATCCAGCCAAAGCAGAGCGCGCCATCGACCGCTTCTGGCCACGTGATGCTGGGGTGCCCGGAGCCGCGCTTGTAGAAGCCAACCCAAAGTTCCGCGGCATGGGCATGATGCTTCTCGAGCCAGGCACGCCACGCGGACAGCGACGGAAAGAAAAGAGGTTTCATCTTCAACGCTCAGCATTATCTGCGAACAAAGTTACATTAACCAAAGAGCATCGACGTCGACAATGACCTGAGTGCGCGGGATCTTTTTTTGTGCGGCATGGGCCAGCATCGCACGCAGGGTGACGTTGAGCTTTTCGCGGCTGGTCGACTTGAGCACGAAGTGGTAGCGATAGTCGCGCTTCAACCGCATGATGGGAGCGGGCGCAGGGCCGAGTACGCGCACGCCTTCGTGGCGAGTGGCGTCGAACCACTTTCCTAACGTACCCGCCCATTGCAGGGCGTCATCGAGTTGGTCGCTACGCACCAGCACATTGGCCAATGCCGAATAGGGCGGGTAGTGCATCCAGCTGCGAAATTGCAGTTCTTTTTCGTAGAAGCCGATGAAGTCGTGGCGGGCGGCGTACTGGACGGCGTAGTGGTCTTGAAAATAAGTTTGCAGGACCACCTTGCCGGGAGTTTGGCCGCGACCGGCGCGTCCGGCGACCTGCGTGAGCAGTTGAAACGTTCGTTCGGCGGCGCGAAAGTCGGGTAGGCCAAGGGCGACGTCGGCTCCGACTACGCCGACCAGCGTAACGCCGTGAACGTCGTGGCCTTTGGCGATCATCTGGGTGCCGACTAGTAAATCGAGTTCGCCTTCGTTCAAGGCATTCAGGGCGCGCTCGAAATCCTGGTGGCTGCGGACGGTGTCGCGATCCAGGCGCGCAAGGCGCGCTTGGGGGAAAATGCCATGGAGCAACTCTTCGAGTTTTTCCGAGCCGGTTCCCAGAAAATAAACATATTCACTGCCGCAGTGGACGCAAGCCTTCGGCACGGGCGCAGTGTAGCCGCAATAGTGACAGACCATTTTGTGTTCGCGCTTGTGATGGGTGAGCGCGATGGCGCAGTTATGGCATTCGAGCTTCTTGCCGCAGGTGCGACAGAGAACGACCGGCGAATATCCGCGGCGATTGAGCAGAACCATGACCTGTTCTTTCTTGTCGAGCCGTTCTTTGATCTCGGCGGCTAGGCTGCGCGAGATGACCTGCTCATGGCCGGTCTCCTGGAACTCCTGACGCATGTCGATGATTTCGACTTCAGGCAGCGGACGCTGTTCCACGCGATCGGGCAATTCCACCAGCACATACTTGTTCTTCTTTGCGTTGAAATAGGACTCAAGCGAGGGTGTGGCCGAGCCCAGCGCGACGACGGCATTCGCCATCTTGGCACGCATCACCGCAATGTCGCGTGCGTGATAGCGCGGCGTTTCCTCCTGCTTGTACGAGCCGTCGTGCTCTTCGTCGACGATGATGAGCGCGAGATCGGCAACCGGGGCGAAGACTGCGGAGCGCGTGCCGACGACCATGCGGGCGTCGCCGCGCTTGATGCGGTGCCACTGCTCGGCGCGTTCGCGATCGGAAAGGGCGGAGTGCAGGATTGCGACTTCATCGCCGAAGATCTGATGGAGGTCGGCGGCAACCGCCGGCGTCAGCCCGATTTCAGGAACGAGCAGGATGGCTGAGCGCCCCGCTTCGAGCACAGCGCGCATGCCGGCCAGATACACGGCGGTCTTGCCCGAGCCCGTGATGCCGTGGAGCAACATTCCGGAAAATTTGTGCGCCGCGACATCGTCTTTTATTCGTTTAAGTGCTGACTGTTGAGCGCGGTTTAGATCGAAGTCGAACAGTGACGGGTGCGGCTTGGAGCGGGAGATAGTGAATTCCGCGGGCTCCTCCATAATTTCGACGAGTCCGCGGCGAACCAGCGTGGCGAGCGTGGTTCGGGGAACGTCGAGCGACTGCAGCGTGGTGACTGGAACTTTTCCTCCGAAGGCGGCGAGGGTGTCCAGCAGGTTTTTTTGATTTGCATTCAGTTTGCCCTCGGCGGATTTCAGGACTACTGTCTTCACAGTGCGAGCGGCATCTTGAGGAGCGGAGAGGTCTTCGCGCGCGAGCCATTTCTTTCGAACCATCCCAGCGAGGAGGGATTTCGATGCTCTTGTAACGGCACGAATAGTATTTTCGCGGACCGGCGTGGGGCGCCCAGGGGCTAGAGCGCCTTTTTCGTTGGGGCGTGCCGGCACGGCTGAAGGCGTGCCATTCCCAACATCGTTCGCCTGGGCGTCATCGCTCTCAGAAATATATCCGGCCAAGTAATCGAGAACGCGGAACTCAGTGGCCTGCTCTTCGGGTGTGCGGCGCGAGCGGGCGGACGAACCGGACATGCCCGCCAAATGCAGCGCCATCTGGCCCTCGTTCGTGAGGCGGTATCCGACCGCGCGCTTGAACTCTACGCCGAGCGGGAGCATGGTGCGGAAAACTTCGCCGATCGGAGCGAGATAGTAGTCGGCGATCCAGCGGCCCAGTTGCAGGAGTTGCGCATCGAGCACCGGAGTCGCATCGAGCACAGTCAGAATGTTTTTCGTGATGACCGCTGGTTTGCGATCGTGCAGTTCAGCGACGACGCCCGTCATACGCTGCTGGCGAAACGGGACGAGCACGCGACCACCGACCACCGGCGTGGCATTCGCGGGGACGCGGTAGGTGAAAACCATGTCCAGCGGCACGGGCACGGCGACGTCGCAAAATTCTGGCATTTAGATTCAGAGGATAGCAGTGACGGTAGACGAACGGTGAATCGTGAATATGATTCTGATTTTAGTTCGGCGAACTTGAACTGCATCAACGAACTGGTCGAGCTTCGCTCGACAGGACAGCCGATGGCGGCTATCCCCACATGAACAATTTCGCTGAAAACTCTGTTTAGTCCGCGGGCTTCTTGGGCGGCTCTAGTCCCAGGTATTTCATGACCATCTGCAGATCTTTCCAGGCTTCGCCTTTCTGGCGTGGATCACGAAGAAGAAACGCTGGATGGTAAGTCACCGCTAGCTTTGCCCCTTGCCACGAAAGGTCGGTGCGTGCGCCTGACGGCATGAAGTCATAAAAGCGGCCGCGAAGTTCCGACATCGGCGCATTGATGGCGAGCAAATTTTTCGCGGCGACTGCGCCAAGCGCGACCACGATCTTGGGCTTGACGACAGCAATTTGCCGCATGAGAAACGGCGAGCAGGTTTCGCATTCGTCGCGCTCTGGCGTGCGGTTGCCCGGGGGTCGGCATTTCACAATGTTCGCAATGTATACGTCCTCGCGGCGAATGCCCATCGCTTTGATCATGTTGTTGAGCAATTGTCCGGCGCGGCCGACGAAGGGCTCGCCCTGGATATCTTCGTCGGCGCCGGGGCCCTCGCCGACGAACATTAAGTCGGCGTGCGGATTGCCTACACCGAAGACGATCTGCTTGCGGCCTTGCTTGTGCAGTTTGCAGCGCGTGCAATCGCCAAGGTCTTCGCGAATGAGTTTGAGAGCAGCGACGGGATCGGTAACGGCGTGCTCGAGATTCTGAGTAAGAACGCGAAGGGTTTTATCATCGGCGACCTTGCTAAGTACAGCGGACTTTTTTGCGGCCATTTCCTCTCGCAGTTCCTGATATGGGGAAGACGGATCATTCATTTCAGCAATGTCTGTGGCGGATTCGGAGGCTCGCTGTTGGCGGCGGTAAAAATCGTAGATGCCCATTTCGTTGCAATATCGAACACGCTCGGCGAGGGCGCGGCGAAGATCAGGGTCAAGAGTGTGGGGCATCGGTTTCTCGATTGTAATAGAGAGCGGGGGCATGTGCTCGCGGCGAAAAACAGCAGGTTCCTCGTCACTCCGCTCCTCGGAATGACAGGGAGGAGAGTCCGGGCGAACGAATGCGCGGCTACGTGACGGGCGATTTTCGGTGCTGGCGCAGGCGGACTACCTGGTCGAGGACGCGCTGGGCAACTTCCCACTTGGTGGTTTCGGGAACTTCGATAACCTCGTCGGGGGTGATGATGGTCACCGCGTTGCGGTTGGAATCAAAACCTACGCCTTCGCGGGAAACGTCGTTGACGACGATAGCGTCGAGATTTTTCGATACTAATTTCTGGCGCGCATTTTCCAGAACATTTTCCGTCTCGGCGGCGAAACCTACAACAATTTGCGCGCCCTTCTTGAGCGAAAGTTCTCTTAGGATGTCGGGCGTGGCTTCGAGGTCCAAAGTCATCGGGCCCTTGCGTTTGATCTTCTGACCAGCCGTGGCTTTCGGGCGGTAGTCGGAAACAGCAGCGGTCTTGATTACGACGCTCGCCTGCGGAAGCAGTTTGAGCACTGCGTCACGCATCTCTTCGGTCGATTCGACTTGAGTTACTTCCGCTGCGCCCGGCGGAGTGAGCGAGGTTGGGCCGGTGACCAGAAGGACGCTGGCGCCGCGACGCAAAGCGGATTCGGCGAGAGCGTAGCCCATGCGCCCGCTGGAGCGGTTGGTGAGATAGCGCACGGGATCGATCTTCTCGCGCGTAGGGCCAGCAGTGATCAGGATTGTCTCGCCATTCAAATCCTGGGAGGCACCCAGTGCTTCCATCACCGCGGCGACGATGGCTTCGTTTTCAGCGAGGCGTCCCGCTCCGGTCATGCCGCAGGCGAGGTAGCCCGCGTCCGGATCAACCACTCTCACGCCGCGCTGCCGCAAGATTTGCAGATTCGATTGCGTGGCGGGATGGTTCCACATGTTGACGTTCATGGCCGGCGCGACCACGACCGGCGCAGTGGTAGCGAGGTAAAGCGTGGTCAGGAAATCGCTGGCGATTCCCTGTGCGAAGTGGGCCAGAACGTCCGCCGTCGCGGGCGCAACCACAAGGGCGTCGATGGATTGTGCGACCGCGATGTGCTCGATGGCGGAATCAATGTTGGCTGCATGCTCTTCGCCCGGCTCGAACATGCCCGTGATGACTTTTTCTCCGGAGAGAGCGGCGAAGGTGAGGGGGCGGACGAACTCCTGAGCGGCGCGGGTCATCACGACTTGCACGCGAATGCCGCGGTCTTGCAGCAGGCGGACAATTTCGGCCGCCTTGTAGGCCGCGATTCCTCCGGTGACGCCTAGAGCGATCTTCATGAATGTTTGATTGCTGATGTTTGACTGTCGATTCAAACCCCAACGATACTGGGGTTGCGTTCTCAGCGATCGACAATCACCAAATCAGCAACGCCCTTCATTCCTGGCCGAGCGCTTTGTCGAGAGCCTGTTCGGCCTGCTCGGCGGCGGTACGGGTTTCAGGAATTTCCCACTTCACTTTGCCGGCGCGGATTTCATCTTGTGCGATGCGGCAGGGCTTGCGGGAATTCGTGTCGACGACCGGCGGCGCACCGGATTGGAGTTGTCGCGCTCGCCGCGCTGCCACCAAGATGTATCGATAGTTGCTGTCAAAGCCTTCGATCAACTTCATTGGGACTCTCCCTTGAAAACAGGTTCGAAGTTTTTATTACTGCCGACGTCGAACAATGCGTTGCACAGAACACCGTCAACTTTCAGGCTGTCCCGGTCTTTCTACTCGCGGCTTCCAACGCCTCCTTTGGCGTCCTTGAAATGATACCGCGAATTCTAAGGACGTGCAGGGGAGGCGGGGGTACGAAAGGACGCCAGGATCGGCTGGACCTTCTCCTTCAGATTGGCGAGGCGAAGACGCTCCGCGCGCTGAACGATCGCGTTCTCTTGCTCCGAAAGAGCCCGCTGCTCCCGATGCAGGCGCTCGGAGAGCACAATCGCCGCCAGTCTTTCTATCGATTTTTCAAGTTGATCGTTAATCAAGACGTAGTCGTACTTGTCGTACTCCTCAATCTCGCGGCGGGCATCTTGCAGGCGGCGCTGAATTTCATCCTCTCGATTTTCACTGCGATTCCGGAGCCGCCATTCGAGTGTTTTACGGTCAGGAGGCAGCACAAAAATGCTTATAGCGTCGGTCAGATTTTGCTTAATCTGGGCCGCGCCCTGCACATCGATATCCAGCAAAAGGTCTTGGCCGCTCTTACCCGCTTCGCGCAGAAATCGTCGCGAGGTGCCATAGCAGTTCCCGTGTACGTTCGCGTGTTCCAGAAATTCGCCATCGCGCACCATGCGCTCAAATTCTCCTATGGTGACGAAGTGATACTGTTTCCCGTTCTGCTCACTGCCTCGCGAAGCGCGTGTGGTGTAGGAAATCGAAAAGACCAGGTTGGGGACAAGCTTAAGAATCTCGTTGGCCAGCGTGGATTTTCCCGAACCGGATGGCGCAGAGATGATATAGACCAGTGGCTTGCGGTTTTCGCTCATTCCAGGTTTTGTACCTGCTCACGCGACTTTTCGATTTCTGCTTTCATGGCCAGGCCAGCTTCGGTAATCTTCAGGGCTTCACCGGCAAGTCCGGAAGTCTTTGAAAGAAGCGTGTTGGCCTCGCGGTTCATTTCCTGCAGCAGGAAGTCGAGCTTCTTGCCGATCTCCCCGCCCTTTTCGAGCAATCCCAGAAAATGCTGCACGTGATTTTCCAAACGGACGATTTCTTCCTGAATGTCGCTACGATCGACCAGCAGCGCGGCTTCTTGCAGCACGCGTTCCTTGTCGACGGTCGAGCCCAGCAACTCCTGAAGACGGGACTGCAACCGCTCGCTGTAGTTTTGCAGCACGGCGCGACGATGATGCTGCACGCTCTTCCCGGCTTCGACCAGGTGAGCCATGCGGTCGCGCAATTCGCGGGCGATGCCGCGGCCTTCTTCCTCGCGCATCTGGTTCAGGCGATCCAGAGCCTCGCCCACTTTTGCCATCACCGCGGCTTCTATTTCACCATCGGCACTATCGTTGGCAGAGTCGAGCGCGCCCGGGACGCGGAGAACTGCATTGAGGTCTGGTTCGGCGGCCAGAGAAAATTCGGCAGCAGCGGCGCGAAAGGCAGCGATATAGCCACCGACAATCTCGCGGTTGAGAGAGAAGGTTTCGTTGCTGGCACGCTCCAGGCTTAGGGAAACTTCGACGTGGCCGCGCGCCATTTTCTCTTTGAGCAGCCGGCGCAGTTGCATCTCGAGGGAATCGGTTCCGGAGGGCAGGCGAAAATGCAGATCGAGAAAACGGTGATTCACCGATTTCAGAGACAGCACAAAAGCCAGCCGTCCATTGGACGAAGCCGCGATGCTGGAAACGGCGCGGGCGCCTTCCGGGCGCTGGATTTCACCTCTTACTTGCGCAAAACCTGTCATCGAGCGAATGGACATAGGGCCGTAATCTTAAGTTCCTGCTGCTACCTTCGGCGAATCTGCGTTGGCGAATTGCAGTTCGTAGAGTCGCCGGTAGGTGCCCAATTTTTTCATTAGTTCTTCGTGGCAGCCGATGTCGGCAATCGTGCCGTTCTCGATTACCACGATGCGATCCGCGCGGCGTACGGTCGAAAGCCGGTGCGCGATCACAAATACGGTGCGACCGCTCATCAAATTATGCAAAGCGGATTGCACCAGAGCTTCGGACTCGCTATCGAGCGCCGACGTAGCTTCATCCAGAATCAGGACGGGAGCGTTTTTCAAAAGCGCCCGCGCAATGGCCAGGCGCTGGCGCTCGCCTCCGGAAAGCCGCACGCCGCGCTCTCCAATCACAGTATCGTACCCCGCAGGCAGGCTGACAATGAAGTCGTGCGCCAGCGCGGCGCGGGCCGCGGCCTCGACCTCCTTCTGTGGAACTTGCGGCTGGCCGTAGGCGATGTTGTTGCGCACGGTGTCGTTGAACAGAACGGTCTCCTGGGTGACGATACCGACCTGCGCCCTCAATGAGGCGAGAGTCACATCGCGCACATCGTTGCCGTCGATCAGGAGACGCCCGCCAGTCACATCAAAGAAGCGGGGAATGAGGTGGACCAGAGTGCTCTTGCCGGCGCCGCTGGAGCCGACCACTGCAAGAACTTCGCCTTGACGGACTTCGAGGTTGATGTCGCGCAGGACCTCGTGTGGTGCTTCGCCCTCGTGTGCGTAAGCGAAATTGACATGCTCGAAGCGAACGCTGTTTGAAAATTTGGGTAGAGGTTTGGCGCGCGGTTTCTCGCGCACATCGTCCTCAATGTCCATGAATTTGAAGATCTCGGAGGACGCGCCCAGGGCCTGCTGAAAGTTGTTGTAAAAAAGCGCGAACTTGCGGACCGGATTGTAGAGGCTGAATACGGCCGTGATAAAAGCGACGAACACTCCCGGTGTCATCTGATTATGTGCGATTCGGGCGCGGCCAATCAGGATAAGAAGAGCAATACCGACGACACCCAGCACATCCATCAGCGGAGAACTGATCGCGGTGGCCGCCACAGAACGGAGATTGGCACGGAAGAGACGGCGCGCCGCGTTGCGGAACCTGGAAATCTCCCAGTCTTCCGTGTTGAAGGCTTTCACGATCCGATTGCCGGTAATGGTTTCGTGAAGAATGTTCTGAATTTCCGCGAGCTTGTCCTGGCCGTGCCGAGTGGTGTAGCGCACCCGGTGACCGATCTTCCGGGATGAAAAGACAATTACGGGCACGAACAAAAGCAACACCCAGGCGAGGTTCCCGCCGAGGATCACAACTACAATCGCGACTGAAACAAAAGTGAAGAACTGTTGCAGAAGTTCAGAAAGCACGGTCGACATGGCGTACTGAACTCGCTCGATGTCGTTGATGATGGTGGAGAGCAAAGTTCCAGTCGTATGTTTGGAAAAAAAGGCGGCCGAACGGCGCAGCAGCGCTGTGTACAGATCGTCGCGCAGATCGGTGATCATGCCAAAACCGGCGTGATTTACCAGATATGTGCCTGAGTAATCGCAGATGCCTTTGAGAATGGTCGACGCCACCAGCGCAAAAGCCACGATGGTCCAGGCATTCGTAAAATGCGAGGGCACGAACTGCTGCAGGTAGACCGGATGATGCGTGCCGGGAATCACGAAAAGCTGAATGTTCTGCGATCCAGTCGCAGGATTCAGTACGCGGTCAAACACGGGGCGGACCAGCAGGTATTTGAAAGCATCGAGAGTCCCCACTGCAGCCATGAGCAAAACCGACGCAAGGATCTGCCACCAGTATGGGAGCGCGTAGCCGACGAGGCGCGTCAGTTGCCGCATGGTCCTCCCGCGCGGTGCACGCCGCAGATCCGGGGCTGCCGGTGGAATGGGCATGGAATGCAAGGCTTTATTCTACTTGAGTCGTGCGCCCGTGGAATGCCGTTTCAGTTTCCTTTTAGTCTGCGGAGGAGCGCTCAGAGCCCTCGTTTAGCGCTACTTTGGAATGTCGCGGTGGACGAGTTTGACGCGATATCCGGCGCGCCGGAGATGCTGGCCGACTTCCTCTGCGATCATGACGGAGCGATGCTGTCCACCGGTGCAACCGAAGGCGATGGTCAAATAACTCTTGCCCTCGTTGATGTAATGGGGCAGCAGGTAAACGAGGAGATCAGAGATACGCGAGATGAATTCCCGGGTTTGCGGGAACGATCGGATGTACTTGGCGAGGCGGGGATTTGTTCCCGTAAGCGCCCGAAACTCAGGCACAAAATGGGGGTTGGGGAGGAAGCGCACGTCAAAGACCAGGTCGGAATCCTCGGGAACACCTTGGCGGAATCCGAAACTAACGCACGACACCAGAATGTCTTTTCCAGAAGATTGTTGCTTGAAGCGTTCGGTAATGTGAGCGCGCAGCTCGTGAACGTTGAACTTTGAAGTGTCGATCACGAGATCGGCGACCGCACGAATGGCGCTCAGGTGGCGGCGTTCAGCCTTAAGAGCGGATTTTACGGGAGCATCTGTGCCGAGAGGATGCGGCCGGCGAGTCTCGCTGAAACGGCGCATCAGAACCTCGTCCGACGCCTCCAGGAAAACCACCTTGGTCGGAATCATGCGGGCAATCGACTTCAAGATGCGAGGAAGGTCTTCCAGTTTGGAGCCTTCGCGCACGTCGACGACCAGCGCTGTGCGGCGGATTTCGCTCGACTGCACCGCCAAGTCAGCAAATTGCGGAATCAGTTGGACCGGAAGGTTATCGACGGAGTAATAGCCCAGATCCTCGAAGGCCTTCAGCACCGAGGCCTTCCCCGAACCGCTCATACCGGTGATGATCACGAGTTCCGGCGAATGCTGGGTGCGGCGCGAAGCCTTTTTCCCTTTCGCCTTCGACTTTTTCAAGATCCGGCCAGGGGATCCGCGGGGCTTCATGAACTGGATAGTAGCATCCAAGCGCAATGTTGGTGTTAGGTCCTAATTGCCTACGCGGATACCGCCGGCTTCGGGCCGCAACCATTCAAGCGATCGTGGTCAAAAAATTGGAAATCCGGATTGTGTCTGCGGTCGATCGACAGGTAAGCTATGGCGACCATGAAAAAGTTCGAAGATCTCACGGAACGCGAAGTCCTGGCCCTGGCCATTGGTCTGGAAGAAGAAGATGAGCGCGTGTATTCCGACTTTGCCGAAGGGTTGCGGCAGGATTATCCCGCGACGGCGGCGATGTTTGAGGGCATGCGCGAGGAGGAGTCCGGACATCGACGGCGCCTCATCGAACTCTTCCGGCAGAAGTTTGGCGAACACATCCCGCTGATTCGCCGACAGGATGTGCGCGGGTTCGTGGAGCGGCCAGCGCTGTGGCTGGTTCGGCCGTTACGAATTGAGGCGGTGCGCAAAGAGGCGTCGACGATGGAGGTGGAAACACGGCGCTTCTACGAAAAAGCCGCGGCGCGTACCCAGGACGCGAGCATCCGGCAACTGCTCGATGATCTGGCCAACGAGGAGCGAGAGCACGAGAATCGCGCCCAGGAACTCGACAAGCAAAAACTGCCAGCCAATGTGAAGGCCGACGAGGAGGTCGCACAGAGACGGTTATTCGTGCTGCAGATTGTGCAGCCCGGCCTGGCGGGATTGATGGACGGCTCGGTCTCGACGCTCGCTCCAGTATTCGCGGCAGCTTTGGCGACAAAGAACAGTTGGGACGCGTTTCTCGTTGGGGTCGCGGCATCGGCGGGCGCGGGCATCAGCATGGGATTTGCCGAGGCGCTATCCGATGACGGAAGCCTTACCGGGCGCGGCCATCCGTGGGTGCGGGGACTGATTTGCGGGGCGATGACTGCGTTGGGGGGCATCGGGCACACGCTGCCGTTCTTGATTCGCGACTTTCGCGCGGCCCTATGGGCTGCGGGTGTGGTCGTGCTTGGAGAGTTAGGGGTGATTACCTGGATTCGACGGCGCTACATGGATACGCCGTGGGTGACGGCGGCGCTGCAGGTCGGGCTCGGAGGCGTGCTCGTTTTTATTACTGGCGTGCTGATAGGAAGCTCGTAAAACCTTCCGAATTGGCAACTATGGCTCGCAAGCGAAAAATCATCGTCTACATCGCCACCAGTGCCGACGGCTTTATTGCCCGGCCGGACGGCAGTGTGGATTGGCTCGACCGGCCGCATCCGAAGGGCAACTACGGAATGGGTGCATTCTATAAATCGATCGATACGATCCTGTGGGGAAGGAAGACGTATGATGTAGCGCTTGAATTCCAGAAGAAGGGTGGTTCGGCATTCGACACAAAACTCAAGAACTATGTCTTCACCCGCAATCTCGGGAAGCCGCAAGCGCCGGCGGGAGTGGAGTTAGTCAATGCGCCAATTAAAGCTTTTGCAAATCACCTGCAGCTACAAAAAGGTAAGGACATCTGGATGATGGGTGGCGCTGGCGTCATTGCGTCGTTTCTGGATGAAGGCAAAATCGACGAGTTCATGATTCACGTGGTTCCCAAATTTATTGGCGAGGGGATTCCATTAATCGCGCCGCGCCATCGCAACGTGCCCTTGAAACTAATCTCATGCGCGCAATTCAGCGACGGCGTAGTCAAGCTGCACTATGTCGTTCGCCAGCACTGAAAGAGTCTCGCCATTGAGGCACTTGATCTTGAGTTCTTAGGCGCTACGGCTGCGTGTCCAGTGGGTGCGTGCTCTTCTCGTAAAATTCTTTCTGCAGTTTCGGGCTCACGTCGTCAGCTTTGACGGCGCGAATCGCCTTCACTACCGAATCAATCCACCACTTCATCTGGAATTCGCCAAGCTCTTTGGTGGCGGCCGCGCCTTCGCCAGAATAGTGATTGGGGAATCGCGTGTACCACCAAATTCCGGTGTAGACGTCTTCGGGAAGCTTTTGGCGAGCCTGGTCTGCGCCGGATTCACTGGAGGCGCGGTCCTGGTGAACGAGATCGGGACGGGAAGTCATCATCTTGGAGGTCTCGCTTTCACCCGCGTGCATGTCGATCTTGGTCTTTTTTGGTGGACCGCCTTGCTGGGGCGTGCGTTCGTCGAAGACGTAGACCACGTAATCATGCGGCTTGTCGAGTTGGGTCTGCGCGAAGTAAGGAAGCAAGCTCTCGTTGCCGCCGTGGCCGTTGACGATCAGGACTTTTTTGCAGCCGTTGCGCGCCATCTCGTCGGTGGTTTCCTGCAACAAGGCGAGTTGCAGGCTGCGGCTGTAGGCCATGGTTCCTGGTTCGTGGCGCGCTTCCGCGATTTGGCCGAAATAATATTCGGGAAAGACGACGGCGTACTCCTGTTCGGCGGCGTGCAGCGCAGCATAGCGAACGTCGAGAAGGTCAGTGCCGAGCGGCAAATGCGGGCCGTGCTTCTCCAGGATTCCGAACGGGAGCAGGCAGGTTCCTTGCGAGCGGTGGATGCCTTCGCGAAAGTCGGACGCGGTGAGTTCTTCCCAGTGCACGGATAGCTTCGGCGCAGCGGGCACGGTCTGGCCGCACAGAGACCCAGGAATGACAAGAGCGACTGCCAAGAAAAGAAAAACGGTCAGAGTTTCGCGGCGCGTGCGCAACATGATGAGTGATTTCTCCCTTGGCCGCGAATTCTAGCACGTGAATGCGGTCTATTAAAACGTATGAATAGGCTTGAGAAAGGCGGGCCTGGGCGCCCGCCCCACACGACAGCTACTTCAGGAAAATTTCTTGCAACAGTTCCGAACTTAGGATCTCGCGAATCTCGGCGCGTTTTTCTCCCAACTGCTGCGCGGCTTGTTTGCCTCCCAGGATCTTGTCGCGAGCGGCTTCGCCTTTTGCGGCCAGGCCATCCATTGCGGCGTGATTTTTGTACTCGATAGCTACGCAAATGTCCCAATCTTCTGCATTGTGCTTGGTTTCTTTTAGAAAGATTTTGTAGTCCACGATAGTGCCCTGGCGCTTCTGTTCCTCGATCAAGGGTTTCGTGGACTGCTGGAGGCTGGTGAGGTACGCGTCAAATTGCGTCGGTTTCACGCGAATAAGTTGAACGCGCCAGACGGGGCCTTCAGTGTAATGTTCCTGGGCAAGCATGCAGGGCGCGAGCAACAAGAGAAATGCAGCGAGCCCGAAGAGCTTCTTCATAGTGATCTCCTGAATTTTATTTGGGTGGAAACCGGCGGGAGGATCATACGCGCATGGAAAGAAATAGGCTAGTCCAGCAAAATGCCTTGGCTCACTCCAATCAGGCGCCGTGATGCACTGGATCGCATCACGCGTGCCTGCCACTTTCCGCTGCGTATTCACGGCTGCGGCCCGGTCCACCTGGGCCGCCGGACAGCCGAGGCGGCTGTCGCTACATGGGTCGTGGCTGTTTTACGGGGCTTCGATTAGCTCCATTTTGCCGTCGCGGGTGCGGTGGAGGATCATGACCTTGCCTTTAGGGTCCCGAAAGACGAAGACGTCGCGGTCGCGGAAGTGGGCTTCTTTGATGGCCTCTTCCAGCGTCATAGGACGCATGGCAACGGCGTCTTCGGAGCGGACCAAGTGCACCTCGGTCGTTTTGGCCACGGCCGGATACCTGTGAACCATGACCGGGACCGCCGTCTTTTCCGTTAGGCCGATCACCGGCTGTACCTCAGTCTCTTCGGTGGTTGAGGAGTGGCCGTTCCACTTTTTGACTTCTTCACTCTTGCGGGCGGAGCGCTTCTTCGATTGCCAGCGCGTCTTGTACTTCACGGCCTGCTTCTCGAGATGGTCAAGAGCTTCGTTGACGGCGATGGACATGTCCTTGGCTTGCGCCAGGCCGACTAGCGGTCCATTACGGGGGCTGATGGTGATTTCGGCTTTGTGGCGATGCTTTTCAACGGCGAGGATGACCTTGGTTTCGAAGCGGTCGCCAAGAATTTTGCGGATTTTTGTGAGGCCGGTTTCTACTTCTTTGCGGATGATGGAAGTGATTACGTAGTGTCTGCCAGTGTACTCCACGTTCATGAGCGCCCCTCCTAGGATTTCAGATCAATGAGCTAAATCGGGCACTACATTGGAATGAAGTCAGAAGTGAGAAGGCAGAATGCAAAAGTAAAATCATTCTGCATCCGAGTTAGTTCTTACTTCTGCGTTCTGACTTCTTACTTCTGACTTATTTTTTTACCCGGCGCTGGTGCGTGCTGGGGATGCGCATGTCTTCGCGGTATTTCGCCACCGTGCGGCGGGTCACCTGGATGCCTTGGGATTGCAGGATGCGGGTGATCTGCTCATCGGTCAACGGACGGCTGGGATCTTCTTCTTCGATCAGTTTTTTGACGCGGCGTTTGAGGATAAGGAGCGACGTGCCGCCGCCCTCGGGGCCCTGAACGCTCTCGCTGAAGAAGTATCGCAGCTCGAATACACCTTGTGGTGTGTGTGCGTACTTGTTGGCCACAGCACGGCTTACCGTGGAAGGATGCACGCCGATTTCTTCGGCCACCTCCTTGATCATCATGGGTTTCAGTTGATCGATGCCTCGCTCGAGGAATTCCTGCTGGCGGGCGACGATGCAATAGCAGACTTTGGTGATGGTCTGCTTGCGCTGTTCGATGTTCTTAATAAGCTGGATGGCGCTCTTGTAGCGCTCTTTGACGTAGTCGCGCGTGCTCTTTTCGTTGGTGCCGTCGCGCGTGACCAGTTTTTTGTAGGCGGGATTGAGGCGAAGTTGCGGCAGGTCTTCGTCATTCATGATGACCAGCCACTCGTCGCCGTGTTTCACGAAAGCGACGTCTGGCTCGATGAGGCGGGCCTGGACTTTGTTGTAACGCAGGCCGGGACGCGGATCGAGAGTGCGAATATAGTCGAGTGCCGCCTGTACGGCTTCGATGGGACGGCCGATGGCCTTGGCGATTTCCTTGTGCTGCTTGTTCTGCAGGCCGCGTAGATGCTGGTCGACCACCGCCATTGCATCTTTGAGAACTTGCTCTGTGCCGTTGCCATTCTTGTGCAGGGCGAGTTGCGTTTGGTGATAACGCAGTTGATTGAGCAGACATCCGCGCAGATCGCGGCAAGCAACGCCCGGCGGATCTAGTTGACGCACGACTTCTAAAGCCTCCTGCAAATCGGCAGGCGTGAATGTTGGCTTGTAAATGGGAGGCGCCGGGTGTGCGGCTTCTGGCGCAGGCGCAACCGCGGCCGCCGAGTCTCCGGAACGCGAGGCGAAAGAGGCTTCCGCCGTGGGCTCTGCTGCGGAAGCGGGTTCCGCAAACTCGGCATGTTCCGCGGCGTTCAGGTCTGTGTCGTTATCGTTTGCCAGTTGCGAAGCATCAACTCCTGCCAGATGCGAAGCGCCTTCCGCCTCTGTACCAGCATCAGCAGCGATTTCGGCCAGGCCCAAAGCTTGCGCCTCGTTCACGATATTCTTTGCGGTTTGCGCGTCGGCCTCCGGCGGGGCCGGAGGCGCGATGCCGAGCAACTCCTCGTCGCTGGCGATGAGATATCCGTCTTCGTTCAAATTGCCGATGATCAGGTCGGCGGCTTCGCGCACTTCGCGGCGCAGGCTTAGCGCGCCCAGTTGCCAAGCGAGGTGGTCCGTCAGATTGCTTGGTTTCGAGAGGAAATTCTCGAACGACGGGCGCTCGATGTCCTCCATCTCGCTGTGGGTGCGGTAGCCGGGATCGAGATAGTCCTGGAAAAACGAACCGAAATCGATTTCTTCGAAGGGATCTTTCTTCTCGACGGCGGTGATGGGATTTTCTTCGTTGGTGGCCGTGGTGGCGCGTTCGCGATCTTCTTCTTTCTTGCCGACTTCGTCCAGCAGTGGAACAGAATCTTCCAGTTCTTCCAGGACTGGGTTCTCGACCATCTCAGCGTTGATCATGTCCTTGAGTTCAAGCTTGTTGAGCGCCAGGACCGAGACCATCTGCACCAGGCCCGGTGTGAGGATCTGGCGCTGCGAGAGCCTTACGCTGAGTTTGTGCTGTAAGAGGACCATGTTTCAAAGTTTCAGGGTTTGAAATCTTTATGCTTATTCGAGCTTGTCGAGTCGATCATCATGGCTATCAAGCCGATGTTCGTGCATCTCGACAACCCGCAGCAGTCTGGCTGTACCCTCGGCAACCTCGGTTACTAATGTGCCCAATTGCCCGATCTGTTTATCGTGCTTTTCCGTTTCGAGAGATAACAGCTCCAAGTTGTGAGTCAAAGCTTCCAGGCGTTCGTCAATCGTCATCGCTAGCCTTCTTCTTTCCGAGGCGGAGTGCTCCGTGACTGTTCGTCCCATGGCGCGTCGCATAACGCGACAAGAGCAACCGAAAGCCACGTCACGACGTTACACCAGCGAGAAACTCTCGCCCAGATACACGCGCCGCACTTCGGGATCGCCGGCTAGCTGTCCGGGCTGACCGTGACGGAAAATTCTGCCGTCATCGATGATGTAGGCCCGGTCAGTCACCGAAAGCGTTTCGCGCACGTTGTGATCGGTGATCAATACCCCGATGCCGCTGGCGCGCAGGCTACTGATAATTTTCTGCAAGTCGAGCACGGCAATCGGGTCGATCCCGGAAAACGGTTCGTCCAGCAAAATGAATGTGGGGTTGATGCACAGGCAGCGGGCAATTTCCACGCGCCGGCGCTCCCCACCGGACAGGGCGTACCCGCGATTCTGGCGGATGTGCTCCAGTCCCAACTCATCAATGAACTTTTCCATCTTCTCGCGGCGCTCGTGCCAGGACATCGGCTGCGCCTCCAGAACCGCGAGAATGTTCTCTTCAACCGTAAGTTTTCGAAAAACTGAAGCTTCTTGAGGGAGATAACTGATGCCATACTGACGAGCCCGCAGATACATGGGAACGTCGGTAATGTCCTGACCGTCGTACAGCACGCGGCCAGTGTCGGGAGGGATCAAGCCGACGATGGCGTAAAAGGTGGTGGTCTTGCCGGCGCCGTTAGGGCCTAATAATCCAACGACTTCGCCTTGATCGACCCTTAGGCTAACCCCGTTAACGACGCGGCGGCCACGATAACTTTTGCCGATTTCTTCTGTGGCCAGAGTACGCATTGGTCTTCCGCAATTATTGGGCCACTCGCGTCTGAGTCACCACTGGAGCGCTTGCTCCACCTTCTACGAGCACCCTATCATCGCGTCTAAAGAAAGTCAACGAAACCCCGGTAATCTTGCCCTGTTCGGCATCAAAAATGCTGGGCGGTCCGCCCGTGAGGACGAATTTGTCATCTGCGGCGGTATAGACCAGCTGTTGGCCTTGGGCGCGACGCTTCGGTTGCTGAATGACGACGTCGTCCTGTGCGACCATGCGGTCGAGCTGGCCGGAACCCGCGAAGGATTGGCGGCTCGACGTTTGGCTGCGGGCGAGAAGATACGCGTCGAGGGTCTTGGCGGATGCTGTGAAGTCGGAACCTTTGGCCGTGACCCCGCCTTCGTAATGGACTCGACGCTCGGAGTCGACATAAGTGAGCTTCGCTGCGGTGATGGAGATCGGGGTCGACGCGGAGAACGCAGGAGCTTTGCCTGCTTTTCCTCCTGCCCTCTCGGTTGGAGCAGGCTTTTCTTTCGGGGCCTTGTCAGCCTGGGCTTTCTCCGCCTGGATAAGAATTGTTTGGACTGGCCGTGCCGTTGTGCCTTGGGCGGTCACCGAGCGGTGGTCGCGGTCGAACTGGATCGTCGGGGCCTCAATGATATTGGAATCCTGCCAGAGGCGCACGCTCCCACTGTAGAGGGCGATGCCATTGTTGTGGGCCGTCATGCTGCGCGATGTGACATGGATGGGCGAAGACGAGGCGAGCAGCGCGCCGTTTGGTTCCTCTTTGAGTTCGCTGTATGTGCTCTTGACGTCGTCCTGCGCAAGCGCGTCACCGGTGGCTCGGTTGATGCGGATGGTGTTCGCGGTCGTCGCCATGCCGGCGTTAACTACGCGCGGATTGCCGGACAGCACGAGCATCTGGTCGGAGGGCGTGTAGCGCGCAGAGTCTGCCCAGGCTTGGGCTCGCTTCTCGGAATTCTGACTGTCTGTGTAAGCAACATTGCCCCGTTGCGTAATTGCGTCGATGCCACCCTGCGCAAGAAAAGAAGCATCCACGGCATCGCTCGTGCTGATGCGATCGGGCTCGCCAGGAGTCGAATTGACGATACGCGCAGACGGCGCGCCGTGGACGCTGGCGAGGTGATTTCGGCCATCGGACGGTCTGAATTCCGCTTCAAACTTGCCGGCGGTCACAACGGTGCGCTGCTCTGGAGTGGCGTGCGCGGATTCTGAGTTCACCTCAGGCGCTTGCGCGATCGTGATGTGGGCCGGGCCGGAGGTGACCGCGTGCTTGAGAATGTGTCCACGCGCAACCGTAAAGTCGATAATGGTCGAGGTGAGTTCGAAATCCTGCGGTCCGCTTGCCGCGCCTTTCGCCGCCGGCGTGTTTCCGGGCGCTCCCTTCTGCGTCAGGCGAACTCCATCGAGGGCGTGCACTCTTTGCAGTTGGTTCTGTCCGGTGAAGTCCAGGATCACGCGGCCCGCATCGCCTTGCATGGGCTGAGGTCCGGTTTGTTCGATGTGAACGCTGCCGCTCATGGTTGCGGTGCGGAGCAAGTCTCCTTTTCCTTCGAGAAGGAACTCAGCCTGGTCGGCTCGACTGCGCATTTCTGACGGTTGCGACGAGGTTTGATTTTCGGCTGAACGGGACCGCGATGCCTCCGCCGTGCGAGTCTCGGAAGTGACGTTTCCCGTGGCCAGAACTTTCTCGACCTCATTTTCCGAACCCAAATAAAATACGGCCTGATCCGCCTGCAGCATTCCATCTTCGCGGGTCAAATGAGGATGA
The DNA here is from genome assembly GCA_937879855.1 of uncultured Acidobacteriaceae bacterium. Classification (GTDB taxonomy): domain Bacteria; phylum Acidobacteriota; class Terriglobia; order Terriglobales; family Acidobacteriaceae; genus Sulfotelmatobacter. The sequence goes on along the minus strand of CALFMO010000005.1, from coordinate 64,209 downwards.
TCGAGAACAATTTCGCGCGGATCGTTGGTGATGAAGCCATGATCGGCCTCGATGACCGCTTGATACGATCCCTTGAGCACGAGATGAATTTGTGACGACAACGTCAGGGTGTTGCTCTTGCCGGCATATTTCACACCCATGGCCCAGCCAGTCGCCTGCAGCGTTTGAAACTCCACCCGAGCAGCGGTCATGGCGTTTCCGCTATCTTTATTGAAAACCAGATCGTGCGTTTTCAGGTGGATTGGATTCTTGAGTTCTTTGGGAGTCGCTTGATCAGCGCTGGCGAGGCCAGCGGGGTTGGCGACGAGATCGATTTGGACGTCGCCCTTGGCGGTGACATCTCCGGTCTTCTGGTTGAAGGCAAATTCGTCGCCGTAAATCTGGTCGAAACGCGAGGAATCGCGGCCATAGAGGACGATGCTAACGTTGTGCAGTTCGGCATTGCCATCGAGCTTGAATTCCTTGATGTTGCTGGCCTGGACTGTGAAGAGCGTGCGCTTGCCATCGGACTTGGAGAATTGGAAGCCGGTGGCGGTCTGCTTGATGTTGTATCCGATCTTGCCGGGAATTTGCTTCAGCACGTTCGCCGCTTTCGAACGAGCGTAGAAATACATTCCCGCCACGACCAACGTGAGCAGCACGGCGGTCGCAGCCAGCATACGGCGCAGACGGTAGACTTTCAGCGGCATCTGAGTTCAGTGTAATGCAGGCTGGTGGTTGGACGTTAGTCGCTGGTCGTTGGGCCCGCCCGCTTGCCATTTCAAGAGTCGTGTCAGAATTCATCTACACTTAAATGCACCCATCCCGATGACGACGAGCGTTGAAAAGCCTCCGTTGCTGGACTTTCATAACCTGCGGGTAATGCGGGGACAGAAGATCGCGCTCGACGACTTCAACCTGCGCATTGAAGCGGACGAACACGTTGCCATTCTTGGCCCCAACGGCTGCGGTAAATCCACGCTTATCAAAACGATTACCCGCGAATGTTACCCGGTAGCGCGGCCTGAGTCGTCCATGTCGATTCTGGGAGAAGAGAGTTGGGATGTGTTCGCGCTGCGGACCAGGTTGGGTATCGTATCGAATGACTTGATGCTCTCGGTCACCGGAGATGCTTGCGGGCGGGACGTGGTGCTATCGGGCTTCTTCAGCAGCATCAGCATTTTTTCCAACCATCACGTAGACGCAAAGCAGCGCCAGTTGGCCGACGCTGCGCTGGCGGAGTTGAAAATCGAGCATCTGGCGGAGCGTCCAGTTTGCGAAATGTCATCAGGAGAGGCTCGACGTGTGCTGATCGCTCGTGCTCTGGTGCACAAGCCGGGCGCGTTGCTGTTCGACGAGCCATGCAACTCGCTCGACCTCGCCGCGCAACAGAGCCTGCGGCAAACCATGCGGGAGCTGGCGACTTCGGGAACGGCCATAATTCTCGTGACGCATGAACTGGCGGACATAGTTCCGGAGATTGGACGGGTCGTGCTGATGGACCGCGGGCGTGTGGTAGCCGACGGACCGAAGGAGGAAATCTTGCGGGTCGAGCGACTGGCAGCGCTGTTCGGCGTGAACGTGCAGATGGCGCGGCGTGACGGGCACTATCATTTGTGGTAAACAAGTCAGTGTTCTTTCGAGCCGACTTCAATCAAACGCTTCGTCATTAGGACAAGCCCAAGTATCTGCGTCCACTCTGAGACGATGTTGCCAACCACCTGACCCCACTTGCTGTTTGGGTCCATGGCTCGGAATGCGATGACCCAGCCGATGCCGGTAAACAAGAGAAACAGGGTGAGGGAGTGCTCGCGTAGAAACTCCAGAACCACCGAGGGCAACACTCCCTTTGGCTGCTTGCTCTCAGCTGAGCCTTTCTCATATAGAAACTTAGTCATCACGATGGTAACGAAGACGCCCGTCCAATCGGCAATTGCATTTCCAAAAAATGAACCGAGGTGCGTCGAAGGGTTGGACCAGTGGTAGAGAACGATGAGAAAAAGCACGACTGCCAGGGCAGCGAGGCTGAGAGAATGCTTGCGAAGGAATGGCTGCGTTTTCCGGCTTTGTGTCATCGAGCTACTTTACGCGAGTCGGCGGGGATCGGAAGAGTTTCGGCCACTGAAGTTGCCTGCCACGGCAGATTCCTCCGGCAAAAGACCCCCGTTCGGAATGACAAAACACTTTGTGGCAACAAATACTACTCGCCCATTTCGCTTCAAGGGATCCGAAGATCTCGCAGAGACAACTCCAGGCCGCCGTATTCGGGATGATCGTTGTGGCCGATGGTGAAGGCGACATCGATCGTATCGCCTGCCAGGAGCGGAGTCTGCTGCAGGCGCTCGGCCATGTGCCACCCGAGGGCGTCGAAAGTGATTCTGCTTTGAAAATCGCTCCTCGGCGCCGGTTTCTCAGTTCCCAATGAGCCGCGTTGGGCTTCAGCAACCGCCGCCGCCTTCTCGTTGCGACGGATGGCGGCCGCATCGGGATGACAGCGAGGGGTTGCGAGGATGGCCGCTGCAGAGATTTGGTCCGATTCAGAGCGTAGAGGCGCTGCCAGCAACGTCTCTACAGGTCCGGTCCTGATTTTTAGTTTGACGTGTTTGTCTCTCAGAATGCGCGGAGGCGCGGTTAGCTGCACATGGCGAGCGGCGAATACGGGCTCAGGATTACCCATGCCGTAGGGTTCGAGCAGTTGAAGGGCTTGAAACAGCTGAGGCGTGACGTCAGCTAGCTCCAGTTCAGCATCCAGATCAAGAATGGGGTCGAAATCCGCGAGCGTGAGCCGCGAACGGGCGAATGAGTCTAGCTTTGCGCGCAGATCGGCGACATTGCCGGAGGGCATGGCGAATCCGCAAGCGTGGGAGTGACCGCCGTAGCGGGAAAAAAGATCGCTGCATGACTCGATCGCCTCGAGCAAGTGGAACGCGCGAATTGAGCGACCTGAACCGAACGCTTCTGCGCCGTCGCGCGAAATCACAACTGTCGGGCGGTTATAGCGCTCGACAATGCGCGTCGCGGTGATCCCGATGACGCCACGGTGCCAGCCCTCTCCATCGACGACGATGCAGTAGGCATCGCACAGCGCTGGCTCGCCGGTGAAGCGTTCTTCTACCGAGTGCAAGATTCTCCGTTCTTCCTCTTGACGATCGGAGTTTAGTTGATCGAGTTTGGCAGCCAGTTCGCGGGCGCGCGCCGCGTCCTTTACGCTGAAAAGTTCGATCACATCCCGAGCTACGTCCATGCGCCCGGCAGCGTTGATGCGGGGAGCGATGCGGAAGCCAACTTCCCCAGACGTTGGGGGACGCTGGGAGGAAATCTGGGCAACTTCCAGCAGCGCCTTGAGCCCGGGGTTCACCGCTTTGCGCAGTGCGTCCAGGCCCAAGGACGCGAAGACGCGATTCTCGCCGGTAAGCGGGACAGCGTCGGCGATGGTTGCGATCGCCACGACCTTCATAAACGACATCAGGAGCTTGTTCTGGATAGTGGCATCGAGGCGCCGCTGCATCAATCCCTGCGCCAACTTGAAAGCGACGCCCGCGCCGCAAAGATGCTTGTAGGGATACTCGCAACCTTTTTGATTGGGATTGACGACGGCCAACGCGTTGGGCACGCCGTCGGGGCCCGGAAGGTGGTGGTCGGTCACGATCAGGTCGACACCAAGGCGGTTCGCGGTTTCCGCAGGGTCGAAAGCGCGGATGCCCATGTCGACGCTGACGATAAGGCGAATGCCTGCCGCGGCTGCGCGCTCGATCACATCGTCGCGCATGTCGTAGCCTTCGCGGATGCGGTGCGGCACGTGGAACTCAGTAGAGCCGCCGCAGAGCTCGATCGCGGTCTTCAGGATGATGATCGCCATGGTGCCGTCGACGTCGTAGTCGCCGTAGATGAGGATCGGCTCTTTCCGTTCGATGGCGGCATCGATGCGATCGACAGCGGCGCGCAGGCCAGCCATGCATTCTGGAGCGTGGAGGTGAGAAAGTGAAGGGAAAAGAAAGGTGTTGGCTGAGTCAAGATCGGTAATGCCGCGGCGCACAAGCAGGGGCGCAAGAATGTGTGCGGCTCTGGCCGCGCCACGAAAAGCAGGATCGGCCCGCATTCCCGCGACTAGGGGCGCGACCAGGTCTTGATCAGTTGCCTTCTGAATCCACCGCATAGGAATGATGAAGAAGTTTACTCCGCAGGATGCTGTAGCGTGGAGAGATTCGACAGCGAGCCGAGCTTCGCTCGGGCGGACGGCCGAGGGCGGCCGTCCCCACACGTAGCCAATACCAGCCAAACAAGGTAGCTTAGTTTTCTTCGTCCTGGTCAGGCTCGTCCATGGTGAGGCCGCCGAATTCGTCAGAGACTTCGAGCAGATGCTGGTAGCGCTCGTACCATTCCGTGCTGACCTCGCAGAGGAACATCGATCCCTGATAAGCCCAGCCCAATTGAAGAAATCCCACGCGGCCAACATGGGCGCGGAGCCAGCGGGCGTCTTCCACGTCGTCGCCGTCCGTGAACTCTGAATTGGTCAAGCGCTGCACCATCTCGTCCAGTTCGGTGCGTTCGAGCGTCCAGGAGTGCATGGTGAGGAAGGGAGCGGCCGAAGCCTTGGCCAGTTCTACGAAATCCTTCCAGCCGTCAGGATTGCCGCCCATCTCCCACATCACGCATTGGACTTCCTCGTAGTCCACATAGCCGTGGAAGCGGCGCATGCCGTGGCCCTCGATGAAGGCAACCATGTCATCTTTTACTGTGGAAAGATCGTCTGGAATGGGAGACATATTGGGAAAAGCTCGTAAGGCTAGTATTGTATGCCGTTCGCACCTTCGGTGCCAGCGCGAGGCTGCAAGCAGCAAGCCGGTGTCCACATGACAAAAAGCGAGGCAGACTGGCTGGCCTCCAGTCTGCCCGAACGAACTTTATGCGCATTCGTTCTAGAACCGGAGCTTGAGAGCAAACTGAATCAAGCGCGCATTGTTGACGGTATTGTTGATAACACCAAACGTAGCTGGCGCATTGATGTCCTGTTCGCCGGAGCCTCCTGCCCCGCCTAAATAGAACTGAGGATGGTTGAATAGGTTGAAGAATTCGGCCCGAAATTGCAGGTTCATACCTTCGCGGAACGACAAAGGGAAATCCTTGATGAGCGAGAAATCGGTATTCACAAACCGCGGACCATACACCGGAGCCCGGGATGCGGTGCCAAGCTCGCCTGTCGGAGCTTGTGCGAAAGCGCATGGATTGAACCAGTTTTGAATCGTGTGAATTCGAGTCGGGCAGTTCGTGCCGCCGGCCTCCGGGCCCGCCTTGTTTGGGTCCCCGACCTGGTTCGGACGCTGGAAGGTGCCTCCATTGTAGGAGAAGAAGACTCCCGATCCGTCGCCGCTGTCCACGACGAACAGGGGAAATCCGGACGTTGCTCTTTCGATAAGATCTACTTGCCAGTTCCCCAGCACAGCATTGGTGGCGCCACTCCAATCGCTGCCGAACTGCTTCCCTTTGCCAAACGGTAAGTCATACAAGATGCTGGCTGTGAAGCTATCGTTAAGGTTCAGCTGCGACAAACCCCAATCGAGCTTCGCGCTTCCCGGCAACGGATAATAGATGGCCCCCGGATTCGTACCTAAGCCATCGGGCATGCCTGAGTCGAATGTTCGGGACCAGGTGTAGCCCAGCAGGGCATAGATACCGTGACGGGAACTCTTGGTTTCCGCTTTTATAAGCAGGGAGTCATAACGCGCCCTTCCCACGCTGTTGTTAGCTGCGACCTGTTGGAACGGAGCGGCGTAGGGAAAGTCCCCCAACCCGCATCCCAAGGTGTAACCCGCCTTCGCATTCGCCTCGCCGGGGCACGCACTGGGCTGATTGAGATTCTCGTTCGACTGCCCGACCAGGATGTGTGTGCTTCGTGTCCCCGCATAGCCGGCGGTCAACACAACGTCCCCTGGCAACTGGTGCTCGACGTTCAGGTTGAACTGCTGAACCATACCCTGCCGGAAATTGCGATTCATCGACTGAATCGCTCCGGTGTAGTTGGCGGGATTCACCGGTGAAGACAACACCGCTCCCCCCGGGACCGGAGTGCTTGAGGGAGTGGTTGGATCGACCAGGAAACCACCGGAGAGCGAACCGAACGCGCTGTTGAATCCAAGACAGAAGTCGCTGGGGCAGGGATCCACTTCCGCATAGTAAGGCGGGTTCTGCCACAAGCCTTGCCCGCCCTGGTTCCAAGAGGAATCGTGCAGAATTCCATAGCCAGCGCGGATTACAGTTTTGTCGCTGCCCATGGCCTTCCACGATAATCCGATGCGCGGCTCAATCGCCTTTTTATCGAACTGAATGCCTGCGCGGCCATCAGTTGGCACGCAGACGGTGCAATTCGCCAGGGTCGGGCTGCCCTTCGGTACGTACCACTTCAGCGTCTGGATATCGAACTCCGCTTGCCGGTTTTGCACCTCGGTGGTGGGAGTTGCTAAGGCCCACGCCACACCTAGGTTAACTGTCAGGTTATCGGTAACTCGCCAGTCGTCCTGCACGAAAGGACGGAACAACTTCCAGCGGCGTCCCGTCGTTCCACCCAGGAACGTCTGATCGTGAGCGGCGAAAATACCTGTACTGCCCAGCAGCAAGTCAGCAGCGTCATCCCCGGTCAGAGCCGCATTCTCGACAACAAACCCGTCCTGAAACGCGTTATTTCTCACGTTCATCTGGCTTGCGCGGAAGGTTGCGCCAAAACGGATGTTGTGCTTCCCGCGAATGAGGTCGAGCGTGTCAGAAACGGAATAAACGTTGGTACCACCCTGATAGGGCGCGAACCCGCGGTCGCCAATGGCAAAATAATTCGCCATCAGGAAGGAAGTCATCCCGCAACTGATGCAATCTTTGTTCGACTGGTTCAGACTCGCGGGATAGCCAGTAACCGGATCGCACTTCGCACCCAGGTCCGCACCAGGAATTCCGATCAGGGCGCCTTCACAACTGCCGGTCCCGAAAGAAAGAATGTGATTGAAGATGCGGTTATAGCCGACGGTGACTTGATTGATCGTGTTCGCGGAGAACACGTGCGTTTCCGATAAAGCCGCGTTCCGCCCGTGATTGTCGATGAACTGATTGCTGCCGAAAGCGTTTTGCTCGGTCCACGTGGGCGAACCGCCTGGGACGAAGTTGGTCGCCTGATCGTAGCTGAACCGGGCAAAGATCGAGTCTTTATTCGAAATGTTGTGGTCCAGACGAACATCCCACGTGCCTTCATTCAGTTTTCGCACAGGCTCGTTGATGTAGTTGTAACCGACGGCGCTCAGCGCATTGGGAGTGGGATACAGTTGAAGAACCTTCGCCCCGACTGGATTCACTACAGCCTTGGGAATGATGTTGCAATCGACTCCGGTTGTTTGCTTGCCACTCGAATCGACCGGCTCGGGCGTTGAAGTACCAGGCTGACACTGGAAGGGCGATCCCGAGAATGGGTTTGTTAGCTGCTTGCCGGTCGGGGCGCCGCTATAGTCATAGTTGCCATTCGCGTCGGGAGTCGTCATCCCCGTAGTTGGGACGAAGCCAGTGAACGGGATGCCGCGGCGCTGCATCTTCGCCTGGTAATCGGCGAAGAAGAACGTTTTATCTTTCTTGATCGGACCGCCAAAAGAACCGCCAAATTGATTCAGATTGAATTTCTCAACTGATGTTGCGAAGTGGCTGCGCGCGTCCAGTTTTGTATTGCGGAAAAATTCAAACAACGATCCGTGAAATTGGTTCGTTCCGGACTTGGTCGTCACTAAAACCGTTGGTCCCGCGCGCTCGCCGTATTCCGCGGAATAGTTGTAGGTCAATACCTTGAATTCCTGGATGGCGTCGATGTCGGAGAAAATTGCGATTCCGCCTTCATCCAATTGATTGTTGTCGTTTCCGTCGAGCAGCCAGTCCGTGCTCTGCTCACGAGACCCTCCGACTGAAAGCGAGAATGCTCCTCGAGTGGCGGCTTCACTGCTGGCGGCGCTCGTAAAGAAACTGTTCGGATTTGTTGATTGCGTGGTACCTGGCGTCAGTGTCGCCAGTTGCACAAAATTCCTGCCATTCAAAGGAAGTTCGGCGACTTCTTCGGCCGTGATGACTTGCCCGAGACTTGGGCTCGCAGTCTCGACCGCAACTTCGGTCGCGTTCACCTCAACGGTCGTACTCACCGATGCCGGGCGAAGCGTGAAGTTCAGTTCGCGGTGCTCATCGATTTGCAGGCGCACATCTTTCTGCTCGGCTGGACCGAAGCCTGCCGCATCAACGCGAATCGTGTAGAACGCAACGGGAAGAAGTGGAACTAGGTAGTGGCCGGAGTCGTCGGTCTTCGCTTCGCGCGTGAGTCCCGTACCCTGCGACGTGATCTTGACATTTGCGCCGGCAACTACCGCGGCCGCGTTGTCGGTAACAATGCCCGAGAAACTTCCGGTCGCTTGACCGTGGAGCAGAGGGCTGAACAGACATAGCAGCACACAAAGACACAGAGCGAGACGCATCTTCTGACTCGACATTTTGAACCCCTTTCGGTGGCGGACCGCGAAAAGAGAAAGCCATCCCCCCCTTCCCCGTTGAGTTGGGAGGCTTCGGAAGTGCAGACAGCGCTTATAAATTGCCACTTAGCGGTAAGTCAAGAATTTTCGGAAGACACAAAGATGAATCACGCGTTATGTTTCAGATTTGCGGATGCGGAAAAAGTCATTGACTCCTTAGAGCGTGGATTTACGACTTCGTGGCCCATTCGACATCAAAGCGCGCGCGGTCATAAAACGATTTCTGCGTTCCGACGCCGGTCGTGGACAAGCCTGCGTAAAGATTTGCGCGGCGAACCGCTTCTTTTTCCGGCACTCCTTCGGCAAGAAAAACTGCAAAACTTCCAATGAAAGCGTCGCCCGCTCCGCTGCTGTCAACGCTCTTGACGGCAAATGAAGGCACATGTGCGCTGCCGTCGCGGGTAGCGAGAAGAGATCCGTTTGCTCCCAATGTGATGATCACGCGTCGAATGCCCCCGGCTACCAACTTCTGGGCACAGTTCTTCGCGTCTTCGACATTTTGCACCGGGGATTCCGTAATAGCTTCCGCTTCACTTTCGTTGGGAACGAAATAGTCGAGATCTTTGAGCGCGTGCAGGTCGACCGGTTGGGCGGGCGCGGGGTTCAGGATGCAAAGAATTCCATGCTTGCGTGCAAAATCGATCGTGTAATACACGGTCTGCACGGGAATTTCGAATTGCAGCACGATACAGTCCGCGGCTTTCAACGTTGCTGCGGCGGCGTCAACGTCCGCCGGTCTAAGCGTATCGTTCGCACCCTTGACCACAAGAATGCGGTTCTGTCCGTTCGCTTCCACGAAGATAGGAGCAACGCCGCTGGAGAGTCCTTCGACCTGTTTCACATGCGTAGTGTCGATTCCCAGTTTGCGGAAGTTCTCGATGGTTGCCGGGCCGAAGAGATCGCTGCCCACGCGCGCGACCATTGAAACGTCCGCGCCGCACAGACGGGCTGCAACCGCCTGATTCGCGCCTTTGCCTCCGAAACCTAGATCGAATCTTTGCCCGAAAATGGTTTCACCCGGCTTGGGAAATTGATTCGTGAAGGTTGTCAGGTCGATGTTGGCGCTGCCAACCACCGCAATCCTCGGGCGCTTTGCCATGGTCGCTGCCTCTTCTCCGCCGGTTCACGGAACGCCGAGTTTATTCAGCCCACGAATACTGTGTCAACGGCGAGTCTACACGTCAATCGGTTGTTCGGACGAGGCCGCCGTTTCTGCTATAGTTTCGTTCCTCGACAGTTAGGTTCTGGGAGGATCCCATGCCCCGCAATGTCCGCTGCGCCCTGATTCAAGCCAGCAACGCGCTTTCGACCGAACGCTCTCTTGAGCAGATAAGGAAGGCGATGATCGACAAGCACCTCAAACTGATCGAGCAAGCCGCGCGCAAGAAGGCGCAGATCCTCTGCCTGCAGGAACTTTTCTACGGGCCATATTTTTGTGCGGAGCAAAATGCACGCTGGTATGAACTGACCGAACGCGTGCCCGACGGACCGACCACGCAACTCATGCAAAAAATTGCGGCTAAGCACCGCATGGTGATGGTAGTTCCAGTGTATGAAGAGCAGATGCCGGGCGTCTATTTCAACACTGCCGCGGTCATCGACGCGGATGGCCGCTACCTTGGCAAATACCGCAAGCACCACATTCCGCACTGCCATCCCGGATTCTGGGAAAAGTTTTATTTCACTCCCGGCGATCTCGGTTATCCGGTCTTCGAAACCAAGTATGCTCGTGTCGGCGTGTACATCTGTTACGACCGGCATTTCCCGGAGGGCGCGCGCATCCTTGGACTCAACGGCGCCGAGATTGTCTTCAACCCTTCTGCCACCGTTGCAGGCCTCTCGGAGTATTTGTGGGAGCTGGAACAGCCAGCACACGCCGTAGCCAATGGATATTTCGTCGGAGCGATCAATCGCGTAGGGACGGAGAAGCCGTGGAGCATCGGCGAATTCTACGGTAAAAGTTATTTCTGCAATCCGCGCGGCAAGATCATTGCCCAGGCCAGCCGCGATAAAGACGAAGTTGTGGTCGCGGACCTCGACCTCGATATGATCGGCGAAGTTCGTAAAGTCTGGCAGTTCTTCCGCGACCGCAGGCCGGAAACTTATGGTCCATTGACGACGCAAAGTGGAGCATCCGCTGCGGCTGACTGAGACCGCAAAGTAAAGCGGCAAGTCAATTTCTGAAACATACCGATGACAAGCACTCCTCAACTGCGAAGTCGAATTGAATCCAGTCCTCTCTATAACGAGGATCTCGCGCCAGCCAGCGCTGAGCGCCGTCACTGGGGCACATACAATTTCGCGGCTCTGTGGATTTCGATGTCGGTGAACATCCTCACCTACATGTTGGCCGCAAGCCTGATTCAAGGAGGAATGAACTGGAAGCAGGCGGTCGCAACTATTTTCATTGGCAACGTGATCGTGCTCGCGCCAATGCTATTGAATTCACATCCCGGCGCGAAATACGGTATTCCGTTTCCTGTTCTTGCGCGCGCATCGTTCGGACTGCTCGGCGCGAACATCGCTGCGGTGTTGCGCGCCCTGGTCGCTTGTGGATGGTTCGGCATTCAAACATGGATCGGCGGCGAAGCGATCAGCACTTTGCTGGCAACGCTCGCTCCCGGGTGGAAGAACTTTCTCTATGGACCGGCCATCTGCTTCGTTGTCTTCTGGCTGATCAACCTCGCTGTCGTGCTCAAAGGAATCGAATACATCCGCGTGCTGCAGGGCATCAGCGCGCCGATTCTGCTGGGCGTAGGCTTGCTCCTGTTGGGATGGGCCTATGATGCAGCAGGTGGCTTCGGCCCGATGTTCTCGGTGCCATCGCGATTCAATACGCTTCCCGAATTCTTGAAGTTCTTGATTCCCGCGTTGAATGGAACCGTCGGTTTCTGGGCGACAGTTTCATTGAATATCCCTGACTTCACGCGCTTCGCACGGAATCAGCGGGAGCAGATGATTGGCCAAGCCCTGGCTTTGCCGACGACGATGACGCTGTACGCGTTCGTCGGAATCGTTGTTACGTCCGCCACGGTGGTGATTTACGGAACTGCGATCTGGGATCCGGTGCAACTGCTTAGTCGATTTCATTCGCCCGTGGCAGTGGTGATTTCGCTGATCGCAATTCTGCTGGCCACGCTCAACGTCAACATTGGCGCGAATGTGGTATCGCCGGCAAATGATTTTTCCAACTTATGGCCGCGACGCATCAACTTCCGCACTGGAGGTGTCATCACCTGTTTCATGGGAATCGCCCTCATGCCGTGGAAACTGCTCTCCAACTATCGAACTTTTATTCTTGGCTGGCTCGGCGGATACGCGGCCTTTCTCGGGCCTGTAGCGGGAATCATGATCTGCGATTACTTCGTCATCCGGCGGAGAGTATTGCAGGTTGACGAGTTGTACCTTCGGGGCGGGCTCTACGAATATTCGCGAGGATTCAATTGGTGTGCTTTAATCGCACTGGCCCTGGGAGCAGGCACCGCGCTGGCCGGACTTGCTGTCCCCTCGATGCGCGCACTCTATGACTATTCATGGTTTGTGGGCTTCGCGGTCTCGTTCGCCGCCTATTACGCGCTGATGAAGTTTCAGCGTCACCCGGCACTTGCTGAAAGCGCGCCTGCTTAAGGTCGCGGCTTCACCTTCTTTCTTGCTTTCAGGAAATCAGGCAGTACGTCGCGCTGGTAAATGTCGAGCGTCTGCTCTTCGTCCCCGCACATCAGGTAGATGTTGAATTGGGTCACACCCACATCGGCAAGTTCGCGCAATTTCTTACGATGAGCCTTGGCGGGGCCAATCAGGCAAAAACGGTCGACAACTTCGTCCGAAACAAAATCTGCGTTGTCACTCTCAACTTCGCAATGGTGTTGATAATCATAGTGGCCGCGATCCTGCACAAACGAGGTCAGTGCAGGCGGAAGATCTTCGGGCTTGTATTGCCGTATCAAGTCCATCACGTGGTTCGAAACCAAGGCGGGGAACCAGCGCACTCGCTCGCGAGCGAAAGTTAGATCATCGGAAACCCAAACTGGCGCGGCGGACATCACTTCAATCTTGCTTGCATCCCGTCCGGCAGCACGAGCGCCGTCTTTCACGAAACCCATACACCACTCGATCAACGCGGGGTCGGCAAACTGCAGAATAATTCCATCTGCCACGCGCCCCGCCATGTGCAGGACCTTGGGACCATACCCAGCGATCCATACCCGCGGTGACTCTTTTGCCCAACCGATGCGCGTAGGTTGACCATCGTGCTGCACTTCCCTACCGGAAGTAAGATCGCGAAACTCCGCGACTGCGGCTTCCAACTGCGACCAACTCACAGGCTTCTTACCCATCACGCGTCTTGAGCTGTCGCCCCGGCCGATGCCGAGTTCCATCCGTCCGCCTGAAATCAGATTCAGGGTTGCGAACAGACTGGCGGTCACGGTGAGATCGCGGGTGGCGGGATTCGTCACACACGTGCCCAAGTGCATGCGCTTGGTGTTTGTCGCCATCAGGGTGAGCAAGGGATATGGTTCCATCCACAAAACGTGCGAATCAAAAATCCAGCCAAATGCAAATCCGGCGCCTTCGGCCTGCCGCGTCAGGCCTATGATGCGGTCGATCGAGATATCGGGTTTTATCGTGATGCCGAACTGCATAAGCGAATCCTCGTAGATGAATTAGGAACTGATTGTGAATAAATCGGGTGAACAAGTAAAGTTCGGCAGTCTAGCATAAAATTCTTTTTCGCTCTTCGGCCAGGAACGCAGCGCTTCGCGATGGAGGACTCGATGGGTTTCGACACAATCATCAGAAACGGTTCCGTGGTAACGGCCACGGACACATACACTGCAGATGTTGCCATTGCCAACGGCAAGATCAGCGCCATCGGAACCGATCTTCCAGGACAAAACACCGCCAAGATTCTCGACGCGTCGGACAAACTCGTCCTCCCGGGCGGCATTGACGTGCACACTCATCTCGACATGCCGTTTGGTGGCACGACCAGCGCTGACGACTTCGAAACCGGCACGCGGGCCGCCGCTTTTGGCGGAACAACCACGCTGATCGACTTTGCGATTCAATACAAGGGCCAACCTTTGCGCCAGGCCTTCGACACCTGGATGAGCAAGGCGTCGAGTAAAGCCACGTGCGATTACGCCTTCCACTGCATCGTGACCGACGTTTCTAGCGGCCAACTTTCGGAGATGAACGATCTGGTCCGCGAGGGCGTGACCAGTTTCAAGCTTTTCATGGCCTATCCGGGCGTGTTCATGCTCGACGATGGGAGCATCTTCAAAGCTCTCCAGACTACGGCGAAGAACGGGGGCATGGTTTGCATGCATGCGGAAAACGGGAGCGCGATTGACGTCATTGTGCAGCAGGCCTTGGCAGAGGGAAAACGCGCGCCGAAGTATCATGCCCTGACTCGCCCCACAACCGCTGAGGCTGAGGCTGTCGGACGCGCGATTGCGCTCGCCGAGATGGCGGGCGCGCCCATTTACATCGTCCACTTAAGTTGCAACGATGCGCTCGAGAAAGTGCGCGAGGCGCGGAATCGCGGACTGCCGGTCTATGCCGAAACTTGTCCGCAGTACTTGTACCTGTCGCTCGAGAACTTTGATGCGCCCGGTTTTGAGGGAGCGAAGTACGTTTTCACTCCGCCGCTGCGGGAGAAGTGGCATCAGGAAAAACTGTGGAATGGCCTAAAGCAAGATCACTTGCAGGTTGTCTCCACCGACCATTGCCCGTTTTGTTTTAAGGAACAAAAAGAATTGGGCCGCAACGATTTCACGAAGATCCCAAACGGGGGTCCGGGGATAGAGCACCGCATGAGTTTGATCTACTCCGGCGGCGTGGCCAGCGGTCGATTCAGTGCCAACCGTTTTGTGGAACTCGTCTCGACGGCTCCAGCCAAGCTTTTTGGCCTGTATCCGCGCAAAGGGACGATCGCTGTGGGCAGCGACGCGGACCTGGTGATTTTCGATCCCAAGCGCAAGCACATCATCAGCGCCAAAACTCATCATATGCGCGTCGATTACTCGATGTTCGAAGGCATCCAGGTCACGGGGATGCCGGATGTAGTTCTTTCGCGCGGCCGAGTTATTGTGGAGGGAGAAAAGTTCATGGGACGCGCAGGACAGGGAGAATTCCTGCGACGCGCAACTTACGCACAAGTGGAGGGGTAGATATATCTAGCGCAGAGCCGCGTAAAGCGCTTCTTTCCAGCGCTGATTACCGATGCTCCAGCACACGTTGGCCTTGCGCCCCTTGATGACTGAAGCCCATGCCGCCCGGTTTCGTTCATCTTCTGCGACATTCAGGCGATCGACCACGGTCATTCCGCGTGTCAGTTCACTCTGTGTTTCCACATCTACGTAATGCTCACTCCACTCAGTTCCAACCGTCGGATCCAGTGCTAAGCACATCGCCACTGGATCGGGAAGGCAGATTCCATCCTCACCGGTTTGAATCTTGTACGCCTGGCGCGCGTGGCTGTTGCACTCGATGGCAAAGTGAGCAAGTTTAGTATTCAACTTCTCGACGTGAGCGATGTCCGGTTCACGGAGTACGGCGCCTCCGCGAGAAAGCTGCCATCCAACCAGTTCCACCGGAAGCCCGCTCCGCATCACGATGCGCGCCGCCTCCGGATCAACCCAGATGTTGTACTCGGCCGGGGGCGTGACGTTGCCTTCGCAACACGGTGCTCCTCCCATTACCACGCAACGGCTCACTTTTGCAGCAATCCGAGGATTCTTCGAAAGCGCCCGAGCGATGTTAGTCAGCGGACCAAGCGTAACCAAGATTAGACCAGGATTGGCCTCGATCGTCTCGATGATGGCCTCGACTGCATGCAGCGGTTCCGGAGATTGCCGCGGGGCGGGATAGTTGTGATCTCCCAGGCCGTCACGTCCATGAAACCAGGTCGCATCCTGATAAGCACGAAGCAAGGGCTTTTCTGCGCCCTGGTAGACGGGTACGCTCGCACCACAAAGTTCAACCGTGTAAAGAGCGTTGCGCGTTGCCTGCTGGACATCCACGTTTCCGGCAACGACCGTAATCGCGGCTATGCGCACGTCAGGCGCTCGCAAAGCCATGAGGAGCGCAACCGCGTCATCGGAGGCTGTATCGGTGTCGATGAGAAACGTGCGAGGCACGGCCGTTAGCATAGCAGAGCGTCGCAAACCGACGAGCGTGACTTGTGACTCGCGGTGAAGAAGAGTAGAGTTACACATTTTCCGAGGGAGAGCACGATGTTTACGCCGCCGAGTCTGACGATTGCTCTGTTGATGACGATCACCAGCGCCATCTGCTGGGGATCGTGGGCCAACACTTACAAGGGAGTTAAGAATTATCGTTTTGAACTTTTTTATTGGGACTACGCGATTGGGATTTTTCTGATTTCTCTGTTCCTCGCCTTTACCATGGGCAGCACCGGTCACGACTCCAACAGTTTCGTGAATAACGTTCAGGCTGCAGACGCTTCAAATATTGTTTCCACACTTGTGGGCGGAGCAATTTTTAATCTGGCAAATCTTCTTCTCGTTGCTGCTATCGACATGGCGGGACTGGCGGTCGCGTTTCCTGTTTCGATTGGAATCGCACTCGTGGTGGGAGTTGTGTTGAGCTATGCGCTTCAACCCAAGGGCAACGCGTTATTCCTGGCGATGGGCGTCATCTGCGCGTTCATCGCGGTCGTACTGGACGGCAAGGCCTATGGCAGCCTGGTGAGTGCCGGCCGATCGGTCTCAAAGAAAAGTATTGTGACGTGCATCGTTTCTGGAGTCCTGATGGGACTCTGGAATCCATTTGCGGCATACGGGGCTACACGCGGAAACGCTCTGACACCTTACAGTTCTGCGGTGTTTCTCACACTAGGGGCACTGCTGTCGTGTTTCGTCTGGAACATTTATTTCATGAAGAAGCCGCTGGTGGGAGAGCCGGTAAGTTTTGAGGGCTTCTTCAGCGGACCGCCGCGCGGCCATCTGCTTGGGCTTGCCGGAGGAGTGATCTGGGGAATCGGTACGGTGTTTAACCTTGTTGCGGGAAAATCGACCAGCTTCGCGATTTCCTACGCAATTGGCCAGTCTGCGCCTATGGTCGCGGCGCTGTGGGGCGTGTTGGCCTGGAAAGAATTTGCGGGCTCAGGAACTCGCGCCAAACTTTATCTTGCCCTCATGTTTGTGTTCTATGGGCTGGCCATTCTGCTGGTCGCGCGCGCCAACGGCTAAGTTCGACAACCGCAGTTTAAAGCAGCATGCCGGCGATTGAGGCCGACATCAAGTTGGCCATGGTTCCGGCCAGCATTGCACGCACGCCAAGCCGAGCCAGTTCGCCTCTTTTGTTGGGCGCGAGCGCGCCGATCCCGCCAATTTGAATTCCGATCGAACTGAGATTCGCAAAACCGCATAGGGCAAAGGTCGCAATCGTGAAGGAGCGCGGATCGAGCGCGGCCTTCTGCGGCCCGAGCATCGAAAAGGCGACCAGTTCATTGAGCACCATACGCGTGCCCAGCAGGTTGCCGATCGCAGGACAATCACGCCAGGGAATTCCGATTACCCAGGCTACCGGTGAGAACAGCACCCCGAGAACGCTCTCCAAGCTCACAGGGAACCACGCGATGTGGCGGTGTATGCCGCCGAAAATGCCATCGAGCAGAGCCACCAGCGCCAGAAATGCGATCAGCATGGCCCCGATGTTCAGGGCCATGTGCAAGCCGTCTCCGGTGCCGCGAGCAATAGCGCCGAGCAGGTTTTCGTGACTTTCTTTTTCGGATTCATCTTCACTCATCACGACGCGCCCGGCGGTTTTGGGTACCTCGGTTTCGGGCACGAGCATCTTTGAAACAAGAATGGTGCCGGGCGCGGTCATGATGACGGCGCTCAGGATGTGCCGCGGCTCAGCGCCAAATGCGAAGTAGGCTGCCATGATCGAGCCGGAGACATGCGCCATGCCGCTGGTCATCACGGTCATGAGTTCGGAGCGAGTGAGTTCGGGAAGAAATGGGCGAATGGTCACTGGCGCTTCCGTCTGGCCCATGAAGATGCTGGCCGCAACGTTCAGGGACTCAGCACCGCTGGCGCCCATGATGCGCGTCATCGCCCAGGCCGCAATCCGGATGATGAATTGCATAATGCCGTAGTGGTAGAGAATTGCAAAGAGCGCGCAGATGAAGATGACGGTAGGCAGTACCTGAAAGGCGAAAATAAAACCGATGCTCGAGCCCTGCTTGCCCAGTGGGCCGAAGACGAATTCCGAACCGACGAAGGCATAGCTGAGGACGCGATTGGCAGCGTCTCCGGCGACCTGGAAGATGCGGCGGCCATATTCCACGCGCAACACGAAAATGGCAAAGGCAATCTGCAGGCCGAGTCCCCAGGCGACCGTCTTGATGCGGATGGCGCGGCGATTCGTGGAAAAAATGTAGGCGAGAGCGAGCATCGTCAGCAGCCCAAGAATTCCCGTGAATCGTCCCATTCAGCGTTTCTCCTCGGACCTTCCGATGATTTTGTGGATCAGTGGCCTTGTTTTCGACAGCGCCGCATCGGTTACAACACAGCTTGCCTCGACGAGCTGTCGCGCCCGTTCGGCTTGACCCTCGTTATTGTAGTGAATCGTAGCGAGAGCTTCGCCGCGGTCAACTCGATCCCCAACTTTCTTATGCAGGACAATGCCGACGGCAGGATCGACCGAATCTTCCTTGCGCTCGCGCCCACCGCCAAGTATCACGCAGGCGGTGCCAATCTGCTCGCACTGCATCGACGCGAGATATCCTGACTTGGCGCTTGAAACTAGCATCGTGTGCCGAGCCTGAGGCAATTTTTTAGCGTCGTCGATGATCCGCGCATCACCACCTTGCAGTTCCACCATCTGCCGGAATTTCTCAATCGCTTTGCCCGAAGAAATCAGTGCGGCACTCTGCTGCTTTCCTTTCGCGACGGTGTCGGAGACTCCACCGAGATGCAGCATCCATCCTGCAAGTTCGAGGCACAGTTCGCGCAAATCTCCTGGGCCGACGCCGCGCAACACTTCTACTGCCTCGATCACCTCCAAAGCATTGCCGATCATATTTCCCAAGGGCTGATCCATGTCGGTGATGAGCGCGACTACTTTCTTGCTCATCCGCTCTCCGGTTTCAACCATGAGTTCAGCGAGGAAAGCCGCGTCTTTCTCGTTCTTCATGAACGCGCCTGACCCGGTCTTCACATCCAGTACTAACGCGTCGATACCTTCGGCGAGTTTCTTGCTCATGATGGACGCGCAAATCAGGTATGCACTTTCCACCGTACCGGTGACATCGCGCAGTGCGTACATCTTGCGATCGGCGGGTGCGATTTCTGCAGTCTGCCCGATCATGGCGCAACCACAAACTTCGAGCACGCGTCGAAATTCACGGACAGGAAGATTCACGTTGAAGCCGGGGATGGCTTCCAACTTGTCGAGCGTTCCGCCGGTGTGTCCCAGGCCGCGCCCGCTAATCATGGGAACTGCGATGCCGGCTGCCGCAGCCAACGGAGCCAGCACCAGGGAAGTCTTGTCGCCGACACCGCCTGTGGAATGCTTATCGACCTTCTTCGCCGCCAACGAAGAGAGGTCCAGCACATCGCCCGAATGCAGCATCGCATCGGTGAGGGCTGCGGTCTCCGGCCGCGTCATCCCTTTCAAGACCACTGCCATCAGCCATGCCGACACTTGATAATCGGGGATATCTCCGTTGGTGTAGGCATTAACGAGTCCCTCGATCTCACCGCGCGATAACTCAATGCCATCTCGCTTCTTGCGGATGACATCAATCGCGCGGAACACTTGCGCCCCACTCAAAAGGCTCACTGTAAGCGGAATCCTTCCGGAAGAAGTTCGGTGATGTGCGCCTGCTTGGGGCCGGTTGCGCCCTGAAAGAAGATGGTCGCGTCAGGGCCGAACTCATAGATCACCTGCCGGCACGCCCCGCACGGCGAGCAAGCTACGCCGTGATCATTGGTGACGGCGACAGCTTGAATCTCAATTTTCGGGCCGAACTCCGCGACCGCCGAAAAAATTGCAGTTCGTTCCGCACAGTTGGTCATTCCATAGGAAGCATTTTCGACATTGCAGCCAGAAAAGATTTTGCCATTCGTCAACAAAATGGCGGCGCCCACGTGGAACTTGGAATACGGCGCGTGCGCATTCTTCATTACCTTGGTCGCCGCTCGCTCGAGTTGTTTCCGCAGGTTAGAGGACACCGAACTCTTACGCATAAAGAAATAAGCAGTCCCGAAAATGCAGAAGGTGGTACTTCACAATCGCGGAATCGTGCGTCATTGTAAACCCTGGCGGATGATTTCGCCCTTTTTCCTGCCGCTGGCCGGCCACGAAACGCTCGCTTCGCTCGAACTCGCGTTGTAAGATCGGCTGCCGTACAATTGCATCCAAAGATTAGCCCGTGTTCAGGCCTCGCGGGCACGCATATTAGAAACAAGACAAGGCAAAGTCCCATGGCAGTCGATCACAATCATCCCAACCTCGCGCGCAAATCCGCGGCTGACGTAGCATCCCAGGAGCAACCTACCTCGAACACGATCGCCATGCTTGGCGAGCGCCAGCTCTTATCAAACTCGGGTATCCCCCTCGATCTGAATTGGCTGCAGGAAGTTCGCGTGAATACCAGTGCGGTGGAACGCCGCGCTCAGACCCAAGTCGCCCGCCGCACGGTCAAAAAAGAGTGGCAGGCCGCTTGGCTTCTACGCGCAATTTCCTGCATGGACCTGACTACGCTCTCTGGCGACGACACGGATGAGCGGGTGCGTCGCCTATGCGCCAAGGCGCGACATCCCATCCAGCAAAATCTGGTACAAAAGCTTGGTATCGAAGAACTCGGCCTCAAGGTGGGCGCCGTATGCGTTTACCATACGTTTATCGAAACCGCCTTGAATGCATTGGAAGGAAGCGGCGTTAGAGTTGCCGCAGTATCGACAGGATTTCCGGCGGGCCTGTCTCCGCTCGCCGAGCGTGTCGCGGAAATTCGCCGATCGGTGGAAGCGGGGGCTCATGAGATCGATGTCGTGATCACGCGCGCCCATGTTTTTGGCGCACGCTGGCAGGCGCTTTACGACGAAGTCGCGGCTTTCCGGCAGGCTTGTGGTGCAGCGCACATGAAGGTCATCTTGGGCGCGGGCGATTTGCTGACGTTGCGTAACGTGGCGCGTGCTGGTTTTGTCGCCATGATGGCGGGCGCTGACTTCATCAAGACTTCGACGGGCAAGGAACCAACTAATGCCACGCTGCCGGTTGGCTTGGTGATGGTTCGCGCCATTCGCGAATATGCTCAGCAAACTGGAATGGCAGTTGGCTTCAAGCCGGCTGGTGGCATCCGCACAGCAAAGCAGTCCCTCGACTGGCTGGCGATGATGAAAGAGGAACTCGGTGATTCGTGGATGCGAGCGGAATTGTTCCGCTTCGGCGTGAGCGGTTTGTTGGGAGATATTGAGCGGCAACTGGAGCATTATGCAACCGGGCGTTATTCCGCCGAATATCGTCATCCGATTGCATAACGGGAAGATGTGTGGCGGAACGATCGCGGCGAATGGAGAACAAGTGAGCCGAGTCCAATGAGCATTGCCGAAAAATTCGTCAGCATGGAGTACGGTCCCGCTCCCGAAGATTCCAAGGAAGCGAACTTGTGGCTGGAACGACACGGGCGGCGCTTTGAACTCTTCATCGGCGGCGCTTGGCACGCACCTGCGAGCGGAGAATATTTCGATACCCTCGATCCTTCTAATGGCGAGAAGTTAGCTGAAGTCGCGCAGGGCGGAGTTGTCGACATCGACGCTGCCGTGCGTGCTGCGCGAGCCGCTTCCACGGAGTGGCAGGCCCTCACTCCCCACAGCCGCGCACGTTATCTCTATGCACTCGCGCGGCTAGTGCAAAAACATTCGCGACTGCTCGCGGTTCTCGAAACCATGGACAATGGCAAACCCATACGGGAGAGCCGCGACATTGATATTCCGCTGGTCGCGCGGCATTTCTACCACCATGCCGGTTGGGCGCAACTATTCGAGCAGGAGTTCCCAGGCTACGAACCTTGCGGCGTTGTGGGCCAGATCATTCCGTGGAATTTTCCGCTGCTCATGCTGGCGTGGAAGATTGCCCCAGCGCTGGGGACCGGAAATACCGTAGTCTTGAAGCCCGCCGAGTTTACTCCTCTGACCGCGCTCGCATTCGCGGAACTATGCCAGGAAGCGGGACTGCCTGCGGGAGTCGTCAACATTGTGACCGGAGACGGCTCAACCGGCGAAGCGCTGGTAAACCATCCCGACGTTGACAAGATTGCCTTCACAGGTTCGACGGAGGTCGGACGCGCAATTCGCAGCGCAACCGCGGCAAGCCACAAACGCCTTTCGCTCGAATTGGGAGGAAAGTCCCCATTCATCATCTTTGAGGACGCCGACTTGGACAGTGCGGTGGAAGGTTTGGTCGACGGAATCTGGTTCAACCAGGGGCAAGTGTGCTGTGCCGGTTCGCGCCTGCTGATGCAGGAGAGCATCGCGGACGTGTTGATGTCGAAGATTCGCGACCGCATGGGCAGCCTGCGCATTGGCCCTCCGCTTGACAAGGCGATTGACATCGGCGCCATCGTTGCGCGGGTGCAATTGGATCGTATCGAGCGCATGGTGGCGCAAGGCGTCGCAGAAGGAGCAACCTGCTGGCAACCGCAGGTCGTTTTGCCCTCGCGAGGTTTTTATTTTCCGCCGACACTTCTTAGCAACGTCCATCCGACGTCGATCGTCGCCCAGCAGGAAATCTTCGGCCCAGTTCTCGCCGCCATGACGTTCCGCACTCCGAAGGAAGCTGTGGAATTGGCCAACAATACTGTCTACGGACTGGCCTCGTGCGTGTGGAGCGAGAACATTAATGTCGCGCTGCATGTGGCTGCGCAACTCAAGGCCGGCGTAGTGTGGGTGAATTGCACGAATTTGTTTGATGCGGCCTGCGGCTTTGGCGGATACCGCGAGAGCGGATATGGCCGGGAAGGCGGCCGAGAAGGATTGCTTGAGTACATGGAACCCTCGTGGTTCAAGCACGCTCCGCCACTCCCCTCTGCGACTCTTCCCACTGCGCAAGTGGAGGAAAGGCTCGAGGCCAGCATGCCCGCTATCGACCGCACGGTGAAGCTTTATATTGGCGGCAAGCAGGCACGTCCTGACTCCGGCTACAGCATGGGAGTGCGCTCGCCCGATGGCCGTTTACTGGGCGAAGCTCCGCTTGGCAATCGTAAAGATATTCGCAACGCAGTGGAAGCCGCTCGGAAGGCCGAGGCGTGGGCCAAGGCTACGGCGCACAATCGCGCCCAGGTTCTGTATTACTGTGCGGAGAATCTCTCGCAGCGGCAGGGCGAGATTGTCCATCGACTCGCCGCGGTTGTCGGCGAGAAGCAAGCCGCCGCGGAAGTCGAGCTTGGAATCGAGCGCATTTTTTCCTACGCAGCTTGGGCCGACAAGTTCGACGGCGCGGTACACAATCCGCCCTTCCGCAATATTGCGATTGCGATGAACGAGCCTATTGGGACCGTTGGCGTGATCTGCCCCGCGGATGCTCCGTTGCTAGGTTTCCTGTCGCTTGTGATGCCTCTGATCTCCATGGGCAACACGGTGATTGCCATTCCTTCGGAGCGATATCCGCTCATCACCGGCGACCTCTATCAACTTTTCGACACCAGTGATTTGCCGGCCGGCGCAATTAATATTGTAACGGGCTATGCCTCGCAGCTATTGAAGACACTTGCCGAGCACGACGATATCGATGGTATTTGGTGTTACGGAGACGAAGCCACCGTCGCGGCGGCGAAGGCGATGTCGATAGGGAATCTGAAGCAGGTGTGGACGAACGAAGGCCGCGCCATCGACTGGTTTAATACCAAACTGGCGGAAGGCCGCTGGTACCTCGAGCACGCCACCCAGGTGAAAAATATCTGGGTGCCATACGGCGAATAATCCCGGCTCAGCCGTCTGAGGATTGCATTTGTTTCGGAGCGGGACTAGCATAACTCGGTCCGCTTCGCCGCGTCATTCTCGCTTGCAAGTATCTATTTGAATAAGGAGGACGTATGGGCATCGCAGTTTCCCCTCAAATTCATCCACAAGTTGCGGAGTTCATCGACAAACCGCGAAAGATGCTGATCAACGGCAAGTGGGTCAACGCCGCTTCCGGAAAAACTTTTCCTACCTACAATCCCGCGACTGGCGAAGTTCTCGCGCAGGTCGCGGAAGGCGATCGCGAAGACATCGATCAGGCCGTGAAGGCTGCTCGCAACGCATTCGACAACGGCCCTTGGCGCCGGATGACTGCGTCCGAGCGTGGGCGCCTCATCTGGAAACTCGCCGACCTGCTCGAACAGCATACCGAGGAGTTCGGTTACATTGAGAGCCTCGACAATGGCAAACCTCTCAACATCGCGAAGGCCGCCGACGTTCCGCTCGCAGTCGATCTCTTCCGCTACATGGCGGGATGGACAACGAAGATCGAGGGCAACACAATTCCACTCTCGGTGCCGTACACACCGGGCGCAAAATACCTCGCGTATACCCTGCGCGAGCCGGTCGGAGTTGTCGGCCAAATCATTCCGTGGAACTTTCCACTGCTGATGGCAGCGTGGAAACTCGGCCCCGCGCTGGCTACGGGCTGCACGGTCGTATTAAAACCCGCCGAGCAGACTCCGCTCTCCGCGCTGCGTCTGGGCGAACTGATTCAGGAAGCTGGCTTCCCTGACGGCGTGGTCAACATCGTCCCCGGCTATGGCGAGACGGCCGGAGCCGCGCTGGCCGCTCATCCCGACGTCGACAAAGTTGCCTTCACCGGATCGACGGAAGTCGGCAAGCTGATCGTCCATGCCGCCGCCGGCAACCTCAAGAAAGTTTCTCTCGAGTTGGGTGGCAAGTCTCCGAACGTAGTATTTAAGGACGCCGATCTCGAGACTGCCATCCCCGGCTCGGCCAGCGCGATCTTCTTCAACCATGGGCAGTGCTGCTGCGCGGGCTCACGGCTGTATGTTGAGAAATCGGTTTACGATCAGGTCGTGGAAGGCGTCGCGGAGCAGGCGCGAAAAATTAAAGTCGGCTCCGGTCTTGAACCCGACACGCAAATGGGCCCTCTGGTTTCAGAAGAGCAAATGAACCGTGTTTGCGGATATCTGGACTCGGGTTTCTCGGAAGGCGCAAAGGCTGTGGTCGGCGGCCACAGGGCTGGCGACCGCGGATACTTCGTAGAACCCACGGTGCTGGTGAACACGCAGGAGAACATGAAAGTCGTGCAGGAAGAAATCTTCGGACCGGTGGTGACGGCGATGCCATTCACCGACCCCGAGGAAATTGTTCCTCGCGCCAACGACAGCGAATATGGATTGGCTGCAGCAGTCTGGACGCGCGACATCGGCAAGGCGCATCGCATGGCCGAACTGCTTCGCGCCGGCACCGTCTGGATCAACTGCTACAACATCTTCGATGCGGCGCTTCCCTTCGGAGGTTACAAGCAATCCGGGTGGGGACGCGAGATGGGACACGACGTTCTCAATCTCTACACACAAACCAAG
The DNA here is from genome assembly GCA_937879855.1 of uncultured Acidobacteriaceae bacterium. Lineage (GTDB taxonomy): Bacteria > Acidobacteriota > Terriglobia > Terriglobales > Acidobacteriaceae > Sulfotelmatobacter. The sequence goes on along the minus strand of CALFMO010000005.1, from coordinate 39,138 downwards.
GCAGTCTGTACCAGGATCGCATAACAACTTGCGCCTCAAACGAAGGGACGGTGGGTGAACCACCGTCCCTTAAGTTTTAGCGATCTCGGTTTTGTCGTGCGCTATTTTTCCATCAGCAGAACTTTTTCCGCTTCGTCGATCTCCGTCAGCTTCACCTCGATCACTTCGTTCGCGGTGGTCTGGACATTACGGCCGACGAACGTCGCTTCGACGGGAATTTCCCGATGTCCGCGGTCGATCAGGACACAGAGTTGCACACGCCGCGGCCTGCCGTGAGAAAAGAGCGCATCCAGGGCAGCCCGCGTGGTGCGTCCGGTATATAGAACGTCATCGACCAGAACAATGTTCTTGTCCTCAATTTCAAATCCAATTTCTTTTTCCTGCACCACCGGCTTAGGCCCGAGCGTCGAAAGATCGTCCCTATAAAAGGTGATATCGAGAGTTCCCACGGGTACCTTGGCATTTTCAATTCGCGTGATGATCTTGCCCAGTCGTTCGGCGATGGGAACTCCACGACGGCGGATTCCGACCAGCCCCAGACCATCGACCCCGCTATTTTTTTCCACAATTTCATACGCCAGCCGTACCAGCGTGCGCTCAATTTCAGATGCGGACATAAGTTGTGCCTTCTGGCGAAGGCCGGTTTTGCGCGAAGGAAGTTTTGCAGTCATTCGAAGTTATGCCTCGGCCGGCGTGAAGCCGGCTTCTCAATGTAGTCAACACGCTCTTACAGGTCAAGCGCTGAGAGAGTGCTGGTTAAAAGGGAGTACCGGAAGAGAACAGATGTTTAAGTACTCGATTTGTCGACTGGCTCGGTCGCTTCATGATGCGCAACTTCAGCCGCCGCCCTCGGTCCCGGACACGGGGTTCTGATTATGCGTACGAGTGGCGAGTTTGGCTCGCGCACTGCTGTCAAATTGATTGTCTCAGGATGCTTGCTCGCGGCATCGGTCGCTACTATTCCTACGCCCTGATTTCTGCCGAGAGCTTTCGCATGATAGAGGGCGGCGTCCGCCAAGGCAATGGATTCCTCTGCACAAATCGCTTCAAATGCTCCTCGGCTCCAGGGATAGGCGGCCCACCCGACGGAGCAAGTCTTTTTCACCGTGATTCCCTGGCCAAGATCAAACCGCTCCGACCCAATTACTTCCAGAATGCGGCTGCAAAATGCAGGAATTCCAGACGGATCGGTCGAACGGCTCATGATCAGGAATTCTTCGCCGCCCCAGCGTACCAGCACATCGGACCTCCGCACGACCGTGGAAAGCCTTTGCGCTACCAGTTGCAGCAACCTGTCTCCCGTGGGATGGCCGTACCGGTCGTTGACGTCTTTGAAAAAATCCATGTCAACCATCAGGAAGACGAGGTCGCGGTGGTCCATCTTCCGAATCTCACTTCCACGCGCGCGTTGGTAATTTCGCAGGACCTGCCCAGCCTCCGCGGTAAGGATTTCCTCGAGATAGCGCCGGTTCCATACCCCAGTCAGCGCGTCAGTGAACGAGATTTCCTGCAACTCAAGATTCTTCCGCTGCAGCTCCAGACCGTGCCATCGCAGCGAATGCTCCTTATTTTCCAGTTCATCCTTGAGCCTGCACATTTCATCCAGGTTTTGCCGCGACAACCGCAGGAGGTTAAGCATTTCCTGATCCACCAGGTGTTGCCTGACAAACACGAGGGAACCCATTACCAGCATCACCGCGACTGTCAGCAGCAGCCGGTAGGATCGGACACTCTGCGGCGCATCGCCGCCGAACTGTGCCCAAGCCATCATCAACGGTGTGACGAACACAGTCACCATCGCGAGGCGCGCTTTCCAAATCTCGTAGCCGCGACTTGGAACTTCGTCGAGCGAGCTCTGACCAGCGGTATCGCGCGGTAGCAGTCCAATCCGCACAAACCAGATCATCGTAGCCACCAGCGGCACGTCGAAAAGGCTGCCGGTGTAATAGAGATGCAAATCAATCGCCTCGCTGGCCACCAGCGAAGCCACGCAGTAGAGCAAGAGTGCGACAAAAAGATTGAAATAAAGGCTGCGCCAGGTTCCGCGGCTCCGGCGCCACACGAGCATCAGGCCTGCCGCCAGTACGAGTTGTTCCCCAACGTAGAGCAGATCAAAGCTTCGGCCGTAGACAATCTCATTCGGGTAAACGTATTGCCACGGGATTACGACAAATAGATACAGGAACAGCCACCATGTGAATAACAGCACGAAGTCGAGAGTTCCCACCCGAAGCGCGCGTTTATCCTGTTGCACATGAGGCTGGACCGCCACGGCCGCCATCATGGGAACGATATGCAAAAAAAGAATCACGTCGCCAACAAACGGATTGGGCACTTCGTGTCGCGCGTAGACTTCGAGATAAGTCCACATGACCTGTGAAACCAGCCACATGACCAAACCCAGACCCAAAAGAGCCCAGAACAGCCGGGCTTTCGAGGACGCCCTCTTCACGTTGGAAAGAACTGCGACGGTTGCACAAAGCAGGATCAGATTCTGCAGGATGTCGCCAAACGCTGTGAGAGCAAATCCGCGCGGCGCCAGCAGCGACAACACAACGTGCACGCACACCACCACGCACACAATCGCTGTCCATCTGCCGGCGTACTGAAGCGGAGACTTTCCCACACACTAGATTGTATGGTCGCGGGAACCGGCACACGGGTTACCGACGTAACCATAGACGGGAACAACATGGATGTAAGTAGTTACGCAAGCACGGCAGAGAAACTCTGCACGAAGCGGTATACATCCTGATAGGTGTTGTATAAAGGCACCGGAGCAACCCGAAAAATGTCCGGTTCCCGCCAATCTCCGATCGTTCCCGCTGCTGCGAGCCGGTCGCAAAGTTTGCGGCCAGCGCCTGGCAATCGGATGGAAACCTGCGCCCCTCTTCGTTTTTCCTCGCGGGGCGTGATCATGGAAAACTTCGTCGAAGACTGTTGGTCAAGGAGAAATTGCAGATATCCAGTGAGTAACACGCTTTTCGCACGCATACGCTCCAGCCCCGCTTCGGAAAAAATCTTCATCGAGGCGCGCAGCGGCGCCAGAGCCAGGATCGGTGGATTGCTCAACTGCCAGCCTTCCGCTCCCGGCATCGCATGAAACTCCGGCCCCATCTGGAATCGGGTGGACTCATCGTGTCCCCACCAACCTGCGAAACGCGGCAGATTGAACGCACGTGCGTGCCGCTCATGGACAAAGCATCCTCCAACGCATCCCGGTCCGCCGTTCAAATATTTATAGCTGCACCAGATGGCGAAATCGGCCCCCCAGTCGTGTAAATGAAGCGGTACATTTCCAGCCGCATGGGCCAGATCAAATCCCACGATGCATCCCTTTCGCCGGCCCGCTTTCGTAATGCCAGCCATATCGAAGACCTGCCCCGTGACATAGTTCACTCCGCTCAGCAGGATCAAGGCGATCAAGTCGCCTTCGCGTTCGATCAATGACTCGACGTCCTCGTCGTGCATGCAAGATTCGCCATCACGCGGCGTCAGTTCGACCAGCGACGAGGCAGGATCAAAACCATGAAAGCGGATCTGCGACTTTAGTGCATATTGATCCGATGGAAAGGCGCCACTTTCAACGAGAATCTTGTGCCTCTCGGTCGTGGGGCGATAGAACGATGCCATCATTAAATGCAAGTTAACCGTCAGCGAATTCATCACCACAACTTCCGACGGTAGCGCCCCGACAAGCGTCGCGGTCTGCTGCGTGAGGAGACGGTGATAGGGTATCCATGGATTGCGCGCATGAAAGTGTCCTTCCACGCCAAGTTCGGCCCAGTCCTGAAGCTCCCGCTCGACGTAGGAAGTCGCCGTTTTCGGCTGTAGCCCTAACGAATGCCCGCATAGGTAGATGCATTCGTCGCCTGACTTTGTTTTAGGAATGAGGAAGCGTTCGCGGAAATGCGCCAGGGGATCGCGCGCATCCATTGCAGCTGCAAAATCAGCGCCAGTCTGAAACTGGGGAGCGGTCACGAAGCCAGCTCCAGCGGAGTCAGCTCGCGGTGGATCAATTTGTCGGCTTTGCTCCAGTCGAGTTCTTCGATACGGTTAATGCCATCGCAAAGTTCCGTCAACATCAGATCCTGGACCTGCCCGCGCTTCAATGCGATTGCGTATGGAATACGGTGAAACGTTACCATCGAGTACTTGGGAACAAACAGGCGTGGATATTTCGCCTCGAGCGCCAACTCCACTTTTTTGCGAAATAGAAACCGCGGATCGGCAACGCGGTCTCTCATCTCAACAAAGTTTTCGACTGCCAGGTCGGCAATCGCATCGGTATTTATTTTTCGCGCTTCCTCAAAGTCTCTGAAGACGTGCTGCCAATCCCCATGGCGGTCCAGTAGCTCCAACAGGCAAGTACAGTCTTCAAATCCACAGTTGATTCCCTGGCCAAAGAACGGAACGATGGCATGCGCGGCGTCGCCCAGCAAAAGGCATCGGCCATCCACATGCCAGGGTGAGCATTTGACCGTTACCATCGCACCCATCGGATTGGCAAAGAAATTGTCCGCGAGGTTCGGCATCAGCGCGGCTGCATCGGGAAACCGGGATCGAAAGAATTCAGTTACTGCAGAACACGTGAGCAATTCAGCAAAGCTGTCCGGCCCTTCAAACGGAAGAAAGAGAATACAGGCGAAAGTCCCGTCAACATTAGGCAATGCGATCAGCATGTAGTTGCCCCGCGGCCAGATGTGAAGGGCATTCGCTTCCAGCACATGCTTTCTATCTGGCCCAGCCGGAATCGTAAGCTCTTTGTAGCCGTAGTCCAGGTACTGTTGCGAAAAATTGAAGCGGCTCAATCTCAGCATTTCGCCTCGAATGGCCGATGCCGACCCGTCGCAACCAATCACAATATCCATCTCTATAGTTCGCTGGTCGTCTTTCCGCTCATTTCTTAACTGCAGCGCTCCAGTATTGAGATCGATACCGGTGCAGCGTTGTTGAAAATGGATTCTGACGCCATGGGCCTCAGCGGCGTTCATCAACGCAATATTCAGATCGGCGCGGGAAATCGAATTAATGACTTCAGCATCATCCTTTCCATAGGGCTGGAACGTAAGCTCGGAAGCGACCGAGTGCATCATCCTTCCCTTCATCGGAATGATGAGCTCACGCATCGCGTCCCACAACCCGGCTGCGGTAAGGGCATGGATGCCGCGCGTAGATAATGCGAGATTAATAGAGCGGCCTGCGCTGATGCGAACCCGCCGCATGTCCGGTCGCCGTTCGTAGATCTCAACGCGAAAACCGCGCTTCACCAACCCGAGAGCCAGCAGCGGTCCAACAAGCCCGGCGCCAATTAGTGAAACGGTCTCGGCTTTACGACTCATGCGGGGATTAACACGAATTCGCGAACAATACACTATTGCGTCAACAAAGTCCGCGCCTCCCACAACTCCGGGAAAAACTTTTTGTCCAGCGTGTGCTTCAAATACGATGCGCCGGCACTACCTCCGGTCCCCACGCGCGCGCCGATGACACGCTCCACAAGTTGGATATGGCGCAACCTCCAACTCACCACCAGTTCGTCGAATTCGGTGAGCCGTTCGCAAACGTCAATCCAGTCACGATTGTTGCGTTCATCGCGGTAGAGCGAAAGGATGGCACGGGCACGCGCATCGAAGCGCTCGCGTTCGCTTGCGCCGTTATCGAATTGCAGTTTACCCATGGCGCGCAACGCGTCAAAGAAAACATCATGCAGCGAGGGCTCGCGCAATCTCCGCTCCAACAGAGCGTGCGCCTCGGGAGTCGGCCGGTGATAGCGCAACATTTTCTCGTCTTTCAATCCGCACAAAAACTCCAGTTCACGGAATTGTTCCGATTGAAATCCACTCGCCGGCTCCAGCTTGCCACGGAACGCCAGGAAATGCGTGGGCAGCATGGTCTCAAGGATCGTAAACTGCTCCACCAGGACCCGAGTAATTTCCGTGCAGCGCCGCAGCAGTCGTGCCGCTTCATACACCTCGTCACGTGAGTTTGGATTCGCACCCGCGGCGCACAGGTTTGCAACTACTGCATCCACGTCGTGCAACAGTTCCCTGAACCACAGCTCGTAAGTCTGGTGCACGATGATGAATAGCAATTCATCGTGGTGTTGTGGCGAAGATTGCGGATGCTGAAGCTGCAGCAATTCAGGAACTTTGAGGTACGAACTGTAAGTGAGTTGATCGCCCCGCGCCGAGGGCGCGGCATCTGGTGAAGTCGTTACAATCTTTGCGGCAGTGTCAGCCTTCAGACCGAGAAACGAAACGGCATTGCCGCCCAGCAGCTGAGCTTTCACAGGTTCCGCCAAACTGCTCGTTCGAATCAACGAGCCAACATAGTGCTCGCCCAGCGGAAAGGGATAGTCCGAACCCAGCATCACACGTTCGGTTCCCATGGTTTCAACCAGAAGGCGCAGCGCGCGCTCGTCGAACACCGCCGAGTCTACATAGAAGCGATTCAAGTATCGCTTGGGCGGCAACTCACAAACACCGTGCGCCGTCGGATGATGCTGCCAGGCATTCTCTAATCGTCCCAGCAGGAATGCGAAACTTCCCCCGCCGTGTGCAAAACAAATTCGAAGTTTCGACGGCAACTTGTCGAAAGCTCCGCCGAGAATCATTGCAACTATGCCCAGTTGCGTCTCGGCGGGCATGCCCACGGTCCACGGCATCATGTACTTTGGCATGCGCTCCGGCGCCAACATGTCCCAGGGATGAACCAGCACGGCTGCGCCTTCGTCCGCACAATGATGCAAGAAGGTCACAATGCCGGGATCGTCGAGATTTTTATCGCCCACGTGATTGCCGATTTGCACTCCAAGATGGCCCGCGCGCATGCAGCGGCTCAACTCTTTGCACGATGCGTCGATATCCTGCAGAGGAACCTGGCACAGAGATTTCAACCGCCCCTTGCCTTCTGCGCACAGTTCCAGCGCCGCATCGTTGAATAAGCGCGCACAATCCAGCGCGTGCTCTGCTGGGCGATCATAGGCAAACAACACCGGTGTGGCCGAGAGAACCTGCATCTCGACGCCGTCGCGATCCATTTCACTGAGCCTCATATCGGCGTCCCAGCACGCAGAGTAAATCTCGCGGAAGAATCGATCACCCACCATGATTTCCGCTTTCCCTGGTTGGGTGTGCTTGATCCATGGCCAATTGGAACTGCCGTAGCGGGCCGACAGATCTGGCCAGATGCGCGGAAAGAAATGATTGTGGATGTCGATGACTGGCATGTTTACTTTTTGCCCGGGTGAACCGCGCCGCAGTGTTTACACTTGCGCAAATTCTCGTTGCCGTAAAACTGCTCAAACAACGGCGGCAAATCGCGCACAATGCTCTTAAGTTTCACTTCCGCGCGATGCAGCAACTGATGACAGTTCTCGCAGTACCATTCAAATCCATCCAGAGCACCCTCTGGACGAGGCATTTCTACAACCACGCCAATACTGCCCGCCTGCCGCTGGGGGGAATGCCGCATATGCTTGGGCAGCAGAAAAATTTCGCCCTCTTTGATCGGGATATCGAGGGGCGGCTTGCCGGGAGTTTCCATGAGCCGTAGAAAAATGTTGCCCTTCAGCTGGTAAAAAAATTCTTCGGTCGGATCGTCGTGATAATCGCGCCGCTGGTTGGGACCTCCGACCACGGTCACCATCATCTCGCCGTCCTCCCACACCTGCGCATTTCCCACCGGAGGTTTGAATTTTTCCTTGTTCTCGTCGATCCAGTTCTGAAAGTTGAATGCCTTGAGATTCTTGATGGTCGGCATAGAAACTCCTATTTCTCCGGCTTGAACGCCATCGCGCGGATTTCGATCAGCAGATGCGGATGTGGCAACTGATGCACGGCGACTGTGGTTCGGGCAGGCCCGTCACTTCCGAAGTATTGACCGTAGACCTCGTTGTATCCGGCAAAATCATTCATATTTACCAAGTACGTGGTTATCTCCACCACGTCGTTTAGTTGCGCGCCAACGCTCCCGAGGATGTCGCGCACATTCTCGATGACGGCCTTCGTCTGCTCGCGAATGTCGAGATGCGTCGTTCCGAACTCATCGACTTCGGCGCCGACAATAGTGTTGTCAGCGCGGCGCGCGCTGGTTCCGGAAACAAACAGGAAATCGCCTGCGCGCTTGATGTGTGGATAGTTGCCGCGGGGCGTTGCCTTGCCATCAATGACTTTGCTTGCGACTTTTGCCATTCCGTCTACTCGTCCCGGCCCCGACGTTCACAGCCGAATGCAAATGTTGTTCAACTCCGAATAAAAATTCAGCGAATGCATTCCGCCCTCGCGTCCAATGCCGGATAGTCCCATGCCGCCGAACGGCGTTCGCAGATCCCGCAAGAACCAGCAATTTACCCACGTGATGCCTACATTCATCTGCTGCGAAACGCGGTGACCACGTTTCAGATTCGAGGTCCAGATGGAAGCGGCCAATCCATACTTTGTGTCGTTTGCCATGCTGACCGCTTCCTCTTCTGTATCGAATGGTGCGACGTGGCAAACTGGCCCGAAAATTTCTTCCTTCACGCAGCGCGCCGATTCCCGCAACCCAGTATAGATCGTTGGCTGCACGTAGAAGCCCTGATCCAGCGCGTTGCCGAACTCCGGAATCCCGCCTCCACACACGAGTGTCGCGCCTTCTTCGTGTGCCAAGCGGTAATAAGACAGCACTTTCTCGCGATGCTGCGACGAAATCAGCGGCCCACTCTCCGTAGCATTTTCCAGCGGCGATCCCAAACGCAGACTTTCGGCCTTGCGCTTCAGCGCATCGATGAAGCGTTCATAAATTGAGCTCTCGACGTAAACACGTTCCGCGCAAAGGCAGACTTGGCCGGTGTTAAGAAACACAGCCTCGCTGATCCCATTCACCGCATCGGCAAAGTCGCAGTCGGCGAAGACGATCGCTGCATTCTTGCCGCCGAGTTCAAAAGACACGGGCTTTACCGAGGCCGCAACCGTCTTCATGATCGTGGCTCCAGTCTGCGACTCGCCAGTAAAGGTCACCGCATTCACGTCATTGTGCTGCGTCAGAAATTCGCCGGCGGAGTTTGGTCCGAATCCGTGGACTACGTTGTAGACGCCGTCAGGAATTCCAGCGTCTTTCATCACCTGGGCGAGCAACGTTGCGGTGGCGGGAGTTTCCTCGGACGGTTTCACGACCACCGAGTTGCCACACGCCAGGGCCGGCGCGACTTTCCACGTAAGTAATAAGAGAGGGAGATTCCAGGGAGTGATGATGCCGACGACTCCCAGCGGTTTGCGTACAGCGTAGTTCAGCGCAGTCCTGCCGTCTGGAGTTTCGGTCTGAAACGATTCCAGCGCAGCCGTCTTGATGATATCGGCGAACACGCGAAAATTTGCTGCCGCGCGCGGAACATCCAGGCGTGAAGCCAGCGCCACCGGCTTGCCAGTGTCGGCGACCTCGGCCGCGACGAAGCAGTCGAACCTCGCCTCAATCGCATCCGCAACTTTGTACATGCGGGCAGCACGTTCGCGTACGGTCAACCGGCCCCACTCGCCCCGCAAGGCCTTGCGCGCCGCACGCACCGCGTCGTCGACCAGGCCTTGATCCGCTTCCGAGACCTGCGCGATTATGCTGCCGTCCGCGGGATTCACATCGGCGAACTCCCGCTTCCCGCGCACGAACTGCCCGTCGATGTAATTCAGGATTGACTTCAAAGCGTGGAACCCCGCCGCATCGTAGCAGCCTCACGTCAGACGAGGCAACGGCCAGTCGGGAAAGCCCACTTATTTTCGTTCCAGCAAATATCTGTGCAGCGCATCCTGCCAAGTGGGCATCACAATTCCATATTGTCGCAGGCTCTTCTCTGACAGCACGGAATACGCGGGACGCGTCGCCGGACGCGCCATTTGCTGGCTATTGACAGGCCGCACTTCGGTTGTAAGCCCTGCGCCCTTTATGATTTCAAGCGCGAATTCAAACCACGTGCAGTTCCCGGAGTTCGTGGTGTGCACGATTCCATGAGCCCCTGTGCGACATAACTTGATGATCGCTCTCGCCAGGTCCACGGAATAGGTTGGGCATCCACGCTGGTCGTTGACCACATCCAGAGCAGGACGACTCCCAGCCAGTTTCAAAATCGTATCGGGAAAGCACTTCCCGCCTGTACCGAAAAGCCACGAAGTCCGCGCGATGCAGCACTGCGGCAGCAATTCCAGCAACCGGACTTCCGCCTCTGCCTTCGATCGGCCGTACGCGCTCTGCGGATTGCGAGCCTCGTGTGTTTCGTACGGCGAAGTCTTTTTCCCATCGAACACGTAATCGGAACTGAGGAACAACAGCCTCGCATTGACCTGTTTCGCTGCCCTCGCGACATTCAAGGCTCCATCGCGGTTTACCGACATTGCTAAATCAGGGCGACGCTCGCAATCGTCCACGTTGGTGTAAGCTGCCGCCAACACCATCCAGTCAGGACGCGCCTTCTCCACCACTTCCCGCACCTTGTGCGTATCGCGAATGTCAGCATCGCGCGACCCCAGACCGACAACTTCATCCTCGGTCCATTCGCGCAAGAGCGCCTTACCTAGAAGTCCGGACGCGCCAAGAATCATCACTTTCATTTTGGTGGTTCCCGCGGCTATTCGAAGGTCTCGGCATCGCGAAGAGCGATGCCTCGCTGGTCTTTCGCTGAAACGATCGGCTCACCGTCGACTTTCCAATCAATCTTCAAATCCGGGTCATTCCAGGCCACTGTGCGTTCGTGTTCCGGCGCATAGTATTCGGTCGACTTATAGAGCACCTGCGCCTTCTCCGAAATCACGCGGAATCCGTGCGCGAAGCCCACCGGAATCCACAGCATGCGCTTATTCTCGCTTGAAAGCTCGACTGCCTCCCACCGGCCAAACGTTGGAGAACTCCGTCGCAGGTCCAACGCGACATCCAGAATCTCTCCTTCCACCGCGCGCACCAATTTTCCTTGCGCCTGTTTGATCTGATAATGCAGGCCGCGCAATACATTCTGTCGCGAACTGGAATGATTGTCCTGAACAAACCGGTCATCGATGCCCAACTCCGCAAAGGCCTTCTGGTTATAGCTCTCGAGGAAAAATCCGCGCTCGTCGCCAAACACGCGCGGCTCCAGAATGACAAGGCCGGGCAACGAAGTCGAAATTTTCACGAAACCGCCCATCGCTCAGCATCCCTCAAACTTGTGGCGTTTTCAGAAGACCTTTTCTTTTAGAAACTGGAGCAGGTAGGCGCCATAGCTACTGTTTTTCATCGAGCTTCCGATCTTTACCACATCAGCTGCGGTTATGTAGCCGGAGCGGTAGGCAATCTCTTCCGGACAAGCAACCATTAACCCCTGCCGTTTTTCGATGGCCTGAATGTAGAGCGCCGCATCCATGAGCGACTCGTGGGTTCCCGTGTCCAGCCAGGCCATGCCGCGGCCCATGACCTCAACTTCCAATTGGCCCTTCTGCAGATAGACTCGGTTGACATCGGTAATTTCCAGTTCGCCGCGCGCACTTGGCTTCAGAGATTTCGCAATCTCCACTACCTGGTTATCGTAGAAATAAAGTCCGGTAACGGCATATCGCGATTTCGGCTGCTTCGGTTTTTCCTCGATGCTCAGAGCGCGCCCGTCCGAATCGAATTCCACTACGCCGTAGCGCTCCGGATCGTGCACGGGATAGGCGAAAACGCGGGCTCCTTCAACTTTTTTCGCCGCCAACCGCAAATCCTTCGCCAGATCGTGGCCATAAAAAATGTTGTCGCCTAAAACCAACACACAGGGGCTTCCATCCAGAAACTCTTCGGCCAGCAGGAAGGACTGTGCAATTCCCTCAGGTTTTGGTTGTGCCACATATTGCAAACGAATCCCGTACTGACTCCCATTCTGCAGGAGCGCCTGAAATTTGGGTACGTCCTCCGGAGTGGTGATTACCAGAATGTCCCGGATGCCCGCCAGCATCAGCGTGCACAGCGGGTAATAAATCATGGGCTTGTTATATACGGGAAGCAGGCTTTTCCCCATGGCCTGCGTCACCGGATACAGGCGCGTGCCCGATCCCCCCGCCAGGATGATGCCCTTGTAGAGTGTGCGTTCGGTCATAGTTTGATTGATCTTTCGGGCCGCGTCTGAAACTAACTGGAGTAGTGCGTGGCCACCCACTGGCGATAACTTCCACTAGTGACATTGCGCACCCACTCCTCATGTTCAAGATACCAGCGGACTGTCTTGCGAATGTCGCTCTCAAATGTCGCTTTCGGTCTCCATCCCAATTCGCGTTCGATCTTGCGCGCGTCCATTGCGTAACGGCGATCGTGACCCGGCCGGTCTTTCACAAACGTGATCAAGTCGCGGCGTGGGCCGGCGGCGAGCGGCGCGATCTCGTCGACAAGGTCGCAGATGGCCTCGACAATCTCGATGTTCCGCTTTTCATTCCAGCCGCCGATGTTATAGGTGTCCCCGGGCTTGCCTCCGCGCAACACAGTTGCGATCGCCTCGCAGTGATCTTCAACGTAAAGCCAGTCGCGGACATTTTTCCCATCGCCATAAACCGGCAGCGGCTTGCCATCCCGGGCGTTGAGGATCATCAACGGAATCAGCTTTTCCGGAAACTGAAAGCGCCCGTAATTGTTCGAGCAATTCGTCGTGAGGGTCGGCAATCCGTAGGTGTGGTGGTAGGCGCGCACCAGGTGGTCAGACGCGGCCTTGGACGCGGCGTATGGACTGTTGGGCGCGTAGGGACTGACTTCGCTAAAGGGCGGATCGTCCGGTCCCAGCGAGCCGTACACTTCGTCGGTAGAGACATGCAGGAAACGAAAGTCTTTTTGCTCGCCGTTGCGCAGCGCACTCCAGTAAGCTCGCGTCTCTTCCAGCAGCGCGAAGGTCCCATCTACATTGGTGCGAATGAAATCTTCGGGTCCACGAATGGACCGGTCCACGTGACTTTCCGCAGCAAAATGCACGATGGCGCGGGGTTCGTGCTTGGCGAGCAATGCCCGAACCAGGTCGCGATCGGCAATATCGCTGTGAACGAACTCATAGCGGCGATCGAGTGCGATGCTTTCCAGATTGTGCAGGTTCCCGGCGTAAGTCAGCTTGTCGAGATTCACAACGGAGGCAGATTCATTCTGCATCTGCTGCAGAATAAAGTTCGAGCCGATGAAACCTGCGCCCCCGGTGACCAGAATGGCATTTTGCATGCGACAAGTGTCCCTCGCGTAAGGGCGCTTTGCCGGCAGCAGAGCCCGTCGCGAGACAAACAGTTGATTGTAATCAATAATGACGGGAATCGCCCCGTGCCGTGCGGGGTGTCGATAGGAAAAAAGGAAGAACTACAAACGCGGATTACAGGCAGTGTACGATCAGTCGACCGGGGGCGATCATGACTCCCGCGCGTGCTCGATTGTCTTACGGTGCAGCTAGCCAGCCTTTTGTTCCGGGCTCGCGGTCTCGACGATGGCGGCAACCCGCGCGTTGGGCTTTTTGACTGGCAACGCAACCGGCCCCCAACCCATCATCTGGAAGTATGTTTTTTCAACTTCCCGGGCAATGCTCTGCCACTGATAATGCTCCTCGATCCGCCTTTTCGCCGTTCTGCCGGCAGCCTCCCGAACACTGGGATTCGCTAACAGAAAGCGTAAACGATCCGCCAAATCCGTTGCATTTCCGCGTTGAAACGTAAATCCTGCTCCATCGACGACTTCGCGGTTTTCTGGAACGTCGCTAGTGAGCACGCAGAGCCCTGCTCCCATGGCGTCAAGCAGTGCCAGCGACAAGCCTTCTAAATCTGATGGCAAAACAAAAATCATCGCATTGGTGAGCAATTCGTCCAGCGTCGTGCCGGAAACCCAGTCCAGCATCCGAATCCGTTCAGTGGCGTGTTTTCGCAATTCGCGGCTGTATTCGTCGCAATAGCTCGACGCCCCAGCCATCACTAGCTTCACATCAGTGTCGATCTGCTCAAAGGCCTCGACGAGAAGGTGACAACCCTTTTCGGGCGAGAATCTTCCCAGGAACAGAACGTAGTTTCCCGGCTGCAATCCCCACTCCAGAATCTTTGCTGGCTCGGTCCGCTCGCGCAGCACTCCTCCGTTCGGCAGATAGAAGGATTCAATTCCGTGTATCTCGCGATAACGTCGTTGTAGCGCGTGCGAAACAACAACCGTGGCATTGGGGAGTTCCGCCGATGCGCGCTCGCCCTGCCGCAGAACCGCAGAAGCAAACCGTCCCCATTTCTTTCGTTGCCAGTCCAGGCCCTGCACGCTGACGACGGTTTTTCTTCCCAGCAACCTCGGAAAAAACGAAAACAGGGCCGCTCCCAACGCGTGATAGTGCACGATATCGTAGGGTTGTGTCAGCGCATGTGTCGTGCTAAGCAGCGTATGAATCAAGGTTTCGAGATGCTTCGATCGAACTGTCGGCAGCCGTACCAGCCGCATCCCGTTGTAAGTTGTCATGGGCGGCGTAAAGTAGGTGCGGCAATACAAAGTGACTTCATGCCCCATCTGCGCCAGGCGTTTTCCCACCTCCTCGTAATAAGTCTCCAGCCCGCTGTATTTCGATACGACCCCGCGCCCACCGATAAATGCCACCCGCAACCCCTGTCTTCGGGGCAGGGTAACTGGATTTGGATTCTGCCCTGCAATCGTTCGCCATGCGCCGCTTCCATCCTTGCGAGGCGCGCTGCCTGCGACTAGGCCCTCATAAAGACTCAACAGTCTCTGATAGTGCTCCTCGGGGGTATGGTGCTGTCGCACCATTTCCCAACCGGCACGCCCCATCTTCTCGGCTAACCCCGGCCTCGAACCCAGGGATTGAATCGCGCCTGCAAGTTGAGTCACATCGCCGGAGGGATACAGCAGTCCGGTCTCACCCTCGTGAACAAACTCCCGTCTGGAGCCCAGATCTGAGGCCACTACGGCACGGGCTTCTCCGTAAGACTCGAGGATCGTCTTGCCAAGAGTCTCGTAGGCATGGGAGGGCAGGACTGTAAAGCGCGATTGTGCGATTAGCGCATCCCGCTCGGCGCGGCCCACCTGACCCACAAACTGCACGTTCCGCAATCCCAGCGAACTCGTCAGCCCCTGCAAAGGTGTGCGCTGTGGCCCGTCGCCCGCGACGATCAAGCGCATCTGTGGAATCTTCTGCATCGCCCTTAGCAAATCATGGACGCCTTTCTCCGGCGACAGCCTTCCGAAATACAGCAATGACGAATTGGCGTTGCTCGGCGGCGGCCGCAACTCATGAGCCTTCTGAAAATGCGGCATTACCTCGAACTTACCGCCGTCCCAGCCGTGCTCCACAAACTTGTCACGCACGAACTGGCTGGGCGCCAGGAACAGGTCGACGCATTTCTTGTATGTACCCAGCCAGCGGTGAGTGTAAGCCTCGGTCGTTAAGGTCAGGCGCGCACAAAGCCCCGGATAACAAGTCGGCCGTAGCGCATGCCAGAACTTGCCGCCTGCGCACGCCTCACAGGGCTGCCCTTGCGATACCAGGTTGTAAGCCGGGCAAAGCAGCTTGAAGTCATTGACGTGGTAGACGACGGGAACATTGTGCGCTTTCAACTCCCACAGAACCGAGGGCGATAAATGGTGATAGAGACTTCGGACGTGCGCCACGTCGGGCTGGAAATCCCTGATCATCGCGCGGATCCGCCGCCGCGCGTCCGTCGAATAAACTGCGTGTCCTGCGTATTGCACCCTCCTCCACCAACTCGCTTTGGCTTTGAAGTCAAGGCGCGGCATAAGGTGCCGATCGTATGGCGAAGGCTCACCCCGCGGATCCGCCATTGAGAATAGTGCCACTTCGTGGCCCTGCTCTCGCATCAATTCCATCAGTTCAAACAGGTAAACCTCGGTCCCACTAAATGGATAGTTATATTTGTTGCAATACAAAATCCGCATAAGGAATGCTTTCTGCTCGCGGGCCGATCCGCTGGAGGAATAAGTTGCCGAATGATTGCAAACGTCTACTGCGGTTGAAGTTTTCGTGAACATGCGCGTGGGCCGCATGCCTTAGGTGATCCAGTTGACGGCTCGCCGAGACGATGTATGGGTGGACATGGGGATCTTTCGGGGCATCAATCAGCGAACGAATGAAGAGCAGTCGCGCGACAAAATCAGCCACCGATCCGGGTTCGTACAGGAATCCCGTTCTGCCCGGAATTACAAGTTCAGGGATGCCGGTAATCGCCGGCGCTAGAACGATCTTCCGGCGCGCCATTGCTTCCATCAGCACCAGTGGAATTCCTTCGCTTCGGCTGGTAAGAACCACCACTTGGGCCCGGTCATACCAGGAATTCATGTGCTGGCGGGCCACGTGGCCAAGTAGAGTGACTTGCTCTTGGATTCCATATGCCTGAATCAGGGACTCCAGATTGCGCCATTCTGGTCCGTCGCCTGCAATCAGACAGTCAAAAGGCACCCCTCCCGCGTGAAGCAACGCACAAGCCCGCACCAGAAAGGCGTGATCTTTGACCGCGTGCAACCTTCCCACGGCCAGCAACGTAAAAGCACTTTCATTCATCTTCGGTCTCGACGCAGGTTGAGGCGTCAGTTCGAGAACTTCCACCCCAAGGCGAGCCACTACTACTTTCTCCGCCTCCACCTCGGGGTAGCGTTTCAAGATGTAGTTACGGTTGTACTCCGACACAGTCAGACAGAACGTACAGTTCTGCAGTTTCACGTCGAGATAGGTTCCATCCAGCAGCAGGTCCGACCCGTGAAGCGTCATGCTGAATTCCACGCCCAGCAGCCGTGCCGCAACCATTGCGATCCAGGCGCCCAGGTAGCCGTGGTGAACGTGGATATGCTCCGTCCCATTTCCCTGCAACAGAATCGCGTAACAGGCGCCGAGCCAGGTATGTGCCAGCGCTTTCGTGCGCTTTCGCGGCCCTTCGGTGCCCTGGAACAAGACGCGCGCAATCAGCGGCCATATACGCTTCCAACGCCGGAGGCAGAGCCACAAGGCGCGCAAGAGAATTATTACTTGCGGCGGGCGCAATACGATCTGCGGAGCACATTTGCTTAACAACGCCTCGTCGGGCGCGGTTTTCCGCACACTGCACGCAATCACGCGCACACCTCGGCGGCGCAGTTCTTCGATCTCTTCGACGACGTAAGGCTCGACGGGCGAAGGGAACTCATTGGCAAGGTAGGCGACAGTCAGCATGGCGGACACATCCCTGCTCTGCGCCGTTGCGCGGCCAGCATGCCGGCCATCGTGAACAGTAGAGCGTTCACGAATTGGTAGCTCATGACAACCAAAGCTGCATTCACCCAATACACCACCAGCAGAATTGGCCATAGACCATGAAATAGAGGATCGAGGAATCCTTTCTTCTCTGCTGCCGCGATCGACCCCCGACCGAGCCGCCACATCTCCCACATCAGCCAGAGATACAGCGCCAGTCCCACTACACCGTGCTCCACCAACAATTCCAAATACGTGTTGTGCGGATACAAAACCTTGTCTTTGTATTCGCTGACATATCGAGGTAAGTCAGCCGGCATTTGGTGAAAGCCCCATCCCGTCAGCGGACGCTCCAGAAACATCTGCCAGCTGCCCGCATAAACTGCTTCGCGAAATTCAACCGGTCCACGTTCCTCCAGGCGGTCGCTCAATGCCGCCCGCAGCTCATGTGAACTCAGAACCGCGAACCCCAATACCACAACCACAGCAACCCCCACTGCCGCACGTTGTAACGCGCGATTCTTCGAATAGAGAACCAACACCACAATGCTTCCGGCAAATGACAACCAGACTGCCCGGGTCATCGTGGCCAGGATGGCGACTGGCACAGAAGCCAATAGAAGCGCCATCTTGAGACCTCGCACACTTCCTCGTTTGTATGCATGCAAAGCTACTAACCCGAGGATGTTTAAGGAAACGCCATTGGCGACTGCCTGCAGGAACGGCCCTCGCGCCCGGTCCGGGTGAAAGCCGAGGCTTTCATCCAGAATGAAACGGGGGAAAATGAGGGCGCGCGCTCCCACCAGGAAAGCGATCGCGATAAAACTCAGATAGGCAAGCACCAGCAATGCGAAGATCTCAAACTGCCGAAACTCCCGTTCCCCCGTGAACACCCGTCCCGCCAAGTGAAAGAGCACGAAAGGGACAATGAATTTCGATGCCAACAGGCTCCAGGTCTCGCTGTTGAACGGCTGACCAATCACCGTTACAAGCGCCAGCCCTGTCAGGCCAAGCATCGGCCATGTAATTCGCTCCAGCACAACCAGTTGTTTCCGCTGCACGATTGCCCGTCCTACAACCACCAGCAAGAGCAGGCCGAAGGCGACGCGGTCGATCTCGTAGAACGAGACGTTCTGATTCCGCAGCAACATTGCGGTCAGCGTCGCCAAAAACAGGAGCGAAGGCACGGTCATGAGAGCGTGTAGCGGGCGTAGAACAACCTCCAGCGTCCAGACCAGGAGATCGTCGGCCATCTCCGACCTTGCCGCTCTCAGGGAAATAGACTCCATCACTCTCCACTCCCCTGCGCCACAGCGAGAAAGGTACGCAACAGAATCCGCAAATCCGAACCCAGGCTCCACGTCTGGATGTATTCACGATCCAGTTCCATGCCGCGCTGACCGGAAGGATCGCGGCGCGCCGAGACCTGCCACAACCCGGTTATTCCTGGCGTGACGTCGAGTCGCGCCAGATGCTCGATCTCATACGCCGCAAACTCATCCACCGGATGCGGCCTTGGTCCGACCAGGCTCATCTCGCCCTTCAGAACATTCCAAAGTTGGGGCAGTTCATCCAGGCTATAGCGTCGCAAAAAACGCCCCAGCCTTGTGATCCGGGGGTCGTTCGCCATCTTGAAACATGGTCCCGTCCTCTGGTTTTGGTTCCGCAATTCGTTTCTCAAGTCATCCGCGCGGTTCACCATGGTGCGGAACTTGTAACAGCGAAAGACCCTGCTCTTCCGGCCCGCCCGTGGAGCGCAATAGAGAACTGGCCCTCGCGAATCCAGTTTGATCAATCCCGCGATTGCCGCCAGCAATGGCGCTAGCAGCGCCAGCGCCAGGCCCGCGCCGATCACGTCCAAAACCCGTTTCAATACCAGCCCGATCGACGGCAATCGTTCCGCGTGCAGGCAGATTACGGGCAAATCTCCGACTCGCTCGATTTCGCTTGCCTCGGGCTCACATCCGAAAAGGTCGGGAACGATCTCCACATCGAGTCGCAAACGTCGAGCTTCGCGGAGCACCTGCAAGGTCATGCTCCGGTCGTGCGGCGCGGCCAGGATCACTTCATCGACGAAGGCTTTGCGTGCCAACTGAGCCAAGTCATTCACTCGCCCAATCACTTTGTCGCTCCGCGGTTTGTCGTCGTCGAGGAAGCCGCACACCGTTCGGCCCGCCTCGGGATGCCGTTCCGCGTAGCGAGCGACCTGCTGTCCAACGGTTCCCGCTCCGATGATCAAAACGTTGTGCCCGTCGCCTGACGAATGCGTCCTCCGCCATAGCCTCGAGCGCTGCCAGCGCCACGTCCACAGCGCCCCAAAGTGCAACAAACCGGCTGCACAGAACAATTCACTCGTCACCCATGCCGCACCCTGCAGTCCGTAGGCGAGACACAACAGAGCCGTCGTCCAGAAAACGGACTTACCAAGAATGCGGGCTTGCCTTTTCAGATTGCCGCTGTCGGCGTGCAGTCCTTCGGTGTAGCCCATTAAGGTGATCAACGCGCCGTGAAGTAAAGCAATTCCCAATAAAGAAACAGGTGCTCCGGCGGCATATTCGAAGAGGCGCACATGGGGAAAGAGTCCTCGCAGAGGCACCTGCGTCGCTCCAATCAAAAGCCAGTTCAGCGCTACCAGCGCGAAGTCAGCCGCCATCGAGCACATCCATCGCCATGCCATCCGGCTTTGTAGCGGACCTGGGAGCAGTACCGTCAATGGATTTTCGGGCGCGCTGGTCACGACCTCGGTCGCGATCTCCGATACTTTTTCTGACGCGAATGGATTTACCGATCGACTCGGCTTCCGTGCTCCCTCCCGAACCGTAGATGTCCCCCCGGGAATCAGTCGTGCCCAATCGACCCCTTCGGATTTTTGCTGCCCGGCATTGAAGACAGGTGAAGACACTTGACCACACCAATCGCTCATTCGAGCGGATTCCTCAAAATTGCTATAAGACTCTGTGCCTTGAGCACTCTGTTTAACGTTCTTACAACCTGCGGTAGATCCTCTCTGGGATAGGAAATACCCGGTCGCTCAGCACGGTTCCCAAAATTCGCGCCTGTGCCGCCTCCAAGGCGTCCACAATCCGGCGAGCGGTATTCCGGCGTGTGCGATGTGCCGACAACACCAGGATGATTCCATCTGCGAAACCGGCCATGGCGGTCGTCTGGTTCGATTCCCGAGCGACTGGCCCGGCCACAATCGAATACTTGAACTCCCGACGCATTGCGCAAAGGTGGGAATGCAGTTCCACGGTGGAAAACCGTCCTCCGTTCTTTTTCGCAGCCGGGACCATCCACAGATTGCTTCGCACCCGCGTCGCATACGGCCGCAAAACCACGCCTTCATCCTTGGCTCCGCGACCGGGTGCACCCTCCTGATCGGTCTCCACGTTCCGCAAAATCTCTGGGTATTCCCCTGCCAGAGCGACAGTTTCGGTTGTCTCCAGCGCCAACGCCTCTCCCACCCGCCGGCAGATGCTGGACACATCCGTTTCAGCTTCCACTGCACAGAAAACTACCTGCCGCACAGGATGTTCCGCATTCGAAAAGAAAACCTGTCTCACTAGCCCTTGAATCTGCTCCCGGGCGAAGTCTTCAGGATTCCAACTCCCCGCCATCCGTGAAGTCGCTTCGGCGGGACGCACCACCCTGCACGCGCTTGTTTTCGCGAACAACACACCCGCATTCAAAACCTCTTCCCTCATGCCGAAAGCCTTCCTCGCGGTAGGGATGCCAACACGGGCGAATTCAAGTAGGCCAGGACATCGTCGGGCGTGCGAAAGGCAGGATCGAGATAATCGGCCGCGAACGTGGCGCCGGTGCCCGCCGCGCCCGCTGCAGCCAACCCAATCGCCAACACCGCTGCCGTAGACCACAACGGCAAAGCTGGAGCTACCGGGTGCTCCGCAATCGCCACGTTGACGATGCCCCGTGCATCGAGTGCATCGTCCATGCGCGCTTCTTCCTGCTTCTTCACGTAAAGAAGGTAGTTCTCCTCCGCAGCTTTCTCCGAGCTCAGCAAGTCATCCTGGGTGATAGCATCCTCCCCGAAATGGCGGGCCATGCTTTGGTAGGCAACTTCCTGTCTAACGGTCGCGGCCTCGCGGGCTTGCAGGGCCTTCAATTGCACCTGGTTTTTCTGCAATTCCGACTTGGCCCATTCATACTGCGTATTCTTGTCGGTGGTTTCGTCCTTCAGAGGCAAACCATTTTCCGAGGCGATGGTGGCTTCTGCCTGAGCAATCTGCTGTTCAACTTCCCGAACCAGGCGATGGCTCGGTTCGAACTTCGTCAGCAATCCTGTCCGCTTCAATTGGAGATCCAACAGAGTCGCTTTCAAGGCCTTCAGCAGGTCCGGATTATCCGCAACACGAATCTGGGTTGTGGTGCGCTCCGGCAACGTCCGCAACTGAGCCTCCAGTTCCCACACCCGCTGCTGGGCCTCGGTCGCATCAATTCGCGTCTGGCGGTAGTCAGCATCCACTGCGCTCAACTTTTGCAGGGCCAGGTCCCGTTGTTCTGCCGCCGCAACAACGCCCTGTTTCGCCGTGAAATCCGTCAGTTTTCGTTTCGCTTCTTCCAATTGGCGCCGCGACTCGCTGGTCTGTAGTTCAAAAAAACGAAACTCGCCGCTGGGACGATGCACCTCCATGTGCTTCTCCAGGTACGCCTTTTCCACGGACTGCAGCACATTGGCCGCTGTTTGGGGATTGTCCGCCGAATACTTGACTTCGATCAGATTCGTTTTCTTCACCGCTTCCACTTTCAGTTTCTTGGCCAGTTGACGCGCCTGCCGCTCCACTCGCTCCGCATTTCCCTCACCCAGCCGCAGAAAGTGAAACCAGTCACGCCCTCCGATCCCAGTCTCTTGCACGACCGTGCGCAGCACTTCATCGTCCCGCAGCAACTCCACCTCGGAATTCAATTCCTCTTCCGTGATGTCCATCCGGGTCAGGTCCATGGGAGCGTTCGCCTCCACCGTCACGGGAGCATTGGCACGCCCTCGTCGCACCAACACCTTCATCTTCGCTTCATATCCGGAACCTAAAAGCGCATACAAAATCGCGACGGCGAGCGCCAAGCTCGAGACGCGGACGAAGACCCTCCTCCGGCGGAATAGCACCATGGCCAACTCCCGAACAGTAGGCGGGGATGCTGATTCTCGCGTGCGAATTGGGTCTTC
This sequence comes from uncultured Acidobacteriaceae bacterium, assembly GCA_937879855.1. Lineage (GTDB taxonomy): Bacteria > Acidobacteriota > Terriglobia > Terriglobales > Acidobacteriaceae > Sulfotelmatobacter. Next base: position 16,792 of record CALFMO010000005.1, on the reverse strand, counting down.
GTCTGGCATGCGAGCAACGTTTCTCGTTCTAAAATTGTGTGGAGTTCATGTACATGCCCACGGCAGGTTTGGTCAGGAAGCGAGCGATTTTGGAAATCGAGTTCTGGGGCACAAAAATCATATCCCCAGCGTGAAGATGTAAATCCTCTTTGAGGCTGCGCTGCTTCAGCATCTTCTTCAGGTCAAGCAGGCGGGTTTCTACCAGATCGTCAGTGATTCGCCGAAAAAGCACGACCTGGGAGTGCTTCGACTCCGGCGTTAACCCTCCCGCAATCTGTACCGCCTCGGCCACGGTCGTGTCCGAGCGCAATTCATATTTTCCTGGCTTCCCAACTTCGCCCCCTACGATGAAGTAGGGCCGTTGAAAATCCTTCAGCGCAGATGCCACCTGCGGATCGTGCAGATATCCTCGGTACGCTTTCTCAACAGCTTGGCTGAACTCCTCCATATTCAGTCCCTGCACATCGACCAGGCCTGCGTCTTTCAAGTTGACATAGCCATCCGGCTGTACGGTGAGGGTCTGATTGAACTCGGGCGCGACCATAAAATCGATTTCCACAACATCGCTGGGTTGCAGCCGGTAGAGCGGACGGCGGTTTCCACCGAGCAAGGTTTTCTCCTGGCCTTCCGCTCCTCCGGGTTTTTCGATCGTTGTACCACTGCCTCCCGCTCCCGCCCCGGTTAGGCCGACTCGGGAAGTATCCTTGTTTCCGCCCAGATCGGTCTTCTCCTGCGCGAAAACAGTCGAACAGCAAAATAAAATCGCTAGCTCAATTGCTATGAATCGAACGAATATGAAAATGCGCCTCATTGCTCCCTGCGCCAATCTCTGGTGGTGGGTGTCTTCGTTTCCAGATTCCCCACTTCGCAAAATTAAGCTCACTCTGCGGGACTCACAAGACATGGGAAGTTCCGTCCACAAAAGTGGAGCCCCCATCCGCTTTCGGGAAAGTGCCGACGGCACGAATGGTCGTATCGAAAGAACGACTTGGCGAGATTTCCGCACTCAACGGAGGCTGGAATGGTTACCTGTCACATCTACCGAAGGAGTACACACAAAAGTAGACTTGCGTGTTCGTCATGTCACAGGATTGGAGTCCCGAGACTTCAACATTGCGGAACTGCAATTTCACCACGACTGTTTCTCTCTAGCGTGGAAAACGGCCAGATCCGCACCCTTTCCGCTCGCTGATTTACAGGCTTGTACGAACTCGTTCCCCGAATTTCCACAATAAAATCCTGCTCTTGCCGTCTGTAGCGCCGCGAAAATCTCCATTCCCATTTTGAGAAGTTGTATCGAGATTTTGTGACCAGTTTCCTTGTGAAACATACTTGTGCTCCCTACAATCCCGGCATCGTCTTTCTTTTGGTTTTTGGAATATCTATTTTTATGATTGCGTCATCCAGCGCCACTTCAAATGTCACCGGAGTTCTCATTGCAGACTCCAACCGGATGCAGGCCCAGTTGCTGACCAGTGCCCTGCGGCGCTATTCCGAGTTCCACATCACTCAGTGCCAGATGGATTCCATGTCCATTCTCCAAGCAGTTAGTTCGAAGCCTCCGCGGATCGCCGTGCTCGCTCTCAACCGGTCCGGCAACGTCTCCGAAACTGTGATGACCTTGCGCCGCTTTCACCTCGCGCATCCGGAGATTCCGAAGGTCCTGCTGGTGGAGAGTTGCGACCGAGAACTCGTGGTCAGCGCGTTCCGTTCCGGAGCACGCGGCATCTTCTCCATCGCCGACGCCAACCTTCGCTTGCTTTACAAGTGCTTGCTGCGCGTGGCCGCGGGGCAGATTTGGGCCAATACCGAGCAACTCAACTATGTGATGGACCTGGTTTCGGAAGTGCCGTCGCTGCGGGTGATCAACGCGAGCGGCGGAAACCTGCTCACTCCGCGGGAAGAACAAGTCGTAGCCCTGGTCGCCGAAGGTCTGGGCAATCGTCAGATTGCCGGCGAACTCAATCTCAGCCAACACACTATCAAAAAATATCTCTTTCGCATTTTCGAAAAGCTTGGAGTCTCTACCCGCGTCGAACTCGTCCTCTACGCGATGAATAACGGAGACCCCCGGCAAGCCGAGTGGCTGGCCGGCCCCAGCCGAACCCCGCCCAGGGTCTGAGAGCGAAAGTAAAACTCGCGGATGCGATAAAAGTGGCCGACAGGAAGCTGCAGAAAATAATCGGCGCGCGGCATCCCGACCCGCGCCACGAACTCAGAGCGCTCATTTGAAAACCCACACGCCCCCCTGTATAACTGGACGGAACTCCTTGCCCGACGCCGTCTCTAATCCGTCCCCCGCGCCTAAGCCCCGCCGCTGGAGCATCGTTGCAGCAGGACTGCTCCTGCTGGCGCTCGCTCTGGTGGTAATCTACACCAGCCGCTCTGCGTTCTTCAGCCCGCTTGCCTTGGTCGTGGTTGCAGCCATTGGACTGGCTGCTCTGTTGCTTCAGTTGCGCCTGCGCAAAGACCTCACCACTCCGGTCCGCGCCCCAATGTGGCTAAATGTGCTGGGACTCGTCTTCGCGGTCACCGCCGTCTTCGCCGACATCATCCGCCTCACCCCCACCCTTTTGCAGATCGCCGCGCTGGGGGCGGTGGTCTGCTTCGGTATCAGCGGCACCACGGTGCTGCACGCCCTGCACAAGAAGAAGGCGTGATGCGAGAAGCTATCTCTTAAACTCCACCGCCACCGTCGTTTCTACCGCCGTGGGCTCTCCATTCACGCGATAGGGCTCAAATTTCCACCAGCGCAAGGCATCCATGGCCGCGTGCGCCAGCACGTCGGGGCCATTGAGCGGACGCATGCTTACTACTGATCCATCGCTTCCCACCACAATGTCCAACGCAATAATTCCCTGCAGATTCGCCCTTCGCGCCTCCGCCGGATATGACGGCGGGACGCGATGCACCAGCAACTTTTCCATCACGTCCGCCGGAACCTGCATTCGCGGCTTTTCCGCAAACACTAACTCCAGATTTCTCGATCCCAATTCCAACTCGTCCCAACCGCGATTCCAGCGCCACCAGAACACGCCCGCCACGAAGGCGACAATCACGACAAAGACCGTCCATCCAATCCCGAATCGTTTTTTCTTCAGGGGCGGCGCTCCGCTGCTCGGGGTTTTCTTGGCTACAGCACCTGCATCGGCACTCCTGGTTGCCACCGCAATTGCCTGAATTGCTCGAACTTCAGGCTCCGCCCTTGCCTCTTTGGCCCAATTCCGTATGGCCACGCGCTGCTCTGGGGTGAGTGCGACAAACTCCAGACCACTCCGCAATTTGTCCTGATATCGCACCACCGCCCGCGCTTGCAAGGGAGCGGCGCCCAATGACAGTTGCACCTCGATCGCCACCGACTCCCCCGGAACCAGTTCCTGCGCCAACACGGCTGCGATCCCGCTCTCGCACACATTGACCGCACGACCCGGCACCGTGTCGGGGATCCCCGATCGCAGCACGGTCACGTCGAGCACCGCCTGCATGGGAAACCGAGGTACTCGTCTTCGCGACGGCCCGCTCCACCCTTGCGCCTGTGCCTCAGATGCCATTCAGTTGTCTCGCAATCACTCGCATTCCTTCTTGGGAAACGACCATGTGGAGATAGCGGTCCCGCTGTCCATGGTTCATGTGGGGACAGCCGCCCTCGGCTGTCCAACCGAGCAAAGCTCGGCGAGCCCCGTGCTTATCTCTTCAATTCGAAAATCTCCTTGCCTCTCGCAAACAACGCCACGCTTGCCATCCCTATAAATAATCCATGCTCCACTACTCCCGGCATATCGCTCAGCTTGCGCGCCAACCCATCCGGGTCTGGAATCTGCCCAAAGCGGCAATCGAGAATGTGATTATGCTCGTCGGTCACAAACGGTTTGCCGTCGGCGTTCATTCGCAACTGCACGTCCGCGCCCAACTCTCGAATGCGTTTCATCACCAGCACCTGGGCAAATCGGATGACCTCGACCGGCAGTGGAAACTTCCCTAGCACTGGCACCTGTTTCGACTCATCAGCCACAATCACCAATTGCTTCGTGGCCGAGGCGACAATTTTTTCTCGAAGCGCCGCCCCGCCGCCGCCTTTGATCAAGCGCAGTTGCGGATCGACCTCGTCCGCTCCATCCACCGTGACGTCAATTTCCTGGCATTCATCCAGAGTCGTTAGCGGTATCCCTAAGCTTTGCGCCAGTTCCAGCGACCGCACCGAAGTCGGAATTCCCCGAATGCGCAGTCCATTCTTAATCTCCTCGGAGAGGAGCCTAATAAAGTACGCCGCTGTCGATCCCGTCCCCAGCCCAACCACGTGCCCATCTTGAATGAATTGCAAGCTAGCTCGCGCCGCCGCCTCTTTTTCCAGATCGTTCGCCATTAGTCTCCGTTCTTCTGTGTGGGTCCGGGGTCCATGACCCGGACAAGCTCGGCGGTTCCTGCAAGATGCGCCCCGAAACAAACGCCACGAGCGCAGCAATCATCCCAAGACTTTTTCCGTATAAATCAAATATCCCGCTAGCGCCAATCCAAACACCACGGTCACAATCGTGATCAGATCCAGCACAAACCCCGCCGGCTCAAACGTCCCTGCATTCAACTGCGCCCGAGTCTTGCGATACCGCACCGACCCCGCCACTACCAGCAGTACGCCCGCCACAATCGTGAACGACCCCATCACCACGGAAATTCCCATGCTCTTCACGGCATGTCCCTGCAGAGCCGTCAACTGCCGCATAGCAATCGAGAACCGCCCAATTGCGAATCCAAACACGACAATGGCCGCCCCGGTCCGCACCCACGCAAGAAACGTCCGCTCATTTGCCACTCGCCCGATTGGAGTTAGGATTCTCCGCCACGCGCTCTCCTCATGACGCCGCCTGCATTATTCCACAGCTTTCCCAATCACAACGCCGGCGCCGGCAACATTCTTGATCAGGTCCGCGGGCACGCCATGCCGCTCTCGCAAATACTCAGGATCGTTGTAAGTAACGGAAACCTTGCCCGCAGCATCTTCCGCCACAAGTGCCTTGAGCGGCAGATCGATCGCCAGGCTTGGAGCCGCCACCATCAGCGGGGTACCAGCCTTGGGACTGCCAAAAATGAGCACCTTCGTCGGCCTCATCTTCAACCCAACCTTTTCCGCCTCGCTGCTGTGATCCACCACGGCGAATACCTGCAATCCTTTCGCTGCAAAAGCTGTCTGCAGCCGTTTCATGGTTTCGTCTACTGAATAACGACTCGCAATCTGAACCAATCCATTCTGGCTCGCCATAAAATCCTCTCCCCCGCAACTTCTGGACGATTGTGGACCTCAAGATTGTATGGAAACAGGGTTAGCACTCCAAGGCCATTGGAGTAAACTCCCAGCAGCGACTTCAGTGGGGAGAAATAGTTTTTGCTGATCAATCTCATCGTCGGCGGAGCCTTTGCGCTGATTTTCCTGCTGTTGACCTGGTTACGTGGCCGAAGGAGCCGCCGCGGTTTGGCCCTCAAGTCGCTCAGGCTAAGGCTCGTGCTCTATGGAGTTGGCTTCGTGGCTGGTGAAGTCTACTTGATGGTTCTTTTCGCCGACTTGAACTGGCCTCGGATCTTTCTGTTTGTCGCCATAGCGTCGTGGGGAGTGCTACTGGGCGCGGGCGCATGGTATCGCGATCATCGACGGCGCGGTGAGTCGTACCTCGCGCCGAAGTGAGGCTGCATCACTTTTGGTTAGACTCTCGGGAGAAACGAAACATGCCAAATGCGTGGAAGTCCGCGATCGCAAAATACACTCTGGTTGTTGCGCTTGGGTGCGGGAGTGTTCTCGCTCCGCTTGAGGTGTCAGCCCAGGACTACGAGGCCACTCCGCAGAACTTGCAAGCCCGCCGTGAATTCCAAGACATGAAGTTCGGCATGTTCATCCATTGGGGCGTGTACAGCGTTCTGGGCGACGGCGAATGGGTCTTCCACAATCGCAAGCTCACGCTCGACGAATACAATCGCCTGCCTGCATTTTTCGATCCCGAGAAATTTGATGCCCAGGCATGGGTCGCCCTGGCCAAGGCCGCAGGGATGAAGTACATCACGATTACCTCCCGGCATCACGATGGCTTCGCAATGTTCGATTCGAAAGTCTCCGACTGGAACATCGTGCAGCGGACACCGTACAAGAAAGACCCGCTGAAAATGCTCGCCGACGAATGTCATCGCCAAGGGATCAAGCTCTTCTTTTATTATTCGCAACTGGATTGGCATAATCCCGACTACTATCCGCGCGGCCGAACCGCTTGGGACAACGGGCGCCCGGATCACGGTGACTGGAACGCCTACCTCGACACCTACATGGACGGCCAGCTCCGCGAGTTGCTCACCAATTACGGCCCCATCGGCGGCATCTGGTTCGACGGCATGTGGGACAAGCCCGATGCCGACTGGCATCTTTCCAAAACCTACACCCTCATTCATCAGTTGCAGCCCGCCGCGCTGATTATTCCCAACCATCACCAAACACCAAAGCCCGGCGAAGACGTGCAGACTTTCGAACGCGATCTTCCCGGTCAAAACACCGCCGGATTCAACACCAATTTCGTCAGCAACCAGCTTCCGTTGGAAAGTTCCGACACGCTCAATGGCTCCTGGGGATTCAACATCGGGGACAGCAAGTACAAAAGTGCCGCTGAACTGGAGCGCAGGCTGGTGCGCGCCGCAGGTAACAATTCCAATCTGCTGATGAACATCGGACCGTACCCAAACGGCGAGATCGATCCACAGTTTGTCACCCGGCTGCACGCTGTGGGCGAGTGGCTCGCAAAATACGGGGATTCAATTTACGGAACGCGCGGAGGACCGATCGCTCCCGGAGACTGGGGAGTCACGACCCAGAAAGAAAACAAAATTTATGTGCACGTGCTGAACTGGAACGGCCCGCTGCTGGCTCTTCCGCCGATTCAGGCGAAAGTGACGTCGGCACATTCGCTGCCGGACAACTCCGCGACCGAGTTCACGCAAAAAGCAAACGGCCTGATCCTTCAACTTCCGCCGGCTAACGCTGACGAGAGCGACCGGGTAATTGTGCTGACCGTCGCGAAGTGAGGAGTCCAGCCGTCTGCAAAGGGCAGGTAACTATTTTTTGGCCGTCTTAGTTTGCTCGATCGCGCTTAATCGAATGACCGCCGCCGCCGAACTGTAGCGCACTTTGGGATTCCGGTCGGAGAATCTCAACTCGACTTTCGGCAGCAAGGAAGGATCGCCCCGCTGCGCAATCGCCTCTACCGCAGCCGCCCGAACAATCCAATCTTTGTCCCGGGTTGCATTCACAAGCGCCTTTGCAGTCGTCGGATCGGGATCGTGCGCCAGAAGAGTCGCCGCCACCGCTCGCACCGGATTGGGATCTTTTTTGTGCATCGTACGATAAGCATCCCATCCAATGCCGGCAAACGGGATATATCCAATCCCTTCCGAAAATCCGATCTTGGCCAACTCCTTGGGATTTTTCAGGGTTTCGAGTTGTTGTGCGACGAGCCCGTCGTTCGTCTTGCGCCCGCCGGTAAGCAACTCGTAATACACGGCGTAGGCCGACCCCTCGTCCCGCAGTTGCCGCAGGGAATGGGCCGCAGCCATCACGACAGGAATTTTAGTATCGGAAAGCGCCGCCTCCAGCTTCGGAATCGATTCGGTGGCATTCATCTGACCCAGTGCCGTGGCGGCTGCCGCACGCACTTCCGGCTTCGGATCTTTCAAAGCATTCTCTGCCAACTCCCGGGCGCGGGCATTGTCCCGCAGCAATCCGAGGGCTCGAATACCGTTCGTCCGCTCAGTCGTCACTTTGGAGAATGCCGCCGTCAGCAGCATGTCCCATGCTTTGTGTTTTGGACTCTCGATGTCAGTAGATGCCTGGGACAACAACGGAACCCCGCTGGCGCAAACCAGCAGGAGACAACCCACTACTTGTGAAAACCCTCGCATAGTCGGCCACGGGTGCCTTCCAAATACCCGAGATAGAACTCAAGCCGCATCGTAGGATGCGTTTTGCGCGCAACGTGTATACCTCCTTAATCGTCTGATGGACCGCAATCACGCGTTCAGTTGCTTCAAAGGTTAGGCGGTAGGACTATTTGGGAAGAGGATTTGCCTGCGGCATGATGGAACGAAGCAGTGGATCAAAGGATGGGCCGAGGTTGCCCTTAATGCCTTCGCGCTCCCGCTTACGGCCCATGGAAGCGGGAGCGCTCTCTACGCGACAGGGTGACTCTCATCAATCAAAATTCGAAATCTACGACTGGCAAATCTTTTCCAGTGCGAAGCGGCTGCGGATGACCAGCGTCGCGCCCTTCATTTGCATCAACTGCTTTTTCTTGAATTCGGAAAACAGCCGGCTTACTGTCTCGCGCGTGGTACCGATAATCTCGGCTACTTCCTCATGCGTCATCGTGAGCTTTACCTGTGCCGATCCATCATCTTGGGCGGTCTTGGTCGTCCACGAAAGCAGCAGCTTGGCAAATTTTTCGGACGGCGAAACCGCCAGTCCCAGCGTCCGTATCTCTTCGTACGCGGTGTAGTAGTTGCGGCTTAATTGTTGCGCCACGCGCATGGCGACTTCCGGAAAATCTTTCAACATGTGAAGAAACGAATCTCGAGGAATGAAATTCGCCTGGCCCGGCTCCATCATCTCGGCCGTTACTTCGTACGGCCGGTTTGACACCACGCCATTCAGCCCGAGAATGTCCCCCGAGTCGGAAATCTTCGTAATGATGGTCTTGCCTTCCCGGGATGAAGTAGAGAGTTTCGCCTTGCCCGCGCACAACACAAACACGCCGCGCGGCTGCTGCCCCTCGATAAAGAGCATCGCCCCCTTGGGATAAACGGCCGTCGACTTGATATCGTTCAGCCGCTGGGCCGCTGGAAGCGGAAGACTACAGAATAAGTGTTCGCCTCTAACCGGGCAGCTCACGCAGTTATCAAGAATATTTAGACCATAAGGAGCTCGCATCACAACCTCCCGGGATCAGATGGCTCTGGGACTTCGTCGTACGCCTCTCACCCACGCGATAGGTAATGGCACGCCGCGAGCCAAATTCACCAGGCATCCCGATTACGGCCGTCGCGCCTCGTATACCACAGATAATGTGGCAGTTAAGGAATCTGCGCTGAACCGAGGCGGACGTGCCCAAGCCGTGGAAACCGATGCTTTGGGTTATTTCCCGCACACCGGTGAGTGATCTGAATCACTATTTGCTGTGACTTTGATAACCGATCCAGGCACTTCACGGGGCCGAACGGTCTCCTGCCAACAGCGGCTCTCTGCGTCCTCGGCGCTCCGTCAGCGATCTCGGCGGTTAAAGGCTTTGCGTTTTTCTACCTGATGCTTCACACCGAAAGCTAAGGGGTCGTGGTCACCTGCAACGCCGATGGAGTCTGCAACCGCTCACGATAGATCTGGTTCTTCTTCGTCACTTCCCCCACCACATCGACGTGGACCACGTATCCCCCGCGCGGCAGAGTCTCGCCAAATGGCAACTCTTGCGCAATAGTGCCCCGCCGCATCGCGAAGTGCTGATATCCAATCGCCGTCGCCCGCCCATTCTCCGCTACCGCCAGCACGATGAAGGTCAAATCCACATCGTCAGCCGTCGTGTTGGAAACCTCTACGCTGCCCTCAATCCTGTTGCCGTTCACGTGGGCCTGCGACTTCCAATTCACAATCAACGCCGAGCGTACTCGAAGCACAAACGCCTTCTGTACCGCCTGTTGCGGCTGGCCGCCATCCCTCACCGAAACCGTGAACTGAAACTCTCCAGTCCGCTCCGGCTGCCCATGCAGCAAGCCATCGTCCTCAAGCTTGATGCCCGAAGGCAGCGCTCCCTTCTCCAACCGCCAATGCAGCACCGGCACGCCCCCGTGCGCCCGCAATCGAACTTGATATTGCGCGTGCGGATAAGTTTCCGGCAATTCCGCATCGTTTTCGATGACCAGCGAGGACGCCTCCTGCGGCGCAGCCGTGTTCGCCTGCGCGTCAGGCTGCTGACCCTCGGTCGTGGCGACTCCGAGTTGGCAGGCCTCCATCCCCGCCACACACGCAAACAAGATGACAAAATCCGCAATCCGGCGCATTCGCTGCGCGTTCCTCATCTCATCACTCCCAAAAAGCCCTTGTCATCCTGAGCGCGCATTCTGCGCGAAGGATCTCTGCAACTCCGATGACCCCGCTACTCTTCCACAATTCCCGCTGCCCTAAGAATGTTTTGTCAGCGAATTCTTGCGCTGCGGCTCCATTCAAAACGGAAGTCACGTTGACTTAGATTTGATTTTTCTGAAAAACTAATCGCGGAACGTAGTTTTGCACCCACACGCGCTTTATGGAACTGCTGCTGAATCTAGCATGGCTGCTCTTAGCGCTGCCAGCCTTCTGGCTATGGCGCGGCGCCCGTTCTGTTCCGCGCGGCAGCAAGTTCAGCCCTGTCCAGTGCGTCCTGGCATTGGGATGCATGCTGGTCATTCTCTTCCCTGTGGTCTCCGCCACGGACGATCTCCGCGCCATGCGCAGCGAGATGGAAGAATCGTCCGCCAACAAGCGTGCCATCCGCCAAGGGAGCCAGGACAAAACTTCAATTTGGAAGTGTCACAGTCAGCCCGCACTTGCTGCGGCTGCAACTTCTTTGATTGTCAGCGACCGAATTTGGCAGCCCTTGCCATCTTTGGGTTTATTCGCTCCGCCATCCCCTGCTATCCGGCACTCGGGCCGCTCTCCTCCTTTCTCCCTCGCGGTGTAGTCCCTCGAATCGCCGAATCGTGGTTATAAAAAACGGCGAAGTCTCTATTTATCTTTACGTAATTCTTAGGCGGGAAACGAGATATTTATCGTGGTCGGCGCCAATCGCGCGCCCCCGGGGCTTAGTCCCTTTCCGTAACGCCAAAAAGAATCTTCGATGGAGTTACTGATGCTCCGGGAAATGATGCGCTCGAAATTGATGCGCTCGAAAATAACGCGCTGGACATTATTGGGTGTACCCACAGTAATCGCTCTGGGTGTGGCAAATCTGTGCGCCCAGACCTCTCCCCCAGCTCAGCCGTCACCCGTAACTGAGCTCTGGACCTGGAACCAAGTCAAAGATCGTTTCGAACTCAACAACACGACACTGCAGGCAAGCCGGCTGAACATCGATGAACTGAAGGCGCAAGAAATCACCGCCCATCTCCGGCCCAATCCAGACCTCACGGTTTCAGCCGACGGCACACAGATCGCTCCCAGCAACGGTGTCTGGAGGCCGTTTGCCGGGACCCTCGTCTCCCCCGCGGTCAGTCAGCTCTTTGAACGTCGGAATAAGCGCAATCTGCGCTATCAGGCCGCTAAGCAAGGCACCGCCGTCGGGGCCGCGCAAGCGTCCGACTCAGAACGTACTCTGCTTTTCAATCTGCGAACCGCATTCGTTGGAGTCCTACAGGCTAAGGCGGTTGTGCACCTGGCGCAAGAGAACCTGGAGTACTACGACAAGATCCTGAAAGTCAGCCGCGACCGCTTCGAGGCCGGAGACATTGCGCAAATCGATCTCGACCGCCTGGAACTCCAGCGCCTGCAATATGAATCCGACCTGCAGACCGCGCTGGTCAATCTCCGCACCAGCAAAATCAATCTGCTCGCCTTGCTCGATGACCGCCGACCCGTAGACTCCTACGACGTCGACGGTACATTCGATTTCCGCGAAGACCTGCTCTCCCTCGACGATTATCGCCAGGACGCTCTCAAAGCACGCCCCGACCTTCTGGCCGCCGTTCTTTCGGTGCAGCAGGCGGAGACCAATTACAAACTTGCCGTCGCGGACGGCTCGACCGACCCCACCATCAGCGCCTGGTTCACCCACAACGGGTCTTTCAACAATCCTGATGCACTCAACACCCTCGGCGTGAGCGTCAGCATTCCGCTCCGCGTCTTTGACCGCAACCAAGGCGAGAAGCTGCGCACAAAAATCGACATCAACCGCAACGAGAAGCTGCGCGCCGGCGTGGAGACCCAGGTCTACGCCGACGTGGATTCGGCCTACGCCACCGTGAGCAGCAACCTGACTCTGTTACGCCCCTATAAACAAAAATATTTGGCGCAAGCCGTCCGCGTCCGCGACACGATTCTCTTCTCCTACGAGCACGGCGGCGCATCCTTGCTGGACTTCTTCAATGCCGAGAGCGACTACCGCACCGTCGAATTGAGCTACGTCAACCTGGTCGGCTCCTATCTCACGGCGGCAGCGCAGTTGAATCAAGCGGTGGGACGCGAGGTCATCCAATGAGTAAGGTTTTGTTTCACCGTCAATCAGCCGCCCATCGCAACCGAGTATCACAATGGATTCTGCTAGCCCTTCTGCTGGCATCCCTTGGTGCTGGTGTGGCCTGCTCCAAAGACACTCCTGCCGCCGCCAGCAAACCGCCCGTCACGCTTGATCCCGACGTCTTTGACACAGACCATCCCGAGTTGTTCAAAACCACCAAGGCACAGACCCGCTCTCTTCCGACCGTGGTCACCGCGAATGGAACCGTGACCCCAGACGTCACCCGGACCATCCACGTCACCTCGTTGGGCGCCGGCCGCGTGATCGATCTGAGAGTGAAGTTGGGCGACAACGTAAAGAAAGGTCAGACGTTGCTGGTGATTTCGAGTCCGGACCTTTCCTCAGCATTTTCTGACTACCAGAAGGCACAGGCCGACGAAGCGCTCTCGCACAAAGCGCTCGAGCGCGCCCAAATGTTGTTTGACCGCGGCGCCGTCGCCGCCAAGGATCTGGAGACAGCGCAGGACACCGAAGACAAAGCGAAAGTAGATCTGGAGACTGCGAAACACAAAGTCCAAATCCTGGGCGCCGATCCCGCGCATCCCAGCCCTCTGATCGATTTGCGGGCCCCGGTCTCGGGAACAATCGTTGAGCAAAACGTCGCCGGATTCGAAGGCGTCAAAAGCCTCGACAATACTCCCAACCTCTTCACCATCGCCGATCTCGGTCAGGTTTGGGTCGTCTGCGACGTATTCGAAAACGATCTCGGGGAAGTTCATCTCGGCGACGCTGCTGAGATCCGCCTGAATGCCTTTCCCGATCGCGTGTTCAAGGGCAAAGTCGCAGACATTTCGCGAGTGCTCGATCCCAACACGCGTTCGGCGAAGGTCCGCATCGTGCTCGGCAATGCCGACGGTTCCCTCCGTCCCGGCATGTACGCGGTGGCGACTTTCCGCTCCCGCAAGCTCACAGAACGCATCATCGTGCCATCGACCGCGATCATGCGCCTGCACGACAAGGACTGGGTCTTCCGAAAAGAAGGCGACAAGCGCTTCCGCAAGATTGTGGTGCAAGCCGACGGCCTCGACCCCGACGGAATGCAGGAGATTCGCGACGGCGTGAAACCAGGCGACGAAGTCGTCTCGAACGCCTTGGAGTTCTCGACCGAAGTGGCGGAGAAGAAATGATCCGGGCCCTGATTGATTTTGCATTGCGCAATCGCCTGATGATCCTGGGCGCCGCGCTAGTGCTTTTCGGATGGGGCATGTTTTCTTTCCACGCCTTGCCGATCGAGGCTTATCCGGACGTAGCCGACACCTACGCGCAGGTCATCACCCAATGGCCGGGACACGCCGCCGAGGAAGTCGAACAGCAGATCACAGTCCCGCTGGAAGTGGAGCTCAACGGTGTCGCTCACCTTACGCACCTCCGCTCGGTTTCCCTGATGGGCTTGTCGGCCATTACTATCATTTACGACGACGACATCACCACATTCAACGCGCGCCAGGAAGTGCTCGATCGCCTGCAACTCGTGACGCTGCCGGGCGGAGTGAATCCGGCCATCGGACCAGACTACAGTCCGACCGGCCAGATCATGTTCTACACCCTGACCAGTTCCAATCCGAAATATGACGTGATGGAACTAAAGGCTCTGAATGATTGGGTTGTGGTTAACCAGTTGAAGTCAGTGCCCAACATTGTGGACGTGAATCCTTTTGGCGGGCCGACACGCGAGTATCAAGTTCAACTGGATCCCGGAAAGCTGGTGGCTTACGGGCTGTCTCTTGCGCAAGTCGAAACTGCGCTCGCAGCCAACAACATCAACGCCGGCGGCGGTTTCATTGAGCGCGGCGAGCAAGCGCTGAATATCCGCGCCGTCGGCCTGATGCAGTCCACCGACGATATCGCGGCCACCGTCGTCAAAGTGCAGAACGGAACTCCGGTGCGGGTCCGTGATCTCGGAAATGTCATTCAGGCCCCGAAGGTCCGCCTCGGACAGCTTGGAAAAACTGTCCACAGGGAAGATGGAAGCATCCTCAACAACGATGACGTGGTTGAGGGAATCGTCCTGCTGCGCAAGGGGGCGGTTGCGGAGACTACCCTGGATGCCCTCCACCAGAAAATTGACGAGTTGAACGGTAAGAACGGCAGGGCCGGCCTGTTGCCGCTGGGAGTGAGACTCGTCCCGCATCTCGACCGCAGCCAACTGATGCATCACACGACCCACACCGTGTTGCGGAATTTAACCGACGGCGTGCTTCTGGTAACTTTGATTCTGTTTCTGTTTCTCGGTAATGTGCGCAGCGCGCTGATCGTCGCCGTCACGATTCCTTTTTCTTTGCTGTTTGCTGCGATCCTGCTCGACCTTCGCCATATTCCCGCCAACCTCCTGTCGCTGGGTGCGCTCGACTTCGGCATGGTCGTGGACGGATCGGTAGTGATGGTCGAAAACATTCTTCGCCACACCTCTTTCGGCAACACAAAACTGTCGTTTATGGAGACCATTGCCGTCGCTGCGCACGAAGTGCAGCGCCCGGTCTTCTTCGCGCGTGTCATCATCATCGTTTCGTACCTCCCCATCTTCACCCTGCAACGCGTCGAAGGCCGGCTGTTCAGCCCCATGGCCTGGACGGTCGCTTTCGCCTTGCTAGGTGCGCTGGTATTCGCCCTCCTCATCGCACCGGTGCTCTGCAGCATGCTTTTCAGTTCTGAAATCAAGGAGTGGCGAAACCCTGTCCTGGAATTGCTTAATCGCACTTATGCCCGCTCTCTCGATTGGTGTTTCGATCACTTGAAATTTACGCTGGGCATGGGACTGGTCGCCCTGGTCGTGATGTTGTTCATCGCGTTCAGCGGAATCATCGGGTCGGAGTTTCTCCCCCACCTCGACGAAGGCGCAATCTGGGTGCGCGGAACATTGGCCCCCAGTACCGGACCTTCAGCGAGCATCGACATGTCAAAAAAGGCCAGGCTGCTGCTCGCCGGCTTTCCAGAAGTTACACAAGTGATCAGCCAGGTCGGGCGGCCCGATGACGGCAGCGACGCCAGCGGTTTCTACAATACGGAATTCTTTGTGGACCTGCGGCCGCGCGAGGAGTGGCGAAGCGATTTTCACGGCAAGAAAGATGAACTGATCGCCGCCATGGACAAGCAACTCCAGCAGTTTCCCGGCGTGGATTGGAATTTTTCGCAGCCAATCTCCGATAACGTGGAGGAAGCGGTTAGCGGCGTAAAGGGCGAGCTCGCGGTGAAGTTGTTCGGCGGAGATCTCAAAACGCTTGAGGCCAAGGCCGACGAAATGCAAGGAGTGATGAGCCAGATTCCCGGGGTGGCCGACCTGGGCACGTTTCAAGTCCGCGGCCAGCCCAACGTCAACTTAAACGTAGATCGCGCCGCCGCCGACCGCTTCGGCATCAACGTCAGCGACATTCAGGACGCCGTCGAATCCGCAGTCGGCGGCAAAGCCGTCAGCCAGATTCTGATTGGCGAGCAGCGTTTCGACATGACCGTCCGCTACCAGCCTCAGTTCCGCCAGTCCGTCGAAGAAATTGGCGACATCCGCATCCTTGCCCCTTCCGGAGAACGTGTTTCACTGGCACAGCTCTGTAGAATCACGCTCGACGACGGCGCCTCCACCATTTATCGCGAAGGCAACTCTCGCTATATCGCCATCAAATATAGCGTGCGCGGCCGTGACTTGGGCAGCACGGTGCGGCAGGCTATCGACGAGGTAGGACAGAAAGTGAAATTTCCCGAGGGATATCACTTGGACTGGACGGGAGAATACGAGAGCCAGCAGCGCGCCAACCGGCGTCTCGCGATCATTGTCCCACTCACCTTGCTTCTTATGTCGTTCATCCTGTATTCCGCTTTCAGTTCCTGGAAGTGGGTCGGCATCATTCTCGCCGTGGTCGCGCTCTCTCCCTTGGGCGGCTTTCTCAGTCTGCTCCTCACCGGAACGCATTTCAGCGTCTCATCCGGCCTCGGCTTCCTGGCGCTCATCGGAGTCTCTGTCGAGATCGGCGTCATCATGCTGGAGTACATCAACCAGTTGCGCACCCGTGGAATGCCCGTGCGCGAAGCAGCCAAAGAAGGAGCGGCCCTCCGCTTGCGCCCGATCATGATGACCATGCTGGTGGCAACGCTTGGACTGTTACCCGCCGCCATGTCGCACGACATCGGATCAGATTCCCAGCGCCCATTCGCTATCGTCATCGTGGGCGGCCTGATCGTAGAACTCTTCGTCAGCGTGATTCTGTGGCCCACTCTCTACGTATTCTGGGCACGCCCCGGAGACCGCCTGCCTCCGTCGGAACAGAGCTTTATGTCCGAGGGCGAGCACGTAGACTAGGCGAGCCAAGGCGGGAGTCTTGAGTGTTAAGTCAGAGAACCTTCTGCCACGGATTCACACGGATCGGCACGGATTCATCTTGGCTGATGTCGCGTTAGGCGCTGATTGAATTGGAATGCGGGTGAGCTAGAAAGTAGAGGCCGAGAGCTGACGGCTGACGGCTTCCTGCAAAAATTAAGAGTTCCGAGGTGATGTAAGGTCCATTCGTCTCGGCCAG
>CALFMO010000004.1 GCA_937879855.1 uncultured Acidobacteriaceae bacterium | reverse complement strand
CACTATGACCCCAGAATTCCCTTGACTCCGACCGGCCTTCTCATGGAAGGCGATTTCACGCTTTGAGCGGCAAAGTGCCATTTTGAGCGCTAGGGGGATTTATGAAACTACCTGGCACCTGTGAGGACAAATGACCAACCTCAAATCCTTCGTCTCGTGAACTCTTGAAACGTCGGTTCGTCACCGTCGAGCAAAATACAGACTCCATTAGGGAAACTCCTCCCACCTCCCACCGTGTGCGGCGAATAGAGTCGACCTCGCATTACCGCGGTAACCTTTGGATCGGGTTACTTTTTCCCTATCATTTGGACAGCCATGAATTTAACGTCCCTGTTAATCTGCTCGGACGACCGCGCCTTGCGCGTGCTGCGCAGCGTCCTGTGCGAATTAGAGATTGACGTGGAGCACTGCGCGGATCATGCCAGCGCCACCAAGAAACTCGCGCAACGCAGCTTCGAGGCCGTCATCATCGACTGCAAAGATGACCGCAGCTTCGGGATGCTGCGCAGCTTGCGGTCCGGGCAACAGAACAGCAAGTCCATGGCGATCGCCATCATCGAAGCGCGCACCAACATGCAGGCTGCGTTCAAGCTGGGCGCGAACTTCGTGGTCTTCAAGCCCATCTCGACGGAGAAGGCGAAGTCGAGTTTTCGCGCGGCCCGCGCTCTCATGAAGCGGGAGCGCCGCCGCTCGGTGCGCCTGCAGGTGAATATCGCCGCGTATCTCCGATTTCAGAATGGAGACGGCGAGCAGGTTTCCATCACTGGACTGAGCGAGGGTGGCATGTCGGTGCGCTTTGGCGGCTCGCCTCGCAAAAAAGCCGGCGCCATCAGTTTCAGCTTTGCTCTACCCGATACGACGACTGTGATCGAGGCTACGGGAACAATTGCCTGGCAGGATGCGCGCCATCATGCCGGCATCCAGTTTGCGGCGCTCCCTGAGGCCGCACGGCAAGGCCTGAAAGAGTGGCTGAGTTGGCAGTCGGGCGAGAAACACGACCCGCCTATCCGCTGCAGGCTTATTGCGCTCAGTTCCTGTGGATGCTTTCTGCGGACGCAGTCGCCTTTCCCACCGCAAAGCCGCGTCGAACTGCTGCTCAGAGCCGCAGATTGTTCGGTGAAGGCGCAGGGCAAAGTGCTCCTCATGGATCCCGAACTGGGGATGGGAATCGAGTTCCTCACGGCGACCCCTGAGCACCGTCAACGGTTGGAAGCGCTCATCCTGCAAATCACGACCAACCCAGAGAGCGTTTCCGAAGTACTGGTCGAGCCCGAAGGCATGGATTGGGATCAGGAAACAGCTGACCCCGTTGCAGCGAACACAGCGCCCGAGAACACAGCAAACGCCGATCCTCTGCTCGAATTGTTTCGCACGGGTGCCACTCTCGGCAAAGGGCAGTTTCTTCGCGAACTTGAAAAGCACAAGTTGGCGGTTACTCCCAGCGAACCAGTGGAACTACATGTGACCGAAGCTTTCGCTTATCAGCGCCGGGAGCCGCGCATCGCCGTGTCGCTGCCGGTTGAGGTGCGGCCTCACGACCCGCACAGCGATGACGATCGCGAGCACGGCTTCGATCTAGAAATGCCCGACTCGGAGGCTTCCCAATCTTCTACCCAAGCGACTCACTTTATCGATGTGAGTCATCGCGGTGCTCGGGTTGGCGGCGTCTCGTTCCAGCTCAAGCCCGGCGAAGTCGTCAATCTCATCTCCGACGGCTGCGATGCACGCTTTCTTGTGATTTGGGTGGGAGAGCCGGGCACTCCGCAAGAAGGTCAGATTGGCTTGCAAAGCCTGGCCACCGACTGAGCGCAACAGGGTGAGCTTCGCCCACCCGCTCCATACAACAAACCAAATTCGAAACTCCTGCCGGCAATTACTGTTGCGCGTTCAGAGACTTCAAATAGGCCACGACGGCCTCGGCATCCTCCTGGCTCAGGCGAAACTGAGGCATGGGAGGACGAAGATGCTCGCCATTGGTCCAAATGCCGGTCGTCAATAATTTCACCATGTCGCCGTCACTGGCAGGCAAAGGGACGCCGCCAATGCGCGGCGCCGTGAGCGGCCAGTTCGGATCGGGCTTCACCGGATTGAACGGAACGGACGAGCCTTGCAGCCAGTGCGAGCGATTGGGAGTCCCATCGTAGTCGCGCGGAGTATGGCACTGTGCGCAGATGGCCACGTTCTCCACAATATATTTTCCGCGGGCAAGCGATCCCCCGCTTGTGGCCTTGCTGTTCGGCTGCGGCTTTTGGTTTTGTGCGAAAGCGAGTGTGCTCGACAGAAGTACCGCGGAGCAGAGCCACGCGAAGACAAGTGGGAACACGCCACGAGTGCCTAAGCGCAACCGTGAGCAACGTGGGACTGTAGTTTTTCGGGCGGAAGATTTTCGAGGCAGCGATTTCGAAGGCATGGATTTCACCTGCTCGATAATTTACGCCTCCGAGCGCGAATGTGGTATCGGGCGGAGCCCTACAATGTTCCAGCTAATGACGAAAGATGGTGTGAGGAGGGAACTGCTACCTTCGACTCGGCGAGCGAGAGATCCGCTCTCCGATACGGGAGACGAATTCCGGCAGGTGACCAGCCATTTTTTGTCGAATGCCTGGGCCAAATTCGTGTAAGAGGTTCATCCCCGCGTCGTTTCCGACGGTAGAACCAAAATCGGCGAGCGGCGCCGTACCCGAGCGCGCGCGGTAGCGGCGCGAGGCGCTGGCGGCGGCCACCGAAGTCAGCACGCGCAGGAAATATGGAGCATTCAACCGCGCATTTCCCGAGGGAGTCCGCATCAAAAATATTCGCGAAGCGGCGTCGCCGGCTCGCGTCATTACCTTGCCGCCCGAAGAGGGTTCGTAGTGCGAATTCTGCTGCCGCGAAGCATTCAGATATTTGCTGAAGAAGTCGTTCGGATTCTGCCGGCGAGCGACATCCTTCGAAAGCGCGCTCACAGTCAGGGGCACTTCGGGAGTCAAATGGGTGGTCTCGGTCGCGCGCAACACGCTCGGGTTGACACCGACAGCGCCCGTTGCTAAAGGCGGGCGGGCTTCATCGGCGATGGTTTTAAACCGATCTTTCTCCGATGAAGCAACATACGATGGGGCATCCGGCAAAGAACTCTGGCATAGGGCTCCGCAAGCCGCTGTTACCAGGAAAAATCCAATCGCCAGTGGTGCAATCCGTTTCACAAAAAGCGCATTCTGCGGGGTATGGGACACGCTTTCGCGCCCAGTTCGTTCCGGTTTTCGCTGACACCCACACCCGTAAGGTAGCAATTCCCCTGCCAGATGTCTGAGCTACAAAGCTCACATTGCTCGTCGTAAAATTCGTTGAAAAATAGAGGGGTTAGGTTGTGGGCTCAAGGAATTTACCAGTGGGTCTACAGTCCAACTGTGTCCATGCGGAACAGGGAACTTTTTGCCCGCATCAGGGAGAGTGGGAGTAAGAGTAACTGTCGAGGGGGGCGTCTGAATTAGTAGGTGACGTGAGGGCGGTGCAGGAGAGCGGTTACAGCCAGAAGTCGCTGGCGGGGGCGTTGGACGGCTTTTGGCGCACGCTGGAGGGGCGTCCCATGCTGGGCTCGACGCGGTTGCGGCCCGCATTCTTGGCCTGATACAGGGCGCTGTCGGCGGCGTGCAGCAACTTCTCGATATCGTTGGAAGACTCGCCCGTGGCGACCCCGAGACTCAGGCTGACTTTAACGCTGGCCCCCCCGACAACAATATTGCAATTGGCCACGTGGGTGCGCACGCGTTCGGCCAGTTCCCAGGTTTCGACCAAATCGCAGCCCGGCGCGACGATCAGAAATTCCTCGCCACCGCAGCGTCCCACGGAATCGTAAGGGCGCAACACCGCCGCAATGCCGGTGGCGATAATGCGCAGGACTGCGTCTCCGGCGGCGTGCCCGTGGCTGTCGTTAATGGCCTTGAAGTGGTCTGCATCGATCATGATGAGGCCAACCGGTTGATGATCGCGTTCGGCGCGCAGCAGGTCGCGCTCAAGAATGGAGAGAATGGCTTTGCGATTCCACACGCCGGTCAAGCCGTCGTGGGAAGCTTCGCGGCGCAGCGCTTCTTTCACCCGGAGCAAGCGATGCTGGGTGACGAGCAGGCGCGCGCTGGAGCACATAAACGAGAGCAGCACCACCGACGCCGCCAACCCCAGCCGCTCGCGCGCGATGCGCAGCGACATGAACAGCACCAGCATCGGGTAAAGCAGGTAGAACAACTCCGAGAATACTTGCTTTTCGCGCCGCGGTGCGTCGAGGGAAAGCTCCGGCGCTTCCGCCTGCTTCCAAGTCACCACGATGACGGTGGGAATGACCAGCAGTGCGCTCCACAGAAGATCGAACCACGCCCCCGTATGCAGCCCAGCGCCCGGCCCGTAGTAATACAAGGCGTCCACGCAGCCGGAAACGGCCAGAAAGATTCCCATCCGTCCGAACAGAACGCGAGCATCCGGCGAGCGCGCGATGGCGCCGCGCAGCACGAAAGCCAGAGCCACCGTCCCGTACCCGGCAAAATATGGAGCCCAGACGGAGTGGGCCATTTCTCCCGCTTCCGACTTCGGAATAAAGAAGAAATACAGGTAGGCGGCAACGCAGACCAGCACCGCCTGCACGAAGTCGAGAGCGACCAGGGCGTCGAGTTTGCCGGCCTCCGAATCCGGGTCAAGAAAAATTGCCATGGCCAACGGAGCGAACCAGAAGCTGAACAGGAAATTCTCGATGCCACTCACGATCGGAGACGCGGCGACGTCGTTGTAAACGCTGAAGCCCTGCGCGACGAACCACACCAGATAGGCGAACGCGGTAAGGCGCCAAAACGACAGAGCCATGCCCTCGGAGCGTTGGCGCGCCGCCACGATCGCACAGATCAGCAGGACACCCAGCGCGAGCTGAATCACGTCGGAAAGAAGAGGCCCTGGACGGTGCGTTCCCAGCGTAGACACTACAGCGAAGTGCGCCAGCCACAACAGGCCGGAGCCGATCACGACAATGTGTCTGCGTGGCAATGCATTCACCTTCACGAAAAATTTGATGGTTGCCGCAGGGGGGTTCTAGCTGGTCTGGCCCACTTTGCTGTTTACAAAATCCTTTTGGCAGTACAGCTAGACTGAGACCCGACTAGTATCAGGCATTTTGTGGGACCGTTCACGTAACCGTGGTACCCGGGCTTTGATTACCGCGGAAGATATGGCAGCTTGCGATTAATGCCACCCCGCCATCAGTCTTTGAAGTATTTCTACGGTTTCGCCGAGCTTGGCCAATTCCTCCGGAGGGAGCGCTTCAAGTTGGGATGCCAGGTCGGCGATGCGTAACTCGCGTCCTTTCTGCAGCAGGCGCCTACCTTTGCGGGTGGCGCGGATGCGCATACGCCGGGCGTCCTGGGGATCGGAAGTAATTTCGATGAGGCGGCTGCGCGCCAGCCCGGCCACAATGCGGCTCATGGTGGGTGGTTTCACTTGCTCGGCGGCGGCGAGCTCGCCCAAGGTCTTCGGGCCACCGAAAACCAGCACTGATAGCGCTGAAAGGCGAGCCGGGCCTTCGCCGGTAGCGGTGTCCTGCCTTCGCACTCGGCGCAGAAGGTGGATGGCAGCCGAATGCAGCCGATCGGCGATTTCCAGGATTTCGGGGTTGGAAGAGGAAACTGGCATTGCACTCAATCTCAGCCGCCATAATTTTTTGCTTGACGCGGCCAAGCCAAATATAGTTAGCTATGCTAACTAAATTACTAGCGGAGGTCAAGCATGGATACAGTGGCTGCGGGAATCGGGATTTCGCGCATTGGGCAGATTGCGGTCAATGCGCACGATGTAGAGCGGGCCGCCGCCTTCTATCAAGACACGCTGGGGCTGAAGTCACTGTTCAAAGCTGGGCCAGGGCTCGCTTTTTTCGATTGTGGCGGCGTACGCCTGATGCTGACTCGTCCGGAGAAGCCGGAGTTCGACCATCCCGGTTCCATTATTTATTTTGCCGTTCCCGACATTCAGGCGGCGCATGCCACCATGAAAGAGAAAGGCGTGCGCTTTGAAGACGAGCCGCACGTGGTTGCGAGAATGCCCGATCATGATTTGTGGATGGTGTTTTTCCGCGACTCGGAAGGGAACTTGATGGGACTGATGAGCGAAGTGCGAAAGTAGGCTTTCGGCCTAGGGACATGGAACGGTGGGCTGGAGCTGGGACTGCGAGTTTTGGATTGCCGGGTCAAGCTTCCAGGATCGAGAATTGCCGCAGGGGCGGTGCGCATGGAACCACAGAGACCTCACGCGGGTTTTGGCTGGCCGTGGTTTGCATTGACGGTCGCGTTTGCGCTACACGTCGTCGATGAGGCCAGCACTGGATTTCTAGCCGTCTACAATCCCACGGTCATCGCCATGCGAGCGCGCTGGGGATGGTTTCCCATGCCGACGTTTCAGTTTCGCGAATGGCTGGTTGGCCTGATCATCGGCGTCGTAGTTTGTTTTGCCCTGACCCCATTCGCCGCGCGCGGTGTGAGCTGGATGCGGCCTCTGGCCTGGTTTTACGCAGTGGTCCAGCTTTCCAACGCCATGGGACATACGATTGGAACGATTCTGGGTCACACGGTCGCATCGGTGACGTTCTCGCGTCCAGCGCCGGGATTCTATTCCTCGCCATTTCTGTTCATCGGATCAATCTGGTTGATGATTCGGCTGCGCCAGACAGGGAGGGGAGGGTCTTGGTCCTTAGGTCTTAGGAAAAAACCCACAATTGCCGCATAAGACCCGCAGAAGAGTTCGCGCCGGAGCCTTCACGCCAAAGACCTGACGCCTAAGACCTAACGCCTAGCGCCCGCTGCCTGCCGGACACGAAATTGTCGACCCCTGCTATCATCCCTGACGGAGTATTTTCGCATCATGCAGGATTTTGAAGACGACGAAATACCCGTTATTTCCGGAAGAGGAGAAGGATTCATGGACGAAGTTCCTGCCACAGGCTCGGGCCACGCGCGCCGCAACGAAGACATCGCACTCGATCTGATGAAATTCATCGCCATGACCACTGGGTACGGCCGGACCACCTCGTCGGGCGTAGGATTCCAAGGCACGGGCGCCGCCGCCAAGCCAGAAGACTACGCCGCTCGCCTGCTCGAGTTGTACGGGAAGTGCCTGGGCGCGGTGGGTGCGAAGAAATAGCAATTGGATTCCACCCGCCAACACTCGCGGTGCCGCCAAGGATGGTAAGACCTCAAATGCCATCGAAAACTCTGCTTACGTGTTTGCTCTTCGCGGGAATTGTTCTGCCAACGGTTGCGCAAGTGAAAGACGTGCAACCGCCTCCAACTCCGCATGACTATTCGAAAGAAGCCTATGTAGTCGAGCGATATTCCACCCGCATGGTGGCGGAGACGGATGGCAGCGGCACCCGTGAAGTCACGGCGGAGGTCAGGATGCTCGCCGACGCTGGAGTGAAGGCCTTTGCCGTCCTGCGATTCATTTACACCAGCGTCAATGAAGTTGTGGATGTCGATTACGTCCGGGTGCGTAAGCCCGATGGAAGTGTGGTCAAGACCCCGGAGTACAACATACAGGACATGCCCGGCGACGTGACCCGCAACGCTCCGCTTTACAGCGATATTCATGAAAAGCATATCGCGGTGAAAGGCCTGGCCGTAGGAGACGTACTCGAGTATCTGGTCCGCTATCGCATAGTGAAACCTGAAATCCCCGGCCAGTTCTGGTACGAGCATTCCTTCATCACAGACGGAATCGTGAAAGACGAACGACTGGAAATCAGCGTTCCCAGCGAGAAGTACGTCAAGATTGTGAGTCCTGAATTCAAGCCCGAAATCGAGAACCAGGGCGGACGGCGGATCTACCGATGGGTGCACTCCAATCTTATCCGCGAAGAGAAGGATCCAAGACAAGCTCCGCGGCGAATACCGCCGAAACCAGCTGTGCAACTGACCACCTTTGCGAGTTGGGAAGAGGTCGGCCGTTGGTACGGAGAGTTGCAGAAGGCGCCGCTGGAAGTGACGCCGGCAATTCAGGCCAAGGCTGCGGAGTTGACGAAGGGACTGAAAACGGACGACGAGAAGTTTCGGGCGATCTACAACTTCGTGTCGTTGCAGTTCCACTATATTGGTTTGGATTTCGGCATCGGCCGCTACCAACCGCATGCCGCCGACGATGTACTGGGCAACGGCTATGGGGATTGCAAGGACAAACACACGCTTCTGGCGGCATTGCTGAAGGCAGCAGGATATGACGCATGGCCGGCGCTGATCAGCGCGCAACGAAAGCTGGATCCCGAGGTCCCGTCGCCGGCTCAGTTCAATCACGTGATCACCGTGATTCCAAGCGGCGACAAGCTCATCTGGCTTGACAGTACGCCTGAGGTTGCCCCTTACCAGTTGTTGATTCTGCCCCTGCGGGACAAGGAAGCACTCGTCATCCCCACCAACAAGCCGCCTGCTTTAATGAAAACGCCCGTAGACTCCTCTGTACCCCAACGGCAGGAATTTACAGTCGAAGGCAAGCTGGGTTCAGATGGAACTTTTACCGGCCACATCGAACAGACCTACCGGGGTGACGTCGAGGTATGGCTGCGGCTCATGTTCCGTCAACTCTCGGAGTCGCAATGGAAGGAAGCGGTGCAGGGCTTGTCTTCCCGGCTCGGATTCGGCGGCGAAGTGAGCAACGTGAAAGTCACACCGCCCGCTGAAACTGACCAGCCGCTTCACCTGGAATACGATTACGTGCGAAAGGACTATAGCGACTGGGACCACAAGCAGTTTGGCCCTCCGCTCCCGCCCATGGGATTGGAAGCCAGCAAGGATCAGAAGAAGCCGTTAGAGCCAGTCTTGATCGGCGCGGCAGGTGAGGTTATTTATCACTC
Organism: uncultured Acidobacteriaceae bacterium; assembly: GCA_937879855.1. Taxonomy (GTDB): domain Bacteria; phylum Acidobacteriota; class Terriglobia; order Terriglobales; family Acidobacteriaceae; genus Sulfotelmatobacter. The sequence continues at coordinate 143,216 of CALFMO010000004.1, read as the reverse complement.
CAAGTTTGTGCTACCCCCCGGCTACTCCATTGAGGCGCCAAAGAGCATAGACCTGGTCGAGCCGTTTGCCGAGTATCACACCACCGCGAGTTTGCAGGATGGTGCTCTGATTACCTCGCGACGACTGATAATCAAGCAGAGCGAAGTCGCCCTGGACAACTGGGAAAAGTTGCGAGACTTCGGGAAAGCCATCTCCGATGACGAGTGGAAATTTATTGCTCTGAGCGGTGGACCCGCGGACGCAAGTGGTAGCAGCGGAACTCGTGCTGACTTGGATCAAAAGTTTCGCGATGCGTCACAGGCGATGCAGAGCGGCGACCGCGGACGGGCGCAGGAATTATTCGAGCAAGTAATCAGCACCGATCCCAAATATCCCCTGGCTCACCTCGGTCTGGGTACCATTTTCATGATGCAGAACAAGACAACCGAGGGACTAGCTGAGTGGCACAAGGAGCAAGAGACGAATCCCGACGACCAGCGCGCTTACCAGCTACCGGCTACTTATCTGACCTACATGAATCGGAAGGACGAGGCAATTCAGGAATGGCGAAGGTTGTTGAAGGTCCATCCGCGGAACGACGCCGCGTCGTTGAGCATGGGACGGTTACTGAGTCAGGAAGGCAAGTATTCGGAAGCCGCTGAGGAACTGGAGAACGCAGCCAACTTGTCCCCGAAGAATACAGAGTTGCAATTTGCTTTGGGCTCGGCATACCTGAAGACTGGAGAGCCAGAGAAAGCGGTTTCCCATATACGCGCTGCCGTGGAGGATGGTCCCAAGCCGAATCTCATGATGTTGAACGACGCAGCCTATTTCCTGGCCGATAGTAGGGTGAGTCTCGAGTTGGCCCGTCAGTATGGGGAAACTGCTTTGAAGAGTCTGGAGGAGCAATCCGTCAATGACACAGCCGCGGAGGACACTGGCACACAAGTGACATACCAACTGTCCTTGTTGTGGGACACGTTGGGATGGGTCTATTTCCAAAGCGGCGATACGAATCGTTCCGAGAGTTTCGTGCGGGCTGCTTGGCTTCTTGGGCAGGATGCCCTTGTAGGCGAGCACCTGGGAGAGATCTACGAGAAGGAAGGGAAACCCAAGGCAGCAGCCCACACCTACGAACTGGCCATGGCTGCGCAAGGATCGTCGCTGTACCGTCCGGCGCCGCAGAATATGGTTAATGTGCCCTTTAGCCCATCGTTTGACCCGAACAGCTCTCAAGATCAGCGCGAGAAGATTCTTGCTCGTTATAAGAAACTTACCGGAAGGAGCCCCGCCCTACTGGAAACCCGACGGCTGCCCAATGGAGAGTGGTCGAAAACGCCCGGCGATGAACTCAGCCAAATGCGTGCAGTTCATCTGGGCAAGATGCCAAATTTTTCCGGATCGGCAGAGTTTTCCATCGTGTTTTCGCCGGGCAGAGTTGAATCAGTCGAATATCTGAGAGGAGAAGAATCCCTGGAAGACCTGTCGGCCAAACTCAAGGCCGCCCACTACCAAGTCGAGTTTCCGGAGGGCAGCAAGGCGAAGATTCTTCGCCGGGCCCAACTCAGCTGCACTCCGTCCGCGGGATGCATGGCTGTTCTGGTGCCACCAGAGAAGGCAAAGTCCCGATAAATGGCGGGGATTAGTAGCGAGAGCCCGACGTATTCATTGCCCGCCGGCTAGCAAATGGGGATTCAGCCACGAAAAAACCGCGCCCGTGGATGGGGCGCGGTTTTGTAACACGATCGGAGGCGCTCGAGGCCAAGCACCGGCTTAGCGGCGCTTCTTGCCTTTCTTCTTCGCCGCCTTTTTCGCGGGTCGCTTGGCAGCTTTTTTCTTCTTGGCGGCCTTTTTGGCCTTCTTCTTCGCAGGCTTCCTGGCCGGTTTTTTCTTAGCGGCCTTCTTTTTCGCTGCGGGCTTGCTGCCGCCGCCTCCGCCAGAGGGCATGGAGGGCGCGGGCTTGGGCTTAGGGGCGGGAGGCGGAGGAACTGCGATCGAGGTGGGCTCGCCCATTTCCGGCGACGGCGTGCCGGATTCTTCTTCCTCCTCCTCTTCTTCGAAATCTTCTTCCAGCGACTCGCTGTAAGCGCCGCTGTCGCCGAATTCTTCTTCTTCATCACGTCCGTACAGCGTGGGATCGTAGAACGTCATTGCTCCTCCTGATTTCAGTGGCGGCCGAGGGGGGATTTGGGCTCCCCGGCTGCGGGCACGAAGAATTTAAAAGACCACCGGAAACTTCTGCTGGAACGGCGCGCGATTATAGCACGACGTTCGGTGTAGCCTGCAAGGACTGCCGACACAGACCGCTCGCTATCCTGTTATCACAGTGCGCGCGCAAAGGAAAGAAGAATTCGCGGGCGGTGAAATTTGTGTGTTTGCGGAAGCGCAACGTCACGCGAATGCAATCGTTGCATGCGAAAACCGGCCTCCGCTCGAGCTCAACCCTCAAACATGTGGCTCCGGACGCATTCGTCCGGAGCTATTTCTGGGGCAAACAAAACACGAATACGAAAGACACCGAAACAAAAATACCTCACGGGCTGGCCTGCGGGCAGGCCGTGAGGCAGAGTGCTGCGGTTACTTCAAAGATTTCACAAACGTGGCGACGGCTTTGGCATCGTCGGCGGTAAGACTGGACAGTCCTTTCTTGTGAGGTGCTTTTTTGGCGTCGCTGCCCTTGGTGAGCAGGTCGGCAATCTGGTCCTCGGTCAGGCTGGTCCCCTTGAGTGCCGGACCGACCTTGCCTTGGCCTTCGGCGCCGTGGCAGCCGGCGCATTTGGTTTTATAAGTGGCGGCGCCGTCTTGCGCGAACGCAGGCAGAGCCACGGAGACTGCCAAAGCGAGGACGAGAAATACGATCAGTATTTTGGTAATGCGCATGAGTTCTCCTTCAGAGGTTGAAATATTAGCGGGACCGAAATTCGAATGAATTGTAGTCCTCGAACCCTGTCTCCGCGAGAGGTATTACGCATGAGGGTGCCCCACCCTTGTCGCGTTTTTTGCGACAGGGTGGGGATTTTGACTCTGGGGAGTGAGCGAGCCCCCGCTCCCCGCGAGTTCCCGTTTACGCGCGGTCCACTGAGACTCGATTTCAACCGCGCCTTCCACTCCCGAAGCATAATGCCTGAAACTGCTCCACGACCAGTCTTCCGGGCGCTCGACCAGACCGCGTCTTACGGGGTCGCGATGCATGTAACGTAATTTCTCGACTCGCTTGTCTTCGCTCCAAACGTTGAAATCGTAGTAACGAGGCAGCCAAAAGGGGCTGCCTTCGGGCGGATGAAGCCGATGCGCCGTATTCTGCTTGAGCATTTGCAGAGCTCGCGCGAGCGTGCTGCGCTCCGGTTCGCTGATCAGCAGGTGAACGTGTTCGGGCATGATCACATAGCCGGAGACGAAGAATCCGTACCACTGGCGAACTCGCTCGAGCGTTTGTTCGAAGACATCGCGGGAGTGCGGAGCGGCCAGGAGAGCATCACGATGATGACAGCTGAAGGTTATGAAGTGGAGACATTTAGCTTGCTGGATGCGCTGGAGTCCCCATGGCATGCGGCCATCGTAGATCGGTCATCTGGATAAATTATGTGATTCGTGAACATTTTCGGGTGGTTTTTCCGGGAATGGGAAATGGAGTTCAGAAAAATCAAAATCCCCACCCCTTCGACTTCGCTCAGGGCAGGCTCTGTCGCATAAAACGCGACAAGGGTGGGGCACCCGGGGCACCCCTCGCGTTTAGGAGATCTACGTTATCTGGAGGATTGCACGATCAGGATCATGCCTGGGCGGATTACAGCCACGTTGCGGTTATCGCGTTTCAGGGCGGCGACGGTGGTGCGGTAGGCGTTGGCGATGGAGTAGAGAGTTTCGCCGTGCTTCACTTTGTGGTGCACGACTGCAGTGGTAGTTTCGCGGTCGATCTTGGCTGACTTGGTGGCGGGTGGCTTGGCGGTGGCGGTTTCCGTGGCTTTCGGGTGCTTGGACTTGGGCCGCGAGGATGCTACCGCTGCATCCTGCGCGCCCGGAGAAATGGGCAAGTGTAGCGCCAGAATTCTACGTCCGCGAAGGCTGTCGCCGTGAATGCCGTTCCAGCGGCGCAGCATCTGCGGCGAGATGCCGAAGTTGTCCGCGACGCTTTCGATTGTGTCCCCGGGATGAACCTTGTAGCGCGTGATGCGGCGGGCGTAGGTTGGGGTGTCGCTAAGCGGATGCTTGCCAGGCGTGACCGGAATAATCAGCTTGGCTTCGGGTTGCAGTTCGTTGTCGTCAAGATGGTTCGTGGCGACGATGGATTTGACCGTCGTGTGATAGTTGCGCGCCACCGAGGCCAGCGTGTCGCCGGTATGAACCGTGTGATAGCGCCACCAGAGCCGCATGTCAGACGGAATTTCGGCGATCGCGTCTTCGTATTGCTCTTTGGTTCCCGCCGGCAAGTGCAACTCAAACTTGCCCGTGCGCGGAGTGGTCATGCGCAGCAGGCTGGGATTCATATCCTGCAATTCGCTCGAGGTGGAGTTGACGCATTCGGCCACGAGTCGCAGATCCACGGGATAGTTGACGGTGACGATGTCGTAGTCCGCAGGGTGCTCCATCACCACGCTGTCCAAGCCATACTGTGACGGATTCTTGGTCATGATGGTCACGGCCAGAATGATGGGCACGTAGTTACGCGTTTCCTTCGGAAGAACGTTGCGGCGGTAGAGTTCCCAGAAGTCGGCGTAGCCGGTGCGCTTCACGGCAGCCTGCACCGTGCCTGGGCCGGAGTTGTAAGCGGCCATGGCGAGATACCAGTCGCCGAACTGGTTATAGAGATCTTTCAGATGGCGGGCGGCGGCGCGTGTGGATTTCTCAGGATCCTGGCGATCATCGACCCACATATTGTGGGAGAGGCCGTATCCGCGGGCGCGGCTGCCCATGAATTGCCAGATGCCGCGTGCGCCCACGCGCGATACCGCGTGTGGGTGGAAGCCGGACTCGGCTTGCGCCAGATAGATCAAATCCTGCGGCAGGCCTTCTTCCTTCAGGGTCTTGATAATCATGTCGCGATAGCGGCCGGAACGGGCATAGGCGCGCTCGAAGTTTTCGCGACCGCGATTAGAGAAGTACGTGATGTAGCCGGCGACCTGGTCGGTCATCATCAGCGGCAGGTCAGAATGCGTGTTCTTGATCTCGGCCTGGGCCTTGGCTTTGACGTTGGCATCGGGCGTGGGCGTCAGGCCGTTGGTCTCGTCGATGGGTGCCGGTTCCGACTTCTGCTGCTGTTGCGAGTCGGCGTCGGTGGTGGTTCCACCGGGATAAAGTTCGTTGACCCCTTGAACGATGCGGTCGAATTCATCCTGCAGGCGCTGGTCGGAGCGGATGTCGAGATTGCTGCTCAGCAGCGTGTTGAGCGCGTTGTCGAAATTCTGCTTGGCCTCATCCGTTTTGCCCGCTTGCTGGTTGGCCAATCCGGCTTTGTATTCTTTTTCCGCACGGGTGATGAGCGCGGCGACCGGATCGGCAGCGGGAACGCCAGCGGGTTCGGCCGCAGGACTGGATTCTATTTGGGAAGCTTTTTCAGGTTTCGTATCCTCGGCCGGAGTTTGAGGCGAGGCTGCGGCTGCCGGAGCCTGCGCGGCGGGCGTCGTTTGTCGGAGCGCGGGCGCTTTCCCCGGCGGCAACAGCGAGGCCGGCTTCTGCGCGGTTTGGCAGGCACAAGCGGCCAAGGCCAAAGCGGCGAGAAAAGCAGTCCGGACATAGAGCTTTGCTAATCGCATACTTCTCTATGAGATACGTGCATCTCCGTTGGGGTTAAGGTCCGGTGAATTCTATCAAATCGTACTCGGTGGTCTCGATCGGGTCAACGCCGAAAAGGCACCAGAGGCGGTTACTTTCGGCATCAGACCTGATTGTTACTGGAGAGCCAGACCTTCGACTCCGCACCTTGGACTTCCAAAATTGGATGATCGCTTTTGCGCTCCTGGTTGTCGGGCTTAGAACCGAAAGTCGCCCTTTGCCCCAACCGTCGTCGGCTCAACTGGTACGAATCTCTCAGCCGCTTACTGAAGGGTTCTGTGCGAAAGGGCGATCTGAATCCACGAGTGCCGACGTGCCTTAACTATTTCCCCGCATCGCGCGCGATAACGGTGGGACGCGATAAAATGCGAGGATCGTTGCCAGCCGCTTTCGTCGATTATAAGGGGGAGTGTCGCATGAATCCGGAAGCGCAACAGTCCGAATCACCATACCGCGTGAAGATCGAGACCGAGACCGGTCAGTCCGCTACTGTTCCCATTGCCGTCTTGACACCGAAGCAGTTGGAAGTCTTTCTTCAGAGTGAATTCAAGAGGTTGGCGCAAGAAGCAGGCGTGAAAGGTGCTCGTCTTCATGTGGAGCGAGCGATAGCCGCTGACTACGAGCAGGTTCTGCGTGAGGTGACGGCCTGCCTGTCCTCGGCGAAGACACGAGCCGCCTGAGTCGGCCCGAGAGCGATTACACAGGTGAGCGCGGGAAAGCTATCTGGTCTCGTGGTGGATGAGTGCTGTGGGATCTTTCAACAATTAGCCGAGCAGCGGCCCACCTAGGTATGACCGGCGAGTTGCAAGTGGACGCGCGTGGTCGGACGTCGCCGCCGAAATTGGCTTCTTTGATAGAAGGCTCCAGACGTAGCACCTTTCATGGACCGCCCGCCCATATTCATCTGTCTTGCTTACCTTTAAGTTTACGGAGTTTCGGCAGACCGCACAGCGTGGAACCCAACCAAAGTCGGACATAAATGCCTCTTGGGAGAGGAACAGTCACGACATTAGCCTTTCTTAGGCTTACAGGCTGAGCAATTAAGCTCATCCCGTGACTACATAGCAGGAGTGGTAATCGGCACGGTCCCGTGGGGAGAATTTTCGGCCATGGCTAGGGAGCTTGTCTGGTTAGAAAACAGTAACTTTGCCGCTTGGGGGTGTTCGGAGTGCAACTGGCTCCTAACGAATCCGGGAATGGAATTGTCCGAGAAACCGCCGACGCACGTGAAGAAGGATTTTAACGAGCATGACTGCGCCATGTTTCCTAGCCAAAGAAGTGTAAAGCCGTAGCCAAGCTGCCCTTGCCCTCCGCATTGCGTTCTTTAGCTGGTCCAGATGCGTATTTTTTGAAAACTGTTCAGAATTGAACTGTCATTGGGATTGTTAACAATTATGTTATCCGGTAGCTGAGTGAACGCGGTCGTCTGTTTGTAGCGGAGAGACAGCTTCACTTTACTGTTGTGTCGAGCGGAGGTCGAACCGGCAAAGGGTTCGGCCTTTTTTCTTACGGCCTTACTAGCCCGGCACCCGACTTTCGGGCCTTGGGTCTGGACACCGGAGGCGGCGGGTCTAAATGAGTGCTATGGCGATATTACGACAATCGAGGAAGGTTTCCGAGTGCTGCTATACTGCCGCGCGGCGGGGTCAGGAGGCGGCAATGCGAGTTCATGGTTCCCTTGTCGTCGTAATGGCGCTTTCGCTGTCAATTCAAAGCACGTCAGACTTGAACCATCCAAGTCTCGCGCAATCCGCAGCAAGGTGGCTAGATGCTCTAAACAACAATAATGCCAAGGCAGCGACAGCCTACTATAGCGAGGACGCAATAACGTTCGCCCCGTACTCGCATACTACAGTTGGGCGGACGGGGATCCTCAGCAATTGGGAAAGCTCATTCGCGGATAGGAACTCAAGCCATCCAATGACAATCGACAGCGTTGTGGCCGACACAGCGGGAGAGCTTGGATACGTTACTGGAGGATGGAAAGCAATTTGGGTGGACGATGCGGGACACCATGAAATGAATGGAAAGTATTTGGCAGTGTGGCGACGGCAACGCAACCAGCGCTGGGAGATTGTGGCTCTTTCTGGTGCTGCATTTCTCTAAGGGATAATGAATGTTGTAAACAGGCGTGGGTGTTGAAAAAGTCACTTCGATTAGCAGGATGAGATTCAGCATAAGCATGTTAGAAGAAAGTGATCCTGCCCATGCTTTGTTGGATTCTGACCGTCGGAGGCCTGCTGATCATGATGGGGCAACCCGACCGCTCTGAAGCGCTGTTCTATTACTTCCGCCTGGAAGATCAGGTTCCTGAAACCCCCCTGTTGCGGCTGATCGACAAGCACATCAGCTTTGAGTTTGTGCGGCGGCAACTGAAAGACAGCTACAGCGAAACCGGACGACCGTCGATTGATCCCGAACTTCTGCTGCGCATTTTGTTGATCGGCTATTTGTACGGCATCAGCAGTGAGCGCAAGCTGGTGGAGGGAACTGCGCATGCACCTGGCGTGGCGCTGGTTCGCGGGCTTGGGATTCGATCAGGAAATTCCGCATCACTCCACGTTCTCGAAAAACCGGCATGGGCGGTTTCAGCAATCGAAGTTGTTTGAGCAGTTGTTCGAACAGATCGTGCGGCAGTGTGTGGAAGTGGGACTGGTCGAGGGCAAGCACCTGTCGGTGGACGGCAGTTTCGTGGAGGCGAATGCCGCCAAGGAGAGCCGCATTCCGCGGGAGCAGTTCGCCGAGGCGGCTCAGATTCACCAGACCGTGCGCCAGTACCTGAAGGAAGTGGAAGAGCAGAATCCGGTGGAAGAACCCGTGCATGAACAGGATCAGGTGTCGACCACCGATCCTGATTCCACCTACGCCACCAAGGGCGGCACGCCAGCGCGCCTCGGTTACTACGACAACTATCTGGTGGATAACAAGAGTTGTGTCATCGTTGGCGTTCCGGGCACGGCGGCGCGCATGAGCCAGGAGACGGTAGCCGCGCAAGACATGCTGACCGGCTTCACCGCGTGGCAAGGACGCGAGCCGGAATCGGTGACGGCCGACACGACATACGGAAACGGGGATTTCTTGCAGTGGTTGGCGGATCGAAACATCACTCCTTACATGCGAACCCGCGACAGCATCCACAGAAAAAGGAGTCCCTATTTCGGGCCCGAGCGTTTCACTTACGAGCCGGAACACAATCGCTATATCTGTCCCGCTGGCCAGCCACTGAACTATGGCGGTCGAGTCTATCGGAATCGCGCCTTTAACTACATCGGAACGCGCAAACGTTGTGGCGCCTGTGAGCTCCGACCGCAGTGCACCAGTGCCGCTTTTCGCTCTCTGAACATCCACCAGCACGAGTCTGCCCGGCAACGTGCACGGGAGTTAGCCAACACGCCAGAGTTTGCTCGCGCCCAGCGGCAAAGAAAGAAGGTGGAAGCCTTGTTTGCGGAACTCAAGAATCAGATCGGGCTGCGTCGCTTGCGCTTACGACGCCTGAAGTTCGTGCGCGAGCAGTTCTTCTTGGCGGCGGTGGCTCAGAACATCAAGCGATTAGTGCGCTTCCTCAGTCAGCCGATAACACCGGTTCTGCCGGCCACCACTTAGTCGAACGAAGACTAGAAAACCGGCGACGCATGCTCGCAGATGAAAAGGCGTTCCGTTGAGGGATTTTTTCAACACCCACGCCTGATTTCAGAAACTGACTTCCAGACAAAATAATTACGTGGTTACTTCCGAGTCTAATGCGCAGGATCATTGAGGCGACGTCCAGCCCATCGAGACAATTTCTTGTGTGCCGGCGTCTTTGGGAACAAGCACCGAGTCGTCGGGGGTAAGCCCAAGCCAAAAGCCATAGATTCCGGTCTGCGAAAATCCCTTCAGGCTCACAACCTGCTCGATTTTTCCATTCGGCACGGCCATCCGAACCACATCCGACTTGTCACCGAGCCGCTGGAAATAGAGATACCGCCCATCGTGCGACCAGCAGGGATAGGCGACGATATCGGGCACCAGCATCGTCCACTTTCGGGTTTTGAAGTCGAAGAGGGAGAGTCCGGTGGAATCGCCGTGCATCGCGACAAGATAGCGCGCGTCGGGCGACCAACGAGGAGAAAAAAGCCCGCCTGAGCCCGGCACAGTCTCGATCTGGTGTGTGTTCATATTCAGGATCCGAATCACGGTTGGACCGCCGCCGCCGCCGGTACCACCAAAGATGAGCGACTTGCCGTCCGGAGACCAATAAGGATCGGCCTGGGGGCCACTATCGTTGGGCAATAAGGGCTGCGGTGCGCCGCCGACGGCTGGCACTTCATAGATGCGCACGGTTTTGCCCGGTTGCACGTCGTAAAACACAATTGTTTTTCCGTCAACCGACCACCGGGGCAGCGAGGCGTAAATCGGAGATGAACTGAGCTGGAGTTTTTCGCTGCCGTCCGGTTTGCTTCGCCAGAGAATTCCTTCCGGATAAGACGAGTAAGCGACCCACTGCCCATCTTTCGAGAAGTCCAAATCCTGTGCCGAGAGGCCTCCCATAAAAGACTCAAAGGCCTTCGATTTGATGTTGTAGCGTTGAATTTCGGCACGCCTGAATCCGGCAATAGCGAAAAGCGTTTTGCCATCCTTTCCGGGCACAGGAAAACTGTAGGAGACAGTACCAGCGGTGAGTTGCACAGGCTGGCGATTGACCTTGTGGAAGAGGCTTCCCTCCTCACGCGCCGCCCAGATCTGCGCTCCCGACTCAAATACAAAATACTTGCCATCCGGCGTCCAGGAGCCACAGCAATTGCCCGTGCCTGTATGCCAGCCGGGAAACATCTTGTGAAGATTGGTGCCCTCCGCGGACACCTCCCAAAGGTCGGGGAGTTGTGTTTTAGCATCGTATAGGTTCAGGGCGATGTTTTGGCCATCGGGCGACCAGGCGGGTGAAGTGGCGTCAACGATACCCGCCGCCCCTAAAGGACCCGGGAGATCGGCCAGCTTGCGGGAGGCGGTTCCGTCGGCGTTAGCAAGATAGAGCGTCGTGTCGTTCGTAAAGATCAGTTTTTGGCCATCAGGGGACCATGTGCCGCCTGTCCCTTGGAGGTCCGCCAGCCGGGAGGGCGAGCCGCCGAGCGTCGGCAATGCCCACATTGGCGTCGAAGCGCCGCTCAATCCTTTCAGTTCACCGACGAGCAGTTTGGATCCGTCCGGCGAAATGTTGAAGATCCCGAAGGGGTTGCCTGGCAGAACCCCCTTAATGGGCGCGAGATAGCCTCCATTAACCGACATCTGCGCAGGCCCAACGCTACCGTCGTAAACATACAACCGCGAACCGTCGGTTCCGATCAGCCCTTTGTTGACGGCGTCATGGCTGAGTTGTGTGTAGCCTGAGAGCTGGGGTGGCGGCAGCGACGGGCGGAACAGGTATGCGAGCACCGCAATCATAACAACGGTCGCGCCCCCCGCGACAAGCAGAGTCTTGCGATGCTTTTTGGCCAACGCGGCCATCACCTGCGAGTCAGAACTATCCGTCTTCCCGGCAATTGCACTGCTCGCTTGTTTCTGGGGCATCGCCGCGAGTGCTAATTCGGGCGCTGTTGTAATGGCGGATCGGCCGGTCGTGTCGCGCCTCAGGCGCTTCAAATCGGCTCGAATCTCAGCCGCACTCTGATAGCGAACCTCGCGGTCCTTTTCCAGAGCCTTATTGATAATCCGCTCCAATTCAGCGGGAGTTTCCGGATTGATCCGCGATGGCTGCACCGGGGCCTTGTTCAGGATCGCATCGAAGATCGCCGCCGAAGTTTCTCCCCGGAAGGGCAGCATGCCGGTAGCTGTTTCATAAAGCACCGTTCCGAATGAGAAGAGATCCGTTCGCGCGTCGAGTTCTTTGCCAAGCGCCTGCTCTGGCGACATATACGCCACGGTTCCGAGGGTACTGCCCGCGCTGGTCAGATGTTCTTCCGTCAGCGTCGGAGCAGAAGTGAGCTTGTCGGAGCTGGCCGCGCCCATCTTCGCCAGACCAAAATCAAGAATTTTGGCGTGACCGCGGTCGGTGACGAAGATATTTGCCGGTTTCATATCGCGATGAACGATGCCTTTCGAATGTGCGGCATCGAGAGCATCGGCAATCTCAAGTCCGAGATCAAGCAAACGTCCGACTTCCAGCGGGCGCCCGAAAGCTAGTTCGCGAAGTGTCTTGCCTTCCAAAAACTCCATTACGATGAACGGTCGGCCATCATGCTCGCCGATCTCGTGAATGGTGCAGATGTTCGGATGATTTAAGGCTGACGCTGCCCTTGCTTCTCGCCGAAAGCGATCAAATGCCAGCTGGTTTCCCGCTACGTCGTCGGGAAGAAACTTCAAGGCTACGAATCGGCCGAGCTGGGTGTCCTCGGCCTTGTAAACCACACCCATCCCCCCGCCACCGATTTTCTGCATGATGCGATAGTGTGAGACTGTCTGGCCGATCATTGAGCTGAGATCTTAGGATCAAGGGTGGGGCAAGTCAATGATGGCTCAGGGTCTGGCGGCACATGCAGAGACCAATTGACGAAAAATCTCGGTTACACTCACCGACCCCCGACCGGGGGTTTTTGAGCGCAATCGGCGATAACGCTCAAAATCCCCTTCGCAGGGTCATTGAGTGTAACGGCGATGTTTCGGTCAGTTGAGAGGATTGCTCCAGTTGGAAGCTCGAAACACCTTCCTGTTTGTCTATCATCCAGACAGGGTCGACGGCCTTCATTGGTCGTGCCAGTGGAAGAGTTTATGCGTGATCTTCCACTCGCCATTCCACTTGAGCAAGGTGAATACGTCGGAAGCTCGGGCATTGGCGCCGGCCAACTTACCTGACCAGTGTTGAACTTCCAGATGAACGACGGCAATGCTCTCAACGATTTCGATGCGTGCAAAGCGCGGATTGATATTCGGTGCTGGGCCGTTCTCGGTGACCCACTGGAACACGTGCTCCACCGAGCCGCTATATTCCACACCTTGACAGTAGCCGGAAATAGTGGCAAAAGGATGAAAAGCCGACCGCATCAGATCGCCGTCGCCAGCGCGAGCGCCCGCGATATAGCAGTGCATGGTGCGGGTGATCGCGTCGTGCTCGGAAAGGTAGGCGTTCGCGACAGGTTTGGCCGGGGCAAGACTACCGGCATCCTCGCTCGGGATTGCGTCGGGACACTTGGTGCGCAAGCGGGTCCAGGATTCGATTTCATGCCTGTAAGCAAAGACGGTATCTTGCCGTTCGTGCTCGCGGCGGTGGACTGGAAGTCCCTCAGTCGCTTCCCAGCGCCGGACGGTGCGTTCGCTGCGCTCCAGGTGGGCCGCGATCTGCTTCCACGACTCCAGAGTTTTCTGTGGAGTGTTCCGCTCAGGCATACCAACCCCTCGCGGAAGACTATACCAGAGGGCTATGCCGCTAAACTGCTTCCTGCGGCGTGCCAGTGAAACGCCTTCTGGATGATCTTCCACCCACTCGGCGTTTTGAGGAGCGTGAACAGGTCGGACATGCGGACCCCAGAGCCAGCCAGCTTACCGGACCAGCCAGCGACCTCAAGACGAACCACAGCGATCGAATCGAGGATGTCCACGCTAACCACCCGCGGCTCGATCTTGGGCGCGGGTCCGTTTTTGTCGATCCAGTCAAAGAGGAACTGGGTTCCGACCGCGAGTTGCTCCCCGGAGTAGCCGAAGAAGGATGCATCCGGGTGGAAGGCGGGCCGCATTAGCTCGCTCTTGCCCTGCTTGCTCCCGTCAATATACATCTGCATGGTCTTGACGATTCCGTCGTATTCGGCGAGGTATTCAGTCTTAGTCATGCGGAGACGGTAGAGTCCGCGGATGCGGGGCGTCAACGGACAAGTGTGGCCAAAGTCGGTCGCCAATATCGGGCTACTGGAACGACCGTGCCTTGACCAGTTCCCAATTCCGTAACCGTCGTTAGCAGGCATTACGCGTTTTGACCGCCGGTATTCCGCCTGTGGCCTCCGAAGGGCGACGGTTGTGGTCCAAGGTCTGAGGGGTAAAGACTAAGTTCCCGAGGTCCGACTTCTGTTGTCACACGCGCCAGTAGTCGGGACGCCAGTTTTGAATCGACTTTTTGATGTCGGTGCGTGAGAGCTTCTCGTTGAGGGCGCGTTCGACCAGTTTCGGAAGTTCGGCGTCGGACGCGAAACGCAGTCCGCAGAGTTGGCCTTCCGTCAACTCGGGAATGCGGGAGCGCAAGGGTTCGGGCAGCAACCGCATCATGCGTAACTGCTCTTCCAGGCGGATGACGCGATCTTGCACCTTGAGCGCGTAGAGGCGAGTCTTGAATGCCAGGATCAGAAAAGCCAGCGCCAGCAAAATCAGCAGGAAGGCGTGAACGTGCTCGCGCAGGTCGCCCTCGGTGATATGCGCGAAAAAATGAATCAGGGTCATGATCAGCCCAATCGCGAAGATTGGGATGACAAAGAAATGAAACGGCGGATCCCAGCGGGTGTGGTTGGCAAACGTCTGGGGCTTTCTCTCGGCCATGCAGGCCTCCTTGTGCGAAGACGTGCCAGTCTAGCAGGTTCTGAGGCACGCCCGGACTTTGGTAGCTCCGGCATCTTGCCGGCTGTCTCGAGGGCGTCCTCGCCCTCGACGCGATAATCAACCACAGAGGACACCGAGGAGCACAGGGGAAGTCAACAGCCCCTCCTGGCGGCGTGTAAAATCCCTGTTGCCGGAATCCATCCGGCGGGATCGCGAATCGAAAATTCCATGAAAGCTATTCAAGTGAAACAAACTGGCGGGCCGGAGGCGATGGAACTGGTGGACTTGCCGGTGCCGCAGCCGAAGGCGAATGAGGCGGTGGTGAAAGCGACCGCCGCGGGAGTGAACTTTATCGACGTGTACCAGCGCGAGGGCAGATACAAAGTTGCGCTGCCATTTGTCCTGGGCCAGGAAGGCGCGGGCGTCGTCAACGCTGTGGGCAGCGCCGTCACGTTGGTGAAGAACGGCGATCGCGTGGCGTGGACTGGCGTGATGGGATCGTACGCGGAATATGTAGCCGTGCCGGAGGATCGCCTGGTTGCGATTCCTGAGGGCGTGACCGACGAGCAGGCCGCGGCGGTGATGCTGCAGGGAATGACGGCGCATTATCTTTCGCACGATAGCTATCCGCTGAAGCGCGGCGAGACGGCGCTGGTGCATGCCGCGGCCGGCGGCGTAGGAGGACTGCTGGTGCAGATGGCGCACCACATTGGCGCGCGCGTGATTGCTACCGTCTCGACTGACGCGAAGGCCAAGCTGGCGCGTGAGGCTGGGGCCGATGAAATCATTCTCTACACGCAAGCCGATTTCGAAGCTGAAACGAAACGGCTGACTGGCGGCAAGGGAATCGACGTGGTCTACGATTCGGTGGGGAAAACAACGTTCGAGAAAGGGCTGAACATCTTGCGGCCGCGCGGGATGATGGTGCTGTTCGGTGGATCGAGCGGCGCGGTGCCGCCATTTGACCCGATCGTGCTCACGCAGAAGGGATCGTTGTTCCTGACTCGTCCGTCTCTCGGTAACTACGTTGCGACCCGAGAGGAATTGATGGCGCGGGCGGCGGCGTTGTTTGGCATGATCGCGGCCGGCAAACTGAAGTTGCGGATTGAACACAAATATCCACTGGCCGAAGCGCAGCGAGCGCATCGTGATCTGGAAGGACGCAAGACTACCGGGAAACTGCTGCTGATTCCGTAGCGCCGACGCCTCGGCGACTGGCATCCTGCCTGCGTGGGCGGGACGCCCACGCGACAGCCGGCAAGTTGCCGGCGCTACTCTTTACCCTGACGGAAGCGACCCCGGCGCCCCGCGACACGGAATCGCGCAAGGTCGCTGGGAGTCGCCTCTAGTGTCGTGGGGAGCCGTCAGACAATCCGAAGTTTGGGAAAGTCCTGGCGGTAGCGCGTCGGATCGAGCGTCAACAAACGGTCGGCGCGCAGAAGGGCATGAGCGGCGATGATGAAATCCAGAAGCAAGCGTTTTGGCGACGAACCGCGAGCGCGGCGCCTGCGGTGAGCGTAAGCCACGAAGCCCTCCGCAGCTTTGCGCCAGATCGATTCATCCAGATCAAACTCCACGGCGATTCCTGTTTCCGCTAGAAATCGATCGACGAAGCCGGGCGAGACCAGAGGGTGCGCCAACAATTCAACATAAACGGGGGCGCAAACCACGATGCCGCCCTGCGCGCGTGAACTTCTTAAATCAACCTGGACACGTGCCGCGCTGGCCTCGTTCGACCAAAGACAGGAGAGAATGTTGGAGTCGAGTGCGGTCCTCATCAGCGGAACAGTACTCTAATCTTCGTCGCTGCGCATGTCGTTGATCCAAGCCTTGATGCCCTTTTCGCCCCCGGGGAACGGGCTCAGAATACCTCTGTATTTCTCGAACGGATCTTCCTCCGATCGGGACGGACGAATCATCGTACGGTCTCCTTCAACGACGAACTCAACGCGATCGCCCGGAGAGAGACCAAGGCGGTCGCGAATCTCTTGGGGAACGGTAACCTGACCTTTAATGCTGATTGTGCTGGAATGATGCTTCATCTTTACTTCTTTACCTTATGGTAAAGAATAGCGAAATTCGAGGATTTGGTCAAGGGGAAGTTGGCGCGGCGGCCGGGTAGAAGCCGGAGAAAGCAAAAAGGGGGACGGGCAGCAGCATCAACCTGCGTGGGCGGGACGCCCACGCGACAGCCGGCAAGTTGCCGGCGCTACTCTTTGCGGCGGTAGTTTCGCAAGTACTGGGGCGTTTCTTTTCCCGGCAGCAGTCTTGCGTCGGCAATTGGATTTCTTGCCACCATCTCCAGCGGGAGGACTCCTGCCCACGTGGGGAACGCGTAGTCTTCCTCGTCGTCGATGGGAGGGCCGGTGCGGACTTTTGCGGAAAACTCTTCGATGGGGACACGCAGCACCGAGGTCGCCTTGAGTTCGCGGTCGTTGGGTTGGCGCGCGTCGTCCCAGCGGCCGGGCAGAATGTGTTCCGCCAGGATTCTCAGAGCTGCCATCTTTTCTTCCGGATCGTCGACCAGAGTTGCATTGCCCAGGATCACCACCGAGCGGTAGTTCATGGAGTGATTAAAGACGGATCGGGCCAGCACCAATCCGTCGAGCAAAGTGACGGTGACGCAGACGGGCGCGCCGTCGTTCTGCATCTGGCGGAGCATGCGGCTGGCCGCCGAGCCGTGAATGTAGAGGCTGGCATCCTTGCGGCCGTATGAGGTTGGGATGACGAAAGGCTGTCCATCGACGACGAAGCCGACGTGGCAGAGGAAGCCCTCGTCGAGGATGCGATAGACGATATCGCGATCATAAGCGCCACGCTTGGGTTCGCGGACCACGCGCGTGCGCGCCGTGGGCATTTGCGGTTCAGACATTGTGAAAGGAACTCCGGGCAAGGATGAGTGAACGGAAAGTTTAACACCAGGTTAGGACGCTAGACCTTGAACGGAAGTTGTTGAAGTTCTGTCATCCCTCGACTGCGCAAAAGGATTCGCTTCGCTCATCGTTTTGCTTCGCTCGGGATGACAGTTCAAGAGGATTTCACATCGCAGCTTGACTTGTCTGTGATGTGTGAACACAAAATTCGCACAGTGGAACCACTGCGTCTTCCGATCTGCTTCAAATGCACGGGGCGGCGATTGGCAGAGTGCATAGGTCCTTCGGCGGGCAAAGTGCGCCCGCCTCAGGATGACAAGATGCGGAACCGCGTCGCCTCGCGCGCCTACCAGTACAGCTTCATGGCGAACTGAAATTGGCGCGGATCGTAGGCGGCGGTGGCCTCGCCTGCGTTGCAGGAGGTGCTGCTGCAGAGCGGGCTCACGGCGGCTACGTTCATTTTGTTAGCGATGTTAAACATGTCGGCAATCAGTTCCAGGCTGATGCGTTCGCCGAAGTAGATGCGTTTGGCAACTCGCATATCGTTGAATACCGTCCAGGGCTGGATGCCGGCGTTGCGGCCCAGATTGCCGTCGAGTTGCAGAAGCGTAGGCGTGGTCAGCGTGGCGACGAAGCCGTTGATGCAAGGTTCCTGCAGCGAACCCGAAGGCGAGTACTTGGACTTAAACGACGCACCGCACGCGGGACTGACCGTGGTATTGGGACGACCTGTCAGCGACGACAGCTGCAGGTTGTCTCCGTTTCCGGTGATGATGTTGAAGGGCCGGCCGGAAGCAACATCGAGGAGCGGGGCGATTGTCCAGTCACTGAAGACTCTGCGCACAAAGCCGCTGCCCACCTTGCCCGTCTGGTAGACGCCGCTGAAGACGAAGCGATGACGCTGGTCGAAGAGCGAAGTGGAGCGATCGAGGCCGGGGAAGAAGCTGTCCTGCGGGGTGAGCGTGGATTGCAGGTCGGTGGAGTCGTCGATGGAGTGCGACCACGTATAGGACGCGAGGAACTCGTAATGCTGGCTGAACCGCTTGCGCAGGTTGGTGGTGAAGCCGTGGTAGATCGAGCTGCCATTGGAGTAGTTCGCGTCCATGTCGCCGAAGGGGACGCAGCCGCCAAATCCACCGGTGACTGTCGGAGCACAGTTCGCGTTGAATCCCTGGCTGGTGAGACCGCTTTCGATCGATTCGGCGAGTTGTACGCACGGGATTGCGGATGGTCCAGCGGCGATAAGAGCTCCGGCAATCGAAGGATTCAGGCCGCCCGGGCGGAAGAAATTCATCAGCGCGGAATTAACCCAGGGACCAAGCGCGCCGTTGCCGCAAGGAGCGGCTCCGCTACCCACGGTGAAAGGGCTGGCGGGGGTTTGACCAGCGGCGAGTGCGGCATTGAAGTTGGCGACCATCAAGTCACCACGTACTGTGTTGGCATTGATGGGACGGTTCAGGTGACGTCCGCCATTGAAGTTATAGGCCAGACTGAGAGCGAATCCGCCGCCGAGATCGCGTTCGACGGTAACATTCGCCTGCTGCGAGTAGGCGTAGACGAAGTTCTTAGATTGGGGATACCCGAAAGGTTGGAATCCCAGCGGCAAGAATGTAGATGGATTGAGATAGTTCTGGTTCAGAAAAATGGATTGAGGAAAGTTCAGGGCTTGAAATTGCTGTTGGTTGGGAAGGTAGTTGAGCGCCCCGAGGACCGCCGGGTTGGCCGTTGGCGAGCATGGCGACGCCGTGGAGCCAGTCGCTGAAGGCAAGAGTCCCTGGAAAATAGGAATCGCATTCAGATTGCTTGGATTGCCTGCGCCCGAGCAAGGTGCGGTGCCGGCAAACGCAAGCTGGCCGCTGGAGGAACCGTCGGAAGCGTCGCCGAGAAAGTAGAGGCCGAGCAGCGGGTGGTCATAGAACATGCCATAGGACGCGCGCACCACGGTTTTGCCATTGCCGCTGGGATCCCAAGCCACGCCGATGCGCGGCTGGATGTTGTTGCTGTCGGTCTGAATCCCTTTTTGCAATCCCAGCAGATTGTAGGCAGGCAATGCGAGGCCTTGCGGGGGCTTGAATTTTGGGGGAATCTCCACGTCATAGCGGATGCCGTAGTTGAGTGTGAGCTTTGGGTTGACGCGCCACGAGTCCTGCCAGAACGCGCCGATGGGAATGTTCTTGAACGAATCGCTGGGACTACCCAAGCCCTGGATGAAATCTCCGGGCAGGCCGGCTCCGTAAGCTTGCACCGGCGAGAGATCGGGAAACGGAGTGTTGGGAATCGGGGAAACGAAGCCCAAATTAGAGGAACTGAAGCTGCCAAAGTCGTAGACGCCACCGTAATTCACGGTGAAGACGGCTTTCAGCGGAAGGTAGTTCACGTCTCCGCCAAACTTCATGTTGTGGCGGCCGACCGTCCAGGAGAAATTGTCGGTGAACTGGTATCGCTGCTCGGTTCGCTGAATGTAGGAATAGGGTTCGCGGCCGAAATAGGCGAAGCCTGGAATGTTTACCGCCGGGTCGGAACCGCCGGGAATCGCCGTGTTGTAGAAATACGAAAGTCCGCGGCGGGCATATTGAAAACGAAACTCATTGACCTTGTTGCTGCCGATAGTCCAGGTGTCCTGAAAAACGCCGGTGACGTCGCGATAGGTCTGTTCCGAAGTGCGTGAGTAAGCATTCTGCCCGAACGGTTGGTCCTGGCCGCTGACTTCGATGCCGGTGACGGTGCTGGGGCTGACATTGGCGCGCAGCGTCAAGCGATGGCTGGCTCCTATGTTCTGGTCGAGACGCAGCGAATAGAGACTGGTTCCTTCAAACACGGGGAAGTTTCCAGTCTGCGAGGCCAGAGTTTGGTAAGAGCCCGGAACCGGGGCGCAAGGTCCGGGGGGAGCACAGGACGTCGGAAAACCTGCCCAACTGGAGAGCAATCCGAAGGTCGAACCCTGAACCAAGCGAGTCGGCCATGCTCCGTTCACTGCCTGGCCTGAGGACGCTCCAACCAATGCCGCGTATTTGCCCACCTCTTGCGCGAACAGAGGATTCGACTGCTCCAGGCCAAGGACGCTGGGATTGGTGAGGAACCCGACTTGGGCCGATGTGAGTTGTAGCGTGCCGAACGGCAGTCCGACTTGCGTGGTGTCGAAAGGGAGAAATCCGAAATTTCCCTGGCCGATGCTGGAAAATCCGGTTTCATGGCGTCGCGTGACTTCGTAGGCGAAGTAGTAATAGGTCTTATCTTTCTTGATGGCTCCGCCAAAAGCCACGCCCGCCTGCACCCGCGTATACGCCGGGTTGGGGACGGTGCTAAATGGGTTAACTGCCTGGAAGTTGCGATTGCGCAGGTAGCCGAAGACGTCGCCGTGAAAGTCGTTGGATCCGGAACGCGTGATGATGTTAACCACGCCGCCGGCGGCTCGCCCGTATTCCGCCGCGTAATTGTTGGTGATGATCTGGAATTCCTGCACTGCTTCCTGGGACACGGTGGAGCGAACGCCGTTCACCGAGTTATCGGTGGCGTCGGCGCCATCAACGTTGACCAGGTTCGAACGCGCGCGCTGGCCGCTCATGTTGAGGCCCGAAGTGGGGGCGGCGCCGAGGTTGGGTGCATTGTCGCGCACTACTTGCGAATCGGTGAGCGTGAAGTTGATGTAGTTGCGGCCATTGATGGGCAGATTGTCGATGCGCCGTTGGCCGATGGTGTCGGTGGTTGAACTGCGCGAGGTCTCGACAAGATCCGCTTGCGCATTCACTTCAACCACCTGCTTGGTTCCTGCAACCGAGAGAGCGACCGGAAGTTCCACCAGTCCCCCGACTGTGATCGTGACGCCTGTGTTTTCGATCTTGGTGAATCCCGGCATCTCAATCGTCACCGAATAAGAGCCCGGAGGCAATTGGCGAACACTGTACCCACCCAGGCCGTCGCCCGTGGCCATGCGCTCCAGACCCTTCGCGAAATCGTGAGCAACCACAGTCGCGTTCGTGACCAGGTTCCCGGTTGGGTCTTTGACAGTCACGTGCAGATCGCCGGTGGCAACGCCTCCCTGACCAAGCGCGATGGCGGAAAGCAGCAGAATGACAAAACTCAAGAAGGCAGTTTTAGTTGTGCGGATCATGAGGTTCTCCCTTGGACTCGCGGCTGCGAGCAGGCTTCGCTGGCGATTCCAGCGGCGGATTGCGAGGTAATCACGAATGTTCTGGGACGAGCAAATCCAGTGTGGTTTTTATACCAGAACGATGAGCGAAAACAAGTCGGAAACAAAGGTGAGTGGCGACCGAGTTACCTGATTCCGTTTCTTGGACATACCGCGTGCGTAGAAGGCGGCTGCCCAGGTCATCGGCTTGTGATCCGGATCACAATTGAGCTGAAATACGAACCGGTGCTGCCGGGTTCTGCAGTCTGCCCAGCAACATGGCTGCGCCGTTCAATCGCTCATAGCCCTGAAGGACGGGCAGGGCCGCCAAGCCGGAGTTCGGCCAAGCCAGCGCAATGTAGATCCGGAGAAGCGCGAACGCGGCATTGCGGCGCAGCATGAGGGCGCTGTCCACCAGTCGGCGCGCGGCCTCGGTGGTTTGGCTGTCGCCGGTCATTGCGGCTTGTCCCATGCGTACCAGAACTGCAGCGTTTCTTCCTGCAACCTGGACGTAGGAGGCCATGGCACGTAGACGCTCCCTTCGGACCAGGCGAAACTCGGCGGCGGTCAAGCGTCGGCGCAGATATTCGTCTTCCCGAGGATCGACGAGATTGCGGAAGGCCTCGATATCGAGGGGCTGTATTTGACCTGCCAGTCCCGAGCCCGAAGAAATCTGCAGGCTTCGGGCAACAGTGATGCCAAGAATGAAGGCCAGAGCCAACGCCGCAGCGATAACGAGAAGAATTGCAATAGTCATGGATGCACCAAACGTTCCAGTTCGCGGTTCCAAACGTCGAGAGTGTTCTCGAGCAGAGGAACAGGAGACTTCGCAACAACTTTTCCGGGAACGAGCAAGTAATAGAACCAGACAAGAACACAGGCGTGATAAGTAGCCATGTTTAGGAGGTCGAGAAGAACGCGCTGATGGGCAGTCGGCGCGGCATTCGTCATGACCGCCCATGTGGCCAGATGTACACACGCAGAAATCCCCAACCCCAACAACACGCCATATGACGGCCGATCCCACGTCAATCGAAAGTAGGCTACAAAAAGGAAGAGGAAAACCACTACGCCAACTTCGATCATGAAAGTAGCTTGATCGAGCAGGTGCGCTCCGGAGATCACCTGGAAGGCGCCGTCACCACGGGAGTAGGCTGCCGCCAGCACGGCTGCAAGGACGAGTGCACCACCAAGTCCGCTGACCAAAATCCTTCCCAGTCTGCTAATTGAGGGATAGGGCTTGAGGACGCGAGAGAAAATCTCGCCAATCACAAGGAATTTAAAAAAGCTCTCAATCAGGAGTGTAGCCCAGTCGATGCGCCAGAAGTTCTCCGGCGTCACCGACGGAGAGACGTCGGCGGAGAATAATGCGAGTTGTCCAGCCGCGGACAGAATGGTGAAGGCGAGAAAGATGGGAAATTGACGCCGTAGATCGCGCTTCCAGATAAGGATTGCGAGGACAAGA
This sequence comes from uncultured Acidobacteriaceae bacterium, assembly GCA_937879855.1. Classification (GTDB taxonomy): domain Bacteria; phylum Acidobacteriota; class Terriglobia; order Terriglobales; family Acidobacteriaceae; genus Sulfotelmatobacter. The sequence goes on along the minus strand of CALFMO010000004.1, from coordinate 120,501 downwards.
AGAAACAGATTGGGCGCGACCCAAAAGTAATTCCAAAGGAATGAATGCGCCTGCAGCATTGCGGTCAGGTACTATACCGCGATTCGCTGCAGGCGGCAATATTCAGGGATTCTTGTTCGTTTTTCGTAAGATCGTGAGCTATATGTGCGGCTCGGTCGATCGTGCATGCATAATAATTGTTAGCGTAGAGCTTAGGGCTTGCAGAGCCCAGTGCTGCCGTTGCAATTCGTGCCGGTTCCGCCGCCATCAGCCCGAGCGGGGGTGGGTGTTACTAAAGTGTTGAGAAACAGGACGGCTGTTGCGAGGACTAATAGGACACGTTTCACGGTTGTTTTCTCCTTTGTTAATGCGAGTGGACCGTGATAGTTTCATGCCCCGTGGAGGGGTGGACAATGTATCGAAAGGCCAATGAACCTTCGGAATTCGTAACAAGATGACGCTGAAATCCGCACTACAAGACGTGAAGGAAACCACCTTGGCGGCGGTCTCGGGACTGCTGGGCAAGTTGGCCTACTTGGCGTCTTTGCGCCAAACCCAGGGGCGGTATGGGCACTGGGGGATGGAACTGGTTCACGGTCCGGAATCGGCTGAGCGGGCCTTGAAGACGGCCCATGCCGAGATTGTGGCGGGAGTGTTACGGACGCCGTTGCAGTCGATGGTCGAAGATTTGGAGGAATCGAGACAAGGCAGTGGGCTTACAACCCGCTCTTATGTCGAGGGCTTGCGCAAGCGTTTTGAGGACTTATTGCCGGGCGAGCAGCAGGATTCACCGGCCGCCAGTCACCTCAGTTCAGTGCTGCTGGCGCTTTCGAGTTTGGAGAAGAATCGAGGGCGTGCCACTCGGTCAATTTCATAGCAACTCCCACGACCTGGCCGAGCACCTCGGCATCCTGCGGGTGACGCAGGATGCGAACTGGAACTGGAGACAGGGGATGTGGTTGCAGAATGATCTCCTCGCGGCGCATGCTGCACCAGCAACAGGTGTGGCCTTCGCGGGTTTCCACAAAATAGATAGGACGTTCATACTCGGAGCGCCACGACCCCTCGAGTACCTTGTTTTTGGATTCGTCGACCTGGATAAAACTGCCTGGAGGCAGGATGGGATACATCGTGAAATCGTGGGTGCCGACGTAGCCGTAAGTGAAATCGGTGTTGGCAAATTGCGCGAGATAGGCGACGGGTACCAGTCCCCACTGCTCGACCATCCGTCCAAGATTGCTGGTGCGACGCTCGTCGAAGCCAGGATCCATGCGTACAGGAACTTGCATCGAAGAAACGCCCGCGAGCGCCTCGGAAACATGCGATTTGGGCGGCGACACCAGTCCGAGATCGGCGGCAATGTTGCCCAGGTCAACGCCATACCAGGACATCAACTCGCGAACATCGCGGCGGTAAATTACCGATAGCGTGTAAAGGCGATAAATGCTGGGCAAAATCCCTTTGGTCTCGATATCGGAGAGACGGCTTGGAGGAATGGAAAATTCTTCGTTGCGATATTTGTCGGCAACCCGCGCACTCGAGTTTTCGACATCACGCATGGTGAGGCCAAGTTTCTCGCGCAACGTGCGAAGGCTTTTACCAGCCGGCAGCATTGGTTACCTCCAAACTTAAAGTGGGGGAATGATACCAAAGGGGCGCGGCATTGTGGTGTAGAAATGTGCAAAAAAGTCAGTGTGCGCGGTGTGTTACGAATTCCGAACAGTCCGGAGGGCTTGTCAGGCCGATAAAATCGAGGTTTCCCAACGTGCCACCTTCCGGACCCAGCGTCAGTCTTGGTTGTGTGGATTTCCTGTGATTGTTCGGATTTCGTAACAAAAAGGGGAACGTTGCCGATCCGCCACTTTATACCTCAAAGCGGAGCGGTTTCTTCGACTGAAACCTGAATCAAGATACTGACCCCGAAAATCGGGGATGACATTTGTCACGAATACACCGTGATGGATGGCACTGGTGTGCCCTCTCGTCTTCCGCGATGATGCAATTGGACGAACGGTAAATCACGGATTGATTTCCCGATATCTGTAAGCCTACAGAGAACGAAGATGATCGCAGAGTTAGAACAACAAGTGTCGACCTCTCTGGGTCATCGGCGTGCGCAGCCGTGAACCGAATGTGACGCCCAGTGTTGTGGAGTGCGCGTCGCATCTGCAAGGAGTGGAGTATGAGTGCAAATTCGAAGAAATCGATCCTCTGGACAATCATTCTCGTTATTTTGGGAATGGCCGCTCTTTACGGTGGAGCGAAGTGGCTGAGCCTGCTGATTCCCGCGGCGATGTTGGTGTGGTTCGTTGCAAAACCCAGTCTTGGAACTGGCCAGAATTGACTGGAAGGTTGAGAATAAAGCATGCCGTTTTTAGGTTCGCGTGAGTTCGACGAGAGTTCAACGGCACCCGGGTGGTCGTTCAAAATGCGACCGCTGCGCTCGGTACTTCGGGACAGGGATCACGGATGGGGTCCTCTGCTCTGGGTACTTTATCTAGGATTTTTCTTCGTGCAACCCGTCGCGGAACATGTCAGCCGCAGACAATGGATCTTCGATGGTGTGGGAGCCGCCATATTTCTCGTGCTGTACTGGGGAATCTTCCTGCTGGAGAGACCTCGGCCCGTGGTGCACGTTGGCGGCATGGTCCTTCTGGGAGTTTTGTACCTTCCCTTTAATCCGGGGAGTTGCACGTTTTTTATATTTGCGGCCGCCATGGTGCCGTTCATGGTCGACACGCAAAGGAAGGCAATCGCAGGCTTGGGCGTTGTAGCGGCCATCGGTGCGATTGAAGGATTTCTTCTCCATGTAAGTGTGTGGGAGCTTTTTTGGGCAGCCGTATTTCCCGTGTTCATCGGCTCCGGGAATGTCTTTTTCGCTGAGCGCAACCGCATGAACCGCAGGCTGCGCAAGGCGAATGAAGAAATCGAAAATCTGGCCAAAGTTGCCGAGCGGGAGCGCATTGCGCGTGATCTGCATGATGTCCTCGGCCACACTCTGTCGGTGATCACGTTGAAGTCAGAACTTGCCGGCAAACTGGTGGACCGCGACCCGCAACGGGCGGGAAAGGAAATCCGCGAAGTTGAGCAGATTTCACGTCAGGCGTTGTCCGATGTGCGCGATGCGATTCGCGGATATCGTTCGCAGGGGCTGGTGGCGGAGTTGGCACAAGCCAAGACCACGCTGGAAACGGCAGGGCTGATCGTGCAGTGCGATTCCGCGACCACCATGAAACTGCCAGCGGTGCAGGAAAGCGTGCTCTCACTGGCAGTGCGCGAGGCCGTCACTAACGTTGTGCGTCACGCGAAGGCTCGATCGTGCCGCATGCGCCTCGAGCAACAGAACGGCTCCTGCCGCCTGGAGATTCGCGATGACGGCTGCGGCAGTTTTAACGGCGAAGGCAACGGACTGCGCGGCATGCGCGAACGAGTCGAAATGCTAGGCGGCACGCTGGATCGCAGCACCGAAGCGGGCACGACGCTCACTATCACACTGCCGTTGAAAGAAATCGAGTCGAACAGCGAAAGCGTCCACAATTGAGTCCCACGACAAAAGAAAACGCGCGCGAAGGAGCGAAAGAAGGCCGCAAGACGATTCGCGTGGTCTTGGCCGAAGATCAGGGAATGGTGCTTGGCGCACTGGCGGCGCTGCTCGATATCGAAGGCGACATTTCGGTGGTAGCGCAGGCGCGCAACGGCAAAGAGGCGCTCGAGGCCGTGCTTGCGCACAAGCCTGACGTTTTCATCACCGACATTGAAATGCCGCGCATGACCGGCCTCGACGTGGCGGCAGAACTGAAGCGGCGGCGCACGGGGACACGCGTCGTGATCGTCACAACGTTTGCGCGCTCAGGATATTTACGGCGAGCACTCGATGCGGGGGCGTCGGGATATTTGCTGAAAGACATGCGCGCCGAGGAACTCGCAGACGCAGTGCGCCGGGTTCATCAGGGTTTGCGAGTCATCCATCCCGAACTTGCTACGGAAGCCTGGGGCGAGTTGGATCCGCTCACCGATCGTGAACGGCAAGTGCTGAGATTGGCCGGTGAAGGCATGGCGAGCGGCGACATCGCGGGGGAGTTAGGATTGTCCGACGGCACCGTACGAAATTATCTTTCCGAAGCAATCAGCAAGCTGGGCGCCAGCAATCGGGTGGAAGCGGCGCGAATTGCGAGAACCAAGGGATGGTTGTAAAGGCAGTGGCCAGTGGTCAGTGCTGAGCGTTAGGTTTAACGTTTTGTGGGTAGTGCTGGTGGTTAGTCTGGGTAAGATCTCACTGTATTAACCGGCCACTAAACACTGGCTACTGGTCACTTATCACTGGTTGCTGCGCTCAATTCCTGCTTCTTGTCTGTGCACCGTCTTGTAAGCCCAAGCCATGCGCGGCGTGTTGTGAGCAATGCCGATGTGCCCTTGCGGATTCAGGACGATAATTCCACCATGGCCGTTCAGGCGCTGTTTCAGGTAGTTCATGGCTTCCTGCGCGGACCACTCGGGCAGATTGCCGGATGCGATGCGATCGGCGGTCCACTTGGCCAACACTAATTTCATGATTGGCTCGCCCCATCCGGTGGTCGAAACCGCAGCGCTCTCATTGTTCGCATAGCATCCGCAACCGATCAGCGAAGAATCGCCGAGGCGTCCGGGGGCTTTGTTCAGCGTTCCCCCGGTGGAAGTTGCGGCGGCGATATTGCCGTTGCGGTCGAGGGCAACGGCGCCGACGGTGTCGTGCGAAATGGTCACATCGTCAGAGTCGGGCGCAAATAAATCGTTGCCATCTTGAGACGAAAGACGCCGCGCGGCTTCGGCCTGATACTCGCGCAGGCGTTCGACTTCCCGCGGGATGATCAGATCTTTGTTGTCGCAGAGAGGCATGCCGTGTTCGGCGGCGAACTGCTCCGCGCCCTGACCTACGAAATAAACATGCGGGCTGTCGCTGAGAATCTTTCGGGCGGCGCGCACCGGATTGCGCAGGCGCTCGACGCAGCCGACGCCTCCGGCGCGGAGTGTGGCGCCGTCCATGATGAGGGCGTCGAGTTGAACCTTGCCGTCGCGGTTGAGGAAGCTGCCGCGTCCGGCGTCGAAAGTTTCGTCGTCTTCCATGATGACGACGGCTTCCTCGACGGCTTCGACCGCCGAGCCGCCGCGCTCTAGAACGCGCCATCCCGCTGCCAGCGCGTTGTTCACACCGCGGATGTGGGCGTCGACCATGTCGTCGGGCATGGCCCAAGCGCCACCGTGAACGATGAGAACGGGATCAGTCGGCAAGAGGTGTCCTTCGAATTCGCGATGCGACCGGATAGTCTAGCATTGCTGTAGCCGGATGGTGAGTGTGTGCGATGGTGGACGGCAGATTCCTCACTTCGTTCGGAACGACGGGAGTTCTCGGCACGACTGAAGTCGTGCCTTTCGAAGCCCCCTTATCAGAGCGCGCTCGCTTCGCTCGCTGGACGGACGAATGCGTCCGTCCCTACGTGAATCGGTTAGGCGGCTTGGCCTGCTTTGGCGGCTATTGGTGGGTCTTGGGTTCTGGTCCAGGTATAGCGCATGCGGTGGATTACCGTGATGGTGCTTAGGACCGCGATCACCCAGAGGACTGGCGCCATGCGGTTGAACAATGCTCCCAGGATTACCAGGACCAGGCGTTCGGGGCGCTCCATGAAGCCGACGCGGCAGGAACCGATCAGGCTCTCGGCGCGGGCTCGGGTGTAGCTGACCATGATGGCGCTGATCATGACGAAGGCGGTGAGGACTACGTAGAAGAAGCGTCCGCCGCGGGCGTAGAAGACCAGCAGGCCGAGGAATTGGCTGGCGTCGCTGTAGCGGTCGACGACTGAATCGAAGAAGGCTCCGAAGCGAGTGACGCGGTTGGTGGCGCGGGCGACTTGGCCGTCCACCAGATCGAAGAAGCCGGAGAAGATGATGACGAGCCCCGCGTAGAAGAACATGCGCTTCTGGTTGGAGGCATTGGCGGAGCCGAACAGGATCGCGGCCCAGGTGTTGACCAGCAGTCCCATGAAGGTGAGGACGTTGGGATTGATGCGGGAGAGAGCGAGCCAGCGGACGATGGTGTCGAGCAGGACCCCGCAGGCGCGGCCGAAGGCGCTGGTCCACGAGGCGCTCATCGGGATGCTTTCAGAAATCGAGTGGGAGTTTTCATCCGCCTTTACTGAACGAGTTTCTTTCGCCCCTTCGGGGCTAGCTTAATCTTCTCGAGGTGACCCACGGCTTACGCCGTGGGCTGCATTCTTTCGCCGCTTCGCGGCTGCCTGCTCGATGATGACCGCGGCTACAAGCGATTCTGCCCGCCTCTCTAGGCGCCGGCCTCTTCCGGTTCGACTTCGTCGTGGATGGTGCTCAGGCTGAGGATTTCCAATTCGCGCTTGCCGTTGGGACTGACTACTACTACGGTATCGCCGACCTTCTTGTTGAGCAGACATCGGCCGATCGGTGACGTGGTGGAAATTTTTCCGGTCGCTACGTCGGATTCTTCGCTGGTGACCAACTTGTACTGCATCTCTTCATTCTTGGTACTATCAAAAACCTTAACCGTGGAACCCAGGCCCACTTTGTCGTGGGGAATGTTGTTCATGTTGACCATAGACAGATCAGCGAGGCGCTTGCCGAGTTGGCGGACGCGCGCTTTGACGAACTCCTGGCGCTGCTTGGCCATGTGATATTCGGCGTTCTCGCTGAGGTCGCCGAGGGCGGCGGCTTTCTTGATTTCTTTGGGAAGCTCGTGAATCAGCTCGTGTTCGAGCGCGTTGATTTCTTCCTGCAGTTTTCGTTTGATTTGATCGGTCATGAGATTACGGCAAGGCTTGAGACATTATAAACCCGGCTCTCGGCTTCCGGCGTCGGGCCAGGGTGTGTCGATTTCTCGACTGCCCGTTCGATTTATACATAGAGCGGGGATTGTGGTTGGCAGGCCCACTCAAATAAAAGGAAGAGGAGATATCACAATGCGAGTCATGGTCATCGTAAAGGCAAACAAGGATTCCGAGGCTGGGGTACTTCCGGACACTGAGATCCTCACCAAGATGGGGAAGTACAACGAACAGCTGGTGAAAGCAGGCGTCATGCTGGCGGGCGATGGGCTAAAGGCCAGTTCGAAGGGGAAGCGGGTGAAGTTCTCGGGTGATAAGCGAATGGTCATCGACGGACCGTTCACGGAAACCAAAGAGCTGATCGCCGGTTTCTGGATTTGGCAGGTGCGGTCGATGGACGAGGCGGTCGATTGGCTGAAGCGGGCTCCGTTCGATGGCGGCGCTGAGGTGGAGATCCGCCCGATCTTTGAGGCGGCTGACTTTGGCGAGAACTTCACTCCTGAGTTGAGGGAGCAGGAGCGCCGGCTTTTCGAGCAGCTTGCCGGGAAGAAATAGTTTGTTTGCTCTTGTCGATCCGGCAACTTCTCGTTCGATCTACTGATAGAGCGCGGGAAATCCGAGGCAGAAGCCATACGAGACCCGGCTGACAACTTGAATCTATACAAGGAGAAAGACATGAAATTCCTGAGCATCTATAAAACGCCTGAGCGTAGCACTCCTCCCACACAACAGGAAATGGCGGTGATGGGCAAATTGGTGGAACAGGGCTTCAAAGAAGGTTGGCTGCTCGCCACCGAAGGATGTCTGCCGAGCGCTCTCGGCGCGCGCGTGCGGAAGTCCAGCGGGAAGGTAAGCGTCACCGACGGTCCGTTCGCCGAGTCCAAGGAAGTAGTGGGCGGCTTCGCGATTCTGAAGGCGAACTCAAAAGAAGAGGCGATTCAGCTGACCAAGGATTTCCTCAAGGTCGCTGGAGACGGCGAGTGCGAGTTACGCCAGCTATACGAGCAGGGCGCAGGCGGGAATTGCGTGAGTGACGAGCGCGAGGTTGCGCTGAAAGCTTGAGCGTCATGTGCTCGCAGCGCTACCGAGACACATCGCACGATCACGGTTGGGAGATCGAGTCGGCTCGGGCAATTGCCGGGCTGACTCGATCTGTGCTCGGAAAACGATTAACCACAGAGGACACAGAGATCACGGAGGAAAACGTCATTGCGCCGCTCGGCACTTTGCCAGGATTAGCGTGATGTCGTCGTGCTGGTACGTGGGATTCAGGCTGCGAACTTCTTCGGTGATGGACTCAAGCGCGGATTGGCAGGGTTTGTCGCGATTTTGACGGAGTCGCGCGATCAACGATTCTTCCCCGAATTCCTGGCCTTTATTATCCGAGGCCTCGGTGATGCCGTCAGTGTAAAGAGCCAGCATGTCTCCCGGCATCAATTTGCATTCGGCGATAGAGCAATCCCACTGCTGAAAGAGCCCGACCAGCGTGGTTGTGGAGGCGAGGCGGTGGCAGCTGTTATCGGCACGCAGGAGCAGACCGGACAAATGTCCGCAGTTCGCGTAGCGCAAACGCCGTGCGTGGTCATCGTAGATAGCGAAGAAGAGCGAGGCGTAGGCGCTGTCGACCGTGTTCTCGTAGAACATCCGGTTCACCGATCGCAACAGAAGTTCCGGATGATCCTGCGCGATGGCGGACTGGCTGCGGATGTTTGCTTGTAAGTTGGCCATGAGAAGAGCGGCCGCGATTCCTTTTCCAGAAACGTCGCCGATGACCAAGCCAAGCGTGGTTTGGCCGAGGTCGAGAAAGTCGAAGTAATCCCCTCCGACCTCGCGGGCCTGCAGGCATAGGCCCGCATATTCCAGGCTCCTCGTCTCAGGATGAATTTGTGGAAACAGGCGCGCCTGCACCTGCTTGGCGATTTCCAGTTCCTGGGCGGTGCGGCGTTCGGATTCGAGCTTCTGGGCGAGTTCGCGGCGTCGGGCTTCAACCCCTGAGGTCAATTCGTCGAAGCCGGCGAGCCCGAAAGAGTTTCCATCCAAATCTTCGAAGCGGGTGTGGAATCCTCCCCATGGCGGCACTTGTGGTGGAAAAAGAAAGTGAACGCCTCGGCCGCTCCATTCGGCGAATTTCGCGTTCACATCTTCGGTGAGAAAGTAAACCAGAGTGTCGCGGCCAATGTCCTTGTAGGCAGGAGAGTCCGGTGTCGCCAGGGCCAAGGCAAGATTTGCGCTGCCGTCGGCGGGAGCAACTTCGATCCAACGGTTACCGTCGGGGAATATGTGATCGACCACGACACGAAAGCCGAGCTTGTCCACGTAGAAGCGCAGGCTTCGTTCCTGGTCGCGGACGAAAATCATGATGAAATGCAGGGAGATGTAGGGCTCGCAGTCGAGGCGCTGAAACGAGCGGTCAATCCCGAAGGGTGTGGGGGAATTGCTCATCGGCGGGATTATAAAGGCGCAAAGGGGGTATTAAATACTTGCCGAGGCGGGGGCGCAGAAACTGCGGGTTAGGCTTGGAGTTCGGACGCTTCCGGGAAGCGCAGCTTACATTTGGCGAGGGCGTTGGTGAGGATCTCTTCTACTTTGGATTCGTCACAGTTGCGGGCCATGGCCAGTTCGCTGACCAGCAGGTAGCGGGCGCGCTCCAGCATTTTTTTCTCGCGGAATGAAAGGGGCTTGGCTTGGTGCAGGCTGATCAGGCTCTTCAGGACGCCGGCGACCTCGAGCAAAGAACCGGTGCGCATGCGGTCGGAATTTTCCTTGAAACGGTCTTTCCAGTCGCCGTTGCTTCCGTTTTCGCTTATCGAAAGAAGGTCCAGTACCTTTTGGATTTCGCCGTTGCGCACTACGCGGCGCAGGCCTACGCTGCCGGCGTTGTGGCAGGGCACCATTACTTTCAGGCTGCTGGCTTTGATATTAAGAAGGTAGAATCTTTCGACCGTTGCGCCAATGGAGCGGCTGCTGATCTGTTCAATGACGCCGACACCATGATTGGGATAGACAACCTTGTCGCCGATGTGGAAATTCAAGTCCGTACCGCTCATTTTTAAAAACCCCAGAAAGGCGATAGGTTCGAGGGAGAGAAGCGTTTACAACCTGTCTTAATGTTACTCTCCAGACGCGCCGAAAGCAAGGAGAGCGCAGGGGAGGCTGCCCCGGTCAAGTGTTTGAAGTGATTGAAAAATAAAATGTTACACAGTAAACGAGATGGCCGCCGGAGCGTTTCAAGAAGGACTTTCCGACGAACTGCGGCAACTTTGGTCAAAGGCTAAAGCCGGTTCCGGCCTTCCATCCAGCCCTGAAGAATTAAGATCGCGGCCATCCGATCCACGGCTTTCCCTCGTTTTTCAATCGACAAATCCGTTTCGCGCAGCAGGCGGTTCGCCTCGGCTGAGGTCAGCCGTTCGTCCCACAGATGCACGGGCAACCGGAACCGCTTGCGCAAGTCTTCTGCGAAAACCTGCATTCTGTCGGATTGAATTCCTTCTGCGCCGCTCATGCGCAGCGGGAGACCGACGACAATTTCCCTCACGTCATACTCCTGGATAATCCGTTGCAGCTGTTCGAAATCGTAGCGCTTGTTCCTGCGTTGCAGCGTCTCCAACCCTTGAGCCGTGATTCCGAGCGGGTCTGAGACCGCGAGTCCGATGCGCCGCGAGCCGACATCGAGGCCAAGGACGCGGCCCGAAGGCAAGTCCCTCCCGTTTCCGGTCGCCGATTCTGAGGGCGAATCTTTCGGATCCGAATTCACGGCCCGATTATATGCGCCGTTACCTCGGGCTAGGATCATCGCTTGACTGGGCGGACTTGAGAAAATTGAGAACCCACTGAGCATGGCGAGGAACCGTCCCACCAGAGGGACCTGCCATCTGAGCTACTTGCTTCTGGAATTCGGGGTTCGTCACGGCACGGGCAAGGCGACAGTAGGCGCGAAACTCTCTGATATCACGACCACGGATACGGGCTAGTACGACCTGCTGTAGTCGCTTTTTCTGATCGTCGGACAGTGGGTTTCGACAGAGATGCTTGATGAAATCCACTTTGTGATAGCCCGATCGGAAAAAATGAGGATTTACCTCGAGAAATCGAACCGCAAGTTCGAGGGTCGTCGGGTCCCCCAACTCCAGCTGCGAGAATGCCTTCGCAAGGCCGCCTGGGAAAGCTAAGGCATCATATTCAAGGTGAAATCGGCGACAGGCTTCTTCCCAAACAGCGTGACCGGCTGGGTTCTCGTCCCGATGCTTGAGCGCGGAGTGGATAGCATCATGCAGTTCGTTTAATTTAGCTGCATTCGCCGCGAAAATATTCGGATCGCTCACGGTGCCGAGTCTATTCTTTTCTTTTATCGTCCGCGCATGGCCTGCCGGTAGGCCAATACATTCTTATTGTGCTCTTCGATGGTGCGGGCGAAGCGGTGATGGCCCTGGGCGTCGGCCACAAAATAGTAGTAGTCGCTTTGGGCTGGGTGCATGGCGGCTTCGAGGGCGCTACGTCCGGGATTGCCGATGGGACCGGGGGGCAGTCCAGCGTGCCGGTAGGTGTTATAGGGAGAGCTGAATTGCATATCGGCGTGATGGAGCGCGCCCTGGTATGTGCCGGAGAGTAATTCCGCATAGATGATGCTGGGGTCGGCGTCGAGGGCGATGTTTTTGGAGAGGCGGTTGTAATAGACGCTGGCCACCATCGGCCGCTCTTCCGCTACGGCAGTTTCTTTTTCGACAATGGAAGCCATGATGACCGTGCGCTCCACGTCGGAGACTTCGTCAGGAGTTATGGACGGGGTATCTTTCGCATCTCGCACTTGAATCATCACCACGCCGCAGACATGTCCGGAGTGGCCGGAACCGCTGGCGACGGCTTCGCCCGACTCTCCAGTGATAAGGCCGATTTGTTTTGCGACCACGCGAAACTGGCACACCATGGCCGCGGCCATCTCTTCCATGCTCATCATGCGGGAGAATTCGTACGTATCGGGGAACAGATATCCTTCCAGCGACCGTGCCCCGGGTGCAATGTCGGCGATCAGGTCGGTGTCGGACTTCGCTACTTTGAGGAAATCCTGGGCGGAGCCGAGGCCAGCGTCTTCGATGGCGCGGGCGATGTCGAACATGGTGTAGCCTTCGGGCACGACCACCGTGTGAAAATAGACGTCGCCGCGGCGCAGACGCTTCTGGACGTCAAGGATGTTTGCCGGCTTTTCGAACAGATATTCGCCCGCCTTCAGGGAGCGCTTGTGGTGAAAGTAGTGCCACAAAACAAAAGCTTTCTCGCTGCGGATGACCCCGGCGCGTCTGAGCTCGGAAGCGATGTGATGCGTGGAATATCCCGGGCGCAGCATGACGAAAGTCTGACCGGCGGGCCGAATCGGCATCAGCAAGGCCCAGGCGAGCCATCCTGCTACTCCGACGATCGCGACCAGAATTAGCCAGCTAATTTTGCGCACAATAAGCTCAGTTTAGACGATGGCAGAATCGGCTGTATCCCCAGAAGTTGCTACGGACTTTACTTTAGTAAGCGGTTGAGTGGCCTGTGGTTGTTGACCATAGAAGATAAACATGGGCCATTCTTAATTGCGACCTTTGCTTCGCGATATACTCAAATGGACAGAGGTCTTCTTATACCTGCATGAGGCGTAGTTCGGTCTTATTAGCCGTGCCCTTGTTCTTGGCAGTGCTGTCCACTTCGGGCTGCTTGTTCCGCACCCGTCCGGTGGAGGAACAGTATTCCAAGGCGCCCCTGAAGGAATCCACACAGCAGGGACTGATCGACAGCATCAACCAGCAAGCGGAGTTCGTTCATACCCTCAAGGCGACTGTGGACATCGACTCTTCGTCCGGCGGCCTGAAGAAGGGTCACATTACCGACTACAAAGAGATCCGCGGCTATGTGCTGGCTCGCACGCCCGACAATTTGCACATGGTGGGCCTGATGCCGATTGTGCGAACCACGGCGTTTGACATGGTCAGCGACGGCAAGGATTTTAAGCTGTGGATTCCGCCGAAGAACCGCTTCGTGGTGGGCAAGAACGAGGTGCAGACTCCGAACGTCGACCAGCCGATGGAGAACATCCGTCCGCAGAATATTTACGAGGCGTTGCTGATACGGCGGATCGATCCTGACTCGGAAATCGCGGTGCTCGAGAACGGCTACGAAACCTTGCATGACGCCAAGGGACATCGGGTTTTGCAGGACGACTACGAGTTGACCATCATTCAGAAGTATGACAAGGGCTGGAGGCTAGAGCGCAAGATCATTTTTGGGCGCACCGATCTGAAGCCGCACCAGCAATACATTTATAGCGAGGATGGCAAAGTGGCCACCGACGCGCACTATGCTGAATATAAAGACTTCGAAGGGGTTAATTTTCCGTCGCGCATCGAAATCTACCGGCCGCAAGAGGAATACGACATCACGCTGAACATGCTGAAGGTGGATATCAATCAGCCGCTGAAGGATGAGCAGTTCGTGCTGGAGCAGCCGCCCGGGGCGGTGGTGGTCAATCTGGACCGTCCTCAATCGACGCTGGTCACGCCGCTGGGGCCACGGCAGTAAGCCATCGGCGGGTTGCCTCTTTTGAATCGAATTCCCCACCCTCTCGCAAAAAGCGCGAGAAGGGTTGGGTACCCGGCCTGACTAACTTTCCTATGATGAACAAAATGGTTGTTGCCAACCTGGTGCATCGGCCGACCCGGTCGTTGATCGCCACCAGTGCGATTGCGCTCGAAGTCACCATGATCCTGCTTGTGGTGGCTCTTTTTTATGGGTTACTGAACGGATCGAAAGAGAGCCAACTCGGCGTGGGGGCGGACCTGATGGTGATGCCGCCGGGATCGTCCGGGCTAGTTGCCATGTCGGGTGCGCCGATTTCAGTGAAGGTGGGGGATGTGTTGCGGCGCGTACCGCATGTGGTCACGGCGGCGCCCGTGGTTTGGGCATTCAGCCAGAAACCGCTGGAAGTTGACTACGGGATCGATCTGGCTACTTACGATAAATTGCCACCGGCGTTTCACTATCTCTCGGGCGGGCCGTTTCAAGGGCCAAACGATGCGATCGTCGATGATTATTACGCTGGCATGAACCACAAGAAAGTCGGCGACACCGTTGATGTCCTGAACAATTCGTTCCGCATCTGCGGAATCGTCCCGCATGGCAAGGGCGGGCGCAAATTTCTGCCACTGACGACGATGCAGGATCTGATTGGGGCGGATGGCCGCGCTTCGGTGTTCTACCTTAAACTGGATAATCCCGCGTACATTGACGAGACAACGAAAGCAATTCAGTCGATTCCAGGAATGGAAAAGTATGCAGTTCGCTCGATGGCGGAATACCTGTCAATGATGACTCCCGAGAATCTTCCCGGGTTCGATCTGGCGATCAAGATCGTGATCGGAGTCGCGGTGGTGGTGGGATTCCTGGTGATTTTCCAGTCGATGTACACGGCGGTGATGGAGCGAACGCGCGAGATTGGAATTTTGAAATCGCTGGGCGCTTCGAAGTGGTACATCGTGAATGTGGTATTGCGCGAAACCGTGCTGCTGGCGGTGGCTGGGATTGTGGTGGGGATCATTCTCAGCATGGTGACGCGTCGCGTAATCATGTTCGAAAAACCGGTGCTGCGCCTTTTCTGGAGTAACGAGTGGGTGCTGCGGGCGACGTTGATTGCGGTTGTGGGAGCGCTTGCGGGAGCATTGTATCCGGCACTGAAGGCCGCGCAGAGAGATCCGATTGACGCTCTGGCCTACGAGTGAGCTTCGGTCGACCTTCCGAAACTTTATTTAACTGAAACGCATTGTCATCCCGAGGCGCCGTTGTTTGGCGCCGAAGGACCCATGTTTGCCCGGCTCGCAAAAAGTGCATGGGTCCTTCGCTTCGCTCAGGATGACAAGGCTGTTCCGATGACAACGTGCGAAAACAGAAGTGCAATTACTGCCGGCCCAAATACTCCACGTGGAGGTAGGTGCCGAGACGCGGATTGTAAGCAAGATACCAGCCCGGATGGTCGGGGTCGTCATAGATCACGATGTCATCGCCAGCCCAATTCCAGTCGTCAACGTAGCCCATGTCGAAGGGTGCGACACTGAAATAAAAACCGCCGAACCAGAAACGACGCGGATCCCCGCCCACGATGCGCCAGCGGTGCGCAGGGCCGAAGCCGCCTTCGAAGCGTCCGTGCTCCCAGGGATGATCGAGGTGGAACCGAGCATCGTCTCTACCGTAATCATGGCCGACCCATTGGCCGTTGCGGTGGACGTGCGGAGCTTCGGGATGCCCAGGTTGATCGCGATAAGAGGCGCGTGGAGCCTCCTGACGAGGCGCTTCTTGGCGCTGCGCTTCCTGATGCGGGGCGTTTTCCGGACGGGCCATGGTGCCATGCGCCGGAGGGGGACCATGCCGTGGAACGTAGCCGCCGCCTACTCCATGGCTGCCGCCTTGATGGTCATTGTGCTGCGCTAGCGTCGGCAAAGAAAAGGTGACACATGTAGCGAGAACTATGGGGATTAGTCTCATGAAAAACCTCCGCGGGACACCTTACCACTGGCAGCTTTTGAGGAACATAGCGTTGACAATTCTTTGCACATTACGCTATCGTAAAGACTTTGGTAGTCGTGTGGTTGCCCGCCTGATGGCCTGGCGTCCTCGCTAGGGAATCAACGAGCGGTCTTCTTTCGCAGCTTTATTCAATCTGGGAGAGTTCCGATGTCAACCTATTTCCCCAAAGAGGGGGAAATTGTGCGCAAGTGGTACGTCGTGGATGCAGACGGGCAGACGCTGGGTCGCCTGGCGTCGCAAGTAGCACGCATCCTCATGGGCAAGGAGAATCCGCGGTATACGCCGTTTCTTGATACCGGCGATCACGTGATTGTGATCAATGCCGAGAAGATTCGCACGACCGGCATGAAGGCCGAGCAGAAGAAGTATCAGCATTACACCGGGTATCCGGGCGGTCTGCGCACGGAAGATTATAAGAAGCGGTTGGTGCGCAAGCCTGAGGCAGTGATCGAGTCAGCGGTGAAGCGCATGCTGCCCAAGAACAAACTGGCGGCGCACATGCTTTCCAAGCTGAATGTGTACAAGGGCGACAAGCATCCGCACCAGGCGCAGAAACCGCAGGATTTCAAGTTGGAAGTGCGCGAGTACAAGCCGCGCAAGGTTGCAGTTTCGTAAGGACGGCGAGGGATCATGCGCTAGAGATCCTGCCTGAAAAGCGGCAACGCTCAGGATGACAATATTTTGAGTGGGTTGGTTGATGACAAAGCTCACTTCTGATGGTTTGAGCCAGAAGCTAAGAGCTAGAGGCTAGGAGCTAAATGGCAGAGTTGGTTCAATACTACGGAACGGGACGCCGCAAGCGGGCGATTGCCCGTGTGTATTTGCGTCCAGGCAGCGGCGATTTCAAAATCAATGGACGCGCCTTTGAAGAATATTTCGTCACTCCGGCGCAGCGTTCGGCGGCGAAGGCGCCACTGGCTTCGTCAGACACGGCGGCGACGTTCAACGTGATCGCCAGCGTGCTGGGCGGCGGCGTGCGCGGCCAGGCCGACGCGGTGAAGCTGGGCATTGCGCGCGCGCTGATGCAGTTCAATACCGAACTGCGCAAGAAGCTGAAGGCCGAGGGCATGGTCAGCCGTGACTCGCGCGGCAAGGAACGCAAGAAGTACGGGCAGAAGGGTGCCCGCAAGCGCTTCCAGTTCAGCAAGCGATAGTGCCGATGCTGGCGCGGTACTGACAATAGAGATTCCTCCGCCTCTCGCGTTCGCTGGGGGGGCGGAATGACAAGAGTTTTAGATGTTGTGTTAGCTGAGAGCTGACGGCTGAAAGCTGACAGCTTGTTTTAGGTGTTCAATTCTTCCCGTGCCTCGCGTGCGGGGCGGGAATGGCAATCCGGAGCGGCAGGTTGGCGCGAAGGATGCAGACTAAAGAGGAGGTTCATTGGCTACTATCACCATGAAGGAGTTGCTCGAAGCGGGCGTCCACTTCGGGCATCAAACCAAGCGCTGGAATCCCAAGATGAAGGAATACATCTTCGGAGAGCGCAACGGGATCTACATCATCGACCTGCAGAAGACGCTGAAGATGTTCAAAGAGGCGTCGAAGTTTGTGCAGGATCTGGCGAATGACGGCCGCATTGTGCTGTTTGTCGGTACCAAGCGCCAGGCGCAGGACGCGATCGCCGAAGAAGCGCAGAAGTGTGGCATGTTCTACATCAACCAGCGCTGGCTGGGCGGACTGCTCACCAACTGGGTCACGGTGCAGAAGTCAGTGAAGCGATTGAAGGAGCTCGACGAGATGGCCACAGACGGCCGCTACGAGCTGCTTCCCAAGAAAGAAGTCATCAAGCTCGAACGCGAGCGCAAGCATTTGCAGGCTAACCTGGCCGGCATCAAGAATATGAGCCGCCTGCCCGACGCGATCTTCGTGATCGATTCGAACAAAGAGCAGATCGCAGTGCGCGAGGCGCGCAAGCTGGGAATTCCCGTCGTGGCCGTGGTCGACACGAATTGCGATCCCAGCGAAGTGGATTATGTGATCCCTGGCAACGATGATGCGTTGCGGGCGATCCGGCTGTTTACCTCGAAGATTTCGGAGTCGATTGCCGAGGGTGCGCAGTTGATGACCGACAAGCAGGTTGCCGACATGCAGGCGGCCGCCGATGCGGCGCAGGCGGCGACGGAGGCTCCCGCGGAAGAAGCCGCGGTCGATGCCAGCGAAGACATCAGCATGGAAGAAGTGCTGGGTCAGGGAACGCACAAGAAGCCGGTGGCGAACGAAGACGCCGATCTACCGAAGGTGGAGAGTCAGACGGTTTAAGAACGTCGTTAGCCGCTGATCGTTAGTCGTTAGGAAAAACCGGGCTTTGGAAATCGGACCCGCGCGGGTCGTTGCTGAGATCGCCCCGGCGCGGGTCGTTGTTTGTAGTGCGGCATCTAATAGGAGGGGACGTTGCAAGCGTCTCTATGAAGGATCTTAATATGGGTACTACTACTGTGAATATTTCTGCGGCACAAGTGAAAGATCTCCGGGAGAAGACCGGAGCTCCGATGATGGATTGCAAGCAGGCCCTGACCGAAGCTAAAGGCGACATGGAGCAGGCGGTCGTGATTCTGCGCAAGAAGGGCGTATCGGTTGCGGCCAAAAAGGCGGCGCGCGTGACCAGCGAAGGATCGGTTGCCAGCTACATTCATGCTGGCGGCAAGATCGGCGTGCTCGTCGAGGTCAACTGCGAGAGCGACTTTGTGGCGCGCACCGAGGACTTCAAAGAGTTGGTTCACGATATCGCGATGCACATCGCGGCGAGCGATCCGAAGTATGTCCGCAAAGAGGACGTGACGGCAGCTGATTTCGCCCGCGAGAAGGAAATCTTTCTCGACCAGGCCATCAAGAGCGGCAAGCCGGCGCACATTGCGGAGAAGATGGTCACGGGCAAGATGGAAAAGTTCTACGAGGAGGTTTGCCTGCTGGAGCAGCCCTTCATCAAGGACCAGACCATCTCGATCTCGCAACTCATCGCGGCCAAGGTCGGCAAGCTGGGTGAGAACATCGCCGTGCGCCGCTTTGCCCGCTTTAAGGTGGGAGACGTCGGCGAGACCGTCGCCGTAACCAAGCCTACAGAGCCGAAAGGCGAATAGTTCGGGGCGCCTAATGGGCGCCCTTTTTTTATTGCGAATGCGAGGGCGAGTCGCCCTCGCGACAGCCGGCGGGACGCCGGCGCTACAATTAGGGCGGCTCTACGAGAACTTCTCATGACTACTCCGACCCCTGCATTCAAACGCGTTCTGCTCAAGCTTTCCGGTGAGGCGCTGGCGGCCAATCAAGGATTTGGTGTGGAGTCGGCGCGAATCCACGAGATTGCAGCTGAACTCGGCGACGTTCACAAACTGGGGGTGCAGCTAGCGATCGTCGTGGGCGGAGGAAATTTTTTCCGTGGCGTGGCGCAACAGGCCAAGGACATGGATCGGGTTTCCGCCGACCATATGGGCATGCTAGCCACCGTCATCAACGCGCTGGCGTTGCAAGATGCGCTGGAGAAGCAGGGCGTGTATACCCGCGTGCAGACGGCGATTGAGATGAACCAGGTGGCGGAGCCGTTCATTCGCCGCCGCGCGATTCGTCACTTGGAGAAGGGCCGGGTCGTGATCTTTGCGGGAGGCACGGGCAATCCTTATTTCTCGACGGATACTGCGGCATCGCTGCGCGCTATGGAAATCAAGGCCGATGCGATTCTTAAAGCGACCAAAGTCGACGGCATCTACGACGCTGATCCGATGAAAGTGGATGGCGCAAAAAAATTCAACCACATCTCCTACATGGATGTCTTGAAGCTCGGTTTGAAAGTGATGGACTCCACCGCCATCAGCCTGTGCAAGGACAATAACCTGCCCATCATCGTTTTCAATCTGAATCATCATGGCAACATCCGCCGCGTGGTGCTGGGGGAGAAGATTGGATCCAGAGTCAGTGCGCAAGCGGCCAGCGTTTAGATCGGCCACGGATTTTCACGGATTCACACCGATTTTTAATTTTTGATCCGTGATAATCCACGTAAATCCATGGCCAACTTTCTGCTTCGGTTTATAATGCAACGTTTTGATCTTGTATCGATACGGGGCTAAAAAATATGGCTCAAGCGACGATGGCGGCGATAGCCGGCCTGAAAGAAACCTACGGACAACTGAAGACGCGCATGGACAAGGCCGTGGAAGACTTTCGCAAGGCGATGGCGGGCGTGCGGACCGGGCGCGCAAACGTGCACATGCTCGATAACGTGAGCGTGGATTATTACGGCTCGCAGATGCCTTTGAATCAGATTGCGCAGGTGCATGCGCCGGAGGCGCAGTTGATCACGGTGCAGCCGTTCGATCCGTCGCAACTGGGAGCGATTGAAAAAGCGATTCGGTCCGGCGACATGGGCCTGAACCCAATGAACGACGGCAAGCTCATTCGTGTGCCGGTTCCGCCGCTCACGCAAGAGCGCCGTCAGGACATGGTGAAGCACTTGCACCGGGTATTGGAAGAGCATCGCACGGCAGTGCGCAACATTCGGCGCGACGGCAACGACGCCATCAAGAAGGCGCTGAAGGACAAGAAGATCACTGAAGACGAAGAGAAGCGCTCGCTCGACGAGATCCAGAAGTTGACCGACGGCGAAATCAAGAAGATGGAAGAGATGAGCAAGGCCAAGGAAAAGGAAGTGCTGGAACTGAAGTAGTTTGTTTCAAGCGATGCTGAAAGGCGAGAATCCCACCCGCTGAGAAGAAAGCGCGCCCCCTTTGCTCCCCGGGAATCGCAAAAAGTTGCAGCCAAGATGCACTGAGGTTACCTCTGATTACTTTTGCTACGGACTTTTTCCGGTCATACAACTTTTTTCCGCAACTCTGATCGCGCCTCTGGGTTTCACTCCTGCGAGTCAACAATCCGCTCCCTCGCGATGATTTGGAGGAGTTCCCATATGAAACGCGTCCTGCTTTTTGCAGTTCTGCTGGCGATCGCCGCTACGATTGGGTGCGGCGGGACGGGCAGTTCGAATCAGACTTTTTCGCAAAGTAATTCCGGCTCGGTGTTCGTCACCGGAGAAGACGCGCCGGCGTCTTCGGTAGTCGGCTTCAACGTAACCATCGACAAGATTACTTTGAACAATAGCTCTTCCACTCAGATCGCGCTTTCCACGCCGGAAGCCGTGGATTTTGCGCGGCTGATGGGCCTGCGGACGCTGCTCGGTTTCAACACAATTCAACAGGGCACTTACGATAGCGTCACTTTCACGTTCGAGAATATCAGCCCGGCGCCGGCGATCAGCTATATCGATCTGACCACCAATCCGCCTTCGGTGAAGACCATCACGGGATCATTCACGCAGGCTACGGTCACAATTCCATTTCCGTCGGGCGCGCCGTTGGTTGTGGGCGCCAATGGACTCGCCGGTCTGCGCATCGACTTCAATATCGGGGATTCGCTGCAGACCAGCGGTGGCCAGATTACGGGCATTATCAACCCGGTCATCACTGTGGCAGCGGTCTCCGCTTCGGAGGAGGTGGGTGAGATCAGCGACTTCACCGGCAACGTGGTTTCCGTGAGCACGTCGACGAATTCGTTCCTGATGCAGGGACCGTACGGCATGCCTCGGACGATCGATGTGAGCTCGAACACGCAATACAACGGCAGCAATAGCCTGGGCACGCTCACTGCGAACACTGTGGTCTCGGTGATCGGACGGATGCAGGCCGACGGCAGCATGCTTGCCAAATATGTGGAACTGGTGACGTCGGATAAGGCATTCGTCTCTGGGCGCGTGCTGGCGGTTAATCCAAGTTCCGGGCCGGTCACGTCGGTGACAATGTGGATTGGCGAGGAAGTGGGCATGTCGGGAGTGCTTCCAGTGGACACAGTTCAGACGATCAACCTGAGCGCTGTAACGAAATATGATGTCTGCTTCTTCGACAATTTCCTGACGAACCAACTGTTCAACAACACGTCGCTGGTGGTGGGACAGCGGATCTTCATCGGCGGGACGGTTTCCGGGGGAGCGTTTACTCCCGATTTCGTTTCGTTGCGGCGGCAGGGCGTGGTGGGCGCGCTCGTCTCGGGCAGCGTTGTCATCACCGGAGGCGCGGGAAGCAACCTGGGTTATTTCCAGATGCAGAACGACGCCTTGATGAGCTATTCCGCGGGCGGCGCGTTCAAGGTGGAGACTGGGAATTCGACCACCTTTGAAAACATTGACGGACTCGCCGGCCTGGCTACCGCGGGAACGCCGAACCTGATTGCGCGCGGGCTAGTCTTTAAAGACTTGACCACGATGAAGCCAGTGGTGGTTGCGGGCCGTGTCCGCGTCCTGCCTCCGCAGCAATAGAAGCCGACTGATAACCCTCGACGGGCGGCGAGAGCCGCCCGTTTTTTACTTCGATAGCGCCGCGAGTCCGCAGTGAGCGCTCAGCAAAACCCGTATAATCGAACGAGTCATGAAGCAGGTTGTCCATGCCGCGTGTCCGCACGACTGTCCTGACGCTTGCGGCGTGCTGATCACTGTCGAGGAAGGGCGGGCCACGAAGATTCAGGGTGATCCGGAGCATCCAGTCACGCGCGGATTTTTGTGCGCGAAGGTGGCGAAGTATCTGGATCGGGTTTATTCGCCGGATCGGGTTTTGTATCCGATGCGGAGGATTGCTCCCAAAGGACCCGTGGCGGGGCAGCGGAGCTTTGCTCCGCATGGACAGCCGAGGGCGGCTGTCCCCACACAAGGCATTTCCGCCCAAACCTGGCTGCGGATTTCATGGGATGAGGCGCTGGAGGAGATTGCTTCGCGCTTTCGTGCCATTGCGGCGGAGTTTGGCAGCGAGGCAATTCTGCCTTATTCCTACGGTGGAACATTGGGAGCACTGAACGGTGCGTCCATGGACCACAGATTTTTCCACCGGCTGGGGGCTTCGCAACTGGATCGCACGATCTGTTCGGCCGCCGGAGAGGCAGGGCTGCTGTCTGTTTACGGCGTGAAGATGGGCACCGAGCCGGAGCAGTTTCGGCATTCGAAATACATCATTGCGTGGGCGTCGAACATTCACGGCAACAACGTGCACTTGTGGCCATTCATTGCCGAGGCCCGTCGAAACGGCGCCAAGTTAGTGGTCATTGATCCTTACCGCACGCGGACTGCGGAGTGCGCCGATTGGTATCTGCCAATTAATCCGGGGACGGACGCGGCGCTGGCTCTGGGCATGGTGCACGTCATCATCGGCGAAAATTTGCACGATGCCGACTACGTTGCGAAATACACGGTAGGCTTCGAGCAACTGCGAGACAAGGTAAAGGAATATCCGCCGGAGCGGGTGGCTCGGTGGACGGGGATTGCCGCCGACGATATCCGCAAACTGGCGCGCGAATATGCCACGGTTAGGCCTTCGGTGATCCGCCTGAACTACGGCGTGCAGCGCTCCGAGCGCGGCGGGATGGCGACCCGCGCCATCGCCATGCTGCCTTGCATTCTGGGATCATGGAAAGAAGTCGGCGGCGGACTTCAGTTGTCGACCAGCGGGGCGTTCGACTTGAACACTAAGGCCCTGAAGCGTCCCGACCTGATGCAGACCGCACTGGGACGTGAGGCCCGTACCATCAACATGGTGGAATTGGGCCGCGTGCTCAATACAGTGAAGGATCCACCGGTGAAGACGCTGTTTGTATACAACTCCAATCCGGCGGCGGTTTGTCCTGAGCACAATGAAGTGGTTCGCGGGCTGCTGCGGCCAGATCTTTTCACAGTGGTGCACGAGCAATTTTTCACCGACACCACGGACTATGCCGACATCGTTTTGCCCGCGACAACATTCTTTGAGCATAAGGATCTGCAAAAAGCGTACGGGCACTATTATTTGCAGGTTTCAAATCAGGCAGTCGAGCCGCTGGGTGAGTGCCGTCCGAATGTGGAAGTTTTTCGCGCGCTGGCCGAGCGTATGGGGTTCGAGGAAGATTGTTTTCGCGAGAGCGTCGACGGGATGATTGACGCGGCGCTGGATGCGGATAATCCGTGGCTTGCGGGAATGAATCGTGAACGGCTCGAGCAGGGGCCGGTACGGTTGAATTTTGCGGCTTCGAACTCGGCTTCCGGTGCGGAGCTTCGCTCCGCTGGACAGCCGGGGGCGGCTGTCCCCACACAGGCCGGGCCTTCACAAGCTATCCCTTCACAAGCTATCCCTGTACAAGCTGTGCATTCACAAGCTATCTCTGCACAGACTGTTCCTTCCCAAGCGGTCCCCACACCGGCCGAGCCGTTTCTGCCTTTTGCGTGTGGCGGTTTTCGAACTCCTTCAGGCAAGGCGGAACTTTACAGTGCGGCGGTGAAGAATCTGGGACTGGATCCCGTCGCCGACTTTACTCCTCCCGCGGAATCGCGGCACGGAAAGAAGAGCAGAACATTTCCGTTGGAAATGCTCGCGCGAAAATCCGATAACTTTCTGAATTCCACATTTTCCAACTTGCCTTCGGTTCAAGACATGGAAGAGCCGGGGTTGCTGGAGATTTGCGCCTCCGATGCGCGGGCGCGTGGCATCGCCGATGGAAACCAGGTGCGCGTCTTCAATCACAGGGGAGAAATTTTGCTCAAAGCACGAGTCGACGGAAAAGTGCAACCCGGAGTCGTCTCGGCAAGACTCAATTGGGCAAAGAATACGCCCGGCTTCCAAAGCATCAACAGCCTCACCTCAGAAAAACTTACCGACATGGGCAACTCGGCTACGTTTTATTCCGTCTTGGTTGAGGTAGAGTTATCCAAGCCATCCCCATGAAGCAACCGCCAGGTCTTGCCGATCGGGTCAGACCTGCAAGATGAAACGCAGAAAGAGTTGCGGCTTGGACGCTTTCCAACGCTCTACCGTATAATGACAGTTTTCTTACATTCCAGAGGCTGAGGTCGTAGCGATTCCTTTTCGCTTTCATTCGGAGAACCTTGTTGTGCCCAAGGGCCCCTGCGTTCGCAGGGCCAAGATGGTGCCATCTTCTTCATTTCAACGGCCTTGGCGAGACGTGGGGCGAGGTGCGCTCGCATTTTTCTGGTTCTTGGCAATATTCGTGGCTGCGACCGGAAGCCTGACTTGGGCGCAGACGGACGTTATTTCGGAGATTAGTGTCCAAGGCAACCGTCGCATTCCTGCCGACACCATCAAAGCGCGCATTTTCACCAAGCCGGGGGACATTTACGATGCCTCTGCCCTGGAACGCGACTTCAACTCACTGTGGAACACGGGTTACTTCGAGGACATCAAGATCCTCCGCGAGCAGACGCCGAAGGGCTGGCGCCTGATCTTCCAAGTGAAAGAAAAACCGACGATCCGCGAAATCAACTACGTCGGCCTGAGTTCCGTTTCCAATAGCGACGTGCTCGACCGTTTCAAGCAGGATAAGGTCGGATTGGTGGTCGAAAGTCAGTACGATCCCACGCGCATTAAAAAGGCTGAAGTTTCTATCCGGAACCTGCTTTCCGAACACGGCCGGCAGTTCGCCACCATCCGCACAGAAGTGCGGCAGATACCTCCCGCGGCGGTCGGCATCACCTTCGTGGTAAAGGAAGGACCGAAAGTCAAAGTCGGCAAGATCAAGTTCGAGGGCAACAAGGCCATTAAGTCACGAATCCTGCGGGCGTCAATGAAAAACCTCAAGCCCATCGGAGTTCCGCATTCCATTTTTCTCGAGAATATTTTCGCCAAGACCTACGACGCCACCAAACTGGAAGAAGATACCGAGCGGGTGCGGGCCCAGTACCAGAATCGCGGCTACTTCAAGGTTGTGGTGGGCGACCCCAAGACGCAAATCCATGACACCGGACGGAAAGGATTTCACATTCCGCTGCTGCAATCGGGTCCGGGCAAGGCAGTCGACATTACGATGCCGATCGACGAAGGCGACCAGTACCGGCTGGGCAAGATCACCTTCAAGAACAATAAAGCGATCTCCAACACCGCCGCATTGCGCTCCCTGTTTCCGCTGAAGGATGGAGACATTTTCAGCCGCGAAAAAATCGCCAAAGGCCTGGAGGCTTTGCGCAAGGCTTACGGCGAATTTGGCTACATCAACTTCACGAGTGTGCCCTCAACGACGTTTGACGACGACAAGAAACTTGCATTTCTGGAAATCGACGTCGAAGAGGGCAAGCAGTTCTACGTGCGCCGCATCGAATTCGTCGGTAACACCACCACCCGCGACAAAGTGATCCGCCGCGAACTGGCGCTCGAAGAAGGCGGCATTTACAACTCCCGTCTATGGGAACTCAGCTTGCTCCGCCTGAATCAGCTTTCCTATTTTGATCAACTCAAGCCGGATGACCCGAACGTAACAGAAAAAAAGCTGGACGAGAAAAATGGACAGGTGGATTTGACTCTGAAGGTGAAAGAGAAGGGCAAGAATAGCATCGGCCTGAACGGCGGCGTCAGTGGCCTGGAAGGAGCATTTGTGGGATTGAACTATTCCACGAATAACTTCCTGGGACTCGGCGAGACGTTGCAGGTTCAGATTAACCTTGGAAACCTGGCGCGGAGTGCGATGTTTGGCTTCACCCAGCCCTACATGTTTGATCGCCCCCTGCAGTTCGGTTTCACCGTGTTCGGCAACAAGGTCAGCTACAACCAGGCCAAGCAGCTTTCCATTTTCAGCGGACAGACTTTGAACTTGCCGAGCGCTGTTTTGCAAAATTTGCAGAACTATTCGCAGTCGAGCGTGGGGTTCACCACATCGCTGAGTTCTCCGTTGCGCAATAAACGTTCGTTCAAGCGCGTGGGCATCACTTATTCGCTGGATCAATCGACATTGATCCCCCTCAGTACGGCATCCAGAAGTCTGTTCGATTTTCTTGCGTTCCAGGGCATCACCGGACCGCAAGCCGTGAATGGAATTATTACCAGCAAGATATTCCCCAACTTCTCGTTTAATACCCTGGACAGCGGACTTTCTCCGCATTCCGGACATTCGATGACAGCGGGGGTGGAGTTTGCGGGACTGGGCGGCACGGTCCGGTCGATCCGGCCGATCATTCAATACAAGAGATTCATTCCGGTGCAGAACCGCCGTAACGCGGTCGGCTTCAACGTGCAGGGATCGTACATCAGCGGCTTCGCGGGATTGGTTGCTCCGCCCTTCCAGCGCTTCTACATGGGCGGCGAAAACGACATTCGTGGTTTTGACATCCGGTCGATCTCGCCCGTGGCGTTTCTGCCGAACTCCAACTCGATCACGGTGACCAATCCCGATGGAACCCCGGTTCCAAAGAATCCCCTCAACCCGCGGCAGGGGAATTGGACAGTTCCTATCCCGGTCGATCAGATCGTGTTTCCCGGCGGCGACCTCAGTGTGTTCGGCAATCTTGAATATCGCATCACCATCGCAGGACCGGTGGCGATCGTTCCCTTTGTCGACGCGGGCTTCGACTCGGTCGTCCGGCCATCGCAGTTGGAAATTGCCTCCGTGCAATTTGATCAGGTCCTGGGTACATTTTTCGGGTGTCCAACGCTCGACGCCGGCTACAACTGCCAAGGTGGTCACACGCTCACAGAACTGGGCAAAACTCCTCCACGAAATCTCCAGATCCTAAGCTCGACGAATTGGAAGCCCCGGATGTCCACCGGACTGGAACTGCAAATGTTCCTGCCCGTGGTTAACGCGCCATTTCGTATCTACTGGGCCTACAATCCGGTGCGCCTGGATGAACAGGCCGCGCCGCCGATTCCGATCACGCGGTCGATGTTCCCGGCGGGTGCGGCGGGCGACTACACGTATCATTTGGCGGTCAACACCTACGCCCCCAGTTTCTTGTTGAGGGAACCGCGGAAGACTTTCCGGTTTACAGTGGCGACCACCTTTTAGCTTCGTGCGGCTTTATAGTGGTTTGACGGCCTGAGAGCGAGGTCTCTATAATGTGTATGATCCACGCCATAGAGTGAGTCAAAGATGGGTGGAAAGCTTGCCCCCAGGCTTGACGTGTGATGCTGGCTTGAGTGCCGCCTTTTCTGACGGCGGCCGCTTTACCGCAGCGCAGACCTCATTGAATGCGGCCCAGCGTTGATTGAGTAAAAGAATCTGAAAAGTATCGAAGTTCATTCCTGGAAACCATGTCCCAAGGAGTACAACCGATCCAATGAAAAGCAAGTCTTTGCGAGTTCTTCTGGCCCTTGCGGTTACGCTCACGTTTTCCGCATTGGCCCAAACCGGCAGCGCCGCCACACCGTCAAGTCCGGCGGCCGCCAATCCCGATCCTGCGACCCCTGCGGCTACAACCGGTCCGAGCGCCGGCACCAAGGTTGGGGCGATCAATATCCAGGAAGCAATTTTCGGCAGCAACGAAGGCCGCCGCGATCTGGAAGCCCTGCAGAAGAAGTTTGAACCCAAGCAGAACGAACTGAAGAGCCAGAACGACGAGCTCGAAGGCTTGAAGAAGCAATTGACCACGCAGGAAGGCAAGCTGAACGAAGATGCGCTGGCCACTCTGAAGAAGCAGATCGAGACTAAGCAAAAGCTCTTCGACCGCTCTGTGCAAGATGCCCAGGAGGACTTCGGCAATCAGAACCAGGAGATCGCCAGCCGCATCCTGCAGAAGATGGCTCCGATGATCGTGAAGTATTCCGAGGACAACGGCTTCGGCATTATCGTTGACACCTCGAAACCGTGGCCACAAAGCAACGTGCTGTGGTGGGGCCAGGCGATCGACATCACCAAGGCCGTGGTCGACGCTTACAACGTGCAGTCGGGTGTGGCCGCGCCACCAGCCCCCGGAGCTAGCACCACGACTCCGCCCAAGACGACTCCGAAGGCAGCGCCCGCAAAGCCCGCAACACCGAAGCCAACTGAGCCGCCAAAATAAGTCAATACGGGACACCGCGAGTGTCCGTGAAGTTCCAGCAGGCCGCGTGAAAACGCGGCCTTTTTTCTTATGCCGAGGTTAGCCGTTGGCGAATGCAGTGGTGTCCATACCAGCAAACAGATTTCACGGTGGAGGAGACTATGTTTGCCGAGAGCATGCTGGAAACTTCCTGGGCCCAACGCACGCGCCAGAGCTGGACCACGCTAACTTCGTTCGGACTGCAGGCGATAGTGATCGCTCTGCTGCTCGTGTTGCCGCTGTGGAAGACCGTCGGGCTACCGGCCGGCCGAGTTCTTCCTACGCCGGTAACTTTGGGATCTCCGCCCTCTGTTGCACCCGTTCACCATCAGAACGTCACTTCGATCGTTCAAAGTAATTTTGCCGATAACGTGCTCGTTGAGCCGGCGGCGATTCCAAATCACGTTGTGCACATCGACGAAGTGGAATCGCCGCCGCAAATTAGTTTCAATACTTCGGGCGTGCCGGGCGGAACCGGCGACGGTTCGCGGGACGGAATCTGGAGGTCGCTGGGTGATCCCGTGAATCATCCTGCTCTACTGCCACTCCCCGCTCCGTCTTCAATCGTCCGTCCCTTCCGCCCCTCGAACCTACTCGCAGGGAGCCTGGTGAACCGGGTGCGACCGGACTATCCCTATCCAGCGAAGATGGCGCGCGTGCAAGGGCAGGTAGTTCTAGCTGCCATCATCAGCAAAGCGGGCACCATCGAAGACCTGCGCGTTCTCTCTGGGCATCCGATGCTGGTGGCTGCGGCGATCAAGGCCGTCAGCCAGTGGCGCTATCGTCCCTACATCCTGAATGGAGAACCCGTAGAGGTAGAAACGCAAATCACGGTGAACTTTACTCTGTCGGGGAATTGATTCGTCGCCCACGGAATCGGTCGGGAGTAGCCCCAGCGTAACGTGGGTACCTGGACTGCTCCCGCTATAATCGCGAAAGTGGCTAGCACAGCAGAAATCCTGAGTCGCGTGGCAACGCGTCCCACGTGGGCGGAAGTTTCCCTGACTACGTTGCGACAAAACTTTCGAACCGTGCAGAAGCACGTAGGGACGAAGGTCACGGTGTGCGCCGTGGTGAAGGCCGACGCGTACGGCCACGGCGCGGTCGAGTGCTCGCGGGCTCTGGAGGCCGAGGGCGCGCGGTGGCTGGGCGTCACTTCGCTGGACGAAGCGATTCCGCTGCGGGAGGCCGGAGTTCACGCGAGTATTCTGTTGATGACTGGCTTCTGGCGCGGCGAGGAAACGGAGATCGTCCGGTTGCACCTCACTCCTACGGTTTGGGAGCCTTGGCATATCGAGTCGCTGGATCGCGCCGCTGCCGGCCTCGGAGTGGCTCAGCATCCGGTGCACTTGAAAGTCGATACCGGGATGGGCCGGCTCGGGGTCGCCGTCGATCAATTGCCGGGCGTGCTCTCCGGATTGAAATCCGCCAAGCGTCTTGCGCTCGAGGGACTCTCTACTCACCTTGCGTCTTCCGAAATTATGGATGCGCCTTCGGTCGCGGAGCAGGAACGCAACTTTGAGGTGGCTCGCCGCATGGTGCGCGAAGCCGGAATGGAGCCGGCATTTGTGCACATCGCCAATACCAGTGCGGTGATTTCACGGCGGGAGACCTGGAGCAGCATGGTGCGCCCCGGGATCGCGCTCTATGGCTACTATTTGCCATTCCAGCGAGCGGGGCGCGAAGTGAGCGGCGGCACGCTGCGTTTGCCGGTGAAACCGGTCCTCACATGGAAGACGCGGATTCTCTCGCTGCGCGACTTTGGGCCTAACCAGCCGCTGGGCTATGGCGCGACCTACGTGACGAAGGCTCCTGCGCACGTTGCGGTCCTGCCCGTGGGCTACGCCGACGGCTACAATCGCCAACTTTCCAATCGCGGCCGCGTGATCGTGCGCGAGCATTACGCTCCTATCGTGGGCCGCATTTCCATGGACCTTACGCTGGTGGATGTCACCGGAATCCCGGGCATCGACGTAGGGGACGAAGTCATCCTGCTTGGCACGGGCGAAGGCTTGAGCGTGGACGCTCTTGAGCACGCGGAACTGGCCAACAGCACTCCCTACGAAATCCTCTGCAATATCTCGAAGCGGGTTCCGCGAAGATATAGCAGCTAAACAGCGACGTCGAGCCTCAGAGTCAAATTTGCGTCATTTAGCGACTGCCGACGCGCTGGCTGGCTGAGACCCGAGGTCTGACGGACGAAGTCTCTTTTTTTCTCGCTTCCATGTACTTGCGCAGAACCGCATTGATAGTGCTTTGGTAGCCCCGCCCGTGCTTGCGAAAAAAAGTCAGCACATCGGGGTCAATGCGCAAGGTAATCTGCTTCTTCGGCCCGGGCCAGATTATGGCTTTTGCGAAGAAATCAGGGCCCAGCTTTGGAATGTCGGAAAAGTCGATGTCCTCGTCACGCATCGCATCAATCCGCTTCCAGTCCGTTCTGGATCGCTTTTTCGTATTCGTCCCGTTCGTCACGATGAGCCTTTCTCAACGAGATAATGCGGATGATGTCCGGGGAACGTTCTGTGAAAATTACCACGGCGGTGAGACCTCGAATCGTGCCGATTCCTCTCCAGCGCTTTTCCCCGTAATCCTCTCTCGTGTCTGGCTCCACGACTAAAATACCGTGGAACATCTCCACTGCATCCGCAAAATCGAGGCCATGTTTTCGCTCGTTCGTGCGATTCTTGGCCGCGTTCCATTCGAATCTCATTGTAACTCCAAATGTAGTTACATTACAAATTGGAAGTCGTTCCTAATGTGTGAATACTGCGTTTCAGCGACCTTTTTCGGTGATGGATGTCACGGGCCCTGAACGTCTTTCCTGGAGAGTCCCGTTTAGGGACTAAATGGCGAGTGCTAACCAGCTATTGCAACCGTTGAATGGTTCCCGCGTAAGCCGACCAGTTCCCCTTGTTAAACTAAAAGGTTGACCATGCCTTCCCGCTACGCGCAGTGGATGTATGACTGGGAGCACCGGCTCACGTCGGTGGACGACAACCGCGTGGTGCGCCCGCTGGAATGGGGCGTGGAGTGGACGCGCGACTGGCCTTGCCGCAACGGCTACCGCCTCGGGCACACTCCGGACAATCCCGAGAAATATATTCTTGATTACAACCGCCGCATCGTGGCGACGAGCGACGAATTTTATTCCTACACACGGCCCCGCGACTTCCGCTTGGAGAGGCGTGAGGTGAAGGTTTTTTCTACACGCGCCGTGCCCGATCCCAAGTTGGAAGCCAAAGTCAAAGGAACCTTCGGAGAATTTCTGCGATTCACTTCGCCGGTGAAGACGCCGTATTCCGAAAACAACGTGGTGAACGCCCGGTGGTTCCCGGCGCGGGGACGGCGCGCGATTGTTCTCTTGCCGCACTGGAATGCCGATGCGATTGCCTACGTCAGCCTCTGCCGCGTGCTGAACCTGATGGGCATCGCGGTGTTGCGGTTAACGATGCCGTATCACGACATTCGTATGCCTGCCGAGATCAGCCGCGCCGATTATGCGGTCTCCGCCAACATTGGACGCACACTCGACGCCGTGCGCCAGGGAGTGGTCGATATCCGCAGTTGCCTCGATTGGCTGGAACAGCAGGGTTATAACAAACTCGGTATCGTGGGTACGAGCCTCGGTTCCTGCTACGCTTTCATTGCCGCCGCACATGAACCGCGCCTTCGCGTGGCGGCATTCAACCACGCGTCCACCTATGTGGCCGACGTGGTTTGGCACGGTCAGTCGACGCGCCACATCCGGCAGGGAATTGAACAGCAGATCGATCTCGATCGCCTGCGGCAAGCCTGGCTGGCCGTCAGCCCTATGTCGTATTTCAATCAGTTCGCGCGTTGGCCGCGGAAGTCGCTCATTGTGTATGCGAAATATGATCTGACCTTCTTGCCGGAACTGTCGGAGCAAGTCGTTGAAGAATTTGAGCGCTACGGACTCGACCACAAGGTTGCCGTGCTGCCCTGCGGGCATTACACGACCGGCGAAACGCCTTACAAATATATGGACGGCTGGCACCTGGCATCGTTCTTGCGAACGGCGTTTTAGTGAAGGCGCTCACCACAAAGGACACGAAGGTTCACGAAGGAAACCTTTCTTGCCTTTCCTCCGAGTGACTTCGCGTTCTTTGTGGTTAAGTTTGCGGTTTAAAATAGTAGACATGCAGTTTGCTCAACATGCAAATGCGGACGCGGTAGTCGAGCTCCAGCGTAGCGAATTCCTGATCAGCACTGATCCCGCGCGCCTCGACCTGAACATGATCCACGGATTCCTGACGAACTGCTACTGGGCGAAGGGCATCCCACGCGGTGTTGTAGCGCGATCTATCGAGCATTCCCTGTGCTTTGGCGTTTATGATGATGCGGGTGCACAAGTGGGATTTGCCCGAGTCATTAGTGACTACGCCACATTCGCCTATATCGCTGACGTGTTCGTGCTCGAATCGCATCGAGGACGCGGGCTCGGCAAAGAATTGATGGGGTGCATCAAGCAGCATCCTTCGCTGCAGGGCTTGCGGCGATGGAATCTGTCGACAAAAGATGCCCATGGGTTGTATTCGCCGTATGGCTTTGCGCCACTGACGTGGCCGGAGAGATATATGGAAATCTTTCGGCCCAATATGTACGAGAGTGATTAGGAAACGGAACTCATCATGACTGTAAAGACAGCAGCAATGTATCGCCCGCTCTTCGAGGCAGATCCCCAGATTGCCGCCGCGATTGACAACGAGACCCGCCGCCAGCACGAGGGTCTCGAACTGATAGCCTCGGAAAACTTCGTTAGTGAAGCAGTGCTCGAAGCCGCAGGCTCGGTGTTCACTAACAAATATGCCGAGGGATATCCGGGCAAGCGTTACTACGGTGGTTGCGAGTTCACCGATGTCGTTGAGAACCTGGCACGTGACCGCGCGAAACAACTATTCGGCGCCGAGCATGCCAATGTGCAGCCTCATGCGGGGTCGCAGGCGAACATGGAAGCGTATGCTGCTGTGCTGCAGCCCGGCGACACGATACTGGGACTCAACTTGGCACATGGCGGGCATCTTACGCACGGCCACCATCTGAATTTTTCTGGCAAAACCTACAAGATCGTCCCTTACGGCGTTACCAAAGAGACCGAAACCATCGACTATGACGAGTTGGAAAAACTCGCCGAGCGCGAACGCCCGAAGCTGATCATCGGCGGCGGCAGCGCCTATCCGCGCATCATCGATTTCGCCCGCATGCGCCAGATTGCGGACAAAGTGGGCGCGCTTTATCTGGTCGATATGGCGCACTTTGCCGGACTCGTGGCGGGCGGCGCGCATCCTTCGCCGGTGCCGCATGCGCACATCGTGACCTCGACTACGCATAAGACTCTGCGCGGTCCACGCGCGGGAATGATTCTTTCCAAGGCCGAATTCGGGCAGGCCATCGACAAGGTCGTATTTCCGGGGATGCAAGGTGGGCCGCTGGTCCATATCATCGCCGCCAAGGCGGTGTGCTTCCAGGAGGCTATGCAGCCTGAGTTTCGAGAGTACGCGCGCCAGATTGTTGCCAATGCCAAGGTGCTGGCACAATCGCTCAGCGATGAAGGCTTCCGAATCATTTCCGGAGGCACCGACACACACCTCATGCTGGTCGACGTGTTCTCGAAGGGCATGCTCGGCAGCGAGGCCGAAAAGGCGCTGGGCGAGGCAGGAATCACGGTTAACAAGAACGCGATTCCGTTCGATACGAATCCGCCGCTGAAGCCGAGCGGCATTCGCATCGGGACTCCCGCCCTGACTACCCGCGGCATGAAAGAGACTGAGATGAGCCAGATCGGCCGGTGGATCGCCGAAGCGCTTCTGCACCGAAGCGATGCTTCGGTTCTAAGCAAAATCCGCAAGCAGGTGCTCGATCTCTGCGAGGCGTTTCCGCTCTATGCCGAACGCCGGGCGAAAGCCCAAGCTGAAGTTAGGGCATAATTCCATTGTGTTCCGACGCGTGCTCTGTGGTTAAATGCCAGCGGTGAAGATCGCCATCGACATACGGCGGATGACCGAGTTCGGCGTTGGGACTTATATTCGCAACGTGGTTCGCACGCTGGGCCGGCTCGACCACGAGAACGAATTTGTTTTGATCGGTTCTCCAACCAAGGTCGAAGAAATCGGCGCCCTGCCGCCCAACTTCCAAACCGTTCCACTACTTGCGCCCGAACGTTCGGTCCCTGGATACCGCGAGTTCCGCACTGCCCTCCAGCGGCAGCATTGTGACCTGGTTCATATTCCCAACCTGTTTTCGGTTCCGCGTTTGCTGCCTTGTCCCTACGTCATGACGGTGCACGACATGCTCGAGCACTTGTCGCGCGCCCGCGAGCAGAGTGGCTTCTGGCGGTCGCTTTATTTTCAGATGACCAAACGGGTCCTGGCCGGAGCGGCGCGAATTTTTGCGGTATCGAATTTCACGCGCAACGAAATCGAAAAGCTGTTCGACATTCCGTCGGACCGCGTCGAGGTGGTCTACAACGCCATTGACGAACGTTTTCTGCACGGCCACGCCAGCGCGGCGGACCGCGACTTGATCGCGCGCCGCTACCAGGTGACCTATCCCTTCCTGCTCTATGCGGGAAGAATCAGTCCGCACAAAAATGTCGTGCGCATGATCGAAGCTTTTTCGGCATTAAAGACGGAATTGGAGAAGGACCAGGCGTATCCCGACCTGAAATTGATCATCATTGGAGATGACCTTTCCGGCAATCCGGATTTGCGGCGAACTGTGGTGCGCAGCGGGGTGCAGAATGATGTGCGCTTCCTGGGATTCATTCCCATTGAAGTGCTGCGGATTTTCTATGACCAGGCGAAGGTATTCGTCTTCCCGTCACTGTATGAGGGTTTCGGTCTGCCTCCGTTGGAAGCGATGGTGCATGGAACTCCGGTGGTGACTTCCAACGTTTCGTCGTTGCCGGAGGTGGTGGGGAACGCGGCGGTCCTGGTGAACCCCGAAAACGTGTTTGAGATCATGCGCGCCCTGCACCGCGTGCTCCTGGACCAGTCGCTGCGCGACCGCATGAAGGAACGCGGTTACCAGCAGGCGGCAAAGTTTTCCTGGGAAAAATCGGTGCGGCGGATTTTAGAGGCCTACGACCAGATTGCTCAAGGGAGCCCGGCCCATGCTTCCCAACAGCCCGCCGCCGACTGAAATGCTCCTATTTATTTCAGCAGCGGCTGACCGGGCGACAGAATTGCAAGCTTGTGCAGCTTTGCAGTGATGCGGGTGCGGTCGGCGTCGGTCTTGGCGGCGGCCAGGCGCTTGCGCAACTGGACGATCTTCTCTTTGCGGGTACGGCGCCGGCGAATTTCCGGCCGGCGGCTAGGTGCTGACATTCGTGTAGGCTCCTGAGGGATTTTGAGTTACGAGTATAACACCCGGATCGCGCATCATTTAAGGTGTTCGGGAACGGGCAGAGACGTTTGTCACAGTTCACTGCCCTATGGTTGACAACCGTCTAGCAAGACGTGTAAATCTTCGTTTCCCCCATTCTGAATCACGCCATAAAAATCTAACAAATTAGAAATCTGAGTTTGCCAACAGTGAAGGAAGGCTCTACTCTATGCGCCATTATCTTTCGGTACGTCTGGAATCCCAAGAGGGCTGTCTAAAGGAGGAGAAGATGCGAACTCGAGTTGCAGCATCCCGCGGCAGTTGGCTGGGTATTGTTGGATTGTGTCTTCTCACGATCGCGGCTTTGGCACCGCAACAGCTGGCGTATGCGCAGACAGCCACCGGAGCCGTCACTGGAACGGTGACGGATCCTACCGGCCTCCCAGTGGTGGACGTAGTTGTTGTCGTGCGAAATGCCGATACCGGTACCGAGTCTCGCTATACGACCAACGGTTCGGGCATTTACGTTGCTCCGTACTTGCAGCCGGGAAACTACGAGATCACGGCCAGCAAAGGGGGCTTCGAGAACGTGATCCACAAGGACGTCGTCGTCCATGTCGGGGACCGCATGGCGGTAAATATCCAGTTGCCGGTGCAGGGAACGAGAACCGTGGTCACGGTAACGGAAACAACGCCGGTGCTGGAGACTGACAAGACATCATCCGCCCAGGTCGTGAGCCAGAACCAGGTGGAAGGGTTGCCGATTGCGGCGCGGCGTTGGGAAAATTTCGTGCTGCTTACTCCGGCAGTGACCACAGACGGAAACAGTGGTTTGAGCAGCTTCCGCGGAATTTCGGGACTGTACAACGGGAACTCGGTCGACGGAGCAAATAACAACCAGGCGTTTTTCTCGGAGGCGCGTGGACGGGCAATCATCGTTTCTTATGTTTATAGCGCCGACTCGATTCGGGAGTTTGAAGTTGCCGCCAGCAATTACAGCGCGGAATTAGGTCAAGCCGCGGGCGGAGTGGTGAACGCGGTAACCAGGTCTGGCACGAATCAGCTGCATGGGGATCTCTTCTACAATTTGCGATATCCAGACATGAACGCCCTCGATCCCCTTTCGAAATTCAAGGGGATCAAGACCCAGACAGTGCACCAGCAGAATCAGTTTGGCGGGAGCGTGGGAACGCCAATCATCAAAGATAAGTTATTCCTGTTCGGCACCTACGACGGGTTCCGGAAGGTCAACCCGATTCTCTATACTTCCACCACACCGACCTCCGCCCTCAATAATTTCGTATGCCCCGCGGCGGTTACAGCCGCCCAATGTTCCAGCGCCAAGAGCTTTATCACAACCGGGTTGCTGGGCGCGTTTCCCCGTGACTTGAAGCAAGACGTCTTCTTGGGGAAGCTTGATTACCAGTTGAATCAGTCCAATCACTTGTCGGCAGTCTTCAATCTCCAGAACTGGAAAGAGCCTTACGGTTACAACACCGCTCCCACGGTCAATAACGGCGGCGCCACCCAGAATGGAAACGGCGGAACTCACGAGCGGTTCTTCATTGCAAACTGGACGATGAACATCTCCAGCAACAAGGTGAACGAAGTTCGCTATCAATGGGGACGCGACTTCGAGTTTGACACTACCAACTCACCCGGCCCGTCGGCTTCTCTTTTGAATATCGCCTCCTACGGTGAGACCTCTGCGCTTCCGCGCCCGGCTTTCCCGGATGAACACCGCAACCAGATTTCGGACAATTTTTCGATCGTCAAGAGCAAGCACTTCTTGAAGATGGGCGTTGATTTCAATTTCATTCACGAATTGCTGGTCAACCTGTTCCAAGGGGACGGAAACTACAGCTACAATTCCACCTCCGCCATCGACAAATGTCCCGCTGGGGCCAATGCAACGTTCTGCATGTGGCTTGGGGATGCGGTTGGAGCGAGTCTTAACAATCCGGTGACCGGACTGCCAGATGGCAAAACGGGGAAACACTATGCCAGCTTCACGCAGGTGAATGATCCGATCACGCACGTCGGAAAAGATGATTTCTATGACGACGACTATGCCGCATATGTCGAAGATACATGGAAGGTGAAGTCCAATCTCACGCTGAACCTGGGCGTGCGCTACGATCTGCAGCACATTCCTGCCCCTCCCCGGCCGAATACTGCGACGCCGCTGCTGAGCTATTACACCTCGACTCTCAATATCGACAAGAAGGACATCGCTCCCCGCTTGGGAGTTGCCTGGCAATTCCTCGGCAACACCGTGTTGCGTGCCGGCTATGGAATTTTTTACGGCAAGACTTCCAACAGCACCTACTACGCGTTGCGAGTGGAAAATGGAGTGTTCCAGCAGACCTTCAATGGATGCGGCCCGAGCGGGATCGTCAGTTGCGCGCCGACTTTTCCCAACGTGTTCTTCACGCCGCCAGGCCCGGCGCTCGCAGCCCCATTTGCGGGAGCGCTCACGCCCACGGTCGGCATTCCTGGTGGTACGCTGCCTGCGAACTCGTCCGCCGCTCACGGTATGAACCCGAACTTCGTGAATCCGCGCGCACATGAGGGCGAAGTGTCGCTGGAGCGGCAACTGCCAGGTAGCATGACTGTCTCCGCTACTTATCTTTTGACGCGCGGTCTGCATCTACCCGCCAGCTACGATTCCAACGTTGCGCCGTCTACGGGAACGAAAAGCTACGACGTTCTCCCCTCCACCAACGCGACCGCCCTCACCGCGACGGTTCCGTTCTATACGGCACGAATTGATCCCAATACCGGCCTCATTCTCAACCAGGCCAGCGTGATTAATTCCTGGTACAACGGCCTGGTGCTGACCCTGCGAAAACCCATGAGCCACAACGTGGAGTTGTTGTTCAATTACACGTTCAGCAAGGCGCTCGACGACGGCCAAACCGCCGGCACCAACGGAACATTCTTCGGCACCGACGGCATTCTCGATCCTTACAACCTCAGGAGAGACTATGCCTATTCCGACCTCGACCAGCGGCACCGGTTTGTCGGGAGCGTCGTCTGGGAACCCAGGGTGGGAAGCGACTTTGGCAATGCGCTCGTCCGGCAGGTGGCGAATGGATGGATGAGTTCCGCCATCGTTACGGCTGCGACAGGTCAGCCGTACACCGCGCTCATCGGCACTTCGATTCTGGGAACGGCGCTACCGGGCGATGGCGGCATGACGGGAGCTGAAGTCAGCACCTTTGCCGGACCAACGGGAGGGCGGGTTTCCTGGCTGGGGCGCAATTCCTACACTCTCCCCAACTACACTACGGTCGATTTCCGGTTGGGACGCGGGTTCACCTTCGTCGAGCGGTATCGACTCAACTTCATGGTGGATGCTTTTAACCTCTTCAACAGCACAATCGTGGGAGGGGTCAACACCACTGCATACACCTACTCCAAGCCAGGATCCGGAGTGTGCACAGGCCATGTGAACGGCTGTCTGGTGCCTTCATCTACCTTCGCGACCCGGACGTCTACGTCAGGCGCGCTATACGGCGCGCGGCAGTTGCAGTTTGGAGCGCGCTTCGATTTTTAGAAAGAATGCTCGGACGTTTGCCGCGAGAGTTCAGCGCATGACAGATCGGGCGCGTTCGAGACGAAATGCATTTACCGCGCGGTGCCACTCGCACTGCGTTTCTCGAGCCGCTCGACCACGCTTTCGAGATCGGGATAGCCGGCGCCAAAGCTGCGCGTAAACCAGTTTCCCCCGCGCTCGGCGACTTTCTCGCCATCGGCGAAGACCTCGAACTGACCGGTGCTCCCAGGCTTAGTGACAGCCTCAACGCCGAGGCGCTGCTTGATGAGGGCCACGAGACTCGTGACCTTGGCGTTGTTGTTGTGTCAGGTGGGGCAATGAACGATCTCGATCTTCATTTTTTCTCCAATGCTCTTCGTACGATTCTAATGGGTCCGCCACTCTCCGTCCCGTTTCATTTTTCTTCTTTCATTATTTTGCAAACCAGTGTGACGTGATGCGTCTTTGAATCGATGACGGTGGTCTCGGGTAGGCAACTGCAGGTTACCGTATTGGCATTCTCTTCCTTGACAACGACACAGTGTTGGATGAGTTCGGCAGTGGATGGTGGCAGCTGGCTTCGTATCGGGGGCGGTGTCGCCGCAACCGGCTGTTTCTGCGCCGCGCAACCGGCGAGAAGCAGGCAACATACCAGCCAAGCTTTACTCATGCCCTTTATTTTGCCTCTGAGGGGTAGGGCTTGTTGGTAGCAATCTTGGTTACATGCCCTAGAGGCAGTAGCTCACTCCTCGCGCAGCAATATCGCGGGCTCAACGGAAAGAGCGCGTCGTGCCGGAATCCACGTAGCCAGCAGTCCCAGCAATGCCATCGCTAGAACAACACCGGCCAATACCAGCGGATCGCGCGGAGTTGCCTGGTACACGATAAATGCGAGAATCCGGCTAGCCAGGATTCCGAGGAACAGTCCAACCGCAGAGCCAAAAGCCAGCAATTTGAAGGCGCGTCCCAGAGCCGCCTTTAACACTTCCTTGCGTTGCGCGCCGAGGGCAACACGGATGCCCAACTCGCGCAGCCGCTTGCTGACCGAGTACGCAGCCATTCCGAAGATGCCAGTGACAGCCAGCATCGCCCCCATTCCGCCCATCACGCCCAGCGATACTGAGGCCATCTGGTAAGGGAAGAGGACTCCACCGATTTCATCAAGCCGCATCTCAATCACAACCGGCAGTCCGGCCTCGAGTTGATTCAACGTGCTCCTGATGACTGCTCCCAATTGCTCCGGAGCGCGGTTCGAACGCACTACGATCCATGCGGAGTTCGACGGCCATTGCAGGATGGGGAGAAACATCGCTGGGTGCGGATCTTCGGTGAGTGCAGAGTATTTTCCGTCTTCCGTAACTCCAACCACTTGTATGCGGGAGCCATCCGGGATCTTGAAATAACCGCCGATGGCATTTGCCACTGAGCCAAGAATCTTTCGTGCAAACTCCCGGTTCACGATGGCTACGCGTGGCGAGGTTGCGTCGTCATGTAAGGTAAAGGAGCGTCCGGAGAGCAAGACAGTGCCCTCGGCGCGAAGGTATTCCGGGGATATGTGGTACGTGTAGGCGCTGGCGGCAGCATTCGATGGCCGCAGATCAGTACTTCCATCGGAAAAGACATTCGAGCCGTTTGAATCGTTGAGCAGCAGCGCGTCGGTTAATCCAACAGACTCTACGCCAGGGATCGCCGTGAGCGCATCAAGCATTCGCTTTTGCATTGGAGCCACTCGATCGCCACTGTAACCGGCCGTGTTCAGATCGGCGCCTACCAACATCGAATGCTCCGGTTCGAAACCGAAATTCCCGTGCAGAGCGTGCACCAGGCCACGCACCGCAACCAGCGAAGCCGTGACCAGGACAGCGCAGAGCGAAATTTGCACGGCCAGCAACACGTCTCTGCCTGTAATCCGCCGTCCAACTCTCACCGCCGTTCCCGACTTGACGACCTCATACGGGCTGATGCGGAGCACCTGCCTCAGCGGCACTGAACC
Source organism: uncultured Acidobacteriaceae bacterium (assembly GCA_937879855.1). Classification (GTDB taxonomy): domain Bacteria; phylum Acidobacteriota; class Terriglobia; order Terriglobales; family Acidobacteriaceae; genus Sulfotelmatobacter. Next base: position 79,468 of record CALFMO010000004.1, on the reverse strand, counting down.
AAACAGCAATCCGCTGACTAAACTCAGCAGCACAGCCAGTCCATAAACCGTCGCGTCAGGATCCACCGGCGTATGCATGGGAAAATTCCCAAAGGGCTGCCACTCGCTCAACCGGCGCAAGGACAACATGCTGGCCCACAATCCGATGGCTCCGCCGACGAGCGAAATCAGCACGGCTTCGGTGAACAAACCTCGCAGAACGCGTTTGCGGCTTGAGCCCAGCGCGAGCCGCAGAGCTACTTCCCGGGAACGGTCGGCGGCGCGCGCGGTGAACAGGCTGCCCAGGTTGGCGCATGCGGCCAGCAGGATCAACCCTGCCAGCAACATCAATCCAGCGATGAATGCCTGCACGCCAGGGGCAAACTGGTCCCCCAGAAGATTTGGCCGCGCCAAGGCAAAGCCCGCCTGGCGTTCGTCCTTAGGATAAGTTTTCTCGAGATAGGACCCGATTGAGTTCAGATCGGCGGTTGCCTCTGACACGCTAACCCCAGGCTTCAAGTGGCCCACAACCATGAATACCCATCGCCTGGCGCGGTCGTTCAGGTCATTTATCCCGTCGAGTTGCTCGTGGTTCACTATTGGTACAAAGAAATTGGGGGAGAAGAACACAATGGTTCCACGAAATTCAGGCGGCGCTACGCCGATGACCGTAAACGGATGTTGGTTAATCTGAACCGTACGGCCGAGCACGCCACGATCATCATGAAAATGGGTGTGCCAGTAGGCATAACTCAGCACCATATACGGCGCGCTATTCGGACCGTGTTCATCAGAGGCGTGAAAGAAACGGCCGAGATAAGGCCGAATACGCAATGAGTCAAAATAGTTGCCGCTCGTTTCGATGCTCCACTCCATCGACGGACCTTCGCCCGTGTTTAGCGCTACCTGATTAACGCTATAAGCGGTCAGCCCATCAAAACTGTGGTTGCGGTCGCGCAGGTCGAGATAATCGGGATACGACTGGGTCGTCTCCTTATCACTCGCGCGCTCGACGACGTATAGACTCTGCGCATCCGGCACATTGAGAGGCCGCAAGATTAGCCCATTCAGAACACTGAAAACTACGGCGTTCGCGCCAATGGCCATGGCGAGCGTCAAAACTGTGGTGATGGTGAATCCGGGAGACTTGCGCAACTGCCGCATTGCGTAGCGGAGATCCTGGAACCAGTTGATCATTGACTCCCCTCCCAACCTCATCCGCATTTGGCAATTTCCGTTCCTTTCATCAAAGGGCTAAGAGACTGAAAAGAAACGATACGGCGGCGTGGCGAGCTAGCACAAATACCGGCGCTGTCCACCTGTGATTATTTCTGTCCGAAACCGGACAGGCGCAGCAAAAACGGGTCGCAAGCAAGGTTTTCGCCGCTGCAATCCGCGATAGCCGGGCCTTTCGGGTGTACAATGTCGGGCGCTCAGGGCCCTAATCTTGAATTCCCCGTGAGGAGGTTCCGATGAAAACTGGTGGCTGGTTATCCATAACAGGGATGACATGTCTTGTCATCTCAGCAGCAGTTCTTCTTACTCTCCACAGTACGCTGGCCACGAGGCATGGCGTGATACGCGGTGCTGCTGGAGGCGCGGTGTTCGTGCCCGCGGTAACGGAGGTGCAGCTCATATCAAACGCAACCCTTCCGCCACCCGAGTCAGCCTGTTTCGCAAGGGGCATACGATGTTTTACGCCCCAATCCATGACCGCAGGCTACAACTTCGGTCCACTCTATGCTTCGGGATGGACTGGCAAGGGAAAGACGATCGCCATCATTGACTCATTCGGCAGTCCCAGTATTGCCGACGATCTTCACGTTTTCGATACTGCGTTTGGGCTGCAGCCGATGTGCGGCGAGACAGGGGTTACCTGCACAGCCGATATGCCCACGTTCAGCATTTTGCAAGTCCAAGGCTCACCGGCACCTCTTCCTCAACCGCCTAATAACGGCACCGGCCAGGAGGATCATTTCGGCTGGGTTGTCGAAGTCTCGCTAGACGTCGAGTGGGCGCACGCCACCGCCCCCGGAGCCAACATCATCCTGGTTACCACACCGACCGCGGAAACGCTCGGCGTACAAGGTTTCCCGCCCATGATGAACGCAGTCCAATACGTCGTGGACAACCACCTTGCCGACGTAGTCAGCATGAGCCTGAGTGCCGGAGAGGGCACGTTCAACGGCACCGCATCGCTGTTGAACCTGCGCAAAGCCCTGATGGATGCGCAAGCCGGCGGAGTCACAGTTCTGGCCGCGACCGGCGATAACGGCTCCGCCAACGTGCTGAAGGAACCCGTCAAGAATCCCGGACTGATTCCTTATCCTAGTATCGGCTGGCCAGCCTCCGACCCGCTGGTCACGGCGGTGGGCGGAACATACCATTGCACCGATCCGACCAATACAACTACCGCAACCGTCGACAGCACCGATCCGCCGGTCAATTGCCAAGCTCATCCCGGCCAAGCCGAAGTCGGCTGGATCGCTGGAGGCGGCGGTTACAGCATTTTCTTCACGCGTCCTGACTATCAAAACAATTTGCCCGCGGGCAGTTCTTACGTCGGCAGTTCAGTCGGCGCGCCCGGCCCCAACTCCAACATGCGCGGGGTTCCGGACGTGGCTTATCAGGCGAGCGGGCGAACGGCACCTCTCGTCTATCTGGGAGCGTTTGGCTGGTTCACCGTCGGAGGCACAAGCTGCAGCACACCACAATGGGCAGGATTGGTCGCCATCGCCGATCAGATTTCGGGCAGCGACCTGGGATTTATTAACCCGGGCCTGTACAAGATCGGCAGCGATCCCATCCGCTACGCTGCCGACTTCTTCGACGTAACACAGGGCAACAACGGGCTATTCGCCCCAACCATTCCGGGTTATTCCGCCTCGCAAGGCTGGGATGCGGTCACGGGATTAGGCACACCCAACGCGGCCGCTCTTGCGCCCGATCTTGTCGCCGCAGTTCAGGGACACTAGTTGGCTTTAGCTTGGCGCCCCATCTTGGTCGCACTTTGTGCGACTGAGATGGGGGGACTTTTGTGTCCGCACGCGATCTTCGTGTCTCTGATACACGAAATCCGGTTCGACAGGTCTATGAGTGAAGGTCACTACGGCGTGAAGCAATCGCCCAATTCCTCAATCCCGGTGCCGGTGAGTCCGTAAAGTGCGCTGCCGTTGTTATAGATCTTATTCCCTGTGATCTGGAAATTCGTCCCGATCGTCCCGGGGTCTGCCCCGATGCCTGCCCCGAGGTTGTTCGCAATTTCATTGTTCGTGATCCTGACGTCCTGATTCGGGTCGGCGATTTCGATGCCGTCTGTCTGGCCCGTCGCATTGTTCAGGTCGATCTGACCATCGAGGATCTGATTCGAGTAGATCTGTAGCGAGCTATTGTCTAACATGTCGATCTGCCCCCCTGGACACAGACCATTACACGAATTAAACAACGCTACGTGATGGTTGTGCTTCAAAGTGTTCCCGCCTATGTTCGCGTTCTGCGTAAAACTCAGGAAAATTCCATTCGATTTCACATCCTGGATCAGGTTGTTTGTTATCCAGACGTTCGTGGACAGCGAGGACGGATTGGAGCCGCTCCAGATCCCAAAGACGCCTGCATCCTCAATTTGGCTGTCCTTAATGGTGATGCCTTGTGTGGCCGAAAAGGCTATTGCATGATCCTTCGAATGGAGCATGCTGAGTTGCTCGAACTGGATGTTAGAGGAGTGATCGATCTCGATCGTAGATCGGCAGGGATAAGTGTAGGAACCATTCACCTGGACCGGCGTGCACGCAGGATCGTCTGGACCTTCATCTAATGTCAGGTTGGCAATGGTTAGATCACTCGCCCCACTGATACTCAGGATAGGGTAGGTATACGTATCGGTTCGCAGGAACCCCGCATTCATGCCGGGTTCCCCAAAAAACGTGACGGGCCCATGTACGTTTGAGAGATCAACCAGGCAGGTACCATTGCCGCTGCAATTGACCATCGACGTAAATCTAACGTTCGTGGTTGCGCCACTGCGCACCGCAGCCACACAGTTGCTAAGCGTGCTCACGCCAGCGACGTCGCATGTGGAACCCGAGGGCGGCACGTAAGCGGGTGGCGCTACGTATCCAATCGTTCCGTTCAATGTGCAATTCTGGATTGTCGCTAACAGGTTTCCAGATTTTGATGAATCAGCCACGCACATTGCCGTGATACTGATCGAATCGGGATTGGGCGCAGTCAGAGGCGCGTTGTACAACGCTGTATTTGGGCCTGTCGCTGCAATCGTTCCCACAGCGGTATTCCCATTTGCTACACCGTTAACGGCCCAGTTCACCGTATTGTCGGGATGTCCGGCACTGATGATTGTGGCAAGGAGTTGGACCGTCCCCGCCGGAAAGACAGACGACATGCCTGACGGAATTGTCGCTACGCGTACGCTGATGTCGCTGGTTATGGTCAGTGCTGCGCGGCCGCTCGCTGAATTATCGGCTTGGCTCGTAGCCTGAATTGTGAGATTGGTTGGACTTGGCAATGCTTTGGGCGCGATATAAAGCCCTGTGCTCGAGATTGTCCCTACCGTCGAATTCCCGCCTGAATTGCCGTTCACACTCCAATCAACCGCCGTGTTCGATGTACCCGTCACGGTAGCGGTGAACTGCTGCGTGTTGCCAAGCAGCACGCTTGAGCCGGCGGACGTGACGGTAACTGTAACGGATTGCGGCGGGGGTGAAACTGACGGTCCTCCTCCGCTGCATCCCGGAAGAGCCACGGCCAATCCTGCAACTATGAGTACCTCAACGGTAGAAAGAGCAACTGAACCGTGTTTCGGTTTACACATGGTTCACTCCTGATACTCTCAACAGCAGATTGGCAGTGATTAAACATCCGCCCTGGGAGGAAGGGTAGGTTGGGGCATAATACCAGCAGGGCATTCTGCTCTGCACGGCACCGTTTGTCAACCCAGACGGCCACGCGAACGTTCGCATTGAATTTCGGCTTCAACCGGGTGATTCTCAAAATCACCCAGAGAGCGCAAGAAACGTGCTGGCAAGTGGCTCAAAATCCGTTGCTCACTTGTGAAGGTTGCGGAAGGAAATAGAAATGGAAGAGAAAGTAGATTAAGGCAGCCGGACCTGTAAGCCGAATTCTGTCCGCGGGATTGCTCCTGCGGGACGGCCATTCCTCTGGGCCGCGCATCGCTGCGCGGCTCTAGCGACCTACCCGAAGGTTTGACGCACCGAGCCGGCACGTGTCCGAAACCGAAGTCTCGAACTTCCTTCCTATTTGGTCTTGCTCCGTGTGGGGTTTGCCCTGCCCGCGACATTACTGCCGCGGCGGTGCGCTCTTACCGCACCTTTTCACCCTTACCCCGGCCCGTAAGGGCTGAGGCGGTATGTTTTCTGTGGCACTTTCCGTCGAGCGATCCCGCCCAAACCGGCGCGAGGGCCCTCCCGGACGTTATCCGGCACACTGCTCTGCGGAGTTCGGACTTTCCTCTCCCCGCGTCCGAAGACGCAGAAAGCGACCGTCCGGCCCGGCTGCCTACAGAGCCATTATAAGCGAAGGGTGTCAGGCCGTAGGTGTTAGGTCTTAGGTCGTGCGTTCGGCCCAATCTTCGAATAGCCGAGCGGAGTTATTCACGTTCCACAAGAATTGGGCCTGTTAGACTTAGTTTGGCTGGTCCAAAGCCAGGTCGCCAAGTCCCAGCGCCTGATGCCTAACACCCAAGACCTGATCCATGAACATCGCCGAAGCCATTCGTATCGCACTGCAGTCCCTGTGGGCGAATAAACTGCGCTCGGCGCTGACTCTGCTGGGCGTGGTGATCGGCGTCGGCGCCGTCATTGCGGTACTCACCTTTGTCAGTGGGATCAACCGTTATATCGCCGAGAAAGTTTTTAATCTCGGGGCGGATGTTTTCATCATCAACAAACACTCCTCGGTCATCACCAATATTGACCAACTGCTGGAAGGCGAAAAGCGCAAAGACATCAAACTGGAGGACTATTACGCGGTCGCCGAAGGTTGCCGCAGATGCACCGACTTGGGGGCCGTGGTTACGAATCTTGCCGGGAAGGTGAAGTACGGCCAGCAATCCATCACCAATACTTTTATACGGGGACTGACCCCTTCGATGCCGGCCATTCTGAATATTGATCTGAGTACGGGGCGCTCGATCAATGAATCTGACGTTAGCACCCACGCCCCGGTCGCGGTGATTGGCACCGATCTCGTGGACAATCTTTTTACAGGGGAAGACCCGTTAGACAAGGAAATCCACGTCGGCGGTCAGACCTATCGTGTGATCGGTATCGGCAAAAAACAGGGCACAACCCTGGGACAGAGCCGCGACAACTATGTGATGATTCCCATCACCGCCTATCTCAAACAATACGGCACCCACACCAGCATTTTAATTTGCGGCAAAGCCGCAGGGGTAGGCAGCCAATTGGATGCGGCGATGGATGAGGCTCGGGTGATCCTGCGCGCCCGCCGCCACGATGCCCCGGGCGCTTCCGACAGCTTTGCCATCGAGACGAACGAGAACTTTCTCTCCCTCTGGCAAAGCCTGACTCAGACGTTTTTCATCGCCATGATCGCCATCGCTGCCACCGCCCTGGTTGTAGGGGGCATCGTCATCATGAACATTATGCTGGTGGCCGTGATCGAGCGAACGCGGGAGATCGGGATCCGCAAGGCCATGGGCGCGCGCCGCCAGGATATCCTGCTTCAGTTCCTGATTGAATCGAGTACAGTGGCGCTGGTAGGTGGTTCTTTGGGAGTGGTCGGCGGAATTGTGTTGGCCAAGAGCGTTACTCTTCTCATCGGGATGCCGTCATCCGTCCCGCTGTGGGCGGTTATGGCGGCGCTGATGGTATCCACCAGCGTGGGTTTGTTTTTCGGAGTGTATCCCGCGAAGAGAGCGGCTCGTCTTGATCCGATTGTGGCCCTCAGGTTCGAATTGTAAGAACGGCTTGCGGAAAGAAAGGCCTTATGCAACGGCGTGACTACGGCGAAATAATGAGCATGGCGGTGGCCACGTTGCGAGAGAACAAACTACGGTCAACCCTTACGGTTTTGGGCGTCGTCATTGGCGTTGTCGTGGTCATCGGAATTTCCTCCTTCGTCAGCGGCCTCAATACCAGTGTGATGGAGTCCATTGGCAGTCTGGGTTCAGACCTGATCTTTGTGTTTCATATTCAGCCCTTCAGCTTCAGCCGGCCTACGGAAGAAATGCGCACCCGCAAAGTATTGACCTTCGAAGATTACGAGGCCATCAGCCAACTTCCGCACGTGAAGGCCGCGACCTGTGGGTTGCGCTATCAGCGGCCAGAGTTTGGAACTGGTACCTATACGGTGAAATACGAGGGTCGCAAGACCAAAAACACAATCTTGGAAGGCGACGTTTATACCTGGAAGGACGTTTTTGATTTGCAGCCTACCCAAGGGCGATGGTTCTCCGAAATGGACGAAGAACATCGCGCCGCGGTGATTGTCCTGGGGTCCGATGTGGCCGAGGAATTATTTCCGAATGGGAATGGAGTAGGCAAGGAAATCAACATTGATGGACAGTTGTTTACGGTCGTGGGTATTGCCGAAAAGCGCAAGAGCGCGTTTGGCGGCGGCAAAAATCCCGAAGACAACCTGGTTTTTTTCCCCTTGAGCACTTTCAAAAAATTGCATCCTGAAATCGAGCGGACCGGCTATTGGATCAGCCTTAAGGCAACTTCCCACGCAGATATGGCCAGGGCGGAGGATGAAATCCGCGCGGTGATGCGCCGGCGCCGCAAAGTGCCGCCCCAGGATGCCGACAATTTCGCCATCTTTACTCAGGACGCGATGTCGGATCTTTGGAACCAATTGACCAGCATGCTTTTTATTTTTATGTTTGCTGTCTCGAGCGTGGCGTTGATGGTGGGCGGCGTGGGCGTCATGAACATCATGCTTGTTTCGGTGACCGAGCGTACGCGGGAGATCGGAGTGCGCAAAGCGATTGGCGCTCGCAAAGGCGATGTCCTTCTCCAGTTTACGATCGAAGCCGTTATCCTGACTGCTCTCGGCGGCATTATCGGCGTGCTACTGGGTACCTTCATTGTTTGGCTCCTGCCTCTGATATGGTCTTCTTTGCCGGCGCGCCTGTCGGTCTTTTGGATCGTCGTGGCTTTCGCGGCATCCGCCGCTGTCGGCCTGGTCTTTGGTATCTATCCGGCATGGAAGGCCGCGAACCTTGATCCAATCGAGTCGTTGCGTTACGAATAAGCTGGCCTGCGTCCGCGCATGATTCATATCATCTTCAGAGTCTTAGAGTGGATTGGGATTCTCGGCTGTGTCTCCAGTTCCATCTACTATTTGATTTGCTTATGGAGTGCGGCCGTGTTTCTCCGCGCGCGCAAAGCGGGCGAGGGCGCCCGCTCCACACAGGCTTTATCTTTGCCGGCTGTCTCTATCCTCAAGCCACTGAAGGGCACGGATCCTGACATTTATGAAAGCTTTCGCAGCCATTGCCTGCAGGACTATCCAGAGTACGAAATTATTTTTGGCGTGAGCGATCCTGAAGACCCTGCCATCGCCAGCGTGCAGCAACTACAGCGCGAATTTCCCGACCGTATGATCCGGCTGGTTCTTTGTCCCAACCAACTCGGCCCTAACGTGAAAGTCAGCAATCTCGAGCAGATGTTGCCCACGGCTCGCTATCATTACTTGCTGGTCAACGACAGCGACATTCGCGTTGAAAAAGATTATCTGCGCCGGGTCATCGCACCGTTAGCGGACGAGCGGGTGGGAATGGTGACTTGTCTGTATCGGGGCGTTGCGGCGCCTACCTTCGGCTCAAAATTGGAGTCTCTCGGCATCAGCACAGATTTCTGCGCTGGTGTTCTGGTTGCACGTCAACTGGAGGGTGGACTGCGGTTCGGACTCGGTTCGACGCTTGCATTCCGGCGAGCTGACTTGGAGCGAATCGGGGGGTTCCGATCGATTGTTGATTTTCTCGCCGACGACTACGAACTTGGCCGGAGATTTGCGAACCTGGGCTTGGGAGTTCTGCTCGCAGATGTGGTGGTTGAGACCCATCTTCCAGCCTACGATCTGGAAAGTTTCCTGGCCCACCAATTGCGCTGGGCTCGGGGCGTGCGGGACTCGCGAGCCGGAGGCTACATCGGGCTGGTGTCAACTTACGGATTGATGTGGGCATTGCTCACGGTGATCTCGAGCGGCGCGGTTGCGTGGTCGTGGGTGGTGCTCGGAGCGACAGCTCTATTGCGTCTTGCCGTCGCGATTGTCGTTGGCAAATTGGTGTTGGAAGATGGGGGCTTGCTGCGAAACTTGTGGCTCTTGCCGATTCGGGATCTAGTTGCAGTCGGAGTGTGGATTGCGAGTTTCGCAGGGCACACGGTAACGTGGCGCAGCGATCGATTTGTCCTCAAGAATGGCCGGCTGACTCGTGTTGTGCAGGGGTAATGCGATGGGCTACTTCTCCGACGAAGGAATCAGCTCGAAGCGGCCATCCGAAAAAAGCCGGTAGCGGCGCCCTCGCCAGGAAATCGTATTGCCAAAGAATCCTGCGATCCAGAAACAGAATCCAAGCACGTCTTCGATCGGCAGCAGCAACCAGTTAATCCTCGCGCGCAAGACGTGTGCTGAAACCGTATAAGCGGCGATTACTCGTACGATCAGTGCAACTGGCAAAACCGGCCACCACGAGGGCGACGCCGCGCATACCAGCAGAGCCAGCGGCAAGGGCATGGTAAATAATTGTCCAACATATCCGGCGGGACGCGAGCGCCGCGTGCTGCGCGCCCAGCGCAGCCGATGTTCCACGTTTTGCCGGAATGTTGCGCCACCAATATGGTGTTCAACGACATACGACGACAAAATCACGCCATGCCCAGCCTCCGCCGCGAACTTGCCGAGGACAAAATCTTCCGCGAGGTAATCCTTCAGGCGCGCGAAGCCTCCAATCGATTGCAGTGCCGTGCGCCGGGCGGCGATGGTCGGGCCAACGGCGAAGCGCATGCCCTCGAGCATCCGCGCGACCAGAGCGCTTCCCCAAAAATCGGTGTTCATGCCGGTAGCTTCCAGGCGAGACCAGAAACTTGCGCCCGGAACGGCGCGATACGGACAGGTCGCTACCCCGAGACGGGCGTCTCGAAATTCTGCTGCGACGATGCGCAGAAAGTCTGGAGTCACGCGAATGTCGCTGTCGCTCATCACAACCAGATCGTTGCTCGCCACAGCCAGCATGCATTCGAGGCTTAATACCTTGGCGTTCGGATACGGCGGATCGCCGGTAATGATCAGCCGCGTCGAAACTTTCGGATACTCCCGCTGCAGGCGAGCCACGACCTCCGCCGCAGGATCGTCTTCACGGCGAACCGCGAACAAGATCTCAAACGCCGGGTAATCTTGTTCAAAAACCGTACGCAGATTGGATTCGAGGTCCAAGTCCAGGCCGGCAAGGGGTTTGAGTATGCTGATCGGTTCTGAGGAGGGCAGCGAAGGCGGCCGAACCGCTAGATAGAGCCAAGCAGCCACGATCTGAAGCAGGGAATAAACGATGCTTCCACATAAAACGAGAAGCAAAATGTCGGCCAATATTTTGCCGGGGGACGCGCCAAACAACATTAGAAACAGCGCACACCTTGCGCCTGGGAGCATTGAGCCAGTCAAGACCAAGGCGTTAATTATACCTAGACGCTCTATTGCGGTTTCGCGGGAATCGCTTCGTGCTTCAATGCGGAGCGAATCTTAAGAGAGAGTTGTTTCAAGGTGTAGGGCTTCTGTACAAAATTGGTTTCAAGATCGAGCACTTTATGGTCGAGCACGGTCTTGCCGGCATAGCCGGAAACGAAGAGCATCTTCGTTTCCGGGCGCAGTTGCGCCAATTCCTTGGCCAACTGCCCACCGCTCATATTCGGCATCACCACGTCGGTGATCAACAGATGAATGGTCGAACGAGTCTTCTTCACTACCGCCAGCGCGTCGACACCATCTTTGGCCTCCAGCACGGTGTAGCCCTGCAGCCGCAAGAACTCCGCGGTCGCATTCCGGACCGACTGCTCGTCCTCCACCAGAAGGACAGTTTCTGATCCGCCAATTACGCCTCCGATCCTGGCGTCGTCGGCCTCGCCAACATTGTCGCGCCCGCCCACACACGGCAGATAAATCTTAAACACGGTCCCCATGGCTGGCTCGCTATAGGCCCAGATGAATCCCTTGTTTTGCTTCACGATGCCGTAGACGGTCGCCAGCCCCAATCCCGTGCCCTTGCCCAAAGGCTTGGTGGTATAGAAGGGTTCAAAAATGTGCGGCAGATGTTCCGCAGGAATGCCCGCTCCGTCATCGCTCACGGTGATTAGTGCGTAGCGTCCGGTTGGAATGACTGCTCGCTTGCAATGAACGTATTCGTCATCGAGAGTTACGCCGGAGGTCTCGATCCGCAAGTAACCGCCTTGCGGCATCGCGTCCCGCGCATTGGCAGCCAAGTTCATGAGAATTTGTTCGATCTGTAGCGGATCCACTCGCACCCGCCCCAATTCCTTACCCGGCGCAAAAGTAAATTCGATGTCTTCGCCGATCAGCCGGGGTAGCGTCTTCGCAATCTTTTCGACAACTTCATTCAGGTCAGCGACGCGCAAGGCTTGGGGCTGTTTTCGGCCGAAGCCGAGTAATTGTCGCGTCAACTCCGCCGCCCTGCGCGCTGCCTGTAGGATTTCTTGCAGCTTGTATTCAAGCGGGCTCTCGGGCGGCACCGAGTCCAAGGCCAGTTCCGCATAGCTCGTAATAATGGTCAAGATGTTGTTGAAGTCATGAGCCACGCCGCCCGCAAGGTTTCCAATTGCGTCCATTTTTTGAGACTGCCGAAGTTGGCCTTCCAGCCGCAATCGCTCGGTAAGGTCCCGCCCGTTGGAGATGAAATGCGTGATCTCTCCCGCGGCGTCGCGCACGGGGCAAATACTTTCCTCCACATAATAGAGGTCGCCGTTCTTCTTCCGGTTCACCAGAATGCCGCGATAAACGTTGCCCGCAAGGATAGTCTTCCAAAGTTCGTGATAGGTTTCCGGCGCTTGTTCCCCCGATTTCAAAATTCGCGGGGTTCGCCCGCAGACTTCGTCGTGGTGGTAGCCGGTTAGAGCTTCGAATGCCGGATTCACGTATTCAATGACCCCATGCAGATCGGTGATCACTATCGTATCTGCCGACTGTTCGACCGCTCGCGAGAGCTTTCTCAGAGTTTGTTCGGTAGTTTGCTGCTCCTGCTGCAGGCTGTGAACCGTCAGCGTGTTCCGCATGGTTCGAACCAGGGTCGCACCATCGAGTTGCGACTTGGCGACGCAATTCCAAGTCCCCCCCTTGATGATCTCGGCTACGGTTTTTTCGTCCGCATCCTCAGTTAGCAGGATGAAAGGAATGGACACTCCAGCATGCAGGAACTCAGCCACAAAATGAACCGCCTCGGCGTCCCCGGTTTCGTGCTCGAATAAAATCAGGCCATAGATTTTCTGCCGCAACATCTCCCGAGCTTCCTCCAACGAGTGGGCGTGGTCGAGTTCCGTTGCCAGCAAGCTGCGCGTTCGATCCAACATCTCGCGAATCAGGTAAAAGTCTTCCTCTTTCTTGCCCACCAGCAGGACGTGTAGCAGTGTTGGAGCTAAGACCGGTTTGGCGGCTGTTGACACTGAAGTTTCTCCCTACGTAGTTACTATCGGAATGTGGGTGGAGTCGCGTTGCTAGCGGACGGAGTTTCAACGGGGGTTAGGTAGTGGGATTCCCGAATCGGAGACAGTGTCAAAACAGAATTGACAAAGTTTCCAGGATCAAAAACACACGCTGCATCATCAGACAACCTGTACGTTATTTTTTGTTAACCATTCCACTCATGCTGCGTCTAATGTTTCAAGTCGCTGGCCCTGGTGAGCCAGCCAGTCCAGGAACACGTCGAGTCCCGTCCCTGCGTGGGGTTCGCGTTGTGATCAACGCGCGTCAATTACTGGGGGGTGTATGGAAAACGGACAGAAGACAAATGGTTCATTGCGGCCGACGGATCGATATGATGTCGGCCACGTGCAGGAGGTAGTTCGCCAGGCCCACGGGGAACTGCGCCAGTTGCTGCAACAGCGCGCTGAAATCATGAAGCGCATAGGCACGGTCAAACAGACCATCTCCGGTCTGGCAAATCTGTTTGGCGACGGCCTCTTGAGTGAAGAACTGATGGAGTTGGTCGACCGCAAGAGCAGCGGCCGCCAGCCCGGCTTCACCAAGGCTTGCCGGATGATTCTGATGGAGGCTGGCCGCGCTATGAATGCGCGCGACATTTGCGACCATTTCCAGCGGAAAATGCCGGCTATGCTTGCCCGACACAAAGATCCGATGGCTTCAGTCACGACTGTGCTCAACCGACTTGTGGAATACGGCGAAGCACAGCCCGTGGTTTCAAACGGTCGCCGAGCCTGGCTCTGGATTGCAGAAGTACCCACGGACACGCCGCTACACGGCGAACAGCGCCTGGTAAGTTAAACTTCGCGCTGTTTTGAACACGACATCTGCTGCTTTTGGCGACCGCTATCCCGGAGGCAGCAGCATTCCTTTTTCGAGGTGCCGCGTCACGTGCGCATAAGACGCTGCATGGGGATCGTGCGTCACCATCACGATCGTCTTGTGAAAATCCTCGTTCAACCGCTTCAGAATCTCTAACACTTCCGTGGCAGAATGGCTGTCCAAATCTCCTGTTGGCTCGTCTGCCAGCAGCAGAGTGGGATCGCTCACGATGGCTCGCGCAATGGCCACGCGCTGTTCCTGACCGCCGGAGAGCTGCTTCGGCAAATGATTGACCCGATCTTCTAGGCCTACAAGCTTCAGCGCCGTCAGCACGTGATCGCGGCGTTGCTGTGCGCTCAGTTTTGTCAGGAGCAGCGGTAGTTCGACATTCTCAAAGGCGGTTAGCACCGGAATCAGGTTGAATGTCTGAAAGACGTAGCCGATGTGCTCATTGCGCCAGCGGGCGATCTGAGAGTCGCTGAAACGGAAAATGTCCTGGCCCTGAACCAGCAGTTCGCCGCTGGTAGGACGATCAATGGCCGCGATCATATTTAGCAGCGTCGTCTTGCCCGACCCCGACGGCCCCATCAGGGCGAGGAATTCGCCCTTGGCGATGTCGATGGAAACGTCGTCGAGCGCGGTCACCTGAAACGCATCGCGCTTGAAGATCTTGCTGACGCTGCGAACCTGTACAACTTTCGTTCCTGTGGCAATATTCGGTTGTGCGACTGTGCTCATGATTGCCCCTTGATTTTGATTTTGTCTCCATCTTTCAACGTCGAAGGCCCGGTGGTAACTACACTCTCGCCTCCGACCAGCCCATCGACCAGCGCTCCATCGCTGCGCTGCCCCACTATACGAACCTCGCGGGCCACCGCTTTTCCGTTATATGCAATTAACACAATCTTCTTGCCGTCACGATCACGCAACGCGGTTGACGGCACGTACACGCCCGTGGGCCCCTTGGCGCTCTTCGGCGTGTCATTGGCCAGAAATTTCACGGTCGCATTCATCTCCGGCCGAAGTTGAACTTCGGGATACTTATCCGGATTTTGTACCTGCACTTTGACCTGTACCGTGGCCTTTTGTCGATTCGCCTCTGGTGAGATTTGAGCGATCACGCCGTCGTATTCTTTGTCGGGATACGCGTCGGTGGTGACCTTGGCCTTCTGGGCAGGACCTAAGCGCGCGAAGTCGGCCTGCGCGATATCGAGCTCCACCTGAAGATCGTTCAAGTCCGCCAGCGACACGACCGACCCCTGCGGTCCACCTGCCGCGGTGCTGGCAAAACCCGAGGTAACGAGTTCGCCCTTCTCAGCGGTGCGATCGAGAATCGTACCCGTCACTGGAGCGCGGATGACAGTTGCATCCAGTTGCGCTTTCGCATAGTCCAGCGCACCTTGTGCCTGTGTGACGGCGCCCTCAGCACGGGTGATTTCCTCCGCCCGTGGCCCAATCTTGGAGAGTTGGAATGCTTTCTCCAGAGAATTTACGCGCTGCTGGTCGGATTCGAACTTGGCCGTAGCGTCATCGAGCACCTGCCGCGAGACCACGCCTCCGGTCGCAAGCTCCTTCGTGCGATCAAGAGTGAGTTTGTCATTCGCCAGAGTGGCGCGGGCTTCGTCTAGATTGTGCTGCGCTTGTTGGACTTCTTCCGGCCGCGATCCGTGCTGCAATTCGGAAAGATACGCGCGGGCATTTTCGAGCGCGCCGCGCGCCTGGTCATAGGAAGCCCGAAATTCCTGATCCTCCAGGCGAACCAGTACCTGCCCTTCCTTTACTTTGTCGCCCTTCTCCACACCGATCCATGCGAGGCGGCCCGTAACTTTGGAGTTCACGTTGATGGTGTGATGAGCCACGATGTAGCCTGTCGCGGAGAGGATCGTGCCGCCAGCGTCATTGCCGCTCGTTTCAGCCGTAGCGCGGACAGCTTCGACTTCCGGCACGTCGGAGGCGAACAGTCGGTAGGCGAGAGTGATTATGCCCAGCAGCGCCACCAGCGCGATGCCGACCAGGATGTAACGGCGTGCCCAAGCTGGCGGTTCTCCGCCCGAGTCGCCGCGCTGCGAGCGGTCGATGCGCAGGCTCTGCAGGTCTTCGTGTTTTGTATCAATCGCCATAACAATATTTACGCATGCCGCTTTCTCGAAGTTTCATCGCTCTTCGTAGCGTCGCTGTCCGGCGGGCGACCCGCCCGCGCCGCCCGGCGAGGGCGAGACGCTCTCGCGACGGCCGGCAAGATGCCGGCACTACTAGCTACCCGCGCAGTGCGTTAAGAATATTCTGCCGCGCCGCATGCCACGCCGGAGCGAGCCCGCCTACGAATCCCATAATCAAGGCAAAGATAATGGCATACATAGCCACCTGCGGCGTGATGCGCAACGCAAACACAACTTCGCTGAAAGTCACAGCGTTGGACGTTCCAGTCTGCATTCCGTTGAATGGCAGCATCAGCAAAATTCCCGCGGCCGCACCCAGAAGCGCCAACAGCAAAGACTCCAGCACAAACGAAGTCAGAATCGAAGGCCGCGAGAAGCCGATCACACGCAGCGTGGCGATCTCACGTCCGCGGTAGGCCACGGCTGCATACATGGTATTCATGGCGGCGAAAATCGAACCAATTGCCATGATGAACGCGACCACGATCCCAATCACCTTGATAGGTGCGCCGGAACTGGTCTGCTTGGCGTAGTAATCGGTCTCGAGCATGCCTTCGAGTTTCAGTCGCTGATCGTCGCTGACCCGGTTCTTGAGTGCGTCGGCCGCGATGGGATCGGTGGCGTGCAGATATGCCGACGAAAACCCTCCCTGCCGGTCGAAGTCCGAGGCCATCTGATTCACATCTCCCCAGACCTCGGACTCGTACGCCGAACCTCCGGCGTCAAATACTCCTACCACCTTCCACGATCCTTTCCCAAATTCCATCGTGTCCCCGATGTTGGCATGCGTAAATCGATCGCGGATGGATTTGCTCACCACCACTTCCCGCTGTCCCGTGTGAAACCAGTCTCCGGCAATCAGTTTCACACCTGGATGATTCTCCGGCCCGGACAGTTGTCGCATTTCCAGTCCATCCGGCATCATTCCGCGGACGGTAACGTTGACTTCACCGGTGCCATCTTTGCGCGGGAGAACGATCACCACGACCCATTCACCCGAAGTCATCGGCTCGCCGTGTTTGTCCTTTGCGATACCGGGAAGAGTTCGCAGCGTGGGATAGAGTGAGGCATCGAAACCGCCCGACAACTCCGCCTCCGATCCCTTGCGCAGAACCAGGACGTTCAGCGGATTCCCGCTGTTTACGAAGGCGCGGTGCAATCCGGCAAGTAGCGCCATCAGGAAGATTGCGGTTGTGACAGTCAGCGCGATCCCCAGCGCGGTCATGATAGTGAGGCCCTTGCGGAGCCTGAGATTGCGAACGTTATAGCTGATCGGTATTGCCATAAGTAATCTCTACCTTGTAGCGCCGGCACCTTGCCGGGTGTCGCGCTGGCATCCTGCCGGCGGCAGTGGCGGCGAGGACGCCGCCATGACAGCCGCCGAGACGGCGGCGCTACTCATCTCGCGACTCACCCAATATGCCGCAGCCCTTCGACTATGTTTTTGCGCGATGCGTTAAAAGCTGGCAAGTAGCCGCTCACCAATCCCAGGGCCAAAGCCGCGGCCAACGACATACCCGCCGTGGGCGCGGTGACTTTCATCGCCAGCGGAACTCCCAGCGCGATGAAGCTTCGCGTCAAAAACCAGATCACCGGCACCGCGATTAGAATTCCCAACACGCCGCCCGCGACTGCCAATGCTACCGACTCGCTGACGAACATCGATAGCACGCGCCGTCGGGTGAATCCGAGTGTCTTCAGCACGGCCACCTCGCGCGTCCGACTGCGCACTGACATCGCCATGGTATTAGCCGAAACCAGCATGATGGTGAACACTACCGCTCCGCAGATGCCAAGGATGAATGCCTTGATGTTTCCCAGCGAAGCGACGAAGCCCAGCTGAAATGCTTTCTCGCTCTCGGTTTTCGTTTGCAGCGGCGAGTTGCGGAACATGTCGTCCACTTCCCGCGAAACGCGCGACACATTTTCCGCAGAATCGATCTGTGCCGCGTACCAGCCCGCCTGCCCCTTAAACCATGGCACCGCCTCTTCCAGATACTTCGCGTTGAAGTAGAGAGCGTTCTGCGGCGGATCGCGGTGGTAGATGGCGCGGATGGTGAGATCAAGGTTCACCGGGAAAATCGTCCCTTGCAAAGTGAGCCGGTCGCCAATCTTCCAGCCATACTTTTTCGCTAATGTGATGTCTACGAGCGCTCCGGCTCGATCCCGCTGCCAATCTTTCATCTGATCCGGCGGGACAATTTTGTCGGAGGCCACTTTCAAATACTCGTCGGGATCGGTCGCTATGTTCGCGAAAAAGTGTTCCGGGCGGTCATCAATATAGCGGCCGCCAAACCAGGTGAGCGGCACCACCGCAGTCACGCCCTGGACGCTGCGAATTTTTTCGCGGTAAAACGCCGGGAGGAAAAACGCCAGTGAAACGCGGTCGCGGGTAATCACGCGCCGCGAAGCTTCGGGCGCAACCTGGTCCACATAAAACGAGCGCCAGATGCAGATCATAAGCGTGAGCAACAGCAGCGAGAAGCTGATGCTGATCATGGTCAGCAAGCTGCGCCGCTTGTTCCGAAACGTGTTGCGCACGATAAAACTGCTCAGCGTCATAACCTCATCCGATGTGCCGTAATCCGTCGACGATATTCACCTGCGAGGCGGTGTAAGAAGGCACCGCGGAACTCAGCAGTCCGACCAAGGCCGAGGTCAACATGGCGACCACCCAAATTCCCGGCGTCACCTTCATGGGAAAGAAACTGAAAAATTGAGGAGAGTGAGTGAGCCCATACACCATCAGCCAACCCAGCCCGGCTCCGAGCACGCCTCCACCCAGCGAGAGCGCCACTGCCTCGCTGACGAACAGTCCCAGTACTCCGCGCTTGGTGAAGCCCAACGTCTTTAGCACAGCCACTTCGCGCGTCCGCTCGCGGATCGACATGGCCATGGTGTTGGCCGACACCAGTAAGGTGGCGAAGACGACGGCCGAGCAGATGCTCAGGATAAAAGCCTTCACGTTGCCCATCATCGCGACGAATTCCAGGCCGAATGCCTTCTCGCTCTCTGTCTTAGTTGGCTGCGGCGAATTCCGGAAGGTGTCATCCACAGCGCTCGCAATCTTGCTCACATCTTGAGGAGAGGAGGCCAGGATGCTAAAGGTTCCAGCCCGTCCCTTGAAGAAATCCACGGCTTCTTCCACGTACTTCGCATTGAAGTAGACCGACTTGTTATCAGGATTGGTGTGATAAATACCGCGAATATTCAACTCAAGATTGACCGGATAAATCGTCCCCTGCAAAACAATGCGATCGCCGAGCTTCCAGCCGTACTTCTTCGCCAGCGAATCGTTCACGATTACCCCCTGGCGATCGCGCTGCCACGCTGTAATCTGGTCTTGCGGCATGTCAGCATCTCGATAAACCTTGAAAAATTCGTCGGGATCGGTGCCAAACTGCGCAAAAAAGTTCTCCGGCTTCTGGTCCTTGTAGATCCCGCCAAACCATGAGATCGGCACTACTCCCACGACCCCCGGAATTGCCCGAATCTTCTCGCGATAGTAACCGGGAAGATTGAACGTGAGAGAAACGCGATGCCGTACCACCAGCCTCTCCGCAGATTCGGCGCTGCCTTGGTCGAGATAAAACGCCCTCCAAATGGTCATCATCAGCGTCAACAGGAGCAAAGAAAAAGCGATGCTCAGTACCGTCAAGGTGCTGCGGCGCTTGTTGCGAAATGCATTCTTCGTGACAAACCGAGTCAACGTCATCGATGAACTCCAGAGGGGACCGGAAGCAGGGCGCAGAAGGCAGGCACGTCCCAGCCCACCAAGAATAGACGAAGTACCTGCGTGTCTACAACCGGCTCGGAATCGATTTTTGCCACGCTCAACTCCACGCGACCACCTGATTCTCGTTCTATAAGTTCGACGAGTGATTCACCAGTGGAGATCGTCATCAGGGTGGGATGACAAATGTCACATCACCCCGTACCTGATAATTACAACTGTCCTATCGTCCATAAGTTACGCTGATGCGCCGGGATCAGTGTTAATGATGTGGAAGAGCCGCGGCGCATTTGAGGACTGCGGCTGAATCGGCCTTCGTCGCCTCCATTAACCGGGCTTGGTATCGACCCCGGGTGCAATGAACGCCCGGAAGTCACGACTGCATGCACCAGGCTAACGGACTGTCTGCGCCAAGGGAGCGCCCAGAACGCTGTAAACGCCCAGCCATCAAGCCCGTCCGCGCTTACCTTGGTAACTCGAAGGTTGCCACAAGCGGCGATATCCTAACCCTAACCATTGCTCGCAGTGCCCTTAAAGTCGAGCTTTGTTCGCGACGACCCGTGGGGCTCGCAATGGCGTAAGCGGAAAAGATAAATGCCTACGAAGATCGGCCATTTCGAAATCTTGAGTGAACTGGCGAAATCGCCCACCAGCGTCGTCTACAAAGCCAACGATCCCGAGAGTGGGCAGACGATCGCGCTGAAGGCCATCCAGTTGCGCGCATTTGGAGAAAATGCGCCGGCGCTCGAACAGGCGCTGCTGGCGGAAGCTGAGCGTGCCAAGATTTTAAGCAATCCCAACATTACGAATATATTTGGCGCGGGTGAAATCGACGGCCAGTTCTGCGCTGGCATGGATTACGTACAAGGCAACAGCATTGCCACGATGCTGGCGCGGAAAGAAGGATTTTCCATCTGGGATCTTCTCGACATCGGACGGCAGCTGTGCAGCGGATTCGAGCATGCAAAGTCGCACGACATCGTCCACTATAGCCTGGAGCCAGCCAAGATCATGTGCGGGTGGGACGGGGCGGTCAGGATTCTTGGGTTCGGTGTTTCGAGTGTCGGCAACTTTGTGCATCAGGTTCCAGAAGGACTCCCTCCGATTCTTTGCTACATGTCGCCGGAACAGGTGCAAGGCCAGGCCACCGACGCGCGCTCGAATTTGTTCAGCCTGGGCGCCATATTTTATGAAATGGTGACCGAGCACAAGGCATTTGACGGCGACGATATGAACTCCGTGCGCCAGAGTATCCTTGAAAGCACGCCCGTTGCGCCCCTACACGTCAATCCCAAGGTTCATCCGCTGCTGAGTGACCTGATTATGAAGGCGCTGATGAAAGATCCGGCTCAGCGCTACCAGAGCGGCAAGCAGTTGCTCGACGATCTGGAGAACTGCAAGGAAGTCAGGCCGGCGGTAGTGCAGAAGCCCCAGCCGCCAAAAGTAGCGGCGGCGGCAGTCAAATCCAATGCGCCAGACCAGTCAAAGTTCGTGAGTGCGGCTGCGGCCAAGCCCGTCGAAAAGAAAGTCGCAGCGCCGCAGGCGCCAGGCGTTCAAGCACGACCCATAACTTCAAAGCTTGCTCCGAAAGCAGCGGCCGCGGCCGCAGGGGCTAGCGCGGGTACTTTGCCGCGCCACGAGTCAACCAGCTCTCACAGTCAGCCGGCAGCGTCCGAGATGCATTCCGCGCATATGTCGTCTGCGGTCAGTGATGAGTTGCAGTTGGAAACCTTCGACTCGCAGGCGGTGGGTGCGGCGCCAAAGATCGCAGTGGATCCGCTGATGGCCGAGGGGGCATCGAACGCTGGCGCGAGTACGAGTTTTTCGGAAATCTCCGAATTGCCGCCGCTCAAAGAAGTTTATATAGCGCCACCTCCGCCTCCGGAGCCCGAGCCACAGCAGCCCGCACGCCCAACCGTAACGGCGTTTAAAGGCGGCCGCAAGATCGACGAGAAGCCCAAAGTACAGCCTCGCGAAGTTGCTCAGAAAGCTATTAAGGAGATCTCGAAAGTTCCTCCGAAGTTAATGCTTTATTCCCTTGCCGGGGCGGCTATCTTAATTGCGGTCATCGGCATTGGGGTTACGGCCTACCTTCACAACAGCGATGACGATACTGGCGCGAGACGGTCTGCCCCCGTGGCGCAAACTCCAGTGCAAAACGCGGCCAGCCAGCCGGCGCCGCAACCGGCGCAAGCTCCGGCCGCGACCCAGCCTGCTGAGAGCCAACCGCCCGTTGATCAGTCTGCTGCGGCCCCGGAACCCGATGCTTCGGAAGCTCAGCCTGCCGCTACTTCAAAAGGGCGAAATGCTCGGAAGAAGATAGCGCCGGCTGTCGTTCTGGGAGAATTAACGATTGACTCTACTCCTCGAGGCGCCCTGGTTCAGTTGGATGGCACTGGCGATGCGACTTGGGTCACTCCCTTGGCTTTGACGAGTCTCCAACTCGGGCAGCATTCCCTCACGGTGAGCAAGCCGGGCTACACCACCGACTCGCGCACGATCAATGTAACCTCGGGATACAAAGCAACAACAACAATCCATCTCGCGAGATTGATGGCCACGCTGGTAGTGAAGAGCGATCCCCCTGGGGCCAACATCTACCTGGATGGCCACGACATGAGCACGAAAACGCCCGGGCAAATCAGCGTGGATAAAGGCCAGCACGTGGTGCTGGTTCGCTTGCCGGGATACGTTGATGAAACCATGAACGCCCAGTTTGCGCTGGGGCAAACCTTCAACTTTTCTCCTACCCTGCGGCCCTTGGGCAACACGGAAAACCTCAAGACCGTAGGGAAAATGGGAAAACTGTTTGGTGGTAAAGGGCAGGCGGGACAGGGAATTCTCAGCATACACACACAACCCAAAGGCGCACAGATCGCCATCAACCAGCACCTGCTGGAAAAAGGCTCGCCAGTGGACGTGGCGCTCGACCCCGGTAATTACGTTATCGACATTACCCTCAGCGGTTATGCGCCGGTGCACAGAGTCGTCGTCACCGAAAAAGGCAACAAAGTGGTAGTCGACGAAGTACTGCGTCCTCAGTAAGCGGTGGGTACGGGTCCCTTTCGCCTAAACTAATTACGCTTCTTTCATCCCAACTCCCGTTCGCCGTGTACCGTTCGAAGCCCCGCCCTACTAGCTCACGACGATGCTAGCTTGTCTGTGGAAAAGACCGGCGAAATCGTGCGCTGCCGGACATTTTCATCTTCATTTAACGCTGCTGCAACCCCGGTGAAACATACCGCAGATATGGTTGCACTCCGACCCTGATCCGGAAACAGTCCATATGCCGCAGCCGGGCGGCCGCCGTCTGAGAATTCAGGAGAGCGGGACATAGGAGGACAGAACATGAATGAGCAGTTAAAAACGGAAGCTCTAAGGAAAACAATAGCTTTGTTACTGGCACTGACCACAGTCCTGGGACCAGCGTCTCTGCCGGCGTTTGCGGATCACGATCATTCGTCGGCGACGGCAACCCCCATCCAGCACTTGGTGGTGATTTTTCAGGAGAATGTTTCGTTCGATCACTACTTCGGAACCTATCCGATTGCAACCAATCTGAGTGGAGAACCAAAATTCACCGCGGCTCCGAACACTCCGACGGTCAACGGTCTGAACAACGCGCTTCTCACTGTGAATCCCAACCTCAATCCCGCCAACGGAGCGGCCGCTTCCAATCCTTTCCGGCTCGATCGTTCGCAGGCAGTGACCAGCGACCAGGATCACGATTACACGGCCGAACAGCGGGCATTCGATTCCGGTCTGATGGATCTGTTTCCGCTCGATGCGGGTTTCAATGCCAAAACTGTCATGGGCTACTTCGACGGGAATACCGTGACTGCGGAATGGAATTATGCGCAGTTTTTCGCCATGAGCGACAACTCTTTCAGCACCACGTTCGGTCCTTCTACGCCGGGTGTGATCAACCTGGTTTCGGGCCAGACGAACGGAGTGATCGCAACTAAGAATGGAACGGGCGACGAGGTGAGCGGCGGGACTGACGGGTCGCTAACTCTGATCGGCGATGCCGACCCGCTTGGAGATGTCTGCTCCAATCCCACTCGGGCCCAAGCTACTCTCGGCAGCAAGAACATTGGCGACCTGTTGAGCGCCGCGGGTGTGACCTGGGGATCGTTCATGGGCGGGTTCAATCTGAGTATCGTTAATCCCAACGGATCAAAGGGATGCAAGCGGAGCTCCGCGGGTCTCGCTGGAACTACGGGCGATTACATTCCGCATCACTCCTTCTTCAACTATTACACCTCGACCGCCAATTATGCACACACCCGGCCGGCTTCAATTTCCGAGATCGGAAACGCGGGCCCGGCGAATCATCAGTACGATCTGCAGGATTTTTTCGAGGCCGCATCCGCGGGAAATCTTCCGGCCGTGAGCTTCCTGAAAGCGCAAGCCTTTCAGGACGGCCATGCCGGATACTCGGATCCATTGGACGAGCAAACGTTCCTGGTGAACACCATTAACTTTCTGGAATCGCTACCCACGTGGAATAGCACCGCTGTCGTGATCCTGTACGACGACTCGGATGGATGGTACGACCATCAAATGGGTCCGATTGTGAATACATCCACCGGCCCGGCAGATGCTCTCACTGGACCCGACGCCTGCGGAACAGCAGCCACCGCGTTGCCCGGACTCAACCCCTCGCTCGCGCATGCGCTCGGACGTTGTGGCTATGGACCAAGACAACCGCTGCTGGTGATCTCGCCCTACGCACGACGGAATTTCGTTGATCACACTGTGACCGATCAGACCTCGATCTTTCGTTTTATCGAAGATAACTGGTTGGCCGGAGAGCGCATTGGCTCAGGCTCTTTCGATGCGATCGCCAATTCGATCACTCAGATGTTCAACTTCGACAAACTCAGACACAACGGCGTGCTATTCCTGAATCCGAGCACCGGGGAAAAAGAACAACGGCCCGATTCTGACGACTAGAGTCCGGCCGCAAAACAAAACAGGGCATGCGGAATCTCCTCGCATGCCCTGCCGTTTGATGCCGGGTTTATTTGGGCAACTTGAAGTTGATCGTGATTTGCGTCTGAATCTCAACGGGTTCGCCGTTGAGCAGGTAGGGCTTGTACTTCCACTGTTTGACCGCTTCCGTGGCGGCCCTGGCCAGTTGTGAATCGCCGTTCAACACTTTCAAATGAGAGATGTCGCCGCTCTTTGAAATGGTCGCCATCAGTTCGACGGCGCCCTCGACCCTCATGGCTAGGGCATTCTTGGGATACACCGGTTGCACTTTTTTGGTCAGCAATCCGCGAGAGATCCCCTGCGAGATGTTCAACGCTTGCGGAAGCGGCTTGGGCATAATTTCCGAGCCGCTGCCAAGGTCTAGTGGAGGTGCGGTCTCGCCAGCCGCCGGGATCTCAAGCATGCTGGGAGCAGGAGCATCCGCTCCAGGCTTTGTATGTACTAGCGGAGCTTTGCCGGCTTTTACGACCAAAGGTGTGGTAGCGGCAGTGTCGCCTCCGTTGGAAGGCTTCGTCGAACCAGTCGGGGATGAAGAGTCGGCATCGTCAAGGGCAGAATCGAATTCGTCCGGTGCATGTCCCTTTGTAGTTTGCCCGGCCGTCTGCGAACTCGGCAAAGTTGTCGTTGTCTTCGGCATCGTTCCAGCAGCCGAGGGCTTTGAATTGCTCTGTTTCGAGGTTGGCTGAGTTTCAAAGGGTGCCGAGGTGGTTTCCGTCTGCGTGCTTTCGGGTTCACTCGAGCGTCCTTTTAAGTGAGCCAACCCGGCATAGACCGCTACAACGATGATCGCGGCGGCTGCGATTCCAAGGAAGATTTTCTTGCCCGAGCCGCTTGATTCCGCAGGCGTTTCGCCAAAGGTAAATGTCGGCGCGGATCCAGCGTAACTGTGGGATTCACTCTGGACCCCTTCCTCTTTTTTCGCTGGGACCGCTGTTTCTGTAGGTCGTTCCGTGGGAACTTCTGCGACGCGTGGCTCCTGCCGTTCGCGGGCCGGAGCAGGCGCGCTGGCGGCTCCTCCGAATGCTGCCGGCGCGGAGTTCGACGTTGTTCTCACACTGGGTTCTGCGGAAACCATGGCTGCTGCGAGAAACTTATCGGGATCAGACGACGGTGTGATGAACCCGGTCGTGGGTTTGGCAAGGGCGTCAGATGATTTGGGAGTGGCTTCTTCTCCGCCAATATCAAGCAAATCGTCGTCCTGCGCGCTGGTGCTTGAACTCGCTACTGCCGCCACCGCTGCCAGAGTTGTGTCGGCCTTCGCCCGGACCGCTGCAGTTGAGATCGCTGCCGATCCGCCCGCAGCCTCCGGCTTGGTGGCTGAAACAGACTTGGGCGCAACCGGTGCCGCTTGCGATGTCGCCGTGGTTCCGGCTTTGGCTGGTTCGCCCTTGCGGAGCAGGCCACGAGCCACACGCAGCGTTCCCTTGGCCTGTTCGATGTTGATGGGTTTGGTCAGGACGAGGTTGGCGCCGATGCGGAACGCCTTTGCAACCCCGGCCTGACCTTCCACTACGGCTACGGCAAGCGACGCCTGGTTGGACGCCGAATTGCGCGCGCTCTTGAACAACAATGTGGCATTCTGCTCGTTATCGCAGTCGACCACGACAGCGTCGAAGTGTTGGCTCATCAACTTCTTGACTGCAGCGAAGGGTTCGGTGCAGGCCTCGACGTCGAACTCCAGCTCGCTTAAAACCTGCGTCACCGTACGAGCGGTTTTTTCATCGGGACAGAAGAGAAGAGCTTGGTAACCCATACCAAACCCATCGTAGGTACACTCGTAAGTCCCATCAAGTTACGCTGGTAATTCGCGCTGCGTGATTTGTTCTGGAGTTTCGGCCAGGTCGAAGAAATGTTAACAGCGTTAACCACGGAGGGCACTGAGAACACAGGGCAGGAACTGATTTCATTTTTCCCCCTCTGTGCCCCGGCGGTCTCTAGGCGTTAACGCATTCCTCGATCGGTCGAAGCGAATACAATAGCGGGCCATGCCTCCGCGGTTGCCTCTGTGGCTCAAGATCGGATGGTCCATTTGGCTGCTTATTTGGGCCCCGCTCTACTGGCGGCAATTCGGATTCCAGAATTTTCTTTTCTTTTGCGATCTTGGAAATGTTCTGATTGGAATTGGCTTGTGGCTGGAGAGTCCGCTGATTTTTTCCTGGGCGGCCTCCGGATTGCTTCTGTTCCAGACGATCTACACGGTCGATCTTGCCGGTGCTTTATTGACCGGACGACATCTCGTAGGCGGCACGGAATACATGTTCGACCCCAGCTTGCCGCTGACCATTCGCCTGCTCAGCTTATTTCACGTCGTAACCCCGCCGCTATTGTTGTGGGCGATTTGGCGTCTGGGCTATGAGCGGAGTGGATGGAAATTTCAGACGCTGATGGCGTGGGCCGTAGTTCCCATCAATTATTTCTGGCGGCCTCAATACGATGTGAATTGGGCTCGTGGACTTTTCTTCCACGAGCAGCACGTCATCCCGGGATGGGATTATCTGCTCCTCTACTTGATCGCGGTACCGCTGTTAGTTTATTTCCCGACGCATCTTTTTCTGGACTGGATGACGCAACGCTGGAAGCGGCACGGCGCGCGAATTTAGTAGCGCCGGCATCTTGCCGGCTGTCCCGAGGACGTCTTGTCCTCGGGGCTTCGGAGCGAGTCGGCAGCGCGCCTTTTTTAGCCCTTCTTGCCGGACTCGCCCGGTTGTTTCCGCACCGCAGACTCCGCTTGCGGGTACTCAATCGATCCTTTAAACGATGAAATGTCCTCTTCGTGGAAGTCAGGGAATGGCAGTTGCTTCCCGTCTCGCAGCTCCGCGATCTTTTTGGCCGCAACGTCCGCCTTTTCCTTTTCTATCCCAGCGTCGCGGCCCAGGTACAGTGTCTGAGAGGGAAGCGCCAGGCCGCCGCCGGAATCCTCCATCACATCCATCATGCGCAACAACAGATCCTCGCGGATGGCCGCGAATTCGTTGAAGTCTCGCGTCAGAATGTAGGCGAACACCTCTACGCTCAGAGAAGTGCCGGCGATATCGGTCAAGCGCACGCGCACGGTTTCAGTTTCTATTTTTGGGTGGCTGTAAAGCAGTCGTCGCATTTCCGCCAGCACGAATCGCATGTGGTCAGACTTGGTCTCAGGGCGCATACCGAGAGTCGTCTTGAAAAGAATCTTGTCACGACGGCTCAGGTTCTCGAGGTTGATGGTCGCGACGGTGCCGTTAGGAATCGCCAGCAGCGTGCGTTCGTCCGTGCGGATGCGGGTCGACCGCAGGCCGATGTCTTCCACGACTCCCGTGCGGTCGCCGAAGCGGCAGACATCGCCGACGCGAAACACTTCATCGCCAAGCACAGATACGCCGCCAAAAAGATTCTCGATAGTTTTCTGGGCGCCGAAGCCGATCGCCAGCCCGCCGATGCCGAGTCCGGCAAGCGCGGTGCTCATGTTGAAGCCCAGATTGCCAAGTACGGCTAGAACGCCGACCACAAAAATCAACGCTTTGACGATGCGCTCGCCCAGCAGCATGAGCGATCCCGTGCCGGCGAGTCCGCGAGCCAGAGCGCGACTGCGCAAGCGGTGTAGGGACCATTGCACGACGCGCCAGAAAATCCAGGTCGCACTGATGATCAGTGCGATGGACGTGATTTGAAAATAGTAGTGCCGTGGCAAGAGCGGGATATGAAGATAAACGGCGAAGACTTGATGAATCAGGGTGCCGGTAAGCAGCCACGCCGGACCGGACACCGAACGCCAGTTCGCGACGTCCATCTGCCCGCGACGCCGTGCCCACCAACGCAATGGAATTTCCAGCAGGGCCAGTATGAGCCAACCGAATGCCGCTGCGACGGGCACGGCGACCAGCAATGCAAGAAATTGCCACAGCGGCATGTCGGCGAACTCGTGTTTGACCAGCACATTCGGAAGACGGGTCTCCACGTGCCGCGCCTGCACCTGCTCGTAAAGTTCAGGAACTTTAGCCAGGGTGTCGGAGGAGATCAGCCAGATCTTGCCCGCGTTCGGATCGGAAACCCGCACCAGATCCAGGTCGGTTTCGACATCGCCCGATGAGATCGTGCCAAGCTTCTCGCGGCCGAGCGGCACGCCCTCCTGCGGGATTCCTTCGGGCTGAGTAAAGTTCTTGAACCTGCCGCTGAAGGCACTGTCGAGTACCACCTTGAGCTTTCTCGCCGTCCCCTCACCTTCCGACTGGCGGCGAGAGGGACTCATTTGAAGGTATTGCGCGGCAATTCCGTAGTCGCCAGATTGGGCGGCCTGTAAGAAACCGAGCATGGTTCCCGATGGCGTGGTGCGTCCCAGCGGATCGGTTGGAGTGTTTGCCGTGCTCGTAGTGCTCGGGGAGGGCAGTATTTGGCCGAGTGCCAGCCGGCTCACAGAGATCAGGCAAGTAAGGCAGAGAAGAGAATTCAGTACCCGTTTAGAAAGAGGCGACATGATCTTCTCTCGCGCGGATTTGTGCGGGAACACGCCTGCCGTGCCTAAGCATCGACGCATGGAAGCCCTCATTGTATCGAAACGAGAGACACGCAGGTTCGCTGAATGCGACGCATTACCCGCGCTTCGGCCGGTAAATGTGCGTGCTAGTACCGTAGAAAACTTCCGCGGATTCCATCACAGTTTCCGAGAGTGTGGGATGTGGATGAATCGTCATGGCCACGTCGCGAGCGAGCGCCGCCATCTCGACCGCGAGTACTCCTTCGGCGATCAATTCTCCGGCGCCGGCGCCCACGATTCCGACGCCCAGCACGCGCTCGGTCTGCGGATCGATCAGAAGCTTGGTCATTCCGTCAGGCCTGTCTAAGGTAACGGCGCGTCCGGACGCGGCCCAGGGAAACTTGGCGACCTTGATCTCTCGATTTTCTTTTTGCGCCTGCGTCTCGGTCAGGCCGCACCACGCAACCTCAGGATCGGTAAACACCACCGCCGGAATGGCGTTCGGCTCGAAGGCAACTTTGTGTCCGGCAATCGCCTCGACCGCGACTCGGCCTTCATGCGACGCTTTGTGCGCGAGCATGGGCTCGCCCACCACGTCGCCGATGGCGTAAATTGCCGGATCATCAGTTTGCAATTGCTTGTTCACCTGGATGAAGCCGCGCTGTCCCACCTGCACGCGAGTCTTGTGGAGACCTGGAATTTCGGAATTGGGCTTGCGGCCCACAGATACCAGCACTCGGTCAAACATTTTTTCTGGCTCTTTGACGTCCGCGCCCTCGAACCGGGCTCGAATCCCATTGCCTTCGTCCTTGACTGAAGTGACGGTGGTGTTGAGCAGGATTCGGTCAAACATCTTTTCCAGTCGCTTGTGCAGCGGAAGGACCAGATCGCGATCCGCTCCTGGCAGCAAGCCAGAAAGCATTTCGACGACAGTCACGCGGGTGCCCAATGCAGCATACACAGATCCCAGTTCGAGGCCGATGTACCCTCCGCCGACCACCAGGAGACTGCCGGGAATATCTTCCAGGTTCAGCGCGCCGGTAGAGTCCATCATGCGCGGCGTGTCGAGCTTCAAAGTGGGGATGATCGCAGGCCGCGACCCAGTCGCGATGACGATGCGATCGAAGCTCAGCGATTCTTCCGAGCCGTCGGATTTGCTCACGCGCAGCGTGGCGGAATTCTCAAAGGCTGCTCGTCCGCGCACGTAACTGACTTTTCGCTGCTTTGAAAGAATGCCAAGTCCTCCCGTGAGCTTATTGACCACGCCCTCTTTCCAAGAGCGCAGGCGAGCGAGATCGATCTTCGGCGCGGCGTATTCAATTCCCCAATCCTTGGCCTGATGCGATTCTTCCAGCAGTTTCGCTACATGAAGCAGCGCCTTCGACGGAATGCAGCCGCGGTAGAGGCAGACTCCTCCCGGATTCAACTCGGGATCGATCAGCGTGACGGTCATGCCGAGATCGGCGGCAAGAAATGCGGCAGCGTATCCCCCGGGACCGCCGCCGATGACTGCAATGTTTGTATTTTCGGACATGAGGCTTTCAACCAGAAGGTTTTCAACCACGAAGTGCACGAAGGTACAGGAAGGGAAGCGAATTCAAAATCTGCAGGGTTCGCGGTTTCCTTCGTGAAACTTCGTGTGCTTCGTGGTTCATGATTTTGATTTCTATCCCTGGACTGATAAAAGGAATGGCTGCTCGAAGGCTTCCGCGACCCATCGCAAGAAACGCGCCGCATCGGCCCCGTCAATCAGGCGGTGATCATAGGAGAGCGAGAGCGGCAGAATAAGTCGTGGCTCGAATTTTCCATTGATCCACTCCGGTTCCATGCGCGACCGGGAAAGCCCGAGGATCGCGACTTCTGGAAAATTCACGATCGGCGTAAAGCCCACGCCGCCGATCCCGCCCAGATTGGTGATGGTGAATGTGCCGCCCTCCATATCCGCGGGCGTCAGTTTCTTGTCGCGCGCTTTCTTGGAAAGCTGCGACAACTCCACCGCCAGTTCGACAATATTTTTCTTCTCGACATCCCGGATCACCGGAACCAGCAAGCCGCGATCGGTGTCGGCCGCCACGCCAATGCTGATGTACTGCTTGTAGACGATCTCTTCTTTCTCGATGTCGATGCTCGCATTGAACTGCGGAAATACTTTGAGAGCTGCGGCGCAGACCTTCAGCGCGATGGCAGTCACTGTCATCTTGCCGCCGGCCTCCTCGGCTTTAGGCGCGAAACGCGCCCGCAACTGCTCGAGTTCCGTAATGTCGGCGCGGTCATGCTGCGTGACGTGGGGAATCGTGTTCCACGACTCTGCCAGATGCTCGGCAGTCTTGCGGCGAACCCCGCGCATGGAGACGCGCTCGATTTTTCCCCACTTGCCGAAGTCCGGAAGCTGAGGCTGGGCGAAGTGTCCGGCGCGCGGCGTTTGTACTGCGCTCGCGGCTGCCGAAAGAAGTCCCTTCGCGTAAGCCTTGACGTCATCTTCGCTGATGCGTCCGCCCGGTCCCGAGCCTTTCACTTCGTAGATGTCGACTCCGACCTCGCGCGCCAAGCGCCGCACGTGCGGCGACGCGGGAATCGGTTGACGGTGTTCCGTGCCGGCAACCTTGCCCAATTGCGCCGGCATGCTGAACTCGGGTGCGCCAGGTCGCTGCGGTTGGTCGGGTGGCAGGGCTTGCTCTTCCGTTTTGCCCTCGGCGCGAATCGCCGCCTGAAACGCCAGCCGTGCTCCATGCTGTCCTGAAACATGTTCAACGGGTGCGTTCCGCACGCTCGTAGTTTCTGCTGGAGTCGCTGGCCCACCTTCGAGTGTGAAGATCACCTGGCCAACCTTGATCTTCTCTCCCTCTTTTACTTTCACCTCTTTAACCACGCCGGCGATCGAGGATGGTACTTCCACCACGGCCTTGTCCGTTTCCAACTCCATCACTGGCTGGCCTTCCGAAACTTTGGCGCCCGGGAAGACCATCAAGCGCACCAGATCGCCTTGGGAAATGTTTTCGCCGAGTTCCGGGAGTTTGAATTCGCCGGCGCCTGATGCGCTCGAAACAGCCGGGGGAGTCGCAGTCTGTGGGGCGGTTGCGGGCGACGGCGCGGCTGTAGGCGCCGGGGCCGAAGCGCCTTCAGTCGGCTTTTGCTGAGCCGGCTTTTCCTGGACCTGCGCGGGGGCCGCGGCGCTGGCGGGAGCCTTGGACGAACCCTTGGCTTCGGCTCCATCCACGGTAAAGATCACTTGCCCGACCTTGATTTTGTCGCCTTCCTTGACTCGAATTTCCTGCACCGTCCCGCTCACCGACGAGGGCACTTCGACTACCGCTTTGTCGGTCTCGAGTTCCATAACCGACTGGCCCGTGCTGACACTGGCCCCAGGTGCGACCATCAGGCGCACCAAGTCGCCCTGTTCAATGTTTTCTCCCAGCTCGGGAAGTTTGAATTCAATCACCGCGTCTGTTCCTTTTCTAAGATCTTAATTGCTTGGTTGCGGGCCATGAAAGTTCGATCCTTTTGGATGTATGGCTCGCGCCGGAGACGAACGTCGTCAGCTGATCGCCGGGTTTACCTTATCAGGATTTATCCCCAATTCCTGCACAGCTGTCTTCACCACGTCGGTCCCAATCTTCTTTTCCCGGGCCAGCGCTCCGAGCGTTGCGAGCACAATGTGCTTGGCATCCACTTCGAAAAAGTCCCGCAGAGCCGCGCGATTTTCGCTGCGCCCGAACCCATCCGTTCCCAGAGAAACAAGTTGTCCCGGCACCCACTTGCCCAAACTTTCCGGCAGTACTTTCATGTAGTCGGACGCGGCAATAAACGGCCCCGCAGCATCCTTCAAAGTCTGCGTGACATAAGGAACCTTCGCAGGTTCGCCGGGATGCAACATGTTCCAGCGCTCGCAATCGTTGCCGTCGCGATAAAGCTGCTTGTAGCTGGTAACGCTCCACACGTCGGCTGCGACGCCATATTTCTCTTCCAGAATCTCCTGTGCCTTGAGCACTTCAAACATGATCGTGCCACTGCCCAGCAGCTGTGCGTGCAGCTTAGCATCGCTCTTGTTCGAGGTCTTAAACCGATACAGCCCTTTCAGCACGCCTTCGCGAACATTTGCGTCCGCAGGCATGGAGGGCATGTGCAACGGCTCATTGGTGACTGTTAGATAGTAGAAGATCGATTCCTGATCGACGTACATCCGCTTGATGCCATCCTGAATAATGATAGCTATCTCGTAGGCGAATGCGGGATCGTAAGCCAGCAGGTTCGGCACCGGAAGCGCCAGCACGTGGCTGTGCCCGTCCTGATGCTGCAGGCCTTCGCCCGCCAGAGTAGTGCGGCCGGCCGTGCCCCCGATCAGAAAACCGCGGCAGCGCATATCGGCGGCCGCCCAGATCAGATCCCCGATCCGCTGGAAGCCGAACATCGAGTAATAAATGAAGAAGGGAATCGTGTTGATCCCGTGATTCGCATACGCCGTACCCGCCGCGATAAACGAGCACATCGATCCTGATTCGGTGATGCCTTCTTCCAGGATCTGTCCGTTTTTCGCCTCTTTGTAGTAGAGCAGCGTGTCCATATCGACCGGTTCGTAGTTCTGGCCCACGCTCGAATAAATTCCCACCTGGCGGAATAACGCTTCCATGCCAAACGTTCGCGCCTCATCGGGAACGATGGGCACGATCAGCTTGCCGAGCTCGGGATCGCGCAGCAACTTTGCAAGCAGCCGCACGAAGACCATGGTGGTTGAAACTTCGCGTCCTTCGGTACCTTTGTGGAATTCCTCGAAGTGCGAATCAGGTACAGACTTCAGCGCGGCCGCCCGCACCTTGCGGGTCGGCATGTATCCGCCGAGTTGTTGGCGGCGCGCCTGCATGTATTTAATCTCGGCGCTCTCGTCGCTCGGCCGGTAGAAAGGTGCGTCGTGCAGTTCCTCGTCCGGAATTGGAATCCCGAATCGCGACCGAAACAATTCCAGTTCCTCTTCGTTTAACTTTTTCTGCTGGTGCGTGATGTTCTTACCTTCACCCGCTTCGCCAAGACCATAGCCCTTGATCGTCTTGGCCAAGACAATGCTCGGCGCACCGGTGTGATCCACCGCAGCGCGGAAGGCGGCGTGGACTTTGATCGGATCGTGTCCGCCCAGTCGCATGCGCGCCAGTTGATCGTCTGAAAGATGTTCGACCATCTTCAGCAGCCGAGGATCAGTGCCGAACAAGTTTTGCCGGAAGTAAGCTCCGCTCTCGACAAAATATTTCTGATATTGTCCGTCGCTGATTTCTCCCAGACGCCGTACCAGCAGGCCATCGCGGTCATTCTGAATCAGGCTGTCCCAATCGGTGCCCCAGATGACTTTGATGACGTTCCATCCCGCGCCACGGAAAATGGCTTCGAGTTCCTGAATGATCTTTCCGTTGCCACGCACCGGGCCGTCGAGCCGCTGCAAGTTGCAATTCACCACGAAGATCAGGTTATCGAGCTTTTCCCGCGATGCCAGCGTGATCGAGCCCAAAGATTCGGGTTCGTCCATTTCGCCGTCGCCCAGAAAGGCCCACACCTTGCCGCCGGTCGATTGTTTAAGCCCTCGATTCTCCAGATACTTAATAAAGCGCGCGTGGTAAATCGCCTGAATTGGCCCTAAACCCATGGAAACCGTGGGAAACTCCCAGAACTCGGGCAGCAGCCAGGGGTGAGGATAAGAACTCAGCCCGCCGCCAGGCTTCAACTCGCGGCGGAAGTTTTGCAGCTTCTCTTTCGAAATGCGCCCTTCGAGATATGCGCGGGAATACATTCCGGGAGCGGCGTGCCCCTGGAAGTAGACAACATCGCGGTCACCGGTTTCCGTTTGCGCGCGAAAGAAATGGTTGAACGCAACTTCATACAGGGTAGCCGCCGACGCGAACGTCGAAATATGGCCGCCGATGCCTTCCTGAATCTTATTGGCCCGCACAACCATGGCCAGCGCGTTCCAGCGAACCAGGCTCTTGATGCGGCGCTCCATCTCCTGGCTGCCGGGAAACGGAGCCTGCTGCCGCGCTGGGATCGTGTTCTGATATGGCGTGGTTGCCGAGAAAGGCAGGTTGACCCCGGCTTCGCGCCGCGCATGCAGCGCCAGTTGCTGCAACAACCGCCCTGCCCTGTTGGGTCCACCCTTGGAAAGAACATAATCCAGAGAGTCGACCCACTCCCTGGTTTCCAAAACTTCTAAGCCATCAGTTTCCGTCTGAGCCACGTCTGGTTTCTCCGTCGTAGAATGCGCAATACTCCATCATAATTCAAACGCGAGGATTCTTGCTGGACCGGAGGACGAAGCGACAACGACAAAGGGCATTCTTCGACTTCCTCAGGGCGAGCTAAGAATGAAGGTGAACCTGGAAGATAGCTTCGCGGACCTTCGTGTCCTTCGTGGTTTATGGTTTTGCTCGTCTGTCGAGATCTCCGCTGATTTAGAATCGCGGCGTCGGTGGAAGAGCTTGAGGAGGGCGCATGTTACGAATCGTGCTGCTGTTGGCAGTGGTGCTGGTGCTGGTGGTCCTGGTCCCGCGCGTATTGTCGCGCTCGGCTACGCCAGCGGCGGGAAGCGACGCGCCCGACTTCACGCTGCCGTCGCAGGAAGGCTCGTCCGTGAGCCTGAAGGACTATCGGGGAAAGTGGGTCGTCCTGTATTTCTATCCCAAAGATCAAACGCCGGGATGTTCCCGCGAAGCTCGCAACTTCCAGCAGGATCAGCCCAAGTATGTCGAGCGCAATGCGGTGGTGCTAGGGGTGAGCCTCGACAGCGTGGATTCGCACAAGAAGTTTTGCGCCAAAGAGGGTCTGAACTTCAAGCTCCTGGCCGATACCAACCACAAAGTCACGGACGCCTATGGATCGCTCACCAATTTCGGGCTGGTAAAGTTCGCCGCGCGTCACACGTTCCTCATCGACCCCAACGGCAAGATCGCGAAAGCCTATACCAGCGTCGATCCGGTCAAGCACAGTGGCGAAGTTTTGGCGGAACTGGATGCTCTGCAGAAATCCGAAGCGGCGAAGCGCTAGGAAGCGACGTAGTGACAGCCGCCTCCGCTGTCCAGCAGACATATCCTCAAGATCGGCAGGCCTGAACCCTCCGCATTCTCAGTGGGAGTTTCTCTGCGACCTCTGCCGTTTAAGACTTGCCTTCTTCAGGCAAGATCAAAAGCCTTGAACCGCAGAGAGCGCTGAGAGTTCGCGAAGCTCGCAGAGAAACGGCGGAACTCGAACGCTGTCCTCCGTCCCTTCATAATCCAGCCGTCGAAGTACACTAGCAACATGGCAACCGCCGCCAGGAATGATGTGCCGAGGAAAGGCGCACCCCGCAATGGTGAGCACGACCGTGCTGCATACCGCTTCCCGCCCGGCTTCCAGAGAAATCTGCTCTGGTTCGCGCTCCGCCGGTTTCGTCCCGCGAATCCGATCTTCCTATTCCAGCACCTGACTCAGGAATACGGCGATATCGCGCACTACAAGATCGGGTGGAATCACATCGTATTCCTGAATCACCCCGACTATATTCGCGAAATTCTTGTAGTTCAGAACGATAACTTCATCAAGGAGCGCACCGTCCAACGCACAAAAATGTTGCTGGGTGAGGGCATGATTACCAGCGAAGGCGCTCAACACCGGTCGCAACGGCAGGTGGCGCAGCCCGCATTTCATCGTCAGCGCATCCCGGAATACGCCCGCATTATTGTCCAGGAGGCGACTCGTTTGCGCGATCACTGGCGGCCCGGCGAGCAACGCGACATCGCCATCGACATGATGCATCTCACACTCAACGTCGTCGCGCAGACGTTGTTCGCCACTGATCTTCGAGGGGAAGCGGGCCACGAAGTGGACGAACTCGCTGACGCCATCAATCGCATCATGGGTCTTTACAATTTTCTAGTGATGTTGCCGGCGGCGGAGTGGCTGGTACATATGCGCCCGCCTGGCCTGGCCGCATTCGTCAGAGCGCGCAAGCGCATCGATGCGGTCGTCTACCGCATGATTGCCGCACATCGCCAGCGAAGTTCCAACGGCAGCAGCCTGCTCGATCTGATGCTGGCGGCCTCGCCCGATCACGACGCCGCATCGGAGCAATCCCTGCGGGATCAGGTCATCACGATTTTCCTGGCCGGTTATGAAACCGTGGCGAACGCGCTCTCCTGGACGTGGTATCTGCTTTCTCAGAATCCCGAATGCGAGCGGCGATTCCACCAGGAAATCGATCGCGAACTGCAAGGCCGATTGCCCACCTACGACGATGTTCCGCGGCTCCATTATGTGGAAATGGTGCTGGCGGAATCCATGCGTCTCTACCCGCCCGCCTGGGCGATGGGCCGCTACGCGCGTTCCGACTTTCAACTCGGCGACTTCTTCCTGCCAGCCAAAACGACAGTTCTGATGAGCCAGTTCATCACCCATCGCGACCCACGTTTCTTTCCGGATCCGCTGCGATTCGATCCCGAACGTTTCACTCCCGAAGCCAGGTCGCGGCGAACGAAGCTCACATACTTTCCATTTGGCGCTGGTGCGCGGCAGTGTATTGGTGAACCTTTTGCCTGGATGGAAGGCGTGCTGTTGCTGGCGACGCTAGCGCAGAGGTGGAAGTTGCGACTCGTTTCTGGCCACCGCGTTGAGCCCGAACCGCTGATCACGCTGCGCCTAAAATATGGGATCCGGATGCAATTGGAATCTCGCGTGGAGGTCGGCAAGGATTAATCGCAACCCTACGTTCTGAAACGACAGTTCACTTGGTAGAAGTTTCGCTTAGCCGGTGTACGCCTGAGCGGCGCATGGCGAAAAGAATCGCCCACCCAATTAATCCCGCAGCGTAAAAGAACACGAATCCCAGCAAGATGCCTCCCACCATTACGGAGTGCACGGGATGGATTGGCCCGATGGGAGGACTCACGGCACCCCTCAGCGACGTGGAAATAGCCTCTCCCTTCTGAATGGCCAGAATGATGCCACCAAGAATGATCGTCATCAACACCGCAGTTGCCTTCGGAAAACGAAATTCAGTTCGCATCGTAAACCTCCTCGTTGGAAACCATAGCCAGACGTCCTCGCCGCCCAGCGCCCGCCAATGTTCTTGCAGGGCCCCAGCCACAACTCCCGCACCTTCGCGAAGGCAAAAAACAGCCCGCGCCATCGTCCCCTTCGAAACCGTCTCGGCCTGCATTTCGGCGAACACCGCGATCATTTCCTCGCCGAACCGTTCGCGATGGAAAGCCGGATTCAGACGCAGCAGGCTTCGATAAAGGGTGATGCTCAGCATCGATCAAGCCTCCTTGCTGGCGATCCGCAAATTCGCAAGGCGCGTCAGTTGCTTCATTCGTCCGACTTCAAGCTGCAGATTCCGGCGTCCTCGCGATGTCAAACGATAGGCCTGCCGGCCTCGCGAACTGTCCTGCTCTTTGATTCGCTCAATCCATTCTTCATCGAGCAGTCGACGCAGCGCGCCGTAGAGCGTGCCCGTGCTCAGGAGAACGCGCCCGTCGCTCATCTGCTCGACGTCTTTGAGAATGGAATATCCGTGTCGAGGCTGTCCCGCCAAACTGAGAAGGATAAGCAGGACGGGCTCGGTAAGAGGCAAAAATTCCATTGTGACCTCTGGCGACATGTCGTACAACGCCATACTGCTCCCAGTCGGCCGCTTAAGTCAAGCCTCTGTGCTCCACTCTGTGGTTGAGGCTCTTGGGTTTACGCTCGTCCCCGAAACCGAATAATGTGCCGACGGTCCCGTTTCGACGGTCGTCCTTCCGGCAGCACCTCGAACTGCCGCATTGCCCGTCGTTCCGCGGCCACCTTCTCGCGCATTTCCCGGCTCTCCTCGGTTTCGCGGTAAAGCGTTTGTGCCACTGCTGCCGGACCCCGGGTCTCGCTGAGTCCCAGCACGTCGACATGAAAGTCGCCACCGTCGTTGGTCACGCGCAGCCGGTCGCCGACCCGAACCTCGCGCGCTGCCTTGGCTGGTTGCCCGTTCGACAAAATCCGACCTAACTCGCACGCACGTTTGGCCAAGGGACGCGTCTTGAAAAACCGCGCTGCCCAAAGCCAAGTATCCATCCGCACGCCAGTCATAGATCCATTTTGTCTAAGGGTCAGATTTCAGGCGCCCAGCCTTTCTCGTACTCACGTGCCCACATCTTCATTGCGTCCGGATCGCCCTCAATCTGCCCATTGCTCGTGTTCACTTGCAGTTCCCGGTTCAGTTCCCACGCGACGTTGGATAGCTGCAACATGGTAACCGTCACATTGCCGACGGCGATCGGAGCGTTGAGCTTCTCGCCTTTGCGGATTCCTGCGATGAAATTCGCGAAGTGAGCATCGGTCATGGAATCGCGGCCGATCAGATCCGCCGACATGGTTTTGATGCCGGACTTGGTTTCGCTGGTCTTTTTCCCTTTGAGATCGTAAATCTCATAACCGTCGCGATCGACCAGCACCGAACCCGTGGTCCCCATGATGGTCGCACCACGATCGCGTCCGTAAAGTTTCATCCCCTGGCAGCTCTTGCCCTCCCACGAAATCATCTGGTCGTCGTACTCAAAGCTCGTCACGAGCGTGTCATAAAACTGCCAGTCGTCTTTGAAATGGTAGCGGCCGCCCGATGCTGTGACGCGCTTCGGATAATCAGCGCCCAAAGCCCAGCGGCAGACATCGACCTCATGCGTTCCATTGTTGAGCGTTTCTCCAGTGCCATAGATCCTGAACCAGTGCCAGTTATACGGATGCACATTGTCCTTGTAAGGACGACGCGGCGCCGGGCCTTGCCACAAGTCCCAATCCAATTGAGGCGGCACCGGCACTTCTTTGCCTACGCCAATCGACTTTCTCACATTGGAGTACCAGGCCTTGGCGTAGTAAGGCCGGCCAATGAGGCCGCCGTGGATTTTCTCGACGATCTCGATCGTATGTGGGGAAGAGCGCTGCTGCGTGCCCATTTGTACGAGCTTCTGATACTTCTGCTGCGCCTGCACCAGCATCGCTCCCTCGGCGGGATTGTGGCTGCACGGTTTTTCCACATAGACGTGCTTACCCGCCTTCAACGCGTCGATGGCCATCGGTGTATGCCAATGGTCGGGAGTTGCAATGGTGATGGCATCCACATTCTTCTGTTCGAGAATCTTGCGAAAGTCTTTCTCCGTTACCGGAGTCTCGCCCATCTCCTGCTGCGTCTTGTCCGCGAATTTCTTAAGAATGTCGCCGTCCACATCGCACACATGCGAGATGCGGGCAGCGCTCTTGTTCGCCTTCAGCGACGCCAGATGGGCGTAGGCGCGTCCATTGAGTCCGATTACCGCAAAGTTGAGGCGGTCGTTCGAGCCGAGAATCTGACCGTAGCTTTTCGCCGTTGTTCCCACGGCCAGCCCGGCCGCGCCCACTGCCATCGCATCCAGAAACTCACGTCGGGTAATCATCATTTGCCTCGCAAAGAGCGGCCATTACCGCTCCACCAGACTCACAAGATACCGCTTAGTCAACATCTGGGTCCAGCCACCCGCGTTCGTGTTCGCATTCTCCTTATGTGCGCCCAAAGAAAATCCTATAATGGCTGAAACTTGTTGCTTACTTCTCCAGGAGGGCGTCATGGAAAGGCGTGATTTCCTAAAAGCAGGCACCGCAGCGGGACTACTTGGCTCGGCACGGGTTCTCGAACCCCTCGCGCAAGCCGAACAGCTGACAAATAATCTGGCGCCCATACCGAAGAGACCGTTAGGCAAAACGGGAGAGAAGCTATCCATTATCGGATTCGCCGGGATTGTAGTGATGGAAAACAGCCCGTCTTTCGCCAGCAACATCGTCGCAGAAGCCGTGGACCGTGGGATCAACTACTTCGACGTGGCTCCCACCTACGGCAACGCCCAGGAGCGATTGGGACTGGCACTGCAACCATATCGCGAGAAAGTTTTCCTGGCTTGCAAGGAAGAGGACTGGAGCAAGGAGGGTTCGGCCAAATTGCTCGATGAATCTCTGCGATTGTTGCGTACGGACCACGTCGACCTTTACCAGTTTCATGCGCTTTCAAAGATGACGGATCTCGATCAAATCTTCGCGGCCAACGGCGCCATGGAGACTTTCGAAGCCGCCAAGAAAGCGGGCAAACTGCGGTTCATTGGTTTCTCCGCGCATTCCGTGGAAGTGGCCATTGCCGCCATGGACCGGTATCCCTTCGACACTATCCTGTTCCCGATCAACTTCGTTCTCTACTCGCAAGCCAAATTTGGACCGCAGGTGCTCGAGAAAGCCCGGCAGAAACAAATGGGCATTATGGCCCTGAAGGGCATGGCGAGGACCACGTGGTCGGCTGCCGCGAAGAACGATCACCCTCATCCTAAGTGCTGGTACGAACCCGCGGCCTTTCCAGACAAAGCTGCCATGGGACTGCGCTGGACCCTCTCACAACCGGTCACCGCCACAATTCCTCCCGGAGATGAACGCTACTTCCGGCTAGGAATGGATATCGGCCAGAGTTTTCACCCGATCACCGAACCAGAGCAACAACAGCTCATCGCAGCCGCCAGCGGCGTCAATCCCATCTTCCATCTGGGTGCAGTGTAGTTGTTCGGCCACAGGGGCTTCGGTTCTGCTTGAATCTTGTCGTCGGGAAATTGCGCTCAAACTCTCAATGAGCATCCGGCTTTTGCTACAGCGATCTATGAGTCTAAGAGTCGACCCACTCGCCGGTATCTTTGACTACGGATCTCCCAAAACGCCTGCATGGCACATGCCAAGTTCACGTGTTGTTCTCGGAAAAAAGTGTTTCGCCGTGGTTACTGTCGTCATGTCTGTCCTCTTGCTGACGACGATCCAATTCTATATGGTGAAAGAATCGAGCTTTTTGAATTGCTCTTGAGATGCCACGGCTAAGCCATTTCGAAGATCGCGGGCGCCAGGGATGGCGCGCGGTGGTTCTGCTGGTGGCTATATTCTCGTTCATTGTGAACGTGACGACGCGCTATTCCACTAGCAGCGATCCGGTCACCACGGTAAAGGCCCTCCAGACCCATGCATCGCCTGATGCGAAGCGGTTCCGTCTCGCCAACGATGCTGACCACTGGATTGCCCCCGTCATCTTCCTTAGCCTTTTGCAGTCTCCGTCTAGCTGTTCCCGAATTTCACCGCCGGGCCCGCGGAAAATAGGGCCTCTTTTTGAAGAAAGCCTCTACAATCGGCCCCCTCCATCGTCCGAATCCCTCTCATAAGTAACCTTTGCAGCTAGCGCTTCGTCCTTGCTGGAAGAGTCCTGTTTCTCTCTTTCATCGCGAGAATGTTCGCCGGCAGCCTTTGTTCGTGGTCGATAACCATAATCCATATAGGAGTAGCTGACCGCGGAGGCAGACCGCGCAAAGCATGCAGGAAGGGAATAAAGTTCTTCGTCTAAACGAGACGCAAATCCCCATGAAAGGTCGCGGAATCTGTATGTCGCTCGACAACATGGGATTTGAAACGTGTTTCCGCCACTAATTCCGATTCGCGGCGGACCCCTCGCCCCCAGGTTGCCCTCGTTTCCGTACGGGGGCGAGGGAATTTTAAAAAACTGGCCGTTCAGACACTATTGTGACGTTGCTTGGTTGGGAAGATCCTTTGAGGTCATGTCGAACGTCAGCATGAAGCCGTTCGTGCCCTTGTACTCGAAAGCTTGAGGGCCCTCACGGTAAGCCTCAACTTCGTTCGGCATCATCACGAATCCGTCATTGCGCGGCGTTCCCCAGTACTTCACGTTTTTGAGCACGACCTGTTCATCTGTCATTCCGTGGAAACTCGTCAGCTTGACCTCTGCGGTTTTGCCGCCGTTCAGAGTCGCATGAGCCTGATCTTTATCGAACGTCCACGTGTCAACGTTGCCTTCGGCTACCTGGAACGACTTCCATTTGACCGGAAAGACATGCGGAAGGATCTCCGCCAGACTCTGCCGTTGTTCAACCGTGACGGACTTGTCAAAGGTGACGACCACCCAATCCATCTGACCTGCTGAGAAATCGCCACCAAGATCACCGCTCAGCCAGAACTTGGCTCCATTCAGGTCTGTAGTTCCGTAATTTCCATGGTTGACTTTATAGGCGATGTTGAACCGACAGTAATGTTCCATCTTGCCATGATCGTGGTGCGCCGCCGGATGCGAGTTGAAATAGCACATACAGAAGTGAGGACAGCTACATGCCTCAATGGCTGTGACATTGATCGCCCAGCCTGAAGTGGCGGTGTGCCCGGCGGACACTCCCAGCAAAGCCATTCTGATGAGAACGACTAAATGCCGCGTCATTTTATTCCTCCATGTTTCGTTCTTCTTCTGTTTCTTTGGTCCTGCCTTACGGAGCTTGGCCC
This sequence comes from uncultured Acidobacteriaceae bacterium, assembly GCA_937879855.1. Classification (GTDB taxonomy): domain Bacteria; phylum Acidobacteriota; class Terriglobia; order Terriglobales; family Acidobacteriaceae; genus Sulfotelmatobacter. The sequence continues at coordinate 36,309 of CALFMO010000004.1, read as the reverse complement.
GAAAACGATGCGCAGGAGACGTTTGGATGCCAGTTGACGAACGCGCCATTTGGATTTGGTTTCCACGCCCAAACGTGCAGGGTGTAGAAGGGCGGGAGTCCGAAGCGATTGGGACTTTCGAAGTAGTGATAAAGCTGGCCCATCAGCTGCGGCGCGCCTTGCCCAGGATGCGCTTTGTCCCATTGATCGGCCAGGACCAGAAAATCGGCGCCAATCAATTGAAGACGGCCATCGGGTTGCGGTTCGTAAATCACGATTTGGGGCTTAGTGGCATCAACGACGCCACTGCCCACAAGAGCCATGTTCACGTAGTGAAGTCCCATCGCGCCCGAATCCGGCCCGGTCACGCAACCGAACAGCAGCGAGTACCCTTCGGCCTCTGCTACCGAGACATCTTTGAACTTTGCAGTTGAGTCGCGCACGGCCTGCAGGAGTGCTCCCTGAGCCGTGGTTGCTTGTTGAGCGTTCGAACGTGTTGTGTGGTCATGTGTAGATTGCGCTGCGGCGCCTCCAGAAGCCATGACGCCCAGAATCAAAGCCAGGATCGAACGCTGTCTTGCAACTTGTGAGATCTTCATTTTCGAACCCTCCGTTGAGTAGCGTGATTTCGTTCGCCAACCCCACGTTCCTAAAGCAGCTAGAATGGGGTAGAATCGCGTGCATTCTGCTGGGTTAATAGCGAGCGACCCACAGTGTTCTCAGCAAGGTGCCGGCAAGGTGCCTGGAAAGTCTTTGAGGAGTTCTGAAGAAGTTATTAAGAATTTCTTCCTGCGGACACTTCCTTGAAAACAAAGCATGTTTACGAATTCGGTCCTTTTCGCCTTGATACCGAGGAAAAAGTTCTTGTCCGCGAGGGACAGGCTGTTCCCATTCCGCCAAAGGATGCGGAGACGCTCGTAGTGCTGGTCGAGAAAGCCGGCCACATCGTCGAAAAAGACGAGCTGATGGAAAAGGTCTGGCCTGGCGTTTTCATCGAGGAAAACAATCTTGCGAGGCGGATCTTCAACCTGCGCCAGGCGCTGGGCGAGGGCCCGGATGGACGCAAGTACATCGAGACTGTCCCGAAGCGAGGGTATCGGTTTGTCGGCGCAGTGCGGGAACAAGGCGAAAGCCCGGTGTCCTCGGCACCAACACCGCCGACATCCGATTCGTCGCCGCCTACTGCGCGTTCGGTCCACCGGAGCAGCCTCTGGGCGGGGACGCTCGCAGCCATACTGGTCGTGGCAGCAAGCCTGCTCGCGCAGCATTTTTGGCTGGCGCGGAACTCTACTCCTCAGAGGATCATGCTAGCCGTTCTTCCTTTTGAGAATCTGAGCGGCGACGCCAACGAGGATTACTTCGCCGATGGGCTCACAGAGGAGATGATTGCGCAGTTGGGGCAGGTACAGCCTTCGAGACTGGGCGTGATCGCTCGGACGTCAACCGTGCGTTATAAACACACCAAAGAGCCGATCGCGCAAATTGGCCAGGAACTAGGGGTGGGCTACGTGATGGAGGGGAGTGTTCGACGCGGCGGTGGGCGCGTACGAATTACCGCTCAGCTCATTCAGGCAGCGCAACAAACGCATGTATGGGCCGAGACTTATGAACGCCCCCTTGATGATGTCTTGAGTATTCAGAGGGAAATCGCTCAAAAAATAACGGACTCGCTCTCTATTGAACTACTACCCGCCCGAACGGCATCGGATACGAACGCACATCCCAATCTGGAGAGCTACGACAAATATCTTCTCGGGCTGCATGAGCTCGGGCATGGCACCAGGGAGAGCGTCACCAAGGCTACTCAGTACTTTCAAGAAGCAATAGAGAAAGACCCGAAAGACGCACGTCTCTATTCCGCATTATCCCAAGCCTACGATGCTGCAACCACGTACTACAGTTCACCTGCTGAGGTGATGCCGCGAGCGAAAGAAGCAGCACTCAAAGCGGTCGAACTCGACCCCAATCTCGCGAGTGCCCACGTCAAGCTTGGCTACGTCCGTTTGTTCTTTGACTGGGATTGGCCGGCGGCGGAAAAGGAATATCGCAGAGCGCTTGAGATCAATCCGAGCTCTCCGGAAGCGCAGCTGGGTTATGCCAATTATCTGGGTACATTAGGGCGTTTTGACGAGGCGCTCTCCCGTGTACAGCAGGCGTATCTCTACGATCCGCTTGCGGTTGAAAGTCGCAACGAAGCGCTCTGGATCTATTACTTCTCCGGCCGAATGCCCGAGACTATAGAACAGTGCCGAAGGACGATTGAGTTAGAGCCTGCGGCCGGTACGCCTTACATCGTTCTCACCATGGCCTACGCGCAAATGGGGAAACGCGCCGAAACCCTACGGGCTGCCGAAGATGCCATTCGCGTCGCAAATTACCCCAGTGGCAATGCTACTACTGCGTCGGCACTCGCTCAGGTGGGCGAAAAAATCAAGGCCAGGCAAATCCTCGATCGAGCATTGGAAGAAGCGAAGCGGCAGTACGTCTGCCGTTTCATCGTTGCAACGGCTTACACTGAAATAGGTGATAACGAAAAGGCACTTGAATCCCTGCAGCAAGGTTTCTTCCAGCGCTCAACTTGAATACCGTGGATCGGGGTGGATCCCCGTCTCAACCCTCTGCGAGGCGATCCCAGGTTTCAGGACCTTGTTCGCCGCATCGGAATTCCCCGCGGCTGATTCATACCGTTGTTTGTTCGAATGTCGGACAGTCGAGTAGCTATCTGTGTGGCACGAAACACAGATTCTATCCGGGAATTTTAGTGGAGGCGCGGGTCGGAATCGAACCGACGCATAAAGGTTTTGCAGACCTCTCCCTTACCACTTGGGTACCGCGCCCCTGCTCAATCCCTCAGCGCCCTCTGTATAAGGAAGTTCGTCCTCGGAGCGCGAGCCAGCTGGAAATGAGGAAATCTGGAGCGGGAGACGGGATTTGAACCCGCGACTTCGACCTTGGCAAGGTCGCACTCTACCACTGAGTTACTCCCGCTCGACCGGAAAATTATACAGCATTTGCGCAACCGAGCGCCTGTTACAGCCAGGCTACGTGAGCGTCGTTCGCCGCTTAGGCGAACTCCAATTCAATCTTCTTTGCCGCCCGATCCAGGTTCACGATTCGAAAACTGCGAACCTGCCCCGCCCGCACCGGTTCGGCTTTCGGTGACCCGCCAGATCCGGTCTTCCACTTCGCCTGCAGCATGGAACTCAACGAAGAAAGATCCGCCTTCGATGCCTTGGGCACCTCGGTCTTTGCCGGAGTCGCCGCAACCATCTTGCATGTGGCATGGATGCCGTCGCCCAGTTCCACTCGCGCCTGCCCGCCTGAATCGTCCATGAGCCGGCCCGTGACCACGTCCCCGGCACTATGCTCCGCAATGTATTCGTCGAGTCCGGTTGGAACCAGTTGCTTCATGCCCAGCCGCATCTGCCGTTTCTCGAGATCGATGGCAAGCACCTGCGCCTTGACAATCTGCCCCACTCGCAGCACATCTTGCGGTTGGTTGATCCGCTTCTCCGCGCTGATGTCGCTGACGTGAACCATGCCTTCGATGCCTTCCGAAAGCTGCACAAACGCACCAAATTTCGTGAGGTTCGTAACCGGCCCCTCCACCGCCGAACCAACCTGAAATCGCTGCGCAACCTCAGCCCAAGGATCGCCCAATGCCTGCTTCAGGCCCAGCGAGATGCGATGTTCGCTGGCATTCACCTGAAGAATCACCACCTCCACCGTCTCGCCCTGCTTGACCACATCGCTGGCCTTCCTGATCTTGCCCTTCGACCACGACATTTCGGAAATATGAATCAGGCCCTCGATTCCAGGCTCCAGTTCCACGAACGCTCCAAACTCCACCAGGCGCGTTACGGTTCCGCGCACCCGATCGCCAGCCTTGAATTTTTCAGCGACTGCATCCCACGGGTGCGGTTGGAGTTGCTTCAAACCAACAGAAATTCGCCGCTTGTCTGATTCCGACGCAACCTTGAGCACCTTCACTTCGACCGCTTGCCCAACCGAAAGCACATCAGCAGGCTTGTTCACTCGTCCCCAGGAAATGTCGCTGACATGCAGCAACGCATCCACTCCGCCCAAGTCGACGAAGGCGCCATAGTCTGTGAGACCGCGCACCGTGCCGCTCACCGTCTCGCCTTCCTTGATCTGCGAAAGGAACTTATCCTTCGCCGAGCGTTCTTCTTCCTCTGCCACCGCGCGCCGGTCGACCACCACATCCTCGTCCGTGACGTCGAGCTTGATAATGCGGCACCGAATCTCCTGTCCCACTAACTTCTCCATCTCGGCCGCATCGCGCACGCCGCTACGCGAGGCGGGCATAAACGCCCTCACTCCAACGTCGACGCTGAACCCGCCTTTGATCACGCCGGTCACCGTCCCCAGCACGGTTGTTTTATCGGCAAACGCCTTTTCCAAGCCGCTCCAATCCATGGGGCGTTCAACTTTGAAGCGCGAAAGCTCGTAGTAGCCATCCAGATCGCGGCCCTTCACCGTAACCAGGCATTTGTCGCCCGGCTTCAACGTTTCCCCTTGCAGCGCCGCCAGCGGCAGTATTCCTTCCGACTTGTATCCGATATCGAAGAACACTGATTCGGCATTGACCGCAATCACCGTGGCCTGCAGTTGGCGGCTACCTTCCGCCTTGCGGGAATGGCTCTTCTGAAACTCAGACAGGATGTCGCCGAACGATTCCGTGCTTTCGGGGACAATTTGTACTTCTGACTTTTCTGGATTGGGCATGAAACGGGTTAGAACCTCATGGCTGGCTAATTCATTAAGGATATCATCGTCCCTGCCCGGCGGCGCGACGCCAATATTCTCTCGAGTGCTAATGAAGCGCCCACTGCGGATCCTCTTCCGGTCTCACAATCTGCCCGTCGCGCATATGAATGATTCGGTCCCCGTACTTTGCCGCCTCCGGATTGTGCGTGATCATCAGGACGGTTTGTCCGAGTTCCTGGTTCGATTTCCGCAACATGCTGAGCACCACATCCGAGTTCTTCGAATCCAAATTGCCCGTGGGTTCGTCGGCCAACACCACCGCGGGTTTGTTGATGAGCGCACGCGCTAGAGCCACCCGCTGCTGCTCGCCTCCCGAAAGCTCCGACGGACGATGCCCCAGTCGCTTGGTCAGGCCAAGGAGATCGGTGATGCGGTTGAAGTGTGCCGGATCCCCACTGCCGTTGCCGGAAATTTCCCGCGCGATCTCGATGTTGGAGCGCGCGTCCAGCGTCGGCAGCAAGTTGAATTTCTGGAAAACGAACCCAATCTTGCGCTTACGCATGCGCGTTCGTTCACCGTCGGAGAGCGTGGCCAGGTCGTCGCCGTCCAGCACGACGCTGCCCCCGTCGGCCCGTGTCAACCCGCCCAACAAATAAAAGAGAGTCGATTTTCCGCTGCCCGACGGACCCACCACGCTGACAAACTCGCCCTTCTGCACGCTGAAAGAAATGCCGCGCAAGGCTTCAACTTCAATTTTGCCGACGTGATAGGTCTTCCGCAGGTTTTTTGCTTCGATGAATGCTTCGGCCATGTCTGCTAGGAATCTTACACGAAGCGCATCCAAGGAAGCGGGCGTCGGAATGCAACTGCTGGCGTGGTAATAGAGGAACTTGACGCCTCTGTGAAACGCTGTGTCTTCTGTGGTTAAGGTTTGCCGTTGGCTAGAAACTGGAGGCGAGAAGCCCCACTCATGCGACGCCGATCTCTCGGGGAACTTGCGGAGGCCGTGACTGCATCCGTTTGGGTCCGCGCTTTCGTATCAGCAAAAGCCGGACCCGCTCCAGCAGATCCATCGGCGCGTACATTCCCTTGGTCAGGAAAACGTCGGCCTGCGAATCGTGATCGTAAATGCGGACCTTGCTGGAGATGAGGATTGCGGGCGTGTGCGGCGACAAATTCTTGATCTTGGCGATCAATTGCGGTCCATCCAGTCCGGGCATAGCCATGTCGGCGATCACCAGGTCCACTCCGCCTTGCATGAAGCGTACCAGCGCTTCCTCTCCGCGAGAGAAGCTGGCGACCCGATATCCGCGGGTTTCCAACATAATTTTTCGGTGGGAAAGAGACTGTTCGTTGTCGTCTACACACAAGATCGTGCGCTTAGGTTTCATCGGTCTTCCGTAGTCTGTCGGGGGCGGCCGCCAGCGCGGCGAAACCAACAGAAGCTTTTTCAATTTGAAGAATGTCGGAGCGAGATGAATGCTAACGGCTGGCAGACTTACTGTAAAGTAGCGTCGATGCTAATGGGACTTTTTGGCCATTGATTTTTTTTCGAACGAGTGCGCCTGTGTATTTTCGGTATCTTGCGCAACGCATGTTAGACGAAAACTTCGCCGCGCATCACTTCGACTGCGTTGCCTCCGACGCGAACGTTAACTATCCGGTTATCGCGGCGTGCGGCGCACACAAAAATCCGGCTCGGTCGCTTCATCTCAACGCCTTGCTCGATGAGCACGCGTTCGTCGGGCGCGGCCAACCCGTACGCCACCATCCAGGCGGCCGTGCATCCCGCCGCCGAACCGGTGGCCGGATCCTCGCCATTGTAGAAAAGCATGCGGGCGTGCAAACGGGCCGCTGGATCGACGGTTTCGCGCGCCACAAAGTACAGGAATTTGCCGTCTGTCGTTTCCAAATACTCCGCCACGCGCTGCGAATCGACCCTCAACTTCTGTATGAGCGTCAGCGATCTGAGCGGCGTCACCGTGAAGGGCACTCCCGTCGATACGGTTTCGATCGGCAGCGCCGGATCGAAATCTTCTACGCGCAATCCAGTAACTCGCGCTACTTCTTCGCGGTCGTGTTGCATCCCAAACTTCGGATCCACCTGGGTCATTTCCCCAAACACCGGCTGGCCGTCAGTCTCCTCAAATCGCACCGGAACTTTTCCCACATTCAGGTCGAGCGTGACTTCCTGACCGCCGCGTTCTCCGCGCAATGCGAATGCTGTCCCCAGCGTAGGATGGCCCGCGAATGGCAACTCCTCCTGCACAGTGAAAATTCTCACCCGCACACCGCGCTCGCGCTCCGTCGCCGGATCGCGGGGACAGATAAAAGTCGTTTCCGAAAGATTCATTTCTTTCGCGATCGATTGCATCTCTGCGTCGCTGATTCCGCGCGCATCAAAAAATACCGCCAGAGAATTTCCCTCCAGCGGCCTGGCAGAGAACACGTCCCACTGCGCCATGGCCAACCGCCGCTGCTGTTTGCCCATCAATATCCTCAGCGATCCAAAAATATCGTTCCCAAAGGGATGCGCGCCAACTTTGGGCGATGCAAAAATCATGCAAAAAGAGGCGGAGCGCGAGCCCGAGGCGTTTGACAGCGGCAGTCGACGCTTCTATCCTAAGCATATGTTTCCGATTCGCACCGCCCGTGCCATGTGTTGTTGTCCACTGGCGCCGGCGCGTGGCTAGGGAACCAGCGAGATTCTTCCCAGCCCACCCGGTGAAGCGGGTGGGTTTCGTTTTCATCCGCTTTTTCGTCATTCTGGAAGCCGGGTCGGCTAGTTGTTTCGAATCTTGAGCAATTCAAATTTTTCGAGGAGATGATCATGACTACCGCGACCGAAACCGAAACCACTACCGTTCCACGAATCAACGATACTGCCCCCGATTTCACAGCAGAAACCACGCAAGGCACGATTCACTTTCATGACTGGATCGGCAACGGATGGGCCATCCTTTTTTCCCATCCCAAAGACTTCACCCCCGTCTGCACCACCGAACTGGGCACGATGGCGAAGCTGCAACCGGAATTCGCCAAGCGCAATGTGAAGATCCTCGGCATTAGCGTCGATCCCGTTACCAACCACGAGAAGTGGTTAGCCGATATCGAAGAGACGCAAGGCGCAAAAGTGAATTACCCGATGATCGGCGACCCACAGCTTAAAATTGCAAAGCTCTACGGCATGCTTCCGGCCAGCAGCGGCAATACATCGGAGGGCCGCACCGCTGCGGATAACGCCACTGTTCGTACGGTTTTCGTCGTAGGTCCCGACAAGAAGATCAAGCTGCAACTCAGCTATCCTATGAGCACGGGCCGTAATTTCGACGAAATCCTCCGCGTCGTCGATTCCATCCAGCTCACTGCAAAACACAAAGTGTCCACGCCTGCGAACTGGAAGCCGGGCGATGACGTCATCATCAGCGGCAACGTCTCCAATGAAGAAGCGCAGAAACAGTACCCCGGCGGATGGAAGTCGCCCAAGCCGTATCTGCGCATCGTTCCGCAGCCCAAGTAGTCCGGCGAGTGCAAACCGTGCAAAGGAGACTGAGGTTCTTGAAGCAAGTGGACATCGGCGGGTGTATTGAGAAAAAGAACGCTGTCCGTCTCGATCTCTCTGGTCCAGCGAGCCTCACCGGAGGTGTGCGATGAACTGGAAGGGCGTAATGCCCGCCATCACCACTTGCTTCAACCAGGATCTCAGTGTCGACCATGGATTCATAACCCAGCACTGTCGCTGGCTACTGGACAACGGCTGCACCGGCATCGTCGCCCTCGGGTCGCTCGGCGAAGGCGCAACTTTGTCGTCCGCAGAGAAGCAGGACATTCTGCGCACGGCGGTCAAGGCGGTTCAGGGCCGCGCTCCGGTCGTCGCAGCCATCTCGGCGCTCACCACCGCCGAAGCTGTGGGGTTGGCAAAGGCCGCCGCGGATTTGGGTTGCGATGCCCTAATGGTGCTGCCTCCTTATGTCTACCAGGGGAGCTGGCGTGAAATGAAGGCCCACGTCGCGGCTGTGTTCGACGCAACTCCACTTTCCTGCATGCTGTACAACAATCCGGTGGCCTACGGAACCGATTTCCTGCCCGAGCAGATTCAAGAGTTGGCGGAAGAAAAAGAAAATTTCGAAGCCGTTAAGGAATCGAGCACCGATGTGCGTCGGGTCTCAGCCATCCGTACGTTACTGGACCGGAGATTGGAGATATTTGTTGGAGTGGACGACGCCGTTCTCGAAGCTTTGGGAGTCGGCGCTACCGGATGGGTTGCCGGCTTGGCGAACGCCCTGCCTCGCGAATCCGCGGACCTCTTCAACTACGCCATCAATGGAGAGACAGACAAGGCGTTCGATTTGTATCGCTGGTTCCTGCCGCTGCTTCGCATGGACACCGTTCCAAACTTCGTACAACTCATCAAACTGGTGCAGGCGGAAGTGGGTATGGGAAATTCGTGCGTGCGTCCGCCACGTCTGGAATTGGTGGGGAGTGAACTCGAGCAAACCAAAAAACTGATCCGCGACACCTTGCAGCGCAAGCCGCAGTCTTTCACGAACTACGCGCTTCCCAACAGGAAATAAAATGCTGGCATCGACGACAAAACTTTTAGGGCGTTCTCTAATCGGATTTCGACAGGGTGCGGCGGCTTCGAATAATGGCACGGAAATGTTCGCCACAAACCCCACAACCGGCGAACGTCTGCAGCCAGCCTTCATTCCAGCCAGCACGGAAGAAGTGGATCTCGCAGCCCACCTCGCGGCAGACGCTTTTGAAGTCTACCAGCGTATCTCCGGACGCGAGCGGGGCGCATTCTTGCGCGCCATTGCCGCTAAGATCGAATTGATTGCGCCCGATGTGGTCGATCGTGCGGCGCAGGAGACGGCTCTCCCGCAGGGCCGCCTGCAAGCTGAAACCGCCCGTACCTGCGCCCAACTACGGCTGTTTGCGCAAGTGGCGGAGGAAGGTTCGTGGATCAACGCTCGCATCGATCGCGCCGATCCCAATCGCAAGCCCGCGCCCAAGCCCGACATTCGCTCCATGCTGCGTCCGCTCGGGCCGGTCGTGGTGTTTGGCGCCAGCAACTTTCCATTGGCATTTTCCGTCGCCGGAGGCGACACAGCTTCCGCGCTCGCCGGCGGCAATCCCGTAATCGTAAAGGCACATGCCGCACATCCTGGCACCAGCGAACTGGTCGGCCACGCGTTGCAGGAAAGTGTTCGCGAGTGCGGTCTGCCTGAAGGGGTTTTCTCGCTTCTATTCGGCAGCGGCCCGCGCACCGGGACGGCGCTGATCACGCATCCCTCGATCAAGGCTGGCGGCTTCACCGGATCGCGCACGGCAGGCAGAATCTTGATGGACGCCGCGGCCGCGCGCCCCGAGCCGATCCCGTTCTATGCGGAAATGAGCAGCACCAATCCCGTTTTCATCCTGCCGGGCGCTTTGCGCGAACGTGCCGAAAATATCGCAACTGGATTGCACACCTCCTTCACCATGGGTGCGGGTCAGTTCTGCACCAAGCCCGGCATGGTCTTTGTGCCTCGAGGGTCAGATGCGAATGCGTTCGCGGAGAAGTTACAGCAGTTGGTTTCCGGCTCGTCCCCGTTCCATCTTCTGACAAAACCGATTCATTCTTCGTTCGACTCGGCCATCGCCACGCGCAGGACGGACAAGTGCGTCAGAGTGCTTGCCGAGGGCCAGCCCACACCGTCCGATTCGAGTTTTGCTGTGACTTCAGCACTCTTCGAAACCGATGCCGCGTCCTTCCTCGGATCCGAACTGGACGCAGAAATCTTTGGTCCCACAACATTACTCGTGCGCCACTCCCATCGCGACGAGGTTCTGGCCATTGCCCGCGCTCTCGAAGGCCACCTGACCGCAACCATCCATGGCACGGAGCAGGATTTGCGCGATTTCGCTGATCTGATCGCGATTCTCGAAAACAAAGTCGGGCGCCTCGTCTTCAACGGTTTCCCCACCGGCGTCGAAGTCACTCACGCTATGGTCCACGGCGGGCCCTATCCCTCCACTTCGGATGGGCGCTCTACTTCTGTGGGCAGTCAGGCGATTTTTCGCTTCACCCGCCTGGTCTGCTACCAGGGATTTCCGGACAGCGCTTTGCCGGAGTCGCTAAGAGACGCAAACCCGCTCGGCATCTGGCGAATGATCGACGGACAAATGTCCCGCGACTCCCTCGTGTCTGCGACATCAAATCGAACCTAGCTCTCCCTCGAAAGCCAAAATTTGATAGAAAAATAGAGGAATCAAGAACGGAAGCGCATGCGGTCCGGTGATCGTCCCGGTCTTCAAAACCGGCGGGTGGCAGGCACTCCTGTCACCGGTGGGTTCGACCCCCACTCGCTTCCGCCATTTTTAGCTCGTCAGCGAGTCGCCGCTGTTTTGTCGCAGGCCGCTAGTGCTGCCGTTCGAAAATTTGCTGCCGCCCGCAGGTGCCAAGTTATAGCACTCTCGGGCCATTTTCATTTCCCCCGTCAAGACCTATTCTCCTGCTTGAGCAGCACTTGGGGGAGGGCTGATCAACAAACGTCCTACGACTCTTAACCGAGTCTAGGGCGTTTTGTTTTGCGGCTGTTTTTTTCCATTTGCGGCTGCAGCCCATCGAGTTCTACGTCCAGCGGCAAATCAGTTAAAATAATTCCTTGCGTTTCCCTGCAATCACCCAGGATAAAGCTCCCCACACCGCCCGTCGGACGGCGCTTCCGCTCGTTTTCCTGATTCTCGCCGTGGCCGCAGCCGCCCGCGCCGACAACGCCGCCTTTGACCTCATCGGCCCAAAGGTCGACGTTCGGGTGCAACGTGCCGGAGTGACCCTGCCCATCGCGCAAGTCCCCAATCTCCAGGCTGCAGACCGGCTGTGGGTGCATCCCGATCTGCCGGATAGTCAGTCGGTGCGCTATCTGATGGTCGTAGTTTTTCTGCGCGGCGCCACTAACCCTCCTCCAGATTCCTGGTTTACCCGCGTGGAAACCTGGACCAGACCTGTCCATGAGGAAGGCGTCTTCGTTACCGTTCCGGAAGAAGCCGAGGAGGCTCTCGTTTTCTTGGCTCCGGAAACCGGCGGCGCCTTTAGCACTCTTCGCGCCGCCGTTCGCGGAAAGCCAGGTGCCTTTGTCCGTGCCGCGCAGGATTTGGTGCAAGCCAGTCTCGACCGCTCTCGCCTGGATAAGTATCTCGATGCGGTTCGCGAAATTTCTGCCAGCGACCCCGACCAGTTGAAGGCGCGCACCACACTATTAGCCCGCAGTCTGAACATTCGCCTCGATCAGCAGTGCTTCGACAAGCCGACCGCGCAGCAGGCACCGTGCCTCACTCAGAATACCGATCAATTGGTCCTCGACGACGCGCACAGCCAGACTATGGTCGCGACTTTGACCTCAGGTCCATCCACTGACCTGCTCGCGCAGATCACGGCTACTCCCAACGCTCACAGCGGCTACTACAGTCCTTACGTCGGGGCCGTCGTCGATGTCGCCCGCATTTTAGCCACAGCCCACACCGCGCAGTATCAGTACATCCCCGCGCTCGCCTTGCCTAAAAAGGACGAGCTTAATCTGCGGCTCAACAATCCTCCGTCTTTCCGCAATCCGAAGTCTGTGATCGTGATCGGCTTGCCGCCGGTTCACCCCGCTCCCGCTCCGCCGTTGCGCGCGCTCGATCCGGCGCAAGTATTTTGTGCGGGCCGCCCTTCGCTTCTCCTTCCGGCGGAAGGCGCTCCCTTGGTCTTCGCCACCGATCTCGCACACAACTTCGTTCTCCATGTCGAAGCTAAGTCGGGCCCTGGCATCGATCTCCCCGCAAAGCCAGACCCTCTGCAAGGCGGATTCCTGATCGAGACGCAAGCCCTCCAATCCGCGAACCTCGACGGTGAAGTCACCGGAACCCTCCACGCATCCTGGGGCTTTCATCCCTTCGATGGACCGCACTACCGGTTGCGCACGTCAAAGCCCACACAATGGGTTGTCGCTTCTAAAGATGCCAGCGCGCTGATCGTCGGCCGCGAAGATACCCTCCATTTGCAGTCTCCGGCGGCATGCTGTGTGAGCGATGTGAAGCTCAAAGACGAGCAGGGAAAGCTAATCGATACCGAGTGGAAGAGTCCCAAGCCCGACGAACTTGAAGTGAAAGTTCCGCTGCAGAAAGCCGACGCTGGATCGGTCACCATGTTGATCAGCAAACTTGGGCTGCACGACCCCGACGAGGTTGCGCTTCACACTTACGCCGAAGCCGGCCGCCTCGACAGTTTCAGCATCCACGCCGGAGACTCCGACGGCATTCTCAAAGGCACGCGCCTGGATCAAGTCGATAGCATCGAGGTAAACGGCCTTCGCCTCATTCCGGATGGCCTTACTCGCGCCCACCAGCAGGATGAACTTAAGCTCACCACTTCCGACACAGCCGCTAAGACCAAGCTGCATTCCGGAGATTCCATCGTGGTTCGCGCCACCCTCAAAGATGGCCGAGTTCTCGACCTCAAATCGGAGGTCGAGTCCCCGCGCCCGGCGGTCAGCGTGCTCAGTGAGAGCGTGCAACTGGACCAGACTTCGTTTCCGTCTAACGTCCATCTCGGGAGTGAGAACGAATTGCCGCAGGACGGCCGTCTGAATTTCTTCCTCAAAGCGTTGATGCCGGAGACCTTTTCCTCCACCGAAAAGATCGAAGTCGCAACTGCCGATGAGTCTTTCCGCGTGCTGCTGTCTTTTAAAGATGGCAATCTCACGCTGCAGGATGCGAAGACGCTGTTTGCGGTTCTTAACCCCATGAAACTCCTTGGCCCTTCGGCGTTCGGACCTTTGAAGTTCCGTCCCGTCGCAGCCGACGGCACCAACGGAGATTGGAAGCCGTTGGTCGATGTGGTGCGCATCCCGGTGCTCAAGGAAGTTCGTTGCGTGCCCGAAAAGCAGTGCACTCTCAACGGCGATAAACTTTTCTTGCTCGACTCGGTGAGTGCCGATGCAGACTTTGCCAATCCAGTTACGGTTCCCGAAGGTTTTGTCGATGATGCCCTGGCGATTCCAACCCCCAAGGGAAAAATGCTCTACATTAAACTTCGTGACCACCCTGACGCCGTTGCGACCGTAACCCTTCCCATGTTAACTGCCCAGCAGCAGTAGCGTTGCTGTTGCCGACGTGAAGCGGCGCCCCTGCCAGGGAATCATCGCTCCCACTGGTATACTCGCCCTTCACGCATGGCCAACATCCTCTACGGAGTGAACGGCGAAGGCGCAGGCCATTCCACCCGCGCCAAAGAAGTCCTCTCTCATCTCGTCGCCCAGGGACACTCCGTTCACGTCGCATCTTTCGACCGCGGCCTGCAAAATCTCAAGCCGCACTTCGAGGTTACGGAGATCTACGGCTTCCGCTTCGCCTACGTAAACAATCGTGTGCGCTACAAGCGAACCATCGCCAAGAACCTGTTCACGGTCCCGCAAGCCGCGAAGAGTCTATCCCAGCTGAAGGACCTAGTCGAAGATTGGAAGACTGACCTGATCATTACCGACTTCGAGCCGCTGACTTGTCACGTCGGACACAAGAAGCGCCTTCCGGTCATCTCCATCGATAACCAGCACTGCCTCACCAACACGGTCGTATCCTATCCCAGGAAGTACCGTGGGGACGCCGCTGCCGCCAAGCTTGTCACCCGCTTGATGACACCGCACGCCAATGCCTACCTCGTAATTTCGTTTTTCACGGCGCCAATTCGCAAGCGCAACACGTTCCTCTTTCCCCCGCTGCTGCGCCAGGAAATCTTAAACGCCACTCCCACTCAGGGCGATCACGTTCTGGTCTACGTCACATCGCCCGCCCCCGCCCTCGCAAAGTTGTTGGCGTCGGTCCGCTGCCGCTTCATCGCCTATGGCTTCGGCCGCCAGGGAGAAGCAGGAAATATCCTTTATAAGAAGCCTTCTGTCGACGGCTTCTTCGCCGACCTCACTAGCGCCCGCGCCATCGTCGCCAACTCAGGATTTTCACTGGTCACCGAGGCCCTGCACCTGGGTAAGCCTTACCTGGCCGTTCCCGTAAGCCACCAGTTCGAGCAGATTTTCAACGCTTATTGGCTGGAAAAGTCCGGCTACGGCGCCTACTGGGAAGAATTGAACAAAGAGCGTGTCGACTCTTTTCTTTACAACCTGCCGCACTATGAGGAGGCGCTGAAAAACTATCCCCGCCAGGGCAACGCAGCCCTGCTCGAAAAACTGGACTCGCTGATTGCCAACTTGGTGTAGCGTTCTGCAACGTCGCCGTGAGCCGGTCTCTGCGGTCCTCCGCGTTCTCTCCGCGAACTCAGTGGATAAAAGCTCTTTGCATATCCGATAGAATTCGCGTGAATGAGGCTGAAGCCTGAACTTCGCCCGCCAGCGCGTGTACGAAAGTAATCTCGGATGGTCCCACCGCGGCGGATAACATAGCCTGAGCGGGTTACCGTAATTCGCTTCTCAAGGCTTTCTCCATGCGGACGCCCAAGATCGTGGTTTTAATTGCGGTCGCGGTTTTCACATCCGTGCTCTGCGCTCAGGACTCGCAATCTCTGGGAGACGTGGCACGCAAGGCGCGCCTTCAAAAACAGCAGAACGATGCGAATGCCAAGGATGCCCCCACTTCCTCGAATTCAATTCAAACGGCCAAGTCGCCGAAAAAGGTCGTTACCAACGAAGACATTCCCGAGCAGGAGGGATCGACCCTGCCTTCCCCGAGCCGCCCCGATTCTGAAGTGCCGGGCTACACGCCAGGCACCGGCACCCGGAAACTTTCCGCGGAACAATGGAAGACCTTAATTCAGGCGCAAAAGAATGCGCTGACTTCCCAGCAGCGTCAGATCGACCGCCTCAGCGAGGCTCTCCAATATCACGAAATCTGCCTTGCCGACTGCGCCCAGAGCAACGAACGCCAGAGCGCAAAGGAAGCGCAACTTGAGTCGATGAAGGCGAAACTCGAGCAGCGTCAAAAAATGCTGGAAGAATTGCAGGAAGCCGCCCGCAAACAGGGCTTCGGAAGCGCGGTCTACGATCCCTAAATCGCGTGGCGACAGCCGCCTCGGCGGTCAGAACAGATCTGCCACAGTCCAACGGAACAACCGAACTCAAATTACCCGATTTTCTGGATTCCCCAAACCCACCCGTTCATGCGAAATTAGTTCATGCCTCTGGTCGTCCGCCCTTCGCCCATTCATTCTGTCGGCGTCTACACCACGAAGGCGATTCGCAAAGGGACGCGTGTAGTCGAGTATGCCGGCGAACGCATTACTGTCGAGGAAGCCGACCGCCGCTACGACGGCATCTCCCGCACTTACCTCTACGGGCTCGATGATGGCAAAACCATCATCGACGGCCACGGACTCGGCGCCTACTTGAATCATTCCTGCGATCCGAACTGCGAGGTCGACGAGATCAAGGGCCGTGTCTGGCTCTTCGCGATCCGCGACATCGCCGCTGGCGAGGAGCTCGTCTGGGACTACAACCTGTACGACGACGAAGAACCCGCCCCCTGCCACTGCGGCTCACCCAAATGCCGCGGCACTATGTATTCGAGAGAATGGATGGCCAAAATGCGCCGCCGCGAAAAAGGCAAGATAAAACAGAAATCCGCCGCCCGCAGACGCAGGTCCAGAAAAGTAAAGCCCACCCGCGAAACCGCCGCATAAGAAGCCGTCTGGAAAAACCCGACCGCCGACAACCAGCCCCGCAGGGACAAGAGAAGCCCTACCGATGCGTAACCTGCCCTTTCCCGTGTTCTCGCCATCCCTCAATAATCAAATACAACACCGGAATAAAAAACAGATTCAACACCGTCGACATAATCATCCCGCCAAACACCGTCGTGCCCACCGAATGCCGTCCGTTCTCGCCCGCGCCCGTCGCCACCACCAGCGGCACCACGCCAAGAATGAATGCCAGCGAAGTCATCAGAATGGGGCGCAGGCGGATCGTCGCGGCCTGTATCGCCGATTCCACCAGCGGCACGCCACGCTCGCGCAACTGTTCCGCAAACTCCACAATGAGAATCGCATTCTTGCTCGCAAGCCCGACCAGCATCACCAGTCCTACCTGGCAGAACACATCATTCTGCAACCCGCGAATCCACTGCGCGCTTAAGGCTCCCAGCAGCGCCATCGGCACAGCAAGCAACACAATAAAGGGCAGCACAAAACTTTCATACTGCGCCGACAGCGTCAGATACACCACCAGCGTGCCCAACCCAAACAAAATCAGCGACGTTCCTCCTGCCTGCAATTCCTCCAGCGACAGCCCCGTCCAACTGTAAGAAAATCCCTGCGGCATCTGCTTGGCCAGATCTTCCATCGTTGCAATCGCCTGCCCCGAGCTATATCCCGGCGCCGGTGAGCCGTCGATCTCTGCCGACCGGAACAGGTTGTAGTGACTGATCACCTGCGGCGTAGTCGTCTGCTCAATGCTGATCAAATTGTCGAGCGGCACCATCGCCCCGCTGTCAGAGCGCACGTAGAACCGCTTCATGTCCTCCGCCTGCGCGCGGAATTGCTTGTCGGCCTGCACGTACACGCGATACGAGCGGTTGTTGAAATCGAAATCGTTGACATACGCCGAGCCCATATATACGCCCAGCGTATCCGTGATCTGCGAAAGCGGCACATGCAGGCTCTTCGCCTTCTCGCGATCGATGGTCACCAGGTATTGCGGATCGTTCGCCGTAAATGAAGTGAACAGTCGCGTCAAATCTTTGCGCTGCGACGCCTGCTGTATCAGCCCTTGCGTCGTGCTGGCTAATTCCTCGAGTTTGTGCGCCGCCAGATCCTGCACCACAAACTGGAAGCCGCCAAACTGCCCCAGTCCCTGAATCGGCGGCGGTAGCGTCGGAAACACGATTGCTCCCGATACAGCGAACATCCGCGGTGCAATGCGGCGCAGAATCGCCGATGCGCTGTGCGCCTCCCCTTTCCGTTGCGAATAAGGCTTCAACGGAACAAAAATGATTCCTTGATTCGCGGCTGCTCCCGCAAAACTGAAGCCGGCAACCGAAAACGTTCCTTCCGTCTCCGGCACATCCGCCAGCAAGTTCGCAACCTGCCTCCCAATTCCTTTCGTATATTCCAGCGACGCTCCCGACGGCGCCTGAATCACGATGATGAAATATCCCTGGTCCTCGTTTGGCACAAACCCGGTTGGCACGCGCGTAAACACGAAATAAGTGAGCCCGAGTCCGACGAAAAACAACACGGCCATCGCCACTTTGTAATCCAATACGTGATGCAGCACGGCACGGTACCCGCGGGTCATGGCAACCACGCCATCGTCAAACTTTTGCAGCCACCACCACTTTTTCCGGATGCCGCCGCTCAGAAGAATCGCCCCCAGCACCGGAGCCAATGTGAGTGCGTTGAAAGCTGAAATAGCGATAGAGAATGCGATGGTCAGCGCAAACTGGCGAAACAAAATGCCGGTCGTCCCGGGGAAAAACGCAACCGGCACAAACACGGCAACTAGTACCAGGGAAGTGGCAATCACCGCGCTGGTAATCTCGCCAGTCGCTGCTGCTGCCGCTTTGTGCGAATCGTGTTCACCCTCAGCAATATGGCGCTCAATATTCTCAATGACGACAATAGCGTCGTCGACCACCAGTCCGGTCGCAAGCGTGATGCCGAACAGCGTCAGCGTATTGACGGAAAAGCCGAGCAACTTCACAAACACGAACGTGCCGATAAGCGAAACCGGAGTGGCAATGAAGTGAATCATCGTCGTCCTCCAGTCGCCGAGAAAAATAAAGATCACCAGAATAACCAGCAGGATCGCCGAGCCGATCGTAAACAGCACATCTCGGATCGATTCGCCCACCGCGTCCGTCGTGTCGAACGCCAGCCTGTAATGCATGCCCGGAGGAAAGCTCTTCGACAGCCGGTCCAGTTCCGCAATCGCCCTCCGGTCCACATCGAGCGCGTTCGCGGTGGAGAGCTGCGTCACTCCGAGTCCCACCGCGTCCTGCCCGTTGAATTGCAAGTCGGAACTGTAGGTTTCGGCGCCCAGTTCCGCACGTCCCACATCTTTCAGGCGGACCAGCGTTCCATCTGCATTCGTTTTCAGAATGATGTTGTCGAACTGCGCCGGTTCGCTCAGCCTTCCCACCGCCCGCACGCTGACCTGGTACTGCTGCCCCGACATCGCCGGCTGTTGGCCAACCTGCCCGGCCGCCACTTCCACGTTCTGTTCCGACAACGCACTCACCACATCCGGCGCCGTAAGCCCGCGTCCCGCCAGCCGCACCGGGTCAAGCCACAACCGCATCGAGTACTTGCGTTCGCCAAAGATGAGGACATCCGCGACGCCCGGAATGCGCTTCAGCGCGTCCCGCACGTACACGTCGAGATAGTTGCTCATGAACAACGTGGAATATTTACTGTTGTCCGAGATGATCGCGCAGCCGAAGACGAAGTTCTGCGATGTCTTCTGCGTCGTAATTCCAACGGAT
Source organism: uncultured Acidobacteriaceae bacterium (assembly GCA_937879855.1). Lineage (GTDB taxonomy): Bacteria > Acidobacteriota > Terriglobia > Terriglobales > Acidobacteriaceae > Sulfotelmatobacter. The sequence goes on along the minus strand of CALFMO010000004.1, from coordinate 17,154 downwards.
TTCACCGCGACGGGCAGGCGCCCCTGCGCCGTGTTCACACGGTTCTGAATATCGACGGTGGCCAGATCCGGATTGCGGGTCAAATCAAACGTCACGACTACGCTGCTGCTTCCATCGTTGCCGCTGGTGGAAGTGATGTACTTCATCCCTTCCGCCCCGTTGATCTGCTGCTCGATGGGAATCGTGACCGCGCTTTCAACCGTTTGCGCGCTCGCCCCGATATAAAAGCTGGAAACGCCCACCTGCGGGGGCGCCAGTGTCGGAAACTGCGCTATCGGCAGCGTGGGCAACACTGCCGAGCCCGCCAGAACAATTAACAGCGCGCACACCGAGGCAAACACCGGACGCCGAATGAAGAACTCAACAAACATGAAGATTCCCGTGTGCGGCGGCTAGCGCCGCCAATGATGAAATCAAAACTGTAATTGAAAACGGCTTCCGGTTCCCGCTACCCGGCTTCCGGTCCGTAACCCGCAGAACGCAAAATTGTTCTTGAATATCCGGAGCCGGTACCCGACGCAGCTAACTCATTGGCACCACCGGCACGCCGTCCCGCAAGAACTGCGTCCCCGATATTATGACCTTGTCTCCGGGACTGATGCCGCCCTGCACCTCATAGTCGTTGCCCACGGTCTGCCCGATCTTCAAGGGCTTCTGTCGGGCCACGAACGCGCCGCCGTTCTGCGGTTCAGCCACGAATGCAAAATACTGTCCGGCCAATCGCGACACCGCAAGAATCGGGACCTGCGGGCTCTTATGCGTTCCCCAAACGACCCGCGCCCGAATGAACTGCGATTGCCGCAACGCATCGTTCCCGTTGGCTATGCGGGCCTTAACCAGCACCGTCTGTGTCGTGGTATCAACTTGCGGCGAAATAAAGCTGACCCGCGAATCGGCCAGCACTTTGCCCTCGCTGTCGAGCACTTTCACCGGCAAATTCATCTTGAGCTGCGACGAGCGCTCAATCGGCACATATACGTAAGCCTCCAGGCTTCCCGGTTGATCGACCGTCGTCAACTGCGTCCCGGTCGTCACCCGGTCTCCCACCCGCACCGGAACATCTCCCACCACCCCGGCGCGCGGCGCCACCACTTTGTAATAGTGCAATTGCACCTGCTGCTCGTGCACCTGCGCATCGAGCGCATCCATCTGCGCCTGCGCCGCGTCCAAAGTCGACTTCGCCTGGTCGAGATCCTGTTTGCTCACAACCCCCGCCGAAGCAAGCCCGACCGTGCGGTCATACTGTTTTTTCGCCCAAGCCAAATTCGCTTCCTGCGCGGCCCGCGCACTCTCCTGGCTTTTCAAGGTAGCCTGCTGCTTAAGCGGATCAATTTCGATGAGTGGTTGCCCCGCCGCAACCCGGTCACCCGAATGCACAAAAATCTGCGTGATCTGCCCCTCGACCTGCGGCATGATCACCGCCGAGTCCCGCGATTTCAGTGTCGCGACGTAGTCCGACGCGTCGTCAACCGGCACCGCCCGCGCCTCCAGCACTTTCACTGGCATCGCCCCCGGACCACTCGCGTGCGGATTCTGCCCTGCATTCCCCGAGCACCCCAGCGTAATCGCGCTAGCCGCCAAACCCGCGGCTAACAGCCCGCTTGACACGCATTCTCGAAACTTGTTTGCCATAAGTCGTACAACTTTCCCTACTACTGTAACCCGAGCCGAGAAAATGCGCATTTCAAAGAGTCAATTTCGCCCGAACAAAAACGATCTTTCCCTCTGTGCTACTCGCGTGCCCTCCGTGGTTTCCCGCGACCTCCGCGCGCGTGGCGCGGGCGCCCCCGCCCCGCGTTCGGGGTAGGGCCAATCTACTTCTTCACCACGATCCCCAACTCCCGTAGTTGCCGCTCATTCACCGGCGTCGGCGCGTCGCACATCAAGTCCACCGCGCGCGCAGTCTTGGGGAAGGGAATCACCTCGCGCAAGCTCTCGGCGCCCGCCAGAATCATCACGATTCGATCCAGCCCCAGCGCTATCCCGCCATGAGGAGGCGTGCCATACTCCAGCGCCTCCAGAAAAAATCCGAAGCGCGACCTCGCTTCCTCCTCCGTCATGCCCAGCGCGCGAAAGATTTTCCGTTGAATGTCCTGCCGGTGAATACGAATCGAGCCCGACCCCAACTCCGTGCCATTGAGCACCACGTCGTAAGCCAGCGCCCGCACCGCACTCAACGGCGACTGCGGATCGTTTACCGACTCCACTCCCGCCTCGAGCAAGCCCATATCCTCTTCATGCGGAGAGGTAAACGGATGGTGCGCCGCCATCCACTGCTTCTCGCCCTCATCCCACTCGAACATGGGAAAATTCGTGACCCACAGAAACCGGAAGTCCTTCGCCGCGTCGCCGCTTTTCTTGAAAATGCCATGCCGTTCCGCATGCTTCTGCGCCAGCGCCAGCCGCAGCAGCCCCGCCGACGCATAAATCGCCAACTCCGCGGGCGTCACCTTGCGATGCGTGGGCATCGCCGTCTGTGGTCCCGCCTGCGCCGATCCGGCCACCAGCACGATCAGATCGCCTTCCTCCATCCCGGTCTTCTTCGCAATCGCGGCAGCGGCCTCCGGAAACTTATTCCCAATGCGCTTGAAGTCTTCAAAAATCTTCGCGCCGCCCTTGGCGTGAAACATTGGCTTGATGTCGTCCCGCTCCTTGCGCGAAAGCTCGCCTACCTTAGGCGTGCGGATCGCAATCACCGGCAAATTCGCATTAATTGCCAACTCCTGCAGATTCTCCGCCGTGAAACACTCCCGCACCTCGGTAAACGCGGGCAGCCGCAAATCCGGCTTGTCGATTCCATACGACCGGATCGCCTCGTCATAGTCCATGCGCGGAAACGGCGTCTTGATCGCGCTGCCCGCTGCCTGAAACGCCGCGGTCAAAAACCCCTCCACCACCTCCCAAACCCGTTCCGGCTGCGGATACGACATCTCCAAATCGATCTGCGTAAACTCCGGCTGACGGTCCGCCCGCAAGTCTTCATCCCGGAAGCAACGCACAATCTGAAAATATTTGTCGAATCCCGAGATCATCAAAATCTGCTTGAACAACTGCGGCGACTGGGGCAGCGCATAGAAAGTCCCCGGCTGCACCCGGCTCGGCACCAGATAATCCCGTGCCCCTTCCGGCGTCGACCGCGTCATGAACGGCGTCTCAATCTCGAAAAATCCCTGCACCGAAAGATAATCTCGTATCGCCTTCGCCACCTTGTGCCGCGTCTCGATGTTGAACTGCATCACCTCGCGCCGCAGATCGATATAACGATATTTCAGCCGCGTCTCTTCATTGGTCAGCGCCGTGTCCGACGGCAAAAACGGCGGCAGTTTCGACTCGTTCAGAATGCGAATCTCGCTCGCCACCAGTTCCACTTCGCCCGTAGGAATATTTTTGTTAACCGTATCCGCGTCCCGCCGCTTTACTGTGCCGATGACCGCGACCACATATTCATTGCGTAGAAGGTCCGCCTTGTCGTGCGCCGCCGCGTCCACTTCACGGTTGAGCACCACCTGCGTCACTCCGGTGCGGTCACGCAAATCAATAAAAATGAGGTTGCCCAGGTCCCGCCGCCGGTTCACCCATCCCATGAGCACAGCCTTCTTGCCCGCGTCGGAAGCGCGCAGTGTCCCGCACATATGAGTCCGTCGAAGATCTCCTAAGAAATCAAGCAAAGTGTGTCCTTAATGGTGAGAATGCGGCAGGTCGCCGAAACCAAAGATTATAAACGCTGATAGCGAAGTAACGCGGCAATGCAGCGACAGTAGCGCCGCACGCCCCGGCGGCTGTAATGGGGCGTCCTCGCCCGCACAAGCGCGGGGCAAAGCTGATGCCAAGAGTTTCAAATTCTCAAGCCAGCCCCAAATGTCCTCCCGGCTATCCCAACCCGACTGCCCACATCTACTATAGACAAGATGTCCGCAGCTCCCCGTCCCGTCCAAATCCACCAGCCCGAGCTCGTGCCGCGGCTTTTGGTGGAATTGCCCTCCTGGCGCCGAGTCTTTTTCGGCAATCTCCGCGACCTGAGTTTTCCGCGCCGCCTCCCGCCACTCGAACTCCAGTCCACCCCTGCACCATTCTGGCCGGATGTACTCGTGCAACGTGACCTCCCGTGGACCCGCTTTCTCCAATCCGTGGTCTACCATGTGCTGGCATTCGCTCTTCTGATTGCATTCACCCGTTTCTTCGCGCTCCGACCCCAAGTGGTAGCGAAGCCAACCTTCGACAGCGCTCAAGTGATCTATTACACGTCCTCGGAATACCTTCCTCCACTCGACACGCGCGACCCGCAGCCAGCAGAGCCCGCCAAAGCCGATCCGGAACTCTCCCTGCAGCCCATCATTTCCGTTCCGCCCGAGGCCGACAACCATTCGCAGACCATCGTCACTGCGCCCAACGTCAAGCTGAAGCACGACGTTGCCCTGCCCAACATTGTTGCCTGGTCCGACAAGCTGGAGAAGCCGCAACTTGCCGTCCCTCCCGTTCCACTCACTCCAGCCGCCGAAATCAATCGCATCACTCCCCAACTCGAGAATGTCGTTGTGAAGCCGCCGCCCGACGCAGCCGATCTCGGGCTGCGTCGCAACTTGCCCACGTCCCGAAGTTCCGTGGTCGCTCCTCCGCCCGATCTGCGTGCGTCGAATACCGCCGCTTTCCAGGGACCGCAACCCGCGGTCATCGCGCCTCCTCCGAATGTCGAGAGCGCCACGCGCCTGGTCGGTGAACTGAACATCGGACCAAGCTCGGTGATTGCACCCGCACCGCGACTTCCCGTGGTGGAACAACGCGCCGTCGCAGGATCCCGATTGTCGCGCGCCGGAGTTGGAACTGCGCAGGTCGTCGCGCCGCCGCCATCGCTGTCGGCCTCGGGATCTTCTTCCGACTCCTTTGGCGCGCCCGGCCGCATTATTGCCCTGAACCTGCATCCCGCTGTGGGTGCGCCTCCTAATGCGCCAGGCGGTAACCGCCGCGGCTCCTTCGCCGCCACGCCCGAGGGTCACACCGGAGCGACAGGCGCGCCCGGCGCCACGGGTTCCGGCGGCAGCGGTAAAGAGACTGGAAGGGGATCAACGCGAAAGGGAAGTGACCTGCCGGCGGGGCTTTACGTAGGAAGCGCCGCGGCGAAACCGTCGTCCGTGGCGGGAAACAAATCCTCAACCAACTCAGTCAACCCGAACCTGGTCGCGAGCGTGAAGCCGCCACGCGTGACCAGCGCACCGACGCGCACCCTGCAACCCGAAAGCGCAGCGAAACTCTCTGAGCCGGAACGCGCGGTCTTCGGCGACCGCAAGTTCTATTCCGTCACACTGAACATGCCAAACCTGAACTCCGCGGGCGGAAGCTGGGTCATCCGCTTCGCCGAACTCAACCATGATTCTAATAATCATGACTCGAACAATCACGACTCCAACAACGACGGCTCGAACACATCCGATCTCTCCCAACCCGCCGCCACGCGCAAAGTCGATCCCGCCTACCCAACGGAACTTATGCGCGAGAACGTAACTGGCACCGTGATCCTCTATGCCATCATCCGCGCCGACGGCACCGTCGCCAACGTTCGAGTCCTGCGGAGCGTCGACGACCGCCTCGACCAGTTCGCCAGCCAGGCCATCGCCCAATGGCAATTCCAGCCCGCTATGAAAAATGGTTCTCCTGTCGATGTCGAGGCCACATTCCAAATCCCCTTCCGCCCCGCCCACGTCGGCACGAATTTCTAAATTCAGGAGGAAGAAAACCACAGAGGGCACAGAGTTCCACAGAGAAACCTCTGTGTGACCCTGCGCCCTCCGTAGTTAAAAGCAACTCGAATCCTGAACGACCAACAACCAACGACTAACGGCTCGCCTGCCGCACTAGTTCTTTCCCGCGCCCTTCTTCTTCTCCAGCGCTGCATAAATCGCCGGATCCGTGCAGATCTCGTAATAAGCCCGCTCTGTCCATCCGGTCACCTTAAAATCCGCCGGATTAATCCGCGGAATGCGGCTCTCCCGCACCACGATCTTGCGGAAGATATCCCGATCCACCGGAACCGTCGCGCTAAACAGCTTGAAGTCTCCTTTATCCGACGACGCCACCGACGAAGGCAGCTTCACCTTCAGCGGTTCGAGAGTGATCTCTTGCTGCAACTTGCGGAAGGCCATTTCATTCATGCGAATCCCGCCCAGGTTGTAGCTCAGAATTACGTCCTCCGGATTTCCGTTCTCGTCCAGCTCCGCGGCCTGAAACGCGTATACATGGAACGGCCCTGCCTGCGGCTCCATCACCTTGCGCGCTTTCTTGTTGCAGGAAGACAAACGGTCGCTCTCGTTCAACGCCTCCGAAATCATGATCTGATGCTCGCCATCCATCAGGTACAACGGCGCCGACTCCTGCAGCGTGATACCCACGCCCAGCTCCAGTTGCGGCATACTCGAGCGCTGCATCAGCTCGTTATATCCGCGCACGATTTCAATGATCTCGCGCGCCAGCACGCACATGCGGCTCACCGCCAGCCCAGGCTCGCCTTCACGCTCCAGAATCGCCAGAATTATGGCGTCACCTTCCAGAAAAACTTTCTGCGCGCCATACTTCTCCAGTAACTTATTTACCGGATCGTAAAAATTCAAACTGAAGTACGACGCCGGATTCAGCCCCTTCTCCATCATCGTCCGCGTCAACCGCGTCGAATCCCGCACATCCGCTTTCAACACCACGTGGCGCAGCACTCGGTCCGTGTCCGTCTGCCCCTGCTCGTCAGGAAGCCGGAACTCATACAGCGTCCCATTCACCCGCGACAGTTCCTGCAACCGTTCGTTTCCGACCAGGTTCACGGAATCCAGAGCGGCATTCGTCACTTCCAGCCGCCGAAAATCGCGGTGGTAATGGAAGAAGTCTCCCAGAAATCGCGCCGCCACCTTCGCCCGCTCCGCCCCGCGACACGTCGCCACCTTCGCCACCGCCGCATACAAACTGTTCGGCGACAGCTTGCCATGCTCCTGAATCATCCGCTCTACCCGGTCGCATTCCGTCCGGTCGATGAGCGCGTTCTTCAATTGTTGCGGGTTGATGCGTGGTGCATATTCGCTCAGCAGAGGCACCACGTGATAGGAAGCGATCACATTCTCCATCACCCGCTCATCTTCCAGCAGGCGAACCCACGCCGCCAGGCGCTCCTGTTGCTCCATGCCTTCGTCAGAGTCGTCGGGTGTTCCCGTCCCCACCAGCTCCCGCGCGTTTTCAGGGACATTCATCCACGAATCAATCGTCTCCGCGCTGTTTTTGTCGCCGTAAATCGAGCTCAGGAAGCTCGCTGCCACGTCCCGCATCCGGCTATAGCGGTCCGGGTCGCGGTCCCAATTTCCCAGCATAACGTAGTGCTCGGCGCACAGATAATCATCCCGCCCATCTTCAGAAAACAACAGTCGGTTCAAAAACAGCGGATAGCTGAAATAGCTTCCGCTGCCGGTGTCTTCGCCGAACAGCGACCGGCGCGTCCGAGCCAGCGTGCTCTTCTCCACCTCGCGCAAAGTCTCAAAAATTTCCTGGCCTGTCTTGCGCAGGATGATTCTCTTTCGCACCTGGAACGCAGCCACCCGCTCACGGTACTCATGCGCGCGCTCCATGCGCATGTTGTCGTAGCTCTTCATTTGTACGCGGCACCGCTCCAGCACCTGCAGAAACTGCTGGTTCATCTCCATGCGCAGAAATTTGGTCACCGCCAGCCGCGCCAGCAGGTCCACCGACATCCGCGACTCTTTTTTTGCCCGATTGAGCGACCCAATCTGCAACTCGGCGAGCGCCGATTTCCACCCGCTCGGATCGTTCTTCATCGCCACTCTGCCCGCCTGGTTCCGCATCCACGATGGCCCTTGCGTCGATCGTGGAAACTCCGCCGACAGCAATCCTTCTAACTCGCCATGCCGCGCGATCAGCCGCGCAACCTGTGCCCGCCCCAACTCCACAAACCGCTGGCTGAGCACCACATCGTGCCGCAGATTATCGACCCCAACGCTCAGCCCCTCCAGAGAAATGGACGGCGTCGAAGCCGCCAGATTCGGCAGCTTCGGTTTGTCGGGCGCTCCACCTAATCGAAAAATTGGAAGTCTAGGCATCCCAGGTCAGAGTCTTTCGGAAGTTACTGATTCCACAACCACATTCGAGGCTAGCACGCGAAGTTCGTCGGCTAAAGTTACCTAGGTTATGGCTCATGTCGAAAGCAGTTGTAAGGGTGGAAATAGAAGCCAGGAGGCCGCGATGCCCACGTAGGGACAGCCGCCTCGGCTGTCGGCGCGGGAATATGTGGGGACAGCCGCCCTCGGCTGTCCAGCCGTGCAAAGCCCAGCGGCATTCAGGCCGAGGCCCCAAGATTAGGATTTGGATAAAGGGCCAGCCTGATGGGACCATCCACGAATCACTGACCACTGGGTACTGCGTAGCGCTGGCCTCCGGCCGGCTGTTCCGCGGGCGTCCCGCCCGTGGAGCCGCCGAGATGGCGGCGCTACTCACTGACTCTTCGCTCTCACCGCCTCAAACTCATCGCCCTTCTGCCACCCAATCAAATTAGGCAAACTCGCGGCTTCCCACCCCAGCGCATACCCAAACCGCGCCATCGCCGAGTCCCCCACAAAGTCCATCTCCGGATGGTACTCATCGCTAGGCTGGTGATAGTGCTTTTCCACGTACTCGCGCTCCTGTTCCACTCCCCAAGCCTCGGTATGCCCTTTGTACTTCATTCCCTCGTTGATGGAGAACGCCGGAATGCCCACCCGCGCCAGGCTGAAGTGATCTGAACGGTAAAAGTGTCCCGCCTCTGGCAGCGCATCCGGCCGAATCGCCAGCCGGAACTCCTTCGCCATCGCCATCACCGCCGGATAAAATGTCGTCCGCTCGGCTCCGGCCACTTGCACTTCCTCCGGGGCGCCCAGCGGCTTCACGTCGTCATAATTCAAGTCCAACGTAATCTTCCCGGCCGCGATCGGCGGATGCTTTCCCAGATATTCTGACCCCAGCAATCCCTGCTCCTCCGCCGTTACCGCCGCAAACAGAATCGACCGCCGCGGCTTTTGCGGACCCGTCCCAAACGCCCGCGCCACCTCCAGCAGGATCCCGCAGCCAGTAGCGTTGTCGTCCGCGCCATTAAAAATGTTGTCACCCGGCATATCCGGGCGAATGCCAAAATGATCGTAATGCGCCGTATACATCACGGCTTCACCGGCCAGCTTCTTGTCCACTCCCGGCAGAATCGCCACCACATTATTCGACTCGAAATGCCGAACCTTGCTCACCATGCGCGCCCGCAGCTTCGCCCGCAGATTCACGGGACGAAAATCCCGCGACTGCGCATCCTGCATCATCTTCTGCAGATCCATCCCCGACGAAGCCGCCAGCCGCTTCGCCACGTCCAACTGCACCCACGACGCCACCTTCAGCGCCGGCCCTTCCAATTGCAAAGACGACTTCTCCCCCGAATTCGAATTCCGCACTACTTCCCACGGATAGCTCGCCATCTGCGTCTGGTGCACCAGGATCACGCCCACCGCGCCCTTTCGCGCCGCCTCTTCATACTTGTAGGTCCAGCGCCCGTAGTAGGTCAGCGCCTTCCCCTTGAAAAATTTCGGATCGTCCGACGGAGGCTCGTTCACCAGCATCAGCAGAACTTTCCCGCGCACGTCCTGTCCCTTATAGTCGTCCCAGTTGTATTCCGGCGCCTCGATCCCATATCCCACAAAAACAATGTCTGCATCCACCTCCGACTGCGCCTGCTGCGTCTGGTCGTACGCGACATACTCGTCGAGTTGCTTCAGATTCATGGTCTCGCCCTGCTTCGGCACCAGCGCAAACTGAGTCTCGGGCGACGTTGTGATCCCCACCAGCGGCACCTTCTGCATAAAAGTTCCGTGATCGCCTGCCGGCTTCAGCCCGTACTCGGCAAGTTGAGTCGCAATGTATTCCGCTGCAATTTCGCCGCCGCGCTGACCCGTCCCGCGCCCCTCCAGCAGATCGTGCGACAAAAACCGCACATGCCAGCGAATGTGTTCTGGCGTGATCGTCTCCAGCGCCACAAACGCCGTCCCCGGCAGCTTCACCGAAACCGCGCCCTTCGAGCCGCCGGCTCCCACAGCTCCGTCGCCCCATACCGGCAAGCTCGCGCACACTACCAAGCCCGCCGAAATTACTCTCAGCATTCTCCGCATAACAAGTCTCTCCCCCCAACAAAGCGGCGCGCCCGCTGTGGAAGACTTTCTTTGTGTGTAGGTTCTAGCAGGATTGTAAAGGACACCGTCTCTGGAGTTGTATGAGAAGTAACTGACCCCAGTGCACGACAGTGCACCCACCATTGGCGGGACGTGTCCGAATAGCCTTACTCTGTGTTCCTCAGGGCCTCTGTGGTTGATTAGTTTCTAGAAGTTGATCCGCCGACCGGCGGTTTAGTTCTTGGACCCTCAACCAGCGCGAAAGTCGCGCACATCTTCCCCCGGCCTGAACATAGCGGTGGGCGCGCTTTTCCCCGCCTCCGCCATCCGACGGTTGATTTCCTCGAAATCGGCCTTCAGCCAGCCCACACTTGACACTTCAATCTCCCCATCCTGCGCCACCCAGAAGATCGTAGGGACATTGGTCAGCCCATACGCGTTCGACACCGGATAGGACCGCGTATCATCCAACAGCACCGGAAACGTGATCCCGAAATCTTTGCCAAACGCCGCCGTCTCTGAGGCGTCATTCTGCGAAATCCCCACCAGCCGGACGCCCTTATGCCCATAGGCCTTATACAGCCGTTCCAAGAACGGAAACGCATACTGGCAAGTCGGACACGACACCTTGAAAAACGCCAACACCACCGGCCCGCGCGCCAGTTCATCCGCCAACGAAAACCGCTTGCCATCCAAACTCTTCAACGCAAAATCAGGCGCCTTCGCACCCAAAGCCAATGCCGCCATCGTGAACCCTCCAATAAGTCTCCTGAATTAGATGATAGGCGACCCCGAGAGGATGAAGTAATAGCCGAGCCGAATTCGGAGATTTTGACTGCAGACCATTGCCCCGGGTGCCCCACCCTTGTCGCGTTTTCTGCGACAGGGTGGGGACTTTGATGTAGGGTTCGACTTTTGCATTCTGCATTCAGACTCCTATATTCCAGTCTCACTCCAAACCACCTCCTCATACCACTCATCCACACAAGCCTGAACCTCATGCGCACTTCATTCCCTCTGGAAAATTCCCGCATCGGCTGGTAGCATCCCGCGCATGTTCAAACTACTGGCACTGATGATGATTTTCCTGGTGGCCACAACTTCGGCTCAAGATCTTCCTACGCGAAAGCGCTTGAACCTGGCGACCATCAAAACCATGGTTGCTGCGGCTGAGGCCGAGGCCAAGCGGCAGAATGTGGAAGTCACCCTTTGCATCGTGGACGAAAGCGGCAACCTGCTTTTTCTGCAGAAGGCCGACGGTGCGTCCCTCAACACCATTCAGTTCGCGCAGAAAAAGGCGCGGCACTCCGCGCTCTACCGCAGTCCCTCGAAAGATGGGGCCGACGCTTTAAAGAAAGGGAATCTCGAAGTCCTCGCCTTTCCTGACTTCTTCCCCAACCAGGGTGGCCTGCCGATCAAGGTAGACGGCGAGACCATCGGCGGAATCGCCGCCAGCGGCGCCAAATCCGAGATCGACGAAGCCATAGCCCAAGCCGCCCTCGACGCCGTCTTCAAGAAATAAAGAGATTGGAATCTTCGACATCGCCCCACTGCAGGGTTCTGTAAGCGAGGATCAAAACCCTCGGGGCCACGGGCCTCCAGCACAAGGTCCCTCCACTCCGCCGTCGCTGTCGCTCCGGCTCCGGTCGGGATGACACGGTCGAGTGTTCGGGGCGGGCTTCGGCTGGCTGTGCTTCATCCTTGGCGTGCTTTTCGCGAAGGTTGGCAGTCCGATCGCACTATGAGGTCGCCCGAGTTCGACTTAAAGCGCACTGGCAGCGCCGCCGCCAACCATCAGTCTGCATCATTGCGGGCACAGTCGCCGCGCGCGTTGTATACTCCCTAAAGAAAGAAGAAAGAAACGACATCAGAAATGAAACGAATCCTTTTGAGTGCTCTTTTATTAAGCGGCATGATGCTGGCCGTCGCCCAGGTCAAGAAGGAAGACCTGGCTACTAAAAACACCAAGAGTCCGGGCGCCGAAACCAGCGTGACCGTCAACGGCAAGAATATTTGGATTTACTATCACGCCCCTTCCGTCAGGGGTCGCCAAATTTTCGGCGGCACCGGCGCGCTCGAGCCCTATGGCAAGGTATGGCGTCTGGGCGCCGACTACGCCACCGTCCTGCACACCGACGCCGACCTCGACCTGAATGGCCTCGCCATTCCCAAGGGCGACTACACCCTGTACGCCGACCTCGACAACGGCCAGTGGAAGCTGATCGTCAACAAAGCCCTGATGGCCGGCGGCCGCCACATCTGGGGCGTCGGGGTCTCACCGGACGGCATTCAAGAAGGCGCCACCACCAATGATCCGGCCACCGAATTGGGCCGCGCTTCGCTCACCATGGGCAAGCCACCATCTCCGGTCGAAACGCTCAAGATCACGCTGTCGGACGCCGGCGGCGCCAAGGGAAAACTGCTCATCGAATGGGAGAATTTGACGGCGTCCGTGCCGTTCACCGTGAAGTAGCGGTTTCCCGCGGGATGTACTCGGCGATGATCCCGGTGGAATCGAGTCGCGGATGCGAGTGTGTCGTCACCCGAAGTCCTCCTTGAACACTCAACCCTGTCATCCCGACCGGAGCCGGAGCGATAGCGACGGCGGAGTGGAGGGACCTGCTGTTGAGGCGCGCGGCCCAGGCTTTTGATCTCGCCGGCGTAACCATAACCATACAGTGGGTGCCCCATCCTTCGCGTGCTTTTCGCGAAGGGTGGGCAGCAGTCCGATTGCACTGCGGACTGTTGCTTTGTGGCCGCGCGAATTCGAAATGAAACCCTTCGGCGGCATCGCCACCGGTCCCTGCAAAGAACGCAAGAGCCGCCCTGAAGGGAGTCGAAGGGTCGCGGTACTCCTAAGTTATGCGACGGAGAGGAAAACTAAAACCGAAGCGTGGGCCACCCGGCTAACCGCTGGATTACTAGAAACGTCGGTCGTACTCTCGAGAGAGTCTCGTCAGTAGTGCTGAGTATTCGAGCAAGGTCTGTTTTTCATCCTTCCACGAGAATGGATGCGGCGGTGTGTTGGAAGCCTCAAACTTCAGAATCAGGAACTCGTCAAAACTCGGTGCAACTCGTTGAAGGAGTCGAGATATCGCGTCGTCAGCTTCCTGAGCGGGATGTTTATACTTCTTTCCGTCGGTTGGGAAGGTCCGATCACCTTCATAAGATGTGTATTGCGGTGCGAAATTCACCCCCAAAATCGCAACACAAATCGGACGGCCACCCCTTTTCTTGAACTCCTCGGTTTGTCGGACTAGATCGCCGATTACGCGATCGATCTGCTTGATCATTGCCTTAGCCAATATTTTGGTTTCGGCCCCAATCTCGATATTGGCTACGGGACCACGCGCAACCGCGAATCCCTCATCTGCGATTGCTTGCGCTACCGGCACTCGCTCGCCGAATGTACCGTCTCCTCGTCTTCGTGAAATGCCAACCGTGAGATTTTGCGCATTTAGTACGCGGCTATGTGAGTCAATGCGATCGTGGAGTTCTGCGGATTTATTTAGGCTATATAGATCTTCGAACAGATAACTAGCGACGCGATCTCCGAGGCTGGAGTCTCGGTGGAAATAAGGACGGCCTTCAAAAAGGCTACGGAATATCCGTAAGACCGCGTAATTCGCGTCAACCATTTATGGCGATTGTATATCTAGCTTTGTCTCAAACAAGAGCGGCTCCGCCTTTGAGAGGATAGCTCTTTGTAGCCGTTCCTTCGCCATCCTTATGAAAGCTGGATCGCAATCAGTGCCAACACTGTTACGGCCAACGTTTATCGCGGCTAAAGTGGTGGTCCCTGTTCCAACGAAAGGATCGAGGACTACATCACCGGCGAAGGAGAAAAGACGAATGAGGCGCTCGGCTAGTTCAACGGGAAAAGGGGCGGGGTGTCCTCGCCGGGTCGATTCTCCCTTAATATCTGTCCACGCGGTTTTCAGCCAGTTCTTCATTTCGTCTTTGGAGAGCATTGATAAAGCCTTCTGCATTGTTGAAGGCGACCGATAGGAGCCACCCTTACGAAAGAACAGGATGTACTCGAAATCATTCTTGACAATCGCCCCAGGTTGGTAGGGCTTCCCGTAGAAGCCCGCTCCGTTCCCCTCTGCTTCTAGCGCTCCGTTCGCAATCTTGAACCATAGTATTGGCGTCAAAGAATCCAGTCCGAGCTTGCGAACCCGGACGGTGATGTCCGCATGAAGAGGAATAACGTGATGTCGACCTTCTCTCTTTCTAGGAATGCAAACGTCACCGACTACACAACAAATCCGGCCACCGGGTACAAGTACCCTGATGCACTCTGCCCAAACCCTGTCCAGTTCATTCAGAAACTTCTCGTAGTCCTCCACAGCTCCTAACTGACACTCATTGGCCGGATATTCCTTAAGCGTCCAGTAGGGAGGAGAGGTGACGATCAGATGAATGCTTTCGTTCTGCAAGCCTGAGAGATCACGCGAATCTGCGCAGCGAAGGCTGTGGGTGGTGACTGAATGTTCTTTCGGCCACGGGTGCCGACGATAAAAATCATTAAGTTCCTGTAATTTCTCAATCGTTCCTGGCTCGTTATCGTTATAAGCGAAGTCGTTTATGTCGTACACGCTGCCGATGGACGCGCTCATTTTTTGCTCCTACCTTCCTCGACCTAGCGTGACGGAACAGGAACGATACGTAAATGACACAAGGTCTTTTCGTGCACTAATATCTGCAATTCAATTCCCGAACCTAAACTCGGACCGATTCGGGACCAAGAACCGCGCCGGCACGAAAATAATCTTCCGGGTACAAGTAATCTTCGCCCGACTCATCGATGACGCGAATCTGATGGAGTCTGGCCGCTGCTTTGTCTGGGATGATTTGATAAATCTTGCGCAACTCCAGCGATGCAGGGTAGCCCTTGTTCCTTATGCAGATGACGAATTGGGCTTCGCGTTTCATGTCAGTTAACGTCAAAAGCGGCGGCGAGGGCGCCCGCCCCACACATTCACAAAATCTAGCTGCACCCGCTAGTACTCCCGCAGCTCATGCATCTGTAGCAGCTGCCGTTGCGGGTCATGATGCTGCCGCAGAAGCTGCAGGTGGGAGCGTCGCCCAGGTCGACCAGGCTGGAGAGGGCGTCGGCGGCGTGGACGGAACCGGTTCCCGGCTTCCGGTTTCGGACTTCCGGAGTCGCGCTGCTTACTTCTCCGGTTCCTTCCGGCAGGGCTCCCGCGGGACGCAGTCCGAGATTGTCGAACAGCAACTGCTGCTGCCCGGTCAGGAAGCGCAGCTGGAGCCAGCGGAAGATGTAGTCCATGATCGACTTGGCGTAGCCGATGTCGGGATTGCCGCTCCAGCCGCTGGGTTCGAAGCGGGTGTGGGCGAATTTCTCGCAGAACAGTTTCAGCTCAACCCCATGTTGCAGCGCGATGGAGACGGCCAACGCGAAACTGTCCATCAGGCCGCTGACGGTCGATCCTTCTTTCGCCATGGTGATGAACAGTTCGCCGGGCTGCCCGTTGGGATACAGGCCCACGGTGATGTAGCCCTCGTGGTCTCCGACCTTGAATTTGTGCGTGATCGAGGCCCGCTCTGCCTGCAGCTTGTGGCGCACCGCCCGCGGAGGAGCATTCATGTCCTCTTCGTCGGGCTGGACAGCCGAGGCGGCTGTCCCCACACGAGCAGTTGACTCCGCCGTCTTCGTCCCCGCAGCCGAGAGTGGCTGTGACTTCTTGCAGCCATCGCGATAGACAGCGACCGCCTTCAGCCCCAGCTTCCAGGCCTGAAGATAAGCTTCCATGATGTCTTCGACGCTGGCGTTCTCGGGAAGATTGACCGTCTTCGATATAGCACCCGAGATAAACGGCTGCGCCGCCGCCATCATCCGCAGATGCCCCATGTAAGCAATCGATCGCGTCCCCTTGGCCGGCTTGAACGAACAATCAAACACCGCCAGATGCTCGTCCTTAATATGCGGCGCCCCTTCAATCGTCCCCGTCGCGTCGATGTAGCTGACAATCGCATCCGCCTGCTCGTGGTTGTACCCCAGCTTGAACAGCGCCGTAGGCACAGTGTTGTTCACGATCTTGATCATCCCGCCGCCAACCAGTTTCTTGTACTTGATCAGCGCGAGGTCCGGCTCGATACCGGTAGTATCGCAATCCATCATGAAGCCGATTGTGCCGGTGGGGGCTAGGACTGTTACCTGGGAATTTCTGTAGCCGTGTTTTTCGCCGTGGGCGAGGGCTTCGTCCCAGCATTGTTTGCTGGCTTCGTAGATGCTGGTGGGGACGTTGGATTTGTTTATGCCATTCACGGACGCTCGGTGCATGCGGATTACGTCCAGGAAGGGTTCGCGGTTGATGTACCAGCCGGGGCAGGCGCCTCCGGGCATGGTTTGGGTCTCCGAGGCGCTCCCCCTCGCTTCGCTCAGGGTTCGCTGGACAGCCGAGGCGGCCGTCCCCACATGTGCTGTGGTGATGTCTGCGCCTAGATTTGTTTCGGACAAATTCTTTTTTACGGCTTCCGTCGCTGGAGTTAGCGGGGCGCATTGTTCTGCTATGCGGCTTGACTGGAGATAGGCTTCGCCGCACATGATTGCGGTTACGCATGAGGCGTAGTCACGGCCGGCGTCGCTGTCGTACGGGAGGCCGGCGGCCATCAGCAATGCCCCTAGGTTTGCATAGCCTAGACCTAGCGGGCGGTAATCGTGCGAGTTGCGCATGATCATTTCCGTTGGATATCCGGCGTTGTCGACCAGAATTTCCTGCGCGGTAATTAACACGTCTACTGCGTGACGATAGGCTTCCACGTCGAAGGTGCCGTTGGGAGCGAACTTCAGCAGATTCAGGCTGGCCAGGTTGCAGGCCGAGTCGTCTAAGAACATGTATTCGCTGCACGGATTGCTGGCGTTGATCCGGTCGGTGTGTTTCGAGGTGTGCCAGCGGTTGACCGTGGTGTCGTATTGCATGCCGGGATCGCCGCAGTGCCAGGTGGCTTCGGAAATTTT
>CALFMO010000003.1 GCA_937879855.1 uncultured Acidobacteriaceae bacterium | reverse complement strand
CGCCCACGCGCGCGTGGGCGATGCGAAGGGAAGCAATGCGCCGATAATTCTCAAATGAGTGTTATGGCTTGATTTCGACATCCAGAGCTATCTAGGGCGCAAAAAAAGGCCGAACCCTTGCCGGTTCGACCTCCATCGACACAACAGTAAAGTGAGGCTGTCTCTCCGCTACTAAACAGACGACCGCGTTCACTTAGCTACTGGATAAGATAATTGTTAAGAATCTCAATGACTGTTCAATTCTGAGCAGTTTCAAAAAGAACGCCGAAGCAATGGACAGCTAAATGAACGCAATGCGGAAACGCGGCTCCGTGTGTACTCCCGATATGCGTAGGCAACGGCAACGTGGCTACTGCTTCACACTTCTTTGGCGAGGAAACATGGCGCAGTCATGCTTATTAAAAGCGTCCTTCACGGGGACGGATGGCTTCTCGGACAGCTTGGTTCCGGGATTCACTAGCAGCCAGTTGCACTCCGAACATCCCCAAGCGGCAAAGTTACTGTTTTCTAGCCAGACAAGCTCTTTAGCCATCGGCGAACATTCTCCCACGGCACCGTGACCGATTTCCACTCCTGCTATTTAGTCGAGGGTTGAGCTTAATTGCTCAGTTTGTAAGTCTAAGGAAGTCTAATGTATTGACTGTTCCTCTCCCAGGAGGCATTTATGTCCTACTTTGTTTGGGTACCGCGCTGTGCGATCTGCAGAAATTCCGTAAATTTAGCAGTCAGCAAGACGGATGAATATGGGCGGGCGGTCCATGAAAACTGCTACGTCTGGAGCCTTCTATCGAAGAGGCCAACTACTGCAGCGACGTCAGCCTCCGGAATGTCAGCCGCCCACGCCGGTCCAGTTGCAACTCGCCGGTCATTCCTAGGTGGGCCGCTGCTCGGCTAACGGTTGAAAATCGCGATATCGCTCATCGACCCGGCGGTCAAAACGTGTAATGGCCTATTTTACGTGAACTATCGTGGATTCTTGTGGGCAGCGTGATCCGCGCAAACATGGGATTCAAACTCTTTGTCGCGCTGCAACTCGAAGTTGCGCATGAGTTCATTGAAAGATTTGCCTTCAGGAGCACCGGAAGGTTTGAACCGCCATCCACATTCGGAACAACCAAAACCCCCGAAAACGCTTCAGCTCAATCCATACCAGCTTCCTGCTCATGGCTGCCTCTTTCGCTGCGCCAACGAGTACCAGCGTGCTGTCATACGGATAAACGCGCAGTCTACGCGGGCCAATATTGATGGGTCTGTCGGGCATCCTACATACCAGATTTTGTTCCGGCGCACGCCCGGAGTTCCCCTTGGGGTGTGCTCCAACGGCCTGCTCTACCGCCCTGATCGCGTTCTTCGCAACGTGTCTCTTACTTGAATGTGCGTTATTGCTCAGACTCAACTTTCAAATCCGAGGTAACTTCGTGAGCGGTGAGAAAGGAGTCCCGCTATGGCCCCGCACCTTGAAGAGGGAGATTGGAGACCCATCGCAGAACAGGCTAGTAAAGAAATCGACCCGCAGAAGCTGATGATCCTGATTGGGAAGCTTTGCTGCGCGTTAGTGGGTGAGCGCAGAGAGAAGTCTCGGATGGCAGTGAACCAAGGGGGAATGAGCCAGGGTCTTTTCTCGGCAATTCGCTGAACAACACGTTTCCCCAAAAGGACGGCTTATGGAAGGCAAACGCAGCCAGGTCATGCAGTCTGGCGAGCGGACGAATACCCGGGGGAAACCAGTCAGCAGCCTCATACTCCTATCGATTTCCGATAGCGACTACAGCTCACTGCGTCCCCATCTCGAATACGTCAGCTTGCCAAACCATCTTGTCCTTCATGAGGCGGGTGGAAAGCTAGAATTTGCGTATTTCCCGAATCGAGGTTTGATTTCTCTTGTAGTCCTAATGAAAGATGGAAGAACGGCCGAAGCTGGCATAATTGGAAATGAGGGCTTTACAGGAACACTGGCGGCGGTTGGCCTGAGCAGGAGCCCCCTTCATGCGGTGGTGCAAGTCTCGGGGGATGGGTTTCGGGTCGAGGTCGGTGCTTTGCAGAACACGTTAGAGTCCGCTCCACACCTGCAACTGATGTTAAGCCGCTATGCCGCCATTCGGGGTTTGCAGGTTGCACAAACAGCAGCATGTAATCGGCTGCACGAAATTGGGCAGCGTCTTGCACGGTGGTTGCTAATGACTCAGGATAGAGTGGATTCAGGGTCGCTGCCCATCACTCATGATTTTCTCGCAACGATGTTAGGGACAGATCGACCTAGCGTGAGCGAAGCAGCGGGTGTTTTGCAGAAGCAGAAGCTCATCCAGTACACCCGTGGCGCAGTGAAGATCGTGAATCGCAAGAAACTTGAAAACTCTGCCTGCGAATGCTACGGGGTTATCCAACAGTACGATGGCGAGCTTGGCTTGAAATATAGGCGCAAGTGAAGACTAGCCTGTGTTTAATTGGCGAGGCCAAAACGTTGTTGTCGCATAACATCCCCATTACACTCATCTTCCCCCCCAGGCGGGGAATCCTTCACTGCTGATTCTTTCGAATTAACAGCGTCGATCTCGGGAATCTAGCAGCTTATTGCGGCGCGCATAGATCGCTTGCATCGACCTGCCGAGTGTGCTTGAGAGTTCGCGATCAGTAGGCCTGCGCTTGGCGATGATTTGCCGATCCTCGTCCGGCGTCCATTTCTTGAAGCGACGTCGATTCTTCACTCGTGTTCGGGCGTAGTACCGTTTCTTCTGTGCCCCGCGCATTCGCCTCCATTTCTCAGGATTGGCTTCGCGCCAGCGGAGGTGTCGGGCACGGGACGCTTTCGGATCTTCTGGCATAACCAGTCCCTATTACCTCATCATCGACTGTTTCGAGCTGCAAATGCTGCATCGTAGGTCTTCAGCCAGCGAACGAATTCAGTGTACGAAACGCGCTTCACTGGCATTCCGCGAACCAACTTCCGAACGACATTTGCACGGTGAAAACCACTTTCACTAGCACACTTGTTGATTCCAATTTTCTGAATGGCAGCTTTTACTGCTTCTGTGGCGACAACTTTTCCCTTTCGCCCATATTCGGTTGCTGCAAATTCCAAAAGGCTAATTCCATCGCCTTCTTCCCATTTGCGATCTGTTTCCTTCCCCACGTAACGAATCTCTCCTGCCGTTACCCGTGAACGTCTTAGCAATCCTTTGGTCTCTGCCATGCAGTGATTTCCGTCTGGAGCTAGGCTTTTCGCTTCGGGATGTCGCTGATACTGAATGAGCAAATGTGCGAATTGGGAAGGAAAAACGACATTGTAAGGAATATTCCCGTTTGTCTTCTTGCAATTGAGCATTCCGTATTTCTTGCCGTTGTGGACGTTTACACATTCCAGGTCGAACCATTCTTCTTGTTTCGAAGAAAATGCACACACTAGAAGGACTTTCTCGTTCGTTTGCCTATGAAACGCAATTCCATAGACAGGATCAACCATCGGAAGCAAGAGAAAGTTATAAGGACGTGCGATTTCCCATTCTCCAAGCATTTCCAATACGTTGTACGTCGTTATCGTGAGACGCATCATTTGCGGAACATCGAGCCCAGACGGCGCTCTTCTCCGAATGCCTAGTTCACCTCGCACGATGTAATCCCAAAGCTCATAAATCCAAAGCGGGACATCTTTATCCCAATTCTTCGGGGAGTGTTGAGGTGGAAACAGGAATCCAATTCCGTGCGCTTTTGGATCAACAATCGAGATATTCGATCTTCCTGTTTTCTCGTACAAAGCGTAACGCTTTGCAGCAATGCTGAACCCGTAGAGTTGGCGTTGGAGTTTTGTGGAATCCGAATCGACAAAATTTGCGTCCACGAGGTTCAGAATCGAGCCTTTTACCGCTTTAGGATCATAAGGGTTCAAAGAAGAAAATCTGTCGGCAATTGTCGTTGCGTCTTCCCATGTGAGAATTCTTAGGCCTTCGCTACCTGGAATGTTCAAGGGACCACCATTTTGGGAGCTTACGATTGCCAGAGAATCGGTATCGCAGAACAGATACGTTCCCTTCTTCTCCGTAACGCAAGCTTCCGTCATTGCAAGTAATAACCGTCCGGCAGAAGTGATGAGGGCAGCCAAAGGCGGGAAGAACCATTTCCCGGCTTTTTCGATTACGTCTGAAGAATCAGCGAAGTTCTTATCTCCGGAAAAGACTTCTAGTGGAAGGTTTTCGTTCTGTAATTCGGGAATCAGTTCCACAAAGAATCCGTAAATTGAATTAGCGAGGATCTTCAGCCAGTAATAGAGCTTCTTGTCCGTTTTGTTAAGTTTTCTTTGTTCGATTACTTTGCGGAAAAGATCGTCTTTGTACGGATCGACTTCGACCATGCTTCCGCGCAAACGCACAGGTTTCATGCCAGCTTGTTTGCCATGCGGCAAGATACGAACTGCACGAACAATGCGCGGCACTTTTCCTGTTCGGATCGCAGACGCGATCACGTCACATCCTGCAAACCAGAGCGGAATTTTGGATGTTAGGTAATTGTTGCCGATGTTCTGCGTTAAGCCGTCATAAACTGTACGCACGGGTAGAATATCGTCGTCCGGCTCGACAAGTGTGAAGAACCTGAATTCTCTCCATATCGCGGGATCAAAACAGCGGTCCAGAGAAATTGTCTCGATTAAATTCCGAACGCTCTTCGTATCGTCCTCGAACGTAACGTTCTCTGCCGTAAGAATCTCGAAAAGGTCTAACAATGCACAGCAAGTTGGATATTCGCTGGTGAAATCAACGGGAACGACAGGGACCTCGGTGCAACGTATGCGCGTCTCCGAGCGCCCCCCGTAATATGTCTGCATGGCGATCCCCTGATGTGTCGGCGTAATCGTGAACTTGTGAGCTGGCGGAAGGATGCCCATTGCATCGAAATAACTCTTTGCCACGCTCGCCGGGGAGAAAGCTTTACAAGGATTTAGCGGAATTGGGTGTTTATCGAATTCCTCTTTCAGAGCGTTGAGAGCGTCCACGGTGCACCGACCGTCTTGACGAGCATATTCGATTTCTTCGAAAGTGACTTCGCCTGTCGGTTCGTGATCAATCTTCCTATTTTCTGTTTTGAGTTCCTCACAAAGACGCTTCAGCGAATATGAACGATTGAACAGGGCCCAGGCTAACGTTCTGATGTCCAAGAAGTGTGCTTTCCCGTTTTGAGTCCACTCTTCTGGTTTCCATGGATTTGCCAGCCTGATGAATGCTTTCTTGCTATCAATTGGGGTAATCAAGATGCGCGGGTAATAACGGTTTTCGACGCCGTTTGGAAATCGAAACATTGTGAGCGACCATTCGTCATGCTCACCTCGATTCCAAGTCAGTGCGAGACGGGCGAGATCGAACGGCAGATTCAAGCCACAAATCAAAGCTCCATTTCGCTTGATTGCAGGCCAAAACACCTTTCTCATGAAATCAGTACGTGAATAGAGCGGAAATTCTGGTGGGAATGACTTCACGTCCGATATCCCCGTTTGCGCGTATCTCTCTAAGATTTCGCGTTCAAGAGCTGGGAGATCATCAGCATAAAAAAGACCTTCTCTGATGACCCGATATTTCTCATTCTTCAGCTCACAAATACGAAAGACGCCGAATGTTAACGATTGATCCGCCGTGACCCGCGTTTCTGTGTCAAAAATCAAAGCGTAACGTGGCCATTTCGAGGAATCGCGGTTCCGAGATTTGCGCTGGTGCTTCTTCTTGCTTTCTTTTTCTGCTGGAACGGCTAAGGCACGAACGAATAGATCATGTATCTGGGTCATTTTCCCCTCCTAGTTTGTGTTTTGCGTTCGGAAACAGCTAACTGCTCATCGAGAAACCAGAGAAAGACGTATGCGGCCGTCCGTGCCATTCGCGCGCGCTCTTCTGCAATGCTGATGTATTGCAGGTTTACTCCGGCGCGGGTAATTGCAACGTGGACAGCTT
The DNA here is from genome assembly GCA_937879855.1 of uncultured Acidobacteriaceae bacterium. Classification (GTDB taxonomy): domain Bacteria; phylum Acidobacteriota; class Terriglobia; order Terriglobales; family Acidobacteriaceae; genus Sulfotelmatobacter. The sequence goes on along the minus strand of CALFMO010000003.1, from coordinate 9,265 downwards.
GGTGATGTGGTTCACAGAGCGGGATGGTGAAAAATGGAGCGTGATGGAACCCTCCAAGATGGTGTTCTTGAAGATTCTTCGTTGATCCGCATATAGCACAGCAGCGGACGTGTGATCGCCCCAATTTCAAGCGGCACCACCCGAAAGTGAGCGGTAAAGCGAATATGGAAGGATTTCCTTGCGAGCTTGTTCGACCAAGGTCTTGGCGTCGGTTATGAGTTCAATTCCGGCGATCTTCTTCCCGTGCCAATCGGCCATCGCCTTGCGATCACCGCGAAGCAAACGATTGATTGCCGCTTTGTAGTGTGCGAACTCACTCGCTGCTTTCGATCCGCGAACGGTTATGTCCCTCGGACCGTCAGCGCCGGGAACCTGCAGGTATCGAACGAGTCGGTCACTTTTCGTCGCACGAATGCGTCCTCCCGGACGATCTTGAATGAGCGCTGATCCTGCGTAGCGTTTGACCGTGCGAATCGTGACGCCGTTGTCGCGAGCCGCTCGTGAAAGAGTGTCACCGCGTCGCATTGCAGACAGGGCTTTCAGAGCCCGTTCGCGTGCGGCGGCGCTCTGCTTCACTTTATTGTCCTTGGGCATGTTCTCTCTCCGACGCCTTCAACCTAAGGACCCACGCGTGGGGTGTGATTAGCTGACTTTTGTGCTAACTGCGCGGGAAGCCGGGAGATAAGGATTGAAGTTTTCGAATGCGGAAGTGCTCTAGGGGTAAGAGGTGTGGGGTGCTGTGGGGTCTATCAAGATACTACTCGTCTTTATCGTTTGCTCGGCGCGATCTGCTCTTCTCGTTGGCCAGGACTTGGTCAATTTTCCTTTTAGCAGCTGCGATGTGTTCGTATGCCGTCTTCCGGTCAAGCTGCATTCGCGAAGCGATCTCTGCGAGTCCGAGTTGGTATTCAAACTTCAGCGAAAAAGCCAGCTCCTGCTTTTCTGTCAAGCTGTGCATGTACTGAGAAAGGTCAGTTTTCTTGGAGCCAAGCCCCTTAACCCCTTTTAGGTGACGCTTCGACTGTGTCTGCTTATAACGTTTATCCGTCTGTGTCCGTGAGGTCTCGGTTGGAATTGCACCGGCGGCAGCGATTTCCTCATTTCGTACCTTATCGATTGCTTTTTCTAGTTCCCACAAGAAGACACGCTTTGCTCCTTTAAGAAGCAGGCGACTATGAGCCGGACCCAGTCTCTCCTCGGAGTCTCTATTTGGCATGTGTTCATTCTTCATTACGCCGATGCCAAAGAAGGAAAGTGAAACTCCAAACAGCCAAGTAGGCGCGCGCCAATCTGTCGATGGTTGTATCGGAATGGCAGAGGTCGGAATGGGAGTGGAAACTGTTTTTCCAGGAACAAACTCGATCGTTGCGATCGTGCGTACTCTCTGACTTTCTCCATCACACGCTAAAATGTACCAGTCGCGCATCCATTCCAACGCGGCACGGACAAAGGGCAGAAGCTCCGTCCATGACCAGCTACTCGGATCACCTCCGATTTGCTTTCGATGAGCAAGAGCCAGTTTGAAATACATGCGATAGCCATTCGCTAGCACGGTAATCATTTGCGCCCGCAGCGGAAGAAAAGATCGATAAAAGGCTGCGCTCTTCTCTTGCGAATGTCTTTGCTTTAATGCGGAGTGTGCTGAGATTGCGTGCAACCCGCTCAACTGATCGAGGCTTGCGAATGCATCCTCACATAGGCTATCGGCCGCATCCATCGCGGATGAGAGGGCGGGGTTAGTCTTGGCCTTTTGGGCAGTCATCTCCGACATGGAAGTTTAACGGATATGCGATCTGAATCGTATTCTGCATCGCTTAAGATGACGTAGCATCGCCCTGAGTCGGAATCGCAGCGATGGCACGCGACCTTCGTAAGTTGTAGAATAGAAGCACCTAAGCGGGCCTGCCGACTGTTGGAAGCAGCCGACAAGCCCTAACCACCGTCGGAGGTCTCGCTCCAATGGCAGCTTCAGGCACCCTATCGCAAGACGACTTTCCCCGCAAATCTCCAATCGGCAGGAGTGGCGTTTTGACGCTCTCCGGTTTTGGAATCAAAGTGCGAATGCAATGTGGCCATCTCGAAATCGAGGATGGCATTGGTCCGGAGCGACGCAGAATCAGGCTCGCTCGCGTCGGTCACGGTCTCAAAAGGCTCGTCGTCGTCGGTTCTGACGGGTTCATCTCCCTAGCTGCTATTCAATGGTTAGCGGACCAGGACGCCAGCTTTTTGATGCTCCGAACAGATGGGACTGTCCTCGCAAGCACTGGTCCGGTTCGACCTTCGGAAGCGAAGCTGCGACGAGCGCAAGCTCTCGCGCATACGTCCGGAGCAGCGTTAAGAATCACAAGAGAACTGATCAGTCGAAAGCTTGACGGACAGGATCAAGTTGCACGCCACAAGCTCCTGGACACATCCACCGCTGACACTATTGCTCGATTTAAGTCCGAACTGCCCGCAGCTGACAGCATCAGCTCAATCCGTTTAATCGAATCGCAAGCAGCACGCGCTTATTGGTCGGCCTGGAGCACGTTGCCGATTAATTTCCCAAGGAATGATCTGCCTCGAATTCCTGATCATTGGCGCAGTTTCGGAGCACGAGTCTCTCCTCTCACGGGATCGCCGCGACTCGCTGCGAATCCCCCGAATGCCATCCTGAACTACCTCTATTCAATACTTGAGTCCGAAGCTAGGTTCGCTGCTACTGCACTAGGGCTTGACCCAGGTCTAGGTGTCTTGCACGTTGATACCTCCGCTCGCGACAGCTTGGCGTGCGATCTCATGGAGCCCGTCCGTTCGCATGTTGACGCTTATCTGCTCGACTGGATCACGCGCCAACCACTCAGGCGAGAGTGGTTCTCGGAACACGGGAACGGAAACTGTCGGTTGACGGCTTCGTTCGCCGTTCGTCTTTCCGAGACAGCTCCGACTTGGCGACGCGCTGTGGCTCCGATTGCGGAGTGGACGGCTCGCGCGTTTTGGTCAAGCATACGAAGACCAGACACACCTCTTGCTACAAGGCTGACTCAAAACAACAAGCGTGAAGCGAAAGGCAAGACAACCCCAGCGGTACGTCCCGCCCCTCAGCCGCAGAACATCTGTTTGGGTTGCGGGAAGGACGTAACGAGTGGGAGTACGCATTGCGCCGTCTGTGCGGTTGAGGTCTCGCGGACAAAGATGGTGGAAGTTGCGAAGCAAGGTCGGATTGCTTCAAAGACTCCGGAATCCAGAGCCCGGCTTGCTTCGACGCAACGCCGTCAAGCACGTGGGCGTCGGAACTGGAATCCTAGCAGCCAGCCGGATTGGCTCACGGATGACTTTTACAAGAATCAGATTCAGCCCAAGCTAATCAACGTCAGCCTTTCCCAGATCGCCTCCGCGATTGGGGTGTCTATTCTGTATGCGTCCGATATTCGGCGAGGAAGAAGACGACCCCATCCGAGGCATTGGCAGGCGCTGGCACGATTGACATGGTTGGGGACTGAAGATTCTCCCGCGCCGAGGCTTTAAGTGTGCCGGTTGCTGTCTTCGAAACCTTGCCGTGGAGGTCCAGTCTGCGCTTATACGTGAATCGGGTGCAGTGGTAGAATCCGGGGCGTGTCATTACTCCGAAAACTGTTCGGCGTGCTATCACCGCAGCCCGCTGCAAGTCCATATGTGGACGCCGGTGTAAGCTTGACGCATCGAATTGTGAAATCCCTCAGGTTACAAGGATGGGAAATGAGCCCTCAGGGTATTCAACCTGTGTACAGCCAAGACGAGATGAACGCAGTAAGCGAAAGCCTTGCCCGTTTTCAGCGGATTGCAGATGGCACCTCGGGCGGCACGGCAGTTTTCCATCCTGAGGCCATGGGGGAAATCCAGCGAAAGTGTGCGGCAGAAGCCTTGGAAGAATTGGCCGACGGTATGTGGAAGTTTACGGCAAAAGACACTGTGCCCGAAGATTGGAGGTTGCGTATTTCCACGTACCTGAAAGCCTGGGCATGCCAACTGAATCCTCAAGTCTTGCTAGACATGGCTGAAATGTTGGCGCATGCAGGATACAAGACGGAAGCAAGAGAAGCCTTGGAGGTTGTGCTCCTGTTCCCTAGCTACGCCCCCCGATACTTTGGAAGTGCAGACACTTCGGAATTGGTTAACGGTATCGTCGGCCAAGCAACGAAAAAGATTGTTGCGTTCTAACGAGCCTGCCACCACCAACCCCGTGGGAAAAAAGATTTGTAAGGAGGGAGCGCGCGCTGAACGAACCTTCGCTTATTTCGCGGATGCTTGATTTCGCAGGCAAGAATTGGGGTAACCTCGCGAGCGTTGCAGGTTTGATAGTTGCTGGCATTGGCGCTTTCTTTGCCAAGCGCGCGTCAACCGCTGCTAGACAAGCGCGCCAAGCAACGCTTTCAAATTCCCTAGCCGAAGAAATCAATCTAGCGCAGAAACTTGCTGCTGAAGTGACCAATCTAGTTGACCTCGGAAAGCATGACTTGGCCCGGCTTCGAAGCAACGACCTCCATGACCGGACTGTAACCATCATTGGGCGTTGGAACGCCACACTTTCTATCAATTCCAAGAACAACATTCTCAACGCTAAATCACAGTTGGAAGCCTTGCGCGCTGTGACTTCAAGATTGAGCGCGACCGCTGCCGCGCCAACGCCGAGGCAGCTTTCGCAAATGCAGGCTAGTTGCGAGAGAATTAGAGACATCTTCGTCGAAGAGCACGCTTCTGCGATGAGGAGAAATGACGAGGCTGATAATGGATGACCCCAAAGCTCTAGCCCTATTTCAGGAAATCCTGAAGAAGACGCTGGCGACGAAACTCGCTTGGCAACCGACAGCGGTAGAAGATAAATTCGTGGCTCCCATGCTCGGTAAGTACACGCTGACCCTTGTTCCCTATACTTCAGTCAGTAGTTGGGGTGAACACGAAGGCCCCCCCATCGTTACTCTGGAAGATGACAAAAAGAACACCATCGTTGAAATCCATAACGGGATAACGGGCGTCACTGCGGAAGACTTACAAACTTTGCTTGTATTTGCTCGGCGCATCGCTTTCAACGCCGATGAGAAGATTGACGAGCTTTTGCAAGAACTAAAGAAAGACGAATAGCAGTGGACCCAAGGCTTACCTGATAAAAGAAAGCTAAAGCGACGGTGCATACGAACATGGTACCCAAGCTAACCCAGGCTATTGCAGCCGCACACCTCAATTGATGGATGGGACTTCGTTCGGTACAACGTCCTTCCACGAGCACTCGCATCTTACCGGGTAGCAATTGAACGAATGCTTATAAGAGACTTCGCGGCGATATTGCGGAATAAGCGTGATATTCCTCGGAGTAATCGAGGTTAGCGAGTCGCGACTATCCGGAACCCTAGAACATCCCCTCTTCTTCAAGGAGTTTTTGCCGCTTGAGTCCTTTCAATTCGTACGCAATTGCTTTTTCAGCCCATGCCCGAATTCTTGGATCTTCGTCTTTTGCCCAACTTCTTAAAGTTGCAAGGTGTCCTTCTAGATGTGAAGACATTGGTCCAACGAAGCTTCCTGAATGCAGATTGCCGAGTAGTTGATCGAGAATTTCCGCAGGGTTAGGAGCCTTTGTTACAAGTAGCTTTGCCGCAGAAGACAGGTTTTCGCCTTTTGCATTCAGGAGATCTGCAGCGACTAAAAAGCCGCGACGACCGTGCTGCTCAGCCCACTGAAGCAGCATTTCCGAGGGCAAGAGGTCTCCGAACCAATGTTCTAGTTTTAACCTTATGCGGAGCCCCGTCAGGTCCTCGCGTAGCAGAACAGGTGCAATCACGCCCCATACAGCAAGAGGGTTAACTCGCATTGCATGCTGTAGCACCGATTGCGCCGAATCGGTAGTAAGCCAAGTGTTGTCTGACTCGAACAGGGTTGTAAAAAGCTGTGCGAAGCGGGCTGGGTCAACTTCAACTACAAGATCGGCAACCCTTCCCCAATACCAATCGAACATTGTTGATCTCTGCGATACCTTGGTTCCAAGTGCATCCCAGATGAGTTCTCCGAATTGCCCCGCGGACATTGCACCACTGTCGACAGCGTGGTCGATGATACCAAGTACTGCTTCTACGTTTTCTCCGGGGCTAGACCTTAGCATCAAGCTTGCGATCCGGATCGCGTGCTCCGGTGCTAACTTCTCCACCCAACCACCGTACATCAGCACCCGGAGTTCGGAACCCGCAACCCGCTCATCTGAAACGAGTCGGATGATGCGCTCGGCTCCGGAACTCGTGGGTTCGCCTCGCCACGTTGCACCAAACGCAGCTATAGGCTTTTGCAAAGCAACAGCATCCAGCAACTGCTCACGCACTTGCGAGCCTGCGACGATGCCCCGTCCCGAGATGTAAGTCGCAAGTAGGATACAGTTCACATTGTTCGGTGCGAAACCTATAATGCGATCCCGAAAAGTCTCGGGAATATCAAGTTCTCCCAGTCGTCTTCCGAATAACCAGACGTTCTCAGCCTCTGCCGATGAAAGCCACTCTAGTTCGTCTGTTCCGATGTCATTTCGGAAACCCTCTTCCGCCAACTTTAAGACCTGCTGGTCTGCTGCTTCGAAAGCGTGTTTTGCATCGAAGTCCCCAGGCAACCGACGGCCGACCCATCGTCGCAGGCGTTCAAAGTACGACACTCCGAACTGCGATTCTCGGATCTGATTGACCTTAGAACGTTGTTCTTCAGTTAAATTCGGAATTCGATTAAGTTGATCGCAGGAAGCTAATGTCATACGGCGTTCTTCGTCATTCGTGGGAGTTGCTGATTGTAGAATGCGAATTGCATCGTCGATCTGCCCTCGCTGTGCTAAGGCATAGAGAGATCGCAGCCGTTCCCGCCGCGCGACTATGGCAACTTCGTCGTTACCGATCCCAAGTTGTTCAAGGTATTCGACGGCCTTGCGGGACGCCTCCCACAGCTCACCATATGTTTTCGGCTTCCATTCAGGTGGATAAGCCCTCTTGGAGAGGTAATCCGTATCTCCACCAAATCTCGTTTCGTGTGACTGGAGGCTCGAGCTAACAGCCTTGGTAGCCAATAAACGAGCGTGTTGATCACCACTCCGAAGCAATTCGTCGATAAGTACAAACCTGTCCATCAGTGGAACAGGGGAGCCGCTGAGGTACATTTGAAAAAACTGCTCGAATACTGAAGTGGCATTGTTGCTAATTTGTTCAGTCTCGCTAAGGGCGAGCTTCATAGCGACGCGAGCCACTTTCATTGAGGTCTCGGGCCACCGCAGCAGCGACTCGACTGCCCACAGAACATTGCGGCGCCCGGTATCAAAATTTGAAAGATCATCCTTTTCGGCGGGGACAACGAGATCCAACAGCAGGTCAGCAGCCGCTACGGGCACGGCTGAGCTGAGGATTCGAAACACCTCGCTGAGAAACTCCTGATCCAACTGCGCTAGCGTCGGGAACAAACCTGAGGTGCTCATGATTTGCCCCACTGCGTCCTTCATCTTAGGGTATTCGCCCATTGTTGCGAGCCTAATGAGAAATTGCCTGCGTGGGCCTGGACCGTTAAGCTCGCCTATCAAGTCAAGAAGTCGATAGTCCTTTTCTCTCCAGAGGTCTGCTGCAGCTTGGATTGCCAGCAGGTCTGGGGATACGTACAGGTATCGTCCCTTTGCGATCACCACTCCCTGACTTCGAAGTTTGGCGATTGCCTTTTCCAAGGCAGCTACTGGAAGTTGCACGAATCTCGCTACCGTTTTCGCTTCGTGTCGCAGATCCTCGTACCACCCTATCTGAGCGAGCACTGATAGGACCTGTAGAGCCTGCTGCGTTTCCCTATCCACGAATCGCCGGAGGAATTCCTGAATCTCCATAACCTTGGTGAGTTCCACCGGTGGCTGCGTGCCTAATTTGCTCAGTGCGGCTGCGATGAACATTGCGAGCTTGACGTAGCCGCCCGAAAGTCTCACAGCCATATCCACATATTCTTTCGGCGCGCCAATATAGGACTCATGAATGATCGACTCTATCTCCGCATCGGGAAGAGGACTGAGCTGGTAAAGTGCGGTTAGGGATGGCGGCGGGGTCTCGTACAGCACGTCGTGAACACCCACACAAATGAGTTTCAGTCTTCCCTTCGATAATTGCGCATATTGTTGAAGGACGCTCTGCTTTGTCCTGGAGCACTCGTCAATCACTGCGATAGCGTAAGTCTCCGGATCGCCGTACACCTCCATCAGAAACGGCTGAACCTCTGCGTTCTCCGCGTTAATTGCATAGAGAGCTCGATTCGCATATTCGTCCTTGTTCACGGCCTGAAGCACCAGTCTAGTTTTTCCAACACCCGCGGGTCCTTCTAGCCTCAGAACCGTTTGCTCAGGCGAATCAGACTGCAGGAACGTGTGAATCCGATCGATTGTTCCTCTTCTTGTTTCGTCGGCCCTGAAAGGATTCGTCATCTGTGGATCGTCATTTGCCCATCTCTCCACTGTAATGAAGGTGCGGACGTGTTTTCTGAGCTCTGGTCGCGCAACAATCGCAGGGTATCGGCATATCCAGCGTGCCAGAGCGCTCCCGAAAATGATCTTCACTCTGGTTGCTGGAACTTTCTTTCTTCGACACAGATCCCCCAGTGTCTTGGCGTGCGTTTTGGCGTCCTTGCTGACGTAGTCACGCCCTGCACAAAACAGGTAATGCCCACCATTCCGGAGTGTGGTCTGAACGCCTGGCTTCATGAACTCTTGCATGAGCAGAGCTTTTTTCAGGTTGCCAGCCTTGTACTGCAGCACGTTTTCGCCACCCGCCAACAAGTCGTGCGCCAATCCGTCAGGGAATTTAAGTCGTGCGTCAATCCCAGCATCTGGATCATTGTTCCTCGCACTAACATCAACGTTTTGAAGTGGAACACGGTGCTGAGCAGCATCTGCGACCAGAAGAGCATTTAGTACAGCCCTCAGTTCCTGATCGTTGAGCCTTTCAACGTCTTTTCCTGTGATGAATTCAATTGCCATGATCACCACCGACTTCCATGTCGATTTTATCGGTCATGGTTGTTACCCGGTCAGAAGTATAGTGGGAAATTTTCCTGGGGAAAAAAGTCCCCATTCGTGCTTAACACAAGAACGACGGTGAGCCCCGCGCGCGGGCGGGCCCCGGCCAAGTCAAAATCGGGGGTTTGTGGGGTCGTGGGCTGGGGAGGGTCCATTTTGCCGTCCGTATATACCACCCCGTTCTTGGTTTGACGGGTTAGGAGACAGAGGCCCGCAAAGTTGCACCCCCCCACCACAGGCCCCGCC
>CALFMO010000002.1 GCA_937879855.1 uncultured Acidobacteriaceae bacterium | reverse complement strand
CTGGCCGAGACGAATGGACCTTACATCACCTCGGAACTCTTAATTTTTGCAGGAAACTGTTAGCCGTCAGCTCTCAGCTTCTACCTTCTAGCTCCCCCGCATTCCAATTCAATCAGCGCCTAACGCGATATCAGCCAAGATGAATCCGTGCCGGTCAGTGTGAATCCGTGGCAGAGGTTTCCTTACACCCAAGACCTTACTTTCCTGAATTGCCCGGCCCACCCACCGCATAAATCCTCGGGATGCGCTGCTCAAGCGGCGGCAGCGCGGGAAACGGCGCATGCGGCTCGCTCTGATACCAGTACGCGACCGAAAAATAATTGTCGGACCGGTGATTGGCGTGCCCATGCTCAATGGTCGCGCGCAGCGATTTCGTAAACGGAATCGGCGAATCAAGATGGAAGCGATACAGCGACCATCGTCCGCCCGCCAATTCCTGGCCCACCACTGGCGCACCAAACAATCCGTAAGAGAATGTGTGTCCGCCGAAATCCCACGCTCCCAAAAAATAATCCTCCGACCCGGTTCCGTTGATCGACGGCGTGCTCTCGCCATCGATATAAAACATGTCATCGCCCTCGCCCCACCAGCCATCCTGATTCTGTAGCACCGACATGGTCACGCCCGCGAAGTGTCCGCGCCCGGTCGCTTCCATCCAAACGTAGTTGCCTTCGCCATTCAGATTTTTCTTGTCGTTGACCAGCGGATCGCCGTTCGATTGCCATTGATTTGTCCAGCCTTGGGCTGGTGCCGCCTGCCGGTACTGCGCGTGGAAATAAAGCTGGTCCGCCGGCAGCGGCTTGCCGTAGGCGCGGTAATCGATGTTGAAATAAAAAGCGTCAACCTTGCGCGCACCTTCATTCGTGACCGTGATGCGGGCGTGCTTTTGAAAAGGCATCGGAAAGAAGCTGTTCAAAGCCTTGTCGGAGCCGACCGACAACGGCAGAGATTGATACAGGTAATACTGCCCCAGTCCGAGACCGAAGAAGTCGCCCACCGGCGTCTCGACGCTCGGAGTTGCTTCGCCGTCCCAATACATGCGCAGGACCAAAGCTTTCAGATGATGAGGATCGCCGCTCGCGATAGTGAACCAAACGTGACTGATCAGCCCCGGTCCGGCCTCGTCGATCAGCGTCAACGTCTCCCCCGCGGCAATGGTGCGAAAGTCAGCGTTGGCGCCACTGCGGTCATAACTGGAGGCCCGCCGCTGAACATAATCCTTTGTCTGCGGCAGGCTGGAGAGCCACGAGCCTGAGTCCTGCGCGAACAGCGAGGCGGTTGCGAAGCACAAGGCGACTAGAGCGAAAATCTTTTTCATTCGATCTCTCCGATTGCAAACCGCTCACAGCGGAATGTTCCCATGCTTCTTAGGCGGATTCTTATCGCGCTTCGTCTCCAGCATCGCTAATGCCTGGATTAACTTCTTCCGCGTCTCCCGCGGCTGGATCACCGCGTCCACAAATCCGCGGTCCGCCACTACGTAAGGATTAGCAAAGCGGTCGCGAAATTCATCAATCTTTTCGCGGCGCACCTGCTCCCGGTTGGCGGCCGCGTCGAGTTCACGCTTATACACAATGTCCACGGCTCCCTCCGGTCCCATTACCGCGATCTCAGCTGTCGGCCATGCGTAATTGACGTCCGTGCGAATGTGTTTCGAAGCCATCACGCAATACGCCCCGCCATAAGCCTTGCGCGTGATGACCGTGACCTTGGGAACCGTAGCCTCGGCGAACGCGAAAAGCAGCTTAGCCCCGTGCTTGATGATTCCGCCGTACTCCTGCGCAGTGCCCGGCAGGAATCCCGGAACGTCTTCAAATGTCACCAGCGGGATGTTGAAGCAGTCGCAAAAACGAACGAAGCGCGCACCCTTTACCGACGCGTTGATGTCCAGCGTTCCGGCCAGTACCGACGGCTGGTTGGCCACGATGCCCACTGGTCGGCCGTCGAGCCGCGCGAATCCCACGACAATGTTCTTGGCGTAATGCTCCTGCACTTCAAAAAAATAAGCGTCGTCCACCACCGCATGGATGACGTCTTTAATGTCATACGGCTGGTTCGACTGTGCCGGAACCATCTTGTCGAGCGCAGCGTCCGCGCGGTCGATGGGATCGGTGCAAGCTTTGCGCGGAGGATCGTCCAGGTTGTTCGACGGCATAAAGCTCAGCAGTTCGCGCACCATAGACAGGCATTCCGCGTCGTCATGCGCCAGAAAGTGCGCCACGCCTGAAGTCTCGTTGTGCGTCATGGCGCCACCGAGTTGATCCTTGGTGACCTCTTCCAGCGTCACCGTCTTGATGACGTCGGGCCCGGTGATGAACATATAAGAGGTCTTGTCGACCATCAGCACGAAGTCGGTGATGGCGGGCGAATAGACAGCCCCTCCCGCGCATGGTCCCATGATCGCCGAAATCTGCGGCACGACGCCGCTGTAGAGCGTGTTGCGCAGAAAAATGTCCGCATAACCAGCTAGCGACATCACGCCTTCCTGAATCCGCGCTCCTCCGGAATCATTCAAGCCAATCACTGGCGCGCCCATTTTCGCCGCCAGGTCCATGATCTTCACGATCTTCCCCGCGTTCGTTTCTGACAGTGACCCGCCAAACACGGTGAAGTCCTGCGCAAAAACGTAGACCAGCCGTCCCTCGATGCGGCCGTAACCAGTAATGAATCCGTCGCCGTAGATTTTCTGCTCCGACATGCCAAAGTCATTGCAACGGTGAGTGACCAGTTTGTCGGTCTCTTCGAACGTGCCCTCATCGAGCAGGAATTCGATGCGCTCGCGGGCCGACATCTTGCCTTCCTTATGCTGGCGCTCGCGGCGCTTGGCGCCGCCGCCGTCTTCGGCGAGTTGATTTCGTTTATTCAGTTCGGCCACTTTTTGTTCGAGATTCATGGGCAAGAATTATAGCCGCTCCGAAAACATGGGCCCCGCGAAACCAAGGCGAACCCAGACTGCCCCTACGCCATAACCTTTATGATTAGAATCACATACCCACGTCCGTGACCTGCCGTAACCTGTTGGTCTCGATTCTTCTTCTATATCCTCGCTTAATTAGCCATCTTAGGAGGCGTTGCAATGTCATTTAAGCGTTGGTTACGAGCGGGTGCGACCGCTGTGCTCTCCCTTGCGCTCTCTGCCACTGTGGCCGTGGCCCAGGGAAACGGCCATGGGCACGATAAACACGACGGTGATGATGATCGGGGCCACGGTCACGATCGCGATCGCGACGACGACCACGGGCGCGGTCATGCCTACGGCCATGAAGATCACGGTCGCGGCCATGATCATTTCCGCTATACCGACCACGACCGCGACCTCCGGGGCTGGTATCACGACCACTACCGCCATCTGCCTCCTGGGCTAGCCAAGCGGGACCACCTGCCTCCCGGCCTGGAGCGCCAACTGATCGTCAACGGAACGCTGCCTGTCGGCTTGCGTGGCAGAATGCAGCCCTGCCCGCGCGAAGTAGAAGTGATGCTTCCGCCTCCACCTCCGAATTACGTGCATGTCGTGATCGGCGGGAATCTGGTGCTCTACAACCGCGCCAACTTTCAGGTGGCCGACGTTTTCCACTTCGATATCAACTAGAAGCTTTTCCCAGCCACTTCGAGCCCGGGGGTTCGCATCACCCCCGGGCCCCTCGATTCGCAACAATTGCTCCGTCCTGCGGTACACTGCCCTCAATGTCTTCTCTCGCGGATCAGATGGGCTTCAACTTCCGTCCGCCGGAGCGCCGCGTATGGAAGGTTCGCGACCTGGTCGCGGCCGTCCGTTCGCATATCGAACGTGAGTATTCCGACGCGTGGGTGGAAGGCGAGATTTCCAATTTCCGTGCGCCCGATTCCGGACATCTTTATTTCACGCTCAAAGATGGCAATGCGCAGATTCGCGTCGTGATGTTCCGTTCGTCGGCGCGCTTGCTGCGCTTTCGTCCGGCCGACGGCCTGCAGGTCGTAGTGCGCGGCCGCATCACGGTGTACGAAGAGCGTGGCGAACTGCAGATCTCCGCCGAGTACATCGAGCCCAAAGGCGCCGGTTCGCTGCAGTTGGCCTTCGAACAACTAAAGGCCAAACTCGAAGCCGAAGGCCTGTTTGCGGCAGAGCGCAAGAAACCGATTCCCGCACTTCCATCGCGCATCGGCATTGTGACCTCCGCGCAGGCGGCAGCTCTCCGCGACATTCTGAATGTGCTCCAGCGCCGCCATCACTCTGTAAATGTACTGATCTATCCTGCGCAGGTGCAGGGCGACGCGGCCTCGAACGAAGTTGCGGCTGGAGTGCGTTTTTTAAACCAGCATGACAACGTCGACGTAATCATCATCGCGCGCGGCGGCGGCTCTGCGGAAGATCTGGCCTCATTCAATAACGAAGCGCTGGCACGCACCGTCGCTGCGTCTAAGATCCCGGTCATCTCCGCGGTCGGGCACGAAACCGATTTCACCATCATCGACTTCGTTGCCGACCTTCGCGCGCCCACTCCTTCGGCAGCCGCGGAACTCGTGATTCGCTCGCGTCAGGAAGTCGAAGATCATGCCGCGGCTCTGCGCGAACGCCTCAGCCGGGCGATGCGCTACCGGTTGCTGATGGGCCGCCAGGCGCTCACCGAACTCGCCCAGCACGGTGCCTTCGCCCGCATGATGGAAGTGATCCGCCAGCGTCAGCAGAAGACAGACGATCTCACGCACCGCCTGGAACTCGCTCAGCGCCAGTTGCTGGAGCAGGCGCACCGCCGCTGGGAAATGATCTCGGCAGCCGTCCGGCATTACGACTTGCGTTTGGTGCTTTCCGGCATGCGCAAGCAACTCGAGAGCGGAACCGCCGCGCTAGTCGCGATCATGCGCAACGTCCTACTCCAACATCGAGTACGCAGCGACCGCCTGCAGACCGCGCTTCAGTCGCTGTCTCCGCTAGCCATTCTGGAGCGCGGATACGCGCTAGTCTTTGATTCTCAAGGTCGGCTTCTAAAAGACGTGCGCAGCGTCGAAGTTGGCGATGAAATTTCCGCCCGCCTGGCGCACGGCGAATTCCACGCTGCCGTAACCAGGAAGCAGGAATGAGCTTTCCCCATGGCGTCCGGCGAATGTAAAAGTTGGTAACCCCGACCGACCCAACAAATCCGCTGCATTACAATGAGTCCTCGGGATCAGATTTCCGTCAGGAGCGATCGAGGGATGCCCGTCATCATCTCATGGACGCAAGCCGCGTGGGTGGCACTCGACATTCTCCTCGTGGCTTTGATCATCTACCAGGTGCTGGTGATGATCCGCGGTACGCGCGCTGCGCCCATGCTGGTGGGACTGGTTGTCGTTGCGGTAATTTTTTATCTGGCGCGCATTGGCGAACTGACCACGCTGAACTGGGTGGTGAGCCATGTGCTGCCATACCTGGTGTTTGCTCTCATCGTCGTGTTCCAGTCGGAGATTCGCCATGTACTTGCTGACCTGGGACGCCGCATGACGTTTCTCGGCGGCTCTGCTTCTGAGAGCGATTCCTACGATGACATCGTGTTGGCGGCAAATCTTTTTTCCCAGCACCAGACCGGCGCCCTGATCGTGATCGAGCGCGAAATTGGATTGCGCACTCACATCGAAAGCGGCGTACCGCTGGATGCCCGCCTCTCTTACGATTTGCTGGCCACCATTTTTCGCCCGAGCGCTCCTCTTCACGACGGCGCGGTGATCGTGCAAAAAGACCGCATCGCCGCCGCGGCGTGCTTTCTCCCGCTTTCCATGAATCCTCTGCTCTCCACCCAACTCGGAACCCGCCATCGCGCCGGCATCGGCATCACCGAAGAAACCGACGCCATTGCCGTCATTTGTTCCGAAGAGACCGGAGCGATCAGCCTCGCCATTGGCGGAAAAATCGAGCGCGACCTCACGGTCGAGCAGTTGCGCGAGCGCCTGGGCAGCGAACTCCGGCGGTTCATGGCCCCCGTCACCCTGCCCACGACCATCGCGCAGGGAGAAGAAGACTCGGATGCCCTTCTCGACTCTCCTTTGCGTGAATCTGCGCCGCCGCGAAAATCCGAATCGGGCGTGGAGTCGGAGCAATCATGATCGCGTTCTTCCAGCATTACGTGTTCCACAACTTCGGTCTGAAATTCCTGTCGCTGTTGTTGGCCACCGGTTTGTGGTTTCTGATCGCACCCGACGAGCAGCCCGCCGAGGTTGCCGTGCGCGCCCCCATTGTCTTTCAGCATGTTCCACCGCAGCTCGAGATCAGTTCCGAGATGATTCCCGAGGCGCAAATCCGGGTGCGCGGTCCTGAGCGCGTCATCCGCCAACTCCAGGCAAATGAAATCCACGCAGAAATCGAACTGGCGGATGCCAAGCCCGGCGAGCGCACATTTGATCTGACGTCGCTGCAGGTGCGTCATCCCCGCGATGTCGCTGTTGTGCAGGTTGTGCCCAGCCAGTTGCATCTTGCATTCGACACACGCCTGACTCGTGATGTCGAGATTCATCCTCGCGTGACCGGGAACTTTGCCAACGGCGATCAGATCGTCAAAGTCGACGCCGATCCTCCGCGCATTACCATCACTGGACCGCGGCTTCATGTGGAGAAAATCGATGCAGCCACAACGGATCCTGTCGACGCCACCGGGACGCGGGGCAGCGCCATCTTCACCACTAATGTCTATGTACCCGATCCGCTCGTTCAAGTCGTGCAGACAACCTCAATCCGTGTCACCGTGCTGGTGCAGAAAGTAGGCAGCCCCACTTCCCACTGACACTTTGCTCTGGCAAGGCCGCGGTTTCGCAAGCGCACCCACAGTTTTCCACCAACCAGCTTTGGTACGGTCAGGCGTAGACGCCTTGGGAAGGGCACGGCTTCAGCCGTGCCGCTAATAGTTACTAAGGCCATGGGCTTTAGCCCTGAGGATTGCCTCATTCTAAACTAGTCGGCACGCTCTCATTTATCATCTTCTGTTCTCTTCAATATGAGCCAGCAAAGGCAATTATTCGGAACCGACGGTATTCGTGGAGTAGCAGGCGAATTCCCCCTCACCAAACAAAGCACCTATCTGATTGGCCGCGCTCTGGGCCACGACCTGATACGCGCGACGCCGAACCCGCAAGCCGTAATCGGTCAGGACACCCGCGAGTCAAGTCAGTGGATAGCCGATCGAGTCGCCGAAGGTCTAGCGGCGGTCGGCGTCGACGTTCACAGCGCGGGTGTAATCACGACTCCGGGAGTGGCCTATCTCGCGCGTTCGCGAGCGCTGGCGGCGGGCGTGGTGATTTCGGCCTCGCACAATCCCTGGACCGACAATGGAATCAAAGTTTTTTCCGGCAATGGTTTCAAGCTGACCGACGCGCGCGAACTCGCCATCGAAAAAGAAATTTTTGGTCTCCTGCAAAACGCTGCCGCCATCGACGACACTGCGATCAAAGTTCCAAAACCGTCTCTGCCGGGCGAGGCGGGACTGCGACACGCCTACGTAAACTCGCTACGAGCGGACGTGCGGTCCGACCTGAGCAAACTGCGAGTGCTGGTCGACTGCGCGAACGGCGCCGCCACCGCGGAGGCGCCCGAACTTTTTCGCAGCCTCGGAATCCAGGCGACGTTCATTCATGTTTCGCCTGACGGCAAGAATATCAACGAGGGCTGCGGGGCGTTGCATCCGGAAACTTTGGGAAGAGTGGTAGCGGAGTCTGCCGGTAAGTTCGATCTCGGCGTGACCTTCGATGGCGATGCCGACCGCGCCCTGTTCTGTGATGCTGCTGGCCGCGTGGTCAATGGCGATGCCGTGCTGCTGGCCGCCGCTCGCGACCTGCACGCGCAGGGAAAGTTGAAGGCCGACACCGTAGTTGCAACGACCATGTCGAACATGGGTCTTGAGGTCGCGCTGAAAAAGTCGGGCATCCGCATGTTGCGGGCAAATGTCGGCGACAAATATGTTTTGGAGGAAATGTTAAAAACCGGCGCAACGCTCGGCGGGGAGCAGTCTGGCCACATTATTTTTCGCGATGGCGACGCGACCACCGGCGACGGTTTGCTGACCGCCCTCCGCCTGATGGATATCATCGTCCGCTCCGGCAAAGCGTTAGCTGAGCTGATCGGCGATCTGAAAGTGTTTCCGCAGAAAATTCAAAATGTACGCGTGCGCGAAAAAATCCCCTTCGCACAGGTTCCCGCGGTAAAGTCGGCGATCGACGCAGCCGAACGCGATCTCAATGGCAACGGCCGCGTAGTCGTTCGCTACTCCGGAACCGAGTCGCTGGCGCGCGTCATGGTCGAAGCCGAATCAGAGGAGAAGATGCGCTCCCTGACCGCGGGAATAGCGGCCGAGATTCAGAAGGCCCTCGGCGTGTAGTCAGAGTCTTATGTGGGGACAGCCGCCCTCGGCTGTCCGCCGGGCGCAGCCCGGCCTGCTTCATCCGCTCAGCGCTCTGCCGAGCGTTTCCGTTTCTTCCCCTTCGTCCGCACCGGCTCGTCCTCGATCACCGCAAACTGAATCTTCTTCTCCACCGGATCAATACGGTCCACCAGCACGCGAATCTTCTGGCCCAGATGGTATCGCTTGTGCGTCCCTTGCCCGATGATCTCGCGCGTGTTCTCGTGGAAAGTGTAGCGGTCGTCGGTCAACGTATTCAGCGGCACGAGCCCCTCGACAAACAAATCGGTAAGCTCCACGAAAAATCCAAACTTGGTGACGCTGGTAATAAGCCCCTCAAACTCTTCGCCCACACGATCCTGCATGAACTTCACTTTCTTCCACTCCATCAAATCGCGCTCCGCATCATCCGCTCGCCGCTCCGATTGGCTCGATTCATCCGCGATCTCATGTAGTTCCTCCACCGCCATCGGCCCACGTAAGGGCTCCAGCGATTCCCGATGAGCCGCGTGATCGCGCCGCTTAGACCAAGGCGACGGCGCGTCCTGCGTAGCGCTGGCGTCCCGCCGGCCCGATGGCGGGCTCATGGCCCGCGGGATCTCGGAACTCGACCCCGTGCGACGCGCCGCCGCGGTATCACTTCTGCTGTCCCGCAGAACGTCCTTCAAAATCCGATGCACAATCAAATCCGGATATCGCCGGATCGGCGAAGTGAAATGCGTATAACTCGTCGCCGCCAGCGCGAAATGCCCCAGATTCTCCTCCGAATACCGCGCCTGTTTCAGCGACCGCAGCATCAGGTAACTCAGAATGCGTTCCTCGGGCTTGCCCGCGATCTTCTCCGTCAGCTTCTGATACATCCGCGGCGTGATGTGCACTTCCTTCGGCACTTCTATCTCGCGCACGTGCTTGCCCGTGCCATAAGCCGCGCGCCGATCCGCTTTCATCTGCACGCGATGAATCGGCAGCGGCCCCACGCCCAGCGAATATCCAAACGTCGCCGCGATCACTTCAAAATCGTAAACCCGTTTCGCATCGGGCTTCTCGTGAACCCGATACAGCGAGGCAACACTATTCGATTCCAGATGATGCGCCACGCACTCGTTGGCCGCGAGCATGAACTCCTCAATCAACCGGTGCGCGATGTTGCGCTCCGAACGCGCAATACTCTTCATCAGTCCAAGGTCGTCGAATTCGATCACCGGCTCCGGCAAATCGAAGTCAATCGATCCGCGCCGCCGCCGTTTCTGATTCAGAATCTGCGCCAGATCGCGCATCAGCTCAAACGTCTTCACCAGCGCCGCATAGCGCTCGCGCGCCGCCGCATCGCCTTCCAGCACCGCATTCACCCCGGTATACGTCATGCGCTCCGCCGACCGGATCACACCCTCGCTCAACTCGTAACTCACAACCTCGCCGCGATGGTCCATCTCCATGACGCAGGAAAGCACCAGCCGTTCCACTTGGGGGCGCAAACTGCAAATGTCGGTTGAAAGCTCCAGCGGGAGCATGGGCACCGCGCGATCTGGAAAGTAAACGCTGGTACCGCGCAGCCGCGCCTCTTGGTCGAGCGCTGACTCCGCCGTCACATAGTGCGCCACGTCGGCAATATGCACCTGCAGTTCGAAGTTGCCGTTCGCCAGCATGTGCACGTAAACCGCGTCGTCGAAATCGCGCGCAGTCTCGCCATCGATGGTCACGATCGGCAGCCCGCGAAAGTCGCGCCGCCGCTGCAGTTCCTGTGCCGCGATCACCGCCGTCGCATCTTGTGCCTCCTCCAGCACCGCCGCCGGAAAGTGATGCGGTAGATGAAACTTCCGAATCGTGATTTCGACATCGACGCCGAAATCGTCTTCGCGTCCCAGAATCTCAATCACCCGCCCTCGCGGACTCTGCGTCGGCGAAGGCCAATCGGTAATCTCTACGTCGACCGCCACGCCCTCCAGATCGTCCCACTCCATCCGCCGCGCCACCTCGTCCCCCAAAACGCGATCCGCCGATTTCCTCCGTTTTCGTAGCGCCGGCGTCCCGCCGGCTGTCCCGAGGGCATCCTGCCCTCGGCTATTAGAACGGGACGTCCGCTCGGGTTCTGTCACGTTCAATTCCGGGCGCTCCATCCCCGGTGGGATCAAGATCTCCTGCGTGATCTTGCTGTCGATTGGTTTTACGTACCCGCCTCGGCTCCCGTAATGAAAGATGCCCACCACCGTGGGATGCGCCCGCATCACTGGCCGCACAATGCGACCTTCGGCGCGCCCATCCGGCCGCACGTTGATCACGTCGACCAGCACCAGATCCCCGTGCATGGCATTGCCAATCAGATGTGGCGGAATAAAAATGTCGCCCGTTAGCCGCGCCCTGAGCGCCGGACTCAGCGACTTCGCATCGGGAATCACAAACCCGAATCCATCTCGATGCATGCTCAGTCGGCCCGCAACCAGGTTCTTGTCGGCGGCAGCCTGGGGCAGGGTGTAACGGTCGGAGTCGCCCTGAATCAGCGCTCCTCGAGCCACCAGTTTGCGTAATTGTTGATCGAGTTCCCGCCGCTCCTCGCCGCGCACTCCCAGTTCGCGCACCAGTTGCTTAAATCCCGCCGCGCGCTTGGGTTGGCGTTCAATGTGTTTCAGGATGATCGAATCGGAAACCATGGGGTAAGCCGTCTGCTATCAGCGGTCAGCCTTCAGCATACCGTACGGAGCGTCTGCTTCGGGCTCGCCGGATTTTCCACAGCCTGGCGAGGACCGCCGGGCGTGTTTGATTGTTTATGAATACAGCAATAAAATGCCCGACTCTGTACGCTATCGGACAGACAACTGGGTCGTGCGGATAAATACTTTTACTAATCCGTCCGTCCCAGAAGGCTCAAGATGTACGACAATTCCCTGGCCGTCCTGCGAACTCCGATTTGCTCGATTTGCAATCTTCCTGTTTCGTTGAATCACGCTAAGACCGATGAAGATGGAAACGCGGTCCACGAAGACTGCTACCTGATCAAACTCGGCCTCGCCAAGCCGGTAGACAGTTATCCCAGGATATTCAGTGTGGGCCTGTTGAAGGCTGGCGAACGAAAGCACCACCATTAGCTTCCCCCACATCTCAGGCCGCGTCCTCGCTCCTCGATGAAGGATAAGCCACAAAGGATACTGTTTCGACAGTATTCCGCCGGTCGTGGAAGCGCAGTAGATTGCACCTGTAACTCAGATGCTAATCACTGCCGCTAGGAGGTAGTTATGAGCAACGGCCACGCCGAATCTGAGAACTCACAGCGGTGGGAAGACCTATACAAAAATGTGCTGTTTGAGGCTGATGTTCACAAGATGCCTCGACGGATTGAATTGGCGAAGCATGCGGTTCTTGACCGTCTGGAAGACGCAACCTGTGCGAAACACAAGCAGCGTCTTGACGAAGGAGAATTATTGGCTTTGCGCCGTGCTCATCGCACCTTGAGAGCGCTGGAGCAACTGTACGTACCTGAAGTTGCGCGCAAGATGAGCGCGTGAGTACTCGCTAACCGAGTCTCACGCGCCACTCATCTTGCCCTACCCGTCCACCACAAAACTTTCCCGACAATCCGCCACTCAGATCCCGCGGTAATCGATACCGCTTCGTATTCTCGACGGTCAGAAACCAGCGCGTCCATATGGTCGAAGCGAATCAGGCGCGAGACCAGCAGTCCCTGTTCCCGGTGCCAGGCCACCACAATCTGCCCAACCAGATCATTGTTCTCCGTAACGGAAGTGTCGACCGCGACAATGTAGCCATCGAGAATCAGGGGAGACATCGAATTGCCCTTGACCCGAAGGCAAACTGTGGAAACCGGATTGGGACACCAATCGCTCGGAGCAGCCAATACAGATTCTGCAGAAATGTCGGTGAGATCGCTGGTATCGCCTTGTTGCCCGGGAGTTCCGGCGTGAACCGGTAGAAGCGGGATTGCGACCAGATCTACTTGCGCCAGCGTGTGCTTCTTCTTGCTGCCAGCTTTTACTACTTCCACATCGAAGATCCGGTTTTGAGCGAAGCGCCGGTTCGCTTCCGGAAGCACGCGCGTGACGTCAGAAAGACGCAGGCCAGCCCGCTTCCAGAAAAACCAGCACAGCGGCGCGTCGGCAAGATTTCCCAGGCGGATATAGGTTTCCCCAGTGGGTTCCGCTACGCCGCGCTCCCATCGCGAAACCGCCATGGCTGACACGCCTACACGGCTGCCAAATCCTTCCTGGCTCAACTTGCGAGTCTGGCGCATGTCCTCAATCTTGCGCGCCCACTCGGGAACGACGGTGTCGGATTTTCGAGGCACGCCTGTCACCAAAATCTCGGGCCTCCGCAACGCCCACAAGCTACCGCAGGGAAGCCCGTGCCCTGTAACACCATTGTACGCTTCCGTACGCCATGTCAACTGGTCTAAATTGCACAGTTTTGTCTAACAACTTGAGCTAGTATTAAGAGTTACCAGGCAATCGCGAGGTTGCAAGGGAGCTAAGTGGCGAAAACCCAGTCGGATTTCTCCGAAAAGTTCAAACCTAAATCGCCTTCCAAGAGCATAGACCCACGCTCCCTCCGCAATGAAATCCTGTTGTCGCTGCCACCGAAAGAGTCTGCTGCGGTGCTCGGCGAACTGGAATTCGTGGAAATGCATGCCTACGACCTGCTGAACGAAATGGGAGAAGCGATCGAATTCTGCTATTTCATGAACAGCGGCATGGCCTCCATCCTCACCATCATGGGCGATGGCAAAGGGGTCGAAGTCGGGCTGACGGGAAAAGAAGGATTCATTGGCCTGCCCGCGACCGTAGGTTTCAGGACGAGCGCAACTCGGGCCGTTGTCCAGATCACCGGAACTGCGTATCGACTGCGTACGGAGAAACTGCTGCCCACCTTGGCCAAGTGTCCACAACTCTGTAAGAGATTGAATCGTTACTCGCAGGAATTGGCGATGCAAGCCACGCAGGTCGCGGCCTGCAACCGGTTACACGACGTGGGCGCTCGGCTGGCTCGTTGGCTGTTGATGAGTCAGGACCGCGTGGGCGGAGAAATCGTTCCCTTGACCCAGGAATTTCTGTCTCACATGCTGGGAACGCGGCGCGCAAGCGTAACCGTGGCTGCCGGTCTTCTGCAAAAGGCGGGCCTGATCAAATACACACGAGGCTCGGTAACCATTGTCGATCGCCGGAAGTTGGAAGCCGCGGCGTGCGAGTGTTACACCATTATCAATCGCCAGTCCCAAAACTGGCGCAACGAAGCCCAAGCCTAGGGCGCAGAAAAGCCAGCATCTCACGAAGTATCTGAAGTTCCGACAGCCTTAGCCGCAAAGCGGCGAAAGATTGCAGCCCACGGCGCAAGCCGTGGGTGGCCCAGAGGACGTGTGAAGAAGCCCCGGAGGGGCGATAGAAAACTACCACCGCTGCGCCACCACCGTTTTCTGAACCCAAATCAACGCGATCGAAAGTGTCCTCCTGCGCCGCCACGTGCTGCATGCCCATAGTATTCTCAAGATTCGTGAACGCTGATGGCTATCACCGCGGGATTCGTCTCTTCAATGCGCGTGAGTTCTATGACGCTCATGAAGTCTGGGAAGACGTATGGCGCGAATCGGAAGGGATGAAAAAAAAATTCTTGCAGGGGCTTATCCAGGCCGCGGTGGCCTTTCACCATCATTCGACCGGCAATCTCGCTGGCGCTTGCTCTCTGATGGAGCGAGGTCGCAAAAATCTTGCCGCCTGCCCGGAGGAGTTTGGCGGAATCCACGTGAACGACTTGCTGGAGTCGCTTGACCAGTGGCGGGCCGCACTGGCTGGCGGCGTCGCCACACCCGAGCATCCCGTGATTGTACTGGCCGAATAAGGCTCGGTTCCTATCGAAATTCCAGCGTGACAAACTTGGCGGGCTGCTGGCCGCTGTTGGTCACGACATGAGTGTAGCCTCCGGTGGCCCACCGGCTCTCTCCGCGTTTCATGATAATGGTCTCAGGGGCTTTGCCCTTGACGTCGCCTCGCAACGTGTAGTCGCTGAGAGCCACCACGAGATGCGGCCCAGCGTGGTGGTGACGGGGGATAACCCCTCCGGGCTGAAGCTCGACTTCGGAGACGCGCACTCCGTCTTTCACGAAAAGAATCTCTTTAGTGCCGCCATTGAGGACACTTAGGCCGCGGTCTTCCTCAGGATGCGCGGCGTCCCAGTGCTCTGGAGCGTGATGCAGTTTGTCATCCTGCAAGAGTTCGATGGTGACGTTGCGAAAAGGCTGGCTCGACGTGTTGCGAGCGATGTGGGCGAAGCCCCCACGCAGGAAGCCAGTCTGCCCATCTTGCATTTCGAGCTGGACGGGCTGCTTCCCCTTAACTGCATTTACGACCGATGTGTGTCCAAGCATCACGTAGATGTAGTCGTGATGGTGCCAGTGCATCAGAGTTTCGGCGTGGGGAAGGATCTCGACGCTGAAGACGCGAACTTGATCGTTGGCGAGGACCAAGTGGTGATGAGATTCATTGGTGATTTCGACTTCTTGTGTTGCCTGCGCCGTAAGTAAGCCCGTCAGGAACAAGAACAGGATGCAGCGTTTCATGCCGGGATTGTACTTGAGCGGCTGTCTGGCGTCAGCTACTCGTCCCGCGTAACCCGAATCCATTCTTCCATCTGATCGAGATACTCGGCCAGGGCGCGGCGGCCGCTCGCGGTCAGCCGATATTCCGTGCGCGGGACGCGTCCTTCAAAAAACTTGACGCAGGAAATGTACTGAGCTTCCTCGAGCTTGCGGGCATGCACACTGAGATTGCCGTCGGTAGTCTTGAGCACGCGCTTAAGATCATTGAAGCTGAGCGAATCATTGGTAGCGAGAGCGCTAACGATGCCGAGGCGAATGCGCTCGTGAATCAGCCGGTCAAGCTCGGGAAGTTCCGGTGCGCGCGGTTCAGTGGTCCCATGCACTGCTTCGCGACCGGCGTCACGGCGTTTCTCCCGAACGTGCCTCTCGGACCTAGCGCCTTTAGGCTGCGATGGAAGCGCTCTAGCCACCGTGCCTCCTCGCAATCAAGAATCCGAAAAATATGTGCAGGCCGCCGAAGCCCGCTCCAAGAAACCAGTTTCCCCATTCGGCCGGCCCGAGTACGGAGAGGCCGCCCAACAACATGAAGCACAAGCCCATCACCGGCACGATCGAAACGGAAAATGCGCCTCCGGTCATGATCCCAGCACCGTAGAGCAACAACCAGGTAGCAGGTAAGGCCGATTGCATGCCTGCGCGGAACAGTAAAAATGTCAGGAAAGCTCCGGCGACCAGAGGCGGCGCCAGTCCAAGGGCGACCTTGCGCGCCGGTCCTGAAAATAATGGTAATCCGCGGCGATTTGCTTTCCAGGTGCAGGCGAGCAGTCCGATGGCGGCCGCTAGAAGGCCCTCTGCCAGCCATACCCGGAGCCACGCGAAAGACGAACCCTGCCCGGACGCAAGCCATGCTGCTCCCACTGCGGTAACGCCGAGAAAGACCTGTCCCCACCCCGAAACCGCGGTGAAAGCGGCGGAGCGCTCCATGGTGTCGCGGATGAAACGCAGATCATCGAAGACTTGAGGCGCAGTGCGAGAGGGTCGCACCGAGCGATGAAAGCGCTGGAGACGATGGGACTGCGGGTCGAACATGAGGCAAGTCTAATCAGGCGAGGGGGAATGTGTCAAGTACTTTGCATCTCAAAGTATCTCGCTAACTCCGCTACTGCCTACGTAGCGGCGGACGCATTCGTCCGCCAGCGAGGCAAACCAAGCGCCCCCACGCGAATGCGTCTGGGGCCTACGTGATGGTTCGGCCCACCCTGTCGCAAACAACGCTACAAGGGTGGGCTTCGCCGTCTCTTTTCATTCGCAGTCGTTGTGCAACGGGCTCGGCGCAGGCGGGCCTTCAATGCACGGAATCGCGCTCAAATATTCGTAGATAGCGCGAATGTCATGGTTCGTCATGTTGTGATGGATAGGCCAGGGCATGATTTGGAGAAGATCGCCATCGAAGGGCTTCGGGAGGCAGTTTGTAGTCACAGTAGCGGAACAAGGTGGATGGAGGTGATCCATGTCGACACCTGTCCGCAGGATTTGAAGAAACTCCTCGAATGTATGCCCACCTTCCGGCATCCCAGTCTTATCCGGTGTCAAGTTGCGGGAGATTATGTCTGGCGTGCCTGGTATGAGCGGTCCGAAATCCCTGCCGCCGCCCAGATACGTTTTCGGATTGACCTTCGTCGGCTGGCCGAAGTACGGATTTCCACCCGGTGCGAATTCGGTTTGCGGGCCGGCGCTGTGGCAGCCATCGCAGTCGGCCTGCGCGTTGACAATATAACTGCCTAGTCCCACCAGTGCCGGGTTCTTTCCTTCCATATTCAGCGGAACGGGAGCGATTGCGAATCCACGTTTGATTCTTGATTCGTCGCCGTTCCGATCGTCGTTTTCACCCGATGCTTGTCCGCGCGGCGAAGCTATGATGATCGCTAGAGCTACAATCGCCGCACCTGATCCAATGGTCTTTACAAACTGACGTACTGTCATCGCAGTTCTCTCCTCTTGCGTTTGGATTTGATCTCTTGCGAGAACGGGGGGAGCCTGCCTTGCGCTCATCCGAAAAATCAATGGGTCCGGACGGAGCGAAAACTAAGGCGTTCCACTATGCTCTGCGTCTAGAAGCCTGTCAATGTAATTCGCCGATGGGTCCGTTCGGGTCTGGTTGAAGAGCGCGGCGCTAGGGCAAGTGAGGTTGACCGCCATAAGAATCGTGCTAAAAAATGACGGCACGATCTTCTAAAACGCGTCCGATTTTCTAGCAGGTCACGAAATAGGATTACACTTTAGCTGCGAGTGGTCGACGTCATGACGGACCTCGGTAAAATCTTGATCGCCTTCGGAGTCCTGCTGCTGGTGGCGGGCGTGGTAGTGATTCTACTCGGCCGCGCCAACCTGCCTTTGGGACGCCTGCCCGGAGACATAGTTTATCGCGGCAAGAACTCCACTTTTTATTTCCCGCTGGCGACTTCGATCCTGGTGAGTGTCCTGCTCTCGATTGTGCTCTACGTGGTGGGACGGTTTAAAAAGTAAATTCGCAGCCGCACGGCGATTGACTTCCTCATTCTCAAGGATTAGATTTCTTGCTCGGTATTTCTTGCTCTTTGTAAGCTCATTCGGAACGCGCGTCTTCGCCGCTCGGTGAAGACTGGGAAGCGGGTGTAAATCCCGCGCTGCCGCGCAACTGTAAGCGAGGAAATTGCCTTCGGCCACTGGGAAACCGGGAAGGCCGTGGGCGTTACTGGATGCAGAATCCATCCTTACTCGCAAAGCCAGGAGACCGGCGCGATCCGTCTACTTCAACCTCTTTCGCGTGCAAAGGAGGAAGGTATGCGCGTATTCGTTGGTCTCTTTCTGGGAGTGATTTTCTCTTTAACCGCGACCGCTTCGGCCGCCGATCTCAAACTCAAAGTAGTTGATCCGGAAACCGCCGCGGTGGCGGGCGCACAAGTCTCCCTTGTGCGCGAGGACGACGGGAAAATTCTGGCTACGCAGGCGACTTCTGCGGAAGGAGTCGCGACGCTTTCCACGGCTGGCGCGGGCCCTTATCAGATTCAGGTTTTAGCGCCGGGCTTTGCGGCTGACACCTTCGAAGTGTCATCTCAGACAGAAATCACTGTGACTCTCCGACTCGCGACCGCTTCGGAAACCGTGGTGGTGAGCGGCACGCGAACGCCGGTGCCGAGCGAAGCCGGCGGAGCTGACGTCGACAGTCTTACTGTCGGGCAACTCACGACCATGCAGCCGACCGCTGCAGCCGATGCCATCCGCTTTCTTCCTGGGGCGATTGTCAATGACGCCGGGCAACGCGGCGGTCTGACTTCGCTGTTCGTGCGCGGCGGAGAATCACGCTACAACAAAGTGATTGTCGACGGGGTCACGATCAACGAACCCGGCGGGACTTTCGACTTCGGCACCCTCCCCCTCGATCAGTCCGATCGGTTGGAATTTGTACGCGGCGCGCAGAGCACACTCTACGGCTCCGATGCCATGACCAGCGTCGTGCAGGTTTGGACGCGCGCCGGCGCTACCTCGGTTCCAGAACTTTCTTTCGGCGCCGACGGCGGGAATTTCACAACTGCCAAAGGCTACGCTTCACTCGCCGGGGCTCGCGGCCGTTTCGACTACAACCTGTTCGGCAGCCAATTCAATACCAATGGCGCGGGCATCAACAATGCGTACTCGGATTCCCTCGAGGGGGCGAATGTGGGTACGGCTCTCAACCGTCGCACCGCTCTGCGCGCGCGCTTCCGGCATTCGAACAGTCATACGGGAGATTCGGGCGAGTGGAATTTCAATGGCACGCCGCTGCAGCCGCCGGATCCCAGCGACTGGTCACAACTGAACGCTCTCCTCGGCAGCGTCGAACTCGCGGTGAACGCCCCGTCGGGCTGGCAACATCACTTCACGGGCTTCGACTATCTTTACCGCTACAACGAGTTGAACCTGAATGGAGACCCCGCGCGCGTTTTTGACTTTCCTTCGCACGAAGTCGACCACATTAATCGCGCCGGGTTCGAGTATCAGGGCGACTACTCGGAGCGGAGCTGGGCACACACCACTTTCGGATTTCGCGTAGAGAATGAAAACGGCTTTGTGGGTAACCTTGCCTTCGGTTCACAAACGCATGGCCAGCGCTTGAGTGAAGACGTCTACGCACAACAACAGGTGACGTGGCGGACGCTGTCGGCCATCGCCGGTGCTCGCTTCGTTCACAACAGCGCCTTCGGCAACATCGGAGTGCCCCGGGTCGCGCTCACCTGGCAAGCCTTGCGCGGCAGCGAGATTTTTTCCGGGACACGTCTGCGGTTCTCTTACGCGACTGGTTTCAAAGAACCGCGCCTCGAGGAAACCTTCAATGGAATTCCGCCAAACCCGTTCAATATTCCGAACCCGGGACTCAAGCCCGAGCACACGCGGGCGTTTGACGCCAGCCTTCAGCAGGATTTCTTGCACAGCAAATATGTCGTCACTGCAACGTACTTCAACAACCTCTTCCATGACCAAATTAATTATCTAACGGTCGACCCGGTCAACTTCGTCGGTGAATACGCCAACGTAAATCAGGCCCTCGCACACGGTGCGGAGGCGGGCCTGCAAGCCAAGCTGCGTTCGCGATTCCTGTTGAACACGGCTTACACCTATACCTCAACACAGATTCTGGAGAATCCCGCCCCCATCAATTCGCTCTACAACCCCGGCCAGCCGTTGCTCCGCCGTCCCCGACATTCGGCGACCGCATTGTTGTCCTACCTTGGTACGCGGTGGGGAGGAAATCTCGGCGGAAGTTTCGTCGGCCGGCGTCCGGACTCTGATTTTCTCGGCTTCGGCATCGATCACGCTGCCGGATACGCGCGCGTGGATCTGGGTGGATGGTATGCCGTTCGCCCGCGCATCACGGCTTATATGAACGTGGAGAACGCGCTAGATCGCCGCTACAACGAAGTCGTTGGATATCCTGCTTTGCCAATCAACTTTCGCGCCGGAATGAGATTCCGCATAGGAGGAGAATAACGTGGTCCCGGTCGCATTCGTCCGGTGCGGGGGATGATGAAACTCGGCGGGCGGACGAGAGCGAGGGTTCCCCTCCTAGCCGCGTCCTTTTTAAGCTAATGTGGGGGTTTTAATTAGTTAGCTGACTTTTTGCGGCGATCGAGGCAAAGGCATGCACGCGGCTATCTTCGCGCCAAAATATTTGGTGCGTGCCATGAGCAATTTCTCGATGTCCACTTCCTTCAACGGCTGCTGCCGTCCGAGAAGGTGTGTGACCAGGGCGATCTGGGCAAAATGCTCCACCGTCTCCATCTTCATGTAGGCGTGTTCCAGCGTGTCCCCATACGCGACGACTCCATGATTCGACATGAGAATCGCGTCATAGTCTGGAACGAACGGCTCCAAAGTCTGAGCCAGTTCTGAAGTGCCGGGAGTTCCGTAGCGCGCCAACGGAATGCATCCCAGGCCCATCACGACTTCGCAGACTAGAGGCTCGGTCAGAGGAATACCGGCGGCGGCAAAGCCGGTCGCGGTCGGCGGATGCGCATGCACGATCGCCTGAATATCCGGGCGCGTGCGATAGATCAACAGGTGCATGCCAATTTCGCTGGTAACGTTGCGACGGCCGGAGACTTTCTTGCCCTCCATATCAACGATCACCATGTCCGTGGGACGCATTGCGCCTTTGCTGACGCAGGTAGGAGTTACCAGGATTCGATCGCCTTTGAGCCGGACGGAAAGATTCCCGTCCATGGCGGCGACGAACCCATGCTCGTGCAGCATGCGCCCGTAGCGAACGATTTCTTCCCTGTGTTTGTGTTCCATGGGCATGGTTACCCTTGCATGGTGAACCCTGGGGAGAGAATAAAAGCAGGGCGCAGTCGACAATTCGCATAGTATCAGCAGGCCCCTTGGGGAAACAATCTCAAATTTCACCAAAGCGGTCACGATAGGCCTAATGCCGCGAACGGCGCCGATTGAGCGCGTATCCCTATAATCGAAGAGCGTGCTGGTCTCCGATTTCCATTACGAACTGCCGGAAGAATTGATTGCGCAGCAACCGCTGGCGGACCGGGCCGGCTCGCGTCTGCTACATCTGCAGAGTGGAGCAGGGGATGCGGAAAACCGGCTCGAGTGCTGGCTCGAAGATCGACAGTTCCGCGACTTTCCTGACCTTCTTCGCCCAAGCGACCTGGTGGTATTCAACAATACCCGGGTGTTTCCCGCGCGGCTCTACGGCCGGCGCAGCGGAGTACGGTCGCAGCCCTTGAGTGCGCGCAATCCTGCTTCCCGAGACTTTTTGCAAGGCCGCATTGAAGTCCTGCTCACACGCCAATTACAGCGCGATCCCAACGAATGGGAATGCCTGGTGCGTCCCGGGCGAAAGATCGGGGTCGGAGAACATCTGTTCTTCGGAGAGGACGATAAGCTCGAAGCAGAAGTGATCTCGCGCGGCAGCTTTGGCGAGCGATGCATCCGCTTTGCGCCGGTCGATGACTTCTTCGCGAGCGTCGAAAAGATCGGCCACATCCCTCTGCCACCCTACATTGCCCGCGAAGATTGTTCAGCCGATCGCGAACGCTATCAGACGGTCTACGCACAACAGCGTGGTTCGGTGGCCGCTCCCACGGCTGGACTCCATTTCACGCCGGAGATCCTCACCGGCATTCGCGAGCGCGGCATCGAAACCGCCGAAATCACTCTGCACGTCGGTTTGGGAACCTTTCAGCCCGTACGCAGCGAACGTGTGGAAGATCATCGACTCCACTCAGAGGCCTATTCGATCTCAGCGGACGCCGAAGCGAAAATCAATCGCGCGCGCAGCGAATCCAGGCGCATCGTCGCGATCGGCACCACCACGGTGCGCACTCTGGAATACGCAACCCTCAAAGGAGCGGGTGAAATACGCCCTGCCTCGGGAGAAGCCGACCTGTTCATTTATCCCGGCTACAAGTTTCAGGTGGTGCAAGCCCTGCTCACTAATTTCCACCTGCCGCAATCGACGCTGCTGATGCTGGTCTGCGCGCTGGGCGGAAAACAAAATGTGCTGCGCGCCTATGAGCACGCGGTGGCGCAACGCTACCGGTTCTACTCCTACGGCGATTGCATGTTTGTGGAGTAACGGAAACCCCATGCATGGGAAGGCACGAGCGGAAGAGTAAATGAGGAGGACACCAGAGGGAGGATGCGAAAGGGAAGACGCGAACGGGAAGATACGAAAGGGAAGGGCACGAGTTTACTCGTGCCATAAACGGCTACCTCGAAAAATCGTGCTTTAGCGCCTGAGGTAGGCTTTCGACGCGGCTAGCTGCCGTAGGATAACAACGGTCCTAAGACGGTTTTTGCTATTTACAAGTCGACGTGAAATCCCGCACCCACCACTGACCGCCGGAACAATCGAAATCGCAGCTCCCGGAGGAATGGGAGTCGCGAGCCCGCCGGTGTATCGGGAATTCTCATCGCCCACGAAGATATTAATGTGTTCGCGAACCTGTCCTTGCTCAGTGGCAATCCGGTCGCGCACGCCCGGATAAAGAGTCCAAAGGACGGACAAAGCCTCGGCCAGACTCGCCGGCGATTGTTCAACCACAACTTTGCTGCGCCCGGCGGTGAATTCGCGCAGTGCTCCGGGAATATGGAAAGTCACTGGCACGATCATCTCTTCCTTGTCGGACGCGACTTGTGGGTTTGGCTTGCCGAATGTGACTTGCTCGCGGAGAGCGATTTCGACCGCGTAGCAGTCGAGGGTGCGGACTTCGACAAAGCGGGTTGCCCGTCGCCCGAGCTGTCTTCATACACCGCGCACCGAACGCAAACCACCGAGGGCAAGCCCTCCAGAATCTTGTGCCATGTCCTGCCTTCGTCGCGCGAACCGAACAGTTGCCCGCTTCTCGTTCCGAAATAAATTCCCGTAGGGTCCAATGAGTCCGCAGTCATGGCATCCCGCAGGACGGTTTCGTAAGCCCGTTTCTGCGGCAGCCCACGCAACAGGGGTTCCCATGAGGCGCCTGCATTGCGCGTTCGATAAACGCGGAGACGCCCGTCGCATGCGCAGCGGAATTCATCGGACTCGACGGGGACGATGTAGACCGACCCGGGATTCTTCGGGTGCACGATCATCGCAAAGCCAAAATCAGAGGGTACTCCATTAGCAATGTCGATCCAGCTTTCGGCTGCATTGTCCGAACGATACAACCCCCAATGATTTTGGAGAAAAAGCCGCTCCGGATGCGCCGGATGCAAGGCGATCTTGTGCACGCATTGCCCGAACTCAGGGTACTTATCCGGCATAAACATGGCGCGGACACCGCGGTTTTGAGCGGTCCACGAAGTTCCGCCATCATTGGTTTTGTAAACTCCGCCGGAGGAGATCGCTACGTACATGCGCTGCGCGTTGGTCGGATCGAGCACAATGGTGTGCAACGCGAGACCACCGTTGCCCGGCACCCAGCGGGGGCGGTGGGGATGATCGAAAAGGCCGCGCACCAGCGACCATGTTTCTCCCGCATCGCGGCTTTCAAACAGCGCGGCAGGCTCCACGCCGCAATACAGAACGTCAGGTTCCTCGGGACGTCCGGGCGCTATCTGCCAGATGTTCTTCAGCGACACTCCAGCATCGGATGGAAATCGAATCGGCGCCTGCCGCGGATTGGTCCAGCTCTTTCCGAAATCGTCGCTCGAGCGCAGCAGCGTCCCCCAGTAACTCTGCGTCGAAGCCCATATGCGATGCCGGCCTCCGCGCGCGTCGTAAGCCATCGCGTACACATTGTGTCCGTGGAAATACGGGCCGCCGACGTCCCAACGGCTGCGCTGCGCATTGGAACGAACAATGAATGCTCCTTTTGTCGTTCCCACCAGTAAAAGAAAATCTCCCCGCTTCACCTGAGCGTGCCGCACGCTGTGCAACATCGTCGTGGTCGGCGGACTCACATCCGTGCCGGAATCTTTGGACACGATGGCGGCAGACTGAACAGCCTCCAAAGCCGCCTGCACCTCGCTGGCGCGCTGATAGCGCTGCATCGGCTCCTTGGTCAGGCAACGCTGGATGATTGCCCACAGTCCCGGCGGCACCGGAGGACCAAGGGCGGTAGGCATCTCGCGCATGATGGCGGAGCTGATCTCAAAACCCGTTCGGCCCTGAAACGGCAGCCGGCCCGAAGCCGCTTCATAAAGCACGACGCCCAATGCCCAGAGATCGCTGCGATAATCAGCGGAGTCGCCTCGAAGGATTTCGGGAGCCATGTACGGCAGAGTGCCGCTCACGCTGGATGCGTTTTCGATACTGGCAAACGAGCGCGTGGGGCCCTCGAAGATTCCGCCTCCGACTGTCTTGGCTAAACCGAAATCAAGAACTTTCACCAAGCCTTCGGAGGTGACGACAATATTCGCCGTCTTCAAATCGCGGTGCACGATTCCTCGATCGTGCGCCCGGGCGAGCGCGCCGGCGATCTGGGCGCCGTAGCGCATCACGGACTCCGGCGCGAGTCCGCCGTCCGCGCTCAAGTCGCGCAGGGACTTGCCCTCGACCAGCTCCATGACGATGTACAACTCGCCATCGGTCTCGCCCACGTCGTAGATCGTGCAGATATTGGGATGGGACAGCGAAGAAGAAGCCCGCGCCTCGTGCAGCAGATTCTTGCTGGCTGAGGGGCCTAGAGCGGCGTCTTTTCTTACGACTTTGACGGCTACATCGCGGTGCAGGCCCTCGTCATAGGCGCGGTAGACCGTGCCCATGCCTCCTTCGCCAATCTTCGCTAGCACGCGGCAACGTCCGAGGACTTGCCCGATCACACAGGACTCCTTCGCATCCCATGCTAGGACGCGTTTTCGATCTGCGTCAAACGAGTGGATTATCCGATCTTAGGATGAGTACGGCGGGAGGAGGTTCAGAGTCTACTGTTCTTCAAAAAAGGAAACGGGCATCCGTGCGGATGCCCGCTTCTCGACACCGGCCAATTTTCTTGCGGCGAAACTATGCCCGGGCGCCAACTGCGGCCGGCTCGGCCGAAGCAGCCTTGTCTTCGCCGTTCGCCTTCTGTTGTTGCGGCTGTCCGCCCTTGCGGATGTCGATGCCGCCCTTGAAGAACGCGCCGTCTTCAATCGAGATGCGCGCCGCAATTACGTCGCCCGTCAGCGAACCGTCGCTGCGAATGTCCACGCGATCACTGGCCGTCAGGTTCCCGCGCACTTTGCCCAGCACCACGATCTCGCGCGCATTAATGTTGGCGGCAACCACTCCATTGCGGCCCACCGTCACGCGATTGCCGGCAAGGTTGATCGAACCTTCCACGCGCCCGTCAATGTAGAGTGACTCCGAGCCCGTCACCTCGCCTTTAATCACCAGCGACTTGCCGATCGTCGCCTGGTCGGCCGTGGTCGTGCTCATGGGTCGAGAAGCGGCGGGTTCACTCGCCGTCGATGTCATGGTTGGCGCGCTGGGCGCAGACGGAGTCGGGCGTTCCGGCTCGGCAGGGCGGGCAGGCGTCGTAGGCTGATTGGTCGGCTTCCACATGGGGTTAAAAGATCCTTCCTTTTTGGGATTAGGAGTCACTGGCCGCACTTACGTGACCAAAGCGAATTGTACTCCCGCAACCTCAGGTGAGTGCTGTGGAAAATCCTTTATTTTCAATCGAGAGTTCCTCCATGGGTACGTCCATTAGTACTCAAACCTTCGCGTCAGTCCACGCTCTGGGCTGCATACTTTCTGCTCATCGCCATGTAACGATTCCCGGAAAAACTCCTCCGCCGCTCCCATTTCGCAACTCACCAAGGTATGCTGGATGCCCCCAGACGTCGGGAAAACGAAATTCTCCGTAACTCGTCTAACGATAGACCAGTTATATTTTGAGAGACGGGTATCAATCCTGCTTGATTCGATACTTTAGGGAAGTTGGAGCCAGGCATGTCAGAAGCCGCAGTCATCACTCCCCCATCGTTGACCATCGCACACCCTGAGCCGGGCGAGTACGCGCCCTACTATGACCGCTACATTTCACTAGTCGCCGGTTCCGACATTCTGGCGACCCTCGATGCCCAGCGCCGCCAGACCCTGATGCTGCTCTGCGGCCGCGACGAAGCGGAAGGCGACTTCCGCTACGCTCCCGACAAATGGACGGCGAAACAGGTGCTCGGCCACGTCTGCGACACCGAGCGCGTCTTCGCCTACCGCGCCCTGCGCATCGCCCGCGGCGACCAGACGCCCATGGAAGGCTTCGAGCAGGACGACTACGTCCGCAATGGCCCCTTCGCCGTCACCTCCCTGGCGGCGATCATCGACGACTACATCGCCGTCCGCCACTCCACCCTAACCCTCCTCCGCAACGTGGAGGAACCTGCCTGGACCCGCCGCGGCGTTGCCAATAAGAACGAAGTAACCGTCCGAGCTCTGGCCTACATAATCGCCGGCCACGAGTTGCACCATCGCCGAATCCTGGAAGAAAACTACTTCCAGGCCACCCGCTGAAGGGAGCGATCGGGCTTAGATTCATCCGTAGCCGCTGCTGGGGAACCCTCTTGGCTCCTTTTCTCAGGCTAAGGTTGGAAGTCTAGACCTAGTCCGACAAAATAAGATTCACGTGAAGCCGGTGAGTCGACGAAGTTCCCTACCTCCTCGTCACCGATTGCCAGGTTGGAAAGTTTGCTGATTTCGAGTCGAAGATCGGGCACGAAAGTTCTGCGCCAACGCAAATTGCTCACGTAAATCGGTGAGCGCCGAGATAAGAACAATCGCGGTGCGACCACTCGAAAAGGCCGCGAGACCACTGCGTAAAATGACGTTCGTAACTTGTCACAAGGTTACGACGAACTCTAACATCGGCTTGGGAAATGAGTTTTTCACGAGACGGCGGCCAGAGATTCCGGTGGGAGAAGTCATGACGATGCGAGTTCGAGTACTCCTTAGTTCAGTGGTGGTGCTGGCAACGATGTGGCAGGCAGGCTGCGGCCACTATACGTGTGGCGCAACGTTTGGCAGTTCAACCTGTAGTTCGTCAAGCGGGGGCGGGCTCGGGAACGGTGGCACAGCAACCAATGTCGCCGCGTTTGACTACTTCTTGAACTCGGGAGTCATCGACGCCGCTTTCGTCGATACGTCCGGCAATTTAAGTCTCGTCCCAAATTTCGTGCACCCCAATCTGCTGCAAACCGGCGGCGGGAGCATGTTGATCGTTCAGAAGAAATGGCTGTATCAGGCGATCGGTTTAAAGACGTACGCCTACTCGATCGCTAGCGGGACTGGAGCTTTAACCCCCATTACGGGCAGCCCTTTCGTCTCGCCCAACGCGGAAATGGATTCAATTGCTTCGGATCCAGCGGGAAAATTCTTATTTGAAAGCGCGGCAAACGGCCAGCAGGTTACAGTTTTTGCAATCGATCAAACGAGTGGAGCGCTGAGTACCGTAGGCTCGTCTCCAACCGCGGCTTTCGCCGGTCAGCTTACTACCGACGGTCTGGGCAAATATCTCTATGTAACGGAATCGAACCTCGGCACCACGGTAACCGTGTTTGCCATTGGTTCAACCGGTACTCTTACATCGGTGGCAGGTAGTCCCTTCTCCATCAGTATCGCTCAGCTCGAGAGCGAGCCTACCGGCAATTTTCTATTTGGCGTAACCGGCAACGGGGCAAATAACGGCGTTGGCAGCGACAACCATATCTACGTTTTCTCCGTTGACCAAACGACAGGAGCGATTGCGCAGGTGGCGGGCTCGCCATTTGCGACGACCCTTATTCCCTCCAGCTTGACCGTCCACCCGAGCGGAAAATTTGTTTACACATTCAACGCAACTGTCTCAAGTACTAGCCTTGGTACGGAGGGTTACCAGATCAACACTACAACCGGAGCGGTGACTGCGGTGGCGGGTTCACCTTTCACCGCTGTCGTAGGCACCCAGGGACAATTCGATCAGAGCGGCGCCTACCTGTTCACGCAGCCCAGCGCTGAAGTGGCCGTGGCGGCCGTCAATACCACGACTGGCGCATTGAGTGTCAGTAGCAAGCCGATAACGGGTCTCGGGCCGTCTGGCGGGGAGTTTGCTGTAACCGATCCGCACTAAGGAGACTCGACGAAAAGGCCGAGGAGCGCAGAGCCAGTTCGCTCGATCTTCGGCCCTAGGCGGGTGAAAGCTGTTGACGGCTTGGAGACTCGCATGTACTGCGGGTCTCTTTTCATTTCTGGGATAGCGGTACAATAATGGTATTCCTGCAGTGGCTTGCGAACTGTTCGAAAGTCACCATGAGTGCGAAATTTGCTGGCTGGAGCAGCGACACAAACCTTTTTGGGCATCCCAACGTCTGAAAGAATGAGGAATTGTTCCACCCATAAGTCGTTCAGATCAGCGAAAGCTCTCAAACCGTGACGATCAAGATCAGAATACCGAAGGCCAGAGATGGAGGCAGGGTCTTCCGCTGGATGCCCCACGACCCCGTGTTGCGAGCGGCCTTGGTCGTATTTCTTATACTCGCAGTGTCGTTTACGGTATTGTTTTCTTACTTTTACATCAAGTACGACCAGATTATCGAGAAAAGGTTTCGTACCCCGGTGTTCGCGAATTCGGCGAAGATTTACGCGCTGCCGAAGACCGTACGGGATGGCGAGAAGATTGAGCTGCGGGAAATTGCTAACGAGTTGCGACGTGCCGGCTACGCAGATAAGGATGCCCAATCTCCTCTCGGCAGTTTTCACCTGTTGAAGGACGGGATTGAGATTACCCCCGGGCCAGAGTCCTATCACAGCCCGGAACCGGCCCGCATCATGATTCACGACGGGCAGGTAGACCAGATCAGCAGCAACGGCAATGATCTGTCCGCATACGAACTCGAGCCGCAATTGGTGACGGCGCTGTTCGACGCAGAGCAGCGCTCGAAGCGCGAGTTAGTGAAGTACAACGACATTCCTCCCATGATGGTGCAGGCGGTGCTGGCGATTGAAGACCGGCGCTTCTTTGAGCATAGCGGAGTGAATTTTCTGCGCATGGCGGAGGCGGCGTGGATCGACGTGGTGCGCGGACGGCACGAGCAGGGCGGCTCGACCCTCACCATGCAGCTTTCGCGCGGTTTCTTTCTGACTCCCGAGAAGACCATCCGGCGCAAGCTGACGGAGATGCTGATCGCGGAGGAATTGGAACAGAAGTTCACGAAAAAACAGATTTTCGAGTTCTACGCGAACTGGGTAGATCTGGGGCAGAGAGGATCGTTCTCGATCAGCGGATTCGCGGAGGCGTCGAAGGCATACTTCAACAAA
The DNA here is from genome assembly GCA_937879855.1 of uncultured Acidobacteriaceae bacterium. Lineage (GTDB taxonomy): Bacteria > Acidobacteriota > Terriglobia > Terriglobales > Acidobacteriaceae > Sulfotelmatobacter. Next base: position 2,830 of record CALFMO010000002.1, on the reverse strand, counting down.
GACCTGAAAGACATTACGCTGCCCGAGGCGGCATTGCTGGCGGGATTGATTCAGCGTCCCAGTTATCTCTCGCCCTACCGGCATCCAGAGCGCGCCATGGAGCGGCGGAACCTGGTGCTGGAGTCGATGGTGGAGACGCACGCCATCACCCGCGAGCAGGCGGATAAAGCCAAGGCTGCGCCGTTGAAGCTGGCGCCACCGAACGTGGAGGCCAGCGACGCGCCGTATTACGTGGACATGTTGCGAGACCAGTTGATCAGCAAGTTCAACGAGAACGAGTTGAATGATCAGTCATACCGCGTTTATACGACACTCGATCCAGAGTTACAAAAGGCTGCGGCGGAAGCCGTGGAGTCGGGCATCAAGCTGGTGGATGCGCAGGTGAAGAAACTGCGCACGAAAAAGGTGAAAGTAGGGAAGAAGTTCGAAACCAAGGTGTTGCCGGGGCCACAGGCGCAGGTCGCGCTGGTTGCGCTCGATCCGCACACCGGAGCGGTGCTGGCGTTGGTTGGGGGACGCGACTACGGTTGGAGCCAGTTGAATCACGCAGTGTCGAAGCGGCCGACGGGATCGATCTTCAAGCCGTTTGTATATGCCGCGGCGATGAACAGTGCGCTGGACGGCTCGCCGACAGTACTGACTCCGGCTTCGGTTGTCACCGATGCGCCCTCGAGCTTCGCCTACGGCGACCAGATTTACGAGCCGCGCAACTACAAAGAGGAATATCACGGCGATGTTTCCTTGCGATACGCGCTGGCAATGTCGCTGAACAACGCGACCGTGAAGGTGGCGGAAGAGGTTGGCTACGACAAGGTGGCAAACCTGGCAAAGTCGGCTGGGATCGTGTCGGTGAAGGCCACGCCGGCGATGGCGCTGGGCTCGTATGACGCGTCGCCGCTGGACATGGCGGGCGCATACACGACATTTGCGAACAACGGGGTGCGGCTGTCGCCGATATTGTTGCGCTCCGTGCGCAATGGCAAAGGCGATGTGATCGCGAACTATAACACCGACCAGCGGCAGGTGCTCGACCCGAGAATTTCCTACGTCATGACCAACATGATGGAGGGCGTAATCAACTACGGGCTGGGGTATACAGCGGTGCGGCTGCGAGGGTTCACGGCACCCGCGGCGGGAAAGACCGGCAGTTCGCACGACGGATGGTTCGCGGGTTACACGTCGAATCTGCTGTGCATTGTGTGGGTGGGTTATGACGATTACAGCGACTTGCGCCTGAGCGGCGCGATGACCGCCGCGCCTATCTGGACGGAGTTCATGAAGAAAGCGGCTGCTCTGCCGCAGTATTCCGACATGCGGGCATTCCAGCAGCCTACCGGCGTGGTGGATGTGCAGTTGGACAAGATTACGAACCGGTTGGCGACACCGACTTGCCCGGATGACTATGTTTCCGCCTTCGTGGCGGGAACTGAGCCGCGCGAGACTTGTGACGCACAAGAGGGAATGAGAGGGTTCTTCTCGAAGCTTTTCGGGGGTGGAAGCAAGCCTCAGGCTCTCCCCCCAGCCCCGGGCGATGCGGCCATTCAGGAAGACCCGAATAATCCTCAGAACGCGCAGAAAAAGAAGGGGTTCTTCGGCAAGATCGCCGGGATTTTCAAGGACGACAAGAGTTCTGCGCCCGCGCAGAAGCCGGCGGATCCAGCCCAGACGGGGCAGCCTGCGCCTCACTGAGAACTGGGTGTTAGGTCTTAGGCATTAGGTCTTCCGCCGATGGCGCGGTTACCGCAGCCCAACCCCCAGAACCCAACACCCAAAACCCTCCTGCAAAATCCTTCGCCGATAGTCTGAAAGTGTGCCAGAATTAGGTCACTAGCTGGGGGTGGCCTATGTCGTCCTGCCCGCGTTTTTGGCTGGTTCCTGTTTCCGTTCTAACCCTGTGTGTCTGTGTCCTCTTGAGTTCGTCGTGGGCCCAGGCTCCCCACTCCGAACAAGTTCAGATTAAGCCCCCGATACTGCGGTCGATCGATCCACCGGCGCCGGATGCTACTGCCGCCGACCTGGAGGCGCGGGCGGATCAGTTGCGCATGGAGAAACTTTACCTCGACGCGCTCGACTACTATCGCGCGGCGCTGGTCAAGCAGCCGAATCCTGCGCGTTTGCTGAACAAGATCGGCATTACTGAATTGATGATCCAGCGCTATCGCGAGGCAAAGAAGTCATTCGATCAAGCGATCAAGGCTGATCGCAAGTTTGCCGATGCCTTCAACAATCGCGGAGTGGTCTTTTACGAAGAAAGAAAATACGGTGCTGCCGTTAAGGAATACCGCAGAGCCATTGCGATTGATAGCACGTCTGCGTCCTTCTTCAGCAACCTGGGAGCGGCGCTCTTCGCCAAGAGAGAGTTCGAGCCCGCTGTGCTCGCGTACGAGAAAGCGGTGCAACTCGATCCCGACGTTTTCGAGAGGACTTCACGCGGAGGCGTGCAGGCGCAGTTGCCCAGCCCTGGCGATCGCGCCCATTACGACTACACGGTCGCGAAACTCTACGCCAAGATGGGCTATTCCGACCGCTCGCTGGAATATCTGAGAAAGGCGATGGAAGAGGGCTACAAAGATTTGAAGAATGTGTACAAGGATGAAGAGTTTGCATCGCTGCGAAAGGATAAACGCTTTGCAGAATTGATGGCGACGAGACCGGTTTCGCTGCCAAACTGAAAATCCGCAGAGTAATGCGATTTGTTTTGCAGGCCCCCATGTTTTACAAAGGTTTACAAATTTAGACGAAACTTTGGTGGATTCGAGTGTTTAATCTGTTCACATACTCCTGAAAACAACAGGGTGAGTAAGGAGAAACGGTAGCCCATCGGATGCTG
>CALFMO010000001.1 GCA_937879855.1 uncultured Acidobacteriaceae bacterium | reverse complement strand
GTTTTGGACATATTGAAGTGGCGGCGGCGCTTGTTCACTTCTTTGCGGGCCTTGTCTGCGGGCAACGGCGTCCACTCCGTGACGACATAGAACTTGGCCGAGATCTTCAGCAGAGCGTCCAGCACTAGAGGCCGCGTCTCGGTGATCGCCTCTTTCATCGTCAGTACGCGGACGGTGTGATCGCCGACCCGCAGATGATCGCGTTCCGCTTCGATGTCGGAGTTGACCACCTGATAGTCGAGAAACTGTGTGGACTGCGGTCTACCCGCAATACGCCAGTCGTCATAATTCAGCAAGCGGCGGAAAAACGTGAATTGCCCCTGCTGATTCAAGACCTCTACTTGCATGAAATCTGCGAGCTGCCGAGCGAATGCCTGCACGTGCTGGTCGAGCCGTTGAAGATCCCGCTCGATATGCGTCCGTAACAACTTCTTCATGTTGTCGTTGGTGAACTGCGATTTGAGTTCGGCAATCGCGCCCTCTGGATCGCGTAACAGTCGAGCTAGCGCCGTGCCGACGCCGGTCTTCGACCGGGACCCTTCGAGCAGGATGCAGTAGAAGATTTCAATCTCATAAAGATGGTCGCGTTTGGCTTCAAAGAACTTCCGGCGCTGGTCAATCGCCGCTTTCACAATCGGGTCATCATATGTTGCGAACGGTATGTCGGGGCGGTTCGATTTGAAGAGATATTGGTAAACATGGAAGCCTGGGCCAAAGGCTTTCAGCGCCGCTTCCAACCGCTTCACTGCATACTCTTGGTCCGAGCGGTCAAGACTTTCGTAGTCCACGCCGGGAACGCTGAGAATCATGCCGACATCACCGCTCTTGGTAAGGAAGGCCGTCTCGTTCCAAAAGCCATAGAGGTTGATGTGGTCGTTGAGAGCCGCACTCTCTTTCCACGGCTTGATGACCTTGTCGAGGCGCAGCATCACACTACCTCCACGCGGGGAACCTGCTGCTTCGCGGCGTCATAGCGCAGCTTGTAGCGTTCGGACTTTGCGAGGATGCGGAGGAATGCCGGATCGCTGTTCGTTACCCAATGGCCGAAGGCAAAGCCGCCAATGAAGACGGCGATACCTGCGAGAATGGAATTGAAGAGGTTGAAGGCGCCCACGGCGCTCACGCAGACGAAGTAGAAGAGCGTCCGCTCAACGCCCAAGTAGGTGAGCGGCTTGTGCAGACTCTTGAAGACTCGATTTGTACGGCGCTTCTGGTGTGCTCTGTCTGGCATGACGCCCTCGCGCAATCGCCGGTTGAAGGTGGCTGGGAATGGCGCTATACGCCCCAGAGCCAACTCAGGACATTCACGGCAAGAACGGCGATGCCCGTTCCGGCGGCGACGCCGGCCAGTGCCTTTTTTGCACCGGGTTCTCCGTGGGCGAAGCCGTAACCTCCGATCACGATGGCGATCAGACTAGCGACCTTCGCGACTGTCCCAGTGAACAGCGTTTGCAGTGCGTTAAAACCAGTATCGAAAGGACTCCCTTGGGCTTGAAGGGCCAGCGGTGTAAGCAGCAGAAGAGCGAGGAGTGAAGCTTTTGTGAGTGTTAACCGAGAGCGGATCTCTCTTCGCTTCCGGGGCGGACCGTTTACTTGAGTGAAACGCGACATGGGAGCCTCCAGCGTTGATCCTCAGATCGCTGCGTTTGGTTCACCCTAGTAGTGCAGAGTATGTAGCGTCCAATACTTTCTCATCAGATCATTATTCCTGGCACTCATACCGTGCGGCCGTTGGCACAACATCCCGAACACAATTGCTTTCTTGTTTGGTTACGAAAGCAGTTACGTGCATGTCCTCCTCATTGCTACGAGCGAACGCAGATGTGTACTTACGTTCACTCCGATTAGCAGAGGAAAGAAGGGTTAGTGACGGAGAACCCTGGATCGATGTCTGCGAAGAAGACATTAGCCGCAATTCTTTAGCGAGACAGATGAAAGCACACGACACCACCCGATGCGCGTGTAGGAATTATCAGGAGTTGTCGGTCACTGATGAACATACTGGGACACGGCAAGCACCTATGGATGGCCGTTCCTGAGTTCGTCTCTAGATTTTCGCCTAGATTATTCCTGTTGCGCATAAGGCCTTTCCGAAAATGAATTGGACTCCGCTCCGCGTCTGAACGTACCTTCAAACTGCTCTGACAGCTCCCAAGCTGCACAAAAACACTCTCGGAGACGGCGATGTCCAACCTTGTTTCCACACCAGCCCACAAGGCGGAAATCCATGAAATGACCTTTGAACAGTTGCTCGATAGCGATGAAGCAGCAGCTCTACTGAAAATCCATCCCAAGACTCTTCAGAAAATGGCTCGCAACGGTGTGATCACGGGTGTGCAAGTTGGTAGGCTGTGGCGCTTCCGCGCTTCCGTTCTAAACGACTGGCTTGAACACAAGATGGCTAGTTGAATTCTCGCTCGACTCGGTAGGGCGAGTCACGCTAAGCTGTTCGCCAGCGATCCGTGCCGCCTAAAAGAGAGGAGAGAAAATGTTCAGGCGCGCACGACACCAGAAAGGAAGTCTTCAGCGCGTAAAGCGCAAGTCAGGCCAAAACGTTTGGATATTCAGATGGTACGAAATCCAACCCGATGGAACGAAGAGATATCGCAAAGTAGTGGTTGGCACGGTCGAGGAATTCAAGACCGAGTCCGACGCGCAAAATGCGGTGGACGCTTTACGTCTCACCATCAACGAACAAACCCCTCGGCAGCAATTGAAGGAGATCTGCTTCGAGACCCTCGTCCAGCATTATCGCCAACACGAAATGCCGGACATCTTCTACAAGAAGTCAGATCTCCCCGAAGAAATCGCCGAGGACGAGAACCGAAAGTCGTATGCCACGCAGGACACTTACCAAGGCTATTTGAGGAAGTGGATTCTGCCACGTTGGAAGTCGTATCGTCTGCCGGACGTGAAGTCCGTGCAGGTCGAACAATGGCTGAAATCCCTTACCTTGGCACCTGGCAGCAAGGCGAAGATCAGGAACATCATGAGCGCCGTCTACAGCCATGCCATTCGTTGGGAATGGGCGACGCGCAATCCCATCACTCACGTTCGGCAGAGTGCCAAGCGCAGAAACACTCCGGTGGTTCTGACCATCGAGCAGATCAAGGCCTTTCTTTCACATCTGGGGGAGCCTTGCCGCACAGCGGTTCTGCTCGATGCATCAAGTGGTCTGAGAGTGGGAGAATTGCTCGGCCTCAAATGGGAAGACGTGAACTTCGAAGCGTTAGAGGTAAACGTCACTCGTGCCGTGGTCAAGCAGAAGATCACCCGCTGCAAGACAGAAGCTTCGCGCAAGCCAATCCCGCTCGACGCGGAATTGGCCGAGGTCCTGCTGAATTGGAAGATCCAGGCTCCCTATGCCCAACCGGGCGATTGGGTGTTTGCCAGTCCACACAAGAAGGGCAAACAACCGTATTGGCCGGGGTCGCTTTTTCGCGCCCATCTAAAGCCGGCGCTCGAAGCGGCAGAGATTCCGGGCAACGTGGGGTGGCATACGCTGCGACACACGTTCGGCACTTTGATGAAGGCGAATGGCGAAGATATCAAGACGATTCAGGAGTTGTTGCGCCATTCGAACTACAAAGTGACGGCGGATACCTATACCCAGGCCGTCACTTCAACCAAGCGTGCTGCACAGACGAAGTTGGTGAAAATGATTCTGCTGCCGAGATAAGAACTGGCGGGAGAACATGCTTTCAAGGAGTGACTTTCTGTTATCGAACCCTTTCAAACCCACGGCGAAATGGCTCGACTCCGATAAATCTTTTGTTTTGTTGGCGTCCCCGACGGGATTTGAACCCGTGTTACCGCCGTGAAAGGGCGATGTCCTAGGCC